>NZ_FWWV01000069.1 GCF_900176075.1 Pasteurella testudinis DSM 23072
GTACCAAATGCCGTCTTATCGCAACATATTGGCGGCGAATCGGATTCAAATCAGTATGTCGAGAAAGGGCAACTGCTTGGACAATGGCGCGATGGAAAGTTTTTTCGGCAGGCTGAAAACAGAATGTTTTTATGTGCGACAGTTTGATACGGTTGATGAAATTGAACAGGCGGTTCATCAATATATTCAGTATTACAATGCAGAACGAATTCAAGTAAGATTAAAAGGATTAAGTCCGATACAATATCGAACCCAATTCTTTCATTAAACAGTCCAACTTTTGGGGGTCAGATCACAAGGCAAAACCGCACTTTTATGTGATTTTAGCGAAAATTATACGAAGAAAGTATAATTATATAAGATGAGTATAATTTTAGCTAATTTTGACTAAGCGCTTGATCCAACAACCATGTTTTAAACGCGCTTTCGTTAATCGCCTGCTTATTTTTGGTATCTTTGGTCAGCAATTCTCGATTTTCCAATTTGCGCAAGCTGCCCTGAATCGACGAGGTTTTCACCTCTGCCACACCCAATTTCGTCGCTAATTCACGCCGATTGCGCTCGCTATAAAGTGCGGTTTCTCCCTGCGCCACCACCAATAACAGTTGTTGATCCAACGCCGTCAAATCTTGCCACCATTTGTGGTAATCTGCGCCCGTGCCGCTTTGAGCAATCCGCATTTCTGCGGCCTGTGCAAGGCTCAAAGCAGGGTTGATAATCATATCTTCGATAATCAAGCGCAGATACATCGGTGTATGGTTCAACCGTTCAAAAATGCGGTAAAGTGCGGTTTTATCAATCGTTTTTTGGGTTCTTTGCCGATAAATATCGGCTAGAAAATCGGTAAAATCACGCCCCAACGGCGGAAAATCAATCTGGTGGGAAAAATGGAAAAACGGTGCTTTGCCATCGTTAAACATCGCACGCAAACCGTTGGTGGACGAGCCGGTGAAAATCACTTTGATTTTATTACGATACAGATCCAAACCGGTGCGCAACGAACCGATCACTTCCTGATTTTTCGTACCACGCGCCAGCTCTTGAATTTCGTCTAGCAGTAATAAAATCGGCTTTTTCCCTTCCGCCAAGCGCGCAATAATCCGGCTAATCGCTTCCGTCGGTTTATCAGATTCCAACTCGACACCGCTACCGGCAATCGAAATCCCTTTGACTGACGACAGCCAGTTTTTGACTGCGCTATTTTTATTGTCGGCAAACGCTTGCAATGCACCGCGAAAATCATTGTCGCTATCCATAAAACTGAAATAGAACACGCGAAATCCCTGTTTATCCGCCAACTGCGCCACATCATTCAGTAAAAACTGGGTTTTGCCCATGCGGCGTGGCGCAAACAGGGTAAAGGCGTGGGAAATGCCGGCTTTAAAATTCGCCAGTAGTGTTTCCGCCAGCTCAGTGCGGTGAAAATAGAGTGGATCTTGAATCGGCATAAAACCCCCAATCAGTCGGAATCAGCTAAAATTATACTTGAAAAGTATAATTATACAAGGTGAGTATAATTTTAGCTAAGATTCAATCAAGCAACCGCACTTTCACTCCCGATTAAAACTCCGCCTTTGCCGAAAAAGTGATTTCGCCGCCGTTAATCGGGTGGGTGACGGTCAGCGATTCGGCGTGCAGGCACAAACGCGGCGCAAGGGCTTTGGCGGCGGGGTGGGAGTAGAATTTGTCGCCGAGAATCGGGTGTCCGAGCGCCAGCATATGCACGCGCAACTGGTGTGAGCGTCCGGTGATCGGCGTCAGGCGCACCCGTGCGCTGTTGTTCGGGTAGCGTGCCAGCACCTCGTAATGGGTGACCGCTCTTTTGCCGCGCTCGTAGCAAATTTTCTGGCGCGGGCGGTTTTCCCAATCGCAAATCAGCGGCAGATTGATAAAACCGCTGTCGGCTTCGGGGTGTCCCCACACCAACGCCTGATAGTGCTTTTTGGTTTCGCGCTCGCGGAATTGGCGTTTCAGTTCCTGCTCGGCTTTTTTGCTGAGGGCGAACAGAATAATGCCGCTGGTCGCCATATCCAAACGGTGCACCGCTTCGGCAAAACCGAATTTTTGCCGCACGCGCGTGGTGGCACTGTCGAGATATTCCGGACGGTTGCCCGGCACGGACAGTAAGCCGCTCGCTTTGTTGATCGCCGCCAGATAGTTGTCTTGATAAACAATATCTAACCACGGCTCGGTCGGCGGATCGTAATGAATTAATGCCATTCTCGTTCCTTGTTGCTATTCCTTATTGCTGACAATCACGCGCAAGCAATCCAAGCGCCAGTTTGCTTGTTGCAACTGTTGCAGCGCTTGCTGTTGCAGCTGTTCAAGTGCGGTCACTTCGTCTTGGCGGATATTTTTATTCACCGCCTGAAGTGCGGTCAGGCGCTGATATTCGCTGTTCAGTTGCTGTTCGGCGTTGCGTTTCGCCTCGTCAATCAGCTGTTGCGCTTTGGCAGCGATCAGCTTTTCGCCCTGTTGCAAGCCGTGTTCGACCGCACTTCGGGTCATTTTCACCACTTTATTCGCCATATTTTTACCGATCGGCTTGAGCTGTTTCTGCAAAGCACTAACGGCGACTTTATCCGATAAATCGTTGCCTTTGCTGTCGAGCAGCAAACGAATCGGAGTCGGCGGCAAGAAACGCGTGAGCTGTAATGCCGGCGGCGCTTGCACTTCCACCACATAAATCAGCTCCAACAACAACGTACCGGCTGGCAGGGCTTTGTTAATCAGTAGTGAAACCGCACTTTTGCCGATGTCGCCGGAGGTGATCAAATCAATACCGTTGCGGATCATCGGATGATCCCAAGTCAGAAATTCCAACTCCTCGCGCGCCAACGCCAATTGGCGGTCGAAAGTCACGGTGCTGCCGTCCTCTTTCAAGCCCGGAAAATCCGGCACCAGCATATGCCCGGTCGGGTGGATCACGATGCTTTTCTCGCCCAAATCTTCCTGTTCCAAACCGATGATATCAAACAGGTTGAGGCTGAATTGAATCAGATCGGTGCCGGCATCATCATTGGCAATCGCAGCGGCAAGTTGCTGCGCACTCTCACCACCGTTAGAGTTCAGTTCCAACAAACGATCGCGCCCCTGCTCCAGTTCGTGTTTCAATTGTTCCCGCTGTTGTCGGGTGGATTGGACAAATTGGGCGAAATCGTCGCTGTTGTTACTGTCCGCCGTTTCGGCTAAAAACGCCTGCAACCGCACTTTCTGCTGCGCAAAAATCGCCGCCGCCATCGGGCAAGTTTCTTCAAAGGCATTCAAGCCGTCGTGATACCATTGCGCCAACAGTTGTTGGCTGCTGTCGGCAAAAAACGGCACATAAATTTGAATATCGTGTTGCTGCCCGATCCGATCCAAGCGTCCGATACACTGTTCCAATAAATCGGGATTGGTCGGCAGGTTGAACAGCACCAAATTGGAGGCGAACTGGAAGTTGCGCCCTTCCGAGCCGATAGTCGAACTGAGCAAAATTTGCGCTCCGTCTTCGTCCTGCGCAAAATAGGCGGCGGCTTTGTCACGCTCGACAATGCTCATTTTTTCATGGAACACCGCGGCACGAATCCCCTCTTTTTCACGCAACACTTGCTCCAACTGCATGGCGGTATTGGCGTGCTGGCAGATCAGCAGGATTTTTTCATCACGGTGATTTTTCAGGAAAGTGATCAGCCACTCAATGCGCGGATCAAAATCCCACCACGCCGCACTCGGATTGAGTTTTTGGAACAGCATTTCCGGATAGAACAGCACGTCGTCGGCAACCTCTTCGCCCAACATATGCCACACTTTCAGCGCGTTTTGATACTGTTTCGGCAGCTCCAATTTAATTTGGTGCAAAGTGCGGTTCGGGAAGCCTTTCACCGCCTGACGGGTATTGCGGAACAGCACGCGGCTGGTGCCGTGACGGTCGATTAAATTGTCGATCAGCTCCTGCCGTGCTGCGGTCTGCTGTTCAGCGGAGGATCTTTGGCTGTTGATAATTTTAAACAGCGGTTCAACGTCTTGCTCGGACAGCAGCTCGGCAATGCTGTTCTGCTCGACCGCACTTAAGGCGTTATCATTCAACAGCGTATTGACTGCGTCTGCAACCGGTTGATATTGTTGCTGTTCTTTTACAAAGGCGGCGTAATCATAAAAACGCTCAGGGTCTAACAGTTTCAAGCGTGCAAAATGGCTCTCTTGCCCCAGTTGTTCCGGGGTGGCGGTCAGCAACAGTACCGCAGGAATCTGCCCTGCCAGCTGTGCAACCAATTGATATTCTGCGCTCGGCGCATTTTCGCTCCATTGCAAATGGTGCGCTTCATCGACAATCAGCATATCCCAATCGCTTTGGCACAATTGCGCGGCGCGTTGCGGCTGTCGCACCAGCCAATCGAGGGAACAAATCACAAGGGCTTCGCTATCAAACGGATTTTCTGACTCCGTCTCGACCACACTTTCACTATTTTGCCGATCAAAATCTTGGCTACGTTCTTCATCAAACAGCGAAAAATTAAGATTGAAACGGCGCAGCATTTCCACCAACCATTGGTGTTGCAGCGTTTCCGGCACAAGAATCAGCGCGCGCTCCACTTTGCCGCTGAACAATTGCTGTTGCAAAATCATACCGGCTTCAATGGTTTTGCCTAAGCCCACTTCGTCCACCAACAACACGCGCGGCGCAATCCGATGTCCGACTTCGGTGGCGATGTGCAACTGGTGCGGAATCAAACCGGCACGAATACCGCGCAAACCACGCAACGGCGACTGAAACTGCGCTTGCTGGTGTTTTAACGCCTGATAACGCAAATTGAAATGTTCATTGCGATCGATTTGTGCGGCAAACAGCCGATCCTGCGGTTTGCTGAAGGAGATGTTGTGATCCAGTTCCATTTCGCGCAAAACCGCACTTTCGCCGCTATCGATCCGCTCGCCCAGATAAACAATCAGCCCTTGCCGTTCCTGCACTTCCGTCACCTGCAACTGCCAACCGTCGTGGCTTTTCACCACGTCACCGGCACCAAACAACACGCGGGTCAACGGGGCGGATTCCAGCGCATATGCCTGTTGTTCGTCCGCCGCCGGAAACAGCAGCGTCACCGTGCGCCGTTCCAACGCAACGACAATTCCCAAACCCAATCCGTTTTCACTTTCGCTGATCCAGCGCTGTCCGATTGCAAATACCGTCATATCTTTCTTTGAAACCCATACTCAATTTTTAAAACATAAAAAGGCGCTGATTATAGATGAAACCGCCTCCCTAGTTTAAGCTTTTTCATTAAAAAAGGTTAAACTATTAGTATAAATGTTAAATATAACCGTTAATTGGTATTTCAGCTGGTGCTTTACAAAAGATGTGGGCTATAATTCACCGAACAATCATGACCCGTAAGGACGTTTTATGAATTACCTGACGTTAATCAAAAATGAGTTGTTTTCCGGCTGGACCAAATTTGAAATGGCATGGATTTTTTTATTTCTTGCCTTACAAATCGGGGTTTATGCGTATCAGCCCGAATCCTTGCTGGCTGTGATTTCCGGCATCACCGGCTTGCTGTGTGTGGTTTTCGTCAGCAAAGGCAAAATCAGTAACTATTTCTTCGGTTTGATTTTTGCCTACACCTATTTTTATGTCTCTTGGGACAATAAATTTTACGGTGAAATGAGCACCGCACTTTATGTCTATATTCCGTCGCAATTCATCGGCTATTTCCTGTGGAAAGCCAATATGAACAGTGGCGACAACAATGAAAGCGTGCTCGCCAAAACGCTGACCTTCCAAGGCTGGTTGCTGACCTTACTGCTGGTCAGTGTCAGCTCCGCCCTGTTTATTATGTTCCTGAAAACAACCGACGGCAATTCTATCGGTCTCGACGGCATAACCACCATGCTGGTGGTGGCAGCACAAGCACTGATGTTGTTACGCTACCGCGAACAGTGGAATTTTTGGATTATCATCAATATCCTGTCGATTATTCTGTGGGCAGACACCGCCGCAATGTATCTGATGTATTCCGCTTATCTGCTCAACTCGCTGTACGGTTACTACAACTGGACCAAATTGTCCGCACAGAACAAGGTACAACGTTAATCCTGCCAAACCGCACTTTAACGCATAAGTTAAAGTGCGCCATCAAAACTTCAAATAAAACGCTTTGGTCAGATCGATAAAATCCTGATGATAGCGGTTATCACGTTGATAAATCGTGATTTGTTCATTGACCGTTAGCGGCCGAACCGCACTTTTTGCCAAACGAAATTCCACTAACAACCGCTGTGGCGGTTTGCCCTGTTTGGTGATCACCTCAGTCCGCTTGGTGCAGCAAAGTGCGGTATGTTCCAATTGTTGCAACAATTGTTCAGCCGCCTCAAACGGCAGCACAAAGGCGATTCTGCCGTTCGGATTCAACATTTTTTGCGCCAGTTGCAGCCAGTGTAAATGGCTGTTTTCCGGCGTGGCATAACGTGCGGTTTGCCGAGTGAGATCGCGGCAAGCGACACCGGCGGCAAAATAGGGCGGATTGGCGACAATCAAATCAAAGCGCGCATTTGTGTCTGCGGCGAATGCGGTTAAATCCTGCTGCACCACCTGAATTTTATCCGCCCATTTTGAGCGCCGGACATTCTGCTGCGCCTGTTGTGCCGCCGCCGGATCGATTTCAATCGCGCTGATTCGGTAATTCTTGTCCTGTTCGGAGGCATAGTGTTGCGATAAACGTTGCGCCGCCATCAACGCCAGCAAACCGCTGCCGCAGCCCATATCCAACACTGACCGCACTTGCGCCAGCGCCACCCAAGCACCGAGCAAAATACTGTCGGTGCCGACTTTCATCGCACAGTGATCGTGTTGCACATTGAATTGTTTAAATTGAAAGCCTGACATTCGCCATCCTTGTTCTGTTTTCATGGTTTTGAATTTTACTCGCAAAGACCGCACTTTGTCTTTTTTCTCTTGCAGTTAAAATTGAAGTGCGGTCATCGTCAAATACAACCCGACAGACAAATTTAAGACGGCTGAAATAAAACAAGCTATAATCAGCACACAGAAATATTGAGGTAACTTATGACAACAGAACAACACACCGCCGAGCCTGTCGAACAAACCGCTGTCACACAGCGTTTTGAAACTTTTGATCTTGCGCCCGAACTGCTGAAAGCCCTGCGCGATAAAAACTATCAACGCCCGATGTTGATTCAGGCGGAAGTGATTCCGCACGCCTTGGAAGTGCGCGATATTCTCGGCTCTGCCCCGACCGGCACGGGTAAAACCGCGGCATTTTTATTGCCGGCGATTCAGCATTTATTGGATTTTCCACGCCGCAGTCCGGGGGCGCCGCGTGTGCTGGTGCTGACCCCGACCCGTGAATTGGCGATGCAGGTGGCGGAGCAAGCCAAAGGACTGGCGAAATATACCAACCTCAGCATCGCCACCATCACCGGCGGTGTTGCTTATCAAAATCACGGCGAAATTTTCAATAAAAATCAGGATCTGGTGGTCGCCACGCCGGGACGTTTGCTGCAATATATCAAAGAGGAAAATTTTGACTGCCGTGCGGTGGAAATCCTGATTTTTGACGAAGCGGATCGCATGTTACAAATGGGCTTCGGGCAAGATGCGGAAACCATTTCCGCCGAAACCCGTTGGCGGCGGCAAACCCTGCTGTTTTCAGCCACGCTGGAAGGCGAATTGCTGGTCGATTTTGCCGAACGAATCTTAAATGATCCGATCAAAATCGACGCCGAACCGAGCCGCCGTGAACGCAAAAAGATCCTGCAATGGATCTATCATGCCGACAGCAAAGAGCACAAATTCAAATTGTTGGCACGCTTAATCGAAAACGAAGCGGTGGAGCGCGGCATTGTGTTTGTGCGCAAACGGGAAGACGTGCGCGAACTGTCGGATAATTTGCGCAAACGCGGCATTCGCAGCACCTATTTAGAAGGCGAAATGGCGCAAAGCCAGCGCAACAATGCGATTGATAAACTGAAAAAAGGGATTGTGAATATTTTGGTTGCCACCGATGTTGCCGCACGCGGGATCGACATTGACGACATCAGCCATATTTTCAATTACGATCTGCCGTACAGCGCCGACACCTACCTGCACCGTATCGGACGCACCGCCCGTGCCGGCAAAAAAGGCAATGCGATTTCGCTGGTGGAAGGACACGATTATAAACTGCTCGGTAAAATCCGCCGTTACACCGCCGAGGCGTTGAAATCACGGATTGTTGAAGGGCTTGAACCGCGCACCAGCCCACCGAAAGACGGCGATCAAAAAAGCGTCAGCAAAAAACAAAAAGCCCGTTTAAAAGAGAAAAAAGCGGAAAAACAGCAAGAGAAGAAAAAAGTCAAAGTGCGCCATCGCGACAGCAAAAACATCGGCAAGCGGCGTAAACCGAGCGATCCGCAACGTGTCGCACAGGCAGCAACGGAGAAAAGAGCGGTTAGCGTCGGAAGAAATAACGATTCCGAATAGCCATGCTCACAGTGGATTATCGTTTTTAAAATTACCGCTTAATTCCATTTTTCCTGCCTCCATGATTGGCCTCCATTCCCTTTGCGTGCATGTCGCGTGCAGGGAGTGAAGGCTAAACAAGCTCCCAACTATTCCGGCAATAACACCACTAAAAATTTACCGCTATATCAAATCCCTCCAAACACGATAACCGGCTGACATATCAAGCAAAATGTCAAAAACAGAAAAGCATTAATTTTTATTGATAGATATTATCATTTTTATTATCATTCTCGTCAGGAAATTTTAATGATAATAAACACCCAAGGAACCCATCGATGAATATAAAGGTAAATAAAACCCCACTCTCTCTTGCCGTACTGATGGCGCTTACACCGTTGGCCTATGCCGCCGAAACCGCTGAACTGGACGAAATCACGATTACTGCGGAAGACCAAGTTAAACAACAGCTTGGCGTATCGGTGGTAACGGCTAAAGATTTGGAAAAACGTCCGGCGACCAATGATATTTCCGAAGTCTTAAGAACGATGCCGGGAGTGAATTTAACCGGCAATACCTCTTCCGGTCAGCGTGGTAATAAACGCCAAATCGACTTGCGCGGAATGGGGCCGGAAAATACCTTGATTTTGATTGACGGCAAACCGGTAACCTCGCGCAATGCCGAGCGTTATGGGGTGCGCGGAGAGCGCAATTCACGCGGCGACTCCAACTGGGTGCCGGTCGAAGCCATCGAATCCATTGAAGTATTACGCGGTCCGGCGGCTGCACGCTATGGCTCCGGCGCGATGGGCGGGGTGGTCAATATCAAAACCAAACCGACTACGGATAAATTAACCGGCAGCGTAACCTACTATGTCAGCCAACCGGAAGACAGCAAAGAGGGGAATACCAACCGTGTCGGCTTTAATTTAAGCGGCCCGTTAACTAACGCCTTATCTTTCCGTTTATATGGTAACTGGAATAAAACCAAAGCCGACGCAGTGGATATCAACTCAACGGTGACCGGCGATAATTACACTGCCGGTCGTGAAGGGGTGCGTAATAAAGACATAAACGGTCGGTTATTGTGGAAATTAAACGAAGCGCATCAATTCACCTTGGACGCCGGATTTAGCCGTCAAGGCAATATTTATAACGGTGATACGCAAAACAGTAACGGCGGCGGAAATAATGCGCCCAACACGATGGCATTGGCGGAAAACGGCGCCGAAACGGCACGTCTGTATCGTCAGAACTACGGGTTAACCTATGACGGCAAGTGGGGCTGGGCGGATAACCGCACCTATATTACCTACGATGAAACCAAAAACAGCCGCTTACCGGAAGCGTTAGCCGGCGGGCCGGAAGGCAGTTATTCCAGCAAAACGGATTACACCAACAGCATTTTGAAAAATACCCGTTTCAGCTCTGAAACCTATATCCCGTTCAACTGGCTGTTCGAACAAGTCATGACCTTTGGCGTTGAGGCGGTGCACAGCTCACTGAATGACGCATCGTCCATGACCCAATCGCTCTCTTTTGGTGCGATTCCCGGCCTCAACAGCAATCGTGACGGCAAATCCAGTCAGTCCGAATACGCCGTATTCCTTGAAGATAATATTGCCGTTGCCAAACGGACTTTCTTAACGCCGGCCGTGCGTTTCGACTACAACACCAAATCCGGTTCGAACTGGAGCGGCGGTTTAAACTTTACTCACGGACTGAACGATAATTGGAACATTAAGGGCGGTATCGCGCGCGCCTACAAAGCCCCGAATCTTTATCAAAGTAATCCAAATTACTTATTAGCCAGCCGTGGTAACGGTTGCCCGACTTATACCACCAGCGGATCTTGCTATTTTCAGGGCAATGAAAACTTAAAACCTGAAACCAGTATCAACAAAGAAATCGGCTTTGAATATAGCAACCCGCAAGGCTATCTGTTCTCATTGGCCTATTTCCACAATGCGTACCGTAATAAAATCGTTTCTACCGGCAGCTACGTCGGGCTAACCACCTCAGGAAACTATATTTTCCAATGGGGCAACGCCAACCGCGCCGTGATTGAAGGTTTTGAAGGCAACGTCACCTTGCCGTTGCTGCAAGACAAATTAAGTTGGATTAACAACTTCACCTATATGCGCCGTTCAATCAATAAAGATACCGGTAATCCATTGTCGATTATTCCAAAATATACCTTGAACTCAACCTTGAGTTATCAAGTCACTCCACGTTTGGATACACAATTAACCTACACCCAATATGGCAAACAAGAACCCAATACGGTTGCGGCAATCCGCTCGCAACGCAGCAATTTAAACACGGATTCTGTCGGCAGCTATGCCGTTTGGGGAGTGAGCGCCGGTTATAACTGGAATGATGATATTAATATTCGTATTGGTATCAATAACTTATTCGACAAACAACTTTATCGTAGCAATTCAGGCGCCAGCACTTATAACGAGCCGGGACGCGCTTACTATGCAACGGTGAAATATACCTTCTAACCGCTTGTCTATCACAGGGCGTATGCTATACGCCCTTATTTTTCGACCAAGATAAAAGCGAGGCGGTACGCTATAGATGATATCCATCAAACAATTTGCTTATCTATTTTACGGATTCTTAATCAGCATGATCACTTTCGCTACCGAAGCGCAAAGTGCGGTTCTATCCGCCGACGCGCTTTTCGACATCAAACAGCACGACCGCACTTTTAACGCCAAAAATTACCGCTTGTTTATCGCCGTACCGAAACAGCATAACAACGGCAACGTACTCTATTTATTGGACGGAAATGCCCATTTTCCGTTGGCGTTACAAGCAATTGATCCCGTCCTGCCACTGCCGACCATTATTGCCGTCGGCTACCCGACGCAAGAGGCTTACGCCGTTGCCGAGCGCACCCGCGATTATACCTTTGCCGCGCAGGGCGAAGAATTTGTCTATGGCGGCGGTGCGGCGGATTTTCTTACCTTTATCAGCGGACTACCGCACTTTTTAGCACAAAATTATGCCGTCAATGCGCAGCGCTCGCTGTTTTTCGGACACTCTTTCGGCGGCTTATTCGGGCTGTATGTGTTATTGAACCAACCGCAGCTGTTTGATGACTATATTCTTGCCAGCCCATCGCTATGGTGGGGCAACGGCACGCTGTTGCAACAACGCAACGTTGAATTCCACCGGATTCGCCCGTCCTCGCTATTATTTACCCTTGGCGAATACGAAGCCAATCCGTTAGCCGATCCGGATCAAAATTCTGCTCGCATTCAACGGATTTTTAACCGTCGTAACATACTGAAAATAGAAGATCTGCAACAACAATTGGCGGAGAAAGGCGTTAACGGCGACTTCATTTTGCTTGAGAAACACAATCACGGCAGCAGCGCTGCGCCGGCATTAAACATGGCGGTACAAAAAGCACAACAAAGCGCGCCATAAAGATCCGCAAGACAAGGTCGAAAAAAATTTGCTATAGTTTTGTTGGCAGTGAACATGATGACGGGTAACAATAAGGAAAGCAAAATGCAATATCGACAACTAGGCAACACGGATCTGAATGTCAGCTTAATCTGTTTGGGCACGATGACCTTCGGCGAACAAAACAGCGAAGCGGACGCACACCAACAGTTGGATTATGCGCTGGCACACGGAGTGAATTTTATCGACACCGCCGAAATGTATCCCGTACCGCCAAACGGCGAAACCTACGGGCGCACCGAGCAATATATCGGCAGTTGGCTGACGAAACAGCAGCGGGATAAATTAATTGTCGCCAGCAAAATCGCTGGTCCGTCGCGCGGCAGTGATAATCAAAACTATATTCGCGGCGGTTCGCGTTTCACCCGACAGCAGATTTTCGCTGCTTGCGAGGCGAGCCTGAAACGGCTGCAAACCGATTATTTGGATCTGTATCAGCTGCATTGGCCGGAACGGCAAGTGAACTATTTTGGGCAATTAGGGCTGACCGCACTTGATGAACCAGCGGATATTACGCCGTTGCAAGAAAGTCTGGAAGCGCTGCAAACCTTGCAACAGCAAGGCAAAATCCGCCATTTCGGTTTGTCCAATGAAACGCCGTGGGGCGTGATGGAGTGTTTGCGCCTACATCGCGAATCAAACCTGCCACGCGTGCTGTCGGTGCAAAATCCGTACAACCTGCTCAACCGCAGTTATGAAGTGGGTTTGAGCGAAATTTCGCTGCGTGAAAACGTCGGCTTATTGGCGTATTCGCCGTTGGCATTCGGCTTACTCAGCGGCAAATACCGCACGCAACCATGGCCGGAGAAAGGGCGTTTAACCCTGTTTGAACGTTTCCAACGTTACACTAAACCGCAAGCGTTTGCCGCGGTGGAACGTTACGCCGCGATTGCCGAACAAGCCGGTATCAGCCTGACCGCACTTTCACTCGCCTTTGTCAATCAACAGCCGTTTGTCGCCAGCAATATTATCGGCGCAACCACGTTGGATCAACTGGCGGAGAATATTGCCAGCGTAAAAGTGCGGTTGGGGGCAGAAACGCTGGCGCAGATTAATGCGGTGCACGCCGAAATCAGCAATCCTTGTCCGTAAAACGGTAAGCCTTTATTCCGGCACGCCGCGCAACAGCGGATATTTCACAAAAGGCGCAACCGAAGTCGAAGCCGGTAAGTCGTTAAACAGCAGAATAAACGGCTTCGGCGGAATCACTTTTTCGTTGCGCCACAAGCTGCCCATGCCGACCAGTTGAATATCCTTCGGCAGGTTGGCAATCCCTTGTTGCAACACACGAATCGTGTTTTTGCGCGGGTGTCCGATCACAATCGCCGTACCGTGTTTGCGTGCGTACTGAACGGATAAATTAAACTGGCGCTGCACATCGGCGTATGCGTCGCTATCGTCCAAGAAAATATGCCGATCCAACGCCACCACACCGTTTTCACGCGCCACTTTGCTCGCCACGCTGCTGCCGATGGTGCGGCTGTCGAGGAAAAACAGTTTATGTTTTTGCAGCTGCTGCATCAAATGCTGCATCAAAGTGCGGTCGGCGGTGGCGGCACTGCCCATATGGTTGTTCAAGCCGATCGCATACGGCACTTTTTGCCGTGCATATTCAATGTTAGCGCTCACTTGCGCCGCCGACATGCCCAACACCAAGCCCTCTTTTTCCAATCTCATTTTGGCCTTCGGTTGCATCGGCTGGTGGATCAAAATATCCCGCCCCTGTTGTTTTGCCTGCTTGGCGCGAGCGGTGGCGTTCGGCGCCGACGGAATAATCGCCACCGAAATCTCTTTCGGCAGATTATAAATTTTTTGATCGTCGGCACGATAGCCGATATCGTCGATCACAATCGCCAAACGCGCCGCCAAGCCGCTGGCGGCTGGCAGCAGTAACGACAAGCAAAGTGCGGTTTTGGATAGTCTCCCCATCACTTCACCCAATTCAACGGATTCACCGGATTGCCTTTGCGGCGGATTTCGAAATAGAGCGACGGTTTGCCTTGTCCGCCGCTGCTACCGACTTCGGCGATTTTCTGACCGCTCTTGACGTATTGTCCGTTCTGTACGCTTAAACGTTGGTTGTAGCCGTACAAACTCATATCGCCGGCACCGTGATCAACCACCACCACCAAGCCGTAGCCTTGCAGCCAGTCGGATAAAATCACCCGTCCGTCGGCAATGGCTTTCACCGCCGCGCCGCTGCTGCTGTTGACCACAATGCCTTTCCAGCGCAGTTCCCCCATTTGCACCGAACCGAAGCGGTTGGCGATGCTGCCGCTGACCGGCATCGCATACTGTTTTTTGCCTGCGCCTAAACCGTTGGTTTTGCGGGTCAGGTTTCTTTCGTTCTCGGTCGGCTGATAAGGTTTATCGGTTTTTTTCTCTTGCTCGGCTTTTTTCTTCTGATAAGCAGCCAACTCTTCCTGCTCCCGTTTACGCGCCCGCTCTTGCGCTTGCGCGATCGACCGCTTCAGGCTGTTTTCATTTTCTTTCAGCACTTCCAAGCGGTTTTCGCCCTGTTTAATCGAGCGATCCAACTTGTTCAGGGTCGATTTGCGCTCGTTTTGCGTTTTTTGCAACGAAGATTGCGACTGTTTCTGTTTGTTTAAAATCGCCTGCTGCTGTTTTTGCTGCTGCTGCGCTTCGGCTTTTTGCCCTTCCAGCTCGGCTTGCGTCAGTCTAATCGATTCGATTAATTCGGTGCGCGAACGGTTAAACTGTTGGTAATACGCCAACATACGGTCACTGACCTGCGCTTTTTCCGACAGGATTTTTTCGATAACCGACGGATTCAGACCGGCACGATAGGCGGAATCCAACTGTTCCGCCAGTTTTTGTTTTTGTGCCGATAACTGCTTTTCCAACTGGGCTATCTGCTTGTCGGTTTCGCGAATGCTGCGCTGCAACTCGCTCAATTCCTGCTCGGTTTTGCGTAACTCGCCCAACACGTTATTAATGCTGTTTTCCTGCTTTTTCAGCTCTTGCTGCAGGCGGTTCTGTTCCTTGCGCTGCTGCGACAGCTGCTGCTGCTGCTGCTTAATCTGCTGCTGAACCTTGGATAAATCTTGTTGATTGGCATAACTGTCCGGACTTATGCCTGCGGCGATAAATCCGATCGCACATAAAAAAAGCAGTAAATGTTTTTGAATCCCCTGCACTGGCACCGGCGGTCACTCCTGTTAAGTCTGACAAATTCGAATCGGTAGTGGCTTCATCTGATTTTATTTTTGGTCATTCGACAAAACACCTACACGTCCCTAACAAAATTAACACATTTTAATCGCTTCTTGGCAAAAGATCAGCAATTCTCGGCAGAATATCAGCAAAGATCCGGCTTGGCTATTTCAACTTCGACAAATATTTGCTATAAATGCCTCACGATTTTTCAATGATTTTTTACTTTCGGTTTTTACTTTCTTAAAAACATGTTTAAAACATACAGGAGAACTTTTTATGGAATTAGTATTCATTCGTCACGGTTTCAGTGAGTGGAATGCCAAAAATTTATTCACCGGTTGGCGTGATGTGAACTTGACCGAGCGCGGTATCGAAGAAGCCAAATCCGCCGGTCAAAAATTGAAAGAAGCCGGTTTTGAATTCGACATCGCGTTCACGTCGGTATTAACCCGTGCGATCAAAACCTGTAACATCGTGTTGGAAGAGTCTGATCAATTATGGATCCCGCAAGTGAAAAACTGGCGTTTGAACGAACGTCACTACGGCGAATTGCAAGGCTTGGATAAAAAAGCGACTGCGGAAAAATACGGCGACGAACAAGTGCATATCTGGCGCCGTTCTTACGACACGTTGCCGCCGTTATTGGCACAAGATGATCCGAACTCCGCCCATAACGATCGCCGTTATGCCCACCTGCCGAGCGATGTCGTGCCGGACGGTGAAAACCTGAAAGTGACCTTAGAGCGCGTACTGCCGTTCTGGGAAGATCAAATTGCTCCGGCACTGTTAAGCGGACAGCGCGTGTTAGTGACAGCGCACGGTAACTCACTGCGTGCGTTGGCGAAACACATCGAAGGCATTTCCGATGCCGACATTATGGATCTGGAAATCCCGACCGGTCAGCCGTTGGTGTATCAATTAGACGATAACTTGAAAGTGGTTAAAAAATACTATCTGTAATTTAACCGCCTAAGGTGATCCAACCGCACTTTGCCGCTGAAAAAAGCCAAAGTGCGGTTTTTTATATCCGTTTGACCGCACTTTGCCACCGATCTGACAATATTTGTACAGTCTCACCCCAGTTTTGTTTGGTTAAAGCGGGTAAGAGCGGTTATACTTGGCTCTCTTTTTTAACACTATTTTTTACGGATTGAGATTTTAAATGGAAGATTTTATCCCTAAGGCTATCGAATTTGCCGGCAATCACACCATTATGGTGGTGGCTTGGGTTGTTGTATTTATCGGTGTTATCGTCACTTTTGTCAAATCAGCCACTTCATCGGTCAAAGTCATCGACAATGCGCAACTGACACAGCTGATCAACAAGGAGAACGCCGTTGTGGTTGATGTTAGAACACTGGACGAATTCCAACGCGGCCACATCATCGGCAGTGTGCAAGTGTTGCCGAGCGAGATCAAAAACCACAATGCCAGCGTACTGGAAAAACACAAAAATGTGCCGTTAATCGTAGTTGATGCCAGCGGTCTGGGTTCCGAAGCCTTGGCAAACCAATTGCACAAACAAGGTTTCGCACAGGTTTACAGTTTGAAAGAAGGCATTGGTGGCTGGCGCGCAGCAAACCTGCCGGTAGTCAAACGTTAATATTTTTATTTCAAGCATTTCCAACTAATTACAGGGAGCTGAACATGGCTGACGAAAACACACAAGCAGCAAACACTGAAGAGCAAGCGGTGCAACCGACCTTACAAATTCAACGCATTTACGTTAAAGACGTTTCTTTCGAAGCGCCGAATCTGCCGACCATTTTCCAACAAGAGTGGAAACCGCAGTTAAAATTCGATTTGAACACCGAAACCGTTGAATTAGCGGAAGGCTTATACGAAGTCTGCTTGAATCTGACCGTTGAAACCACGCTGGAAGACAGCAACGATGTCGCATTCATCTGCGAAGTCAAGCAAGCCGGCGTCTTTACCGTATTAGGCTTGGAAGGCGTACAGCTGGCACACTGCCTGACCGCACAATGCCCGAATATGCTGTTCCCGTATGCGCGTGAGCTGATTTCCAGCCTAGTTAACCGCGGCACATTCCCAGCCTTGAACCTATCACCGGTTAATTTTGATGCGCTGTTTATGCAACAACTGCAAGCACAACAAGAAGAAGCCGAAAAAGCGGCGGAAACCACGCACTAAGCATTAATTTCTTTCACGCAGTTCAAAAATCGCAGGCAATTGTCTGCGATTTTGTTTTATAATTTTTCACTTGCTGTAAAACCATTGCATAGCACATTTGCCGTCTGTATGATATTGCATAGAAGCACCACTCAATGAGGACTTAACCATGAGCTTGTCTGCAAAAGCACCCCCGTTCGAAGTAACCACGAAGCAAGCTTATCTTGCACAAATTCAAGCGGTTGAAATACAACGTACAAAATTACGAACGCTCATCAAGCAGGCTGAAGAAAGTGAGTTTGAGGTGTGGGAAAATATGGAAACGGATTTGGATACGATTTTCCCTTAATAGACAAACTCTCACCTTAGCAAATTTCCCTTTTTCTAAATGATAAATAGCAATAAAATCAATGATATTATAAAAAAGCTAACATAGGAAAGAATATGACTACCGCACTGACCAATACCCCAATCACCGTGCTTGGCGCCGGTTCGTTCGGCACTTCGCTGGCAATTGCATTTTCGCGTAACGGCTACCCGACCTATCTGTGGGGACACGATCAACACCATATGCAAAATTTGGCGAACGAGCGCCGCAACAGCCAATTTTTACCCGATATCGAATTCCCCGAATCCTTAATTATCGAACCGAGCCTAAGCAAAGCGATTCAAGCATCGCGCGACATTTTATTGGTCGTGCCCAGCCATGTGTTCGGCGATGTCATCGCTCAAATCAAACCGTTGCTGCGTGAAGACAGCCGCCTGCTTTGGGCGACCAAAGGTTTGGAACGTGACAGCGGCAGATTATTGCAAGACGTAGTCAAAGAACAGCTCGGCAGCCGCTATCCGTTAGCGGTATTATCCGGTCCGACCTTCGCCAAAGAGCTGGCAAACGGCTTGCCGACGGCGATTGCGCTGGCTTCCGACAACGAACAGTTCGCCCGTGAAATACAGACCCGCATTCATTGCAGCAAGCATTTTCGGGTGTATATCAACAACGATATGATCGGCGTACAATTGGGCGGTGCGGTGAAAAACGTAATCGCCATCGGCGCCGGTATTTCCGACGGCATGGGCTTCGGCGCCAATGCCAGAACCGCACTGATCACGCGCGGTATTGCCGAAATCACCCGCTTAGGGCTCTCCTTAGGCGCACAACCGGCAACCTTTATGGGCATGGCAGGCTTGGGCGACTTGGTGCTGACCTGCACCGACGACCAATCGCGTAACCGCCGTTTCGGGTTGATGTTAGGGCAAGGCTTCGCCGCGCAAAAAGCGCTGGATAATATCGGGCAAGTGGTCGAGGGTTTTTACAACACCAAAGAAACCCACCTATTGGCACAGCGACAAGGGATCGAAATGCCGATCACCGAACAAATTTACCAAGTGCTGTTCTGCGGCAAAGATGCGCGCGAAGCGGCATTAACCCTGCTAGGTCGCGAACGCAAAGAA
The DNA here is from genome assembly GCF_900176075.1 of Pasteurella testudinis DSM 23072. GTDB lineage: Bacteria > Pseudomonadota > Gammaproteobacteria > Enterobacterales > Pasteurellaceae > Chelonobacter > Chelonobacter testudinis. Next base: position 18,680 of record NZ_FWWV01000069.1, read on the forward strand.
GAATATACAAGAGAGTGATTATGACCGAGATGTCCCCGCAAAAACTGCTCGATTTATGGCTGTCGATTCGCAACGAGGCCAAAGAACTGGTGGAAAACGAACCGATGTTGGCGAGTTTTTTCCATGCCACCATTCTGAAACATTATGATTTGGGTTTGGCGCTCAGCTATATTTTGGCGAATAAACTGTCCAATCCGATTATGCCGGCGATAGCCCTGAAAGAAATTATCGAAGAAGCCTATGAGCAAAACCCCGATTTAATCGCTTATGCCGCCTGCGATCTACTGGCGGTACGCGAACGCGATCCGGCGGTGCAGATGTTCTCTACGCCGTTGCTGTATCTGAAAGGCTACCACGCGCTGCAAAGCTACCGTATCACCCACTACTTGTGGCAAGTGGGGCGCAAAGCGTTGGCGATTTACCTGCAAAACCAGATCTCGGTGGCGTTTGATGTCGATATCCACCCTGCGGCACGGATCGGCAAAGGGATTATGCTCGATCACGCCACCGGCATTGTGATCGGCGAAACCGCGGTGATTGAAGATGACGTCTCGATTCTGCAAGGCGTCACCCTCGGCGGAACCGGCAAAGAGTCCGGCGACCGCCACCCGAAAGTGCGCGAAGGCGTGATGATCGGCGCAGGGGCAAAAATTCTCGGCAATATCGAAGTCGGACGCTTCGCCAAAATCGGCGCAAGCTCGGTGGTGCTGCAAGCCGTACCGGAATACGCCACCGCCGCTGGCGTACCGGCAAAAATCATCGCCCACCACCAACAAACCAAACCGTCTTTCGAGATGGATCAATATTTCGACGACAACGATCAGTTGGAATATGAATTTCGTAATATTTAATTCATCTCGTTAAACCAAAGTGCGGTTCGCAACCGCACTTTGATGCTTAAAGTAAATTCAAGGCATAACGCGCCAAACTAAAGGCGATCAGCCACATAATGCAGCCGATAGCGAAATCCAATATGCGCCAGGTTTTTGGGCGTTTAAATAACGGAATCAGCAAACGTGCGCCGTAACCCAAGCCGAAGAACCATAAGCCGGATGCAAACACCGCGCCGATCAGGAATTGCAGTTTTTGCTCGAATAACAAAGTCGAAGCAATGCCGCCGATAATCACCACCGTGTCTAAATACACATGCGGATTGAGCAAGGTTAAGCCCAAGGTAATCAACACGGTTTTGACCGCACTTTGCGGCGGTCGCTCTGTTTGATCGAGCGTCAAACCGCTGCCACCGCGATAGGCGCTGCGGAACGCCCTTGCGCCATAGACCAGCAAAAACAGAGCGCCAACCACCGCCAAGGCTAAGGTTGCGCTCGGGCTTTGCCCGATTAAGCTGCCAAATCCCATCACACCAATGCCAATCAAAACAAAATCGCAGATAAAACAAGTGAGCGCAACCCAGAAAATATTTTGTTTCAGCAAGGCTTGTTTTAACACAAACGCATTCTGCGCACCAATCGCGATAATCAAACTGGCGGTGACCAAAAAGCCTTGTAATAACTGTTCCATTTCTTCCCCTAATCCTGTGTTACATTTGGATTAACCGCATTTGCAAAACCCAGTTGCCGCCATGCTTCATACACCGTCACCGCCACCGCATTGGATAAATTCATGCTACGGCTGTTCGCCACCATCGGCAAACGGATTTTTTGTGCCAACGGCAAGCTGTCTAAAATCAGGCGTGGAATGCCGCGGGTTTCCGGCCCGAACATCAAAAAATCGCCCGATTGATAACGCACTTCGGCATGATTCGGCCCGCCTTTGGTGGTTAAAGCAAACAGCCGTTGTGGTTGTGCCTGCTGCATAAACACCTCGAATGACGGGTATTTTTTAATTTCGGCAAATTCGTGATAATCCAATCCCGAACGACGCAATTTTTTATCGTCCCAAGCAAAGCCCAACGGCTCGATTAAATGCAAACGAAAGCCGCAATTGGCGCATAAACGGATAATATTACCGCTGTTTTGCGGAATTTCCGGCTCGTATAATACAATGTCTAACATAATTTTTAATACTTTTGGTTAATAGTTACTTTTTAGGTAAAATTATTGCTTGATGTGGTTCAATATCTAAAACATATTTGATCCAATTACCAAAACTATACTTTTCCTTAATTTTTTGCTCGATGTTATAAAATGGTTTTGCCAGAAAATCCGGAAGCTCATCAATATTATTTTCGTTTAAGATAAAAATATTATTAGGGTGATAAAAATCATAATCGATAATATCACCATTGGTTGTAATTAATTTTTTATCATGACCTAATGCTTCAAAAGCTCTAAATGAAAGACCGTGATGTGCATTAATAACAAAATCGAGTAATACTTTAGATTGTCGCGCTTCTAAAAGATTATCATGAAAACTCTTTAATTGATTAGAGTGCAATAAAGTAATATTTTCCGGATAAGATTTTTTCCAACGCTCTCCATTGCGCGGTAATACTATATTAAAGTTAATATCCCAACCCATTCTGTTAGCAAAACTTGCAAAATTAGTAATAATGCTCAAACGATCTTCACTGTGAACACCTAAAAAATAGAAATCCTGCTTGTTCGGAAGTGGCTTTAAATCATAATCAAAATAAAAATTCGTTGTTGGTAAAAAATTATAATTAGGCTTCTTGATATCTCTAGGATCAAAAACATAAAAACGGTCAAAAAACGGTAATAATGAATAAACTGCCGGAAAACGATCAATACCGTCCTATTGGTAGTTAATCATATTTCCTTTTTTCACATAACTACGAATAAATTTAAGCAAATCATAAGAATAACTTTGGGCTAAAAAGAAAAGTGCATAATCAAATTTTACATCAGGCGAACATTTTTTAAAAATTCACTTTGTATTAGTTTTGATTTAAGTTTTACTTTTGCCTGTTTATCCTTGAATATTATTTTTTTATATTTCACCAGAAAATTAGAGAGCAATGACGGGTAACGAAATTCATGTGTATATTTATCTGTATACTGATCATATTCACAAATATTAGTCACATCAAAACCATAATACTTAAGATTGCGCTCAATCAATTCTGAAATTCCATTTACTGCGGATAATCCTAATAAGATTTTTCTTTTATCATCTTCCATCACAGGCCTTCAATATTTTTCAAATATATTCTTTAAGATTAATAAATCATATGCTACATTAATATTAGTAAAAGCTTTCAACTTTATTAATTGGTGAAAATAAAATAATTATTCTATTAATATTTATTACATCAAACATTTTAGAATAAACGTAAAAATAGACATGATACCATTGATTTTGTTATAAGGCTAACTTGAAATACTCGAAACCGTCCTTATCATATATATTCCAAATACTTAACATTTATGGATCCCTTATGCCTGAATTACCCGAAGTCGAAACCACCCTGCGCGGCATTGCGCCGTTTGTGTTGGGGCAACAAATCGAGCAAATCCGTGTTCACCGCAGCAAACTGCGCTGGGAGGTCAGCCCGGAACTCAGTGAGTTTTACAATGTACGGGTGATCACTTTACAACGCCGCGCCAAATATCTGATTCTCGAAACCGAACAAGGCTATATTATCGGGCATTTGGGAATGTCGGGGTCGCTGCGAATTGTCGATATTAACGATCAAAGTGCGGTGCGTGATAAACACGATCATCTGGAATTTATTTTCGGTAACGGTAAGATTTTACGTTACAACGATCCGCGCCGTTTCGGGGCGTGGCTATGGACGAAAACATTAGCCGATTTTCCGCTGTTCGCCAAACTCGGCCCCGAACCGCTATCCGACGAGTTTAATGCGGATTATTTTTGGCAAAAAAGCCGCAATAAAAATACGCCGCTCAAATCGTTTTTGATGAATAATGCGGTGGTGGTCGGCGTAGGCAATATTTACGCCAATGAAACCCTGTTTCTGTGCGGTATTCACCCGCTCACGCCGCCGAGCAAATTGACCCGTGCGCAATGCGAACAACTGGTCGGGCAAATTAAGTTGGTGTTAAAAGAAGCTATCCGTCAAGGCGGCACATCGTTGAAAGATTTTATTCAACCGGACGGTCGCCCCGGCTATTTTGCACAACAGTTGTATGTCTATGGCAAAGCCGGCGAACCTTGCCCGACTTGCGGCACAAAAATCGAAAGTGCGGTCATTGGGCAACGGAATAGTTTTTTCTGCCCGAGATGTCAGGGGTTATAACGGTAAGAAACAGATCTGTACAACCCGAAGTGCATACACAACTTCGGGCAACAAATTACCCGAGATTACGGATGAATCAACCCTGTTAGGGTGGTGAAATACCGCACTTTTCCTTCGCCCCTTGTGGGAGAAGGACAGATTTTTGCTTCGTTCAGAAGCGAAAATCAGGATGAGGGGTAAAGTACAGGGCAGTGAACCAAGATCTCACCTCATCCGTCCTACGGACACCCTCTCCCATCAAGGAAAAAAAGGAAGGTGGGAAACAGTCCGAAGTGTAAACAATGTCATCGGGTTAATATGTAAAGGATGTTCGGGTTGTACCATCAACTCATTCCCAACAATCCTTTCATCTGCGCAATCACCTGTTCCGCTCGAATCTGTTGCATCAAATCCTTGCCTTTGGCGCGTGTTGCCCAAGGCAGTTCCGCAGACGGTTTGCCGTATTGCGCTTGGATATTTTGTTCGTACACCGACACCACATTGGCGAGATTGTTATAAGGGGCGGTGCGCAGCGGATTGTGGATTGCGTATAATCCGATTACCGGCGTGCCTTGCGTGGTCGCCATATGCGCTGGGCCAGAATCAGGCGAAATCAGCAAATCCACTTGACCGATCAATGCTATCAATTGTAATAACGAGGTTTTACCGACCACATTGGTCAGCGCAATACCGCACTTTTGCGCAATTTCAGCCGCCATCGCTATTTCGCGCGGCGCAGGGGAGCCGGCGAGAATAACGTTGACATTCTGTTGCGCCGCATAGCCTGCCACCGCAGCATAACCCTCTACCGTCCAATCTTTTTCCGCTTTACTGGAACAAGGGCAAATCAGCAGATTTTTTCGGGTCGGATCAATCAGACTGCCGGCATACTCCCGATCCGCCGCCGCCAGTGGAATATCCCAACGAGGCGGGCTTGGCGGTACGCCGATTGCCTCGGCAAACGCCAAAAATCCGTCTAAGACATGTAGATTTTGCGGCTCGCTGATGGTGCGGTTGGTAAACAACCACTGTCCTTCGCGCGCCCGTTTTTTGCCGAAACCGATTTTATACTTGGCTTTGATCCCTAGCGATAACACAGAGGCACGAAGTGCGGTTTGCATATTCAACAGGGCTTCAAAACGTTGGTTTTTCAATTGTTTCCAAATCGCCAACACGCCGCGCCAACCGCACTTTTTATCAAACACCACGGTTTTCACATTCGGCAACACTGCCACCAACTGCGATTCGGTTTTGCCGACAATCCAAGTGATTTCCGTTGTCGGATAATGGTGTTGAATCTGCTGCACCATCGCAATCGCATTGCAGACATCACCAATTGCAGATAAGCGCAAGATGCAGAGTTTTTTCGGTGGCGTAGTAAAAAGAGGCTGTTTTAGCATAATTAAATCGATTTCTGATTGGGATTTGATTTATTCTAAAGTAAAATCCAAAAATTATCATTGTTAATATACGAGGATAGCCGATGTCGTACCTTCAACAGGCAAACCACTATTATTTACTCAACGTCGAAACCGCACTTTCGCCCGAACAATTGTTTGATATTCACTTTTGGCAGCAGCAACGGCGGGTGATTGGACAGGCGAAAGGGCGCGGGATCACTTGGTTTTTACAGGCGGACGATTTGGATATCGGTAAAAATCTGGCGTTGCGCCACTATTATCGCGGCGGCTGGTCGGCAAAATTCAATCGTGACCGCTATTTCGACCGCTCTTTGAAAAACAGCCGCAGCTTTGCCGAATTCAAAATGCTACGCCGCCTGCACAAAGCCGGCTTGCCGGTGCCGCAACCGATTGCAGCGCGCGTCATCAAAAAAACCGTGGGCTATCAAGCGGATATTTTATTGGAAAGAGTGGAAAATTCTAGCGATCTGACCGCACTTTTACATCAGCAAACCTTATCCGTTGCACAATGGCAGGAAATCGGCGAACTCATCCGTCAAATGCATGATCTACAAGTCTGTCACCGTGATTTAAATGCGCACAATATTTTACTGCAACAACAAAACGGGCAACAAAAATTTTGGCTAATCGATTTTGACAAATGCGCTTTCTTATCCGGTGACGACTGGAAACAAGGCAATCTGGAACGGCTGCACCGCTCTTTTCTCAAAGAGGTCGGCAGAATGCGAATCCGCTTCAGCGAACAGAACTGGCAAGCCCTGCTCGACGGCTATCATCTCTAAACTTCGCGTTGTTTATTTAAAAGTGCGGTATAAACCGCTTCCGGCACCAACGCACGGGTGTCGCCGCCGTGCAGGCTGATTTCACGGATCATGGTCGAGGAGACATACGACCAGCGATCCGACGGCGGAAAAAACAGGCTCTCCACACCGTTGGTCAACAGCCGGTTCAAATGCGACAGTTGCAGCTCATATTCAAAATCCGCCACGGCACGCACGCCGCGAATAATCGCCTTGACCTGATACTGTTTGATCACATCTGCCAGCAGACCGGAAAAGCCTATCACCTCAACATTATCGAGGTGCAAGGTTGATTGTTTAACCAGCTCGATCCGCTGTTGCAAATCGAATAACGGCTTTTTGCTCGGGCTTGCCGCCACCGCCACAATAATTTGCGGAAACAGCAGCGCGCTGCGCTCGATAATATCCAAATGCCCGTTGGTAATTGGATCAAAAGTGCCGGGATAAATCACGCTGGTTTGCATATTGAAGTCCTATTTTTCGAGATAAGGTTGCAATAATAACATCAGGCGATCCAAAGCGCCTCTGTTTTTCATCAGCACTTGGTAGCCTGCCTCGCCGTAACGCTTCGCCTGTTGCGGTGCCGACAGCAAATCAGCGACACTTTTCGCCAGTTGATCGCTTTGTGCATCGATTTCCAGCACGCCGCGTACGGTGCGCAATTCGGCAAAAATTTCCGGAAAATTAAAGGTGTGCTTGCCGGAAATCACCGGCAATTTAAATGCCAACGGTTCCAGCGGATTATGACCGCCAATCGACAACAAACTGCCGCCGACAAAGGCTACATCGCTGATACCGTACATCTGCATCAGTTCGCCCATGGTATCAATTAACACGACTTGCGTCGTTTTACTCGGCAGTTGTTGCGTAGAGCGGCGCACCGCACTTAAGCCGGATTTTTCGATTAATTCATACACTGCTTGAAAACGTTCCGGATGGCGCGGCACGAGCAGCAGTAGCAAATCCGGATAGCGTTGCAATAAAGTGCGGTGCGCTTCCAGCACGATTTCATCTTCGCCCTGATGGGTGCTGGCGGCAACCCACACCGGACGTGCGTTCGGCAACCATTGGCTACGCAACTCGGCAACCTGCTGTTGCAAGACCGCACTTAAGCTCAAATCATATTTCAAATTACCGGTGATCGTCAGTTTGTTTTTATCGTAATCCAATCCTAAATAGCGACCGGCACTCACCCCGTCCTGCGCTGCAATATGCGTGATTTCCGACAGCATTTTGCGTAACAGCTTCTTCACTTTGCCGTAACGCCGCGCCGAGCGTGCCGACAGGCGGGCATTGGCAATCACAAACGGAATCTCACGTTTCGCCAGTTGGTGGATCAAATTCGGCCACAATTCGGTTTCCATCACAATACACAATTTCGGCTGGACAAAACGCAAAAAACGCGCCATCGAGGTCGGGGTGTCATACGGCAAATAAACATGGCTGACGTTGTCGCCGAATGCCGATTTCACCCGTTCGGAACCGGTCGGCGTAACAGTGGTAATCGTCACCGCCAAATCAGGATATTGGCTTAGAATCGCATTCACCAACGGCCGCGCCGCCAGCACTTCACCGACGGAAGCGGCATGAATCAACACGCCTCCCTTTTGCGGCGCAACCGTTTGTGCGCTATAAAAGCCATAACGCTCATTCAACCGACGGCGATAAGCGGGGGATTTGAGGCTGCGATAAAAATTATATAGCAGCACCAACGGTTGAATCAGATAAATTAATACATTATATATATAGAAAATCATTAGGTTTACTTTCCCCTCATACATTGGGTTTTGATTATACCCTATTCGGAACTTCTGTTAAGATAATAAGACATTTCGCTTAAAAGGAGTTAACATGCCAAAACCAACGCTTGCCGTTGCCATGATCGTAAAAAATGAAGAAAAACATCTTGCCGCTTGTTTAGATACGGTAAAAGATTGGGTCGATGAAATCGTGATTTTAGATTCCGGCAGCTGGGATCAAACTGAAGCCATTGCTCGTTGTTATACCGAGAAATTTTATCAAAACCTTGACTGGCGGGGCTTCGGTAAACAACGCCAGCTTGCCCAGCAATATGTGGCAAGTGATTATGTTTTATGGTTGGACGCCGATGAACGAGTTACCCCTGAATTACAGCGAGCCATTCAGCAAGCCGTCATCGCCGATAAGCCGGACACACTCTATCAAATCGGGCGTTGCAGTGAAGTTTTCGGGCGCGAAATCCGGCACTCCGGCTGGTATCCCGACTGGGTGATCCGCCTTTACCGCACTTCGGATACTCAATACAACGATTCGTTGGTTCATGAAAAAATCGTTGAACCGGATGGATTTAAGATCGAAAAATTGAGCGGTGATTTACGTCATTACACCTATGAGGATCTTTACCATTACCTGACTAAATCCGCTTTTTACGCCAAAGCTTGGGCAGAACAACGGCAAAAATCAGGAAAACGCGCCGGCCTATTGCAGGGAATTACCCATGCGCTCACCTGTTTTATCAAAATGTATCTGATAAAGCGCGGTTTTTTAGACGGTAAACAAGGCTTTTTATTGGCGGTTTTATCGGCACATTCAACATTTGTCAAATATGCCGATTTATGGATTCGCACCCAGACTGAAAAAAAGCCTTAATCTTGTTGCCAGTGTTGTTGCACAAAAGGAATAATCTGGGCGACAACCTGTTCGGCTTGAATCTGCGCCATTTCACGGCTCTCGTCATGCCCCTGAGGCGGTGTGAACGCCAAATGGCGATCGGTTTGATTAATCGGTTGCCAACGTAACGCTTTCGCCGAACGCTTGCTGGGGAAAAAGCCGACGGTCAAACCGTTCAAGGCCGCGGTTAAATGCAATGGTCCCGTTGAACCGGCAATAAACAGATCGGCGCAGGCTAAAGTGCGGGCAAAATCAAGCAGGCCGTCATTTTCGGCATAGATCTTGATCTGCTGCGCGCTTAAACCGCTCAATTTTGCCAAACTTTCCGCTTTTTCTTTTTCGCCCGGCCCTGCCGTCAGCACAATCTGACAGTCCAGCGATTGATTCAACCCTTGAACAATTTCAGCATACTGCCGCAAGGTTAAATTATTGGCCGAACCGCCTGTGCCGGCGTGGACAAAAACCCATTTTTTGCTTGGCGACAGCTCCAGAAGATCGATTAATTTTTGTTTTTGTTGTAACAATTCCGTCGCGGTAAACCTGAAATAAGGCGGATTCGGCTCTACAATCAGCAACCGTTGATCGCGTAAAAAGGCGCGAATCAAATCTAAATTATACTGATATTCCGCTTTTAATGATTGCGAACGGCGTTGCTTAATCCGCTTATTATATAAAAATTGGATAATTTTCGTTGCCGGTGCCAGACGATAGGGGATTCTCGCTTTCCACATCAACAGTGCATTATAACGATCCGAAAACAGATTAATCACCGCATCGAATTGTTGTTCACGAATCGTGTTTAACGTAGCTTGCTGCGCTGCTCGGCTCGCGTTTTTACCGGCATCAATAATCACCTCGTCAATATAAGGACAAGCGCGTGCCAATTCAGCGGTATACGCTGGTACAAGTGCGGTAATTTGCAAATTGGGCGCTGATTGTTTCAACATGGCAAAACTCGGCCATGCCAACATAAAATCACCTAATTTATCATTGCGGACAACTAAAATTTTTTTCATGCTGACACTGATCCCTCTTGAATATTGAGCCAATCTGCTTGGATAGCCTCTGGCGGAATTTCGTTCAGATTATGTTGGTAAAATAAAATATGGGTTTGCCCGTGATTATTTGGGTACCAATGGGTGAAATTAACCGGATCCTGCTGTTTATCTTGATAAAACGCGATGACGTTTTTGCTAAAACCACTGGCAATATGAATAATAGAAGTATCCGGCGAAATTACGGTTTCCGCCTGTTGAATCAATGCGATCGAATCAAAAATAGTTCGAGTGTCGGCATATACCACGACATTATCATATTTATCTGCAATTTTTGTTAATTGCGCGGTTACTTGCGGATAGGTGAGTAAGACAATCGTTTTATTCGCACACAACGGCGCTAAATAATCTAACAGGCGGATAATATTTTCTGTGGAAAAACGTCTGGCACTCGCCGCGCCAAAACAATTTAAAGCAATTATCGGCGCCAACTGATTCCGTACAATAAAATCGGCGATATTCTGCGTGCTGATCGGATCTTGCGGAATATCATATCGGTCGTCAATATTTTCAATCCCCAATAATCGCAATGCGTTGTAATAAACGGCTGAAAAATGCAGTTGCGGATCGGCGATATTCACATTAAATATTCCATACTCCGCTTTTAAATAACCGATATTCACCCTGGCATTAATTAAGCGAATTAACATCAGATCACGGTTACGCAAAAAAATCGTTGGGTCAATCAATACATCGTACCGCACTTTGCGCAGTTTCAATCCGGTTTTAAGATAATCAATGATATTTTTCTTTTTCACCCGATAAATATGATCAATATGCGGATTTTTAATAAACAGGCTGTCATCGCTGCACACTACGCCGATTTCAAGATTAGGGTTGTATTTTTTCAATTCGCGAAAAACAAACGAGCTGACGATATAATCGCCGATTTTACCGTCTTGGCGTAGAAAAAGAACCCGTTTTAACGAGGTTTGATCAAGCGCGCCTGTCGGTTTGGTTTGATCCAACAGCCGTTTGCCGAAGGCAATGCGCCATTGACGTAGCAATTGTTTAAATTTTTTCATGGTTTAATCGGATGGCTTATCAATACCAATACAAAAAACCCCGCTAGGCGGGGCTTGTTTCATTATTCAGAAAATTTATTTTTTCTCAATTTTTTCTTTCAGGGCTTGGATGCCTTGCGCGGCTTCCAATAATTTGGTTGTTGCTTGTTGCTGTAATGCGACCAAGGCATCTTGTTGTTCTTGGCTTGGCGGAGTAACCACATAGGTTGCGGAGTCGCTCATTAATTTAATAAAATCATCAAAACCGGAAGTGAATTTGCCTTGCAAGGCTTTGGCTTCGGCGGTTTTGATATTTAAACCGGCGACGCTGTTTTTGATTTCTTTATATTTATCTGCGATTTTGTTGAAGATCACCGCCTGCTCTTCCGGCGTGGTTGCGCTCATCAAATCCGTTTGGAATTTTTGAATTTCCGCCAGATTGCCGTTTTGTTCGGTTGCAACATCAAAAGCCTGTAAATCGGCTTTTAAATCGGCATTTTTATCACCACAGGCGACAACCGCTAAAGCAACGAATACGAAAGTAAAAAATTGGTAGAAACGTTTCATGGAATAATCCTCTAAAATGAATAAAATTTATCTTCTTGCGTCTTGTTTGTCTTAAAAATCGGACGCAAGATTCGGCTAGTTTACGACCTTTATTTGATTAGGTAAAGACATTGTCTGTTTTTACCGCAATTAATCGGCAGAATAATACAGCTTGCCGATCTCGATTTTTTGTCTGCCGCTGGCTTCGCGCCATTTGTTGGTATCACGCAAAGAGTAGACGCAGCCGCAATATTCCTGCTGATAAAAACGTTCGCGTTTGCTGATTTCAATCATACGCTGCGAACCACCGCCTTTGCGCCAATTGTAGTCCCAATATTCGACATCGTCATATTTTTCTGCCGCACGGTGTCCGCAACCGTTGATTTGATTCATGTCTTTCCAACGGGAAATGCCCAAACAGCTGGTAAACACAGGAAAGCCGTTTTGATGGGCGTATTCGGCGGCCTTTTCAAAACGCATGTCGAAACACATAGTGCAGCGAATACCGCGCTCCGGCTCGTCTTCCATACCTTTGGCACGATCAAACCAGTTTTGGCGGTCATAATCGGCATCGATAAACGGAATATTAAATTTTTCGGCAAAGCGGATATTTTCCTCTTTGCGGATCAGATACTCTTTCAGCGGGTGAATATTCGGGTTGTAAAAATAAATGGTAAATTCAATCCCTGAGGCTAAAATCGCTTCCATCACTTCGCCGGAACAAGGTGCGCAACAGGAGTGCAACAACAGCTTGTTGTGTCCGTTCGGCAGCGTCAAGTTAGGGCGCACAAACGGGCCTTTTTCTTTTTGTTTACGCCGCTTCTCACGCACCGATTGCACTGGCACGGCGTTAAAGTGCGGTTCACTGGTTTGTACGCTTTTTTGTGCGTTTTCTGCAACCGCACTTGCTTGGTTTAAATCTAATTCAGTCATCATGTTAATCTTAATAAGTGCGGTCAACGGATAAATACGCTAACGCAATCAGCGCTTGTTTATAATCACTCTCGGCAAGCGGCGCAAGGGCATCAACCGCTTTTTGCGCTTCTTGCCGCGCTTTTTGCATGGCGTAATGCAACGATCCGTGCTGCTGCATCGCTGCCAGCACTTGCGGCAGTTGATCGCGCCCGTTGCCTTGCTCAATCACCGCACGAATCAAGGCTTGTTGCTGCGGATCCCCGTGTTGCATGGCATGTAAGAGCGGTAACGTCGGCTTGCCTTCCGCCAAATCATCACCGATGTTTTTACCCAACGCCTGCTGATCGGCGCTGTAATCCAACACATCATCGACCAGCTGGAACGCCGTGCCGAGATAACGTCCGTAATCTTGTAGCGCTTGCTCGATCCGCTCATCGGCTTGGGTGACAATCGCGGCACATTGGGTCGCGGCTTCAAACAGACGCGCGGTTTTGCTGTAAATCACCTGCATATAGCTTTGTTCGCTGGTGTTCGGATCATTACAGTTCATCAACTGCAACACTTCCCCTTCGGCGATCACATTGGTGGCATCGGACATAATCTTCAGGATCTTCAACGAATCCAACGAGGTCATCAACTGAAACGCGCGGGTATAAATAAAATCGCCGACCAACACGCTGGCGGCATTGCCGAACAACGCATTGGCGGTCTCTTTACCGCGCCGCATATCCGATTCGTCCACCACATCATCATGCAGCAACGTCGCAGTGTGGATAAACTCGATAAAGGTCGCGGCCGTAATATGCGCCGCACCCTGATAGCCGAGCGCACGCGCCGCCAGCACGGCGATCATCGGACGAATCCGCTTACCGCCGCCGCTGATAATATAATGTCCGAGCTGGTTGATCAGCACCACATCGGAATTCATTTGTGCCAGAATCAATTCATTGACTTTGCCCATATCATCGGCGCAAAGGGCTTGGATCTTTTTAAGATCAAACGAGAGTTGTTGTTTCGTCATGCCTGCAAATTTGTTAGATGTCGATTATTCAGGGGCTGATTGTACCTGAATTTTGCCAATAGCTAAACAGGATTTCAGGCATCAACGCACATGAGGATCAAATTTTTTAGACTTATCCGAAATAGTTGCTTGCTATCGGCTGAATTTTTGCGTAAAATCCGCACCCTATTTATATGAATTTTGATTGTGCCTACTCAAGTAAACAGCTTTGTTTATTCGGCACATACTTTTAGCGGAGTTTTTTTCTATGTACGCGGTTTTCCAAAGTGGCGGCAAACAACACAGAGTGAGCGAAGGTCAAGTAGTTCGTTTAGAAAAACTTGAAATCTCGACCGGTGAAACGGTTGAATTCGATTCAGTGTTGATGGTCGTCAACGGTGAAGATGTAAAAATTGGTGCCCCATTAGTTGATGGCGGTAAAGTAGTGGCTGAAGTAGTGGCTCACGGTCGTGGCGATAAAATTAAAATCGTTAAATTCCGTCGTCGTAAACACAGTCGTAAACAACAAGGTCACCGTCAGTGGTTCACGGAAGTGAAAATCACTGGTATCAGTGCCTAATTTAGAGGAGATCGAAAATGGCTCATAAAAAAGCTGGTGGTTCCACTCGCAACGGTCGTGACTCTGAAAGTAAACGTCTTGGTGTTAAACGCTTTGGCGGTGAATCAGTATTAGCCGGTAGCATCATCGTTCGTCAACGTGGTACTAAATTCCACGCTGGCAGCAATGTTGGTATTGGTCGTGACCACACTCTGTTTGCTACTGCAAACGGTAAAGTTAAATTTGAAGTGAAAGGCGATAAAAATCGCAAATATGTAAGTATTATCGCTGACTAATTTAAACTGAGAGTTTGAGAACCCCGCACTTTTATAGCGCGGGGTTTTTTATTGTCGTCGAAGCAGGTAGAATAGCAGGTCATTACTGCCTGAAAAGTCACTGAATAAGTTGAAATAACCATGAAACAGACAATCCGACCGGTAAGCGGCTTCCTTTTTGCCCTCGCCACTGCCATTTGTTGGGGAACCGTACCTTTGGCGTTGAAACCAATCGTGCAAATTATCGACAGCAGTACGATTGTCTGGTATCGCTTTGCTGTTGCGGCAATCGGATTGTTGGTTATCTTAACGTTGTTGGATAAATTACCGCATGCCAAACTGCTGCTCAGCCCACGTTTCCGCTGGCTGACGGTGATTGGCATCTTTGCACTCGGCGGTAACTTTTTGCTGTTCAACACATCGCTGACCTATTTGGATCCGGCCGTGACCCAAGTCATTGCGCAAGTTTCGCCTTTCCTGATGATGGTGGCAAGTGCGGTTTTCTTGAAAGAGTTGATTGGTCCGACGCAAAAAATCGGCGCTGTGTTATTGATCATCGGCTTGTTGCTGTTTTTTAACGAACGCTTGGCTGAACTTTTTACCAGCATGACTGCCTACACCAAAGGTGTGCTGCTCAGTTTATCCGCTGCGTTAGTTTGGGTCGGCTATGGTTTGGCACAGAAACTGATGTTGCGCCGTTTCAATTCGCAACAAATTTTACTGATTTTTTACGCCGGTTCAGCGCTATTGTTTACCCCCTTGGCAACGCCAAGCGATGTCACGAAGCTGCCTTGGTTTGAACTTTTTTGTTTGGCTTACTGCTGTTTAAATACGCTAGTGGCTTACGGCTCTTATGCCGAAGCAATCAACCGTTGGGATGTATCCAAAGTCAGTGCGATTATCACGCTGACACCGCTGTTTACCATTCTGTTTTCGGAAATCGCGCACTGGGTTGCCCCCAATGTCTTTGCGTTACCGGATTTAAACTTATTATCATATATCGGCGCTTGTGTCGTGGTTGCCGGTGCATTATGTTCGGCAATCGGACACAAATTTTTATTTCGTCATAAAAATTAAAATGTTATGTCTTAGCTGATAAGCAACATAACCCACCATATGACGGACAGGAGAACAAGATGAAATTTATTGATGAAGCGTTAATTCGCATTGAAGCCGGTGACGGCGGCAACGGCTGTGTCAGTTTCCGCCGTGAAAAATACATTCCCAAAGGCGGTCCTGACGGCGGCGACGGCGGCGACGGCGGCGATGTTTATCTGATTGCCGACGAAAACCTGAACACGTTGATCGATTACCGCTTCGAAAAACGTTTTGCCGCCGAACGCGGCGAAAACGGCCGCAGTGCCAACTGTACCGGACATCGCGGTAAAGATATTACCTTGCGTGTGCCGGTCGGAACCCGTGCAATTGATCACGATACCCAAGAGATTGTCGGCGATTTGACCCGACACGGCATGAAAATGCTAGTGGCAAAAGGCGGGTATCATGGTTTGGGCAACACCCGCTTTAAATCCTCAATCAACCGCACCCCACGGCAAAAAACCAACGGCACGGCAGGTGAAAAACGCGATCTGCAACTGGAATTGATGTTATTGGCCGATGTCGGCATGTTAGGATTGCCCAACGCCGGTAAATCGACCTTTATCCGCGCCGTTTCCGCCGCAAAACCGAAAGTGGCGGATTATCCGTTCACCACCTTAGTGCCGAGTTTAGGCGTTGCCAGAGTCGACTCCAACCGCAGTTTTGTCATCGCCGATATTCCGGGCTTGATCGAGGGGGCTGCCGACGGCGCAGGCTTGGGGATTCGTTTCCTGAAACATCTGGAACGTTGCCGTGTTTTAATCCATTTAGTCGATTTGGAGCCGATCGATCAAAGCGATCCGGCGGATAATATTGCCATTATCGAATCGGAACTGTTGCAATACAGCGAAGCCTTGGCGGAAAAACCGCGCTGGTTGGTTTTCAATAAAATTGATATTTTAAGCGACGACGATGCGCGTGCCAAAGCCGAAGAAATCACGGCACGCTTGGGCTGGGAAGAGGATTATTATCTGATTTCCGCCGCTACCGGCAAAAATGTCAAAGATCTGTGCCGTGATATCATGCAATTTATCGAAGATAATCCGCGTGAAACCGAACAAGCCGAGCCACAGAGCGAAGAAGTGAAATTCAAATGGGACGATTACCATCAACAACAAATTGCGGCGCATAGCCATGAAAGCGATGATGACGATGATTGGGACGATTGGTCGGAAGAGGACGAAGAAGGCGTAGAAATTATCTACAAGCCATAAGGCTGAACCGCACTTTTAACCGCACTTTGTACTTACCATGCAAAGTGCGGTTTGCTTTTGAAGCGCTAATTAAATAGTGAAGTCACTACCAAAACCCAGACAATACTGCCCAACGGCCCCAATAACCCCATCGAAACACCGCCCAACCTAAATTCTGCCTGCTTAATCAAGCCGGTACTGAACGCAATCGCATTCGGCGGAGTGGATACCGGCAGCAACAAGGCACAAGAGGCGCTGAGCGCAATCACCAACGGCAACACCGCCGGACTAAAATCACCGCTGGAAATACTCATCAGCGACAACGCTATCGGTACCAAAATGGTGGTCGCTGCCGTATTACTCATAAAGTTAGACAGCAAAACCGTAATAAAACCAAACAGCAACATCAGCAGATAAAAATTAATCTGCACATGGCTGAGTTTATCCACAAAATGGCTGGCCAATTCCTGTTCCTGAATCGCCATTCCCAAGGCCAAACCACCGGCGACCAACATTAAGGTATCCCACGGCAAAGAGCGGACATCATCTGCGTCCAACACGCCTAACATGGTCAAGGCTACAATCGGAATACCCGATACTGCGGCAATCGGAATACCAAACCATTTAGAGGTCAGCCAGAAAAACAACGTCACCGCCAATACGACAATCATAATGGTTTTCTGCAAACGCAACTCTTTCGCAACAAAGTGATCGCCACAATTTTCTTCCCCCGGTACGGCAAATTGAATATTCATCTCTTCACGCCCGACACGATAACGGCGCAGTAAGATTCGCCAAAAAATATAGAGCAGGATAAAGGCGATAGGCACACCGATAATCATCCATTCCAAGAAAGAAATGCTGATCCCGACCGCCTCCAACGCCCCCACGGCGATCGCATTCGGCGCTGATCCGATAATCGTTCCCATACCGCCGATCGAAGCCGCCGTCGGAATACCCAGCAACAAGGCGCGCGAGAAATTGGACTTTTTATCCAAAGAAGCAAAAATCGGGCTGACGGTTGCAATCATCATCGCGGTTGTTGCCGTATTACTCATCAACATGGAAATCACGGCCGTCGTCAACATCAATCCCAACAGGATAAATTCCGGTTTTTTACCGAATTTTGGCAATAGAATTTTAAGCAATGCTTCATCCAGTTTGGTTTTTTTCATTCCTTCCGCCAGAAAAAAACCGCCCAAGAATAACCAAATCACACCATCAGACCAAGTTTGAACATAACGCATCGCATGTTGGTTTTCATCGGTGCCCATCACCACCACCAAATAACCAATCACAAGAATCCCAACGGAAAACGGCGGAATCGCTTCGGTAATCCACAAGGCTATCGCCATGAACAGCAACACCAATACCAAATTCTGAGTTTGGGTAAAGCCGGGATCCGATAACCAATACATCATTCCCAAACCAAATAAAATGGAGAGGAGAAACTGGATAACCTTGCTTTGCCTTGCCATCGCAAAAGGATAAAGGCTCAATTTTTTAAGAGAATATGCTCGTGAATCTGCCATAAAATACATCCATTAAATCAAATCGGTAACGATGATTTTAGGCGGAATACACCACTTTCGACAAACTATCCGGCGACAAACTGCTAGTTACTTCACATATTATTTTGCAAAACAACAATTAACTAGCAAAGAATTAACGATAAAATTACAAAACGATTGATAAAGAATAACTTATCATAGGTTGCACACACTTGCCTGCTATTTCCGGCAATAAAAAACCCCGCCGTAGCGAGGTTTGTCAAACTGGTCGTATCAGATTAAAGCACAACCACATCAACCGCTGCCGGGCCGCGTTGAGAGTCTTGTACGTTAAATTCTACACGCGCACCTTCTTCCAAGGTTCTGTAGTTATCACCTACGATTCCTGAAAAGTGAACAAACAGATCTTTGCTGCCGTTCGCAGGGGTGATGAAGCCGAAGCCTTTAGTTGAGTTGAACCATTTTACAGAACCGGTTAATTTAGACATGATGTCATCCTTAATAAATTAAATTTTAAATGTTCGCTTGAAATAAGCGGTTTGCTAATAACTTGAACTTAGATAGAGATTGGTATTCAAAGACTTTCAGGAAAACAAAATAAAATTTGTATTAAGGAAGTGCAGGAAATATCGAACTTAAATAAACTGTCGTCTAGCTGGAAACGATTAGAACACGATTATGATCGAATAACAAGCGGTTTCTGGTTTTATTTTCAAAATTGATAAACACATGGCACGCCCTACAGGATTCGAACCTGTGACCTACGGCTTAGAAGGCCGTTGCTCTATCCAGCTGAGCTAAGGGCGCATTGTCGTTGGATATGAAAAAAGGGAAGCAAGAAGTGGTCGGCGAGATAGGATTTGAACCTACGACCCACTGGTCCCAAACCAGTTGCGCTACCAAGCTGCGCTACTCGCCGACAAGTAGCGTGCATTATAAGAGCCTGAATTTTTTCGTCAATCATTTTTTGCTTTTTTTAGTTCAGTCGCTTATTTTTTAACGGATTCAGGGTTACAATAACCGCACTTTTCTGCCAAAATATCTGTTTTAGCCATATTGGTTTATTCTTCTGTATCACATTAAAAGGACGACTCATGTCAGCTCAAATTATTTCCGGCACGCAAATTGCCAAGCAAATCAAAACGGAAATTGCCGAACAAATTTCTCAACGCCTTGCTTGTGGAAAACGTGCGCCGGGCTTGGCAGTCATTTTGGTCGGGGCTGATCCGGCGTCGCAAGTCTATGTCGGCAGTAAACGCAAAAGCTGTGCCGAATTGGGGATTCACTCCAAATCTTACGATCTACCGGCAGATACCAGTGAGCAAGAACTCCTACAACTGATTGACCAATTAAACGCTGACGCAACGATTGACGGTATTTTGGTACAGCTGCCATTGCCGCAACAAATCGACTCGACCAAGGTGATCGAACGGATCACACCAAGCAAGGACGTGGACGGATTCCATCCGTACAATGTCGGTCGTCTGTGCCAACGCATTCCGCTGCTGCGTGCCTGCACGCCTTACGGCATTATCAAACTGTTGCAAACCACCGAAATTGATCTGTACGGCCAGCATGCAGTCGTGGTCGGCGCGTCCAATATCGTCGGCCGCCCGATGGCGCTGGAACTGCTGCTCGCCGGTTGCACCGTCACCGTTACCCACCGTTTCACCAAGGATCTGCAAAATCATGTACGCCAAGCCGATATTCTGGTGGTTGCCGTCGGTAAACCGCACTTTATCCCCGGCGAATGGATTAAACCGGGTGCGGTTGTGATTGATGTCGGTATTAACCGCACCGAAAACGGGCTGGTAGGCGATGTTGATTTTGACACGGCGTCACAACAGGCCGGCTTTATCACTCCGGTTCCGGGCGGTGTTGGGCCGATGACCGTCGCCATGCTGATGAGCAACACGTTGTATGCTTGTGAGCATTATCATGACAAATAGCGTATACTAGGGCGTCCTAAGGCGGAAACTTAACTTGCCAAGCTCAAGTTTTTTGTCTTGCAACCTAACGTTAGGAGAACACCATGACTTTGAAAAAAAACGCAATATTGATCGCAGTTTGTTCAGTCGCTTTGGCCGCTTGCTCTGCCGACAGCACATCGGGCGATATCAAGGTAAAGGACTATCAGCAACCGGTACTGGACGCCAAATGGGTACAATATCAATGTGAAGCCGGCGTGGATCAACAACAAGCCGAAGCGCGTTATCACTTTGGCGAAGCCACGGCGATTGCCCAAGTCAAATTGGGCGAAGAAATTCTGACCCTGGACTATGACGGCGAGCGTTCCAACGCCGAAACCACGGTGTTCAGCGTCGGCAATTATGCCTGGTCTATCAGCAATAAATTTGCCGGACAAAAACCGGAATTGGAAGACAACGGTTTCCTGACTGTCAGAAAAACCGAAACCGTTAATGCAACCACAGTTGAAGTGGAAGAAATCCTGAAAAAAGCCTGTTTTCCGCTGAAATAAACGGTTAACCGACACACCAGCAAAGTGCGGTAGCAGGCTAACCTGTACCGCACTTTTGCCTTTTTAGCCCTATTATTTACGCTTTACGCCACGTTGTGCCGTTGGCGCCGTCTTCCAGCACAATCCCCATTGCCGTCAGTTTATTGCGCGCTTCGTCTGCCGCCGCCCAGTTTTTATCGGCGCGCGCTTGATTGCGTTGCTGAATCAACGCTTCGATTTCGGCGACTTCGCTATCGTCCGAACCGGCTTGCAAAAACTCTTCCGGTTGTTGATACAAAATGCCGAGTACGTCGCCCAATTCACGCAAACGTGCGGCTAAACCATCGGCTTGGTTTGGATTTTCCTGTTTGGCTCTGTTGACCGCTCTTGCCAGTTCAAATAGCACCGACAACGCATTCGGCGTGTTGAAATCGTCATCCATCGCCTCGTTAAACGCCGCCACAAATTCTTCACCACCGCTGGCAACCGCACTTGGGTCAGTGCCTCGCAGGGCGGTGTATAAACGTTCAAGTGCGGTATGCGCCAAGTTCAGATTCTCTTCACTGTAATTCAATTGGCTGCGGTAGTGGGCGGTCAACAGAAAATAGCGCACACTTTCGCCGTTGTAATGCTTCAGCACCTCACGCACCGTGAAAAAATTGCCAAGCGATTTCGACATTTTCTCTTTATCAACCATAATCATGCCGGAGTGAATCCAATAATTGACATAATTATCACCGTGCGCACAGCAGGACTGCGCAATCTCATTTTCATGATGCGGGAACATCAAATCCGAGCCGCCGCCGTGAATATCAAAATGCGCGCCCAGTTCTTTGTGATTCATCGCCGAACATTCGATATGCCAGCCCGGACGCCCCAAACCCCACGGCGATTGCCAACTTGGTTCGTTTGGTTTTGACATTTTCCACAGCACGAAATCCATCGGATTTTGCTTAATCGAGGAAATTTCCACCCGCGCACCGGCTTGCAGCTGATCCAGATCTTGCCGTGACAGCAAGCCGTATTTGCCAAAACTCGGCACCGAGAACATCACATCGCCGTTATCCGCTACATAAGCATGTTTACGCGCCAGCAATTTCTCGACAATCGCAATAATTTCTGCGATATGGTGGGTAGCGCGCGGTTCGCTGTTCGGCGCTTGAATATTCAATGCTTTGAAATCGTTGTGCATTTCAACCACCATACGATCGACCAACTGATCGCAGCTTTCGTTGTTTTCCAGCGCACGTTTGATGATTTTATCGTCCACATCGGTGATGTTGCGTACATAATTCAGTTGATAACCGCTGTAGCGCAGATAACGGGCAATCATGTCAAAACAAACGAAAGTGCGTCCATGCCCGATATGGCAGAAATCATAGACCGTTACGCCGCAAACATACATGCCGACTTTGCCTGGTTCAATCGGGGTAAACACTTCTTTCTCTCGTTTTAAGGTATTATAAATTTTTAACATGATTTCACTCTCTAAACCGCACTTATAGCGATCCTGCTGTTTTTATGGAATAATAGCCGCCACTTTTATCACCCGTTATAGGATATAAATTATGGTAACCCTACACACTAATTTTGGCGATATAAAAATCGCATTAAACACTGAAAAAGCCCCAATTACCAGCGAAAACTTTTTAAATTACTGCAAAAAAGGCTTTTACGATAACACCATTTTCCACCGCGTAATCGACGGCTTTATGATCCAAGGCGGCGGTATGGAAGTCGGCATGAAAGAGAAAGCGACCGATGCGCCGATCCAAAATGAAGCCAACAACGGTTTAAGCAACAAAAAAGGCACTATCGCCATGGCTCGCACCAGCGATCCGCACTCCGCTACCGCCCAGTTTTTTATCAACGTCGCCGACAACAACTTTTTGGATTACCGCGGCAAAAAAATGTACGATCGCGACGTGGTTCAAGAGTGGGGCTACGCCGTGTTTGGTGAAGTGGTTGAAGGCATGGACGTGGTGGAGAAAATCCGCAAAGTCAAAACCGGCAACCACGGCTTCCACCAAGATGTGCCGAAAGAAGATGTGATTATTCAATCAGTGACGGTTGCGTAAGTTATATTCGCTAGAATAAAGCCGGTTAGTGCCGGCTTTTTTGTTTGATAGCCCAAGAACTTTAAAAACCATCTAATAAAAAATCTATCGCATTTTTAATTAGCTGTCGTTGCGAGAGTAAACTCGCCACCTCGTCCCCCAATAGTGTAGTGCGGACACTTGCCATTTCATGAGTCATCAATAAATAATCTTCCCCTTCAATATGAATAACCGGATTTAATCTTTCCGCCGGACGAGCCTGAAATAACTTTAACGGAAATAGCGGAATAACTAAGCGAGTATTTAAATTACCGATAATATCACTTTGCACATCAACTAAATACGGATAGTTTATATTGCTTCGATTACGATATAGCATATATTGCATGATCAAAATGTCCTATATTCATCAGATAATAGACCATATTTTTCAGTAATATCATTCAGTTCCTGCAAGGCTTCTCGATTATTTACTTTCCAGTTTTCAGCTTGTAATTTTCTTAACTCTTCTTTTAATGCGGTTGATAGTGTAGCCGATAAATTTAAACCCATTTCTCGTGCTTGAGAAAGTAGCTCAAGATCTAAGGTCACACTCACTGTTTTCTTCTGAATAACTGCCATAAACCATGTCCTATTCATTTGTTAAAGACCCGTGCTATAAACACCTGTAAAAAGCAAGTGAGAGTTAGTCTAACAGGTTTAATTGAGCATGCCAATATTTATGGCTGTTCTATCCCCGCGGGTGAAACTGTTGGTGCAGCTTTTTCAACCGCTCTTTGGCAACGTGGGTGTAGATTTGGGTGGTGGAGAGATCGCTGTGTCCGAGCAGCATTTGCACCACACGCAGATCCGCACCGTGATTGACCAGATGGGTAGCAAAGGCGTGGCGTAAAACATGCGGTGAAAGCGCATTTTGGTCGATTTGTGCCAACAGCGCGTAGTGTTTAATCCGGTGCCAAAAGGTCTGACGGGTCATCATCGTGCCACGCAGGCTGGGGAACAGCACATCGGAACTCTGCCCTTTCAACATCACCGTTCTGCCGTATAGCACAAATTGTTCGATCCAGTAAGTCGCCTCTTCCCCCATCGGCACTAACCGCTCTTTGTTGCCTTTACCAATCACCCGCACCACGCCCTGATTTAAACTGACGCTATCCATGGTCAACGTAACCAATTCCGTCACCCGCAAGCCGGTGGCGTACAGCAATTCCAACATGGCTTTATCGCGCAGCTCCAACGGTTCATCGGTTGCCGGCGCATTGAGCAGATCAGTAACTTGATCTTCGCTGAGATATTTCGGTAAACGCGACGGCAGTTTCGGCGAGGTTAAAAGTGCGGTTGGATCATCACTACGGTATTTTTCGCGGTACAAATATTGGAACAGTTTGCGCAATGCACTCAGCATACGCGCCGAACTGGTAGCTTTATAGCCTTTGGCAAGCCGTTCGCCGAGAAAGGTTTGCAGATCAATATGATCAAGGGTTAATAAGGTCAGATTTTGTGCCGTCAGCCAAGTGCAAAGTGCGGTCAAATCCAAACGGTAAGAGGCTACGGTATTTTCGGATAAGCCTTTTTCCAACCAAAGTTCGTTGAGGAATAAGTCTGTCAACATAGCATCTTTCATAAGAATTAGGCTTGCTTCGGATAGCGCTGTTTACAATGAATAATAGATAAAATGGTGATCATATTGTCATCAATTTGATAGACAACCCGATAACCACGCGGATAAAGCTCACGCGTTCCGCTAATATGTCCGATTTTTCCCATCAGTGGATTTATTTCTAACAGTGCAATCGTATTTTGAATATCTTGCGTAACCGCAACCGCCGAGTTGATACCGGCAACTTCAGTAATATGATAGGCGATATCATTTAAGTTTTTCTGTACCGGTACGGTATAGCGAATAAGGTAAGCCTCAGGCAACATTGGCTTTCATTTCCTTTGCAGCTTGCAAAATACTGGCTAACACACTTTCTGCAACCGCATCTGGGGTGACAACTTCGCCATTGGCAGCTGCTTGTCGTCCGGCTTCAATGCTCTGTTGTAAAAACTGTTTATATTCTTCGCTCATATTTTCCATACCGTCCCCCTTAAGTTGGAATCTAATCCGATTGTACGCAGATTTGCCACATAATAAAACAAAATCCTCTTACCGACAGTCAATCAGTAAGAGGATGACGAGTAATCACGAACGAAAAATTAATCCTCGCCCCATACCTCTTGCGCAATTTCTTCCACCAACCGCACTTTTGCCCACTGTTGCACTTCGGTCATGATGTTGCCCTCTTCCGTTGAGGCAAAACCGCACTGCGGGCTGAGCGCCAGTTGTTCCAAAGGGACATATTGCGCCGCTTGTGTGATACGATCTTTGATCAGTTGTTTATCTTCCAATTCAGGGAATTTTGAGGTGATTAAGCCCAACACCACACGCCCTTTATTGCCTTTGAAATGCTGCAACGGCTCGAAACCGCCGGAGCGTTCGTTGTCATATTCCAAGAAATAACCGTCAAACGTGGTTTGTCCGAACAATTCTTTGGCAATCGGATCATAAGCCCCTTGCAGCATATAAGTGGATTTATAGTTGCCACGGCAAACGTGGGTGGTGATTGCCATATCCGCCGGTTTCTTGGCTAACACCGCTTGCACGTTCGCCAGTGCAATCGCTTTGTTTTGCGCGAAATCGTCCGCATTCGGATCGTTACACAGGTGTCCCCAATAGACATCGTCGAACTGCAAATAGCGGCAACCGGCTTCATAAAAGGCTAACATCGCGTCGATATAGGCTTGTTGCACATCTTTTGCCAACGCTTCTTTGGTGGCGTAAATTTCCGGATTGAACACGTTTTTGTGCATCAACTGGTTCGGGCTTGGAATGGTGAATTTCACCACCGCACGCCCGTTGACGATACGGTTCAGCGATTTGAAATGCTCCAAAAACGGGTGGTTTGGATTCCATGACACTTTACCGCAATTACGGATATTATAACGGCGCACTTGCACCCCGTGGAATTGATAAGCCTGCTCCGGCTCGTAACCTTCGATGCCGTTCAACCCTTCCAGAAAGTCGATATGCCACCAAGAGCGGCGGAATTCGCCGTCGGTAATCACTTGCAAACCGGCGGCAAGCTGCGCTTCAACCAGTTTTGCCACTTCTTGTTCTTCCAATAGGTTCAGCTCGCTGCGGTTAATTTTGCCGGCGTTAAAATCAGCACGCGCTTTTTTCCAAGCCTCGGTGCGTAAATAGCTGCCGACGGTATCGGCGTGTAAGGGTAAGGTTTGTTGTGTCATCTTGATTTCCTTGGTTTGCTCTTTTTAAATACAAAAATCTTGGTAATCTTCCGGATCTACCTGTTGCAGAAATTGCTTGGTGCGCTCCTGCTGCGGACGGCTGAAAAAAGCTTTGGCTGCACCTTGTTCCACAATATTGCCTTGATCGATAAAAATCACCCGATCCGCCACCTCTTGCGCAAAACGGATTTCGTGGGTAACGATCACCATCGTCCAACCCTCTTTCGCCAACAGCTTCAAGGTTTGCAACACTTCGTTGACCAGTTCGGGATCAAGGGCGGAAGTCGGCTCGTCCAGCAAAATCACTTCCGGCTGCACCGCTAGCGCCCGTGCAATGCCGACTCGCTGCTGCTGTCCGCCGGACAGTTGCGACGGATACAAATCCAGTTTATCGCCTAATCCGACTTTTTCCAACAAGGTTTTGGCTTCCTGCCGCGCTTGGGCTGGAGCTTTTTTCTGCACCACAACCAGCCCTTCCATCACATTTTCAATCACGGTACGGTGCGGAAACAGATTATGCTGCTGAAACACCATCGCCGTGCGGCGGCGCAGCTGCAAGGTCTGCTGTTTACTGATTTTCTGGGCAAAATCGATCCGCAAAGTGCGGTCGCTGAATTCCAACGTACCCTGATCAGGCGTTTCCAACAGGTTTAAACAGCGTAAAAAGGTGGTTTTACCCGAACCGGACGGCCCGAGAATCGCAATCACTTCGCCTTTTTCCACCTGTAAATCAATGCCTTTCAGAATTTCGTTGCCATGAAACTGTTTATGAATATTTTTAACCTGTAACATTGCAGTTAACCATAACGTGAGAAGTGTTTTTCCAGCCTGCCCTGTGCCAACGACAACAAGAAACAGATCAACCAATAAATCAGCGCCGCTTCACTGTAAATCCACAAAAATTCATAGGTGGTCGAGGCAATATTCTGCGCTTCACGGAACAGCTCGGTCACTAACACCGTCGAAGCAAGGGAAGTATCTTTCACCAAACTGATAAAGCTGTTCGACAACGGCGGCACGGACACCCGCATCGCTTGCGGCATAATAGTACGGCGGAACGTTTGCGCATAGCTCATGCCGATCGAATACGAGGCTTCCCACTGCCCTTTCGGGATCGACAAAATCGCCGCCCGCACGGTTTCCGAAGCATAAGCGCCGATATTCAAGGAAAAGGCGATCACGGCAGAAGGAAAGGGATCGAGCTTCACCCCGATATTCGGCAAACCGTAGAAAATAATAAACAACTGCACCAGCAACGGCGTGCCGCGAATCGCGGAAACATAGATGCGCGCCAGATAATAGCTGACACTGTAGAACGGGTTATGGCGCGGGATCACCCGCAACAACGCCACCAGCAGCGCAATCAACATACCGAAAAAAAACGACAGCAAAGTCAACGGAATGGTATTGGAAATCGCCCCGCGCAACATCGGCCAAAAAGCGTCGATCAGCATCGACGCTTGTTGTTCGTCCAGAAACGGCAGTCCTGCCAGCAGATTATTCAGTAACGTCATCGCCAAACCATTGAATTGACAAGGCTTTCAATGTTCCGTCTTGACGCATTTCATTCAAAGTGCGGTTAAACTGCGCCACCACCTCGTCATTGCCTTTCAAAAAGACAAAACCGGAACCGATTTTATTGTCGTCTTTATAAGCGATTTTCAAACCGGAATTCGGCTGCTGTTTGAAATAATCCAAAATCGCCAACTGTCCGTTAAAGGTTAAATCGGCACGTTTTTGTTTGACCAGTTCCAACGCCGGTGCCATGCCCTCTACCGGCAGGATTTCCGCACCGTTTTCTTTCGCCAACACATAGTAACTGCTGTTAATGCTCTGCGCCGATTTTTTGCCTTTCACTTGCTCAAGTGCGGTTAAATCTTCGCTGTCGGCGCTGGTCACGATCACCGCACGCTCGAAATTATACGGTTCGGACAGCAGGTATTTTTGCTGGCGCTCCGGATTGGTCAAATCCACCTGATTGGCAATAATATCAAAGCGTTTAGCATTCAAACCGGCAAACATCGCGTCCCATTGGGTTTCGAAAAATTCCACTTTCAGCCCCAAACGTTTTGCCACCTCACGCACCACTTCCACATCAAAACCGGTCAATTTGCCGTCTTTATCGTGGAACGTGAACGGCGGATAAGTACCCTCGGTGCCGACCCGAATGGTTTTCGTGCTTGCCAAAGTTTCGGCTAACGTCGCTTCTTTTTTCTCACTAACCGCACTTTGATTGCTTTGATCGCACGCGCTCAGTCCCAATGCCGCAATCAACACGGTAAAAATCGAAAACAGTTTTTTGTTTAATTTCATTTTGTTATATTCCCGTCGGTTTTAAATCAAAAATTGAGGGGGACAGTATAATAGATTGTGCCTAATCCGCCTATAATTACATTTCCTAAGTTATACGCTTTTATTATAAAAACTGGCAACAGGCGGCGATCAAACAAAAAGCGCTTTATTTCCCCGTCGCAACTATTTATACTATCCTTCTAGTGCCGATAAGGAAGCCCCAACCAAGGAACTAGAACTATGCAAACGCGCTCATTTGACAATAACCGCTCTTTTTGCTTCGGCAAAACCGTTATGCGATCCCTGCGCAGCTTACCGCCGTTATTTTCATTTGATCAGCAATCCTCAGTCAATGGGGATTTTTTTTGCCCGCAGTTTACGCCCCTGACCTCTCGCACCATTCGCTTCATTCCTATTTTGATACCTAATTCACGGAGTAACCGCAATGCAACACGTTCGTACTTTTAATACCTATATTCGCGATGAAATTATCAAAAAAGGCGGCTGGGTCAATTCCCATGCCCACGCCGACCGTGCGTTCACCATGACTCCGGAAAAAATTGATATTTACCGCACTTGCAATTTGCAGCAAAAGTGGGATTTGGTGGACGAAGTCAAACGCAACTCCAGCATTGAAGACTATTACGCCCGTTTTTGCCAAGCGATTGAAATGATGATTCAGCAAGGTGTCACCGCATTCGGTACGTTTGTAGATATCGATCCAGTGTGTGAAGATCGCGCGATCATCGCCGCCCACCGCGCGCGCGAAATGTATAAAAACGACATTATCCTGAAATTTGCCAACCAAACCTTGAAAGGCGTGATCGAACCGACCGCGCGCAAATGGTTTGACATCGGCGCCGATATGGTCGATATGATCGGCGGCTTGCCGTATCGTGATGAATTGGATCACGGACGCGGTGAAGAAGCGTTTGACATTCTGATGGACGCTGCCAAATCACGCGGCATTATGTGCCATGTCCACGTTGATCAATTCAACACGCCACGCGAAAAAGAGACCGAAATGCTGTGCGACAAAACCATCGAGCACGGTATGCAAGGTCGGGTCGCCGCCATTCACGGCATCTCCATCGGCGCGCACCCGAAAGAGTACCGCTATCAGCTTTACGCCAAAATGCGCGAAGCACAAATGATGATGATCGCCTGCCCGATGGCATGGATCGATAGCAACCGCAAAGAAGATCTGATGCCGTTCCATAATGCCTTGACCCCTGCCGATGAAATGATTCCGGAAGGGATCACCGTGGCAATCGGCACGGACAATATCTGCGACTACATGGTGCCGTTATGCGAAGGCGATATGTGGCAAGAACTCAGTCTGCTCGCCGCCGGCTGCCGCTTCCCGGATATCGAAGCGATGATTAATATCGCCAGTGTGAACGGGCGTAAGGTGTTGGGGTTGGATTAGGCTAAGTTTTTCTCATTTATCTTAAAGTCGCTATCGGGTTTCGCCGATGGCGATTTTCTTTTATCACTATCGCTATTTCGCCTTGCGGCGACCTTACTTTTCTTTGCTTGTGCAAAGAAAAGTAGGCAAAAGAAAGCACCCCCTAATGAACTGCTTTTCTTCGCTTAGTGTGAATTTGCTTAACGGAAAATTTTTAATGCGCCTGCTTCGCAGGCAAACTCGCTTTGCTCAAACAAAAAAATTTCCCTACAAATATCACACACGCTCAGGCAGTTCACAAGGGAATCCGAAAAATGCGACGCAGAATACGAGATTTTAAAAATAGAAAGGAAAAATGAAAGTGCAGTGCAGTTGGTTTTAAATTCCCCATCTGTAGTGCCTGAGCGTTTGCGTGAAGATTTCAAGGTCAATTTGTCGTGTTCGAAGCCTGCACAGCAGGCAAGTTTACAAATTGACCGTAGAAATTAGCAAAGGCGAAGAGCAGCACTACAACTGGGGCGTGTTTCTTTGCCTTCTTTCTTTGCACGAGCAAAGAAAGAAGGTCGCCATCGGCGAAACCCGATAGCGACTTTAAGATAAATGAGAAAAGAGTGAGTACCGTCGTTGCAAAACGAAAAACGATAGTAATAAAAAAACCAAAGTGCAGTTCAATCACCCACAAAAATGCCCAATCAGCTTCGCCAATAAATCCCGGGTTGGTTGCACATATTTGGTTTCTAAAAACTCATCGGGTTGGTGCGCTTGTTCGATTGAGCCCGGGCCTAGGATCAAGGTCGGGCAGAGTTGTTGGATAAACGGCGCTTCGGTGCAGTAATTGACGGTTTCGGCTTTTTCGCCGAGCAATTTTTCCACCACCTGCACCACTTGCGCCGAATGCGGGCATTCATAGCCGGGAATCGGTTCGTAAAGTGCGGTCAGGGTCACGCGGTCGCCCCAACGTTCGATCAGCGGTTGCAACGCTTGCTGCATCATCTCGTTTAAATCTTTCAATTCCAGATTCGGCAACGGGCGAATATCAAATTGCAGTTCGCAGCAGGCACAAATTCGGTTGAGCGCGTCGCCACCGTGAATGTTCGCCAGATTCATGGTCGGATAGGGAATCACAAAACCGTCGTGGCGGTATTTTTCACGCAGCGTATCACGCAGCCCAATCAACTGCGTGGTCGCTTGGTGCATAATTTCAATCGCATTAATCCCCTTATCCGGATCGCTCGAATGCCCCGATTTGCCGGTAACACGCACCGCATTGCCCATATACCCTTTGTGCGCGCGGATCGGTTTTAACGACGATGGTTCGCCGATAATGGCGCAATCCGGACGGATATGCGCATGTTGGGCAAAGGTGCGCGCACCAAGCATGGTGGTTTCTTCATCGGCGGTGGCTAGAATGCGCAACGGCTTTTTCAGCCGGGTTAAATCCATGTTGGCAACGGTATCGACGATAAAGGCAAAAAAGCCTTTCATATCCGCCGTGCCCAAGCCGTAAAACTTGCCGTCTTGTTCGGTCAGTTTGAACGGATCAAAGGTCCAGCGTCCCTCGTCAAACGGCACGGTGTCGGTGTGCCCTGCCAGCAGCAATCCGCCTTCGCCCTCGCCGAAAGTCGCCAATAAATTGTATTTATCGCGTGCGCCTTCCACGGCGATGATTTCGGTTTTAAAACCCAAGGTTGTCAGCCAATCCGCCAATGTTTCAATCAAAGTGCGGTTGGATTGATCCTGTTCCGCCTCCAGACTGCTGATGGTCGGCAAGCGGATTAAAGTGCGGTATAAATCGAGAAATTGCGGTACCGGCATGATTTTTTCCTGAATAATAGTTGATTAATTTAGATAATTATGCAAAATATCGCATAATTAATCACTCTTAAACTTTATTTAACGCTTGGTGCAAATCGTGTATAAATCACATACAATAGCCTTAACGTTGTCATTCTTCATGTTATAAGGATTAGCCTACCCTATGTCAAAATTAAAAGCTATCATTGTCGGCGCCAGCGGCTACACCGGCGCAGAACTTGCCCTGATTTTAAACCGTCACCCGCAGTTTGAACTGAGCGGCTTATTTGTTTCCAGCAACAGCGCCGATGCCAACAAACCGATTTCCGCCCTGTACCCGCAATTGCGCAGTGTGGTCGATTTGCCGCTGCAGCCGCTGCCCGCCGACAACGCCGAGATCGGCAAATTGGCGCAGCAGTTCGATACGGTTTTCCTCGCCACCGCCCATGAAGTCAGCCACGATTATGCGCCGATTTTCCTCAACGCAGGCTGCCAAGTGTTCGATCTGTCAGGTGCCTATCGGGTCAACCGCGCCGAATTTTATCCGCAATATTATGGCTTTGAACACCAATATCCGCAACTGCTGCAAAGTGCGGTTTACGGCTTGGCGGAATGGAATCATGACAAAATCAAACAAACCGATTTGGTCGCCGTTGCCGGTTGTTATCCGACCGTGTCGCAACTGAGCCTGAAACCGTTGTTGGCAAACGATCTGATTGATCGCAGCCAACTGCCGGTGATTAATGCGGTCAGCGGCGTGAGTGGCGCAGGGCGCAAAGCCAGCATGACCAACAGCTTTTGCGAGGTCAGCCTGAATGCCTACAGTGTGTTTAACCACCGCCACCAGCCGGAAATCGCCACCCACTTGGGCTGTGAGGTGATTTTCACCCCGCACTTGGGCAATTTCAAACGCGGCATTTTAGCAACCATCACTGCCAAACTGAAAGCTGGTGTCAGCGCCGAGCAAGTACAAGCGGCGTTTGAGCAAACCTATCAAGGTCGCCCGTTGGTGCGCTTATGCGGTCGCAATTTCCCGTCGATTAAACAGGTGGAGTTCACGCCGTTCTGCGATATTGCGTTTGCCATCAAGGATCAACACATTATTATCGTCGGCGCAGAGGACAACCTGCTAAAAGGCGCGTCGGCGCAAGCGGTGCAGTGTGCCAATATTCGTTATAACTTCCCTGAAACCAGCGGATTATTTTAAGAGGATATGCCGATGAGAGCCTTAGTATTAAAAGTCGGCGGCGTGTTGCTTGATACGCCGCAAGCGATGGATAACCTGCTAACCGCACTTAGCCGCTATCGCCGACAACATAACCGTCAAATCGTGATCGTACACGGCGGCGGCGTTGTGGTGGATAATCTGATGAAAAAACTCAATCTGCCGGTAGCGAAGAAAAATGGCTTGCGCATCACCCCAAGCGATCAAATTGATATTATCGTCGGCGCATTGGCAGGGATTGCCAATAAAACATTGCTGGCTAAGGCATTAAGCATGCAGCTTAACGCCGTCGGTTTGTTTTTGGGCGATGGCAATATGACCGAAGCACTGCAGTTCGATGAAGAACTCGGACACGTTGCCAACGTTACCCCGAACGATCCAACTCTGTTGAAACAACTATTACAGGCGGATTTTCTGCCGATTATCAGCTCGATCGGTTTGGATCAACAAGGGCGTTTGATGAATGTTAACGCCGATCAAGCGGCGATTACGATTGCCAAACTGATCGATGCCGATTTGGTGATGTTATCCGATGTAGACGGCGTGCTGAATGCCGATAAACAACGGATTCCGCAGCTCAACGCCGCACAAATCGCACAGTTGATTGAAGATAACGTGATCACCGACGGCATGATCGTCAAAGTCAATGCGGCGCTGGAAGCCGCGAAAGATCTAGGGCGCGGCGTGGACATCGCCAGCTGGAAACACCCCGACAAACTGACCGCACTTTTAAGCGGCGAAATTGTCGGCACGCGGATTAATCCGTAAAGAAACACCATCATCACTCCGTATACAACAATACTTACTTTTGAGATGGGCTGTGATTCAAATTTAATGACACAAAAAAGGAAATTTTATGGCACTTTGGGGCGGTCGCTTTACACAAGCGGCAGATCAACGGTTTAAACAATTTAACGATTCACTGGTATTTGACTACCGCTTGGCAGAACAGGATATCGAAGGTTCAATCGGTTGGTCGAAAGCGCTGACCGCCGTCGGTGTCTTAACCGCCGCCGAACAGCAACAACTGGAAAGCGCACTGTTGGAGCTACACGCCGTCGTTGCCGCCGATCCGCAAATTATTTTGCAAGACGATCATGAAGATATTCACAGTTGGGTGGAAAGCAAACTGATTGAAAAAGTCGGCGATTTGGGCAAAAAACTGCACACCGGCCGCAGCCGTAACGACCAGGTGGCGTTGGATATTAAACTGTGGTGCAAACAGCAAGTCACCGAGTTGCAAAAAGCGATTCGCCAGTTGCAACGTAAACTGGTCGCCACTGCCGAAGCCAATCAAAGTGCGGTCATGCCCGGCTACACCCACTTGCAACGGGCGCAACCGGTCACTTTTGCCCATTGGTGTCTCGCCTATTTCGAAATGTTGGAGCGCGACTATTCCCGTTTGGCGGACGCTTACCAACGCATGAACAGCTGTCCGCTCGGTTGCGGCGCACTTGCCGGCACAGCATATCCGATTGACCGCGAGCAATTGGCGCAGGATTTGGGCTTTGCTTATGCCACCCATAACAGTTTGGATACGGTGTCTGACCGCGACCATATCATCGAACTGCTGTCGGTTGCTTCGTTAAGCATGGTGCATTTATCGCGTTTCGCCGAAGACTTGATTATCTTCAATAGCGGCGAAGCCAATTTCGTCGAGCTGTCGGACAAAGTGACTTCCGGCTCATCATTAATGCCGCAGAAGAAAAATCCAGACGCATGCGAATTGATTCGCGGCAAAACCGGTCGTGTGGTCGGCGCATTGAGCGGAATGTTGATGACGGTCAAAGGCTTGCCGCTGGCATACAATAAGGATATGCAGGAAGACAAAGAAGGCATTTTCGACGCACTGGATACTTGGCACGACTGTTTGGATATGGCGGATTTGGTGTTGGACGACATTAAAGTCAATACCGAACGCACCAAAGATGCGGCACTGAAAGGTTACTCCAACGCGACCGAACTGGCGGATTATCTGGTCGCCAAAGGCATTCCGTTCCGTGACTCGCACCATATCGTCGGCGAAGCGGTGGTGTATGCGATTGGGCAACAAAAAGCCTTGGAAGAACTCAGCCTTGAAGAATTCCGCCGCTTTAATGCGGTGATCGCTGATGACGTGTACCCGATTTTATCATTGCAATCCTGCCTCGATAAACGTTGTGCCAAAGGCGGCGTCGCTCCGCAACGAGTAGCGGAAGCGATTGCAAACGCCAAAGTGCGGTCGGCGTAAAATATAGCAACCCCTTTTAAAAATCGCTAACATGGTCTGTTGTTAGCGATTTTTTATTTCTCCGCCTTACAACGTTGATCACGATCATGTTTTCACCCGTTATCATTTGAAGCAACCCCACTTTAAATGTAAAATTGTCTAGTTACATTTACAATTTTTATCATTAAAATAAGGAATGAAGCCATGCCAATTAACCAATCAATCAAAATGAGCTTAACCGCACTTTGTATCGCTGTCTTAACGGCTTGCGGTGGTAGTGGCGGCGGTGGAGGTAGCGATAATGCCAATTCAACTTCAACCATTAATAACAGCGGAACAGCAAGTACAACAGATTCAAACACAACGAATACGGCGACAACAGCTGTAAGCGGACAGGTTCTAGTTACCAAGGGAGATACCTATTCAGCAGAAGCGTCCTCCAAGCTACAAAACATCACTACAACCAACCTAAAAGCAATTACGGTTGACGGCATCACAATTCAATTAGAACGTAGTGGCATTTATGCTGCTGGCTGGTCAACATTCAATCTCGGCAGTGATGCCACCCAGAAAAACACCATCACTTGTTGCGGCACTCAGCAAAATGTGAAAATTGGCGCATATGATGAAGGTGAAGACGGCGCATCTTATCTATTCTACACTGGCAACCCAACCGCTGAAACACAAATCCCAACAAGAGGCTCAATCAGCTATCAGGGAAATTCATTATACTCACCTTATAACCCTGATTTTGATGAAGATTATTACCAAGGTAGCACAAATTTAGTCGCGAATTTTGATTCAAAATCACTATCTGGAGAGCTGAAAAGCGAAGTTGCGACCATCACAGTCGTAGCAGACATTAGCGGAAACGGATTTTCCGGTCAAGCGACCTCTTCCGCTGAAACCGCAAATGCGCAATTACAAGGGAAATTTTACGGCACAAATGCGCAAGAAATTGGTGGAATAGCATCTGCCAATGAGCGTGATAGTCGCTGGGGCGTGGTTTTCTCCGGTAAACAACAATAATGACTTCATGCTAGTATAGTGTTATAGGTGGGTGTTAACCGACCTATAACCCATAAACTGTAACTGCAACAATCAATCCTGTTTGGTAATAAAACAAAGCAGCCAAACAGATATATAGTAAGTCGGTTGGGTTGGATTTGCGAAACCCAACCGACAATTTAAATTGACAGATAATCAAACCAAAAATAAGCGCCATGCAAACCGATAATCTCGATCTCAACCAACAAACCGCTAAAATCCATTGGCATGAACTGCAACCGCACTTTGCGCGCGGCAAGGTGCTGTATCTTGATCCGAGCTTGGATTTGATTGAAGTGGCGCAGGCAATGTTGCAGGATAACAGCGCTTATATTGCCGAATTGATCGAACGGCGGCAGGTTTATGCCGTTACCGCAGCGCAGGCGTTGCAATTTTATCAATATAATCAGCTGATGTGGGCAGTGGTGTTAGCGCCGTGGGTGTTAGCGCAACCGGTGGAAAACGCAACGCCAGCCGAACAAAGCGCTCGCCCTCTCCAGTAAAAAATCGATTAAATAAATAGTACAACCGCTACCGCACTTTGCTATGATTAGGCATAAATGATTTCACTTTGCAACAGGACGTTTTATGTCGTTTAACCACGCTTTCCGTGCCGTTGTCTCCGATCTGGACGGCACTTTGCTCACCCATCAACACGTTGTCGGCGGCTACAGTGCCGAAACCATCAAACGCTTGGAAGAACAAGGTATTGATATTATTCTCGCCTCCGGACGCAATCACATTGATATGGCACATATTCTGAAGAAAATTGAATCCGAGCATGCTGCGATGATCACTTCCAACGGGGCGCGCATTCACGATCTGCACGGCAACTTGTTGTACAGCAACAGCCTGCAAGAAAACATCGCGTTCGCATTGATGAATTTGGAATTTGATCCGACGCGGGTGGTGCTGAATTCTTATCAGGACGAGGGTTGGTTTATCAATATCGACCTTAAGCAACTGCGCAAATACCATAAAGATTCCGGTTTTGATTATCAAGTCGTCGATTTTTCCCACCACCACGGCAGAGGCACGGAAAAAGTGTTTTTTATCGGCAAAACCGCTGCCGATCTCGCCCCGATTGAACAGACTATCCGCCAACAATATGGCGATCAAGTCAGCATGACCTACTCTACCCCGATCTGTTTGGAAATTATGAACCAAGGGGTGACCAAAGCCAATGCGCTGGCGCATTTATTGCAGGATCGCAGCTATGAATTGAACGACTGTATCGCCTTTGGCGACGGTATGAACGACATCGAAATGTTGAGCGAAGTCGGGCGCGGCTGCATCATGGGCAATGCCGATCCGCGCGTCAAAGCGCTGCTGCCGCACTTGCAACAAATCGGCTTGAACCGTGACGAATCGGTCGCCGCCTATTTGCGTGCGTTATTCAATTTAGTCTAAGAGGTGAATATGAAACTTTGGTACTCCACCACCAGTCCGTTTGTACGCAAAGTGCGGTCGGTGATCGCACATCATCAATTGGAACAACAGGTTGAGCTGCAAGCCACCGTCGCCGCCAAAGCGGAATCGCCGCATAATCAGGATAATCCGCTGGGACGCATTCCGGCGTTGCAGACGGATCAGGGCGACTGGTTGTTTAGCAGCACGTTGATTGCGGAATATCTGGATCAATTAGGCAAAAACCAACCGCTGTTTCCACGGGGAGAAAACCGCTGGCAGGTGCTGAATTTGCATGCGATTGCCGACGGCATTATGGAAAATACCCTGATGTATTTGGGCGAACGTATGATGCGCGATCAAACGGAATGGTGGGATAACCGCCATCAACAGATGATTGAACGTAATATCCGCTCGTTGCAGTATCTGGAACAACGCTTGGATCAGCTTGGCTCGGAGCTGAATATCGCCACGTTATACGTTGTGTGCGTGATCGATTTCTTCCATTTCCGCCTGAATTTTATCGGCGTAAATCCAACCGAAGTCGTACCGCACTTGGATCGCTGGACGCAGCAGATGAACGAAAAGTATCCGTGTTTGGCTGCAACCAAACCGTATCAAAGCTAAACACCGATGAACACCTTGTTATTACTGTGTAGCGGCGCCAGTTTAGGCGCAACGGCACGTTGGTTGCTGTCGCTATGGCTCAATCCGCTATTCAGTCAAATTGCACTCGGGACATGGCTTGCCAACTGCCTCGGCAGTTTGCTGATCGGCGTGTTAATCGGCGTTTTTGTCAGTTTTCCTGCGGTCAGTGCCGAATGGCGGCTGTTTTTAATCACCGGTTTTCTCGGCAGCTTCACCACCTTTTCCTCTTTTTCCGGCGAGGTGATCGAAAAATTGATGAGCGATAAATGGCTAAACGGCTTAGGCGTAATCTCCGCCCATTTGCTCGGCGCGCTGCTGTGTACCGCACTTGGCATTTATCTGTGGCGCTTGTTGCATTAACCCTTGAGACTATCATGTGCGAGGAGAACAGCCATGAGAATTCTAAACGCAGAGCAGATTAAACAAGTTGATTTATACACCATTCAACACAAACCCATCACCTCAATTAATTTAATGGAACAAGCGGCTACCGCCTGCACCCAATGGCTGACCGCACATTTTCCACCGCACCCGACACTGTGTTTCAATCTTGTTTGCGGACACGGCAATAACGGCGGTGACGGCTTGGCAATTGCCCGCCAACTACAGCAACTGGGGTTTAAAATCCGTGTATTTTTGCTCGCCGCAGAACATTATTCGGCTGACTGCCGGATTAATCTGCAACGGCTGCAAGATTTGGCGATTCCCGTAGTTCATTTGGCGGAAAGTCAGGATTTGAATCGCCTGCAATATTGCCAAGGGATTGTGATTGATGCGTTGTTCGGCTCCGGTCTGAACCGCACTTTGCAAGGATTTGCCGCAGAACTGGTGAATTGCCTAAACCGGCTGCATTTGCCGATGATCAGTATCGACTTGCCGTCCGGTTTATTTTGCCAAGACAATCAGCATAACGATCCACAGGCCATTATCCGCGCCGACTACACCTTATGTCTGCAAATTCCCAAACTGGCGTTACTCCTACCCGAAAACCAAATTTATAGCGGCGAAACGGTGATTCTCCCCATCGGTTTGCTAAGCGATGCGATCGCTCGCCAAGCAACCGAATTATTCTACACCACAGCCGACGATATCGCCCGTATTTACCGTCCACGCAAGCCGTTCAGTCATAAAGGCAATTTCGGTCATGCCTTAATTATTGCAGGCAGTTACGGCAAAATCGGCGCCGCCGTGTTGGCAAGCCAAGCCTGCTTGCGTGCCGGCGCAGGTCTGGTGAGCGTAGAAAGTCCGAAGTGCGGTTATTCAATTCTGCAAACCAGCGTACCGGAGGCAATGGTGTTGGTCAATCATGGCGAAACGGTATTAAGCGGTTGCAGTTCGCATTATCCGGATTATAGTGCTATCGGTATCGGTCCGGGAATCGGGCAGGATCAATTGACCCAATATTATCTGCAACAATTGCTACATCAAGTTGAGAAGCCGATGGTGTTGGATGCCGATGCACTAAATCTGCTTAGCCAAGATATCAATCTGCAAAAGCTAATTCCGCGAAACAGCATTTTAACACCACACCCGAAAGAGTGGCAGCGTTGGATTGGCGAATGGCAAAACGATAACGAGAAACTACAGTTGACCCGCACTTTTGCGCAACAAAACGGATTATATGTCGTGCTCAAGGGGGCTTACACGGCGGTCTGTTGTCCGGACGGCACTATCCATTTTAACAGCAGCGGTAACCCCGGTATGGCGAGCGGCGGCAGCGGAGATGTGCTGACCGGTGTCATTACCGCACTTTTGGCACAAGGCTACACTCCGCAACAAAGTGCGGTTTTCGGCGTATATCTGCACGGCAGAGCCGGCGATTTAGCAGCTCAAGCTTTGAGCCAAGAGGGGCTGATCGCCAGTGATTTGATTGCTTATCTGCCGCTGGCGTTTCGCTCGGATTAAAAACTCAAGATCAAAACAAAAAAGGGATAACCGCAGTTATCCCTTTCGCTGAGGTTTTTAGCCCAACAACCCCAGCTGCTGCACGATAAACAGCAAGGCGAAGGCGGTCAGGTAGATCAAGCCGACAATCGACAACCAATACAAGCCCTTGCTGATTTTATGTTCGCCTTTCAGTACCAACAACAAATTCAGAGTGGCGAAAATCGGGGTGGAGACAAAAGAGGCGATCATGGCAAATTGCAACATCGGCGCCAGTGCATTGTTAAAGAAAAACAGCACCACCAAGCCCGCAATGGTCGTGAACAGCATCGACAGGTTCAAAAAGCCTTGGCGGGTTTCCTGCTTCTTCAAAATCAGGCGGATCGCTTCCACATTACAACGGCTGTAACCGTCGATAACCGTAATCGTGGTGCCGAACATGCAGGAGAACGCAATAAAGGCGATCAGTAAACGTGACCATTCGCCGATTGTCACCGCATACATATTGATCAATTGCGCAATATAACGGCCGCCGACTTTTTCCACTTCCACGCCGGAGCCGTGCTGCACCAAAGCGCCCAACGCCAAGAAAACCAACGCCAAAATCGCTGTGCCGATATAACCGACATTGAAATCAAACAAACCGTCACGATAGGAAACTTTTGCCAAACGGCGTTTCGCCACCACCCACATCGAGTTGACCGCCGAAATTTCAATCGGTGCCGGCATCCAGCCCATCAAGGCAACGATAAATGCCAACGCTCCCAAATTCCATGGCGTGGCGCTGACGTAATCCGCCGGCGCGACCGCGCCGCGACTCATGGCAATCACCACCGCAGCAACGGTAGCCAGCGTTAGGCTGATCATAATCAGCTTAGACACGCTGTCCAGCACACGGTATTTGCCCAATAACAGCAACGTCAGGCTGATACCCAACACAATGGTACTTAAAATCGGCATCGGCACGCTGAACGGCAAAATGAAAGAAAGGATCACCGCACACAACAAACCGACCGCGGCGGTGTTAATCACCGAGGCAAAAATATTCAGAATGGTAAAAATCCACAGGTAAAATTGTCCTTTCTGACGATAGCCTTCCAACAACGTGTTGCCGGAGTCCAATGTATATTGCGCGCCGAAACGGAAAAACGGATATTTGAACAGGTTTGCCAAAATAATAATGATTGCCAGCTGCCAACCATAAATAGCGCCGGATTGGGTTGAGGCGATCAAGTGTGAACCGCCGACTGCCGC
This sequence comes from Pasteurella testudinis DSM 23072, assembly GCF_900176075.1. Lineage (GTDB taxonomy): Bacteria > Pseudomonadota > Gammaproteobacteria > Enterobacterales > Pasteurellaceae > Chelonobacter > Chelonobacter testudinis. Next base: position 59,836 of record NZ_FWWV01000069.1, read on the forward strand.
GGAGGCCATCAAAATGCCGGGGCCTAATGCCCCCAGCTTGCTTTTCCAATTGGAAATCTCTTCAGATTGCATGGATTCTGTGTTGCTTGTCATAATGTTGTTCTCAAGGTTTTTTTAATAAAAGTTCTTCACTACCGTTCATCAATACGCGACATTCGGCCAAACCGTGTCTATAAAAGTAAACAACACCGCAGGCAGACCTAACGATTATGTTTTGTTTTAGCGGAAACAGTTCGCATTAACACTTTAATTCAGAATAAAATCGAAATAATATGCCAATTTTAATCAAATAAACAAAATAAAAAACTATTGCTATTTTTATAAACATGCCTAACTTTTCAGTCAGGGTGCTTGAGTTTACTGATTATTTCAGGGATTGGCAATCTACTTTGACGATTTCCACACCAATCGTCAAGAAAGTAAGACAGCAGAAAGTGCTTTAAAACGGGGATTCAACGGACTCGAAACATGCCGCTCAATAACCACAACACCAAGCAAAGTAATAACATCGCCGACGGCGCAACCCAATTCCAACCGAAGTGTTGCCATACGGTCAGCAGATAATTACCGCCGACACTGGCGCCGAGGTAATAACTGGAAAGATAGAGTGCGGAGGCCAAAGCGCGGGCGTGAGTGGCGTTTTTGCCGACCCAAGCACTGGCAAGGGCATGGGTGAAAAAGAAGCCGATACTGCACAGCAACAACCCGATAACCAAAATCCACAGCGATTGGCTAATCAACAGCAGCATGCCGAACATCAACAGCAACCAGCCGAACAACATGCCGCGCGGTGCCGAAAAGCGACGGCTGAAACGTCCCGCCATCGAGGCGGCGAAAGTGCCGCTCAAATAACAAAGAAACAGCAGTGAAACCTGCAATGTGCTGAGTAGCCAAGGGGCTTGCTGCAGACGCAATCCGATCACGGAAAACATATTGACAAACATACCGAAACAAATGCCGCTGATCAAAAAAGTCCGCCACAGCAGCGGATTTTTGATATGGCCGCACAGGTTCGCCATAATGGTTTTCAAGCCCAGCGACTGCGCGCTGAAATGGCGCTCTTTCGGCAAGTAGAAATAGGTCAGCACCGCACCGCCAAAGGTTAAAAGTGCGGTAAACAACATCGGGGCATTCAAGCCGAATATCTCCGCCAACATTCCTCCCAGAATCCGTCCGGAAATACCGCCGATCGAATTGGCGGCAATATAGATTCCGATCGCCGGCATCACCGCCTCTGCCTCGAATTCTTCGCTGATATAGGCAATCGCCACTGCCGGCAAACCCGCCAAGGCGATGCCCTGTAGGAAACGCAATAAAATCCAAGCGCCCACCGAATGGCTAAAAACCAGACTCAGCGAAAAAAAAGCACTCAAGCCCAAGCTTAACAACATCACCAACCGCCGCCCGAAGCGATCTGCTAGCAATGCCCACGGAATCAAACACAGGCTCATGCCCAACGACGCCGCGGCAAAAATCCAGTTCGCCCGATTTAATGACACCGCATAGCGCTCGGCAAACAGGGATAACAGCGGCTGCACCACATATAAGTTACTGAAAACCAAAAATGATGAGAGTGACAACACCAACGTTGCCCAAAAATAGTCCCGTGTTTTAAGCTTAATCATCTTATTTTGTTTTCATTTTGATAACAGAATGATTACATATTAAGCCAAAGTGCGGTTTATACAAGATATTGATCACAAAAATGTTCTCTATATCAAATTTTTCTTTATCAAACCTGCAAATCCTCTTACTCTATGCCATTAATTTCCTTTCTGTTTAAGTCATTATCATATGTTGCTAACCGTACTCTACATTATCGGGATCACCGCCGAAGCCATCACGGGTGCTTTGGCTGCCGGTCGTGAAAAAATGGATCTATTCGGCGTGATTATCATTGGTTCGGTCACCGCCATTGGCGGCGGCTCTATCCGCGATATGCTGCTCGGCCACTATCCGCTCGGTTGGGTCGCACACCCCGAATATATTTTGATCGTCGCCGGTGCTGCCGTTTCGACAGTGTTCGTTGCGCCGTTAATGCGCTATTTCCGTACGGTGTTTTTGGTGTTGGACGCGTTGGGATTGATTGTGTTTTCGATTATCGGCGCACAGGTGGCGTTGGATATGGGGCACGGTTTTATCATCGCCTCGGTGGCGGCGGTTGTGACCGGTGCTTTCGGCGGCGTGCTGCGCGATTTGCTCTGCAACCGCATTCCGCTGGTGTTCCAAAAAGAGCTGTACGCCAGCGTTGCGCTGCTGACCACTGCAATCTATCTCGGTTTGCCTTATTTAGGGATCGCCCACAACCTCGTGGTGATTCTAACCTTAATCAGCGGCTTTGGCATACGGTTGTTGGCAATCTATTTCCATTTGTCATTGCCGGTGTTTGATTACCAAGAACAGCAGTCGCCACCGAAACCGCTGTTGAAGACATGGCGAGAAAACCGCAAAAAATAGCGGCTCACTGCGGTTTAAACTGTACTGCATTACTGCAATTGCAACTCCGCCAACATCGCCAACACCATTTCTGAGGATTGTTGCGCCGCCAGCGGTAAAAATTCGTCAAAAGAGAGATGGGATTCTTTATCGGCAACATCGGAAACCGCGCGCACCACCACAAACGGCAAATCAAATGCACAACACACCTGCGCAATGGCAGCGGCTTCCATTTCGACCGCAATCGCTTGCGGAAAATCAGCTTTAATCTGCGCAATTTGCTGCTCACCGTTACAGAACATATCGCCGCTGCAAACCAAGCCTTTGACCGCACTTTTGCCCTGTGTGTGCAGCGCCTTTTCCGCCAGTTCGATCAACGCCTGATTGGACGGAAACGACGGCGGACAGCCCGGCAATTGCCCCTTGGCATAACCGAACGCCGTCACATCGGCATCATGGTAAGCGGTTTCGGTGGAAATAATCACATCGCCGATATTCAGCGCGGCACTGATTCCGCCGGCCGAGCCGGTATTGATGACACACTCCGGTTTCGCCAACAAAACCAAGGCAGTGGTTGCCATTGCTGCGGCGGTCTTGCCGATCCCCGATTGCACCAACGCAACCTCCAAGCCGTCCAGATTGCCTTGATACAAGGTGCAACCGGCAACCTGACGAGTGGTCAATTCGGTCATTTTATTGCGTAAGATCTCCACTTCTTGCGCCATCGCGCCGACAATTCCGATTTTCATCTTGCTTCCTTTTAACACCTATATTCTAACGACTGTTTTCTAACGACTGTTTTCTAACGACTATTGACTGGCAAATTGAGTTTTGACTCTGCGACAAAGGTGGTTTTGCGCTGTTGCTGCTGCAAAATCCGTGAAATTAAAAAATCCATCACCGCAAAGGTATAATCATCATTATACAAGGTACTGCTGGTCAACACATATTGCCCGTCAATCACCACGAACGGGCTGGTAAACACCCCGTATTTTTCGGTCAACTCAACCGCTTCTTTCGCTTTGTCGGCTACCGCCGACGATTTGATCTGCATTAAAAATTGATCCAGCGCGATATTATGTTCAATCAACCAATGATACAAATTCTCGCCTTCGACCAGCGAGGCTTTGCCTTGCTTATCCGCGCTGTCAAACAGCAACAGTTCCGCCAAGCCTTGACGATCCAAATTCAGCAGACTGTAATAGACATTCGGGCCAAACAACGCATCTTCGGTCGCAATCGGCTGTAACATCAGGCGAATCTGTTCATCATGCAAGCGCTGATACAGGGTTAAATTATCAAATGCGGTCAGGCAATACTGGCATTCATAGGTGAAAAACAATTTGACTTCAATCCGACCGTCAATCGGGCTGGATCTAATCGGAATGGTATAAGAGAAGTAATCCTTGCCGTCTTCAAAAGCAAAGTCTGCACTAGGCGTTTCCGCACTTGATGGCGGCAACCCGCCTTGCTCTGACGGACGGATTTGCTCCGAGTGATCTTGCGCTAAATCACTTGATACGGAATTGTTCTGCTCGGAACGGCCGGGTTGCGCTGCAGCCTGCACTTGTTGCCCGCTGTCATCGGCTGTCTGTGCCGACACCAGCGGTAAAAATAACGAAAACAACATTCCTGTCAGCCACAGCTGACCTAGTTTATTTTTCATGCTATAACTCGATATCTCTTTGTTGCCTGCTTGTTGCCTGCCGCTGTTTTTTCTTTAAATAACCGATATTTTATTGGCGATCCGACTTTATTCTACTCTATTTTTATAACGGTTGCAGATATTCTACCATTAACTGCAGCTGCCGATTACCGCGAAACTCATTAATATCCAGTTTATAAGCAATTTTCATCTGTTTCACCGATAAATCCGGATAGCGCTGCGGATCAATATTAAAAGCAATCGCATCAAACAGTTGCGTGCCGTTATGCGGTTGCAGCATCATCTTCAAATGCCGCCCGCCAACCAGCCGCTGCTGCAATACCGTGAACTCGCCGTCAAATAGCGGCTCCGGAAAGGCCTGTCCCCAAGGGCCGCATGCGGCAATCAACTCTGCGGTTTGCAGGCTCATCTCGTCCGGCGACAGCTCGCCGTCCGACCAAATCACGCCGGTTAACTGTTCCTGCGCCAAACAACCGCACACGGTTTCGGCAAACACCTGTTGAAACTCAGTAAAACGGCTTTCGACAATGCTCAGACCGGCTGCCATCGCGTGCCCGCCGAATTTCAAAATCATGCCCGGACAACGTTGGTCGATCCGTTCCAGCGTATCACGGATATGCAGTCCTTCAATCGAACGCGCCGAACCTTTCAGAATGCCCGCTTGATCATGGGCAAACGCCACCACCGGACGATGAAAACGGTCTTTAATCCGCGAAGCCAAAATTCCCAGCACTCCCTGATGCCAATCGGCACGATACAACGCAATCGCATACGGCAATTCTTGTTCTAATTCATGCAGTTGGCTGCAAATCTGCAATGCTTCCAGCTTCATGCCCTGCTCAATCTCTTTGCGGGTTTGGTTCAATGCGTCCAGCTCGTGCGCCAACTGGCGGGCAGTGAACATATCTTCCGCCAACAGCAGCTCTACGCCGACACTCATATTATCCAGACGGCCGGCGGCATTTAATCTCGGACCGATAGCAAAACCGAGATCAGAGGCAACAAAACGGCTGAGATCGCGGTTGGCGATTTCCGCCAGCGCCTGAATGCCGTAACGACAGCGCTGCGCGCGAATCCGCTCAATGCCTTGATAGGCTAAAATGCGGTTGTTCTGATCGAGCGGTACGACATCGGCAATCGTACCCAACGCCACCAGATCGAGAAATTCGGCAAAATTCGGCAAATCCTGTGCGGCGATCAAACCACGCTCACGCAGCGCCGCACGCAATGCCAACATCAGATAAAAAGTCACCCCCACACCGGCAAGGGATTTGGACGGAAAATCGCAATCTTGCAGATTCGGATTAATAATCGCATCAGCGGCAGGCAGCTCGTTTGGCGGCAAATGGTGATCGGTAATGATCACCTTGACACCGCACTTTTTCACAAACGCCACGCCGTCATGGGAGGAAACGCCGTTATCCACCGTGATCAGCAGCTGCACCTGCTTTGCCAGCGCCATTTCCGCCACTTCCACGCTTAAACCATAGCCCTGTTCAAAACGGTTCGGCACCAGATAATCCACCTGTTGAAAGCCTAACTTGCGCAGCGCCAACACCGCAAGTGCGGTACTGGTCGCGCCGTCGGCATCAAAATCGCCGACAATTACGATTTTCTGCTGCTGCTGCAACGCCGTCAGCAACAGTTCCACCGCCGCCTGCGTGCCGTTAAGCCGCTGCGGCGGCAACATCGCTTGCAAAGTGCGGTCAAGCTGCCGTTTATCACGGATATTGCGTGCCGACAAAATGCGATCCAACAACGGATTATCCGCCAACGGCAAGATCGCTGGCGGCTGGCGGCGGCGAATGACTTTATTCACAAAAATTTTTAAACCTTAAAAAATCGGGGAGAAATCAACAATAAAGGCGGATAAAATCCGCCGTGCTGTTGCTAAAACAGGAGAAACTATTGTTCGCCCTGCAAGACTGCGAGCAAGTCTTTCGGCGGCAGATAACCGCCCAGCATTTCGCCGCTGTCGGTCACGATGCTCGGCGTGCCGCGCACACCGTATTGCCGTCCCAACGCATAATGTTTCGCCACGATTTCAGGCGCTTTCAGCTGTTGCGGCAATTTGCCGTTTTCGGCGTTGTCCAGTGCTTGATTACGATCGGTTGCCTGCCAAATGGCTTCCATTTGCCGTGCGGTTTGGTTGTCCAATCCGGCGCGCGGAAACGCCAAAAAGCGCAAGGTAATGCCTAAATCGTTATATTCCTGCTTTTTGCTGTAGAGCAAATGGCAGTAGTGGCAGGTGATGTCCATAAACACCGTCACCACATATTTTTCGTTTTTTGCCGGATAAACGATCATCTCGTCAGCCAACGCATTCAGTTTGCCGAACAGCATTTTTTCGCTCAAATTGACCAAATCGCCGTTTTTTAATTCGAACAGATCACCGCGCAAAATATAATTGCCGTTTTCCGATACATAAAAAATGCCTTGATCGGAAATCACCGATTTAATGCCGGTTAACGGAGATTGTTGGATCTCGGTATTGGTCATGCCGAGTGCGGACAAACGCTGGTTGATCGCCGTATCGGAAGCCAGCGCCATGCCGCTGAACACCGTGCCGAGAAGTAACAGAGAGTTTTTCATTATTTTCCTTATCATGTTGTAGTTATGCCAAACCGCACTTTATTCCAAACTGAACGGCTTCACATAAGGCAGCATACCTTTTTGCAACATACTGCGCAATCCGCTGGAGTAGTTACTACCCAGTCCTCTAATCTCAAAGTTAATGCCGACCGAATTATCGTAAAACACCTGATCCGCCGCCGCGTTGCTGTCATTACTAGAGGTTAAATAGCGCCGTGCGCCGATGCCGATGCTCCAACAACAGGTGTTATATTGAATGCCGCCGTACTGCTCGACCGGTTTATTCAGCGCCACATCATGGTAATAACGCCCGATTACCGCCCAATTGTCATCAATATCCCATGCCACGGTTGCCCCGATTTGCTTGATATCCTGATCATAACGGTTTGCGCCGCCTTGCAGGTTTTGATTAATATAATCCTGACTGGCATAGCGGTAATTCAACTGTACCAGATTGTTGCCGCTCGGATTAAACTCCAGCGCCATATTGGCAAGTGCGGTTTTATTCAGCACGGTGTCATATTGATAGCTGCCGCGCCAATTCCAATCGCTATTGATTTTCCAGTTCGATTCCGCCGACCAGGAAGAAGAGTGGCGGCTGGTGCTGTTATCCAGCGAATCGTCAATGCGCGAAGCGGTCAGGTAGTAAATCTGTCCCAACGAAAGGTTGAAACGCTCTTCCGCATTGTCATCAAAGAAACGGGTTGTGCCGCCGACCGTCACCTGATTCGCCGAAGCGATTCGGTCTAAACCGCTGTAACGGCGATCACGGAACAATGAGAAGTAGTCCTGCTGCAACAACGCGCTGTCATAACCCAAGCCCAAATAGTTGGAGTTGACATCTTTCGCACCGATATTGCTCTGATCTTTGTAAGGACGATACAAATACTGCACATGCGGTTCCAAAGTCTGGGTGTATCCCTCAATCCAGTTTTGAGAATTGAGCAACACCGTTTGCAAATCGGCCTTGAATTGCGGCAACACCCGATTCACGCTGCGCTGAACCTCTTCGGCATATTCGCCTTTGCCTTTCGTTTGCTGATAGTGGGTGGCATATAATTTAGTCTGCAAATTCAAGCTGCCGTAGTCATTGCTGAGCGGCAAATTCAACTCTGGCTGCACATGGAAACGCCACGCTTTCGGCATCATCGCACTGTCGTTGTCAAAATGCACGGCTTGCGAATACAAGGCAAAATCCAGCCAACCGTTCGCCAACCCGTTTTGATAATAGTTAAAATCGATTTGCGGCAAAGCACGGTACGGCCCGACATCGGTTTCGTCGAAAATCTGGAATTGTCTGCCGGAAATAACCAAATTGTAGTTCGGTTGGTAATAGCCCAGACTGAATTTTTGCGTGGCATAGCCGTCGGTGCTGTTGCCGTATTCGGAGGTGAAATCGTTGAAATAGCGCTTATCGCTGACACGGGTATAATCCACGTTCAACCGCCAATCGCCGAAGCTGGCGGCGTGTTGCCAGAAAAACAGGTGGCGGGATTTATTCTCACCCAAATACTCTTTCAAACGATCTTTATGCAGATATTCGCTCGCAATCGTCCCCAAACCGAACTGGTTCAGATAACGGAACTCGGTCAACAGCTGCAAGCCGCGATCGGTCATCACTTTCGGCGTAATAGTGGCGTCGTAATTCGGTGCGATATTCCAGTACACCGGCTGGGCATAGCTGAAACCGTCACGGCTGGACATACTGAACTGCGGCATTAGCAAACCGCTGCGGCGGCGATCGCCCAACGGCAGCTGCCAATACGGCGCATACAAAATCGGCACACCCAGCACTTTAAAGCGCGCGCCCCACATCTCTGCCACTTCTTCCTGCAAATCCTGACGGATTTCATCGGCTTCGATTGACCAAGCATTATCATTCGGCAAACAAGACGTGAAAGAAGCATTGTGCAAAGTGCGGTAACGCGCACGCATTTCCGCCTGCTGCGCTGTGCCTCGTCCCTGACGACCGACAAACTGATAGTCCACCGTTTCAATATCGCTGTCTTGGCTGTTCAAATTGATCTTGGCATTGCTGCCGCTGAGATCGATTTGTTCGTCCCGATACGCCAAATCGCCGTCGACATAAGCAAAGCGCTCGATTTGCTCGCCGCTGCCCTGCGTCGTAATTTTAGCGTGTTGCGACTGCAACCGCCGGTTGCCCTGTTTTATATCCACATCGCCCTGATAAGAGGCTTCCGTAGCGTGCGACATTTCGCCACGATCGGCTTCGATATAAACCGGCAACTCATTCGGATCGCCTTTGACCGGCTCACCGCTAAAGTGCGGTACGCCCAACAGACACTGTTGTCTCAGATCGGCTTGCGCGGCATTGGCGTATAACGAACTCAAAATCAACAGTGTCAGCAGGCTGTATGTATTTTTTTGCATTCTGTAACCTACGGTAATAAAAATGGTTATAAAACAGAGAAACTTGGTTGATTGTACTCGAAATCCGGTTATTGATCATGTGAATATTTTAACCTGCCACAGTATCCGATAAAAATTTTAATCTATTGGAGAAATTATTGGCACATTCGCCCTTAATAAGGTTAGAATGAATTGAATCTTTTTATTCAATCTAATATGAGGAAAAACCATGTCGCAGTTACAAGAATTACGCAAGATCACTGTGGTTGTTGCCGACACAGGGGATATCGAGGCCATTAAAACCTATCAACCGCAAGATGCAACCACCAACCCCTCCCTGATTTTAAGCGCCTCGTCTTTACCACAATACGCACCGTTAATTGATGACGCCGTCGCTTATGCCAAACAGCAAAGCAGTGATAAAAAACAACAATTGATTGACGCCGAAGACAAATTGGCGGTGAATATCGGTTTGGAAATCCTGAAAATCGTACCGGGACGCATTTCGACCGAAGTTGATGCGCGTATGTCCTACGACACACAAGCGACCATCGAAAAAGCACGCAAATTGATCAAATTATATAATCAGGCCAGCATCAGCAACGACCGCATTTTGATCAAAATCGCCTCCACTTGGCAGGGTATCCGTGCCGCCGAAGTGTTGGAAAAAGAGGGCATCAACTGTAACCTGACCCTGCTGTTCTCACAAGCGCAAGCCCGCGCCTGTGCCGAAGCTGGCGTGTATCTAATCTCTCCGTTCGTCGGTCGGATTTTAGACTGGTACAAAGCCAACAGCGACAAAAAAGAGTATGCGCCGCACGAAGATCCGGGCGTGGTTTCCGTCACTGAAATCTATGATTACTACAAAAAATACGACTACAAAACCGTCGTCATGGGCGCCAGCTTCCGCAATATCGGCGAAATCACCGAACTTGCCGGCTGTGACCGCTTAACCATTGCGCCGGGTTTGTTAAAAGAGCTGCAAGAAAGCAACGAACCGCTGGTGCGCAAATTGGAATTCAAAGGCAACGTCAAAGAGCGCCCAGAACCGCTGACCGAAGCGCAATTCTACTGGCAACACAACAGCGACCCGATGGCAGTGGAAAAACTGACCGACGGTATCCGCAAATTCGCCGCCGACCAAGAAAAATTGGAAGCGATGTTGGCTGAAAAACTGTAACCACTTAATCTAAAAAACCAATCGGAATCCACAACGGATTCCGATTTTTTTATGCTGCAAATCCACCGCGTTTTATATCTCAAGTGCGGCTGCCGAAACTGCCGTCGATGTATTCCTACACACAGAAAAATACCAATCTGATTTTTGAGAAAACCTTTTAAAGTGCGATCATTGGCTAATACTTCGGTACTTACTTAGAGGTAACTTAACGATGTTGCACCCAAGTTGCTTTATTGCCGGCTTTGCTGATAAAGCACTTGCGCTTGCGGCAGGATTTTTTCGATATTGGCTTCGCGCTCCGCATAGTTTGGGTGGGTGGAGAGCAGTTGTTTCAGGCTGCCGTCATTGTCGCCGGAAAACTCATACAGTTTCTCCCACAGCGGTTTAACACTGTTTGGATTATAGCCTGCCTGCGCCATAATCAAGATGCCGACCGCATCGGCTTCCAATTCGTTGCTGCGTGAAAACGGTTTATTGATCATGTATTCCGGCGCCAGCGCCAATGCGCTGCCGGCGTAGTTGACCGCACTTGACACCGCCGCCGAGCCGAACAGCCCTACCGCACCGCTGATTCGGCTTAGATTGACCTGATTTTTCCCGTGTTCTTTCACCACATGCGCCATTTCATGCGCCAAAATGACCGATAATTCATCGTCGCTTAAACGCAGTTTCTCGATTAATCCGCTGTGGATAATCATTTTACCGCCGGGCATCGTCCATGCGCTGACATCAGGACTGCGAAACAGCGCAATCTCCCAAGCAAAGGTTGCGCCGTTGCCGTGATATTTTTCCGCAATCGGGTGCAGGCTTGAAAAAATCCGTTGCACTCGGCGATCAAGCGCCGACTGTTTATCGACTACGCCGAACATTTCCATTTGATCAACAATCCGACGGTAATTTTTCTCGGATTTTTGATTCAGCCCGTCACTGTTAATACAGGCACTCAAAAGCAGCGACAGGGCTAGCAGGCCGAATAAGCGGATATTGTTCATCACCGTCACTATTTTTTGGCGTTCTGGTAAATTTCTAACGCTTGCGGCATCAATTTACGCAGGTTGGCTTCGCGTGCGGCATCGGTCGGGTGGGTTGACATCAGCCCTTCCAAGGCGCTGCCGGAACTGCCGCTGGCGGCACTCATTTTCTGCCACAAGCTGATCGAAGCTTCCGGATTGTAACCGGCTTCCGCCATCAGCAATAACCCGACTTCGTCCGCTTCGGTTTCATTGCTGCGCGAAAACGGTTTGTTTAGGCCGTATTCTTGGGTCAAGCCGACCACGCTGCTGAAATCATAGCCGGTTGTCGCGGTCAATACGGCGCTGCCAACACTGCCTAAAATGCCGGTTGCCATGCCGAAATTCACTTTTTGTTTGCCGTGTTCTTTCAGGGCGTGCGCCATTTCATGCCCCATCACCACTGCAATCTCGTCGTTGGTTAACTTTAATTTATCCACCAAGCCGGTATAGAACATCATTTTGCCGCCCGGCATCGCCCACGCATTCAACTCGTTGCTTTTCATTACGGTAATCTGCCACTGGAACGGCACGCCGGTGTCATTGGCTTTTTCCGCATACGGCTTGATCCGCTGGAACACGGCATTAATCCGTTTTGCGGTGTTGGACGTGGTATCAATCACCCCTTGTTGCTTCATCTCGTTAACGGTTTGGGTATAGCTGCTCGCCGCCTGCTGGTTAATGGTTTGAGTGTCGGCACAGGCTGCCAAACCCACGGATAATGCGGCAGTTAATGCCCATGCTTTGATTTGTTTTCTCATCATCACTTCCTCACAATTTAAAAAAATACCGCACTTTTGCAAAGAGCGGTATCTGATCAATAAACCCACTTTCCGTAACAAGGGAAAGAAACAACGTTATTTCTGCGCACGCTCAAACGAGGTTTTGATTTCTTCACGCGCCGCTTCAACGCCTTCCCAACCGTCCACTTTCACCCATTTTCCGGCTTCCAGCGCTTTGTAGTTTTCAAAGAAGTGCTGAATTTGCGCTTTTAACAGTGCCGGCACATCGTTGATGTCTTTGATGTGCTCATACTCTTTGCTCAGTTTGCTGTGCGGCACGGCAATCAATTTGGCATCGGAACCGGCTTCGTCGGTCATTTTCAATACGCCGACCGGACGGCAGCGGATCACGGAACCCGGCAACAATGGATACGGGGTCGGCACCAACACGTCAACCGGATCGCCGTCTAGTGACAAGGTGTTGTTAATGTAGCCGTAATTGGCAGGATAGAACATCGCCGTCGCCATAAAACGATCGACAAACACCGCACCGGATTCTTTATCCACTTCATATTTGATCGGATCGGCATTTGCCGGAATTTCAATAACCACATAAATATCATCCGGCAGTTCTTTACCGGCAGGGACTTTTTCTAAACCCATTTTGTATTCCTTTTTAAAATAGTGAATGTAAACGCTATGAATTATAGCGTCAATCTTTTCGTTTTGTCGAGAAAATCCAACAGTGCGGTTTGGCTTAAACCGTACTTATAGAATTACAGCTTTTCCACCAACTCGACTGCCGCACCGATATAGCCCGCCGGTGTCAGCTGTTTTAACCGCTCTTTTTCTGCCGGCGGAATCGCCAAGCCGTCGATAAACGCCTGCATCGCCGCCGCATCAACCCGCTTGCCGCGCGTCAATTCTTTCAATTTTTCATACGGTTTTTCAATCCCATAACGGCGCATCACGGTTTGGATCGGCTCTGCCAGCACTTCCCAGTTTTGATCCAATTCGGCACGCAAATGCGCTTCGTTGACTTCCAGTTTGCTGATCCCTTTGCTGGTCGCCGCATAGGCAATCAAGGTATAGCCCAACCCCACCCCCAAATTACGCAGCACAGTGGAATCGGTTAAATCCCGCTGCCAACGGGAAATCGGCAATTTCGCCCCCAAGTGCGCCATCACTGCATTTGCCAAGCCCAAATTGCCTTCCGAATTTTCAAAGTCAATCGGGTTGACCTTGTGCGGCATGGTGGACGAACCGATTTCGCCCGCAATCGTACGTTGTTTGAAGTGGTTCAAGGCGATATAGCCCCACATATCACGGTCAAAATCGATAATAATGGTGTTAAAACGCGCGATATTGTCGAACATTTCGGCAATGTAATCATGCGGCTCGATTTGGGTGGTGTACGGATTCCAGTTCACGCCCAGACTTTCGACAAATTCTTGGCTGAATGTATGCCAGTCAATTTCCGGATACGCCGACAAATGGGCATTGTAGTTGCCGACTGCACCGTTGATTTTGCCGAGAATTTCGCTTTGTTGCAGTTGTTTAAATTGGCGCTGCAAACGGTAAACCACATTCGCCATCTCTTTGCCAACCGTGGACGGCGACGCCGGTTGTCCGTGGGTGCGCGATAACAATGGAATGGTTTTGAACTGTTCCGCCAAGCCTTTGATTTCGTCAATCAGTTTTTGCCATGCCGGTAAAATCACCTCTTCTTTGGCGGTTTTCAGCATTAACGCATGCGACAGATTATTGATATCCTCGGAAGTACAGGCAAAATGGATAAACTCGCTCACCGCCGCCAGCTCCGGCAGGGCTTCGGATTTTTCTTTTAAGAAATACTCCACCGCTTTCACATCGTGGTTGGTGGTGCGTTCGATTTCCTTGATCCGTTGTGCGTCCGCTAATGAAAACTCGCTGACTATGTGATTTAAGTAGTCGTTCGCCGCAGTGGAAAGTGCCGCTACTTCCTGAATTTCCGCCGTCGCCGCCAATTTTTGCAGCCAGCGCACTTCCACCGTCACACGGAATTTCAACAAGCCGAATTCGCTGAAAATTGAACGTAAACCGGCGGCTTTATCTTGATAACGGCCGTCAATCGGGGAAAGTGCGGTTAAAGCATTAAGTTGCATGAAGAAAACTCCGTGTGGTTAGAGAGAAGAATAGATCTGTTGTGCCTGCTGGTAATATTTATTGCGGCTGAACAGCAACTTCAGGCGTGAGCCGCCAAGCTGCCGCCACAATACCGCCGAACGGATTCCGCACAACAAAGTGGCGCGCACCCGATTTTGAATCGCAGGTTGCTGTAAATATAACGGCGAGCCTTTGACTTGAATTTTCGCCCCCAGCGGACTAATCACATCGACATAAATATCGGCGATACTGGCAATCATCTGCTCATCAAGCAAGTCAAAATGTTGTAGTTGGCGTTCCAGCCCCTGAATCCGATTACCGAGCAATTGTTTGCTTTGCGGATTTTTATCCAATTTGGCTTGCAACGCAATCAGGCTCATCCAATAACGTCCGACATTCATATCCAACTCGCCTCTGCCGCCGGAAACCTGCTCTAACAAGGTGGTCAGCCCCAAACGTAAATTTGTTGTGTTATCGCCATAAACATCAAGTGTGGAACGCGGAGAGGTATTCAGCAACGACTTCAATGAAACGGCAAACGCCGCCTGATCGGCACTGCCCTGCTCGGAAAATTGCTGCACCAACTTCGCCGCCTGACAAACGCCGGCAAGCGCAAGGGTGAGATCGTGGTAGTCTGCCATGGTGGGTAAAAATAATCCTTATATCGGCTCGAAAGTCTCTATCAAACTGGCGAAACTATAACACTGTTCCACTGTTTTTAAAAGTTTACAATGCCTCAACCGACAGATTTCACGGTGTACAGCAGCTCGCACTTACTTGGCTAATTTCGCCACAAACGGCAGATTACGCTGTTTGTTTTGCCAAGGCAAGCCGTAGCCGACCAGTAAATCGTCGTTTTCCATTTCGTAGGCATAGTATTGTTTAACCGGAATCTCAACCCGTCCCGGTTTGACAAACAAGGTGGCGACGGCAAGAGATTTTGGCGAAAAAGTTTGCAGATGCGCAACTAAACGCTGCATTGTGCCGCCGGATTCAATTGCGTCGTCAATCAGGATTACATCGCGGTTTGTTACGGGAATAGTCTGATGATAAACAATCGCCGATTGGTTTTGGCGATCGCCGGGCGTATGCGGGCAGGAGATATAATCCATTTCAATCCCAAATGTCAGCTTTCTGACCAAATCCGCGGTAAACAGAATGCCGCCTGGAACGACAGTGATCACTACCGCACTTTGGTATTGTCTGTTCAATACATCGGCAACTTTTGCCACGCCTTGCTGAATCGCACTCTCGGTTAAAACGACATCGCCGATCATTGCTGTTGCCCTTCGTTTTCCGTCTTGCTGAAATCTTTCGAATAATAATTCAACGCGTTTTGCAGTGTCCAGCCTTGTTTTGCCCAAAAGCGGTTGCCGCTTTGGTTGTCAGCGAAGACTAACAAGCGCGCTTTGCTGATGTTTTGCTCGCTCAATTGCCGTTGCAAACGCTGCAAAAGTGCGGTTCCCACACCGTTGCCTTGCTGAGTTTGCGCCACCGCCATATGGTAAATCGTGGCGCGGCGGCCGTCGTAGCCGCACATAATCACGCCGACCAGTTGCTGATCGATTTCCGCCACAAAATTCAGATTCGGATTAAACGCCAAAAATGCGCAAATGCCCTGTTCGCTGTCGTCCAGCTCGCTCATTCCCATGCCGGGCGTGTTTTGCCACAGTTCGGCAACTTGGGCGTAATCGTCCATTTGCATTAGGCGAATCGTTAAGGCGGAAAGTGCGGTTGCCATTCGGTTATCACTCACTGCTTAATTGCACTTTTAACCGCACTTTCGATAATACCGCCGCCTAGGCAAACCTCGCCTTGATAGAACACGGCGGATTGTCCCGGCGTCACCGCGATTTGCGCTTCATCAAACCGCACTTCGATCTTATCATCGTCAAGCGGTAGAATTTCACAGGCGATATCCTCTTGGCGATAGCGGGTTTTCACCGTGCAGCGCAACGGTTGGCGGATAGCGTCACGATTGACCCAGTGCAGCTGTTGTGCGATTAAACCGCTGGATAACAAGGCGGAATTATCCAGCCCTTGCGCCACAATTAACACATTGTTAGCCAAATCTTTTTCAACCACATACCACGCATTTTCGTCTTTGCCTTTCACGCCGCCGATGCGTAAACCTTTGCGCTGACCGAGGGTGTGATACATCAAGCCGTCATGGCGACCGATGACTTCACCGTCAAGGGTACGAATCTCGCCCGGCTGCGCCGGCAGATAACGCGCTAAAAAATCTTTGAATTTGCGCTCGCCGATAAAGCAAATTCCGGTCGAGTCTTTTTTCTTGGCGGTGATTAACCCCAGCTCTTCCGCAATTTGACGCACCACCGGTTTTTCCAGTTCGCCGACCGGAAACAGGCTTTGCGCCACCTGTTCGTGGCTTAAGGTGTAGAGAAAATAGCTTTGGTCTTTGTTGCTGTCCAAGCCGCGCAGCAGCTGCACTTTAGCGCCGACCGCACTTTCATCGACAAAGGAACGGCGCACATAGTGTCCGGTGGCGATATAATCCGCCCCCAGATCTTCGGCGGCATATTCCAAAAAAGCTTTGAATTTAATCTCTTTGTTACACAAAATATCCGGATTCGGCGTACGTCCGGCGCGGTATTCAGTCAAAAAATGTTCGAATACGTTGTCCCAATATTCGGCGGCAAAATTGATTTTGTGCAGATGAATCCCCAGCTTATCACACACCGCCTGCGCGTCCGCCAAATCCGCCGCCGCCGTGCAGTAGTCGCTGTCGTCGTCCTCTTCCCAGTTTTTCATAAACAGCCCTTCGACTTGGTAGCCTTGCTGTTGCAGAATATACGCCGATACCGACGAATCTACGCCGCCGGACATACCGACGATTACTTTTTTGGCGGCATTTGCCGCTTTTTGTGCACTGGTGAGAGGATTTAATTTCTCAAATGTCGCTGAAATTAAGGTCATTACACGTCCAATTGTTAATCTTTGCTGATGTTATTGCTGTTGTCGGGCAGAAATGCCCGACGGGATTTGGGGCGATATCATATTAAATAATGCGTTCTTGCTGCTGCAATTTTTGCTGTCTGGCCGCTTCTTCCGCCGCCATTTTGGCTTTGCGGTTATCGCAAGGTTCGGGGCAATCGCAGACTTTTTCCAAGCCGAGTGTGGCGATTCCGCCGCAGCTGCCGTGGATCGATTTGCGTTTAACCCAATAACCGACCGACATGGCTAAAATCACCAATACAAAAAAGCCGAATGTAATCAAAAATAGATTCATGATCTGTCCTTCCGTTAATCTTACTGTGCTGAAATCTGTTGAAAAGCTGATGACATTTTAGTCTCAAAACCGGTGTTTGTCTTGATAATCAGGTAAATCGCCAGATTATTTTTTTCGGCAATCGCCAATGCCCTGTCTGCCCCCAATACGAATAAACCGGTCGCCAAACCGTCGGCGGTCATGGTTGACGGATTGAGCACCGTAACCGACACCAAATTATGTTGAATCGGCTTACCGCTCTTCGGATCAATTTCATGGGAGAAGCGCACGCCGTCCTGTTCAAAATAGTTACGGTAGTCACCGGAGGTTGCCATTGCCATATTTTGCAGGCCGATAATTTGCTGCACCGCTCTTGAACCGTCGAATTCCGGTTTTTCAATCGCAATCTGCCACGCTTTACCTGCTTGGTTCAAGCCTTTCGCCCGAATTTCACCGCCGATTTCAACCATATAATTGGCGATGTGTAGCGAATCCAAATACTCCGCCAATTGATCAACACCGAAACCTTTGGCGATCGAGGAGAGATCGATATACAGATTCGGCACGCTTTTGCTTAATTGGTGCTGTGTTCCTTGCTTGCCCAGTGTCAATTTATCCAATCCAATCCAGGCACGGCGCGCGTCAATTTCTTGCGCACTAGGTGCTTTATCCGGACGGTTTTCCGGTCCGAAGCCCCATAAATTGACCAGCGGCCCGACGGTAATATCCAGTGCGCCGTCAGTCAGTTGATGCAGGCGAATCGCTTCCTGCACGACTTTAGCAAATTCAGGCGCAATTGCAAAAGGCGTATCCACTTGCTGCCATTGGTTAAAACGCGAAATCTCCGAATCTTTCTGATAAGTGGACATTTGGCGGTTCACTTCTTGCAAAGTGCGGTCAAGCGCTTGTTGCACCTCTGCCGGTGACAGCAGGTTCTGCTTGCTTTCGCTCAAATATTTAACGCTGTAGGTCGTGCCCATCGTTTTACCGGAAAAACTGACTTCGGTATTTTTTTCACCGCAGGCAACGACAGCGAAACTAATAAAAAAGGCTAGCCCAAGCCGGGCCAGCCAGTTAATCACTTGTTTTAATAACATTTTTTCATTCCAAAAATGATTATCAACCACCGAAGTCGTCTAAGAGGATATTCTCGTCTTCAACGCCCAAGTTTTTCAGCATGCCGATAACGGCGGCATTCATCATTGGCGGTCCGCACATATAGTATTCGCAATCTTCCGGTGTTTCATGATCTTTCAGATAGTTTTCATACAATACGTTATGGATAAAGCCGGTGTAACCGTCCCAATTGTCTTCCGGCAACGGATCAGACAACGCCACATGCCATTTGAAGTTATCGTTTTCCGCTTGCAAGCCGTCGAAATCTTCCACATAGAACATTTCGCGTTTGGAACGCGCACCATACCAGAACGACATTTTACGCTTGGAATGCAAACGTTTTAACTGATCGAAGATATGCGAACGCATCGGCGCCATACCGGCGCCGCCGCCGACAAACACCATTTCCGCATCGGTATCTTTCGCGAAGAATTCACCGAACGGTCCGGAAATCGTCACTTTGTCACCGGCTTTCAGCGACCAAATATAAGAAGACATCTGTCCCGGCGGTGCATCAGGCTGTTTCGGCGGCGGTGTTGCGATCCGCACGTTCAACATGATAATACCTTTCTCTTCAGGATAAGATGCCATGGAGTACGCCCGTGTGATCGGTTCGTCCACTTGAGACACATAACGGAATAGATCGAATTTATCCCAGTCTTCACGATACTCTTCCGGCACGTCAAAATCACTGTATTTGACGGTATGCGGCTCGGCTTCAATCTGAATATAACCGCCGGCACGGAACGGCACTTCTTCCCCTTCCGGAATCGCCAGTTTCAGTTCTTTAATAAACGTGGCTTTGTTATCGTTGGAAATAACGGTACATTCCCATTTTTTCACGCCGAAGATTTCCGGCTCGACTTCCACTTCCATATCGCTTTTGACATTGACTTGGCAAGACAAACGCCAGCCCTCTTTGGCTTCTTTTTTACTGATATGGGAAAGTTCGGTCGGCAGAATATCACCGCCGCCGTGTAATACTTTAACCTTGCATTGACCGCAAGAGCCGCCGCCGCCGCAAGCGGAAGACAAGAAAATGCCTTCGCTCGCCAATGCGCCCAACAGCTTACCGCCCGCAGGCAGTTTAATCGCTTTGCTCGGATCTTCGTTGATCCCGATAGTAATGTCACCGGAGTTGACCAGTTTTGACTTGGCGAACAAAATCAGCACCACCAAAGCCAGAACAATCACGGTAAACATTGCGATACCTAAAATGATTTCCATCTGCTATTCCTCTCTTTACAACTGAATGCCGGAGAATGACATGAAGCCAAGCGCCATCAGGCCAACAGTAATAAATGTGATTCCCAATCCACGCAAGCCTTTCGGCACGTCGGAATACTTCATTTTTTCTGTTAAGCCGGCTAACGCTACGATTGCCAACATCCAACCTGTACCTGCACCAATACCGTACACAACCGATTCGGCAAAGTTGTAATCACGCTGTACCATGAAAGATACGCCACCGAAGATTGCGCAGTTTACGGTAATCAACGGCAGGAAGATCCCCAAGGCGTTGTACAACGCCGGAAAGTATTTGTCTAAAATCATTTCCAGAATTTGTACCAGCGCGGCGATCACACCGATAAAGGTAATAAAGTTAAGGAAGCTGAGATCCACGCCTTCAACCAACGCGCCGTCTTTCAAGATCAGGTTATACACGATGTTATTGGTCGGTACGGCGATACCCAATACCACGATAACCGCGATCCCCAAACCGAAAGAGGTCGATACTTTTTTCGATACCGCGAGGAAAGTACACATTCCAAGGAAGAAAGCCAGTGCCATGTTTTCGATAAAAATCGAACGCACAAAAAGACTGATATAATGTTCCATGCTTATTTACTCTCCACTTGTTCCGGTTTGTAGGTTCTTAATAACCAAATCACGAAACCGATAATAAAGAATGCGCTTGGCGCCAACAGGAACAAACCGTTCGGCTGATACCAGCCGCCGTTATTGATGGTTTCCAAAATCGTTACGCCGAACAATTTTCCGGAACCGATCAGTTCACGCAAGAACGCCACCACGATTAAAATCGCACCGTAGCCCAAACCGTTACCGACCCCGTCCAAGAAACTGTCAATCGGACCTTCTTTCATCGCAAACGCTTCCGCACGTCCCATAACGATACAGTTGGTGATAATCAAACCGACGAATACCGAGAGCTGTTTGGAAATATCGTAAGCGTAAGCGCGCAAGATTTGGTCAACCAGAATTACCAAAGAGGCAATGATCGCCATTTGCACGATAATCCGTACGCTGTTCGGAATAAAATTGCGAATGCAAGAAATAAAGAAGCTGGAAAACGCAGTAACAAATATTACCGCAATCGCCATTACTACAGCCGTTTCCAACTTGGTGGTCACCGCCAACGCAGAACAGATCCCGAGGATTTGCAATGCAATAGGGTTGTTATCCAAGATAGGGGATAACAATAAGCCCTTTCTACCTTTTAACTCAGCCATTGTTTAATTCTCCTGTTCTAAGTTTTTCCAAGAACGGACCGAAACCGTTTTTACCAAACCAGAATTTGAAACTGGCGTCAACACCGTTCGCGGTTAAAGTCGCACCGGATAGACCGTCAATTCCATGTTCTTTATTGGCCGAACCGCCTTTGGCAACAAACAGCGCTTCCTGCCCTTGGGCGTTATAAATTTTCTTGCCCAGGAACTGAGCCTGCCAGCTTGGATTTTCAATTTCACCGCCCAGTCCCGGCGTTTCACCGTGCTGGTAATAAGTGATACCGTCAATCGTATTGCCGTCCGGCTGAATCGCCATGAAGCCGTACATCACAGACCAAAGACCTGAACCGTAAATCGGCAGGACGATTTTTTCCACTTGTCCCTGATCATTTTTCACCAAATAGATTTCCGCTAAATTGGCACGGCGGCGAATCTTCGCCAAATCTTCTTCGGCCGGCAAAGCAATGCTGGTTTGCGGATTTTTAGCCGCAGCCGCAGCGTCAAATCCGGCTTGTTCAGGTGCATACTCACCCGTATTCAAATCAACCAAACGCGGTTCAATATTTTTCGCATAAACCTGCTTAATATTGATTCCCGGTTGTAACAAACCGGCCACGCTGAGGATATTTTTTTGTTTATCCAGTAATTTTTGCTCTTCCTGTACCGGTTTCAAGCTCACCGCAGAGCCGGCAACAATAATCGAACAGACTAAGCTGACGAGCAGAATAACCAGAATCGTGCCTGCAAAACTGTCTTTCTTAAACATTGCGAGCTCTCCTACGTTTGATATTTGCTTGAACTACTAAGTAGTCAAATAACGGTGCAAACAAATTAGCAAATAGAATCGCTAACATCATGCCTTCCGGATAAGCCGGATTAACCACGCGGATTAACACACACATCACGCCGATTAATGCGCCGTACCACCATTTTCCTTTATTGGTGAACGAGGCCGAAACCGGATCGGTTGCCATAAAGAACATACCCAAAGCAAAGCCGCCCAGTACCAAATGCCAATGCCAAGGCATCGCAAACAGCGGATTGGTGTCGGAACCAATCATATTGAACAGTGTCGCCGTCGCAATCATACCGATCATCACACCGGCAATAATCCGCCAAGAAGCGATTCGTGCAAAAACGATAATCGCCGCTCCGATTAACAATGCCAATGTGGACACTTCACCGATAGAACCCGGAATATTGCCTAAAAATGCGTCCATCCACTGGATCGGTTCGCCGGTTACGACGTGTTTCAAACCGGCTTCTCCGCCCATGGCCCACTGTGAAAGTGCGGTTGCGCCGGAAAAACCGTCGGCTGCCACCCAAACCGTATCACCGGAAATTTGTCCCGGATAGGCGAAGAACAGAAATGCGCGACCAGCCAACGCCGGATTCATAAAGTTCTTACCGACACCGCCGAACACTTCTTTCGCCACTACAACCCCGAAAGTGGTTGCTAGTGCTGCCTGCCATAACGGCAGGGTCGGCGGCACGATCAATGCCAACAGGATTGAGGTCACGAAGAAACCTTCGTTGATTTCATGCTTACGGATCATGGCGAACAGCACTTCCCAAAAACCACCGACCACAAACACTACGGCATAGATTGGCAGGAAGAAAATTGCACCCAGCACGATTTTGGCGATCACGCCGGCATCCGGCGACAGCACCCCGAACATATCCGCCAAAGCGAAATGCCAGTCGTTGGCAATATTTTGCGCCACATTTTGCGCAAACACGTCCGGCGATGCCAGACTGCCCAACGCCAATAACGACTGCGCGCCCACGTTATACATACCGTAGAACATTGCCGGGAACAGCGCTAACCACACCAATACCATCATGCGTTTTGAATCGATTGCATCGCGCACATGGGAAGACTTGCTGGTTACCGTTCCCGGTGTATACAAAAAGGTGGCTGTTGCTTCATACAACGCATACCACTTCTCATACTTCCCACCCGGCAAAAACGCAGGTTCGATTTTCTCTAAAAGATGTTTTAAACCCATTTTTAACCTTCCTTCTCGATCTTGTCTAGCGCAGCGCGCAAGATTGGACCATATTCATTTTTGCCCGGACAGACAAACGTACAAAGCGCCAGATCTTCTTCGTCCAGTTCCAGACAACCTAGCGCTTGGGCGCTGTCGGTATCACCCGCACTTAAATCGCGGAGTAACAATGTCGGAATGATGTCCAACGGCATAACACGTTCGTATGCACCGATCGGTACCATTGCGCGATGCCCGCCATGAACGGCTGAAGTCAGGTTAAACAGCTTGTTACCGAAATGCCCCAACACGGTGCGGGTGATAGAGAATTTATTCGCCCCCGGCATAATCCAGCCCAGAAACTCTTTTTCGCGTCCTTCGGCAATCACGGAAACTTGCAAAGCATAACGTCCCAAATAATCATGTGCACCGACAGCAGTAGTGCCGCTTAGCACCGAGCCTGAAATGACGCGGTTTTCCCCGTCTTGCAACGCATTTGCGGTCAATTGCGAAAGATTCGCGCCTAAGCAGGTGCGCAGCAACGCAGGATTTTTCACTTGCGGTCCGCCTAGTGCGACCACGCGCTCAACGTACAGTTCTCCGCTGGTGAATAATTTCCCGATCGCGATCACGTCTTGATAATTCAAATACCAAACGGATTTAGTCGCACTGACCGGATCCAAAAAGTGAATGTGCGTGCCGCTTAATCCGGCAGGGTGCGGACCACTGAATTCTTCGGTTTGCAGTTTGGCGATTTGCGGTGTCGCTACGACAGCACCGCCGGCTTTGCACAGATACAGTTTTTCGCTGTTCAAACGGCTTAGCACCACCAGCCCGTCTTGGAACGCCTGTTCGTTTTCCCGAATAACCACCACGGGATCCGCCGCTAGCGGATTGGTATCCATCGCATTGACAAAAATCGCCGCAGGTACGCTGTCAACCGCAGGGTTTTTGCTGAACGGACGGGTACGCAGAGCCGTCCATAGTCCGGACTCCAGTAAATTTTGACGAACCTGCTCATCGGTTAAAGACGACAGTTGTTGACGATCATATTGATTAAAGGTGATTTGCTCGTTGCCTTCAACCCGAATCACAACCGATTGTAATACACGCTTAGCGCCGCGATTAATCGCCGTTACGGTTCCGCTTGCCGGTGCGGTGAACACCACACCCGGGTTTTTCTTATCAGAGAAAAGCACCTGACCTTTCTTGACAATATCCCCTTCGCGGACACTCATAGACGGACGCATACCCACATAATCTTCGCCAAGCACCGCAACTTCAGTAATGGCAGGACCATTCTGGATTACTTGTGCCGGCTTCCCTGAAATTGGAAGATCCAAGCCTTTCTTAATTGTAATCATATTGTTAGCACTACTTTTTAGTTAGGTTTACATCACGACTGCTACCGCAACAGCGCATGTGCGCGGCGGCAACAGCCTCGTTTTGAGTAATGAATGGAGGAAAAGCTTCATCATACGGAAACCCGCAAAAACAAATAAACGCTTACCACTCAAACATAAAAGTTAAAACTCAAATTCTGAAAACACCCAAAGTGACTCTTCAGCTCCGTCCTGGGAGCAATCACTCTCGGATAGTTAAATTTTTGATAATAAAAACGGCTTATTGTACCCAATTAAGCCCCTATAATTCTACTTTAACCATGACTTTTTTTGATCTGAGTCCGTTATTTATCCAGATTTGTTATCATGATGTTATAAATATAACTACAAAGGGTTAATCTCCATGCCCCATACAATTCGGAGACGCAATCACCTGCCGCTGTTTTTGCTGCCATTCGGCTTCATCATACGCATGGATCGCCAACGCATGAATCGCATTTTGCTGCGGCTGCACCAGTTGGTAAATTTTTTGATGGCGGGCAACCGCACGCAAAGCGCTGAAGGCTTGGGCGACGATAATCACCTTAAAATGCGAATTGGCGCCTTTGCCGGAACTGTGCATATGGCTTTCGTTGATAACCTCAAGATAGCTTGGCTGCAAGGCTTGCTGTAAAAGTGCGGTAATTTGTTGTTGATCCATAAAAACTCCCACGATCGAAAAAACAATCCAGAAAAATAATGATGAATAAAAGCGTAATTTTGCGGTCTAACGCTATACTTTATCAATGTAGTTTGCAACAATAATTGATGACTGATAGTTTAAACTTGATCTTTAAGGAGATAAAATGAAAAAGACATCATTAAAAGCCCTTTCTTCGGCGCTCTTGCTCGGAAGTGCGGTGCTGTTAGCCGGCTGCCAAACCCAAAACAACACCCTGACATTCACGCCACCGGCGCCAAGCGCACAATTTAACACCGCTAACCAACGGGTTGTGGTCAATGTGGTTACGCAAGACCAGCGCGCCACCTCGACCGTTGCCAGCTACACTTCCGGCGGTAATGTGCAACATTTGACCTCCAGCCCCGAAGTGGCGCAACTGTTTCAACAAGTGGTACAGCAAGGTTTAAACAGCAAAGGCTTCCGTATTGCCAGCGGGACAAATTCCAACAGCAACATCGTGGTTAGGATCACCGATTTCGGCGCACAAGTCACCGAAGGCAATCTGAAATATAAAATCGACAGCAAAGTGAATGTCGTGTTGGAAGTGCAAGGGGCGAAAGGGACGTTCTCTAAAAGTTTCGGTGCAACCAACACGCAAGAGGGGGTATTCGGTGTGAATAACGAAGGTATTCAGAAAATCATCAACCGCTCTTTCCAAGACGTTGTCACCAAATTCTACAACGACAACGAAGTCAGCAATGCCCTGCTCAGTTTGAGCAATTAAGCCGCAATTCTTACGCCTCACAAAGTGCGGTCTGTGAAAACCGCACTTTACACTTCAAATAAGGCGGATCATTTATTGCGGTAATTCAACCATACAATAAAGCTGACAATCACCACACCAACTAAGTCGGTGACATGTTCCGGCACGATCAGCAGCAACGAGCCGGCAGCCAGAATAATTCGCTGCCAGCCAGCAAATGTATTTTTGAAGTAGCCCTCCACCGCAGCGGATAAGCCCAAGACACCAATCGTGGCAGTTACGACCACGCTGACAATCACCCAAATATCCGGCAACGGGAACGTCCTTGCCGTCACCGCAACATCGGTGACATCGATCATCAGCATATTCGGGTTATACACGAACATAAACGGCACGATAAAGCCCGCCAATGCCAAACGCAGCGATTGCCAACCAGTCTTCATCGGATCGCCGCCGGCAATTCCGGCACCGGCAAAGGCGGCAAGCGCCACCGGTGGCGTGATGTTGGCGAAAATCCCGAAATAGAACACGAACATATGCGCAACCAATACCGGTACGTCAAACACCGCCAATGCCGGCGCCGCCATGGTGGCGGTGATAATATACGCCGGAATCGACGGCAAGCCCATGCCCAACACCATTGACGCCAGCATGGTTAAAATCAGGGTCAGCAATAACGAACCGGCGCCTAATGTTACGATCGATGAGGTCATCACCGTGCCGAAGCTGGTCAGATTGACCACGCCGATCACAATGCCGACCACCGCACACGCCGCCATCACCGGCAACGCCTGACGCGCGCCGTCTTCCAATGCCGCCCAAATATCTTTAATCCCCATGCGGGTTTCTCGGCGCAACTGACTGATAAGTACCGTGATACCAATAGTATAGGTCGCGGCATACCCGATCGGCACCGATTGAATCAAGAAATACACCAATGCCACGATCGGCAGCAGCATATGCCCGCGCGCTTTCATCACCGCTTTTAATTGTGGCAACTGATCGCGCGGAATGCCTTTCAAATTACGTTTCCCTGCGCGGAAATGGACTTGCGCGATAACGCCGAGATAATACAAGATCGCCGGAAACAGTGCCGCCAAGGCAATTGTACCGTAGCTGACACCGGTGGTTTCCGCCATAATAAACGCACTGGCGCCCATGATCGGCGGCAGAATTTGTCCGCCGACCGAGGCGCTGGCTTCCACTGCACCGGCGAAATTTTTGTGATAACCGATTTTTTTCATCAGCGGAATGGTGAAAGCGCCGGTGCTGACCACATTCGCGACCGCCGCCCCGTTGATACTGCCCATAAAGCCGCTGGAAATCACCGCCACTTTCGCCGGTCCGCCTTGTTTGTCTCCGGCAATTGCCAGAGCCAAATCGTTGAACAACTGCCCCATGCCCGACTTGCCCAAAAACGCACCGAATAAGATAAATAAGAAAATAAAGGTCACGGAAGCACCGGTTGCGGAAGAGTACAGTCCCTCGGTTTTCAGATAAAGCTGCCCGAAAATATCGCCGATATCATACGGGCGGGTCAGCAAGCGATCCGGCATAAATTCCATCGAACTGATAAACGGATACAGCAGGAACAATAAGGCAAAAAGCACCAACACCCAGCCGGTAATCCGCCGCGCGGCTTCTAACACCACCAGCACGGTTAACACCGCAAATACGATATCCTCGCTATTCGGAATGCCGCCGCGTACAGTCATAATCGCTTGGTATTGATACATCAAATAAGCCGCCCCTGCCAACGCAGCCGCCCCCCATAACCATTCATACCAGACAATATGATCTCGACGGCTTCTCTTCGCCGCCGGATAAATCAGAAAGATCAGGGCGCAACCGACTGCCACATGGATAGAACGCTGCAACAAGGTGGGTAGCGGATAAAAAGTGATATACAGGTGAAACAGCGAATAAAAAACCGCAATCACGCTGATCAAGCGTTTTCCCCAACCGCGCTTTAACTGGCGCGTGACCGACTCGCGGTCATACTTTTCCAGAATTTCCTGTTCTCTGCTTCCCAACATTTGAGAATCCTGATTAACTTGCCCAGTCATGGCACGATCTCCCCAATAAAAAAACAATCATTGCAATCCGAGAAGGAATGATCCGAACCACACTGTAGTCCGGTACGAATTGATAAAACGGTATCACCCGTTGCTGCGCCGTTAGCTCGCCTTGCATATTCGCTGATACCACCCAATTGATTTCCGCCAGCCGAATCTGCTGTCGGTAGCCGACATATCCTGACGGGGCTGTGATCGGTGTACCCTGTGAAGGCGTGCCGGCACCAAACGTTTGTAACCACGTTTGATCGAGTAAAATCTTGTCTCCGTCATGCCGATAATGTTCGCGCCATAATTGACGCTCGACCGAATGATGCCAACTCAATTCAAATTCTTGCGAGTACAAATAACACGAGTGATCGCTCAGCTGAATCACGAACAGCTTAAGCGGAAATAGACAGGCAAGTGCGGTTACCGTAAGCACAAAAATCCACGTTACCTTGCCTGCCTTGGTCATGATCGGTGAAACACTTTATTTGGCGTTCACTTCATCATAGTATTTTTTAGCGCCCGGATGTAACGGCGCTACCAAGCCCTGCTGCGCACTTTCCAGATTGATGTCTTTCGCCGCCTGATGTGCGGTTTGCAATTGCGGCAAACTTTCGAAGAAGGTTTTGGTCAACAAGTACACATCGTTTTCGCTCAAATCGGAACGCACCGCCAACGCATTTTTAATCGCTGCGGTCGGAATCGCTTCGGCATTGCCGTAAGTGTCGGCAGGGATCTCCATCGCATTGAAATACGGCTTGGTTTTAATCACTTCCGCCATACCTTCCGCCGGAATGCTGACAATTTGCAAATCAAAGCCTTGTTGCAGCTCCATTAACGAAGAGTTCGGCAACCCACTGGTTAAAAACGCCGCATCAATTTTGCCGGATTTCAACGCGTCCGCCGCTTCGGCATAGCCCAGATAATCGACACTGATGTCGTTATAGCTAATGCCGAAACCTTCCAATAAATTACGCGCATTCACTTCCACCCCGGAATTTTGCGCACCGGTGGCGACCCGCTTGCCTTTCAGATCAGTAATGGTTTGAATACCGGTGCGTTTGGAAGTAACAATTTGTACATAGTTCGGATAAAGTGCGGCGATTTCACTGACGTTGTCAATCTTATTCGGGAAGTTGCCCACGCCGTTGACCGCATCACTCAAGACGTCGCTCATCAAAAACGCCATTTCCACTTTTTTCTGATGTAACAAATTCAGGTTTTCCACCGACGCACCGGTGGTTTGGGTTTTAGAATTGGTTTTCAAGTCCTTAGTATAAATTTCCGCCAAGGTGGTCGCGATAATATTATACGGCCCGGACGCACCGCCGGTGGCGATGGTCACAAATTTGCTTTGCACGCTGCCGGTTTCAGGAGTCGCTTGTTGTGAGGTCGCAGGGGCTGCGTTTGAAGCGGAGGTCGCACCGGGCTTATCATCACAAGCACTAACCGACACGGCTAATAATGCGGCGGTGACTACCATCGTTGAAGCTTTGATTTTTTTCATAACGTTCTCCTTCGTTAACGGGTGGGACAGATAAACGCCAACCACAGGCAATTTTTAAATAAAAATCGCCAATATTGACCTTCTGCTCATCTTTTCTTAACAAATTCTAATAAATATTAAAAAATATATCAGTATCTTGATGATAAAGAGCGGTTATCGCTAAATGACAATAATGGCTATATTATTGGCTGTCAATGGCTAAATACCGTTAACGGTCAAATTTTGTTATTTTATCCAACCTTATAAAAGGCAAGGATATCTTCGGTTTTGCTTTAA
Source organism: Pasteurella testudinis DSM 23072 (assembly GCF_900176075.1). Taxonomy (GTDB): domain Bacteria; phylum Pseudomonadota; class Gammaproteobacteria; order Enterobacterales; family Pasteurellaceae; genus Chelonobacter; species Chelonobacter testudinis. The sequence continues at coordinate 89,371 of NZ_FWWV01000069.1, forward strand.
TCATGGCAAAGGCTGTTATATTCTATAGCCATTCGCTCGTACAACAAATCTAAGGAGTAGCATGAGATCATTTATCGGAAAATTTTTAAAACTCGAATCCTCCGGCGGAATCACCCTGCTGGCCACTTCTGCGCTGGCATTGATTTTCGCCAACAGTTTTCTTTCCCCCTACTATTTTGAATTGTTAAACACACCGGTTATCGTGCAATTCGGCGAGCAAGGTATCGCCAAACCGTTTCTGTTATGGGTCAACGACGGGCTGATGGCGTTATTCTTTGTGCTGGTCGGATTGGAAGTGAAACGGGAAATCATGCTCGGTTCGCTTTCCTCCTACCAGCAGGCGGTTTTGCCGGTGCTGGCGGCAATTGGCGGTATGGTAGTGCCGGCACTGGTGTTCACCTTCTTTAATTACGGCGATCCGATTGCGATGGAAGGCTGGGCGATCCCGATGGCGACCGACATCGCCTTTGCCCTCGGCATTATGGCACTGCTCGGCAAACGGGTTCCGCTACCGTTAAAAATCTTTTTATTGGCGTTGGCGATCATCGACGACTTAGGCGCAATTATCGTCATCGCCCTGTTCTTCGCCCATGGTTTGAGTACCGAAGCCATGCTCGGCGCCGGATTGTCCGTGATTATTTTGATCATCATGAACAGAATGCGGATCAGCGCCCTTTGCGCTTATCTGTTTGTCGGCATGGTATTGTGGGTCTGCGTATTAAAATCCGGCGTACACGCCACCTTAGCCGGCGTTATTTTGGGCTTCACGGTGCCGATCACCGCCCGTGACGGCAGCAGCCCGCTGGAAAGTCTGGAACACGCGCTCAATCCTTGGTCGGCGTTTTTTATCCTGCCGATTTTCGCCTTTGCCAATGCCGGTGTGCCGTTAAGCGGTGTCAATCTTGAGATGTTAAGCGGCGCATTGCCATTAGGGATTACTTTAGGCTTGTTAATCGGCAAACCGTTGGGCGTGTTCAGTTTCTGTTTTATCGCCATCAAGCTGAAAATTGCCAAATTACCACTACTGGTCAATCTGAAACATATTTTTGCCGTTTCGGTGTTGTGCGGAATCGGCTTCACCATGTCAATGTTCCTGTCCGGCTTGGCATTTGAAACCGCCGGCGAAAGTATCAATACACTGTCCAGAATCGGCATTTTATTGGGTTCAACGGTTTCCGCCATTTTGGGCTTATTATTACTGCGTGCCAGCACAACCGCACCGACAACCAACGCTCCGGCGGCGGCAACCCAACAAACCGCTTGATAACGCTAAAAGTGCGGTCTCAGATCATAAACCGCACTTTGAGTGTTGAAAACAGCAAAATAACAATCCGCACGTGAAACGTGCGGTTTTTCGGCTGCCCTATAAGGGCCTAGTACTTCACATGCCCCTCAAGGGGCATGTGAAAAGACTGACAACTGCACAATAACTCTGTGGCTTACCCCTTAAAGGGGTCCACATATTCTTTCTTCGATAAATTATCTTGAATCATGTCTTCTTTTTCCTGATTCCTGATATATTCCTCTACCACTTTTGTATTTAAACCCACTGTACTTACATAATAACCCTTTGCCCAAAAATGTCGGTT
>NZ_FWWV01000068.1 GCF_900176075.1 Pasteurella testudinis DSM 23072
ACCGGGATGCCGCGCTCAAAAGGTAAATATTGACGCAACCACGCCAAATGATATTCCCCGAACCGTTTAATGTCCGTCCAACCTTCCGCACCGGAAATGACGGCGCTCATGGTCAGAAAAATGATTTCAAGAAAAGGATATTTTTGGTTGATATCTTTACGCGGGTCTTCCAATTGACCGAAAAAGCGGAATAAGTCCATGACGTTACCTTGTATTTTAACGTATTAAAGGCTTATTAGATCATATTTTGAGGAAAAGTGCGATCTTGCCCTGCATTTAATGCGCTTTCTTTGCAGGAAAACTTGCTATTTGCCGTTGAACTCATTACAATACGCGCATATTTTCGGACGCGGGGTGGAGCAGCTTGGTAGCTCGTCGGGCTCATAACCCGAAGGTCGTTGGTTCAAATCCAGCCCCCGCAACCAATTGAAATTTATCATCAGCTTGAATTTCAATGTAAAGCCAAAACGCAACGGGTGCTTTGTTTTAGCCGTAACAAGACGTTAAAACAAAAATATGAGCTTCCGGTTCTAGCCTACAAAGCCCCGATATGGGGTTTTTTTGTGTGATAATTTTGACTGTTTAGCCGGCGCTAGACAATTTTAAAACGGGCTGTCAGCCCTTTTTTTATATCTTATTTTTTGATAAATGTGTTGATAAATTGGGGGTTGTCTTGGCAACTTTGGAACAAAAAATACAAGAATTGGTGCAAGGCTCGATTGAAGCGTTGGGCTGTGAATTGGTCGGTATCGAATGCCAGCGCAGCGGCCGTTTTCTGACCGTGCGCGTTTATATCGATAAAGATGGCGGCGTAAGCGTTGACGATTGCGCCGATGTCAGCCGCGAAGTCAGTGCGTTGATGGACGTAGAGGATTTGATCGCCGATAAATATAACCTTGAGGTGTCGTCGCCCGGTCTTGACAGACCGCTTTTTACCTTGGCGCACTACCAGCGTTTTGTCGGGCAGGAAATCGCCGTGCATTTGCGGGTACCGGTGTTGGATCGTCGTAAATGGAGCGGCAAACTGGACAGTGTCGAAGGCGACATGATTACGCTGATTGTCGACGGCAACCCACAGGTATTTGCATTCGGCAATATCCAAAAAGGCAATATTATTTATAAATTTGACAATTAATTTTGATCAGGGCGTTGGCATAACGCGGTGATTTAGACAGAGGCAAACATGAGCAAAGAGATTTTATTGGCGGCCGAAGCCGTATCAAACGAAAGATTACTACCGCGCGAAAAGATTTTCGAAGCGCTGGAAAACGCCTTGGCGATTTCGACCAAGAAAAAACATGAAATGGATATTGATGTGCGTGTGGTCATCGATCGTAAAACCGGTGATTTTGAAACCTTCCGCCGTTGGTTAGTGGTGGAAGAAGTGAGCGCACCGACCAAAGAAATTACGCTGGAAGCCGCCCGTTACGAAGAGCTGGAAATTCAACTGGGTGAATTTATCGAAGATGAAATCGAGTCTATTGCCTTTGATCGTATCACCATGCAAACCGCGCGTCAGGTGATCAGCAGCAAAATCCGTGAAGCGGAACGCAATAAAGTATTGGAACAGTTCCGCAGTCAGGAAGGTGAAATCGTCACCGGTGTGGTGAAGAAAGTCAGCCGTGACGTTATCCAACTGGATTTGGGTAACCAAGCCGAAGCCGTGATTATGAAAGAAGACATGCTGCCGCGCGAGAATTTCCGCCCCGGCGACCGTGTGCGCGGCGTGTTGTATCAAATCAAACCGGAATCGAAAGGCGCACAACTGTTTGTGACCCGTGCCAAACCGGAAATGATTATCGAACTGTTCCGTATCGAAGTGCCGGAAATCGGCGAAGAGCTGATTGAAATCAAAGGCGCGGCGCGTGATCCGGGTTCGCGTGCTAAAATTGCGGTGAAAAGTAATGACCGCCGTATTGATCCGGTCGGCGCTTGCGTCGGTATGCGCGGTGCGCGTGTGCAGGCGATCACCAATGAGTTGGGTGGCGAACGGGTGGATATCGTGCTGTGGGACGACAATCCGGCGCAATTCGTGATCAATGCCATGGCGCCGGCCGATGTCAGCTCGATTGTGGTCGATGAAGACAAACATGCGATGGATATTGCGGTGGAAGCCGCCAATTTGGCGCAGGCGATCGGACGTAACGGACAAAACGTGCGTCTGGCAACCCAGTTGACCGGTTGGACGTTGAATGTGATGACCACCGACGAACTGAGTGAGAAACATCAGCAGGAAACCAGCAAATCGCTGAATCTGTTTGTGCAACATTTGGATATTGATGAAGATTTCGCCGAGTTACTGGTTGACGAAGGCTTTACTTCATTGGAGCAAATTGCCTATGTGCCGACCGACGATCTGTTGGAAATCGACGGCATGGACGAAGACTTGGTTGATGAATTGCGCGCGCGCGCGAAAAGTGCGCTGACCACGATTGCTTTGACCGAACAGGAAAAATTATCACAATCGAATATTCAACCGGAACTGTTGGCGTTAGACGGTATGGATCGCCACTTGGCATTTAAGTTTGCTGAAAAAGGCATCACCAATTTGGAAGAATTGGCGGAACAAAGCGTTGATGATTTATCCGATATCGAAGAATTAAGCGAAGAAAAAGCCGCAACATTAATTATGGCGGCAAGAAATATCTGCTGGTTTAACACCGCAGAGTAAATTAGGGGGAATTAATGAGTAAAACAGTCAAACAGCTTGCTAACGAGATTAGCACCCCGCTTGAACAGTTATTAAAACAGTTATCCGATGCCGGTATCCAAAAAGTGGAAAGCGATCCGATTACGGCGGAAGAAGAAAGACAGTTGTTAAAATCGTTGAGTGGCGAAGGCGTTAAACCGAAAAAATTAACGTTGCAGAAAAAAGAGCGCAGCACGCTGAAAATTGCCGGTACAGGCGGCAAAAATAAAGAAGTGCGGGTAGAAGTGCGTAAAAAGCGGACGTTCACGCCGACTTCTGCCGAAGACATCGCCAAGCAAAAAGCGGAAGAACAAGCGCGTCTGGAAGCGGAAGCACAGGCCAAACGTGAAGCGGAAGAGAAAGCCAAAGCGGAAGCCGAAGCGAAGGCAAAACGTGAAGCCGAAGAAAAAGCCAAGCGCGAAGCGCAACAAAAAGCGGCTAAAGCCGAGCAAAGTGCGGTTGAAAGCAAAGAGACCAAGAAAGCCGATCCGGAAAAAGAGAAGCTGAAAGCGGAAGAAGCCGAACTGCGCCGTAAAGCGGAAGCGTTGGCAGAACAGAAAGCGGAAGAAAAAGCACGCAAAGCGGCGGAAGAAGCCCGCCGTTTGGCGGAACTGACTTCTGACAAGGAAGAGACGCCAAAAAGCGAAGAGCCGGCGGTGGTTGATGCCCGCTTAACCTCGCGTTACGCGCAGGAAGCGGAAGATGAAGAAGCGCGTCGCAAAGAAGGGCGCAGTCGTAACAAAAAAATCAACAAAGCCAAAAAAGGCGGACGTGACGACGACACCAACAAGACTGAGCGCGAAGCTAATCGCCGTAATCAGAAAAACATTCGGGGCGGTAAAAATCAGCGTCGCGGCAGCTCGTTACAACAAGAGTTCACCAAACCGGCACAACCGGTCAACCGTGAAGTGGTGATCGGCGAAACCATTACCGTCGGCGAATTGGCGGCGAAAATGGCGGTGAAAGCCACCGAAGTGATCAAAACCATGATGGGTATGGGCGCAATGGCAACCATTAATCAGGTTATTGATCAGGAAACCGCACAACTGGTTGCCGAAGAGATGGGGCATAAAGTGGTGCTGCGCCGTGAAAACGAGTTGGAAGAGTCGCTGTTGAGCGATCGTGATAGCAATGCCGTCGAAGTCAACCGTGCGCCGGTAGTGACCATCATGGGGCACGTTGACCACGGGAAAACCTCATTATTGGATTATATCCGTAAAACCAAAGTGGCGTCCGGCGAAGCGGGCGGGATTACCCAACATATCGGTGCTTATCATGTGGAAACCGATAACGGCATGATCACCTTCTTGGATACCCCGGGACACGCCGCGTTTACCTCGATGCGCGCGCGCGGGGCGAAAGCGACGGATATCGTGGTGTTGGTGGTGGCGGCCGATGACGGCGTGATGCCGCAAACCATCGAAGCGATCCAACACGCCAAAGCGGCAAAAGTGCCATTAGTGGTGGCGGTGAATAAAATTGATAAACCGGAAGCCGATCCGGATCGGGTCAAAAACGAATTGTCGCAATACGACGTGATTTCCGAAGAGTGGGGCGGTGATACCCAATTCGTGCACGTTTCCGCCAAACAAGGTATGGGAATCGACGAGCTGTTGGAAGCGATTCTGGTGCAGTCGGAAGTGTTGGAATTGACGGCGGTAACCGATGCGATGGCAAGCGGTGTTGTGATCGAATCCTATTTGGATAAAGGCCGTGGACCGGTTGCGACCGTTTTGATTCAATCCGGTACGTTACGTCGCGGCGATATCGTGTTGTGCGGCTTGGAATACGGCCGTGTGCGTGCGATGCGCGATGAAAACGGCAAAGAAGTGGAAGAAGCCGGTCCGTCCATTCCAGTGGAAATCTTGGGCTTGTCGGGCGTGCCGGCAGCCGGTGACGAAGCGACCGTGGTGCGTGACGAGAAGAAAGCGCGTGAGGTCGCCTTGCACCGTCAAGGAAAATTCCGTGAAGTCAAACTGGCGCGTCAGCAAAAAGCCAAACTGGAAAATATGTTTACCAATATGACCGAAGGCGACGTTGCCGAAGTGAATATTGTGGTCAAAGCCGACGTACAAGGTTCGGTGGAAGCGATTTGTCAGTCATTGGTCGATTTGTCAACTGACGAAGTGAAAGTGAAAATTGTCGGCTCCGGCGTGGGCGGTATCTCCGAAACCGATGCCACCTTAGCCGCTGCTTCGAATGCGATTCTGGTCGGTTTCAACGTGCGTGCCGATGCGTCTGCGCGCCGAGTGATCGAAGCGGAAAATATCGATCTGCGCTACTATTCGGTGATCTATGATCTGATCAACGAAGTGAAAGCGGCAATGAGCGGTATGCTGGCGCCGGAATTCAAGCAACAGATCATCGGTCTGGCGGAAGTGCGTGACGTGTTTAAATCGCCGAAACTGGGGGCGATTGCCGGTTGTATGGTGACCGAAGGCGTGGTGAAACGTAACAATCCGATCCGTGTACTGCGTGATAACGTGGTCATCTATGAGGGCGAATTGGAATCGTTACGCCGCTTTAAAGACGATGTCAACGAAGTGCGTAACGGCATGGAGTGCGGTATCGGGGTTAAAAACTACAACGACGTTCGCGTGGGTGATCAGATCGAGGTGTTCGAAACCGTTGAGATTAAACGCACGATTTAATCACAAACAACCACAAAAGGCGATCAGTGATCGCCTTAGCGGATTGGCAAAGACAATTTATCGGCGAATGTCGCGGCGGATTGCATATCCGTCGCTTTACGAAAGGTTATCGGCATTTGATCCGGAATGGAAAAATGCAAAGTGCGGTTCGGGCGGATATGCAATCCGCCCCTACTTTTATAACATAGATCGTATGTCGGAATCTTTGTCATTCGGTTAAGGCAATGATCGGATCGCCTTTCAGCTATATGGAAAATAACATGGCAAGAGAATTCAGCCGCTCGCAACGGGTGGCGCAAGAGATTAAAAAAGAGATCGCCGTTATCCTGCAACGTGAAGTCAAAGATCCGCGTATCGGCATGGTAACGGTGTCGGACGTCGAACTGTCGCGCGATTTGGTTTACGCCAAAGTGTTCGTGACGTTCCTGTTCGACCAAGACGAACAAGCGGTTAAACAAGGTATGGAAGGGCTGCAAAAAGCGTCCGGCTACATCCGCTCCCTGCTTGGCAAAGCCATGCGTTTGCGCATCGTGCCGGAGCTGCGTTTTGAATATGACAACTCGTTGGTCGAAGGTATGCGCATGTCGAATCTGGTCAGCAAAGTGCTGAACGAAGACAAAGCCAAGCATAAAGCCGAAAACGAGGACGAAAACGGATAATTAAACAGGAAACAACGTGTCTAAACCCAGAAAACGAGGACGTGATATTGACGGCGTGGTGTTGTTGGATAAGCCGCAGGGGTTGAGTTCCAACGATCTGCTGCAAAAAGTCAAGCGGTTGTACCAAGCCAACAAAGCCGGACATACCGGCGCACTGGATCCGTTGGCGACGGGAATGTTGCCGATCTGTTTGGGCGAGGCGACCAAATTTTCCCAATTTTTATTGGACGCCGATAAGCGTTATCGCGTGACCGCCAAATTGGGCGAACGCACCGATACTTCCGATGCCGAAGGCGAAGTGGTTGAGGTGCGCGAGGTGAAGTGCGGTTTGGACGAGATCTTAGCCGCATTACCGCACTTTCGCGGTGATTTGCAGCAAGTACCGACCATGTTTTCGGCGCTGAAACATCAAGGCAAACCGCTGTATGAATATGCCCGCGCCGGCATCAGCGTCGAACGCGAAGCCCGTCCGATTACGATTTTCGAACTGACATTTATCGACTATCAAGCGCCGTTCCTGACCCTTGAGGTGCACTGTTCAAAAGGCACTTATATCCGCACCTTGGTTGACGACTTGGGGGAATATCTCGGCTGCGGCGCACACGTCACCGTTTTACGCCGAAGTGCGGTCGCGGATTATCCGGCGCAGGCGATGGTGACATTGGAAACCCTGCAACAGCTGGCAGAACAGCAAGATTTGACGTTGCTGGATCAGCATTTGCTGGCGGCAGACAGCGCAGTGGCAAATCTGGCGAAAATCGAACTGAACGAAGAACAGACCCGTGCAATCGGTTTCGGACAGCGGCTGCGCTTCGACAATCCGCAGCAACTGCAAGGGCAAGTGCGGTTATACAGTTATCAGCAGCACTTTCTCGGTGTGGCGGAAGTCGATGAAAATAATGTGATTCACCCGAAACGGCTGATTACCCAGCATCAACAATAAATGCCAATTAGTTGAAAGCACCTCCGCAGACGAGGTGCTTTTTTCTTACCGATTCGCCATTAATTCGTCAAACCGCACTTTTATTGCTCAAACCGATATAAACGCAAAATGCAAAACCGATTGCCAACGCATAAGGCGCAAATTGGGTGATACCGTTCGGGCTGCTTGCCAAGCCGAAATTGTGCGCGACCGCCGCACCAATCAACATGCCCAACAAAAAGATCGCCGCATCGTTATCCCCTTCACCCAAATGTGCCAACTGCTTGCCCGGACAGCCGCCGCCAAGTGCGAAACACAGACCGGAAAGCGCCATGCCTAGAAAGTTCCAGAGGTAATCATTGTGCGCAATCGGCTGGTTGTTAAAGCCCGGATTGAATTGACCTAACAGCAGGTTGGTCAGGGTGGTAAAAATCAGCAGGGCGATAATACCGTTTAACAGATAGCTGTCGCGAAACAGGACGAAATTGCGTACCGAACCGATAGAACAAAAACGGGAGCGTTGCATCACCACGCCGATCAACATGCCGGCGCCCAATGACAGCCAAATATCGGCGTGTTGTGCGGCAGGGCCTTTTTCGGAGAAGAAAACCGGCAAATTGTCGCCGAAACGGAATCGGGTCAGCAGCAGAGCCAACAATATCACGGCGAATATCGCCGGTAGCAGACCGGCGGCTTTGCCGATGTTACTGCTTTGGCCTAGCGAGAAACCGCGTTTGATAAAAACCAGCGAAAACAAAATACCGGCGATTAGACCGAGAATACCGGCAATGGCGCTAAAATCGCCACCGCCCAAACGCAGATAGGCACGCCACGGGCAGCCGAGAAAAACCAACGCGCCGAGCATGGCGAAAACCCCCAACATAAAACGGATTAAGGGCGAAGAGCCGCCTTGCGGTTTGAATTCTTTTGCCAAGACCGCACTTGCCAAAGCGCCGAGAACCAAACCGATTAATTCGGGACGGAGATATTGCACAACACCCGCGCGGTGAAAACCGAGCGCACCTGAAGTGTCACGCAAAAAACAAGCGGCACAAAATCCCATATTACCGGGATTGCCGAAATGGACGAGAATGGGAGCAACGATACCAAGTGCAGCACCTGCAACCACAGGCCAAGTGAATAATTTCATAATGGAACCTTTGTGATATCAGAAGTTTAACGAATTGTAAAAGCTATTTTGTGCTTATTGAAAAGCACCATGATTGTACAAAATAAGCCGGGGAGGGAAAAGCGGCGGTAGTGAAATTTGTGAGCGGCAACAAGATTTTATCTTTGCCCGAATGTGCCGGTGTTTTTTATTTATCAACGGGTTAACAGGAGCAAAGCCATTCGGAGTAAGAGGAAATGTCAAAAAAAGATGGGGGATATTCTAAAGGCGGAACATATTCCGCCTTGCTCTTTGCTTCCTTTTGCCGGCTTCCGGTTGCTAGCCTCTGGCGCTGTGCTTCATGATCCGCTCTTTGGCGCGCTGCCATTCGCGATCTTGAATCGCATCACGTTTGTCGTGTTGTTTTTTACCTTTTGCCAAACCAATTTTGACTTTTGCCCACGCATTTTTCCAGTACAGCGACAAGGCGACAATGGTAAAACCGTCGCGGTTGGCTTTGCCGAACAGATTATCCAGTTCACGTTTGCTGAGCAACAATTTACGGGTGCGGGTCGGATCGGCGACCACATGGGTCGACGCTACGTTCAACGGCGTGATCATCGCACCGAACAGATAGGCTTCGCCGTTTTTGAAAATCACATAACTGTCGCTGATATTGGCTTTGCCGGCGCGCATGGATTTGACTTCCCAGCCTTGCAGGGAAAGGCCGGCTTCGATTTCTTCTTCAATAAAATAATCGTGTCTTGCCCTCTTGTTGAGCGCAATGGTGTTTGATCCGGCTTTTGTTTTTTTCTTTGTCATGACTTTTTTCTTCAAAACCATCGGTTAAAAAATAGTAGGAAATTGTATCAACAAGTCGGCGATCTACAAAGTAAAATAAAAAATCATGGTTAATTTTGCTAAGGATTTGTTATGCTATAGCAAAAATATCACAGTGAAAGAATCGAGGTTTTGAAATGCCTATTCAGCAGAAACTGGTCAATGCGCGCGGTGAGCGGATCGCCGTTGTGGCGGGGTTACGCACGCCGTTTATGCGGCGTAATTCAGGTTTTAAAGAGTGCTACGCTACCGATTTGGGCATTATGGTCACCAATGAACTGTTAAACCGTCTGCCGTTGGAACGGGAAGTGGTGGAAAAGTTTATTTTCGGCCAAGTGATTCAACAGCCGGACGTGCCGAATTTGGCGCGTGAAATTGCCCTAACGTTGTCAATGCCGCATGCGCAGGCTTATACCTTGAGCAGCTCTTGTATTACCGGTTTGCAGGCGGTGGCGAATGTGTGCAACGGGATTATCAGCGGATCGATTTCTTGCGGTTTGGCGGGTGGCGCCGACTCGATTTCCAATGCGCCTTTCAGTTTGAAACCCAAAGTGATCCGCACGTTGCGCGATATGTGGCGCACCTCCAGTTACAGCCGCAAATGGAATCTGTTCAAACGCCTGTCACGGCAGGACATCAAATTGCAGCAGGTTAATCTGCGCGATGCGATGACCAACTATTCGCTGGCGGATATTTCCGAGCAAATGGCGCAAAATTTTGCTTTAAGCCGTGAGCAACTGGATCAATACAGCGCACGCTCCCATCAGCTGGCGGCGCTGGCATGGCAGCAGGGGTTGATGAGTGAGCAGGTGATGTTGTCCCACCCGGCACCTTACCGCCATTATGTCACCAAAGACAATATGATCAGCGATCAGATTAATGCGGATTATTATGCACATTTTAAGCCGTTACAAACCGGACGGCATAACACCGTGACTGCGTGGAGCGTGTCCGAACCGGCAGACGGTGCGGCGGCGGTGTTGTTGATGCGTGAGGAGTTGGCAGAGCAGTATCAATTGCAACCGCTGGGTTATATCCGTAGTTTCGCCATCACCGGTAATGATGTGTGGAATAATATGCTGCTTGGCGCAACTTACGCTTCAGCCAAGGCATTGGCTTGGGCGGATATGGAGTTAGGCGATATCGATCTGATTGATATGCACGAATCGTCGGCGGCGCAGATCTTGGCAAACTTGCAACTCTTCGAATCCAAACAGTTTGCACGGCAGCAGTTGCAGCGGGAACGGGCATTGGGCACGGTGGATATGGATAAATTTAACGTATTGGGCGGTTCGCTGGCATACGGTTCGCCAAGGGCAATCACCAGTTTGCGGGTTTTGATCCAAACCCTGCACCAGCTGCAACGGCAAGGAGGCGAAACCGCACTTATCGCCTCCAGTGGTTTGGGCGGTTTGGGCGCGGCAATGGTATTGGAACGGGAGTAGTCGGGAGATGAATATGCAGGCAGAGAATCAAGGCAATCAAACATTCGACTATCAGGGTGAACAGCATTCCGAACTGTTTAAACTCAGTTTTTACCAACGTGATATCGCAGTCATTACCTTGAATGTGACGGCGAAAAAGCAGAACTGGCTGAATCAGGACGCGATTTATTATTTGGACGCGTTATTGACGCAACTGGCAGGCTGGCCGCTGCAAGGGCTGATTTTTATTTCAGGTAAGGAAAACAGCTTTGTACAAGGCTTCAGCTTGTCGGGGCTGGAGCAAAAAAGTCCGGACGAATTATATGATTTCGCACAGCAGAGCCAAAATTTGCTGGCAAAGATTCGCCAGCTGAAATTCCCGACGGTCTGTGCGGTGCAGGGCAGCTGTTTCGGGTTGGGCTTGGAACTTGCATTAGCCTGCGATTACCGCTTGGCGGCGAATGATGCGGCAACCCGTTTTTCAATGCCGCAAGTGAAATCCGGATTGCTGCCGTTTGCCGGCGGCTGTCATTTGTTGACCCAAAAAATCGGCTTGAAACAAGGGCTGCTGATGTTGCTTTCGGGCGATAAAATCAGCGCAGGCAGCGCATTGGCAAAAGAGTTGGTTGATGAAACTTTACCGCGCGCGCTGCTGTTTCAAGTAGCCTGTCGCTATATTCGTGGCGAAACAGGTTCGATTGCGCAAAAAGTGAAAAAGGGCTATCAGAACATGCTGGCCAATTTACTGGTCAGGGGAGAAAATATCGGCTGGCTGCGACGCTATCTTATCGAACAGGTGGAACAACAAATTTGGTTGAAAGCCTTTGACAATTATCCGGCGATCAAGGCTATTCTCAATTTGTTTAAACAGCAGCAGGAAAGTCTGCCAAGTGCGGTCAGAGAGTGTTTTGTTACGCTGTTCGGCGATCAAACATCCGTTGTCTTGCGGCAAATGGAACATACCAACCGCGAAATGCGCCATCAATATTATGATTTGCAGAGCAGCGATAAAATTAAAAAAGTAGCGGTGTTGGGCAGTGGTTTTATGGGCGCAGGCATTGCCTATATCACCGCCGCCAGAGCCGGTTTGCCGGTGCGGATTAAGGATATTAATCCGGACGGAGTACAAAAAGCCTTGCGTTTGAGTTACCTGCTCTTGCAAAAAGCGGTGGATCAAGGGCATTTGCCTTACGGCAAGCTGTTACAAAAAATTTATCTGATCAGCGGCGGTGAGCGTTTTATCGGCAAGCAGACGGCGGATATCGTGATTGAAGCGGTGTATGAAGATCTGCAATTAAAGCAAAATTTGATCGAAGAAAGTGAAAATTACTATGACGAAAACACCATTTTCGCCAGTAATACCTTAACCCTGTCGATTGCCGAAATTGCCTCAAAAGCACAGCGGCCGCAAAATGTCATCGGCGTACACTATTTTACACCGGTCAGCCAGCGCCGCATGGTTGAAATCGTACCGCACTTTTCTCCGAATCAGGCGACATCGCAGCAAACCATTGCCAAAGCGATCAGTTTGGTGATTGAACAGGGGCAAGTGCCGCTGTTGGTCAAGGATTCCCCTGGATTTTTTATCAACCGTGTTCTGATCCCTTATCTGTTGGAGGCCTACTATTGCCTGTTGGACGGCGAGGCAGTCGGTACGATTGATCGTGCATTGCAGGAGTTCGGTTTCAAAAACGGGCCGTTGGCGATGATTGACGAAATGGGCTTGGATATTTTGGTGAAAGCGCTGCCGAAATTGGAACGAGCTTTCGGGACACGTTTTGCGCCGCCGCCGAAAGTGGATTATCTGTTGCGTAACGAACGTAAAGGCCGTAAAAACCGGCGCGGTTTTTATCTGTACCATTCGCGCAGCGGCGACCGCACCCAAGTGGATAAAAGCATTTACCAAGTGTTGGAAACCGTCGTGGAAAACAATCTGGAGCCGGAACAAATCGTACGTCGCTGTATCCTGATGATGTTGAATGAAGCGGCGTACTGCGCACAAGAACAAGTGATTACCAACCTGAACGAGGGCAATGTGGCGTCGGTATTGGGCATGTTTTTCCCTGAATTCAGAGGCGGAATCTATGCCTATATCGAACAGACCGGCGCCGCGACGATTGTCGCCGAATTGGAGCGCATGGTTGAACAATACGGCGAACGTTTCCGCCCTTGCGAATGGTTGTTGCAAAAAGCACGGACAGAAATATCAAAAGATACCGCACTTTAAGTTAAGGCGAGGCAACAGGAAATTAAGGCGAGGTAACGGGAAAAGAACATGGTCACTGCCAAACGTTGGGATTGTTATGCCCGATTTTACAATTTGCTGCTGAAAACCGCCGCTTCACAGCGCGAACAGCTGTTTCGGCGCTTGGCATTGTCCGAACCGTTGACCGTGTCGGTTGCGGCAGCGGTTTGGATCTGCCTTATCTGCCGGCGCAAAGTGCGGTGCTGGCGGTGGATTTTTCTGCGCAAATGTTGAAACAAAGCGCAGACTTGCAACGGCAATTGCAAGCACAAGGACATGAGTTGGCGCTCACCTTGCGGCAAGGACGGGCGGAGCAGTCGGGGTTGGCGGATCACAGTGTCGATTTGGTGCTGTTACATTTGATTTTGGCCGTGACCGACCAACCGCAAGCGCTAATGGAAGAAGCGGTCAGGGTGTTGAAACCGGGCGGCGTAATTTCGATTTGGGATAAATTCGCACCGCAGCGGATTGGCTGGTTACGCCGCACGGCGGATTATCTCAGCCGAAAATTGGGCACGACGCTGCTTTTGCAGATCGATCCCTTGCTACAACCCCATTCATTAGCGATAATGCAACGGCATACAATGCTGTACGGGCAAATGCAGCATTTGATATTATCATCGAATATTTCGGTAAAACGGTAGGATAAAAACAACATGAATTCGGTAGCAATCGTTGGTTTGGGCTGGCTAGGGTTTCCGTTGGCAAAACATTTGCAGCGGGTCGGCTGGGAAGTAAAAGGCAGCAAACGCACGCACGACGGTACGGAAAGTATGCGGCTGAACGGTTTCGAAGCCTATTTTTTACAACTGACGCCGCAAGTCGACGCCGATCCGGACGATCTGAACGAGTTGCTGTCGGTCGATTCGCTGATTATCAACATTCCGCCGAGCCAGTATTTTTTCGATACCGCCAGCTATATCGACGGAATTAAAAATCTGGTGAACGAAGCCTTGCTGCACGGCGTGCAACATCTGCTGTTTATCAGCTCGACATCGGTTTTTCCGCAAAAAAACGGCGAATACCACGAAGAAAGTGCGGTCGAACCGGAATCGGAAGTCGGACGGGCGCTGCATGAAATCGAAAACTGGCTGCTGCAACTGAACGGCGTCGATTGCGATATTTTGCGCCTTGCCGGTTTAATCGGTATTGATCGCCACCCTGTCAGCCGTTTGGCAGGCAGAGAAGCGATCAAGGGCGGCAACCAAGCGGTCAATCTGGTGCATCAAACCGACTGTATTTTGGCGATTCAGCTGTTGCTTGAAACCAGAGGCTATAAACGGCTGTACCATTTGAGTGCGCCGCAGCACCCGAAACGCGCCGATTATTATCAGCAAATGGCGCAGCTGCTCGGTTTGGACGAACCGCACTTTATCGCCGACGATGCCGATTTGCAGCGGATTGTGCACGGCAATAAAATTGTGCAGGAGCTGGATTTCGAATATCGTTATCCCGATCCTTATCAAATGTTGCCGCAGGAAGAGCAATACTTTCATCAAGAATAGTTTTCACCAAGAGTCGCTTTCACTAAGAATCGTTTTATTAAAAGCCGTTTTACTAAGAATAATCAAATAATTATGAAAATCAGCAATCAAAACCGCACCTTGGATTTATCCACACCCAAAATTATGGGCATTCTCAATTTTACGCCCGATTCGTTTTCCGACAGCGGACAATTTTACCAACTGGACAAAGCGCTTTACCACGTCGAGCAGATGTTGAACGACGGCGCAGAGATTATCGACATCGGCGGCGAATCGACCCGTCCGCTGGCGGCGGAAGTGAGTTTGGAACAGGAGCTGCAACGGGTTGTACCGCTGGTGGAGGCGGTGCGCCAGCGCTTTGACTGCTGGATCTCGGTGGACACCTCCAAAGCGCAAGTGATGCGCGAAGCGGCGAAAGTCGGCATGGATTTGATCAATGATATCCGTGCCTTGCAGGAGGAAAACGCGTTGCAAAGTGCGGTCGAACTGGATCTGCCGGTGTGCATTATGCATATGCAGGGGCAGCCGCGCACTATGCAGCACAATCCGCACTATCAAGATGTGGTGGCGGAAGTGCTGGCGTTCTTACAACAGCGTGCCGCAGCGTGTATCGCCGCCGGTATCAAACCGCAGCATGTGATTCTGGATCCGGGCTTCGGTTTCGGTAAATCCATGCAGCATAATTATCAACTGTTGCAGCAACTGCACCGTTTTTGCGATCACGGCTATCCGGTACTGGCAGGGCTGTCGCGCAAAAGCATGATCGGACAGCTGCTGGACAAACCGGTCGAACAACGGTTGGTCGGCAGCGTGACCGCCACGTTGCTGGCGGCAATCAACGGCGCAACGATTTTGCGCGTGCATGATGTGGCGGCAACGGCGGACGCATTGAAAGTTTGGCAGGCGACGAAAACGGCTTAATTTATTGTTTCATAAATATTTTATAACAGATCAACAAAAGGAATCTCATTATGGCAGAGCGTAAATATTTTGGTACCGACGGGGTGCGCGGCAAGGTCGGCACGTTTCCAATCACGCCCGAATTTGCTTTAAAACTGGGGTGGGCAGCCGGAAAAGTGCTGGCGACACAAGGCAGCCGCAAAGTGTTAATCGGCAAGGACACCCGTATTTCAGGTTATATGCTGGAATCCGCCCTCGAAGCCGGTTTGGCGGCCGCCGGTTTGTCCGCCGCGTTTATCGGCCCGATGCCGACACCGGCGGTGGCGTATTTAACCCGCACTTTCCGTGCCGAAGCCGGCATCGTGATCTCGGCATCGCATAATCCTTACTGGGATAACGGCATTAAATTCTTCTCCAACAAAGGCACGAAACTGCCGGACGATGTGGAGGAAGCGATCGAGGCGATGTTGGAACAGCCGATGGATTGCGTCGAATCCGCCGAATTGGGACGTGCCAGCCGGATATCCGATGCGGCGGGGCGCTATATCGAATTCTGCAAGAGCACTTTTCCGGCGCATTTAAGTCTGGAAAATTATAAAATCGTGGTCGATTGCGCCAACGGTGCAACCTATCACATTGCGCCGAATGTGCTGCGCGAATTGGGGGCGGAAGTGATCGAAATCGGCACCAAGCCAAACGGTTTGAATATCAACGAAAAGTGCGGTGCGACCGATATTCATGCCTTGCGTGAAATCGTGCTGCAATCGAAAGCCGATGTCGGCTTGGCGTATGACGGTGACGGCGACCGTTTGATTATGATCGATCATCTGGGCAACACCGTTGACGGCGATCAGATTCTGTTTATTATCGCTCGTGAAGCCTTGCGCGCCGGCAAACTGGCAGGCGGCGTGGTCGGCACGTTAATGAGCAACATGGCGTTGGAAGTGGCGTTGAAACAGCTGTCGATTCCGTTTGTGCGTGCCAATGTCGGTGACCGTTATGTGTTGGAAAAAATGGAAGAACACGGCTGGAAATTCGGCGGTGAAAATTCGGGACACATCATTATTTTGGATAAAAACAGCACCGGCGATGGCATTATCGCGTCGTTGGAAGTGTTGGCGGCAATGGTACAGCAAAAACTGTCGCTCAACGAGCTGGCAAGTGCGGTCAAACTGTTCCCGCAAGTGTTGATCAATGTCCGGTTCGGCGGCGGCGACAATCCGTTGGAAAATGGCAAGGTGAAAGCGATTGCGGCGGAAGTGGAAAAAGAATTAGACGGAAACGGTAGAATTCTGTTAAGAAAGTCAGGCACCGAGCCGTTAATCCGTGTTATGGTTGAATGTGCTGACGGTGAGTTGGCGCAGAAATCGGCGCAACGTATCGCCGATGCAGTGAAGAACGTGTAATGATTTTTGAGGTTTGTCCCGTTTGTGGGCAAACCGTCTTTTGTGAGGGATTTAACTGTGGGAGAATTAAGATGAAATTGAGCAAAAATTGGCAGGCATTGGTCGGAAGTGCGGTATTGGCATTGGCAACCGTGACCAGTTTCTCGGCGGCGGCGAATCTGAAAAGCGAGATGCGGGCAATGGGCGGCAGTGTTTCCGCTGCGCTGAAAACCGACGACAGCCAAACGTTTATCCAATCGCTACAACAATTCAGCGCTGCGGTGGAACAGGCGAAACAGCAGCCTCTGCCTTACAGTCTGCACGACAAAGCCGCCGACAGTAGCGAAGTGGCGGACTATAAACAAGGTTTTCAAACCTTATTGGACACCGCCAAGCAAGCGATTGAAACCGCTGAAAAAGGCGACTTGCCCCAAGCTAAACAACAAGCGGAGCAGCTGCTTGAAATCCGCAATGGATATCACAAAAAATATAAATAGGGTTAACCGCCTGTAAATCGCATAAGCCGTTGTGACCAAAACAACGGCTTTTTTTGTAGCTATAGTCAATTAAAATAAGAACAATACAGCGTTGGCTTCGTCTTGCCGTACTATCTGTACTGCCTGCGACTCGCCGCCTTGTTCTTATTTTAATTGACTATATAAAGCAGATTAAAATAGCAAAAGTGCGGTCTGCGGCTTTAAATTTTGTTTAAGATCCCAATTTATAATAAATTAACGGTTTAATAGGCAAAATTTGTTAAACTATCCGCATTCACGTTCAACCGAAGAGAGATCGAATATGCCTGACAATAAAGAATATATAATTGATATTACAGAACAAAATTTCAATGAAGTGCTACAGCTCAGCCAACAATTTCCATTGGTGTTCAGTTTTTATATGCCGGCACACGCCGAATCGGAAAGCTTTACCGCACTTTTGCAGCGTTTGGCGGAGCAAAATAACGGCGCGTTCGTGTTGGTGAAAGTCAATTGCGAACAGCAACAGACGATTGCGCGCCAATTTCAAATTCAAGCCGTGCCGACCACTTATCTGTTTAAGGACGGTGCGCCGATTGATGCGTTTCCGGGGGTGTTGAGCGAAGAAGAGCTCAACGTGCGCTTGAGCGTGATTTTGCCGAAAGAGGAAGAGATCAAATTCAATCAAGCACTGGATTTCCTGCAAGCGGAAGACTACGACAGCGCCTTGCCGTTGCTGAAAGAGGCGTGGAGTTTGTCCGATCGCAAAAACAGCGAGATTGCATTGCTGTACGCCGAAACCTATATTGCGATGAAAAACACCGAAGCGGCGCAGGATATTTTGCAGCAGATCCCGATTCAGGATCGCGACAGCCGTTGGCAGGGCTTGCAGGCACAGATTGACCTGTTGATTCAAGCGGCGGACACGCCGGAAATTCAGCAGTTACAGCAGGATTTCAACCACAACCCAAGCCCTGAAATTGCACTGAAACTGGCGCTGCAACTGCATCAGGCAGGGCGCAACGACGAAGCGCTGGAACTATTATTCGGTTTCTTAAAACAGGATTTAAGCGTGGCAAACGGCGAATTGAAACAGCAGTATCTGTCGATTTTGGCGGCAATCGGTAGTAGCGATCCGATTGCGAATAAATATCGCCGCCAGCTTTACTCTTTGCTCTATTAATTTCAGCGATTCAAGATAGGAGCTGTTGACAATTCGATTTACGGTTACTTTTCGTCCCTGAAAACGCATCTGCTGCGTTAAAAAGCCTCGCAAGATGACTAATCTTGTTGCGTTTTTTGCCTTGCATCTGCATTTTCAGCAACAAAAATCCCCTCCTAAACGAATTGTCAGGAAGCCCTAGCTAATCCGCCACTTTTGGCTATAATAACCGGAATTTCATTTATTTCAGGAGTCGAATAATGACAGTTAAACATTGCAAATTATTGATTTTAGGATCAGGACCGGCAGGCTATACGGCGGCGGTTTATGCGGCGCGTGCCAATTTGAATCCGGTGTTGGTAACGGGGCTGCAACAGGGCGGACAGCTCACCACCACCACCGAAATCGAAAACTGGCCGGGCGATTACGCTGACACCACCGGCCCTGAGTTAATGCAGCGCATGTTGCAGCACGCCGAGAAGTTTAATACCGAAATCGTGTTTGATCACATCAATAAAGTCGATCTCAGCAGCCGTCCGTTTAAATTGAGCGGCGATATGCACGAATTCAGCTGCGATGCGTTGATTATCGCCACCGGCGCCTCCGCCAAATATTTAGGCTTGGAAAGCGAAGAGAGCTACAAAGGGCGCGGCGTTTCCGCGTGTGCCACTTGCGACGGTTTCTTCTACCGCAATAAACCGGTGGCGGTGATCGGCGGCGGCAACACTGCGGTGGAAGAGGCGCTGTATTTAGCCAACGTGGCTTCCGAAGTGCATTTGGTACACCGCCGTGATCAATTCCGCAGTGAAAAAATCCTGCTTGACCGCCTGATGAAACGGGTGGAAGAGGGCAAAATCATTCTGCACACCAAACGCACGCTGCAAGAGGTGTTGGGCGATGAGATGGGCGTGACCGGCATTCGCCTGCAAGATACCGAATCGAACAACAGCGAAGAGGTCAAACTGGACGGCGTGTTCGTTGCGATCGGACATTCGCCGAATACCGCACTTTTCGACGGGCAATTGGCGTTAAATAACGGCTATATCGTGGTTAAATCCGGTCTGGACGGCAATGCGACCGCCACGTCGGTGGAAGGCGTGTTCGCCGCCGGTGACGTGATGGATCACAACTATCGCCAAGCGATCACCTCTGCCGGAACCGGCTGTATGGCGGCGCTCGATGCGGAACGGTTTTTAGATGCGCAGTAAGGCTAAAGCGGAGTATTAGGCAAAGCCGGGGCGGATTAGCTATCCGCCCGAACCGCACTTTGCATTTTTCCTTTATTGATTCGTGCTTAAACCGCACTTCGTAAACGGGCGGAGAGTGAATCCGCCCTACAATGGCTGGCACGAATTGTATTTTGAACTAAGCGGTTTTGCGCTTGTCTTGATTCGTTAAAAATACACAGGATCACCAATGAATAAAACCCGTCAAAAAACGGTTGCCAAGTGGTTGCGCCAGCAACAAAAAATCATCAAACGTCCGCTTTATTTAAATATCCTGCTCGGTTGTTTCAGTGCAGTGTTGCTGGTGGGACAAACGTGGCTGTTGGCATGGATTTTAGACGGCTTGATTATTCGACAATTAGCGCGCGAACCGTTTTTAAACGCTTTTATCGCGCTATTTGCGATTTTTGCGATCCGTGCTTTGATTCTTTACGGGCGCGAACGCTTGGGATTTTACGGCGGACAGCGCTTGCGCCAAACGATTCGCCGGCAGATCTTGGATAAGATCAACGCCGTCGGGCCGGTGGCGATGAAAATCCATCCGGCAGGCACTTGGGCGACGATTGTGTTGGAACAGGTGGAAAATCTGCACAATTTCTATGCCCGTTACCTCAGCCAGCAGTTTTTATCGTTGCTGATTCCGTTGATTATCCTGATTGCGGTGTTTCCGATTAACTGGGTAAGCGGTTTGATTCTGTTGCTGACCGCACCGCTGATTCCGCTGTTTATGGCGCTGGTCGGCTTGAAAGCCGCCGAAACCAGCCAACGCAATATCACCGTGTTGGGACGCTTAAGCGGACAGTTTTTGGATCGGCTGCGCGGTTTGGAAACCCTGCGTCTGTTCGGGCGCAGCGAACAGCAACAGCGCAGCATGAATCAAGCCGCCGATGAGTTTCGCGAAAGTACGATGGACGTGCTGAAAATCGCTTTTCTGTCGTCATCAGTACTAGAATTTTTTACCTCGATTTCAATTGCTATCGTGGCGGTTTATTTCGGTTTCAGCTATCTGGGGCAGATTGAATTTGGTAATGGCGGCGTGATGTTGCCGTTGTTCGTCGGCTTTTTTAGTTTGATTTTGGCGCCTGAATTTTATCAACCGCTGCGCGACTTGGGCACTTATTACCATGATCGTGCCGCCGCCGTTGCCGCCGCCGATGCGATCGAAGACTTTTTGTCACAGGATTTTTTGACCGTGCAGGCACAGCAGAGTAATCAGGTGATCAGCGCACAAGCAATCAGTATAAGTGCGGTCGGGCTGGAAATTCTCAGCCCGCAGGGGCAGGCGTTGAGCAAACCGCTGAATTTTCATTTGGCGGCAAAACAGAGTGTGGCGCTGATCGGACAGAGCGGCGCCGGCAAAAGTTCGTTGCTGAATGTGCTGTTGGGATTTTTGCCCTATCGCGGTAGTTTGCAGGTTAACGGTATTGAAATCCGTGATTTGGATTTGGCGCAGTGGCGGCAGCAGATCGCTTGGGTCGGGCAGAATCCGCTGTTGCTAGCCGCCACGATTCGTGAAAATTTGCAATTGGGCGATCAACAGGCAACGGACGAACAATTGCAACAAGCGCTGCAAGCGGCGCATGCCGCTGAATTTACGGATAAATTGGGCTTGGATTATCAAATTCAGGAAGGCGGGCTCGGCATTTCCGGCGGGCAGGCGCAACGGTTGGCGATTGCCAGAGCGTTATTGCGTAAAGGCGGCTTATTGCTGCTTGACGAACCGACCGCCAGTTTAGACGCGCATTCGGAAAGTGCGGTGTTGGCGACTTTGCAGCAATTCAGTAAACGGCAAAGCACGATGATGGTGACCCATCGGATTGAAGATCTGCAACAGTCGGATCAAATTTGGGTCATGCGGCAAGGGGAGATCGTGCAGCAGGGCAGTTTTGAACAGTTGCAACGGCAAAGCGGCTATTTTGCCGATTTGCTGGCGGAACGCCAACAGGTGATTGATTGACGGAGAATTGAAATGCGTGCGCTTTTTCCTTTTTTAGCGATGTTTAAATATTCGGCTTTCCGCTTGTTGTTCGGCGTGGTGCTGATGATCTGCGGCTTGGCGGCGAGCGTCGGTTTGCTCACTTTGTCCGGTTGGTTTTTGGCGGCGGCGGCGTTGGCAGGGACTAATATTCTGTTTAACTTTTTCTATCCGTCCGCCGGCGTGCGCGGTTTGGCAATCGGGCGTACGGCGCTGCGCTATTTTGAGCGGGTTGTCACCCATGATGCGACCTTCAGGGTGATTGCCCGTTTGCGCATGGCGGTGTTTAAAAAACTGATTCCGCTCTCGCCGGCGGTGCTGGCACGCTATCGCAACAGCGATTTGCTTAATCGGCTGGTAGCGGATGTCGATACGCTGGACAGCCTTTATCTGCGTTTGGTTGCGCCGTTTATCAGTGCGGCGATGGTAATTTTGTTTCTGTTTTTAGGCTTGAGCTTGCTTGACCGCACTTTAGCGCTCTATCTGGCGTTAACCCTATTCGCTTTGTTGGTATTGATTCCAGTGGTTTTCTATCAATTGGGTAAAAAAT
Organism: Pasteurella testudinis DSM 23072; assembly: GCF_900176075.1. Lineage (GTDB taxonomy): Bacteria > Pseudomonadota > Gammaproteobacteria > Enterobacterales > Pasteurellaceae > Chelonobacter > Chelonobacter testudinis. The sequence goes on from NZ_FWWV01000068.1 coordinate 21,697, forward strand.
TCGGTGAACAGTTGATACGGCAGCGGGCAGGCTATCGGGTGCGTTTTATCGACTGGCTGCATAATCAGGCGGAATTATTGCTGTTTAATGTGGAAGCGCAACAGCGGCAAAACTTGCAGCAAACCGAACGACAATGGCAGCAGTTGCAAGCCAAAGAGGCCAATTTAAGCGGTTTGGCGGCGGCGTTATTGCTGCTCGGTAACGGTACGATTTTGATCCTGATGTTATGGCTGGCTGGCGGAACGAACTTTGCCGATCAAAGTTATCTGCGTTTGGCGAATATTGCCTTGTTTACCTTTTCCGCCTTGGCGTCTTTTGAAATTCTCATGCCGTTGGGCGCGGCATTTTTGCGTCTGGGGCAGGTGATCAGTGCGGCAGAACGGGTTAATGATGTGATCGGGCAGCAGCCGTTGGTGGTGTTTAACGGTATAAAAAATGAGCGTGACGCGGATTATTCCGTGCCGTTGTTATCGCTGGAAAGTGTCGGTTTTTCTTATCCGCTACAAAACCCCGCCCAAAAGAAGGAAAGTGCGGTCTTGCGCCAATTTAGCTGGCAAATTGCTGCCGGCGAAAAAGTGGCGTTGTTGGGCAAAACCGGCAGCGGCAAATCCAGTTTGCTACAACTGCTGTTGCGTAATTATGATCCGCAGCAGGGCGAAGTGCGCTTGGCAGGGCTGCCGTTGGCGGATTATGCGGAAGATTTTTTGCGCCGCCAATTCTGTTTTCTAAGCCAACGGGTTTATGTATTCAGCGCCACGTTGCGTGATAATCTGCTGTTGGCGAACGAACAGGCAAGCGAGCAACGACTGGCTGCGGTGTTAAAGCAAGTCGGTTTGGCGCATTTAACTGCGCAGGACGAAGGTTTGGATTTATGGCTCGGTGATGGCGGCCGTCCGCTGTCCGGCGGCGAACAGCGCCGTTTAGGCTTGGCACGGATATTGTTAAACGACAATCCGATCGTGTTGTTGGACGAACCGACGGAGGGGCTGGATCGCGAAACCGAGCGCAGCATTTTAGACCTGATTTTGCGTCATTGCCAAAACAAAACCCTAATCATGGTCACGCACCGCCTGACCGCACTGGAAAAATTTGACCGCATTTGCGTTATTGACGGTGGAGAGTTGCAAGAGCAGGGGAATTATGGTGAACTGGCGGGCGATCCGCAAAGTTTGTTTTATCGTTTTTTAAATCGTCTGGCGTAATCTTTTAAAGAGGCTGTTTATGGTGTCGAATAATAAAAATAAAACCGAATTTTCACAATCCGAACTACCGTCCGAAATTGTGGCGGAAAGTAGCGAGATGAAGCAGCTTCTGCGCCAACTCAAGCAGTTTGCCCGTTCTGACGCACCGCTGCTGATTCAAGGGGAGACCGGCTCTGGCAAAGATCTGTTTGCCAAATTGTGCCATCAGTGGAGCAAACGCCAAAATGAGAAATTTATAGCGGTCAATTGCGCCGGTTTGCCGCCGGAAGCCGCCGAACAGGAGATGTTCGGCGACAGCACGCACGGCAACAGCAGCACCGGTTTTTTCGAATATGCCGACAACGGTACGGTGCTGTTGGATTCGATTAACGAGCTTTCGTTAAGCCTGCAAGCCAAGCTGTTGCGTTTTTTAAACGACGGCAGTTATCGCCGTGTCGGGGAAGAGCAAGAGCATTCCGCCGATGTACGCGTGATCTGCACTTCGCAAAAACCGCTGGCTTACTACGTTGAAAAAGGCGAATTGCGCGAAGATCTATATCACCGCTTGAATGTGTTGAGCCTGAATATTCCGCCGCTACGCCAACACAAGCAGGATATACCGCACTTGGTGGATTTTTTCCTGCAAAAAATCAGTGAGCAACTGGCGATTGCCGTGCCGACCTACGATAATCACTATCTTGACAGCCTGAGCGCCTATCATTGGCCGGGCAATATTCGCGAGTTGCACAACTTGCTGTATCGTAGCGTAATTTCGATGTCGGAAGGACAAACGTTGCCGCTGCCGGATTTCAGCGGTAAGGTACAGACGGCGGAATGGGCGTTGAACGAATATGAAGGGTTGAGCCTTGAGCAAATTATCAACGAATTTGAAGCCGGCGTATTAAAACAGTTCTATAACGTATATCCCAGCACACGCAAGCTGGCTAATCGTTTAGGCATCTCTCACACCACTATTGCCAATAAATTAAAACAATACGGTATCGGCAAATAAATTTTTGTGTTATCCAATTCTGCGTTATTGAATTTTGCGTTGTCCGATATGGTACCGTCATAAAATAGGTGCTTATTGACATAAAGGAAAAAACGGTTATATTGAAAAATCAGTTAAATGAATAACGCAGAAAAAACGATATTGAATATTAAGTTACGCGATAATTCAATTATTTTTTAAAACAATCAATAGGATATAACGATAACATATTAACCTGATATGAATGCCGATAGCGTACCACCCTCGCCTTATTACTCTTTTAATCCTAGCTTGACACTAGCGATTTCATTTTTTATTTACCGCATTTTTTACTTCAAAGGGAGAAATCATGGAAGTCTTGATTTTATTAGGACTTATTTTATTAAATGCTATTTTTGCCATGTCTGAAATTGCGTTGGTCACCGCACGCAAAAAACGTTTAAGCAAACTTGCCGAACAAGGCAATAACGCCGCCTCGACCGCACTTAAATTGGGCGAAGATCCGACAAGCTTTCTTTCTACTATTCAAATCGGAATCACCTCAATCGGGATTTTAAACGGCATTGTCGGCGAAGCCGTCTTTGCCGGTTCGCTCTCCGCTTGGCTGCAATCTTTCGGTTTGGCGCTAAAAACAGCCAATATCACGGCGACCGCCGTTGTCGTGATTGTGATTACATATCTTTCGATTGTTATCGGCGAGCTCGTGCCGAAACGCTTGGGACAGATCAATCCCGAATCGATTGCTTGTCTGGTGGCGAAACCGATGCAGACACTGGCTGCCTTAACCCGACCTTTTGTTATGTTGTTGTCGCTCTCGACTCACGCATTATTAAAATTAATCGGCGTGAAGGAAACTCAGCCGTCCAGCGTGACCGAAGAAGAGATTCACGCGCTGCTGGAGGAGGGATCGGAAGCCGGTATTATCGAACAAAACCAACATGAAATGGTGCGCAATGTTTTTCGGCTTGATGATCGTAAATTAGGCTCATTAATTATTCCGCGCTCGGAAGTGGTGTTTATTGATATTAAAAACGCGGCGGTAGATAATTTACAACTTTTAATTACTTCGGAATATTCCCGTTTTCCGGTTTGCGACGGCGGCTTGGATAAAATTTTAGGCGTTATTCACGCCAAGCAGGCGCTTATTTATATTGCCAACGGGCAACCAATTGATTATTCGGCTAATTTGTCCGCTTGTATTTATGTGCCGGAAACCTTGACCGGTATGGAACTGTTGGAGCAATTCAGAATACAGAATATGCAGATGGCATTCGTTATCGATGAATACGGGGAAGTGGAGGGCATTATTACGCTGCAAGATATTCTAGAGGCAGTGACCGGCGAATTTACCCCGAATAATGAAGCCGACGCTTGGGCGATTCAGCGTGAAGACGGCTCATGGCTTTTAGACGGTACGATCCCGATTCCGGAAATGAAAGACCGTTTGGCGTTGAAAATATTGCCGGAAGAAGATAAAGGATTATATTACACCCTCAGCGGCATGATTATGTTGCTGTTGGGACGGATACCGAATACCGGCGATTATGTCGATTGGCAAGGCTGGCGCTTTGAAATTATTGATATGGATGAGAAACGAATCGATAAAATATTGGTTAGTCCGCTATCTTTGACCCAAGTCTTGGCTTTTGATCCGAAAGATATGCCGTTGCCGAAAGAATAATTATCCGCATGCTTCGGCTGGCACAATAAGATGAGTTGTTTACTGACAAGTGTGCCGTTTAATCTAACTCAAGGAATAATCTTCAAATCCGCATTGATGATTTGGCGACTTCATAACGGTTGTTAGATTCCAAATCAAAATGATTTCTGTGGACGCACTTATAGCTGTTCGCGATAAGTAGATGTAAAAGAATGAAAAAACCGCACTTGGTTAGAGGATGCCCAAGTGCGGTGAGTTTGCCAGTGCTTTTTATTTTTACTGTTTTACTTATTTTTTCTTCGCATATTTCAAGGAGTCGATTGCCACTGCCAAGATAATGATGCTGCCTTTAATAATGTATTGCCAGTATGGGTTGACGCCGATGTAGGTCAAGCCGTAGTTGATGACGGTGAAGATTAACACCCCCGTGACCACGCCGATAACCGTACCGACCCCGCCGGCGAAGGAGACACCGCCGACCACGCAGGCTGCGATGGCGTCCAATTCGTACATAAAGCCGAGGTTGTTGGTGGCGCTGCCGATCCGACCGGCTTCCAACATACCGCCGAAAGCGTAGAACATACCGGCGATCATGTAGATAACCACTAAGTTACGGGTTACGTTGACACCGGATACCCGTGCCGCTTCAGGGTTGCCGCCGATGGCGAAGATGTTTTTACCGAAGCGGGTTTTGTTCCACATCACCCAAACCAAAATCGTGGCGAGAATGGCGTATATCGTGATGTAGGAGAGCCTGAACTGCCCGAATTTAAAATACCCTTGCGCAAAGGCGGAGAATGTCGGGTTGAAACCGGCGATTGGCGAAGAACCGACCGCATCGTAGTACAACGAGTTGATACCGTAAACAATGATCATCGTGCCTAAGGTGGCGATAAACGGCGTAACATTCAGCACCGCAATGATGAAACCGTTCATTAAACCAATCACCGCCCCAATCGCACAGACTACCAAGATCACCACCGGAATCGGAATTTCGGTCAAATTCGGGAACACCCGATTGACGTTATCCATCGCTTGCAGCAAGGTGGCGGAAACCACCGCCGCCAAGCCGACCTGACGACCGGCGGATAAGTCGGTTCCTTGCGTCACCAACAAGCCGGCGACCCCAAGCGCGATAATCAGCCTGACCGAAGATTGGGTCAGAATGTTACTGAAGTTGATTAAACTCAAAAAACTAGCATCTTGTGCGATGATAATAGCCAGCAAAATCAACAGTACGAAGTAGATTGCATTTTGTTTGAGAAAATCAAGAGATTTGTTTTTTCCTAAGTCGGCCATGATTTTATCCCTTCTCTTTATTTTTTATAAGCGGTTACAAATATTTAGCGGCAAGCTGTAAAATTTCTTGCTGCGATGTCTCTTTGGTGTTGACGGTGCCGGCAAGTTTGCCGTTACTCATTACCATAATCCGGTCGGTGATGCCCAACAGCTCCGGCATTTCGGAGGAGATGATGATAATGCCTTTGTCTTTATTGGCAAGCTCCATAATCAATTGATAAATCTCATATTTCGCCCCAACGTCAATCCCGCGCGTCGGTTCGTCCAACATCAGGATTTCCGGTTGGGTCAAGAGCCAGCGTCCGATAATCACTTTTTGCTGATTACCGCCGGAAAGCGAGCCGATGGTGGTTTTATGCGACGGCGTTTTCACGTTCATGGCATCAATCACCCATTGGGTATCGCTTTTCATTTTGGCATTGCTCAGCAAACCGAATTTCGACATATAAGATTTTATATTGGAAATCAAGGAATTGAATTCAATGCTTAAGTTGGAATAGATCCCTGTCGAGCGCCGTTCTTCCGTCACCAGCGCAAAACCGTTGTTGATCGCCTCAAGTGCGGTTTTGTTGCGCATCACTTTGTCGTGCAGCTTGACCACACCGCTCTTTCTTTCCCGAATCCCGAAAATGGTTTCCACAATATCGGTACGTCTTGCGCCGACCAAGCCGGCGATACCTAAAATTTCACCTTTATGCAGCTCGAAACTGACATCTTTAATGGAAGGCTGGTTAAGTGCGGTCAGGTTTTCTACCGTCAGGATGACCTCTTTCGACTGATTGCTTTTCGGCGGGAAACGTTGGGTCAGTTCGCGTCCGACCATCATTGCCACGATCCCGTCCATTGTCGCACCCTTGACCGGAATGGAATTGATCCATTTACCGTCACGCAGCACGGTGACTTCATCACAAATCTTAAAAATCTCGTCCATTTTGTGCGAGATATAAATAATGCCGCAACCTCTGTTTTTTAATTTTTCGATAATTGAGAACAGGTGATTAACCTCTTTTTCCGAAAGGGAAGAGGTCGGTTCGTCCATAATTACGATCTTGGCATTATAAGAAAAGGCTTTGGCGATTTCGATCATCTGCATTTGGGAAACCGAGAGTTTGCCCACTTTCATTTTAGGATCGATATCGATATCTAATTCTTTAAAAATCGCTTGCGTGTCGTTATACATTTTTGCATGATCGACTAAGCCAACTTTGAGCGGATAACGCCCTAACCACAGGTTATCCATCACACTGCTTTGTTTGACCAAGTTCAGCTCTTGGTGCACCATTGAAATTCCGTTTTCCAGCGCTTCTTTTGAGGTTTTAAAATTAACCGGTTTCCCGAGGAAAAGAATTTCGCCCTCATCTTTCGCGTAGATCCCGAAAAGACATTTTAATAATGTCGATTTTCCGGCGCCGTTTTCACCCATCAGGGCATGAACCGAATGCGAACGTACAGTCAAATTGGCATTGTCGAGCGCTTTTACGCCGGGAAAGGTTTTGCTAACCCCTTTCATCTCTAACAGGACTTTGCTTTCAGTTTGTACTGGTTCAGCTTGTACGGATTGTTCTGTACTCATATCCAACCTCAGGCGGCAATGGGGAGAGAAAACACTCTCCCCGGATTACAACATTGTCTTTATTTTAAGAAGTTTTCTAAGTTATCTTTGTCAACACCGACGTAAGGAATACGCACCACGCGGTTTTCCAGTTTCAAATCGGTTCCTTCGGTCGCCGCTTTGCCGTTAGCCAGATTATTGGATAATTGGATAACCGCTTTCGCTTGGTTGACGCCGTCATTCAATACTGTACCGGCAATCGCACCGGATTTGATCAACTGCAACACTTCCGGCAGCGCATCTACGCCGAACACCGGCAGGTTTTTACCGTGTGATTTCGCCGCTTCCAGCGCACCCATCGCCATACCGTCATTGTTGGAGATAATCATTTCGATATTGTTGGCTTGCGGACCGGACAACCAGGCATCGCTCTTATCTTTTGCCATTGCGGCGTCCCACATACCGGTGTCGACATACAGTTGTTCAGTGCCGATACCTTGGTTATTGATCTCTTCGATTACATATTTGGTACGGGCTTCCGCATCAGGGTGTCCCGGTTCGCCTTTCAGCAATACATATTGGATTTTGCCGTCTTTATTCAAATCCCAAGCCGCATTGTCTTTCCATTGCTTGGAAATCAATTCCCCTTGAATCACACCGGATTCTTTCGGATCGGTGCCGACATAGTAGGATTTTTCGTAGCTGTCGATCACCGCCTGACCCGGATCTTTATTGAAGAACACGACCGGAATATCATATTCGGAGGCTTTTTTGATGATAGTCGGCGCAGCGGCAGGGTCAACCAGATTGATTGCCAGCACTTTTACGCCTTTGGAAATTAACACGTCCACCTGATCGTTTTGAATGGATTGGGCGTTTTGTGAGTCGTTCATCAGCAACTCAATGTCTTTCAGCGCTTTTGCTTCTTTTTCAATTTCCTGACGCATGAGCGACATAAAGTTATCATCATATTTGTAAATTGTTACACCAACACGGTTTGCTGCTTGTGCAGAGGTTGCGGCAATACCGAATCCAACAGCCAATGCAATTGAAGTTAATACGGTTTTTTTCATGGTGTTCTCCATCTTTGCTATTAAAGATAAATGCCATCGGGCAATTGGGCAGCCAATAAATTATTGGCAGGGTTAACTGCAACCGATACGTAGAATATTATCTGCCAAAGCGCGATAACGTCAGGAGCAAGGATACGCAAGCAGAGCGAAAAAGTATGTGATCCTATTCACATTATGAAAACGATTACATGATTAAATTAAAAAATATGAGGCTTAGATCACAGTTTTAATCCGTATCAGATCGATTTTACCGAGAAACGCTTCACCAAAGTCGGATTAAAAGTGATATTTTCCGGAGACGCCACTTCCTTGTTGACTAGACTCAAAGCCAATTCTGCCGCATAACTCGCCATTAGATCAATGGGATAACGGATTGTAGTGAGTTTGGGAACCAAATAGCTGGCGATGGGCATATCGTCAAAGCCGATAATCGAGAATTGCTGCGGCACTTTAATATTGTTTTCATTCAGGATCGATAATGCACCGGCTGCCATGGAATCATTGTAACAAACCACCGCAGTCAAATTGGAATTGTAACTGAGCAGCTTGATCATGGCCTCTTCGCCGCCTTGGTAATCGGGCGAGGCATTGGCAATCGCGTGGTAACAAATAGTTAGCCGATTGTCGGATAACGCTTTTAAATAACCACACTTGCGTTCCGTTTCATCATTAATCTGATGATTTGAACCGATATAGCCGATATTGTTATGGCCATGTTGAATCAGCGTGGTTGTCGCCAAATAGGTTCCTTTTTCATTGTCCAGCGCAATGCAACGCTGCTCAAAACCGGGAATCGTGCGGTTGATGATTACCATGCCCGGATGGCGGGTCAGGTATTCTTGCAACACTTCGTCACTCAATGCCTTGGAATGGACGACTAAAGAGTTACAGCGTTTTTTCAACAATAAATCAATGGCTTGTTTTTCCTTTTCCGGATCATGATAGCCGATGCCAATCAAAATATTACGTTTATGTCGGGCAGCGACCTGATCAACGGATTTCACCAGAATGGCAAAAAACGAATCGGTTACATCAGTGACCACCACGCCAATCGTATCGTTGTTTTGCGAGGCGAGGGCTTGGGCGTTGGCGTTCGGGTAATAGCCTAACTGCTGAACCGCATTGAGCACGGCTTCACGGGTTTTATCGGCAATCGAGGGGTGCGCGTTCAAGACGCGCGATACCGTCGCCACGGATACATTAGCACATTTTGCCACATCACGAATCGTCACCATAAACTGTTTCCCCCATCGACTTTTATTGAAAACGTTTCCTATCATACGCTATTTTAAAAATTTTCAAGTACAATCCGCCAAATATTTAGGGGTTTTGTGATCTGATTAACGGTTTGTATCACTGGTTATGCTATATTTATCGCCAGACAATGTAAGCGATTACATGGTGGTTTTCTACTGATGATAAGGTGAAATAAAGATGACAGAGATAAAATTTGACGCGACGGAACACCCGCATAGACGTTACAACCCATTGAAAGACGAATGGATTTTGGTTTCTCCTCACCGAGCCAAACGCCCTTGGAGCGGACAAAACGAAAAACCGTCGGACAAGCAATTGCCGAGTTATGATGAAAACTGTTTCTTGTGTCCAGGCAACAAGCGCATATCGGGCGAAGTCAATCCCGATTATCAAGGCACTTACGTCTTTGCCAATGATTTTGCCGCATTAATGCCGGACAGTCCCGATGCGCCGACAAATGAGAATCCGCTGTTTCAAGTGATGGGCGTGCGCGGTTTGAGCCGTGTCATCTGTTTTGCGCCGGATCACAGCAAAACCCTGCCGGAGCTGAACGTCAGCGAAATCCGTGCGGTGGTGGATACATGGAATCAACAACTGGAAGAGTTGGGCAAAGATTATCTTTGGGTGCAAGCTTTCGAAAACAAAGGCGAGGCAATGGGCTGTTCGCAGCCGCACCCGCACGGACAAATTTGGGCAAACAGTTTTTTGCCGAATGAAATCGCCACTAAAGAGAGCAATCTGCTGAACTATTACCAACGGCACGGCAGCAATTTACTGTTGGATTATGTCAACGCCGAATTGCAAGACGGCAGCCGCACGGTGGTGGAAACCGAATTTTGGCTGGCAGTCGTGCCGTATTGGGCGGCGTGGCCGTTTGAAACCCTGTTACTGCCGAAAATGGCGGTGAAACGCATGAGCGAGTTGAACGAAGCGCAACGCGACGACTTGGCATTGGCGATTAAACGCCTGACCACCCGCTACGACAATCTGTTCGAATGCTCGTTCCCGTATTCGATGGGCTGGCACTATGCGCCGTATTTTAAAGACGGACGCAATCTGGATCACTGGCAGCTGCACGCGGCTTTCTATCCGCCGCTGTTGCGTTCCGCCACCATTCGCAAGTTTATGGTCGGCTATGAGATGCTGGCGGAAGCACAGCGCGATTTAACCGCCGAACAAGCCGCCGCACGCTTGGCACAGTTGAGCGATATTCACTATAAATTAAAATAAAAGGAGACTGCGAACATGACGTTACAACACTCGCTATTACCACCGCAACAACAAGCGCAAAAAGCGTTTATCGACCAATTTGAGTACGAGCCGCAGTTATTGGTGTACGCCCCCGGGCGGGTCAATATTATCGGCGAACATACCGATTATAACGACGGTTTTGTCATGCCGTGCGCAATTGACTACGGCACGGCGATTAGCGGCGCCAAAAGGGCGGACAGCATTTTCAGGGTTTACGCCAGCGACTTGCAACAATGGGACGAATTCGATTTAAGCCGACCGATTGAAGCGCACGCTAATGCCGACGGCGACTATAAATGGACCGGCTATGTGCGCGGCGTGGTGAAATATATTCAAGAAAAATGCCCTGAATTCACTACCGGTGCCGATCTGGCCATCAGCGGCAATGTACCGCTCTCTTCCGGTTTGAGTTCCTCTGCGGCGCTGGAAGTGGCAACCGGAAAATTCTGTCAGCTGTTGGGCGGCTTGGCGCTGAGCAACGTCGAAATCGCCTTAATTGGGCAAAAAGCCGAAAACCGTTTTGTCGGCTGCCAATGCGGCAATATGGATCAATTGATTTCCGCATTGGGGCAAAAAGATCATCTGCTGAAAATCGACTGCCGCAGTTTGGAAACCGAAGCCGTGCCCGTGCCGCAAGGCGTGGCGGTGATGATTGTCAACTCGCATGTCAAACACGATTTGGTTGCCGGAGAATACAACAGCCGTCGACAGCAGTGCGAGCAAGCCGCCGAATTTTTCGGCGTTAAAGCGCTGCGTGACGTGTCGATTGCGCAATTCGAGCAACATCAGGCAGAGCTGACCGCACTTGATCCGCTTGTCGCCAAACGGGCGAAACACATCGTTACGGAAAACCAACGGGTGCTTGATGCGGTCGAAGCGCTGAAAAGCGGCGATTTGCAGCGTGTCGGCGTATTAATGGGACAATCCCATGATTCGATGCGTGACGATTTTGAAATCACCGTGCCGGAAATCGATTATTTGGTGGAACTGGCGCAGCAGGCGATCGGCGACAGTGGCGGCGCACGCATGACCGGTGGCGGTTTCGGCGGCTGTATCGTTGCGTTGGCGCCGGAAGAGAAAATCGAAGCGGTGCGCAAAAATATTGCCGATCATTATGAAAAACGTACTGGCTTAAAAGAAACGTTTTATGTCTGTCATGCTTCGGAAGGAGTTTGCGTGCTATGATCAGCATTAAACGTGAAGAGGTTGCGCCGGACGGCAAGCCGTTTCAAGTGGTTGAAATCAGCAATGCGAACGGCATGAAAATCCGCCTCAGCGATTGGGGAGCCACTTGGCTCTCTTGTCGGATACCGGTCAAACAGCAGCTGCGGGAAGTGGTTTTGGGCTGCGAAAGCGTGGCGCAACACATTGCCCAAAGCGCTTATTTGGGCGCCAGTGTCGGACGCTTTGCCAATCGCATTGCCAATGCCGAATTTATCCTAAACGGCAAACGTTATTCGCTCGATGCCAATCAGCAGGGCAAACACCAGCTGCATGGCGGCAGCTCGGGTTTTGCGCAGCAACGCTGGACGATAACCGATCAACAGCATGACAGCGTGCAGTTCAGCCTGTTTTCTGCTGACGGCGATCAAGGGTTTCCCGGCAATGTGGACGCCAAAGTGCGGTTTGGCCTGCGTGCGGATAATGCGGTGCTGGTGGAATACAGCGCGCTGAGCGATCAAGACACGCCGTTAAACCTGACCAACCATGCCTATTTCAATCTCGACGGCGAAAGTGCGGATCAAAGCATTTTGCAGCATCGTTTAAAGCTCCAAGCGGATTATTATTTACCGGTCGATAACGCAGGCATTCCGAATGCGCCGTTAAAAAGAGTTGAAAACAGCGGTTTTGATTTCCGCCAAACCAAACTGATCGCACAGGATTTTTTGCAAGACCAAGATCAAAAAACCGTCGCCGGTTACGATCACGCTTTCTTGCTCGCCAGTCAGGGGATCGGCGCTGAAGCGCAAGCGGAGCTGATCTCCGGCAACGGTGATCTCAGCCTGAAAGTGTTTACCGATCAACCGGCGATTCAGGTTTACAGCGGCAACTTCCTTGCCGGCACGCCAAACCGCACTTGCGGCGTTTATGCCAACCACGCCGGCATTGCCCTCGAAACCCAAGCCCTGCCCGACACCCCGAATCACCCTGAATGGTTCAAATACGGCGGCATCAGCAAAGCCGGCGAGCCGTATAAGAAAACCACGCTGTTTTTGTTTGCAAGCCGTTAACCGCCTGCCGACCGCACTTTGTTGTAAAATCGACCAAGTGCGGTTTCACCTCCAGCGTTGATAAAGCAAGGGTAATAACGCCATAGATTTCTGTTTTCCGCGCAGAAAGTGAAAAAAAATTGTTATCGATCATAACCTGAATAGACAAAGGCGAATACAATCGAACAATAAAATATCAGGAGGGAGAACTATATGGCAACGACATTTCAGCAACGGGAGACATTGCTAAACCGATTTTTTAGCTATATCGCGTTTGACACCCAGTCCAGACCCGATGCGCAGAAATCGCCCAGTTCAATCGGACAGCTGCGTTTGGCGGAGCAGTTGGTTGAAGAGTTGGAACAGCTGGGTTTAGCCGAGATCAAACTCAGCCGCTACGGCATTGTGACCGCACTTTTGCCCTCGAATTGCGGCAGTAAAAAAACGATCGGTTTTATTGCGCATTTGGATACTTCGCCGCAAATGAGCGGTAAAAACGTCAAAGCCGAATTGATTCAAGAGTATCGCGGCGGTGATATTGCCTTAGGCAAGGGCGATGATTATATCAGTCCGGTCGATTACCATTTTCTCCGGCAACTGGTCGGTGATTCGCTGATTGTGACCGACGGCAACACCTTGCTTGGTGCCGATAATAAAGCCGGTATTGCCGAGATTATGACCGCACTTGAGCAGTTGATTGACAGCAAAATGCCGCACGCCAATATTCGGCTGGCATTCACGCCTGACGAGGAGATCGGTTTGGGCATGGATTTTTTCCCGTTTGCCGATTTTGCCTGTGATTGGGCCTACACCATTGATGGTGGCGAATTGGGCGAATTACAGGTTGAGAATTTTAATGCCGCCGGCGTACAAATTCTGATTCAAGGGCGTTCCGCGCACCCGGGAGAAGCCAAAGATAAAATGATCAATGCGTTGGCGCTGGCTTGTGATTTTCATCAATATTTGCCGAAAGACGAGGTGCCGGAAAAAACAGCCGGACGGGAAGGTTTTTTCCATTTGGATAAAATCGAAGGCGATGTCGAACAGGTACGAATGCACTACTTGATCCGCGAATTTGATGCGCAACGCTTTAAAATACGCAAGCAGCAATTTCACCAATGGGCGGAAGAATTTGCCGATAAACACGGATTACAGCAACGGTTCCATTGCGAAATCACGGATAATTACAAAAATATGTATGAGGTGATCAGCAAGGTTCCGCAAGCATTGGAATTAGCCAAGAACGCCATGCGCGATTGCGGTATCACACCGTTGGAAAAACCGATTCGCGGCGGCACGGACGGGGCAAAGTTGGCGATCATGGGCATTGCTTGTCCGAATATTTTCACCGGCGGCTATAATTTTCACAGTAAATATGAATTAGCCAGCGTGCAAAGTATGCAAAGTGCGGTTGATGTGATTGTTAAAATTGCGGTTTTGGCGGCTTAGATTTAGGTATTGAAAGTGCGGTAACAAGCAAGGTCTGTAACAACGAGGGCGGAATAAAATCCGCCCTCGCTTTACACTACGTCAGTTAATAAGCGCCCTGGTTCCAAAATTTGGAATCTTCCGGCAGTTTTTGTTGCAACAAGAAACGCTGTCTGGCTTTGGCCGCTGGTTGCACTATTTGGCCGGACGGCGTGCCGAAAGTGATACCGCCTTTCAGGAACTGCTGAACGCTGCCGGTTTCAAAGGCGAAGCCTTGCAAGCCGAAGCCGAAGCTGTAGCCCGACGTGATCCAGAATTCTGAATTCTGCCGCACCAGATGTTTGTATTTGTCGCCGATAAGGATATCGACCAATACGCGATCGCCCAATTCGTTCAAGCGCATTCTTTGCACCAGTCCGACCTCGATTCCGCGATATTGCACCGGTGAACCTTCGGTTAAATTGAAAGCACTGGACGTTTCCAACACCAGCGGCAGACCGTTGGCGAATTTGGCGGCATTGCTGATCTCTTTGATTAAACGAAAGGTTTTTGCCGTTTCACCGTTGCCGACATTGACATCGATGTAGGGCTGCAACAAACTGTCGAGATTTTCGATCGCGCCGGCCGAAATTTGCGGTGACACCAAACGGAAGCTGCTGCCTTTTTTGCTGATTAAGCCGTAATAATTCGGTTGAATCAGCGCCTTGCTGACAATGCGTTGGTTGTTTTTATCAATCTCAATTGACACCACTTCGCCGATCGTGATGCCCATATAGCGAATCGGCATACCGCGGCTTAGATCCTTGGCGTCGCTTGAGGTCAGGGTGATTTCGTTGCCAACCGAACGGGCAGCGGTTTCATTGTTGTAGAGGCGGGTATTTTTGTTGGCCGCGCCAAAATTCTCAAAACTGATCGCGCCTTTCAGGGTGCGCATAATCGGCGCTGCTTGAATGCTGACCCCTTTCGGACCGATGTCCACTTGCGCCGCACTTTCGCTCCAGAATTTGCTGCGGTCGGTCAATAAATTGCGGTATTGGCTGTTGATGAAAACATCAATCTGAAAATCTTTATCCGTCGGGCGTACGGCAATGATTTGTCCGACCGGATACTGTTTATACAGCACTAACGAACCGTTTTCAATGCCCGGCAACACCGGTGAGCTTAAGACGATGGTCGGTTGCAGATTGTCGCCGGTGATGCCGGCTTCGGCGCTGCCGATGTCTTTATACAGCGGATATTGCGCTAACGGTTTGGCATTTCCCGATTTTTTAGCACCCTGCTTGTTTGCCAAAATGCGGATACCGCCTTGCAGCCATTTCTCAGGAGAAGCCGCTTCGAATTGAATGCCGTCCACCCCGATGTTGACGTTTAAATTCGAGGCGGCGATAAATTTGGTATCGGCATAGATTAAGTGGCGATATTCTTCGGCAATCGCAATTTGAAACTCAACGCCGTCAACGGAAACAGTGCGCTTGGCGATTTCGCCGATCCGAATGCCGTTATAGAAAATTCCTTGCCCGACATTGACGTTATAGGTTTCCGGCGCGGTCAGCCTGATCACCAGCGTATCCGGCAGACTTAGCAGCAATTCAGATTGGGTGAGAACCGTAAATTCGGTTTGCAGCTCGCCATCGCCGGCGACCAGATTAAAATACGGGCCTGCCAACAGTTTTTCCAGATTATTTAAATTATCTGAATTCAAACTGTTTTCGTTAATCACAATTTGGCTGCCGCTACGCAGTAAATTGCGCATATTTTCATTGACCAGCAGTTTTCCGCGCACCGTATTTTTGACTTCGCTTTCAACATTGGCATCTAAAGCGGAAAGCGTACCGATTTTGAAGTTTTCATAGTACAGCGGTGTGCTGTTGATTCTCAAACCGCGGATATTCGGCAATGTAATATCGATCTCAATGCCGCGTTGTGCCGATTTTTCATCTTGATACAATGTGTAACTGTCGCCGCTGACCGCACTTTGGCTGTCGTCGGGCGAGTCAAACGACACGCCACCGATCACCAGTGACGTCAGGCTGTCCATATCCACCGAAATCCCGCTTAAGCTGATGTCGGTTTGCAGCCCGCTGCTGTTCCAAAAGCGCGAATCTTTTTTCACCAAGTGGCTATAGGACTTGTTGATGACCACATCAATTTCCACTTTTTTCTTGTCTTCCAAAAAGCGGTAATCGGAAATACTGCCGACCGGAATTTTGCGGTAATTGACCGAAGCACCGGCAGAAATTGAACCCAAATTGTCAGCGAGCAAGTGAATTAAAATATCCCCTTCGTCCATTTGTGCCATCGGCCCTTCCGATTCGGCGATAAATTCGTCGGCACTGTCGCCGTCGCCCGGTGCCAGCGTGATGTAGTTGCCTGACACCAGCGCATCTAAACCGGAGATACCGGCAAGAGAGGCGCTTGGTTGCACCAACCAGAAGCGAGTATTTTCGCGCAAGACGGTTTTGGCTTCCGGATTAATGCTGGCGGTGACCATAATTTGTTTCAAATCTTCGGTAAATTTGACCTTTCTGACCACACCGATCTGCAAGCCTTGATAACGAATCGGGGTTTTGTCCGCCGTAATGCCGGCACCGTTGGTAAAGTAGATGGTGATACTTTCCCCTTGTTCGTCCAAAATTCGGGCAAAGAGCGTCAAACCGATGATCAAAGCGACAATCGGCAATAACCAGAAAGGGGAAATACTTTTCAAACGCCGCACGGTAGCATTTTGCACCTTAGGCGGCGCATTGTGATCAGTTTTCTGAGGCTGATTATTTTGTGGGTTGGTTACGTTGTTTGTCATAGAGTTTCCAAAGTAAACGGCTGTCAAATTGCTCGGCGGCAATCATGGTCAGAAAAACGGCGGCACCGAAATAAAATGCGGCAGGGCCGACTGAAAAGTTGATAAGCTGCCCGCGCGTCACCAGCGACATCATCAGTGAGAGCACGAATAAATCCAGCATTGACCAGCGGCCGACAAAGTGCACCAAATGCAGAATTTTCATCTTGCGTTCGATATTGCCGGCGTTTTGGCGGTGTACGCTGATCAGCAGATAAAACATGGCCATGATTTTGCTGAGCGGCACAAAAATACTGGCGACAAAAACCACAAAGGCAACAAAATAACTGCCCATGCCGATAAATGAAATCACGCCGGAAATCAAGGTGTCGCCGCTCGGCACACCGTTGAGGTAAATATAGGAAATCGGCAGCAGATTAGCCGGAATCAACATGATGATACCGGCGATTAGCGCCGCCCAGGTGCGTTGCAATTTACTGTTGTCATCGATATCCAGCAACGATTCGCAGCGCGGGCAGTAATGCCGTCCTTTGCTGTCAAGGGTACGCTGTTGCAGCGGGAAAGTATAATTACAGCAATGGCAGTGGGTCAATTCTTGCGGTTTTTGCTGTTTGTTCAACGTCGGGTAACTGAATTGCGGATAGAATTCGTTCCATAACGCCAACGGATTAATTTTGATAAACAGCAGTGTGGTTAAAAGTGCGGTAAACACAAATGCCAAAAAATAGATATCAATCGTCAGCGTGGCATATTCGCGCACTTTGAAGGCGGCAACGCCCAGACTGACCAGATAAACGTCGAGCATCACCCACGGTTTGATGTAGCCGAGCATCAGCAACAAGTTGCGCGGGCGGTGTTTAAAATGTTTGGCGATCCATAAAAACAGCACCAGCGTGGCAAAGCACAGCGGCATGATAATGGCGCACAGCAGCACCATAAATGCGGTATACACATCGTTATTGGTGGCGATTTTCCAAGCGCCTTCCCACACCGAAGCATAAACGGGCACACCCAGCAAATCAATGCTGAGTAATGGAAAGGTGAAGGCAAACGGCATCAAAATCAGGATCGAGATGGCGATAATCGCACAGCGTTTCAAGCTCCAACGGCTGCCCGAACGCAGCTCGGCGTTACACTGCGGGCAGCAGGCAACCTGCCGTGCATGCAAGCGCGGCACATTTACCAGCGTATCGCATTCATCACAACGCAGCAGATGGTTGTTGGAAACCCGTGATAAGATTTTGATAATGATTTTTCCTGTAAAAAATGCGTATGACATCACATTGAGCCCGAGCGGCTCGCCGCATAAAACGCCGTCGGCATACTATATTGAATGGCTGATTATAGGGCAAAATAACCTTTCATTCCATACTGCGTTTCGTTCTATACTGAGTTGCGGCTGTATATTTGTTCCGGCATAAAATTTTATGTTGTCGGAGAGCTGGATATTTCAGGAAAAGCGCTTTAATTGTGATAATTAAGCAACGCTCGGGCAAGATCAATGGATAAAAGTGCGGTTTATGTTGTCAAGCAATCAAAAATTAAGCTAGACTATGCCCCTATCATTTTGGTTTTTTGTCCGCATTTTAATTTCTTGTGCGCATAAAAATTTGATACCACGATTCGGGAATGTGTAATTTCATGACAGAACAACAAGCAGAACAACAAAATACAGAACAACAAAAATTGAGCAACAGCAAAGAGGTTATTGCTTACCTTGCAGAGAAGTTTCCGCTCTGTTTCAGTTTGGAAGGGGAAGCCAAACCGCTGAAAATCGGTATTTTCCAAGAGTTGGCAACCGCACTTGAAAATGACGAGCGGGTCAGTAAAACCCAGCTTCGCCATGCGTTGCGCCAATATACCTCAAACTGGCGTTATCTGCACGGCTGTAAAACCGGTGCGGAACGGGTGGATTTAAACGGCAATGCCTGCGGCGTGTTGGAGCAGGAGCATGCCGATCACGCTGCTGAACAATTGCAGCAAGCCAAAGCAAAAGTGGCGGAAAGAAAAGCGCAAATGCGCGCAGCGCTAAAAGCGAAAAATGCCGAGAAAAACACCTCGGAAAAAGCGGGCGCAAACAACAGAAAGGCTACAGGCACAAAAACGCAGCGCCATGCCAAACCGGCAGTAAAAGGAAAAAGAGCGGTTGGCAGTGAGAACAAACCTCGCGCGGCGGCCGTCAATCTGACGCCTGTCAGTATCGAGACATTACAGAAAGGACAACAGGTCAAGGTTAAATTAGCCGAAAAAGCCAATCGCGCCACCGTTTTGGATGTGTTGAAAGATACTGCCAGAGTGCAACTGCAAAGCGGTATCATGATGAATGTTGCATTTGAACATTTATATAATGCAGAATAATCCATTAATCTTGATTAGTTAAACGCCGGAACATCGTACTTTGCTTAAAGTGCGGTGTTCTATTCATTTCGGGCGTACATTAAAGAGTAGATTAACCATTAACAGCTTCTATTTTAGGAATTGAGAATGAAGATAAATAAATTACCATCGGGTTTGTTTGCCGTATTGTTGGCTTCGTTAACATTCACGGCGCAACCTGTGCAAGCGGTAAAACCCAATCTTAAATATGAAGAGATTACGTTGCCGCAACCGGGGGAAACGCAATCAACGGCAGCCAAACGCGTCACTGCCCGTTTAACTCAGTCGCATTACAGTAAATTTACACTTGATCAGGCTTTTTTAGAAAAAGTCTTTACCCGCTATCTGAATTTTTTGGATTATAACCACAATACGTTTTTACAAAGCGATGTTGATCAATTGCGTGCGCAAGCGGCAAACGGTTTGCAGCAAAGTTTGTATTCCGGTGAGCTAGGGTTGGCTTACACCGCCTACGAATTAATGACCAAACGCCGTTATGAACGTTATGCTTACTTGCTTTCGCTATTAGATAAAGAGCCGGATTTGAGCGCAGACGATCAGATTGAGATCGATCGTTCCAAAATGACCACTTGGCCAAGTGATAGTGCGGAGTTGGATAAATTATGGTTGCAGCGTTTTAAAAACGATGTCATTACCGAACGCTTGAAAGGCACAAAATGGTCCGACATCAAGAAAAAATTGACCAAACGCTATAATTTGGCGATTTTGCGTTTGAACCAAACCCGTGCCGACGACATCTCACAACTGTTTTTAAATGCCTTTGCACGCGAAATCGATCCGCATACCAGCTATTTGTCACCACGCAATGCCAAAAGCTTTACCGAAGATATGAACCTTTCTTTGGAAGGCATTGGCGCGACTTTGCAGTCGGAAGACGATGAAACCACGATTAAATCCTTGGTTCCAGGCGCACCGGCGGAACGCAGTAAAAAATTGGCGGCAGGCGATAAAATCGTCGGGGTCGGTCAGGGCGCGAAAGGGGAGATCGAAGATGTGGTCGGTTGGCGTTTAGATGATGTGGTTGACAAGATCAAAGGTAAAAAAGGCACGACCGTCCGTCTGGAAATCGAACCGGCAAAAGGCGGAAAAACCAAAATTATCAGCTTGGTACGCGATCAAGTGCGGATCGAAGACAATGCGGCGAAACTGGAAGTGAATCAGGTCGACGGAAAAACCATCGGCGTGATTAAAATTCCGAGTTTCTATATCGGTTTGAGCGACGATGTACGCAAATTATTGGATCAGGCAAAAGAGAAAAATACCCAAGCGCTGATTATTGATTTGCGCGAAAACGGCGGCGGCGCGTTGACGGAAGCGGTGGCATTGAGCGGTTTGTTTATTTCCGACGGTCCGGTGGTGCAGGTGCGTGATGCGTATAACCGTATCCGTATTCATCAGGATCCGGACAGCGCACAGGTTTATCAAGGGCCGTTATTGGTGATGATCAACCGCTACAGCGCCTCGGCTTCCGAAATTTTTGCCGCGGCAATTCAGGATTATCAACGAGGCATTATTTTGGGGCAGCAGACCTTTGGTAAAGGCACGGTGCAACAAAGCCGACCGCTGAATTTTGTGTATGATATGGATCAGTCGCCGTTAGGCTTTATCCAATATACCATTCAGAAATTCTACCGTATCAATGGCGGCAGCACCCAAATTAAAGGAGTCGAGCCGGATATTACATTTCCGGCGATCATAGATGCGGAAAAGAGCGGTGAAAGCAGTGAAGACAATGCGTTGCCTTGGGATAAAGTGCCAGCGGCGAATTATACCGTTATGCCGTCCCAGCAAGCCGCGATCAGCTATCTGACGCCGTTACATCAAAAACGTATGACCGAAGAGCGCGAGTTTATTGTTTTAGAACGTAATTTACAGATCCAAAAAGCTTGGGCTGATCGTAAGTTTTTATCTTTAAATCTGAAACAACGCCAACAGGAAAATCGTGAAGACGAGCAACGCCGTTTGAAAGATTTAAATGAACGTTTCAAAGCGGAAGGTAAAAAACCGTTAAAAAATATCGATGATTTGCCGAAAGACTACGAAGCGCCGGATTTCTATATCCGTGAAGCGGAAAAAGTGGCGGCGGATTATGTCACGTTTTTAAACGGCAGGCATTAATCAACAGCGATTGATAAAGGCCGATTGACAAGCCGCAGTTGGTCATTGAACACAAGCCCGCTATTGTATACGAATGACGATAGCGGGTTTTGCTTTATCTGTTATGGGGTTATTCTGCCGTGATGCTATTCGTGATGCTATTGTTGTTGCGATTTAAACAGCGATAACATAAATAGCATGGAGGCGGCGATAACAATCGACGGGCCGGCCGGCGTGTCGTAAAGTGCGGATAACCCCAAGCCCAAGCTAATAGCAACGCAGCTGATAACATAACCGATCATCACCATTTGTTCCGGTGTTTTGGCAAAGCGGCGTGCGGTGGCGGCGGGGATAATCAACAACGAGGTGATAATCAGTGCGCCGACGAATTTCATGCTCAAGGCAATGGTAAGTGCGGTCATCAGCATTAAAATCATCTGCATTTTGCGGGTGTTGATCCCTTCGATCTGTGCCAATTCGGCGCTGATGGTGGTGGCGAGCAGCGGCTTCCACAAGCGGAGCAAAATCAGCAGCACAATCGCCGCACCGGCGATGACCCAATAGAGATCGGCGTAATCCACCGCTAAGATATCGCCGAACAGATAAGAGATCAGATCGACCCGCACATTATCCATTAACGCAATCGCAACCACGCCGAGTGAAAGTGAGCTGTGAGCGATAATGCCGAGCAGGGTGTCGGCAGAGAAGGCGGTATAATTTTCCAGCCAGACCAACAGGCAGGCAAGTAGCAATACAATAATAATCACCGCAAAATAGGGATTGACCTCAAGCAATAATCCCAATGCCACGCCCAAGAGCGAAGCGTGGGACAGCGTGTCGCCGAAATAGGACATCTTGCGCCATACCACGAATGCGCCCAATGGCGCACTGAGCAGGGACAGAATCATACCGCAAAGCCAGGCGGGCAGTAAAATATCAAACATGAGCGGGTTTCCTATTGGTGAGTATGGTGGCAGTCGCTGGCGGCAGACTCCGCACTGCAACAAACATCACCATGTAAATTATGTTTATGATTGTGGTGATGGGTGTACAAGGCAAAATTCTGTGCGAACTGATCGCCGAAATAGTGGATAAAATCAGGGTGTTCCGACACCGTTTCCGGAGTGCCGGCACAGCAAAGATGTTGGTTGATGCACAACACTTGATCGGTATTTGCCATCACCAAGTGCAGATCATGGGAAACCATCAAAACAGCACAATTGAGCCGGTTTTTGCTTTCGTTGATTAATTGGTACAGCTCAGCCTGTCCGCTGAGATCAACACCTTGTACCGGCTCGTCCAAAACCAGCAATTCCGGTTGATTGAGCAATGCCCTCGCGAGCAGAACCCGCTGCATTTCACCGCCGGAGAGCTTGTGCATGCTGTTATCGGCCAAGCGTTGGATCGAGAGCCGTTGCAGGATTTCATTCAGCTGTTCGGCTTGCAGATTCTGTTTTAAAGATAAGAATTTTTTCACCGTCAGCGGCAAAGTCGGATCCAAATGAATTTTTTGCGGAACATAGCCGATCCGCAGTTTGGTTTTTGCCGTGACCGATCCGTGCGTGGGGGGAATCAGTTTTAGCAGGACTTTTAATAGTGTCGATTTGCCGCCGCCGTTCGGACCGACAATGGTAGTGACCGAGTTGGGGTAGAGCTTCAAATTGATATTGTTCAAAACAGTCTTGGAATCAAAATTGACGCTGATATTTTTCAGTTCGATAAGTGCTTGTTGCGCGCTGTTAATCACCATGATCTGCCTTTGCCGAGATGAACGGAGGAGTTGCCGTAAAAGATTGCAGAATATCTGATTTTACGTTTGGGTACAATAGCCACGAGTTATCTCACTGCCGTTAAATAAGACGGACTAAAAAGAGAATGGTTGTAATTGTTGTTTTAATCGGCAAACGGCTATTTTTGTGAGAACTTTTTAAACCTTTCGTCTGTCCTATAACCAGACCCAGCTGTTGGGTGTCGGGCGTTTGCTGTATGATAAGGGCTTAAGCAGGAATTTAAAATTAGATGTCGATAAAGAATTCGTTAGAGTGAAAAGTGTTATTTTAGCCAGAGAAAGAAAAAGACGTGCGCGCAATCGGAAATTATTGTTTTTGACAATATTCGCCCTGTTGTGGGGCGTAGCCATGTATTTTATTTTTCCAAGCCACGATCACGAACAACAGCAACAAGTGGCGGAGTATCTGCAACCGGCACTGAGTGACGATTCCGCTTATCAAACGATAGATCAAACAATCGCACCGCACGAAACGCCTCAAACCGAACAGCCTCAACCGTCGGCAGAACAAGCGGCAACGGATAGCGCTCAAGCCCCTGCAATAACAGAGGGAGATAGTGCCAAATCCGTAGTCGAAGAAGATCCGAACGCCACGTCCTACCATGATGATTTGAGCGCACAAGACGACGAAGTCGAACCCGGCTCGGTTAGCGACGACGCAACGGACGGGGAAGATAGCGAATATTTGCCGGAGGAAGCGCAAAGTGCGCTGGATATTTTATTAGACGTTGCCGATCAGGCTTGGCGGATTAATAACCAGTTTAGTGAAACCGTGGTTGGCGGTCAGCAACTGAAAGACATTTTGGATCAATCCGGTTTGGAGCCGTCGGTCAGCACCGCCTTGATTAAATCCTTTCCGGAATTGAAAAATCTAAAAGCCGGACAGCAGTTTTATTGGATTTTGAATAAAGACGATCAATTGCAGTATATGAATTGGTTGGTATCGGATAAAGAAGAGCGGATTTACGAACGGCAGGCAGACGGCAGCTATAAACAGCAGGTGCTGAAAAAGAAAAGCGTTTGGAAAACCGAAGTGATTAAGGGGCAGATTCAGGGATCGTTTTCCAACAGTCTCAGCCGTCACGGTGTTTCCGCACGCCAGATCAACCAATTGGCAACCGCACTACAGTGGCAAGTCAGCATGAAAAGCCTGCGTAAAGGCGATAAATTTGCGATTTTGATGGATCGCGAATATCTGGGCGATAAACTGACCGGACAAGCGCGGGTCGATGCGATTCATATCATTCGCGGCGGTAAGAGTTATTATGCGATTCAAGCGGCGAACGGCGCTTATTTTAACGTCAACGGCGAAACCTTGGGACGCGGTTTTGCCCGCTATCCTTTGACTCGCCAGCCGAAAATCTCTTCGCATTTCAATCCGGCGCGTCGCCATCCGGTGACCGGCAGGGTGACACCGCATAGAGGGGTCGATTTCTCCATTCCGGTCGGCACACCGATTATCGCACCGTCAGACGGGGAAGTGATTAAAGTGGCGTATCAAGCCAATGGTGCCGGACGTTATATCGTGTTGCAGCACGGACGTAATTATAAAACCGTGTATATGCACCTCAGTCGCGCATTGGTCAAACCGGGGCAGAAAGTGAAGCGCGGTGAACGCATCGCTCTTTCCGGCAATACCGGCCGTTCCACCGGACCGCACTTGCACTATGAGTTCCATATTAACGATCGTCCGGTGAACCCGATGACGGTCAAACTGCCGGGCAACAACACCGGCTTGCCGGCGAAAGAACGCAAAGCGTTTTTGGCGAAATCGAAAGAAGTGGTCAGGAAGTTGAAGTTATAGTGAAAAAATAGACCCCGTAGCTGCGGGGTTTTTATTGTGCAAAGAAAAGGATTTTTCAAATCGAAGTTGACCGCACTTTGAAAGTGCGGTCAGAGAGGGCGGTTATAGTAAAACCCAAGCCAAAATAGCGACGATGACAATCGTGACTAATCCCTGCACCAGGGTTGCCATGGTTTGCGATTTATAGGCGGTTTCGACGTCCATTTCGCTAAATTCGGCAACGACCCAGAAGAAGCTGTCGTTGGCGTGCGAAACCGTCATCGCACCGGCACCGATTGCCATAATGGTTAAGACGGAACCGATGGCGCTGTCCAAGCCGAGCGCCGGCAGTAACGGGTAAAGAATGGTCGAAGTGACCACAAGTGCGGTAGTGGACGAACCTTGAGCGGTTTTTAAGGCGGCGGCGATAATAAACGGCACCAAAATACCCAAGCTCATGCCTTGCAACACCGAACCGAGGTAGTCGCCGATACCGCTGGCTTTTAATACGCCGCCCAAAGCGCCACCGGCAGCGGTGATAATTAAAATACTACCCGAATCTTTCACCCCTTGTCCGATCCAGTCGGTTAATGTGGTTTTGCTCCATTCCGGCAGTAAGCGGGCGGCAAAGAATAAACCGATTAAAAGTGCGGTCACCGGCTCGCCGATAAAATAGAAGCATTTTAAGACCAGATTATCCACGCCGACAAACAGCAGTTTCAGCAACGAGGCAAAGGCGATCAAGCCGATTGGCACCACAATCGGTAAGAAGGCGTTCAAGGTGGACGGAATCTGTTTATACAGGGCTTGAATCTCTTCATCATCCGCCAATTTCGGTAGATCGTCTTGTGCACAGCGATAACGTTTGCCTGCCCACTCGGCATAGACATAACCGGCAGCGGCAGCAAACAGGGCAATAACCAGCCCGAACAGAATCACCAAACCTAAGTTATCGACGTGTAAATTACCGGCGGCGGCAATCGGACCGGGTGTCGGCGGCACTAGCGTGTGGGTGGCGTACAAACCGGTTGCCAAAGCAACCGACATCGCCACCGCGGATTTTCCGGTTTGCCGAATCAGGGATTTTTTCAGCGACGACAAAATAACAAAACCGGAGTCGCAGAAAACCGGAATAGAGACGATATAGCCGATAATGCTCATCGCCAAGACCGGACGCTGGCGCCCGATTTTGCTCAACACAAAATCCGCCATTGCAATGGCAGCACCGGTTTTTTCCAAAATCGTGCCGATAATCGTACCAAGCACAATCACGATTCCGATATACGCCAAAATACCGCCGAAACCGGTGGTGATGGTTTTCACCGTATCGGCAATCGGCACGCCAGAGAGCAGCGCAATCGCATATGCGGTGAGTAACAGCGCAATGAAAGGGTGTAATTTGTATTTTGCGGTGGAAATAACGATAAACAGAATACCCGCAATCAAGAGAATAACCAGTCCGAAACCACTCATAAAAACCTCCCGTCAGTTTATAGGGAATTCATTTGATGACCTCTTATAGCCTGTTGGATACAGCCTACCGTATTAAAGTATCAAGGTTTTATTTTTTGAACAGTGTTTGTTGGCAGATTTGCGATAAGCTTCAAATTCTTTTTATCAAAACCACTTATGCTTTTTATTAAAACCACTTATGCTTCTTATTAAAACCACTTAGCCAGCCACAACCGCACTTTGATGCCCCAGTAGCTGCTTAAACCGCTGGTGGAAAATTCCATTTTGCCTTGATCAAAAATGATAATGGTCGGCGTGACAGCCACTTGCCATTGGGCGGCAATGTCTCCGCTTGGATCATTGACGGTCGTGAATTGGTAATCATGTTCGGTGAGATAAGCCTGTACCGTGTTTTTATCGCCGGAATGCAAGGCAACGGTGGCGACCGGCACGCCTTCTTTGGCAAGGCTGTCGATTGCCGGCGAAGTATAGCGGCAGTAACCGCACCAAGTTCCCCAAAAATAGAGAACGGCCGGGCGATCTTGGCTCAGTTGCCCTAAAAAGAACGGTTGGTGTTGCAGATCGTAAAGTGCGGTGCTGTCGGCATTATTCGGAACTTCGGGCTTGCGCAGCCAGTCGATGATCACACTTATCACAATCAAGGTTAAAAACAGGGAAATGCCATTTTTGGCGATTTTTTTATAAGGAATTTTCATCGGGCGGTTAACTCTCTTTGTATTGGGCAAGCCATTTGAGCGGTGACATGCCGATTTTGGCGGTAAAAACACGGCTGAAGGCGCTGGCATATTGATAGCCGACCTCTTCCGCCACAAGTGCGATCGGCGTGCCGGTGCGCATTTTACGCTGCGCCAGAGTCAGCCGCCACTGGATCAGATAATCCATCGCGGAAACGCCCAAAACTTTCTTGAAATAGGCGGCGAAATTGGAGCGCGACATTGCCGCCAGTTCCGCCATTTCGTCCAGCTGCCACGGGTGTGCAGGATTTTGATGAAGTGCGGTCAGCAGGCGGCTTAATTTAGCGTCGCTCAAACCGTTTAAAAAACCGGTGGTCAATTGCTGTTTTTCCAGACCGTAACGAATAATCCGAATCAAAAAATAGCTGCATAAATGGTGAATCGCAATCGGTTTGCCCAGTTTTTCCGCCTGATATTCCTGATACACCGCCTGCCCGATAGTCAGCAATTCGGGGCAGTGGCTCAACGGCATAATCACACATTCGTCCAGCGCCTGATTGAGCGGATTCTTGACGCCTTCGCCAAAATCAAAGCTGATGCAAGAGACGGTGATTCCCTGCTCATCAAGCGGGTTAAGCCGGTGTAATGTGCTGTTCGGGCAGAAAATCATGCAGGGTTCGTCGATGCGTTTTTGGCGGGAATTACTCAGCACCAGATTAAATGCGCCGGCATGGACGATATGCAAATAGCTTTTATTCGGTTCGTTAAATTCGCCGATTCGGCATAGCAGGCTGCTGAAAAAAAGATCACTTCTGAAATTAAAGCGAGCAAAAAATTCCGTCAAAGAATCCATTTGTTTCCTCGGTTAAAAAATCCGGACGATCAGTTAATTTGCTGTGTAACGGTTTTCTTATACTACCCCCGAAGCAACAAACAAGGGATATTTCAGCAATGCGGTTGAAGTATTCTTAAATGTTCAGTTTGAATAGTCAACTAAAAGGAGTGATTCTGATGAGTAATGAGAAGAAAACGCAACAAATTGATACAACACGTCGTCAAGTGTTGGGCAGAGGTTCGCAAATCGCGATGGCGGCAACGGCATTGGGCGCAATGGGCTTAAGTGCGGTTGCTTCCGCCAAAGAGGGCAAAGCGGCGGATCCGTATGCCGAGCCGGAACAATACGGCATGCCGCGTCACGGTATGAAACTGGATAAAAAACGGGTTGCGTTGGTGGTGGTTGATCCGCAAATTGATTTCTTAAGCCCGAAAGGAATCAGCTGGGGTGTGATGGGCGAAAGCATTACCCGCAACAACACAGTGCCGAATATCGAAAGCCTGTTCAAAGCCGCCAAAGCGGTGGATATTCCGGTGATTGTATCGCCGCACTATTACTATCCGCAGGATCACAGCTGGAAATTCGGCGGTCCGGGCGAACATTTCATGCACGATAGCGGTATGTTTGCGCGTAAAGGGCAATACACCTTGGAAGGCTTTGAAGGTTCCGGTGCGGATTTTATGGAGGAGTACAAACCGTATATCTATGACGGCAAAACCATTATCGCCAATCCGCATAAAGTATTCGGTCCGGAAACCAACGACGTGGTGCTGCAATTGCGCAAACAAGGCGTGGATCAAGTGATCTTAGCGGGGATGGCGGCGAATCTGTGTATCGAATCGCACTTGCGCGAATTTATCGAACAAGGTTTTGAAGTGACCGTTGTCAAAGACGCCACCGCCGGACCGAAAATTCCGGAAGGCGACGGCTATCTGGCGGCATTGATCAATTTCCGCCTGATCGCTAATGATTTATGGACCACGACGGAAACCGTGAAAAAACTGGGTGTTACGATTTAATTTCGCTAGCCTTTTTACTTAACCCCGACAACCGCACTTTTAAGATCATCTTTTTGATGGCAAAAGTGCGGTTTTTTTTATTCGGATAAGCGGGCAACCAATCGTTTGCTTTGTTGAATTTGCGTCAGTGCCGTTTGCTGGTTTTGTTGCACCAATCCCATAAACAGCAGATCGGTAATCGCGTGTTGCGCGGTGCGCGAGGCAATCGACGAGCTGCGGTATAACGCTTCGTCGGCAATGGAAAACAGCAGTTGATCGGCCAAGGGGTGCAGCGGGTTAAAGGTCGCCGATGTCAACGCAATAATCGGTGTCTGCCGCGCTTTGGCGGTTTCAACCGCCAATAACAACTCTTTCTTTTGCCCCGAAAAAGAGATCACAAACAACAAATCTTGCGGCGTTAATGTTTGGCTCAGCACCAGTTGGGCGTGCGTATCCATTTCGGTTAACGCTGTGATCGAAATTTTATTCAATTTATAGGCGAAATCTTTGGCGACCAGCGCCGAATTGCCGATGCCGATCAGCAGAATTTTTTTGGCTTGGTTCAGCTGCGACAAAACCTGTTGCAGGGTCTTCAGGGAATTAATCCGGTAAGTTTCTTGCAACGCCTGTTGCTTTTCTTGAAAAAGTTTTTCGGCGACGGTTGTCAGACTGTCCTCGGCGCCGATGTCGTCATGCAGTTTGAGGCTCTTTTCTAACGTATGGTTTAACGCCAAATCTTCACTGAGCGCCACCCTGAACTCGGTGTAGGAGCGTACGCCCAATTTTTGGCTGAATTTGATAATGGCAGATTGGCTGACGCCGACCGCTTGCGCCAATTTGGTGGAGGGAAGATTTTTGACTTGCAGGCTGTGCTGCAAAATAAATTCGGCAATTTTCCGTTCCGTTTTGGAGTAACTGTTTAGTGAATACTCGATTTTATTTAAAAAACCCATATCTACCTCACAAAAAGAATAAATAATTCTTTATTTTTTATAATTTTGGAATAAGTTAGTTTAAAGTGCGTTTTTAGTCAATCATTAATATCCGTTTTCGCGTTATCAAGCGGCACTGGCAAAGGAGATTGTATGCAGGAAGTTCTTAACCGGTTAATCACCGAAAGCCGCAATCCGCTATCGGCGGAAATCGACCGTTTATCCACCACAGAAATTTTGCAGCTGATCAATCGCGAAGATCAAACGGTCGCACAGGCGGTTGCAACCCAGATCGCAAACATTGCACAGGCTGTTGACCATATTGTCAGCGCATTTCGGCAGGGCGGCAGGCTGATTTATTTAGGCGCCGGCACGTCCGGACGATTAGGGATTCTCGATGCCAGCGAATGTCCGCCGACCTATGGCACGGATCCGCAGCAGGTGATCGGCTTGATTGCCGGCGGCAAAAGTGCGGTTTTTAGTGCGGTGGAAAACGCGGAAGATAATCGCCAAGCGGCAATTGAAGATCTGCAAGGGATTAGATTGCACCAACATGATGTCTTGGTCGGTATTGCGGCAAGCGGCCGCACGCCCTATGTGCTGGGTGGCATCGAATACGCTGAAAAAATAGGCTGTGTCACGGTCGGCATTGCCTGTAATCCCGATTCGCCGTTATTGCAACGGGCAGCCATTGCGATTTGTGTGGCGGTCGGCGCCGAAGTAGTGACCGGCTCGTCGCGCATGAAAGCGGGTACGGCGCAAAAGTTGGTGTTAAACATGTTGACTACCGCCGCGATGATTCGTAGCGGTAAAGTGTTTGGTAACTTGATGGTGGACGTGCAGGCGAGCAACCATAAATTGGTCGAACGGCAAAAGAATATCGTCATGCAGGCGACCGGTTGTGAAAAATCACGAGCGGAACAAGCGCTTAAAGCAAGCAAGCAGCAGTGTAAAACGGCGATCCTGATGATTCTGACCGATTTGTCCGCTGATGACGCGAAGCACTTGCTGGCACAACATAACGGGTTTATTCGACAAGCGTTAAGTGCGCATTTCCAACGGAATGGCTTTTAACAGTATCAATAGGAGTTCATGATGGCAGAGATAAACAAACATTTTATTTCACAAGTTGTAACACTGCTCGGCGGCGCTGCCAATATCGCTTCGGTCGGGAATTGTATGACGCGTTTGCGCTTGAAAGTCAATCAGGCACAAGAGGTGGATATAGCAGAATTGAAACGCTTGGACGGTGTTTTGGGCGTGGTCAATATGCAGGATCAGGTGCAAATTATCTTGGGGCCGGGTAAGGCGGGAAAGGCTGCGGAACTCTGCACGGCGTATCTACGGGAAAATGCGGCAGTTGGTGATTTAAAAGAGATTGCACAAAGCCACAAACAGCAGTTAAAACAGCAACAAACCGGCGGAATGCACCAATTTTTAAGCAAATTCGCCACGATTTTTACCCCATTGATTCCGGGGTTTATCGGCGCAGGCTTGTTGTTGGGTATCGGCACGTTACTGGAACAATCTTTTGTCGCCGGTGTTGAAAATCCGAATGCTACGCTGGTTGCGCTGATCGGCTATCTGAAAGTCTTCAGCAAAGGTCTGTTCAGCTTTTTAAGCATTATGATCGGCTACAATGCCGCGAAAGCATTCGGCGGCAGCGGCGTAAACGGTGCGATTATCGCTTCGTTTTTTATCCTCGGTTATAATCCGGAAGCGACCAAGGGGATCTATTCCGGCATGAGCACATTTTTCGGGCTGGAAATTGATCCGCGCGGCAATATTATCGGCGTGCTGATTGCCGCGATTATCGGGGCGAAAGTCGAACAATGGGTACGAAAATTTGTGCCGGATAATTTGGATATGCTGCTGACCTCGACCGTAACGCTGCTGATTATGGGCGCATTTACCTTTTTGTTGATCATGCCGGTCGGAGTGGTATTGTTTAACGCAATGTCATGGTTGTTCAGTCACTTAAACGGCAATCCGTTCGGCAGTGCGGTGCTGGCAGGGCTGTTTTTGTTGTCGGTGATGTTCGGCATTCATCAGGGCTTTGTGCCGGTCTATTTTGCCTTGGTAGAAACCCAAGGATTCAACGCGCTGTTTCCGATTTTGGCAATGGCAGGCGCAGGGCAAGTCGGCGCAGCCATTGCACTATATACCATGGCAAACAAACATTCGCTCTTGCGTGCGCAAATCAAAGGTGCGATTTTACCCGGCTTTCTCGGTATTGGCGAACCGTTGATTTACGGGGTCACGTTGCCGCGGGTCAAGCCGTTTATCACTGCCTGTATCGGCGGTGCGGCAGGGGGTTTTGTGATTGGGCTGATTGCCTATTTGGGCTTCCCGATGGGCTTAAACAGTGTATTCGGGCCGTCAGGGCTGTTGGCAATCCCGTTATTAACCGGTCCGAACGGTGTATTCGGCGCAATAGCGATTTATCTGCTCGGCACGTTAACGGCCTATGGCGTTGGTTTTTTAACCACTTACTTTTTTGCCAAAGAGGTGGACTTGAGCTGATAGCTTGAAACGGCGAAAGTGCGGTTTGTGATCTGATCCCAAACCGCACTTTCATTCCCCTTTGTCAGTTGCCGCTTTTATTTATTCCGTTTTTAAATCAATCAATTGCTGTTTTTGCGATCTCGCTCGTAAAAACAGCTGACCGCACTTTGTATTTTTCCCCGTTTTTTTAGACTTACGGCTAACATAAGGAGGAAAAATGCGTCATGGATTTACCTTATTGGAAATGTTGCTGGTGGTGGCGTTGCTGAGTGCGGCGGCAACGTTGGCAGTGCCGCAGTGGCAGGCGCTGTCGGATTATCAGGTGTTGCAGAAAGAGCAGCGCAGGCTGTTCGCTTTTTTGCGTCATATGCAGCTGCGGATCGAAAATTCGCAGGATATTTGGTTTTTGTTGATCAACCGTGACAGCCAGCGGCGCTGGTGCGTCAGTGTACAGCGCAAGGATAACCTGATTTGCGACTGTTTTATTGCGCACGCCTGCCCGAAAAGGGTGCAGGCGCACTTCTATTATCCGTCGTTTCCGCAGCAGACCCGAATTATCAGCAAAAAATATTACCCGAATGAAATCAGCCGTTTGAGCGGAATCCGCGATACCTTTTCCGCCGCTTGTTTTGTGTTGCAGGCGGGCAAAGTGCGGTCGATTTTTTCATTGTTTAATGTCGGAAGTTTGAGGGTGAAAGATGATCAAGCCGCCAGCGCCTGCGTTAATGACAATTAATCGTAACAAAGTGCGGTTTCAACTGCCGTACAGAAACGGTTTCGGGCTATTGGAGTTGATGGTCGCCACGGCGATCGGCTCGTTTTTATTACTGGTAATCGTCGCTTTTTTCACCCAAGCGCTCAGTCAAAACCGTGAACTGCTACTGCGCTTACAATTGCAACAAGAGATCCAAAAAGTGTTGCAGTTAATGGCGAAAGATATTGCGCGCAGCGGATTTTACCATTTTCATCAACAAGTTGAACAATCCAATGTCGATTTATTCAACCATGCCGACGGTGCGGCAAGCAGTATTACCCACGCCAACCGAGAGCCGGAAAACAGTTGTCTGCTGTTTTGGTACGATTTGGATCACAGCGGTTGCATCGGCAGCAATCACGGTGCGCAATGTCAGCGTGACGAGCGCAACAACACGCAGGATATTCAAAAAGAGCTGTTCGGCTACCGCCTGAAAAGCAAGATGATCGAAACACGGGCGATGTATAAAAACGGCACGGTTCAGCAGTGCGATGCGGCGCAATGTCACGCCTATATCGCCGACGGAGGTTGCGATACGCGCGGCTGGACCGATTTGCTGGACAGCGATACCTATCAAATCACCCGTTTGCACTTTTCATGGCTGGCGAACGGCAAAGGCGTGTTAGCGGAGATCGAAGGCAGCTATAAAAAACAGAGCGAAATCCGCTATCAAAGTGCGGTCGTTATTCCGATAGTTAATCGGTTATAGGCTTTATTTTTCAATAGGTTGGAAAAAACATGATCAAAAAAGGCATGGTAACGCTTTCCGCTTTGCTGATACTCTCCAGCGCCTTGTTGCTGTTTTTAATGCTGGACGAACAGATTTTAGCCATGCAGCGTGCCAATTTCGGCGAACGGTTGCGCTATTTGCAGCAACGGGAAAACTTGTTGCAGCAAAGTGCGGTGCTTGACGGTGATCGGCTTTGCCGTGCGCAAAGTGCGGTTCAGCCCGATGATCTGCTGTTTTTCACGATCCGCTTTAGTGATAAAACGCAGGATCAGCAGCATAAAATTGGCTGCCGCCGTGTGTCGCTGTTGCAAACCTTGCCGCAACAGGCGGCGCAACAAGGAATAACGCGTTTTTTAAGCGCCGATTTCGAGCGCTGGCAAACGGCTTGGGATTTTGCCGAATTGCCGTTGGCTGCGGCAGATTATACTGCGAATAAGATTTTATGGCTCGATCAGGCGGGCGAATGGCAACCGGAACAGGATTTTTACGGCGTGGTGATTGCCAAGGAGCGTTTGCATTTATCGGGCGAAGGCAAAATTATCGGCGCGGTGATCTATCAAACGGCGTTGCTGCATGCAGAAAACCAGCTGGAATTTAGTCATGACGTGGTGCGGCAGGTGGCGGAAAAATATCGGCAATGGATCTATCAGCAGGGCAGTTGGCATGATTTTAATACGTTATAAAATGCGTTATAAAAGGCGTTATAAGCCGATTTATGCTCACGGCAAAAAAGGCGCTAGTCTGCTCGGCGTACTGGTGACGCTGGCGCTGTTCAGCTTGGTGATGACGGGGATTTCCCGTTGGGTCAATCTGCAACAGCGTGACGGTTTGCTGACTTACCAGCGTTATCAAGCGTTGTTGCTGGCACAGAACCAATTTGCCCGTCAACGCTTGGGGCTAGCGTGCGAAACGCGAAGCGAACAAAATCAACAAGTGTTCAGGCTGAATTGTCAAGGCAAACAGGTCAAAGTGCGGTTTGCGACGGGCGAAATCACGCTGAATGCAGAAAGTGAATAATCAGGCTTGCAACCGCGCCTGCTGTCGTTGACAATAACCCCATTCAATCAAGCCATTTAATCAAAATAGAGGCTATGCGGTGCTGCATTTATATTATTCTAACCATTTGGATACGCAACAAGCGCTGTTGATCCGTTTGCTGGCGTTACAACCGCTGGTGGATCCGTTTCAAAGCGAACAGATTTTGGTGCAAAGTCAGGGCATGGCGCAGTGGCTGAAACTGCAAATCGCCGAAAAGTGCGGTGTTGCCGCCAATATCAGTTTTCCGCTGCCTGCCAGTTTTATCTGGCACCAATATCACCGCACCTTGTCCGACGTGCCGCAGCATAACGCCTTTGAAAAAGAGCGGATGCAGTGGCACCTAATGGCGCTGATTCCGACCTTGCTCGACCAACCCGATTTCGGCGGTTTGAAAAAATACCTGCGTGAGCAGCAACACGGCGAACAGGAAAAGTTGTATCAATTAAGCGGCAAAATCGCCGATCTGTTTGATCAATATTTGGTGTATCGTCCGGATTGGATTTCGGCGTGGGAGGCGAAGCAAGATCAAAACGTCTTGCAGCAATTGCTGCAGGGCGTCAGCACAACCGATAACGAACTTTCCGCTCGTTTCAGACAGGATCTGCAAAGTGCGGTCAGCTGGCAAGGGCAGTTGTGGCGTGCGCTGTATGCCCGTATTGAACGGCAGGCGGCGCAAAAACAGGAGCGTTGTTGGCACCGTGCGGCGCTGCACCGGCAATATTTGCAGACCCTCGCCGAGCAGCAACCGAAACACCTGCCGCAACGCCTGTTTATTTTCGGGATTTCCGCGTTGCCGAACGTCTATTTGCAGACGTTGCAGGCAATGGCGCAATATTGCGAGGTACACCTGTTTTTTAATAACCCGTGCCGTTACTACTGGGGCGATATTATCGATCCGGCGTTTTTGCAAAAATTAAAACTGCGCAAGCGCCTGAAGCCGTCCGAGCAAGCGTCAAGCGATTGGCTGAATGAAAAACAGTTGGCGCAATTGGCACAGCCCGATTGGCAAGATGATCCGCTCGGTTACTTGCAAACCGGCAATCCGCTGCTGGCGGCGTGGGGCAAAATGGGGCGCGATTTCTTGGCGTTATTAAGCCAGAGCGAAGCCAATGAAATCGATGCTTATGCGGCGGCGGACGGCGACAGTTTGCTGGCGCAACTGCAAAATGCGATTTTGGATCTGCAAGAATTGCAAAAAAGCCCGCCGTTTTTGCTTGCCGCCGATGATCAAAGTTTGAGCATTCACGCCTGCCACAGCCCGATGCGTGAAGTGGAAGTGCTGCACGATCAACTGCTGCATTGGTTTCAGCAAGACAACTCCCTCACACCGAAAGACGTGGTGGTGATGGTGGCGGATGTGGATCGTTATGTGCCTTATATCCACGCAGCCTTTTCGCAATATTCGTACAGTGATCCGCGTTTTATCCCTTATGAAATCGCCGACCGCAAACACACGCACAGCGATGTGCTGATCGCCACGTTTCTGCAATTGCTGCAACTGCAAGAGAGTGATTTCAGCGCCGAAACGGTGCTGGCGCTGCTTGATGTGCCGGAGCTGCGCGAGCGTTTTGAGTTGGATCTGAAAGAGCTGGAGATTTTGCAGCGTTGGGTGGCGGAAAACGGCATTCGTTACGGCTTATCCGCCGATCAAAACGCAGCGACGCTCGACCAAGTAACGCCGAACTACAACGCGTGGCAAAGCGGTTTGCAGCGTATGCTGCTGGGGGCGGCGATGCGGGAAAACGACGGCATTTGGCAGGAGACGGTGGCGTTTGAGTTAAGCTACGGCTTGAATGCGCAGATTGTCGGCAAACTGGGCGAGTTTCTCGATTGCTTGCAGCACTGGCACACGGTTTTACAGCAGGAACATTCGATCGAGCAGTGGCAACAGCAGTTGCATTGGCTGCTGCAAACCTTCTTCGGCGAAAATGAACACAGCCGCGCGGTGCTGCTGTTTTTGACAAAACGGATTGACGAAATCTGCCAAACCGCACTGGATAGCGCCTATGATCAGGCGCTGAACAGCGCCGTGATCGCCGAATTGTTTAGTCATAAATTAAGCGAAGAGGACAACAGTTTTCATTTTCTCAACGGCAAATTGAGCTTCTGCACCTTGCTGCCGATGCGCGCGATTCCGTTCAAAGTGGTCGCCTTGTTGGGCATGAACGAGGGCGATTATCCGCGTCAACACAACCCGAACAGTTTCGATTTAATGCAATATCATCAACAAAAAGGCGATCGGGTGCGGCGTGACGATGATCGCTACCTGTTTTTGGAAGCGATTTTATCGGCGCAGCAAAAACTCTACATCAGCTATGTCGGACGTTCGCTGATCGACAACCAACCTTTGCAGCCATCGGTGCTGGTCAGCCAGTTGCTCGACTATTTGGCGGATCAAACCGAGTTGGCGCAAGCCGATGATGAAGAGCAAAATAGCGAAAATCGGCTTGAAAAAGTGCGGTCAGCCTTGGTTCAACAGCACCCGATGACGGTTTTCAGCCGTGATAATTTCCTACTGGGGCGGCGCAACCGCTCTTTTGCCAAAGAGTGGTTGGCGGGTGCGACGGATAATGCGCAGGTGAGCGGATTTTTGCAGCCGTTGGCAGGCGAGCCGCAAGCGGAAAATGTGATTGCGTTGGAGCAACTGATTCGCTTTGTGCAATCGCCGTTGGCGTATTTTTTCCAAAACCAGCTTGGGGTCTATTTTACACAAGATGAAAACGAGTGGGCGGATAGTGAGAATTTTGCGTTGGATAGTTTGCAGCGCTACACCTTGAGCGAGCGTTTGTTGCAGCAAGCGCCAAACGAATGGCAAGCGCAGTTGCGGCGTTTTGAACTGAAAGGCGAACTGCCGCGCGCCAATTTCGCCGCTATCAGTCAACAAAAACTGAGCGAGCGCCTGCGCCCGTTAAGTGCGGTGATTGAACCCTATTTATCGCAAAGCGCGACGGCGTTAAATATCGATATCGGCATTGAAATCGATGGCGGGCGCTATCGTTTACAGGGCGAAGTCGGCGGCTTATATCCGCAGCCGGATTTAAGCCAAACCGAACATTCGCCGACCAGAAATGCGCAAACAAAAAATACGCAGATAAAACAGGTAGCATGGCGTGCCGGTTCAATTAAAGTCAAGCAGCTGATCCAATATTGGATTGAATATTTGGCGTTGCTGAGTCAGCTCAATTTACCAACAGAGAAGCAAACGGCGGACAGCGCACCGCACTTTTACGGTTTGGACGGCGATAAGATTCAGTCCTACGGTTTTAGTCCGCTTTCCGCCGAGCAGGCGCAGCGGCAGTTGGGCGTTTATATGCAGGATTTCATGCAAAGCGAACAACGTCTCTTGCCATTACCGACAACACTGTATGATGATTTTCTGTCCGGCAAAAAGAGCGAACAAGACTTGCTGAATGCTATTCTCAAACTGGGCGAAAACGGCTTTCAGCCAAGCGACAAAGCCGATCCGTATTGGCAACGGCTGTTGGCGCAAACACCGCCTGACGATTTGGCGGCAAATTTAGCCGAAATGGCGGAAAAAATGCAGGCTTGGTTCGCGCTGATGAAACAGAATTTGCTCACTGCAACGCAAAGCGTACGCTGAGTGACAAAGTACGCGCTGAGTGGCAAAGTGCGGTTGCGTTGATCAAATTTTTAACCGCACTTTACAGATTTCGCCTTGCTACCGGCAGCAACAAGCAATAAACTACAACGTTTATTTTTATGTCATCAGAGTGAGAGAAAATGCAGGTTTCAGATTTTCATTTTGAATTGCCGGACGAGCTGATCGCGCGCTATCCGAAAACGGAGCGCAGCAGCAGCCGTTTGTTGTGCCTGAACGGCGAAAACGGCGAGCTGCAACACCGCCGTTTTGCCGATGTGTTGGAATTGGTCAACGCCGGTGATTTATTGGTGTTTAACAATACCCGCGTGATTCCGGCACGCATGTTCGGGCGTAAGAGCAGCGGCGGTAAGTTGGAAGTGCTGGTGGAACGGGTGTTGGGCGAAAAAAGCTGTCTGGCGCATGTGCGCGCCTCGAAAGCGCCGCAAGCCGGTTCACAGATTATTCTGGGCGAGGACAAATTAGGCGAAGGCAACGGCATTGTTTTTGTGATGAAAACGCGCCATGACACCTTGTTTGAATTGGAGGTAGCCGGCGATACGCCGTTGTTGGCGGTTTTACAGCAAATCGGGCATATCCCGTTGCCGCCGTATATCGATCGTCCCGATGAAGAGATGGATCAGGAGCGTTACCAAACGGTGTATAACCAAGTGCCGGGCGCGGTGGCGGCACCGACCGCCGGTTTGCATTTCGATCAGCCGTTGCTGGAAAAATTAAAACAAAAAGGCGTGAATTTCGCCTTTGTCACCTTGCACGTTGGTGCCGGCACGTTCCAGCCGGTGCGGGTGGAAAAAGTGGAAGATCACCATATGCACGCCGAATATGTGGAAGTGGACGAGCAGACGGTAGCGGCGATTTTGGCGACCAAAGCCGCCGGAAAACGGGTGATTGCGGTGGGGACAACGTCGGTGCGTTCGATTGAAAGTGCGGCATTAGCGGCGGCAGAGCAGGGCGAACCGCACTTGCTGGCGCCGTATTTTTCGGATACCGCGATTTTCTTGTATCCGGGCAAAACATTCCGTGTGACTGATGCGTTGATTACCAATTTCCATTTGCCGGAATCGACCTTGGTGATGTTGGTGTCGGCGTTTGCCGGTTACCGAAACACGATGCGTGCCTACCAAAGTGCGGTCGCCGAAAAATATCGCTTCTTTAGTTACGGCGATGCGATGTTTATTAGCAAAAATCCTGATGTGAGCGGATTGGATTAACCGCTCACACAAAAACCAAAAGTACGGATCACCGCACTTTTATTCTTGTTAAATAAGATTTATCTTCGGACTGTTTTTCCGTTGATAGGAGTAAAAAATGAAATACGAACTACACAAAACCGATGGTCGCGCCCGTCGTGGCAAGCTGACCTTTCAACGTCCGCACGGCGAATTCAGCGTGGAAACGCCGGCGTTTATGCCGGTCGGTACTTACGGTACGGTGAAAGGCATGACACCGGAAGAGGTGAAAGCCACCGGTGCGCAGATTCTGCTGGGCAATACCTTTCACCTTTGGCTGCGGCCGGGGCAAGAAGTGATGAAAATGCACGGCGATCTACACGATTTTATGCAGTGGTACGGTCCGATTCTGACCGATTCCGGCGGTTTCCAAGTGTTCAGCCTGGGCGATATCCGCAAAATCAAAGAAGAGGGCGTGCATTTCCGCAATCCGATTAACGGCGAAAAAATCTTTTTATCACCTGAAAAATCGATGGAAATTCAATACGATTTGGGCTCAGATATTGTCATGATTTTCGACGAATGCACCCCATATCCGGCGGATTTCGATTATGCTAAAAAATCGATGGAAATGTCGCTGCGTTGGGCAAAACGCAGCCGTGACCGTTTTGACGAGCTGGGCAATAAAAATGCGCTGTTCGGCATTATTCAAGGCAGCGTATTCGAAGAGCTGCGTAAGGTGTCGGTCGAGGGCTTGGTCGATATCGGCTTTGACGGTTATGCGGTCGGCGGTTTGGCAGTGGGCGAGCCGAAAGAAGATATGCACCGGATTTTGGAATATGTCTGTCCGCAAATTCCGCAAGACAAACCGCGCTATCTGATGGGCGTGGGCAAACCGGAAGATTTAGTGGAGGGCGTGCGCCGCGGCATTGATATGTTCGACTGCGTCATGCCGACCCGCAATGCGCGCAACGGACATCTGTTCACTGCCGACGGGGTGGTTAAAATCCGCAACGCCAAATACCGTGACGACACTTCGCCGTTGGAAGCGGAATGTGACTGTTATACCTGTAAAAATTACACCAAAGCCTATCTGTATCATTTGGATAAGTGCGGTGAGATTTTGGGCGCGCGCTTAAATACGATTCACAATTTGCGTTATTACCAACGTTTGATGGCGCAGCTGCGCGAAGCGATTGAAAAAGGCGAATTGGAGCAGTTTGTCGAGCAGTTTTATGCCCGTATCGGCAAGCCTGTGCCGCCGTTGAATGAATACCACGCATTTGACGAAGGAAAATAGCCGCAAGCACAAAGAAGATTTTCACTTTAAGTGCGTTTTATGCTATTTTTAACATCTTTCTTGTAATGGGGTGATAACTTCACCCTATTAATATTCATCATTTCAATCACTAACTTAAAAAGGATAATAAAATGGATGCTCAACAAGGCGGCGGAATGCAAATGATCTTTATTTTGGTAATTTTTGCCTTAATTTTCTATTTCATGATCTATCGTCCGCAGGCGAAACGTACCAAAGATCACCGTAATTTGATGGCGTCATTGGCAAAAGGCGAAGAAGTCTTAACCAGCGGCGGTCTGATCGGTAAAATCAGCAAAGTGTCTGCAGAAAGCGACTATATCGTGATCGCATTGAACGACAGCACCGAAGTGAC
Organism: Pasteurella testudinis DSM 23072; assembly: GCF_900176075.1. GTDB lineage: Bacteria > Pseudomonadota > Gammaproteobacteria > Enterobacterales > Pasteurellaceae > Chelonobacter > Chelonobacter testudinis. The sequence goes on from NZ_FWWV01000068.1 coordinate 62,862, forward strand.
CATCAAACGTGATTTCGTGGTGGCGGTTCTGCCAAAAGGCTCTTTGAAATCCCTGTAATTTTCCAATCTTCCAATTAACTTCCGAGTGAGGGGTTTTAATTGTGTTAAATCGTTTCCCTTTATGGAAGAACCTGATGGTGATCATTTTGGTCGCCATCGGCGTTTTGTATGCTCTTCCAAATCTTTATGGTGAAGACCCTGCGGTGCAAATTTCCGGTACCCGCGGACAGCAGGCGGACAACACCACTTATCAACAAGTTCAACAAGTTTTACAGCAAAACCGGCTCGACGTGAAATCGCTGCAGTTGGAAAACGGTTCGGTTTTGGCGAAGTTCGGTAATACCGACGATCAATTATTAGCAAAAGACAAACTTGCCGAAAGTTTGGGCAACAACTATTCCGTCGCCTTAAACCTAGCGCCGGCAACACCGGCATGGCTGGAAGCCATCGGCGGCAGCCCGATGAAACTCGGTTTGGATTTGCGCGGCGGCGTACGTTTTTTGATGCAAGTGGATATGAATACCGCACTTGAGAAACTGGAAACTCAGCGGCAAGACAATTTGCGTACCGAATTGCGCAAAGCCAGAATTCCGTATACCAATATTCGCCAAGGGGAGAATTATGCCACGGTGATTACCTTGGGCGAGCAAGCCTCCTTATCCGAAGCGCAAAGCCTGATTCGCCGTCTTGATCCGACGTTACAACAAAGCAACAACAATAACGTGATTACCGTTGCCATGTCGGAAACGGAACTGGCGCAAGTGCGTGAACATGCGATTGAACAAAATCTGACGATTTTGCGGAAACGGGTCGAAGAATTGGGCGTGGCTGAGCCGGTGGTGCAGCGTCAAGGCGCCGAACGGATTGTTATCGAACTGCCGGGCGTGCAAGACACCGCCCGTGCCAAAGAGATTTTGGGGGCGACTGCAACCTTGGAATTCCGTTTGGTCAATACCAATGCCGATTCGGCTTCCGCTGCGCGTGGTATGGTTTCTGCCGATTCTGAAATCAAATATGATCGCGCAGGCAATCCGGTGGTGTTATACCGCCGTGTGATTCTCGGTGGTGAACATATTACCGGCGCCAGTTCGGGCGTGGACAGCAATACCGGTCGTCCTGAGGTGAATATCACGTTGGACAGTGAAGGCGGCAATCTGATGGCGGCGGCAACCCGCGATGCCATCGGCAAACCGATGGCAACCCTGTACAGCGAATATAAAGAGAGCGGTCGGGTTGATGAGAAAGGCACGCCGATTCTGGAAAAACACGAAGAGGTGATCAACGTCGCCACCATTAATGACCGTTTGGGCAGCCGTTTCCGCATCAGCGGCATCGACAGTCCGGCAGAAGCCCTCAATTTGTCGGTGTTACTGCGTGCCGGTGCGTTGATTGCGCCGATCCAAATCGTGGAAGAGCGCACGATTGGCCCGTCTTTAGGGGCGCAAAACATTGAACAGGGGATGGAAGCCAGCCTGTATGGCTTAGGTTTCACCATTCTGTTTATGTTGTTTGTCTATCGTAAATTCGGCATGATCGCCAATCTTGCCTTGGTACTGAATATCGTGTTGTTGATCGGCGTGTTATCGCTGTTGCCGGGGGCAACCTTAACCATGCCGGGGATTGCCGGAATCGTGTTGGCGGTCGGTATGTCGGTCGATGCCAACGTACTGATTTTTGAGCGGATAAAAGAGGAACTGCGCAACGGCAGGAGCGTACAGCAAGCGATTCACGAAGGTTATAACGGTGCATTCACCAGTATCTTTGATGCCAACCTGACCACCATTTTAGTGTCGATTATTCTCTATGCGGTCGGAACGGGACCGGTGAAAGGTTTTGCCATTACGTTATCGTTGGGGGTTGCGATTTCGATGTTCACGGCGATTACCGGAACGCGGGCGATTGTCAATTTCCTGTATGGCGGCAAACGCATTGACAAATTGTCGATTTAGGTGAGGATTTAATTGTGAATGTAAAAGCAAAACAAATGGTAGAAACAGAGCAAGGGATAAAACTGGCTCGCAGAGTTGTGCCGTTTATGAAATATCGCATTCCGGGCTATATTTTCTCGGTTGCGGTAATCGTGGTATCGCTATTTTTTGTGGTCACGAAGGGCTTTAACTGGGGGCTGGATTTTACCGGCGGAACCGTGATCGAAGCCTCTTTCTCCCGGCCTGCCGATTTACCGAAAGTGCGGTCTGCCTTGGCTGAAAACGAGTTCGGCAGTGCGATTGTACAGGCTTCGGGCGGCACGCGTGATGTGATGATCCGTTTACCGTCCGAAGACGGTGATACGACCATCGGACCGAAAATCATCAATATTCTGCACGGTATTGATGCGCAATCGACGGTGCGCAGTATCGAGTTTGTCGGGCCGAACGTCGGCAAAGAGCTGACGGAAGCGGCAATTTATGCCACTTTGGCAACGTTAATTATGTTGCTGTTATATGTCGGAGTCCGCTTCGAATGGCGTTTGGGCACCGGCGGGATTTTGGCATTGGCGCATGATGTGATTGTCACACTGGGTGTATTCGCTGCGTTGCAGATCGAAATTGATCTGACCTTCGTGGCGGCGATTTTGTCGGTTATCGGTTACTCGTTGAATGACAGTATCGTCGTCTTCGATCGGATTCGTGAAAATTTCCGTAAAATCCGCCGTACGGCTGCGCAGGAGATCATGGATATTTCCTTAACCCAAACCTTGGCAAGAACGTTGATGACTTCGGCGACAACCTTGGTTGTGGTGCTGGCGTTGTTTGTTTGGGGAGGGCCGAGTATCCATAACTTCTCGCTGGCGTTGTTAATCGGTATCGGCTTCGGGACTTACTCCTCGATTTATATCGCAACCGCACTTGCGCTGGATCTGGGGTTAGATCGGGAGCATATGTTACCGCCAAAAGTGGAAAAAGAGGGCGAAGATCAAGAGGCGATCATGCCGTAATTCTCTAAACTAGACGAAACCCTACTGTCTGCGTCTACAAACAGTAGGGTTTTTTATTGTCCGAATAACGTTAAAGTGCGGTATCAGTCTGCCAGACTGACGCCGTAAAAAGCGGTATAACCAAACGGGCTTTGTCGGAAGTTTTGTACGCGCAAGCTGGTCGGCACATAATTGATCGAGTGTGCCAGTGGGATCAACGGCGCTTGCTCTTTGGCGATCAGCAAGGCTTGTCGGTATAGTACCGCTCTTTGCGTATCGTCGGCGGTGGCGACGGCTTGTTGTAACAGGTTTTCAAATTCCGCATTGCACCAACCGGCGTAGTTTGTGCCGCCGACATTTTCACAGCCTAACAGCGGCGACAAAAAGTTGTCGGGATCTCCGTTGCGGCTGGTCCAGCCGTAAGTACCGGTGAAAAATTCGCCCTCACGGGTGCGTTTGTTGAAATCCGCCCATTCGTGGGTTACCAACTTGGCTTTTATGCCGATTTTCGCCCAGTCTGCTTGTAAAATTTCAGCGGTGCGGCGTGGATTCGGATTGGACGGACGCACCACCGGTTGCACCCAAATTTCGGTTTCAAAACCGTCGCTGTAACCGGCTTCCACTAACAGTTGTTTGGCTTTGTCCAAATCAAACGGATAATCCTCAATCGTATCGTTGTAACCTAACACGCTCGGCGGAAACGGATTTTTCGCCGCTACGCCGCTGCCGCCTTGATAGACCACATTGATAATGGATTGTTTGTCGGTGGCATAATTCAACGCCTGCCGCACTTTGACATTATCCAACGGGGCTTTGCGGTGATTGATACCGATATAGGCTAAATTCAGTCCTTCTTTGGCAAATAACCGCACTTTCGGATTGTTTTTCATCTCTTCGATATCGGCGATATTCGGGAAGTCGATCACATCGCATGCGCCGGTTTGCAGTTTGGCATAACGGGCGGTGGCGTCCGGCGTGATACTGAAAATCAGGCGGTCAATCGCCGCTTTGCCGCGCCAATAGTCGGCATTGGCACTGTAGCGGATCGCCTGATCCAGCTGATAAGCCTGAAACACAAACGGACCGGTGCCGATTGGTGTTTTATCAATTGCTTCCGCTTTGCCTGCCACCAGCATTTTGTCGGCGTATTCCTGTGAATAAATCGACAAGAAATCCATTGCCACGATTTTCAAAAACGGCGAATAGGCTTTGTTCAGGTTGATTTTCACCGTGTAGTCATCGACTTTCTCCACCGATTTCAACAGTTTTGGCAACGCCATCCAGTTGAAATAGAAGTAAGTGCCGTTGGACACATTATGGAACGGATGATCTTTATCCGCTTGGCGCAGATAGGAAAACAGCACGTCATCGGCGTTGAAGTCACGGCTCGGACTAAATTCCTTATTGGCATGGAATTTTACGCCTTTGCGCAGATAAAAGGTGTAGCTCAAGCCGTCCTCACTGATCTCCCAACGCTCCGCCAAGCCCGGCTCAATCTCGGTTGAACCGGGTTTGAATGCCAGCAAGCTGTCGTAAACCTGCTGCGAACTGGCGTTGAAATCATTGGCATCATTGATAATCGCCGGGCTAAATTGCGCCGGCGAATTGCTGATACAGTTAATCAAGGTATGCGGCGCGGCTTGTGCGGCGACGGAAAAGGACAACGCAAGTGCGGTCAAAGAAAAAAGTGCGGTAGGTTTCATCGGATTCCCTGTCAAACGCTAAACAAACGAACGATTAACATACAATAAAATTAGCCAAGGGGAAATAATCAATTGGATTTTATTAGAATGAAAGGGAATAAGAATAAGATTGAAAATATAATGAATAAGTTATATTATCGGGTGTGAAAATCGTTTGGAGGGACAATGTGGCAATTAATAACGTGTGATGTGTTTACCCAATGGTTCAAAGAGCAGCCTGAAACGCTACAGGAATCAGTATTATTTTCACTGGGATTATTAAAACAGTTTGGACCACATCTCGGTAGACCTCATGTTGATACACTGAAAGGTTCAAAATTTAGCAATATGAAAGAGTTGAGAATTCAACACTTAGGTGATCCTGTAAGAGCATTTTTTATATTTGATCCACTTCGGCGCGCTATCGTTATGTGCGCCGGAGATAAAACTGGCATTAATGAAGCTCAGTTTTATAAAAAATGATCAAACTTGCTGATTCTGAATATCAAAAACATTTAGACAATTTGAAAGGAAAATAATATGGCGACATACGAAGAACTTTTAGCTTCTGTTAGTCCGGAAATGCAAGCTCGGCTTAAGGCACAAGTGGAGGAAGAAAGCCGCAAAATCACGCTAAATATGTTACGTGATAAACTCAATATGTCACAAAAAGAGTTGGCGAAAAATATGGGGGTATCGCAACCGGCGATTGTCAGAATGGAGCAGCCGGATAATGATCCGCGTTTATCTACCTTGAAACGCTATATTAACGGGTTGGGGGGAAAGCTCAGTCTGGACGTGACGCTGCCGGACGGCACGCGGATTGGCTTTGACCTGTAGTATCAAGTGCGGTTCAATAATTTTTTGACCGCACTTGCTCTGACCGCACTTGGTATGTAAAACCAAGAAATTAGTTTTTTAACGACTGCACCGGCGCCGGAATGCGGCCGCCGCGGTTGATGAAGATTTCGCAATTGCCTTGTTTAATCGGTATAATCGGCGCGTAGCCGAGCAGACCGCCGAATTCCACGCTGTCGCCGACATCTTTATTTGGCACGGGAATAATCCGCACGGCGGTGGTTTTGCTGTTGATCATGCCGATCGCCGCTTCGTCGGCGATAATGCCGGAAATGGTGGCGGCAGTGGTGTAGCCCGGCACGGCGATCATATCCAAACCGACGGAACAAACGGCGGTCATCGCTTCCAATTTATCCAAGGTCAGCACACCTTGTTCCGCCGCTTTGATCATGCCTTCGTCTTCCGATACCGGAATAAAGGCGCCGCTTAAACCGCCGACCGCACTTGACGCCATCATACCGCCTTTTTTGACCGCATCGTTTAACAACGCCAGTGCGGCGGTTGTGCCATGCGTGCCGCATACGCTCAAGCCCATTTGTTCTAAAATCCGTGCTACACTGTCGCCGACTGCGGGTGTCGGTGCAAGCGAGAGATCCAAAATGCCGAACGGAATGCCTAAGCGTTTGCTGGCCTCTTGCCCGATCAACTCGCCGACACGGGTGATTTTAAACGCGGTTTTCTTTATCACTTCGGCGACTTCGGTCAGGGTTTTGGCATCAGAGTTTTCCAGTGCGGCTTTGACCACGCCCGGCCCGGAAACCCCGACATTGATAATCGCATCGCCTTCGCCGGAGCCGTGAAATGCGCCTGCCATAAACGGATTGTCTTCCACCGCATTGCAAAATACCACCAACTTGGCACAACCGAAACCGTCCGGCGTGATTTCCGCCGTCTGTTTGACGATTTCCCCGACCAATTTTACCGCGTCCATATTGATTCCGGCTTTGGTCGAGCCGATATTGACCGAGCTACAGACAATATCCGTCACTTTCATCGCTTCGGGAATCGAACGGATCAATATTTCGTCCGACGGGCTCATGCCTTTTTGCACCAGTGCGGAAAATCCGCCGATAAACGACACGCCGATCGCTTTCGCCGCCCGATCCAGCGTTTGTGCAATCGACACATAGCTGTCCGCTTTAGTGGCAGCGGCGATTTGCGCAATCGGCGTCACCGAAATGCGCTGGTTGACAATCGGCACACCATATTTTGCCGACAGCTCTTTGGCGGTTTGCACCAAGTCTTTGCCGACATGAGTAATTTTGTTGAAAATATTTTGGTTTAAGGTTGCCAAATCGGGGCTGATACAATCATGCAGATCAATCCCGATGGTGATGGTGCGCACATCAAAGTGTTGATCCGACACCATTTTCAGCGTTTCTAAAATCTCATAAGACTGAATACTGTTACTCATCGTCGATCCTTAAATGCGGTGCATGGCATTAAAAATATCGGTATTTTGCAGCCGCAGCTCCAGCCCTAATTTCTTGCCTTCTTCAACAAAAAATGCAGCCAACGTTTGGTAATCTTTGGCGCAAGCGCTGGTATCGACCAAAATAATCATGGTGAAAAATTCATTCATCAATTGCTGGCTGATATTGACGATATTAATTTGCTGTTCGGCTAATAATTTGGCGACATCATACACAATCCCGATCCGATCTTTGCCGATCACGGTTAATACTGAGTTGTTCATTTTTTCCTCTATTTATCGCTGTGAAAACGCTGTTTATCAGTAAGCCTTAGGGCTTCCTGACAGAATTAAAATGCACAATTTATATTGCAAAAGTAGGGGCGGATTAACTATCTGCCCACACCGCACTTTGCATTTCTCTTTTGTTGATTAATGAGTTATACCACACTTCGTAAACGGGCGGATAGTTAATCCGCTCCTACACCGCCTCATCAAACAGCATTGGTTATTTTGTTAGACATTAAAACGGAAGTGCATCACATCGCCGTCTTTAACGATATAGTCTTTGCCTTCCAAACGCCATTTCCCGGCTTCTTTGGCACCGGCTTCGCCTTTGTATTGGATAAAGTCGTCATAGGCGATCACTTCGGCACGGATAAAGCCTTTTTCAAAATCGGTGTGGATCACGGCGGCGGCTTTCGGGGCGGTTGCGCCGACGGCAACCGTCCAGGCACGCACTTCTTTTACACCGGCGGTAAAGTAGGTTTGCAGGTTTAACAATTGATAACCGGCACGGATCACGCGGTTTAAGCCCGGTTCTTCCAAGCCCAGCTCTTGTAAAAACTCATTTTTTTCGTCGTCGTCCAATTCGGCGATTTCCGATTCGATCGCCGCACACACCGGCACGACCACCGCGCCTTCGTTAGCGGCAATTTCACGCACGCGATCTAAATACGGGTTGTTTTCAAAGCCGTCTTCGTTGACGTTGGCGATGTACATGGTCGGTTTCAGGGTTAAGAAGTTGTAGCCTTTAATTGCGTGTAACTCATCTTTGTCTAAACCAACCGAGCGGATCATACCGGCATTTTCCAACACCGGCAGGATTTTCTCCATAATCGACAATTCGAATTTCGCGTCTTTATCGCCGCCTTTCGCGCGTTTAGTTAAACGTTGAATCGCTTTTTCGCAGCTATCCAAATCGGCTAACGCCAGTTCGGTATTGATGGTGTCGATGTCTTCCGCCGGATTGATTTGACCGGCAACGTGCACAATATCGTCGTTCTCAAAACAACGCACGACGTGTCCGATCGCGTCGGTTTCGCGGATATTGGCTAAGAATTTGTTACCCAGACCTTCGCCTTTGCTCGCACCGGCAACCAGACCGGCGATGTCGACAAATTCCATTGTCGTCGGCAGCACCCGTTGCGGATTGACGATTTCCGCCAGCGCATCTAAACGCGGATCCGGCATCGGTACGACGCCGGTGTTTGGCTCGATGGTGCAAAACGGATAGTTTGCCGCTTCGATGCCCGCTTTTGTCAATGCGTTAAATAGGGTCGATTTGCCCACATTCGGTAAACCAACGATACCGCACTTAAATCCCATAATATTTTCCTTTCGTGAAATTAAATTTTAAATCCATTCAAACGATTCATGGCTTTGGTCATGCCGTCTTTCAGCATGATTTCCACGCATAATGCTGCTTCGTCCACGGCTTGCTCGATTAAATTCAGTTCATTTTGCGGCGGCTTGCCCAACACATAAGCCGACACTAAATTTTTGTCGCCGGGGTGTCCGATGCCGATACGCAGACGGTGGAAGTTTTTATTATTGCCGAGGCTGGCGATAATGTCTTTCAAACCGTTGTGTCCGCCGTGTCCGCCGCCGAGTTTCAATTTTGCCGCCCCGGGCGGCAGATCCAATTCGTCGTGCGCCACCAAAATCTCTTCCGGCTGAATGCGGTAAAAATTCGCCAAGGCGCCGACCGCTTTGCCGCTGAGATTCATAAACGTGCTCGGCACAAGCAACCGCACTTCTTGACCGGCGATAAACGCACGCGCAGTATGCCCGAAGAATTTACTCTCGGCGGTTAAGTTGAGGTTATTTTGGCGACATAAACGCGCCATCAGCCATTCGCCGGCATTATGGCGCGTTTGTGCGTATTGACTGCCGGGATTGCCTAACCCGACGATTAATTTAATTTGCGACACGGTAGTTTCGTTCTTCTCGTTAAAAAACGGTTTGAGTTAAAAATGACTTGCTCTAAAACTTACTTTAAAAATAGAGGCGTATTTTACGCTAAAACCGCACTTGCTACAATCGACAACTTGCCGCTACAACCCTTTCATCTCGCTATCCAACAAACGTGCCAACAATGCCGTGCCGTTTAATACGCGGAATTCGCCGTATTTGGCTTGTTCAAAGTGGGCGGCTTGTCCTTCGGCGAAGAAGAATTGTTGTCCGGGCATTGTTAGGTTCCATAATGTGCTGTAGTCACGGATATGCAGTTTGATGGCAATGTCCGCGAGGCAATCGTGGTAATCCGTTGGCAATGTTGATTCCAACCGGCAAAGTGCTGCGCTGCCGTCCGGATTTTGTTTTAACAGGGCATATAGCTGTGTCGGGCGTTGATCAAGCCATTGTTCGAAGCGGGCATAGGCTGCTGCATCCACGTCATTGACGACATAACTTTCGCTACTGTCTTGCGCATAAATGGTGCGAGGCTGATCAACGTTCAATTCGATTCTTTTATCCTCTTGTTGTTTATCAATTGCAGACTGTACTTCATTGAGTAAATCGTAATTCAATTCCATATAATCGCCCTGCATAATCGAACGCGGATCAATCGGTGCCAGCGCGAGAATCACGGTCTTGCCGTTGTGCAGCACATTTTCGTATTTTTGAATGCTGAAGTTGCTAATAGCCAGTGTCAGCAACAGTGTGAGTACGGCGAGCGACGGTGTAGACCAACCGATTTTGCCTTGATAATTCGGGGCGGCTGTTTGTACCGCACTTGTACGACGGCGTTGGCGCTGTAAATATAGCGCGGCCAACAGGAATAAGAATGCGTTGGCTAACAGTAAAAAGGATTTATACAGCAGCGGCAAACCCAGCCAGTAATAATAATGTGTCAGAAAGCCGATAATCGCGAGCAGGGCGCAACCGAACAACAGCCGATTGTGATTCGGGTAAGCCAACAGCAGTAAAGCGAAGCCGAGCAAAATCCCGGGAGAGGCGATAAAAGCCAGCCCGAAAATTGCCAGCAGTAGCACAATGATAACCGCACTTTGTGTTTTCAACTGTTGCCGACGGCTGATCCAGAGATGGATTATCGCCGGTGACAGACAAATCAGCAGCAGGATCAATGTCGTCCAGTGCCAGCGTTCCGCCGTAAACAGGGAGTGGGTGAGAATATGGAAAAATTCACTGATATTATTGGGAACGGAGAGCGGATTTGCCTCTACTATATTCAATATATTCAAAGAGATATAAATATCCGGCTTTGCGATAAAACCGATATAAACCAGCCAAAATGCCCATGCCGCACTTTCAATATGGGCGTGATACCGCAGCGGGCGCAGGCTTAAGCAAAACAGAACCAAGCTGGCGAGCGCCAACCAATAAGCGGCATAATAATCAAACAGCAAATGCCAGAAGCTATATTGCAGCCCTTGCTCCGGTTCAAAGCCATACAGGTAATAGTTTTGAAAACTGAAAGTATATAATAAAGTGAACAGTAGTAGAATAAGACTGCCGGTTTTGATCCAATTGATCGCAATAAACAGGTAACACAGCAGGCTGATGACGACCATGCCGAGCAAATCCCAATTTTGCGCGGAAAGCGCCTCGTCCGATCGGGAGCCAAAGGTATAATTGAACAGATAATGGAAAACATAAGGCCCCAAGCCGACCATAATCAAGATACCACTGGCATATTCATTGGCTTTTTTGGTGTATAGCACCGCACCAATGGCGAGAAACGCCAGAGAGGTCATCAGAAACAGGTTGTCCGATTCAAAAATGTCTGCCACAAACAGAAAAACAATCAGCAATAGCGTCACGAGTATCGCCAGTGTAGTAAACAGGATTTGCAGCGGCCAAGGCATACCTTGTGCTTGCTGTGTATACTGCTTTTTCAAATGAATGCCGAGGGCGATCGCTGCGCCGAGGGTGACAAGCGTTGCCAGGAAAACCCCACCAATATCCCAATCACTCGTGTTTAGCAAAAAAACGTCGACGCTAAACAGTAGGCACGCCCAGTAGCCGCTTTGATTAAACAGATCGTGACGGCGTTGTTTGTAATAATAGAGCGCGCCCGCAGTCAGCAGCCACACCAAGGGTGCGTTATCACTAGAGAGCGGAAGCAGCAACATAATCAGTATGGTATTACTGACTTTGGAGATAATATGCCAATCTTGATCATGCAACGGTTTGCTGAAAATTTCGCTTAAAATCACAAAACAGAGATTTAGCAGAATCATGAAATATACTGAATGTTCATTCCACCAGGAAAACTGGAGATAGAACGCTAAGCTCAGATTACAGGTCACGAGCAACAACAACGCCGCCGCGACATTCGGCAGCGCTAGTAATAATGGGATTTGCAACAGTGACCATAATGCGAACAGCTGCCAAGGATCGGCGCCGGTTTGATAAATCTGCCCGATTAACGCCAGTAACGCACCAATCAGCACGGCGGCGATAAAGAAAAAACTGCTGCTGGCAAATTTCAACCGCACTTGCCCCAGTTTACGGTATTCGCGGTAATAACACACCATTGCCGCCGCTATGCTGACGAGGAATAAACCTTGTGTGGCGTACAGTTTGGTGAATTTGCCGAAATAGTCCCAATTGGCAGCGATCCAAGTGACTACACCGCTGCTGAGAAAACCAGCGGCGCTGAGGGTGGTCAGAATTAATAAATACGTTGACCAAGAGGCAGTGAAGAGCGGTTTGTTTGGCATAATGTCACCTGTTTGATTATTGATTGTTTAGCGATAGTAAATTCTTTTTGGTTATTCAACAAGCGATTATCTTTTTGATCAAAATATTGCTAACATCGTTGCAGGCGGAAATCAGGAGAGTAGATGATCCAAATCGAAGTTTGTGTGGACAATATTGAATCGCTGCATACGGCGCAAAAGTGCGGTGCGAGCCGAATCGAGCTGTGCGGCGCGTTGGCGTTGGGCGGCATTACGCCGAACTACGGGTTAATCGAAAGTGCGGTAGCGGTAGCGCAGATTCCGCTGTATGTCATGATCCGCCCGCGTGCAGGGGATTTTCTGTTTAGTGCCGATGAAGTCAGGATTATGCAAAGCGATATTCGATTAGCGAAAAAGTGCGGTGCGCAGGGCGTGGTAATCGGTGCGTTGACTGCAACGGCCGAGATTGATTTGGCGGCTTGCCGCCGTTTGCTCGACGCTGCTGACGGTTTGGGCGTGACATTTCACCGAGCTTTTGATTTATGCCGTGATCCGCAAACCGCACTTGAGCAGATTATCGAGTTGGGCTGCGAACGGCTTTTAACCTCAGGACAGCAACAAAGTGCGGTACAGGGCGCAGAATTGATCCGCCAACTGGTGCAACAAGCCGATAACCGCATCAGTATCATGCCCGGGGCTGGCGTGAATGCCGCCAATGCCCGCGCATTAATTGAAACCACCGGTGCAAGCGAAATTCACCTTTCCGCCGGCGGTTATCGCCACAGCGCCATGTTGGCCAACGAATCGCCAAGTATGGGCAAAGACAGCCGACAAGATCAACAAATCAACATCACCGATGGCAAAAAATTACGGGCAGTGCTGGCTGAGATTAGGGATGAATCCGCTTTGCCGTACAGCGGGCGGAATTAAGGAACACAATCGGACGCGCATTTTCAGCTTTAGGGAAAAATCTCAATTTAAGCATTAGTTTGTCATAATGAATAACAATGTTATTGATCGCTAAGCAGAGGAGATTTACTCCTCTGCTTAGCGATACCATTTTAGAATTGTTGAATGGTATTCAATGCTTCTTCTGCGCCACGGCGATTGCCGCCATATGGAATAACAAGGGTAAGACTGGTTTTCTGCTCGGTTAAATATTGCAACTCTAAAAAAGCAGTTTCAGTAATATGGCTGGTGGAAGTTGATTTACTGCCGAAGTTATAACCAAATGATGAGCCAAATACGGCGACACTGCCTTTATGCTTCGTCGTGGTGTGAACGGTTGATTCACGTTCCACTTTTGCGGAAATTAACTTTTCTTTATCAAAGATAAGCGGTTCATAATCAGTCTGTTGGTTATTGATAAACAGTAATTTGTTGATGGTATCAATGGCAAAAAGGCTAGGAGGCACTTTTGATTGCTGCGATAAGGTGGTGGAAATGCCGGATTCTCTAAGTTGTTTATTCATTAATTTTAGACAACGAGTATATTGTAGATTGGCGTAGGTTAAATTGATAATACCGAATACCAATTTAATTAAGAACAAGGCGATAAAAATAGAGATGATTAAGGTAATAATTCCATTGGTCAAATCTTTGATAAAATTCTCGACCACAATTAAACCAAAGAAAGCAATAATAACCCAAAATAGGATACGATAAACCCAATTAACTTGGTTGAGCATTTTTAGGATTTGTTGTGATTTATTTTGTTGCATAATGATCCCTTAAAGAAGAAAATAAACGGTTTTGTTATCCTACTTTAAGGGGGGGGGATGTCAAGCGCAACGATGCTTTTATTATTAGGATCTGTTGATGTTTGTTAATCTTAAAAAAGTGATTTTTGAACCGATTAAATTAGCGATAGTTATTCTTTAGATTGGTAGCGTCTCCAGTTTGATCTTGCCCCCTGCTTGGCGTATATTACGCAGATTATTTATCGCAATAACTAGGAATGTCATGCCGTCCGTTAATCAAGCTGCGTTGGTGGGCTACAGTGCCGAGCAAATGTACCAACTGGTTAATAATTATCAACAATATCCCGAATTTCTGCCGGGCTGCGTTTCCAGCCAAACGTTGACCCGCAAGGAAAACGAATTGACCGCGCAGCTGGTGATCAGCAAAGCCGGAATTAGCCAACAATTCACCACGCGCAACACCATGCAACCGAATAAACAGATCAATATGCAGTTGGTCGACGGCCCGTTTCGTTTTTTACAAGGTTATTGGCAGTTTGATGAAGTTGATGAACGATCTTGCTATATTCGCTTAAAATTGGAATTTGAATTTTCCAGTGCGTTGCTCAGTGCCGTATTTGGCAAAATTTTTGAACAATTGACGACGAAAATGATCGACGCCTTTAAAACGCGCGCAAAAGAGGTGTACGGTGGCTGAAAAAATCAATATTCAAATTGCGTATGCCTTGCCAAATAGCTATTTTTTGCAAAGTTATCAGGTCGAGGCGGGCACGATAATCCAAAATGCGATTTTGCAGTCGGGAATTTTGCAACAATATAGCGAGATCGATCTGCGCACCAATACGGTTGGCATTTTCAGCCGCTTGGCAAAATTGACCGATGTGTTACAAGACGGCGATCGGATTGAGATTTACCGCCCGTTGCTGGCTGATCCGAAAGAGATCCGCCGCAAACGGGCGGAACAGCAAAAACAGGAACAACTGGCACAAAAAGTACAAGAAAAACAGCAACGTAGCGAAGCCAAAGAACAGGCAAAAGAACAAGCCAAAAAAGTGCGGTCCAGTGCCGAATCCACTTCTACTTCCGACTCAATAAAAGGATAATCCGATGTCAAAAATTGCCTATTGTCTCCCAAATGAAATCAGTGCCGAGCAGTTTCTTACGGAATACTGGCAGAAAAAACCTTTGTTAATCAAAAACGGCTTGCCGCAAATTGTCGGCTTGTTCGAACCGCAGGATATTATCGACTTGGCACAGCAAGAGGACGTGACCGCGCGCTTGCTGAAAACGGAAATCAATACCGACGGCGAAGAATGTTGGACCTTGAAAACCAGTCCGCTTGCCAAAAAAGATTTTAATAATCTGCCTGAGCAATGGTCGGTATTAGTCCAAAATTTAGAACAATGGTCGCCGGAATTGGGTGAATTGTGGCAAGCGTTCGGTTTTATTCCGCAATGGCAACGGGACGATATTATGGTCTCTTATGCGCCGCAAGGCGGTTCGGTCGGGCGGCATTATGATGAATACGATGTGTTTTTGGTGCAGGCTTACGGACATCGCCGTTGGCAGTTAGGCAAATGGTGCGATCCGAGCACCGAATTCAAACCGAACCAACCGATCCGCATTTTTGATGAGATGGGCGAATTATTGTTGGACGAAGTGATGCAGCCGGGCGATGTACTGTATGTGCCGTCGCGTTTGTCGCATTACGGCGTGGCGCAGGACGATTGTTTAACCGTCTCTTTCGGTTTACGTTATCCGAATTTAGCCGATTTGATTGACAATATCAATGACGCGATTTGCCACCCGACACCGCACTTTAATCCGGCGGAACTGAATATTCCGTTGCGCTTGTCGCCGAATGTGCAACCGTTGGCAAAGCTGGATTCGGCGATGGTGCAAACTATGAAGCGGCAGTTGTTGGATTATCTCAGCCAATCGCCACAATTCGATCAACTGTTCCAACACGCGCTGGCAAGTGCGGTCAGCAGCCGTCGTTATGAGCTATTGCAATCGGATGATGAATTTTATCCGGAAGAATTGAGCGAGATGTTGCAAGACGGCGCGACGATTCAGCAGGACAGCAACAGTAAGATCCTTTACACCGAGCAGCCGTTTGCGTTGTATGTCAACGGTGAGTGGCTGGACGAGTTAAGCGAATTGGAAAGTGCGGTATTAAAAGATCTCGCCAACGGCGCAGTGTTGGATTGGCAAACGTTGCAAGGTTATGTCGCGGATTTAGACGATGAAATGGCAGAGGAAGTGTTGTTAGATTCGCTGTGCAGTTGGCTGGAAAATGGTTGGTTGGTGTTGGAACGGTAGTGATAAAAAAACAAACAACAACGGTAACCCCATGCAAGAAAATATCTATTCCGTCAGTCAACTGAATCAAACTGCGCGCTTGTTATTGGAAGGATCGCTTGGGCATATCTGGCTCACCGGCGAAATTTCCAACTTCAGCCAACCGGTGTCGGGGCATTGGTATCTCAGTCTGAAAGACGAAAACGCACAGCTGCGTTGTGCCATGTTCCGCATGAAAAATATGCGGGTCGGCTTTCGTCCGCAAAACGGCATGCAAGTGCTGGTGCGCGGCTCGGTCAGCTTGTATGAACCGCGCGGCGATTACCAACTGATTATCGACAGCATGCAACCGGCAGGTGACGGTTTGTTGCAGCAGCAGTTTGAACAACTGAAACAGAAACTGGCGGCGGAAGGACTGTTTGCCCAGCAGATAAAAAAAGCCATACCGCACTTTAACCGTCGTATCGGCATTGTCACCTCAAAGAGCGGTGCGGCATTGCAGGATATTTTGCACGTCTTGCAGCGGCGCGATCCGAGTTTGGAAGTGGTGATTTATCCCAGCCAAGTGCAGGGAAAAGAAGCGGTTGCGGAGATCGTACAGATGATCGAACTTGCCAACGCCCGACAAGAGGTGGACGTGCTGATCGTCGGGCGCGGCGGTGGTTCGTTGGAAGATCTGTGGTGCTTTAACGAAGAAGCGGTGGCAAGGGCGATTTTTGCGTCTTCCATTCCGATTATCAGTGCAGTCGGGCATGAAACCGATGTGACGATTGCCGATTTTACCGCCGATCTGCGTGCGCCGACACCATCAGCCGCAGCGGAATTGGTCAGTCGTGATCACAAAGAACTGCTGCAACAGCTGCAATTCCGCCAACAACATTTAGAAATCGCTTTTGACCGCCTGTTCAGTCGCAAACAGCAGCGTTTGGAACAACTGAATCTGCGTCTTGCCAACCAACACCCAAGCAAACAACTGCAAGGGCAGCGCCAACAGACCCGACAGCTGCTTGCCCGCTTAACCCAAGCCTTGCAGCGTCGTTTGGATCAACAGCGGCAACAATACCACTTTCTGCAACAGCGTTTAAGTGGCGCGATCCAACGTCAATTGGAACGCAAGCAGCACCGCTATGCCAATCTGCAGCAGCGGCTGCAACAAAATCCGCTGCCGTACCGTATCGGACAGCAGCAGCAACGGTTACGGCAACAACAAGTGCGGTTGCAGAGTTTGTTAGAGCGTAACATGATCAACAATCGTCATCGCTTAGCGGAATTGTGCTCCAATTTAAATAACCTCAGTCCGTTGAATGTGCTGGCGCGCGGTTACTCTATTACGCAAGATTCACAGGGCAAAGCGATCGTCGACAGCAGCCGGTTACAGCTGAACCAAGAGTTGCTGATCCGCTTCAGACAAGGGGCGGTGATCGGTAAAGTGGTTAAAATCATGATGGATAAATAGGCAAAACTTAAGTTTTTCTTAAGTAAATTTTGCTATATTTTGTGCGAAAAGCCATTATAATGAGCGCCGAATTTACTTTTTATTAACACAGGAACTAAGTTATGTCTTCAAAAATGAAAGATACCCGTGAGCGTTTTTCGCATATTACGCTCTCTTTGCACTGGCTGATCGCTATTTTTATTATCGGTTTGATGGCGCTGGGCGTGTACATGGGCGAAACCGCCAGTTACGGTTTGTATCCTACCCATAAATCGTTGGGGATTTTTATCTTCATTTTTATCGTGATCCGTGTGTTGTGGCGTTGGAAGAACGGCTGGCCGCAACCGGCCGGCAAGCATAGCGGTTGGGAACAAGCGTTGGCGAAATTGATCCACTGGATCTTGATTTTAGGCACATTGGCTTTCCCAATCTCAGGTATGTTGATGTCTTACGCCGGCGGACACGGTTTGCAACTGTTCGGTTTGGATTTAGTATCTGCCAACTTGGTGGACGGCAAACGCGAAGTGTTAAACGCCGCTTTGGCCGGCTCTGCCAATGCGGTGCATAAGAGCTTGCTGCCAATTATGACCGCCGCCATTTTGCTACACATCGCCGGCGCGCTGAAACACCATGTGATCGATAAAGACAACACCTTGAAACGGATGTTCGGTTTTAAGAATAACGCATAATAAACAACGCATAATAAACAACGCATAATAAACAGCACATAATAAACAAAGGGTAGCGATGACTATCCTTTATTTTTTCTTCTTAGCGGGATTTTTCTCTGTTTTTCAACCACGCTTTCAAGCGTGCTATGCCTTTGCGCATATGTTCGATGTCACGGGTGTAGGCGAAACGCAGGTAATGATGCGTGCCGTTGTTGCCGAAATCGATTCCCGGGGTGGTGGCGACTTGGATTTCAGCTAGCATTTCTTTGGCAAATTGATAGCTGTCGTCGGTGTAACGCGATACGTCCGCCCACAGATAAAACGCGCCTTGCGGTTTGAATTCGATGGTAAACAGCTGTTTTAATTCGTTATACAGATAATCCCGTCGTTGGCGGAAAGTGGTTTGGATTTGGGCTAAATACGCGTTATCAAATGCGGCTAATGCACCGTATTGGCTCAAGGTCGGGGCGCAGATAAAGATATTTTGCGCGATAATTTCCGCTTCGCGCACCTTGTGCTCCGGCACGATAATCCAGCCCAAACGTGCGCCCGGCATACAGAAATATTTGGAAAAACCGTTGATCACATACGCATCGGGATTGAATTGCAGTGCGGTGGCCGCTTGCTGTTCGTAAACCAGTCCGTGATACAGTTCGTCGGAAATAAAGGCGATGTCATGTTGGCGGCAATATGTATTTAGCGCTTGCAGGCTTTCGGCGGTGTAGATATTGCCGGTCGGGTTTGCCGGTGAAGAAATCTGTAAGGCTCGAATTTTTTCATGCTGTGCTTGCAATTGGGGCACGGTTAATTGATAGCAACTGCTTTTGTCGACCGGCATAAAGTGCGGTTCGACTTCCATCATATAGGCAAAGTTTTTGTAGCACGGATACGAGGGATCGGTCAGCCCCAATTTTTCGCCTTTTGCCAACGTCAGCGCATAAGCAATCAAAAATGCACCGCTGGTGCCCGGTGTCAATAATACCCGTTGCGGCGAAATCTCTATTTGATAAGTGTCTTGATAGTAGCGGCAGATTTTTTCGCGCAGCGCCGGTAAGCCCAGGCTTTCGGTATAACTGAATTGATCGGCGGCGACCGCACTTTGCAACGCCGCTTTGACTTTTGGCGACGGCGGCAGGTCGGGCTGCCCGATTTCAAAATGAATGGCATTCGGGTATTTGGCGGCCTCGCGCACGATATCCATCACAATAAAGGCGCTCATTTTGTCGTAACGCATAATTTTATCCTTAATAATCAAATCGCAACAATCCTACGGCAATCCGCACCGGCTTGCAATATTTGCCTGTTCGGCGGCAAAAAGCGGCGATAAAAAAGACAAAATAACGGATAAAAAAATTCACAAGCCGAAGGAAGATCTGTATAATCCAAGCGCAATATTTTTACCTTTACTTTTCCACCCCTTCAAAAAAGAGAGATATTGCAATGCTGAGAATCGCTAAAGAAGCGCTGACTTTTGATGATGTGCTACTGCTTCCTGCCCATTCCACCGTCTTGCCGAATACGGCAGATTTATCCACTCAATTAACCCAAGACATCCGTTTGAATATTCCGGTTTTATCGGCGGCGATGGATACTGTCACCGAAGCAAAACTGGCGATTTCCCTAGCACAAGAGGGCGGCATCGGCTTTATCCATAAAAACATGAGCATTGAACGCCAAGCGGATCGGGTGCGCAAAGTGAAAAAATTCGAAAGCGGTATCGTTTCCGATCCGATTACCGTGCGTCCGGATATGACTTTGCGTGCGTTGGCGGAATTAAGCAAGAAAAACGGTTTTGCCGGTTATCCGGTCACAACGGAAAGCGGCGATTTGGTCGGGATTGTCACCGGTCGTGACGTGCGTTTTGTCACCGATTTGGATCGTCCGGTAACCTCGGTGATGACACCGAAAGAGCGGTTGGTCACAGTGAAAGAGAATGAGGCGCGCGAAGAAGCGTTTTCGTTAATGCACGCCCACCGTATTGAAAAAGTGTTGGTGGTCAATGATGCGTTTAAACTGGTCGGTATGATCACGCTGAAAGATTACCAAAAAGCCGAGAGCAAACCGAATGCCTGTAAAGACAAACTGGGGCGTTTGCGTGTCGGCGCGGCGGTCGGCGCAGCGCCGGGCAATGAAGCTCGGATTGATGCGCTGGTGGAAGCCGGTGTCGATGTGTTGCTGATCGATTCTTCGCACGGCCATTCCGAAGGCGTGCTGGAGCGGGTGCGTGAAACCCGTGCCAAATATCCGGATTTGGCGATTGTCGCCGGCAACGTTGCCACTGCTGCCGGTGCGATTGCGTTGGCGGATGCCGGTGCAAGTGCGGTGAAAGTCGGGATCGGTCCGGGATCGATTTGCACCACCCGTATCGTCACCGGTGTCGGCGTGCCGCAAATCACCGCGATTGCCGATGCGGCGGAAGCGCTGCAAGGGCGCGGTATTCCGGTGATTGCCGACGGCGGTATCCGCTATTCGGGCGATTTGGCAAAAGCGATTGCCGCCGGTGCGTCCTGTGTGATGATGGGGTCGATGTTTGCCGGTACGGAAGAAGCGCCGGGCGAAATCGAATTGTATCAAGGCAGAGCGTTCAAGGCGTATCGCGGTATGGGATCGTTGGGAGCGATGACCAAAGGTTCGTCCGACCGCTATTTTCAATCCGATAATGCCGCCGATAAGCTCGTGCCGGAAGGCATTGAAGGGCGCATTCCGTACAAAGGCTTCCTGAAAGAAATTATCCACCAACAAATGGGCGGCTTGCGTTCATGCATGGGCTTAACCGGCTGCGCTACCATTGAAGAACTGCGCACCAAAGCGGAATTTGTCAAAATCAGCGGCGCAGGCATCAAAGAAAGCCATGTACACGATGTGACGATCACCAAAGAAGCGCCGAATTATCGAATGGGGTAATGTTCAAAGTGCGGTTTTTTACCATCACCGAGTGTAAAAATAAATAATTTATTAAGAGAACTTAAATGAACAACATTCACCAACATAAAATTTTGATTTTGGACTTCGGTTCGCAATATACCCAACTGATCGCCCGTCGGGTGCGTGAAATCGGGGTGTACTGCGAACTGTGGGCGTGGGACGTTTCCGAGCGAGATATCCGCGAGTTTAATCCGAGCGGGATTATTTTGTCCGGTGGCCCGGAAAGCACCACCGAAGACAACAGCCCGCGCGCACCGGAATATGTGTTCAATGCCGGTGTGCCGGTGTTGGGAATTTGCTACGGCATGCAGACTATAGCAATGCAACTGGGCGGTTTGACCGAAACGTCCGATCACCGTGAGTTCGGTTATGCGGCGGTTGAAGTGGTGCAGTCCAGCCCATTGTTTAAAGATTTACAAAATGCCTTGTCATCACAACAGCAGCCGTTATTGGACGTGTGGATGAGCCACGGCGATAAAGTGACCAAAGTACCACCGCACTTTGAAATTTCCGCCGCCACCGACTCCTGCCCGATTGCCGCAATGGCGAATAAAGAGAAACGTTTTTACGGCGTGCAGTTTCACCCGGAAGTAACCCATACCAAGAGCGGTTTGGAATTATTGACTAATTTTGTGGTCGGCATTTGCGGTTGTGCCACTCAGTGGACAGCAGACAATATTATCGAAGACGCGGTGGCGCGGATTAAGCAGCAGGTGGGCGATGACGAAGTGATTTTGGGCTTGTCCGGTGGTGTGGACTCTTCCGTGACCGCACTTTTATTGCACCGCGCGATTGGCAAAAACCTGCATTGTGTGTTTGTCGATAACGGCTTGTTGCGTTTAAACGAAGCGGAACAAGTGATGGAGATGTTCGGCGATAAATTCGGTTTGAATATTATTCATGTTAATGCCGAAGATCGTTTTCTCAACGAACTGGCAGGCGTATCCGATCCGGAAGCAAAACGCAAAGTGATCGGTAAAGTGTTTGTCGATGTATTCGATGAAGAGTCGCATAAACAAGCCAACGTCAAATGGCTGGCGCAAGGTACGATTTATCCCGATGTGATTGAATCCGCCGCTTCGAAAACCGGCAAGGCTCATGTGATTAAATCACACCACAATGTCGGTGGATTGCCGGATTATATGCAGTTAGGCTTGGTCGAGCCGTTAAAAGAGCTGTTTAAAGACGAAGTGCGCAAAATCGGCTTGGCGTTAGGCTTGCCTTATGAAATGCTTTATCGCCACCCGTTCCCGGGGCCGGGCTTGGGTGTGCGTGTGTTGGGCGAGGTGAAAAAAGAGTATTGTGATATTCTGCGTCGTGCCGATGCGATTTTTATCGAAGAATTACATAACGCCGATTGGTATCATAAAGTCAGCCAAGCCTTTACCGTATTTCTGCCGGTGAAATCGGTCGGCGTGATGGGCGACGGGCGTAAATATGACTGGGTTGTTTCAATCCGTGCCGTGGAAACCATCGACTTTATGACTGCACACTGGGCGCATTTACCGTATGATCTGCTGGGAAAAATTTCCAACCGCATCATCAACGAAGTCAACGGCATTTCGCGCGTAGTATATGATATTTCCGGCAAACCGCCGGCAACGATTGAGTGGGAATAAACGAGTAAACCTATAAAATGGCTTAAACAGTGGGTTTTAGAGCATGAAAAACGCTAACTGGGACAAAATTGGGACAGCTTGCCCAAAAGAATAATTCCAAGAATTGAGTACAGTGGCTTACATTTGAATGAAAAACGAAAGACCGTAGCTTAAATGTTACGGTCTTTTTTCGTGTTTATTTTTTTGTGAATCGACTCTTTTTTGGATAGGATAGCTTCCAGTCTTCTAGTTCTTGATCAGACATTTCTCCATTGTAGTGTTTCTTTCTCATCCCATTCAATTAAAAAATCAGAAAAATCAGAAAAATCAGAAAAATCAGGATTATCTGAGATAAGACTGGTAGTTCCTGCTTCAACAACTGGTCTGAATTTCATGTCTTTTTCATAATCAAAAACAATTTGATAGATTTCAGTATTCGATATTGGTTTGTGGTCGACTAAAGCTGAAATGTCGCACTGAAGTGCTTCTGCAATCATTTGTAGTTGATCTTTCGTTGGTGAACGATTACCGAGTTCATAATTTCTAATTGCTGCATCGGTCAAATTACCTGTGTTCTATGATGCTGAAAAATTTCCAATTCTTGATTCACTTTCAAGAGAAGACTATCACAGAATTGTTGAGAAAGACTTCAAAGGAGCAGTGGCTCAAGCAGTACAGATTTATCAAAATCATACATATGATTTTACGTTACCAAAAGAATTAAGGGATGATTTAGCACACGTCATTTAAACTCACAAGAGTGAAAATCGACATGTTCAAAACTTCTTGGATTTCATGGAATGGAAGGACTCTCAATCCGATAATAAAGATGTTCTATGTTCAGCAGAGTTTACCAGTCGATATCCAGAGACCAATGAGAAAGTATTTGCTGAGTTGATGGAAAATGAAATGGCAGGTATTTGGGTTATTGATCCATCGATTAAAAGTCGTAAAGTTACCATTGATAATATTGTTCGTGTCAGTAAAAAGTTCTATAGGTGACTTCAAACAACGCAAGAAGTTAATCAAGACGATTTACCATTTTAAAAGTTTATAAAACCTTCGCTACCACTACTTTGCTATCGAGATTAAAAGGTAGTGAGGTAGCGGTAGTGGACTTTTTCAAACTCTCAGAAAAATATCGTTAACCACTTCTCTTCTGTACTAGTCATCATAAGCGTTAAAAGTAAAAAGCGGAGGTTTCAATATCTTTTGCATTAACTTTAATAGCAAGCACAGTAAGTGTACGGACACTTACGAAAGAGCAAACATATACTTTCTGACCGCAGCCCCAAAAGTAGGCTTGAAATATGCTGCTCTTATTTCCTTGTTAGGGCGAACCCTAAGACCCCACTATAAAAAAGGAGAACGAATGCATGGAGAATAGACTTAGAAAAAATCAACTAAAAATTTATCTTACAGATGAAGAAAAAGAAGCAACTTGCAAAGTGTAAGAATATAAGCATTTTCATTAGAAAATGTGTAGCAGAAAAAGAGATATATTATGTCGATTTAAAGCCGTTTAATGAAATTCAAGGACTACTAGGCAGAGTTACTGGAAGCCTAAATCAAACGGCTGTTATCTACAAAGATGATATTCAAAATATGAAAGATCAAATTGAAAATTTATCACGAGAAATATTTGATATCCATTCTCTACTACTTGGTAGAACTAAGAAATCTTAATCGAAATAAATACGGAAATTAAATCGATATAAATCGACTAATTTCACCTATAAGCGGATTGAATTTATGATATACTAATCTTTAGGATTATAAAGAACAATTTTTCCGAAAGTGAACGTTAAACATGTCCAATTTTAGCTATGAAAAACTCTGGAAGTTACTTGCGAAAAAGAAAATGAAAAAAGAAGACCTGCGTCTAATGATAGGTGTTTCTTCTGCAACTTCCGCTAGGCTTGGTAAAAATCAAGTCGTTAGTATGGATGTGCTTGGAAAAATCTGTGACGCTTTGAATTGTAATATTGGCGATATTGTTGAATATAAAAAAGGTAATGAAAAGCTACAAGTAGCAGAAACTGGAGGAACCTATGACGAAAGATAATTCTCTCGTTCTTGTTGAAGATAATCAAATACAAAACTTGATATACACCATTCGTGGTAAACAAGTGATGGTAGATAGTGACTTAGCAAAACTGTACCAAGTTGAAACAAGAGTTTTTAATCAAGCAGTAAAGAGAAATGAAAATAGATTTCCTAATCATTTTAGATTTCGATTAACGGAAGAAGAATTCCAAAACTTGAGATCACAATTTGTGACCTCAAGTTTAGATGAAGCTCATGGAGGTAGAAGATATCTACCTTATGTCTTCACTGAGCAAGGGATAGCCATGTTGTCTGCAGTTTTAAGAAGTGATATAGCAGTAAAAGTGAGTATTCAAATTATGGATGCTTTCGTTGAAATGCGTCGTTTCTTGATAAGCAATGCTTCCCTATTTGAACGAATGGACAGAATGGAACTCAAGCAACTTGAAACAGATCAGAAGTTTGAAAAAGTCTTTAACTACATTGCAAGTCAAACGGAAGTGAAGCAAAACATATTCTTTGATGGACAAATTTACGATGCTTTTAGCTTAATTGTGGACTTGATAAAGAAAGCAAAGACCAAGCTTACACTGATTGACAACTATGTTGATATAAACACCCTCAACATGCTATGTAAGAAAAACACAGGTGTTGACGTCTTGATAGTAACTGCAGGAAAAGGTAGTTTAACAGCGCAAGATGTAACGAAATTTAATGCTCAATATCCAAAGTTATCCGTCAAAACTATGAATGACTTTCACGATAGGTTCCTTATCATCGATGATGTGGAGGTATATCATATTGGCGCATCCATCAAAGATGCAGGCAAGAAAAGCTTTGGGATTACAAAGATAGAAGATAATGACTTGATTCAAAGTCTAGTAAATAAGGTGAGGTAGAGGAAATGATAAGAGATCAGATATTAGGTAATGAAACTGTTCAACCAAATACCAAGGAAATAGAAACGCTAAAAGCTACATTTCCTCAGTTTTTTGATGAGTCTGGGCAGTTTTTACAAGATAGATTTAATGAAATGTTGAAGAGCAATGATGTTGTTCTGTCCAAAGAAGGATATGAATTGAAGTTCTTAGGAAAGTCTTATTCGAGATACCTAAGCTCAACAGCAACAGAAACATTCGTAGCACCTCTTGAAGAAGATAATGCAAAACCAGAAAATAAAGGGAGTGAAAATCTTTATATCATAGGAGATAACCTAGATGCACTTAAACATCTTCTCAACTCATACTCTGGAAAGATTAAATGTATTTATATCGATCCACCCTACAACACAGGTTTAGACGGATTTGTTTATCCAGATAATTTTAAATTTGATGCAAAAGAACTTTCAAAAGCAATAGGTATTGAGGAAGAAGAGGCAGATAGAATTTTGAACCTTGCAGGTAAAAGCTCCCACTCTGCTTGGCTTACTTTTATGTACCCAAGACTTATTCTTGCTAGAGAGTTGTTGAGTGAGGATGGGGTCATTTTCATTAGTATTGATGATAATGAGCAAGCAAATTTGAAAATGGCTTGTGATGAGATATTTGGGGAAGAAAATTTTGTATCAGAGTTAATTTGGTCATTAGGAACAGGGACACAAGCAGGGCACTTTGTAAGAGCGCATGAAAATATACTTTGTTATTTCAAAAACAAAACTATGGTCGATAATTTTTCTGGAGGAACAGGAATTATTGAACATTCTGCGTTAAAAAAAATTAGTGTGAAAAATCCTGAAAGCACATTTAGGTTTCCTGCGGGAACTAGATGGGATGCACCTGAAGGAACTGAGTTTCATGGTTCATGGGGTGGTAGTGAGTCTATGACACTAAGAGAAGGAATTATGGAATGTTATCAAGGTAAATTAAAGTATGATGTTGTTATTAGTGCAGGATATGCTATGAAAACGCAGATGAAAAATTGGTTTTCAGGAGAAGAAACATTCGATACAAAGGGGCAAAAAGTAATATCTTTCTATTTCAATGGAAATGGAATATTACGATATGAAAAAGAACGTAGCGTAATAAATCCTCCAACTGTTTTTTCAAATATGGGTAGTACAAAAACGGGAAGTGATGAGGTTCTTAGTTTATTAAACGGAGATTTTTTTGATTTTCCTAAGCCTACAAAATTAATTAATAGCATTGTTGGATGGACAACAGATGAGAACTCGACAGTCCTTGACTTCTTCTCTGGTTCAGCAACCACGGCTCATGCTGTTATGCAATTGAATGCTGAGGATGGTGGAAATAGAAAATACATCATGGTTCAACTTCCAGAAGTTATTAAAGAAGATAAACCAGCTTATCAAGCAGGTTATAGAACGATTGATGAGATTGGTCGTGAACGTATTAGACGTGCTGCTAAGAAGATTCAGGAAGATACTGGAGCAGAAATTGATTATGGCTTTAAGACTTTTAAATTAGAGCCTGTAAAACAAGATACACTTAATAAAATGATTGATTTTGATCCTGTCGGAACATTCCTAACAGAAGATATGGTCAGCGTATTTGATACGGATAAAGCGTCTGGAAAGAACTCTATTCTTGCCACTTGGTTAAATGAAGATGGTTATGGATTGACAGCTGAAACGACATCTTATGCTTTGAATGACTACAAGGCTGACTTATATCAAGATTCTTTTTACATCATCAATGAAGGACTTCACACAGAAGATGTTATGGAGTTGGTTAAACGACTAGAGACAATGGAATTAGATATCAATCGAGTTGTTGTTTATCCGTATTCTATTGAGTTTAGTGTGATGCATGAATTAAAGAAAAACATTAAAAACCTTCGTAACAATAAGTCTGTTGAAGTTATTGAGAGGTATTAATATGGCAATTAAACTTAGCATATTACCTCACCAAACGGCTTGCCTTGAAGCTGCTTCTAGGGTTTTCGAAGGAGTTGGATTTCATGAAGGAACGGAAATACACCAGAACCCTGTTTTTAACCTTAATGATGATGTAATTAAAGAGAATATAAAAGCGATTCAGTCTGGTGATGATGAACATAAAGCCATTCCAAGAACCTATCGCACAAAGAGAGACGATAACGTGCTTGGGATTGATATTCGTATGGAAACAGGCACAGGAAAGACCTACTGCTATACAAGGCTTATGTACGAGCTAAATAAACGATATGGTTTCTATAAGTTTATTTTGTTAGTACCGACAACTCCGATAAAGGAAGGAACACGTAGCTTTATTGAAGCAGATTATTCCAAACAACATTTTTCAGACCTTTATCCAGGCAGAGCAATTTCTCTTTCTGTACTAAATCCTCAAAAAAAGACAAAAGGAAGAAAGATGTTTCCTCAAGCTATTTCTGACTTTGGGAGAGGAGCTCGTCTTGAAAAGAATAGAATCAATGCATTGTTAATGAGTAGTGGTATGCTTCTTTCAAAAAAGACGATGGATAATGATTACGACCAGACTCTGTTTGGTACATTTACAAAGCCATATGATACTTTAGCTTCTACTAGACCGATTGTCATTATTGACGAACCTCATAAGTTTAAAGTGGAGAATAAAGCGTATAAGGCACTCATTGAAAGAATTAAACCTCAATGTGTGATACGTTTTGGTGCTACTTTCCCGGAAAATAGTACGACTGGTAAGAAAGACTACAATAACCTGATTTTTAATTTGGGGTCATGTGAAGCATTCAATGACAATCTGGTTAAGGGTGTTGCAACTCAAATGATTGCTCAAGAGAGTTTGAATGAAACCAAAATCAAATTGATGGATACAATCGCAAGACCAAAGTCATGTGTTTTTCGTAATGAAAAAACTGGTTCTAGCCATACGCTTCTAGTTGGAGAATCACTTTCTGTGATTGATGAAGAGTTTCATGGAATCAGTGTCGAGTCTATTGGTAAATTTGAAGATGAAGGTATTGCCAAAGGTGTAGAACTTTCTAATGGTCAAGTGATAGCTAAAGGTGATCAGATTTATGCTGGTATTTATGGTAGCACCTATCAAAATTTGATGATGCAAAAAGCGATTAAAAATCATATTGAGCAAGAACGTGAAAACTTCTTTAGAGAACGCAAAATTAAGACCCTTTCCCTGTTCTTCATTGACAGTGTTGCTTCCTATAGAGGTGAAGAATCTGAAGGAAAGTTAAGATTAGAATTTCAAGAACTTCTCATGTCAGCGCTAGAGGATGAAATAAATGATTACAACAATTCAGAAAATCCAATTTACCAAGAATACGTTGAGTATTTGAATGCTTCTATCAGTGATATTTCAAATACCAATGGTGGATATTTTGCTGAGGATAACTCAAAAGCTGATGAAGATATTCAAAAGGAAGTTGACCAAATCCTAAGAGATAAACAGAGTCTCTTATCTTTCAAAGATGACAATGGGAACTGGAATACGAGGCGGTTTATCTTTTCTAAATGGACATTAAGAGAAGGTTGGGATAACCCTAATGTTTTCCAAATTGCCAAGCTTCGTTCCAGTGGTTCTGAAATCAGCAAACTACAAGAAGTTGGTCGTGGATTGAGACTTCCGGTTGATGAGTTTGGCAATCGTGTATCGGATGAACAGTTTTACTTAACCTATCTTCATGACTATTCTGAACAAGGTTTTGCAGAAGATTTGCGTAATGAAATTAATTCTGAAGTCACTGCTACAAGTAGTTCAATCAAGGCACTTCTTCCAAAGGTTGCAAAAGATCGTGGTATGGAAGAAAACGAATTGTTTGGTAGACTTCTTATTGGTGGATTTGTAGATGTGGAAGGAAATATCAATCAAGAAAAGCAAGATGATTTCTTTGTGCAATATCCAGAGTTTAGAGTCGGAGTTGAACAAGGTAAGGTTATTGACAAAACTAAAAATCAAAGTGGAACAGTATCAATTCGCAAAGAACGTTTTATAGAGATTAAAGAACTCTGGAATAAAATCAATAGCAAATATTACTTGAGTTTGGATCAAATCTCTGATGATGAATTATTCAATGCGACTTTGGATATTCTGAATTCTAATATCTTTGGACAAATCATTGCCACAACCATTGAGCAAAGACTCACTTCTAGAGATGGCAGTATGGTAATTGAAGAAGGGCAAAATGATTACTTCGTTATTGAAGAAGTTATTCCGTATAACGAGTTTTTGACAAGAGTTCAGAAAGCGACAAGTTTACCAATCCAAATATTCCATAATGCA
The DNA here is from genome assembly GCF_900176075.1 of Pasteurella testudinis DSM 23072. Taxonomy (GTDB): domain Bacteria; phylum Pseudomonadota; class Gammaproteobacteria; order Enterobacterales; family Pasteurellaceae; genus Chelonobacter; species Chelonobacter testudinis. The sequence goes on from NZ_FWWV01000068.1 coordinate 92,505, forward strand.
CTTTGCGAGTATAGCAAGGAAAAAACTATTAAGAAATCATTCTTCAATAAAGAGACTTTATCGAAATTTATTATTGCCTTCCAAGATTGGTTCGAAAAAGCGTTTAATAAGCGTTTCTCATACAAGGCATTGAATATTGACGCCAAAGAGACCGCTCTTACCGATTTAAATGGTGAACCAAAGGAAACGATAGTTCAAGGTACTGTTGGAGTAATTAAAGATGATTATGCTACTGTTCCTGATAAATTCTTATATGACAAAGTTGTATATGACAGTCCTAAAGAAAAAGAGAGCATTGAGCGCAGTAATATCGATGAAGTAGTTGTATTTGGAAAAATTCCAAGAAAGAGTATTCAAGTACCTCTCTACTTTGGTGGTACAACCAGTCCTGACTTTATGTATGTGCTGAAAAAAGACGATGAGTTGATGCTTAACTTTATTGTTGAAACCAAGGGCATCAAGAAAGACTCTTCACTTCGTGAGGAAGAAAAACTAAGGATACAATCAGCTAAAAAGTTTTTTGAAACATTAGCAGAAAATGGAATCAATGTATCATTTGAAAAGCAGTTACAGTCCGACGATATTATTACGATGATTAAAAATGTTGTAAGTAGGGATAAATAAATGAAAATTAACTCAATGAAAATTAAGAATTTTAGAGGTTACAGTAGTGAAACTGAAATTATGTTTGACGACTTAACTGTAGTTGTTGGTAAAAATGATGTTGGAAAGTCAACTATCTTAGAAGCCTTGGATATATTCTTAAATGAAAGCAAAGGCACAATTAAAATTGATAAGACTGATGTTAATACTTCAGTTTCGAAAAGTGGAGACAATGAAACAGTAATTTCAGTTTGTTTTGGAGACCTTCCAGAATTTGTAGTAATTGATTCAACTGTAAGTACTAAGTTGAGTGACGAGTTTCTCTTGAACAAAAATGGGGAACTAGAAGTAATTAAAAAATATCAAAATGGGGGATCAGCCAAGACATTTCTAAAAGCATACCATCCTAGTAATCCAAAATGCTCAGATCTTTATTTAAAGAAAAATACTGATTTAAAGAAAATGATAAAAGAGGAAGACATTGAATGCGACGATCTGAGTATCAATTCTTCAATGAGAAAAGCATTGTGGGGGAAATATTCTGATGAATTGCAGTTGGATGAAGTAGAATTAGATGTTACTAAAGAAGATGCGAAAAAGATTTGGGACAAATTATTTATGTATCTTCCCGTTTATTCGCTTTTTCAGTCAGATAGAAAAAATAGTGATACCGACAGTGAAATTCAAGATCCTCTGAAGGAAGCGGTTAAGCAAATAATAAATGATGGAAGCTTACAAGAAAGCCTATCAGAAATCGCTGATTTAGTAAGAAAAAGAATTGAGGAAGTATCATCAAGAACATTAGAAAAGATTAGAGAAATGGATCCTGATATTGCAAATACTTTGAATCCGGTCATCCCGTTATCAAAAGATTTAAAATGGCAAGATGTGTTTAAAAATGTTTCGATTTCAGGCGATGAAAACATACCTATAAATAAAAGAGGTAGTGGGGTAAGAAGATTAATATTACTAAATTTCTTTAGAGCTGAAGCTGAAAGACGCGCAGAGAATAACGAAAATGCAAATGTTATCTATGCAATTGAAGAACCAGAAACATCACAACATACCAACAATCAGTGTAAATTAATCGAATCATTAAAAGAATTATCAAAACTAGATAAAACACAAATTCTTTTAACAACTCATAGTCCCAACATTGTAAAAAGGCTAGATTTTTCAAATTTAAGGCTACTCAAAGATGAAAAATCAGAAAAACAAATTTCTAGAGTCGAACCTGGACAGCTACATTATCCATCGTTAAATGAAGTGAACTATATTGCGTTTGGAGAAATTACTGAAGAATATCATAATGAACTATATGGTTTTATTGAATTACAAGGATGGTTACAAGAATTCAAATCAGATAAAGATACAATGCCGTATAATAAACAGAATAAGAATGGGAATATAAGTAACTTTAATCTAACTTTAACTGAGTATATAAGACATCAGATACACCATCCAGAAAACACAAATAATTCAAGATTCAATACAGAACAACTTAAAGACTCAATAATATTAATGAGAGAGTTTATTGAAGTCAAGGAATCTGAGCCTGAGTGCAGGGCAAGATCGCACTTTTCCTCAAAATATGATCTAATAAGCCTTTAATACGTTAAAATACAAGGTAACGTCATGGACTTATTCCGCTTTTTCGGTCAATTGGAAGACCCGCGTAAAGATATCAACCAAAAATATCCTTTTCTTGAAATCATTTTTCTGACCATGAGCGCCGTCATTTCCGGTGCGGAAGGTTGGACGGACATTAAACGGTTCGGGGAATATCATTTGGCGTGGTTGCGTCAATATTTACCTTTTGAGCGCGGCATCCCGGT
>NZ_FWWV01000067.1:0-21251 GCF_900176075.1 Pasteurella testudinis DSM 23072
TTCATTATATCGGAGGATTTTTTCTTTTCATCGCTTAAGCTCTTTGATTCCATACGCATAGCGTATGGTTTTTATAGGCAGTCTTCGTCTGCCTATAATAAAAAACGGCACCATCTAAGTGCCGTTTTGTCATTTAATTGGACTGATTCACACGCTCTCTAAGCTCTTTACCCGCTTTAAAATGAGGAACATATTTTGCGTCCAAATCCACTTTGTCACCGGTTTTCGGATTGCGTCCGACACGCGGCTGACGGTAATGGAGCGAGAAACTGCCGAATCCGCGAATTTCAATACGATCCCCGTTTTCTAGGGTTTGCGACATGGATTCAAGGATACTCTTAACGGCATTCTCTACGCTTTTCACCGGAATCGTATGATTTTGTTGAATCAAACTTTCGATAAGCTCTGATTTAGTCATGCTGCCTCCTCATTTTGAGCGGATACCGCACTTGGTATCCGCATGTGAAGTTCAATTAATTATTCGCCTTTAGACGCCGCTTTGAATGCTTCCGCCATTGCGTTTGGAATAGCGGCTTCTTCTTGCTTGTTCACATTCGCTACAGCTGCGCTGTCGTCAGCTTCATCTTTCGCGCGTACGGATAGGTGTACAGTACGAGATTTGCGATCAACACCAGTGTATTTCGCTTCAATCACATCGCCAACGCTAACCACGGTGGTCGCATCTTCAACACGCTCACGCGCTAAATCTGCTGCACGAACATAGCCTTCTGCACCGCCTTCAAGTTCTACTTTAACACCTTTCGCGTCAACTTCAACCGCTTTACCGGTCACAATCGCACCTTTTTTGGTAGCTGCAACGAAGTTGTTGAACGGATCTTCTTCTAATTGTTTGATACCTAAAGAGATACGCTCTTTAACCGCATCAACTTGCAGAACAACGGCAGCGACTTCGTCACCTTTTTTGTAGTTACGAACCGCTTCTTCACCTGCAACATTCCAAGAAATGTCAGACAAGTGAACCAAACCGTCGATACCGCCTTCTAAACCGATGAAGATACCGAAGTCAGTGATAGATTTGATTTTGCCTTCAACGCGATCACCTTTTTTGTGAGTCTCGTCGAATTGCTGCCATGGGTTGGCTTTACATTGTTTCAAGCCTAAAGAGATACGACGACGTTCTTCGTCGATTTCCAATACCATGACTTCAACTTCATCACCAACGCTGACCACTTTAGATGGGTGAATGTTTTTGTTGGTCCAATCCATTTCTGAAACGTGAACCAAACCTTCAACGCCGTCTAAAATCTCAACGAAACAGCCGTAGTCGGTCAAGTTGGTGACTTTACCGCTTAATTTGCTGTTGACAGGGTGATTTTCAGCGATAGCAACCCAAGGATCTTGACCTAATTGTTTTAAGCCTAAAGATACGCGCGTGCGATCACGGTCGAATTTCAATACTTTAACGGTGATTTCGTCACCGACGTTCACGATTTCGCTTGGGTGTTTAACACGTTTCCAAGCCATGTCAGTGATGTGTAACAAACCGTCCACGCCGCCCAAATCTACGAATGCACCGTAGTCGGTCAAGTTCTTAACGATACCTTTAACCACTGCGTCTTCTTGCAGATTTTCCAACAGTTGCTCACGTTCTTGGCTGTTTTCGGTTTCGATAACCGCACGACGTGAAACAACAACGTTGTTGCGTTTTTGATCCAGTTTGATTACTTTGAATTCTAACTCTTTACCTTCCAAATGTAAGGTATCACGGATTGGGCGAGTATCCACCAGTGAACCCGGTAAGAAAGCACGCACACCGTTTAACTCAACTGTGAAGCCGCCTTTCACTTTACCGTTGATTAAACCGATAACAGTCGCTTGTTCTTCGTAGGCTTTTTCCAGTTCGATCCAAGATTCGTGACGAACTGCTTTTTCACGAGACAGTTTAGTTTCACCGAAGCCGTCTTCAACAGCATCAAGCGCTACTTTAACCGCATCGCCGACGTTAACTTCTAATTCGCCTTGGGCGTTCAGAAATTCTTCAACAGGAATTGCGGATTCAGATTTCAAACCTGCGTCAACCAATACAAAACCTTTTTGGATAGCAACAACAGTACCGTTAACGATAGAACCTTGACGGGTTTCAAGTTCTTTTAGGGATTCTTCAAATAATTGAGCAAAAGATTCAGTCATATTTAATCTTCAAATAAATTAATAACGTCCATTCGAATTCCTTCCAAATGGGGCTGTTTCAATCAGTTCGTTCGTCCTTGAACAAACCGTAAAAAATTAATCAGGCAGTCTTGCGAATGCGTTGATCGATATATTGTAACGCTTTTTCGACAACTTCGCTAATACTTAATGCGCTCGAATCCAATAAAAATGCGTCGTCCGCCGGTTTTAACGGGGCGACTTCCCGATTTCGGTCGCGAAAATCGCGTTCTTGGATTTCGGTTAAGATTTGCGCATAATCCGCCGCCACGCCTTTTTGTTGCAGCTGTTTAAAACGGCGATTGGCACGCTCTTCCGCGCTGGCGTCCAAAAAGATTTTGACTTGCGCCTGCGGAAACACCACCGTGCCCATATCTCGCCCGTCGGCAATCAAGCCTTTTTCGCTGCTGAAATCCCGTTGCCGCTGCAATAACGCTGACCGCACTTTTGGAAACGGTGCAACTTTGGAGGCATTATTGCCGGCAATTTCGGTACGGATTTCACTGCTGACATCGTTACCGTCCAATAACACTTTCACCGCCCCGTTTTCCGGAACAAAACGAATATCCAATTTTGCCGCCAACGCTGCAAGTGCGGTTTCATCGTCCAACGCGACCGCACTTTTCACCGCCGCCACGCCCAACACACGGTAAATCGCGCCCGAATCCAACAGTTCAAAGCCTAACTTTTCCGCTAACGCTTGGCATAACGTTCCTTTACCGACACCGCTCGGACCGTCGATGGTGATGACAATATTTTGCTGCATTGTTCGTTGTATCCTCAATTAGTTATTTTTGTAATTTGTTCATAAACCAGTGGAAACTCGCTAAACCCATCTCGATCCAAAAAATGTCCGCCATTTTGTAAGGTATAATATTCTGCCTGCAACCTTTCTTTCAATCTTTCACTGTAATGATAAGGCACGATTTCATCATTTAAAGAAGCGATAACAATGCGTGTTTGAATCTTTATAATTAAATCATGATAATTTGTCGGATTTTGATTAAACTGATCAAGCTCAGGCAACGTATCTACCTTTTCTGCAAAACCTGAAACCAAAACAACCCCTCTAATTTTCTGAGTTATCGGCAATTGTTCTACATATTTTAAAATTGCGATACACCCTAAACTATGCCCGACCAAAATCGTATTTTTGCTAATCGTAATATTATTTTTTAAATACGCCAGCCAAGCCTCATCATTAGGATTATGCGATTCCGGCATGGGTAATACTGTTGTTGTTATCCCTTTATTTTCGAGCGTTGTTTTTAACCACGGAAACCAATTAGAATCTACCGAAGCAGTATATCCGTGTACAATATAAATATGCGGTTTAGCCATTTCTAGCCCTTACTAAATGCTTTAACCCTGCCGATAACGCGCTGCAAACAAATGCGGCACGTCACTAAACACCGCAAACACACCCCAGTTAAACAGTTCATTGGCACGCATAGTGCTATTAACCGTATATACCGCCACTTTATAGCCGGCGTTGTTGAAACGGGCGACGGTTTCACGAGTCAACCCTTGTTGAGATAGATGAATATACTCCGCACCGACCCATTCCAGTGTGGTGAGCGCGTCATCTAACGCTTGATAAGATTCGTACAAACAAGCTACGGCAAGCTGCGGACAACGCTTTTTCAACTCGGCTAAAAACAGGAAATTGAAACTGGAAATAATCACTTCACGCTCAGGGTCAAGTGCGGTCAATGCCTGTTCCAAGCCGTCCAATAATTTTAACGCCATTGCTTTACCGGCTTCGCAGCCTTTGATTTCAATATTACCGTTCAGTTGATAGCGATTCATCAGCTCGACCAACTGATTTAATGTCGGCAACGGCTCGCCTTGAAAATCTTCGCCAAACCATGAACCGGCGTCTATGCCCTGCAAATCGTCTTGTTTGAGGTCATAATAACCACCGCTACGATTGGTGCAGCGATCCAAGGTGGAGTCGTGAGTTAAGATCACTGTACCATCAGCGATCACATCAATATCACACTCAAACCAGTTGATATTGTACTCTTTGCACAATTTAATTGCCGCCAGCGTATTTTCCGGCGCCAGCCCCGACACGCCGCGATGAGCGTACACCCGATTGTTCATGTTTTCTCCTTTTGTATTTATAATCGTTATCTTACTTATGTGGTATAGAAATAAATTCTCCATTTACCTCTACAATTTCATTTACGCCTAAAATACAATACCGTCCATCAATATAAGCTGGTACTTCATAATCTTTTCCTGCTTTCGGTGTGAAATGAATATTTACACTACAGTAAACTTGAATATTTGACATTCCACCATCCCTAAGTGAAGTTGAGATTTCGTAAGGAACTCCCGCTGGAACAACGTGCTCCTGATAGTACAATTCCGCATAGATACTGGAGCGTTTTTTTCCTAATTCTTTTATCAACTCAGTTTTAGGCATGCCAATACTGCTACTTCTTAATGGTGTAAATATTTCCTTTAATATTGGAGCATCACCTATACCACCTGTTCGAATTTTCACATTTTCACCGACTAGCCAAGTGAAATAATTATTCTGCCCATATAATCTGACTCTAGCTTCTTTTAATGGATTATAGCTCACAACTTTTTCCTCTGGTGGAGCAACTGATGAACAAGCAGCTAAAAAAAGAGCGAGACCTAAAATTGATAATTTTTTCATAAAATGCCTCTTTAATAAGTTTTAATTAAAAGTAATCAGCCAACAATTATGAATCTGTTTATTGCGTTCAAAATCCAGCGGTAAGGTTTTGGCGCTGATCTCTTTGGCTTGCAGGCCAAGTGCGGTCAAGCCGTCGAAATCCATTTTAAAGCCGCGTTTGTTATTGGAAAAAATAATCGTGCCCTGCGGACGGATAATTTTTTGCAGCATCGTCATCAATTTCAAGTGATCACGCTGTACGTCCCAACTGTCCTCCATGCGTTTGGAGTTGGAAAACGTCGGCGGATCGACGAAGATCAGATCATATTGTTGTTTACATTCCGCCAACCATTGCAAACAGTCGGCTTGAATAATTTTATGCTGCCTGCTTTCTTCAAAGCCATTCAGGATTAAGTTTTGTTCCGCCCAGTTGAGATAGGTGTTTGACATATCGACCGTGGTGGTGGTTTTTGCCCCGCCCAACGCTGCATGAACAGTTGCCGAACCGGTGTAGGCAAACAGATTGAGGAAACCCTTGCCTTTCGCCATTTCACCCACCATTTTACGCGTGAGACGGTGATCTAAAAACAGTCCGGTATCGAGATAATCGGTCAAATTGACCCACAATTTGGCGCCGTATTCCTGCACGTCGAAATAGTCGCCCTGATTGCCCAATTTTTCATATTGGCTGCTGCCTTTCTGTTTTTGCCGCACTTTCAGCACCAGTTTATTGGTATCGACGCCGGTCACTTGCAAAGTGGCACTGACCGCGTCCAACAACCGCTGGCGCGCTTTATTCGGATCGATATTTTTCGGCGCAGCGTATTCCTGCACCACGATATGATCGGCATAGCGATCGACCGCCAAATTATATTCCGGCAGATCGGCATCATATAAACGGTAAGCGTCCAGCCCCTGTTGCTGCGCCCACTTCTCAATCTTTTTGATATTTTTTTGCAAACGGTTGGCGAAATCTTGCGCCAAACCACCGCCGGCAGAAGGCGGTAATTCGGCTTGCGCTGCCAAGTTATCAAGTGCGGTCGGATCTTGTACTTTGATTTGATAATTTTTTTGCAGGCACTCCAACGGTCCGTTTTTCGCTTTAAATTGGCGGTGCGAACGCAAACGAATGCAGTTCAACAGTTCCGGTTCGGCACTAAAAATCGACGCGTTCCAACCGCCGAATTGCTCTTTTAAGCGTTGTCCAAATACCGAATACAGCGCGATTAACGCCGGTGTCGTACCTAAGCGTTCGCCATACGGCGGATTACACACCACTGTGCCGACTTCATCAGCGGCACACGGATTTTTCAGCGCGGCGATATCGCCCTGTTTAAAGCGGATCAAGTGAGCAACACCTGCTTGTTTGGCGTTGTGTTGCGCTTTTTGTAACACGCGGTGATCGAGGTCGAAACCATAAAAGTGCGGTTGCGGATTTTTTTGTGCCTGTTGTTCGGCTTGCTGCTCCGCTTCCGACCGCACTTGCTGCCAACAGGCGAAATCATGCCCTTTCCAGTGATCAAAGCCCCAATGCAACCGATTCAATTGCGGCGCAATTTCCGCTTCCATTTGTGCGGCTTCAATCAGCAGCGTGCCCGAACCGCACATCGGATCGACCAGCGGCGTGCCTTGCTGCCAACCGGAACGTAAAATAATCGCCGCCGCCAAGGTTTCACGCAACGGCGCTTTACCGCTCTCTTCACGGTAGCCGCGCAAATGCAGTGCCTCGCCGCTCAAATCCAGCGACACAATCAACTCTTCCCGATTTAAATAAACGTGAATCCGAATATCCGGATACGCTTTTTCCACGTTCGGACGGGCTTCGCCTTGGCGTTCGAAATAATCCACAATGCCGTCTTTAACCCGCATGGCGCCGAATTGGGTGTGGCGAATGGCTTGGTTGGTGCCGTTGAAATCGACTAAAAAGCTGCTTTTGCTGTCGAACTGTTCATCCCAATTGAAATTGGTGACGGTGGAATACAGATCGATGTCATCATAGACTTTGCCCTGTGTCAGCGGCAATAAAATACGCGAGCTCAAGCGGCTCCAAAGCAAAGTGCGGTATAGCGTGCTGTCGTCCGCCTGATACGCCACGCCGCCTTGTTTTAATTGGCAATCTTGCGCCCCTAAAGCGGTCAATTCGGTTTTTAATAATTCTTCAAATCCACGGGCTGTGGTGGCGAACAGGTTTCTCATCTTGTACTTTGCTCTCATCGCGTCTTTTAATTGAGGCGCAGTATAGCAAAATCAACGGAAATTCGCAGGTTATTCTCGACTTCTGACTGAATAATCAAAACCGATTTTCGACTTTGATTCAGCATCAGTTCATTTTTATATTTGCAACCCTGCTGATTTGTACTAAAATTCGCCTCAAATTTATTTATTATTAACGTTATAGGCTGTTTCAATTTCAGCGAGGTGTACCATTTTAAATTTAATCAAACAGTTTTTCGGTAAAAAAAACAAACAACAAAAACGTGTGCAAGCACAAAACGCAAAGCCGGAAGCCGTCAAACCCCATCAATCCCGCCAAACCAGCGGAGCTTCTTCTCCGAACACATATAAAAGCAAAGCTCGCTCCGCTCCGCCAATGGAACAAAGTGCGGTGAAAACACGCAAATCCCATACGGCAAAAGATAAACATCATGCAAAATACCGCTTGAAAGCCTCCGAACACGGCATTTATCCGCGTATGATTCAACGCAATGCGCTGACCGTCGTGGAAAAACTACAACGTAGCGGTTATGAAGCCTATGTGGTCGGCGGCTGTCTGCGCGATTTGCTGTTGGAGAAAAAACCGAAAGATTTCGATGTGGCAACCAATGCCAGTCCGGAACAAATCAAAAAAGTGTTTCAGCGCCAATGCCGCTTGATCGGCCGCCGTTTCCGCTTGGCGCATATTATGTTCGGCCGTGACGTTATCGAAGTGGCGACTTTCCGAGCCGAGCACCAAGACGATCATCACGACGAGCTTTCCCGTCAAAATGCCGATGGCATGCTGCTGCGCGACAATGTGTTCGGCAATCTGGAAAACGATTCCAAGCGCCGTGATTTTACGGTGAACTCGCTGTATTACGATCCGAAAAATAATGTGTTGATCGACTATTTTAACGGCGTTGACGATCTGCATACCGGCAAATTGTGTTTGATCGGCGATGCGGAAACCCGTTATCAAGAAGATCCGGTGAGAATGCTGCGCGCCATTCGTTTTATGGCGAAACTGGATATGTTTTTGGAACGCAGCAGCGAAGCGCCGATGAAAAGCTGCGCACCGCTATTAAAAAATATTCCGGCTGCCCGCTTGTTCGACGAATCGCTGAAACTGCTGCAAAGCGGCAGCGGTTTAAAAACCTATGAACTGTTGAAACAGTATGATTTGCTACAATACCTGTTCCCATCTTTAATGCCGTTTTTCACAGAAAAACAGGATTCTCTGGCGGAACGAATGATTCGTACCGCACTTCAGTCCACCGATGAGCGTATCCGTGATAATTTACGGGTCAATCCGGCCTTTTTATTTGCCACATTCTTTTGGTATCCGTTACGCGAAAAAATGGATCAACTGAAAAATGAAGCCGGTTTAAATAATTTCGATGCCTTTTCGGTTGCCGCCAGCGAAGTGTTGGACGGTTTATGCCGTGCCCTTGCAGTACCCAAACGCCACACGATTGTGGTGCGTGAAATTTGGGCGCTGCAATTGCAACTGCCGAAACGTAGCGGCAACCGTGCCGAAAAAACACTGGCACAGCCGAAATTCCGTGCCGGCTATGATTTGATGACCATGCGCGCCGAACTGGAAGGCGGCGAATTGATTGAACTGGCCGCATGGTGGCACGAATACCAGTTAAGCAATCCACAACAGCGCGAGCATTTGATGGTGCAACAAAATGATCGCGATCCTAAAGGTGCAAAAACCAAAAAACACCGCTACCGCCGCCGCAAACCGAGCCATTCAAAGGTAAAAAATGACTAAACAGCGTTGTTATATTGCATTAGGCAGCAACCTCGCCGAGCCGCTCGAACAATTGAAACAGGCATTACGAGCCTTGAATACGCTGCCGGATACGCACTTGACTGCGGTCAGTTCCTTTTATTGCAGCAAACCGCTCGGCCCGCAAGATCAACCGGATTTTATCAATGCGGTGGCGGCGGTGGAGACCGCACTTTTGCCGCTTGAATTGCTTGATCAATTGCAAAATATCGAACGGCAACAAGGGCGTGTACGCCAGCGCCGCTGGGGCGAACGCACTTTGGATCTGGACATTTTGCTGTATGGCGATAACATTATTAATAGCGAACGCCTGACCGTACCGCACTATGATATGCACAATCGCGAATTTGTGATCGTACCGCTTTATGAAATTGCTGCGGATCTGATGTTACCAAATGGTGAAGCGTTGGCGCAATATCACGCTCAGTTTGTGCCACATGGCATGATAAAATTAGACGGCAAATAGCCAAACGCAGTATTGATAAATGGCGTAAAAAAACGGGGCATTAAATTCAGCCCCGTTTTTATATAGATGAAAACTAACGCTCCTGCAACGCTTGCTTCATTCGGGTGAGTGGTTTGATTAAATACTGAAATACCGTTTTCTCACCGGTTTTAATATCAATCGTGGCAATCATACCCGGAATAATCGGTAATTCTTCCCCGTTTTTATCGGTGAGTATGCTCGATTCCGTTGTCACTAAAACACGATAATAGGCCTCATTGGCATCTAATTTTAAATCGCTCGGACGTTTTTGATCATGTAAAGTATCCGGACTGAGCAGGGTGACAACACCGTCCAAACCGCCGTAAATGGCATAATCATAAGCAGATAGTTTGACCAACGCCGCCATTCCCGGGCGGACATAAGCGACATCACGCGGGCTGATATAGGCTTCGACCACCAATTTTTCTTCGACCGGTACAATTTCCATAATATCTTGTCCGGCACTGATCACTCCACCGATGGTATTAATCCGAATATTTTTTACGATACCTTTCAACGGCGAGCGGATTAAAGAACGTTCAACCGGATCAGCACGCATTGCCATATTTTCTCTGGCTTGCTGCAACTCGGATTGTACGCGCACCAACTCACTGTTAGCATCGGTGACGTACTTATTCTGCCTTTCTACGATCTGCAGTTGTAGTTCACTGGACTGACGGCGCATTCGCAGCACTTCAACTTCGGATACCGCCCCTTTTGCCACCATCGGCGTCGTCATGGCGATTTCCCGATCAAGAAGTTTCTTGCTTTCGCTCAAACTGTTAAGTGATTCTTTTAGTGCTTGTTTGTGCGAATTATAAACTGCGGTTTCACGCTCAATCAGATCAGGGGTTGTATCCTGTGGAAATTTTAATTCCCGATTATAGGCCTCCGCTTCCAAACGAGCGACAACGGCAGCCAGATTTTGTACTTTGGCCTGACTTTCGCGCAAGCCGGCGGAGCTGCGAGTATCGTCCAGTTTTAATAAAATCTGATCTTTTTCAACCAAATCCCCTTCTTTAACCAGCATTTCGCTCAAAATCCCCGGATCCAAGCTCTGGATCACCTGTTCGCGACTACTTGGGATAATACTGCCCTGGCCGCGAGTGACTTCTTCCAACGTGCTGTTGTAAGACCAAATGACAAAAACCACGAGAAACGCAAACAACAGAATAATACTCCAAAACAGCCCCTTATGTTTTTCTTGTTGAATAGCCGCGTTCAGATCGGTCAGTAATTTCAGATCCTGTTTGCTGTATTGCTCTTTACTTTCGTTGTTTTCGGTTATTGATTGCTGATTTACCATACTCGGGCTGGTTTTGGCTTGAGTAGCCTGAGAATGAGATTCTTCTATTTTTTTCATTTTCTTATCGGACATTGTGTTATACCTTAAAGCGTCGCATCAATTTGTGGTGCCGCCGTTTGCTGTACTTCTTTGCTTACTGGTTGCTGAGTCTGTTGTTGCGCTTGCTGCTGATTATTTTTTTCATTTTCAGCCAACTTTTTCAATACCGCATCTCTCGGTCCGTCCATCACCACTTTGCCCTGTTCGATAATCACAATGCGATCAACGATCTGTAACACTTGCGGCCGATGGGTGACAATCACCATTGTGCGGTTGCGACACCAATTTGCAAGTACCCGCAATGCCTGAATTTCACTGGCTTGGTCAAGTGCGGTTGTCGGCTCGTCCAATAATACCACTTTGGGATTGCGCAATAACATGCGTGCCAAAGCGATCACTTGTTTTTGTCCACCAGACAGACCTAATCCATTTTCACCCAACGGCATATCCAAACCACGCGGGTGATTACGAATTAATTTATCCAAGCCAAATACGGTCAACGCTCTGATTAAATCTTGGTCGGTAGAAAATCCGTCCATACGCGCCAAATCCATATTTTCACGCAAACTGCCCAAAAACAGGCGTGGGTTCTGCTCTAGCAGTAAAACCTGATTACGCAAAAAATTCGGATCGAGCTGACGTAAATCTACGCCGTCCAGTGAAATGGTTCCGCTATTCAGATCATATAACCCTGAGGCGGTTTTGAGTGCCGTTGATTTGCCACTGCCGATACGCCCCAAAATACCGACTTTTTCTTTCGGGCGAATGGTCAGGTTAAATTGATTTAAGGCCGGTGCGGCATCTTCGCTATAAGAGAAATTAACGTTATTAAACTGAATTTCACCGGCAACCTGATCCAAGGTGACATAATTACGTTCGCTATCGCGATCGGTTTTACGCTCAACAATACCGTTGACCCCTTTCAGCGCAACCCAAGCCTGCTGGAAGCGCACCGCCAAACCGGCAATCTGCCCGACGGGAGCCAAAGCGCGTCCGGATAAAATGACGGCTGCAATCAACGCCCCCATGGTGATTTTAGAAGCAGAGTCTTCACTATGGATCAAATAGGTTCCGTAAAGCACCAAGAATACCGTATTGAGTTGTTGCATGGAAACCGCAAAATTGACCACAAAGTTGCTGACATCTTTTAACTTAATCGAAGAAGCCGCAGCCGTTGCCGTATAGTGATCCCAACGTTTTTGCGCCCATTTTGCCGCATTATTGGTTTTCAGGGTTTCCAAACCTTCAATCGCTTCTACCGCCAAACCTTGGCGTTGAGAAGACTCTTTCATCGACTCATTGATATACTTGGATAACGGCCCTTGCGCCAAAAAGCCGACAATAATCACCAAAGGAATAATGATTGCCGGAACTATTGCCAAGCTGCCCGCCACTAGCCAGATCACGGTAATAAACAAAAATAAAAACGGCAGATCAACCAATGTGAGTAAGCTGGCACTGGTCATAAAATCCCGCACCGATTCAAAATCGCGTAAATTACTGGCATAGGAACCTGATGATACCGGCCGCTCTTGCAACCTTAAGCCGATTACCCGCCTGAACAGCGCCGAACTGATAATCAAATCGGCTTTTTTACCGGCAATATCGGTTAAGTGTCCGCGAATCATTTTGGCAATAAATTCAAAACCGATTGCAATAAATACCCCGATACTCAAAACCCATAATGTATTGTATGCCTGATTCGGGATCACCCTGTCATATACATTCATAACATAAAGCGAGCTGACCAAGGCTAAAAAGTTGATAATAAACGTCGCCAAAATCACTTGGTAGTAATAACGTTTAAAACGCCAGATGACTTTGAAAAACCATGCCTTCGGTAATTTGTATTCGGGCAACTCGGAACGCGAATCCACCCCGATTTTCGGCTTGATAAACCAACAGTAACCCAGATAGTGCTTGTTTAAGTCCTGATGACTAATCAGCTGGGTCAGCCCGTCGAGCTGTTGAATTTTATAAACCCTGTCTTGTCCGTAGCCTTCAATATTGACGATAACCGCCGCCTCTTCGTTTTGCAACAATACCACCACCGGCATGGCTAACGAGGGAATATCTTCCAGTGGACGCTGTGAGATGGTATTTTCAAAGCCTTCGCTTTTTAAAAACTCTTGTAGTGAGGAAAAATTAATCCCCATATTATTATCACGAATCACATTGGCGGTTAATGTGGCCACCGACAGTTGCGAACCGACCAATTGTGTGGCGAGTGAAATATTCTCAATAATCAATTTCATATCAATAATTCTTTATACCAGATAAATAGAAAAACAATAAAAGCAGAAATGCCTACTTTTATTGTTTTGTCCGTGGTTTATACTGCTTTACTTTCTTGCATTTCTTGGAAAGCCTGCCCATTCGGCAAGGGTTCCTTGAGAACGCAGATAATCCAGTTTTGCTTTGCGCAAAGCCCCTTGCGTGTTGACTTGCGCCATTTCCACATTAAACAATTCGCTATGCGCATTCAGCAATTCAATCAATGTCTTGCGCGCTAAGTCAAACTGCAAACGGTAGAACTCAACCACCCGAGTCGAGGCTTGAATTTGCTTTTTGATGGTTTTCAGTTGAATGGTATTACGTTTGATGTCCAGTTGCGCTAAATTCGACGTTTCGCGCAGATTGCGTTCCACACGCTCCAACCGCTCTTTTGCCGATGCAATCAGGTTCGCTTTTTCTCTGACTTCGTAACTGGAGCTATGATTAAAAACATCCCAGTTAACATTAATAGACGCTTCGCGATCCTCCGTTGTTGCACTGGCTGTCAAATCAATTTTAGGCAGTTTTTTCAATTTCGACAGCTCATGATCTTTCATATTGGTTTCCAGCTCGGCCATCTGTGCCTGATAAGTTGCGGTGGTTCTCGCATCTTTAGACGAATAGGTTTTATACAACGTGTCAACAGACAATTTACTAAATGGATCTTCTAAATCTTTTTCCGTAATCCGGTTGCCGCTATAAGTTGCCAGTTGTGTCAGGCTCTGGTACATTTCACGTTGGTAATCATTGATTTCCTGCTCAACCAAAATCGCACGCGCCTCCGCTTGTGCGTATTCCGATTCACGGCCTTCGTCATTGACAACAATATTGCCGATATCTGCAAGAATTTCATTATGGCGTTGTAAATTACGCTGTCCGACATCAATCCGCTCTTTTGCCTGCAATGCATTCAGATACAAGTCAGCAATGGTGTAAGCTAATTCTTCACGACTTTCATAATATTTGAAGTTGTAATATTTTTCGTTTTCTTTATTTTTTTCGACTTCTTTTTCAATCGCGCCAAACGCATACAGATTGATCGAGCCTCTTACACCCGGAACGACTTTGGTTTCCGTGCGATCACTGGGATCTTTGTGGTATTGCGACAATACTTTGTTTCCGGTCAGGGATACCACGGGATAATGCCCGCCTTTTGCCTGTTCAATCCTGTCTTTAGCCGCCCCTAATTCTGCATCGGCTTCTTTTAAAACCGGATCGCTGACCAGTGATTGCATTAACACATTTTTAAGCGGATTGGCATAGCCAACTGTAGTAAGAAACACTAAACCTGTAGTAACTAGAATTCTGCTTATTGCCGTACGTTTAAACATGGATAGAACCCCTGAAAAATTCTGCAGTTATTTTAATAATCTATTTATTTCGATTAGCTTACATTAATTTTAAATTTAAAATAATCGAATTTACAAATTTGTGTGATAAAGCGAACCTTTTCTGCTATTTCTTCTGTTAAAAGCCGTCTTAATTAAGAATTTGCCCGTCTTTCCTCCAACCCTTTTCGAATCATCGGTTCAAAAAAATCATATTCGACCAGAAAAGCGTCATGTCCGAAATCCGAATTGAACTCATGATACTCTAATTTTACCCCGTTTTCTTCCAATAATGTTTTGCTTTTGCGCATATCTACCGCTTTAAACAGCTGATCGTTGGCAACGGCCACCAAAATGTAACGGGCTTTGATTCTGCTTAACGCCTGCTTAAGATCATTGTGATAGTTCATTGCCGGATCGTATAAATCCAACGCACGGGTCAAATGCAAATAGCTGTTGGCATCAAAACGATCTAAAAACTTCCGTCCTTGGTAGCTGAGGTAGGATTCCACTTGAAAATAGTCACCAAAATAGTCCGGCACTTGTTTTTGTACCCGTCCGAAAGCTTTATTCAGCTGAATATCGGTGCGATAGGTTAACATACCCAACATTCTGGCGACCGACAACCCTTGCTCCGGCGGCTGCCCGTCGTAATAATCACCGCGATTGAAATTCGGATCGGCGATAATCGCTTGGCGCATAACATGATTAAAGCCAATCGCTTCGGCGCTGAAATACAGCGAAGAACAGAGGTTGATCACGCTATCGACAAAATCCGGATAATCTACCGCCCACTGCGTCGCCTGCATACCGCCGAACGAACCGCCGATGACAGCATGCAAGTGCGGTATCTGCAACTCGTCCAGCAACGCTTTTTCAACCTTGATAATATCTTGCACGGTGATCGCCGGAAATTGGCTGCCGTAGGGTTTATTGGTCGCCGGATTGATTGACGAAGGGCCGGTAGTGCCTTTGCAGCCGCCCAAGACATTGGAACAGACAAAAAAGTAGCGATCGGTATCCAGCGCCAAACCGGCTCCCATAAAGTTCTGCCACCAGCCTTTGTTTTCACCGCTGTTTTCACCGCCCTTTTGCTGATCCGGCTCGAAAAACGGCTCTGCATCGCCGGTCAAGGCGTGGCAAATTAAGACTGCATTGCTCTTTTCGGCGTTCAAACGCCCGTAAGTGCGGTAGGCGACCTCAATATCATTAAGCTGCCCGCCCAAAAGCAACTGTAGCGGATTATCCGTGAAGAGCCGAATTGATTTGACCGTCATATACACCTGAATTCGTTACGGCGGAACAAGCTGTTATTCCGCTATATTTTTATTTTATCTGAATTTTTGCATAAATTACCGATCCCGAAAATGCTTGTCAAGCAATTTTAGCCGTCTAAACATCTGGATTTGTATACTGCTATAATCGAGCCATTGCCGGCAAACGGCTTTCACTTGCTTTTTCACGGCGTGCGGGTATGCTTATCAGCACCTTTTTACTTTTTATTATCTCCCTCACAGTTCGAGTGATTATGCTACATCATCCTATCAAAGGCGCATTGGCAATGGTGCTCGCCGGCATCGTGTTTGCGGCGATTAATACCCTGACCCAGGTTTTGGGTGCGAATACCAACATCGACTCTGCCTCCGTAGCGCTTTACCAATACCTGTTTGCCCTGCTGTTTTTAGCGCCGAGTTTGTTTAAAGCCGGTTTGAAAGTATTGAAAACCGAACATCTGTGGCTGCATATCCTGCGCGTCGGTATTTCGGTTATCGGGATTCAGTGCTGGATCAGCGCGCTCATCTACCCAATTCCGATTTGGCAAGGCATCGCCTTAATCATGACTTCCCCCTTGTTTGCCACGTTGGGCGCCGCATTATTTTTGAAAGAGCGTGTCGGGTTCAGCCGAATCGTCGCCACTCTACTCGGCTTTTGCGGTGCAATGATTATTTTAAAGCCATGGGCGGACGATTTTAATCCGGTGGCGCTGCTGCCGCTTGCCGCCGCACTTTGTTGGGCTATTTACTCGTTGATGGTGAAAAAACTCTCTGCGTCCGATTCACCGACCACGATTGTGGTTTACCTATTTATTCTCATTACGCCGTTCAATTTATTAAACCTCGTGCAAACCTCACACTGGGCAATACCGGATGCCATACAGTTAGGCTATTTGATTCTATTAGGCTTTCTGACCGCGATTGCCCAACTGGCGATTGCCAAAGCCTATAATTTAGCGGACGCGGCTTATCTGCAACCGTTTGACTTTTTAAAATTGCCGTTAAATGTTTTTGCCGGCTGGATTATTTTTCAGGCGGAACCGCCGGGGCGGCTATGGTTAGGAGCCTGTCTGATTATTTTTGCGATTTTATATATTACTTACCAAGAAAGTGAACGCAGGATCAAGTAATACCTTGCCCAAAAATAAACGCGCTTCGTCAAGCCCATTTGCCGTACTATTTGCAGTAGCTGCATTCGCTTTCCTCGATATGTTAATTTTCGGGTTTGGTCTAACCTAAATTTGTCTGGCTGTCGCAAGCTAATATTGTTAGAATAAATTACGTTGCTTTTTTACTTTCCAAATTATACGCTTAAGTAAAATCAACAGCCGGCTACAACTGTCCCTAATACCGATAATATATAAGACAATAACGCATAAGAGTTGAGCAATTTATATGATGTCACCAAAAACGTCGGATAACTCCTCCTCAATATTAGCCGTGACGTACAGCCGCTTTCTTATGTCTGTTTGCCGGTTGCTATCGCCTGCTGTCCGATATTTGGCTTTCTTTTTTTCATTCTTGCTTATTTTGGTGATTTTGACCGATCAACTGATTGGTTTTTATGTGCGTAAAAATATCTATGACGATATCAATGCAATTCCGCACCGCCCGTATGCGCTGGTGTTGGGCACATCACGCTATTTCAGCGATAATTCGCTTAACCTTTTTTATTACAACCGCTTGCTGTCGGCACAAGAATTGGTAAAACACAATAAAGTCGATTATCTATTATTAAGCGGCGACAACCGCACTTCGCAATATAACGAACCGCGCAATATGTTTTACGACCTGCGCAAGCTCGGCGTCAACAGTGAATTTATGTATCTGGATTTCGCCGGTTTCCGCACGCTGGATTCGGTAATCCGAGCGAAAACGATTTTTCACGCCCATTCGATCACCATTGTTTCGCAAAAATTTCACTGCGAACGCGCCTTGTTTATCGCCCAATATTACAATATCGACGCCATCTGCTATGCCGCCGAATACCCTGACGGGCACTACGGTGTCAGAGTACGCGAATTTTTTGCCCGACTGTACATGATTTGGGATCTGCTGACTGAAAAAGGCCCTTATTTTCTCGGCGAACCCGAACCGCTCCCTCCGCCACTCATGCCGGGAAGCTAACGTTCACCCCGCTCAGAAAAGCAGAACCTGCCAATTTAATCTGTTTTAAGTATTGTTCTTGATGGGAGAAACGGGGATAATACCTACCTGTTTTTTCGGCTGAAGAATTATGATTGATTACCTGTTATTAGTGATTGGAACCGCACTTGTCAACAACTTTGTCCTGATCAAGTTTTTAGGGCTGTGTCCGTTTATGGGCGTTTCCAAAAAAATCGAAACTGCGATCGGCATGGGGTTGGCAACCACCTTTGTGCTGACCGTCGCTTCGCTGTGCTCGTATTTGATCGATCGCTATATTTTAATGCCGTTAAACGCCGAATTTTTACGCACGCTGGTGTTCATTTTAGTCATCGCCGTGGTGGTACAATTCACCGAAATGGTGATCCACAAAACCAGCCCGACCCTTTACCGCCTGCTCGGTATCTTCTTGCCGTTGATCACCACCAACTGTGCGGTGCTCGGCGTTGCCTTATTGAATATCAATCTGGCGCACAATCTGGTGCAATCGGTGATTTATGGTTTCAGCGCAGCGTTGGGTTTCTCATTGGTGTTGGTGCTATTTGCCGCCTTGCGTGAACGTTTAGCCGCAGCGGATGTGCCGCTACCGTTTCGTGGTGCTTCGATTGCTTTGATCACCGCCGGTTTAATGTCACTGGCATTTTTAGGCTTTACCGGACTGGTACACAGCTAATGAACCTGTTAAGCCAACTTACCGCACTTCACTGGGTGCTGATCGTGATTGCCTTGCTCGCCTTGATTTTCGGCGCCGTACTCGGGTTTTCCTCGGTTAAACTGAAAGTGGAAAGCGATCCGATTGTCGATAAAATCGATGCGATTTTGCCGCAAAGCCAATGCGGACAATGCGGCTATCCGGGTTGTCGTCCGTATGCCGAAGCGATTGCCAATGGCGACATCATCACCAAATGTGTCCCCGGTGGGCAACCGCTGGTGGTGCAGTTGGCGGATATGTTGGGCGTTGACGTGCCGCCAACCGATTTCGAGGCTGGCGCGCCGGAAGTGAAAGTGGCGTTTATCCACGAAGACATGTGTATCGGCTGCACCAAATGTATTCAAGCCTGTCCGGTCGATGCGATTATCGGCTCGAACAAAGCGCTGCATACCGTAATCGCCGATCTCTGCACCGGTTGCGAATTGTGCGTAGCTCCTTGCCCGACCGACTGCATTACCATGGAAACCGTTAAACCCGATATTAATCACTGGAACTGGAAATTTGATCCGAGTCTGGTCATTCCGACGCTCAATATTAGCCACGACAGCAAAAAACCGGAGGTGACGCATGAATGATATTATCGAACGTATCAATGCCAACCGCCTTTGGCAATTTCCCGGCGGTATCCACCCTGCCGAAATGAAATCACAATCCAACCGGAAAAAAATCGGTCGCATTGCTTATGGTCAGCAGCGTGGCGAACGCTTCTATCTGCCGCTGAAACAGCATGTCGGCGATGCGGCGGAATTGATTGTCAAGGTCGGCGATCAGGTGCTGAAAGGGCAAGCACTGACCCAATGCCCTACACAGAGCCAAAACTACAGCAAACTGCCGGTTCACGCCCCGACATCGGGCAAAATTATCGACATCGGCAGCTACCCTGCCAATCACCCGTCCGGTTTAAGTGAACCGATGTTGGTGTTGGAAGCGGACGGTGCCGATCAATGGCGCGACCGCACTTTGTGCGATGATTTTATGGCATTCGGAGTGGAGCAACTGCTCGAACGGATTTATCAGGCCGGAATCGCCGGTTTGGGCGGCGCGGTATTCCCAAGTGCCAATAAAATCCATTATGTCACCGGCGGGATCAAACTGCTGATTATCAACGGCGCAGAATGCGAACCCTATATCACCTGCGACGACCGTTTAATGCAAGATTACACGGCGGAAATGCTGGAAGGGATCCGCATTTTGCGTTACCTGACCCGTCCGGAAAAAGTGATTTTCGCCATTGAGGACAACAAACCGCAAGCCATTAACGCAGTGAAACAGGCGTTGAAAGGTGCAAATGACATTGACGTGCGGGTGATTCCGACCATTTATCCGTCCGGCGCTTCCAAACAGCTGATTCAAATTCTGACCGGCATGGAAGTGCCGAAAGGCACGCGTTCGTCGGCATTGGGAATCCTTATGCACAACGTCGGCACTGCCTTTGCGATTAAAAGAGCGGTGATCGATGACGAACCGTTGATCGAACGGGTGGTGACCTTAACCGGTGACAAAATTCCACAACCGCGCAATTATTGGGTGCGCTTCGGCACGCCGATTTCCGCGCTGTTGGCGCAAACGGATTATCAACCCGATTCCCGTTTGCCGATCTTTGTCGGCGGACCAATGATGGGCTATATTCTGCCGAATCCCCACGCCCCCGTAACCAAAATGACCAACTGTCTGATTGCACCGGATCATTTCGAATATGCGCCGCCACCACCGGAACAGAGCTGTATCCGCTGTTCCAGTTGCTCCGATGCCTGTCCGGTACAATTATTGCCGCAGCAGCTTTATTGGTTCGCACGCAGTGAGGATCACGAAAAATCGCAACAATATGATCTCAGTTCATGCATCGAATGCGGCGTATGCGCCTATGTCTGCCCAAGCAATATTCCGTTGATTCAATATTTCCGTCAGGAAAAAGCCAAAATCGCCGAAATCAAACAGAAAGAGCGCTTGGCAGAAGAAGCCAAAGTGCGGTTTGAACAGCGTGAAGCCCGCTTATTAAAAGAGAAACAACAACGGGAACAACGAGCGCAGCAAGCCGCCGAAAAACGCCGTCAGGAAATTGCGCAGCAAAACGGCGAAGATCCGGTCAAAGCTGCCCTTGAGCGCTTGAAAGCGAAAAAAGCGGCACAAACCGATTCCGCCGCAGATCATACGCAACAACCGGTGATTAAAACGCTGCAAACCGACAACGGCGAAACCTTGCCGGATAACCGCGCGCTGATTGCCCAACGCAAAGCACGCCAAGCGGCACGTCTGGCACAAGCGGCACAACAAACCGCAACCACTCCTATTGAAAACGCACAAAGTGCGGTGACGGTTGATAATCCGCAACAGAGTAAATCCGCGGCCGTTGCCGCCGCAATTGCCCGTGCCAAAGCGAAAAAAGCCGCAGAAAGCCAAACAACAGAAAGCCAAACAGCCGCAGCGCAAGCGACGCCAAACGAGCAAAGTGCGGTTACTGCCGATCCAGACAAAACTACCGATCCGCGCAAAGCCGCGGTTACCGCCGCAATTGCCCGTGCCAAAGCGAAAAAAGCCGTAGAAAGCCAAACAGCAGAAAACCAATCAGCCTCAGCGCAAGCGACGCCAAACGAACAAAGTGCGGTTACTGCCGATCCAGACAAAACTACCGATCCGCGCAAAGCCGCGGTTACCGCCGCAATTGCCCGTGCCAAAGCGAAAAAAGCCGTAGAAAGCCAAACAGCAGAAAACCAATCAGCCTCAGCGCAAGCGACGCCAAACGAACAAAGTGCGGTTACTGCCGATCCAGACAAAACTACTGATCCGCGCAAAGCCGCCGTTGCCGCCGCAATCGCCCGTGCCAAAGCGAAAAAAGCCGCAGAAAACCAAACAGCAGAAAGCCAAACAGTCGCAGC
>NZ_FWWV01000067.1:21461-101063 GCF_900176075.1 Pasteurella testudinis DSM 23072
AGCCGTAGAAAACCAAACAGCAGAAAGCCAAACAGTCGCAGCGCAAGCGACGCCAAACGAGCAAAGTGCGGTCACTGCCGATTCAGACAAAACTACCGATCCGCGCAAAGCCGCGGTTGCTGCGGCAATCGCCCGTGCCAAAGCGAAAAAAGCGGCGCAACAACATAACACTGAGGCATCATAGGGAAAAATATGTTTAAAATCGCCAGTTCTCCCCATACTCACTCCAGTAATCTGACCGCCCGTTTTATGTTGTGGGTGATTGCCGCCATGTTGCCTGCCGTTGCGGTGCAATACTACTATTTCGGCGTGGGCGTGCTGCTGCAAATCCTCTTGGCGGTCGGCTTCGCCTATGTGTTGGAACTGATCATCACCGCCCTGCGCCGCAAACCGATCTTTTTTTATGTGGCGGATTTCAGCGTGATTTTAACCGCCTTGATCCTCGCCGTCGCCATTCCGCCCTACGCGCCCTATTGGATTATTTTAATCGGCACATTTTGCGCAGTGATTTTGGGCAAACATGTTTACGGCGGTTTGGGGCAAAATCCGTTTAATCCGGCAATGGTCGGTTATGTGGTTTTGCTGATCTCCTTTCCGCTGCAAATGACCAGCTGGATGCCGCCGATTGCCCTACTCAACGAGCCACCGACTTGGAACGACACGCTTTCGCTGATTTTTAACGGTGTCAGCAGCGACGGCTACTCGCTGCTGCAACTGGTCGGCACGATTGACGGCATCAGCCAAGCCACGCCCTTGGATTCGGTCAAGAGCGGTTTGCATAACCAACAAACCCTCGCCGATATCATCAGTTCGCCGATTTTCAGCCGTCGCTCTGGGTTCGCTTTTTTCGGCAACGGCTGGTGGCAACTTAATCTGGCGTTTTTGCTCGGCGGATTGCTGCTGCTATGGAAAAAAATTATCCACTGGCAAACGCCGACCGCACTTTTACTCAGCCTGACGCTGTTGGCGACGGCAAACTGGCTGTTTGCGCCGCAAAGCTCGCTCAATCCGTTGTGGCAGCTGTTCAGCGGCGCTACCATGTTCTGCGCCTTTTTTATCGCCACTGATCCAGTGACCGCCTCGATCACCCCGAAAGGCAAACTGGTATTTGGTGCGTTAGTCGGCTTTTTAATCTATATTATCCGCTACTACGGCAATTATCCCGACGGCGTTGCCTTTGCGATTCTGCTCGCCAACATCTGCGTGCCGCTGATTGACCACTACACCCGACCGCGCGTTTACGGCTACCAAGTGAAAAACGATCGCATAAAAAACAATCACATAAAGAAATAGGAACGAACAATGTTAAAAACCACTTTTCGCTCCGCCGTTATTTTGGCATTTGTCGCCCTGCTCTGCACCGCACTTTCGATCGGTGTGTTTCTGCTGACCCAGCAACGGATTGAAAATGTTGCGTTAAACCAACAACGGCAACTGCTGACGCAAGTGATTCCGGCGGACTATTTTGACAATGCGCTGTTGCAATCCTGCGTGCTGCCCGATCCACAGCGTTATCCGCAGTTGAAAACCATTTATATCGCGCAAAAACACGGCGAAACCACCGCTTATGCGATCAAAGCCGTTACCAATCAAGGCTATTCGGGACGGATCGAGATCTTGGTCGGTATCAGCGTGGACGGCACGGTGTTGGGCGTGCGCGTGCTGGAACATAAAGAAACACCGGGCTTGGGCGATAAAATCGAAACCGCTAAAGGCGATTGGATCTATGCGTTCGATCAACAACCGTTCACCCTTGACAACCAAAGCCAATGGGCGGTAAAAAAAGACGGCGGTAAATTCGATCAATTTGCCGGCGCCACCATCACCCCAAGAGCGGTGGTCAATGCGGTCAAACAGACCGCACTTGCGGTGATCGGCGATTTTAAACAACACGCACCAAGCCAATTTAGCCGTTGCGAATGAGGAAGAGAGCATGTCTGAAATAACGACAAATAGCCGTATCGGCGAAATTGAAATCACCGAAATTCCGCAACAGCCGCCAATTAAACCGACCGACTGGCAAGGGATTTTCCGACAAGGATTGTGGGACAACAACTCCACCCTGGTACAGTTACTTGGGTTGTGTCCGCTGCTGGCGGTGTCAAACAGCGTAACCCACGCCCTAGGTTTGGGTTTGGCGACCATGCTGGTGCTGATCTGCACCAATTCGATTGTTTCCCTCTGCCGCCGCGCCATTCCGCATGAAATCCGCATTCCGATTTATGTGATGATTATCGCCGCCACCGTCACCGCCGTGCAGTTGCTGATGAACGCCTTCGTGTACGATCTCTATTTGGCGCTGGGGATTTTTATTCCGCTGATCGTCACCAACTGTATCGTTATCGGGCGCGCCGAAGCCTTCGCATCTAAAAACGGCGTATTACCGTCAATGTTTGACGGTTTCTCAATGGGATTGGGCATGACCTGTAGCCTGTTCGTGCTCGGTGCTATGCGCGAAATTTTGGGTAACGGCACGCTGTTTGCCGGTATGGAACAGCTGTTCGGTGCGTGGGCGAAAACATTAAAAATTGAAATCTTGCACATTGATACCAGTTTTTTATTGGCCATCTTACCGCCCGGCGCCTTTATCGGCTTGGGCATTATGTTGGCGGTCAAAAATCTGATTGATGATAAAAAGAACAAAAAAGGCAAAAGTGCGGTATGAACCAACAAAAACGAATCGAAATTTTGACCCGTCTGCGCGACAACAATCCCGAACCGACCACCGAACTGAATTTCAGCTCGCCGTTCGAATTGCTGATTGCGGTGATTCTCTCGGCGCAAGCCACCGACAAAGGCGTCAACAAAGCCACCGACAAGCTGTTTCCTGTGGCGAACACCGCCCAAGCGATTTGGGATCTGGGCGTGGACGGCTTAAAAGAATACATCAAAACCATCGGGTTATATAACAGCAAAGCCGAAAACGTGATCAAAACCTGCCGTTTGTTGCTGGATAAACATCACGGCGAAGTACCGGAATCGCGCGAAGCACTGGAGGCGTTGCCCGGTGTCGGACGCAAAACCGCCAACGTGGTGCTGAATACCGCTTTCGGCTGGCCGACCATCGCCGTCGACACCCATATTTTTCGGGTCGCCAACCGCACCAACTTTGCACCGGGCAAAGACGTGGTGAAAGTGGAAGAGAAATTGCTGAAAGTCGTACCGGCGGAATTCAAAGTCGATGTCCACCACTGGCTGATTCTACACGGCCGCTATACCTGCGTCGCCCGTAAACCGCGCTGCGGCGCATGTATCATTGAAGATTTGTGCGAATATAAAGACAAGACGGAATATTAATACGAAAAAGTGCGGTTTGACCGCACTTTTTATACCTTATACCGCAAAAACGTTATTCTTGACGACAAATCCGCTCAACTTTGCGCTTTTTCACTTAAATAACGTTCGACCGTATCCACAATCGCTTGGGTTTGCGAGTCGATTTCAAGATTGACTTTATCGCCGGTTTTTTTCTGCGCGATAATGGTGCGTTCCAGCGTTTCCGGAATTAAATTCACGCAAAAACGGGCGTTTTCCACTGCGCCGATCGTCAAACTGATGCCGTCAATCGCGATATAGCCTTTGGTCAAAATATATTTAAGCAAGTGCGGTTGCAGCAGACTGAACCAAATTTGGTAGTTGTTTTCACTCTGGATAATCTCATCAATCAGCGCCATGCTGTAAACATGACCGGAGAGCATGTGTCCGCCGATTTCATCGTTCATTTTCATCGCCCGCTCGATATTGACTTCGTCGCCCACCTGTAATTCGCCCAGATTGGTAATGCGAAGGGTTTCTTGCATTAAATCAAAACTCAACAAATCACCGTTGATTTCAGTCACCGTCAGGCAAACACCGTTGTGCGCAATCGACGCCCCCAATTTCAGATCGTCCAATAAGTCCGCCGGCATTCTGATAATGTGGGTTTTAAAATCTTTTTTTGCCGCAATGGATTCAATTCGGGCTTTACCCTGTATAATACCTGTAAACATAGTCTCTCACTTGTCGTATCCGTTTTTCTCGACAGCGATTATAGATCGTTTCTTTCAATTAAGCAGAAATATATTTATGTTAACCTTTATCAGCGACAAACAACACCGCTTGGAAATGCAACAGCTCATTCGAATTGCGATACCGATTTTGATCGCGCAAATCGCACAAAGTTCGATGGGCATGATCGATGCCATTATGGCCGGACGGGTTAGTGCTGCCGATATGGCAGCAATTTCCATCGGCGCCTCAATTTGGTTTCCGTTGGTGTTGTTTGGCCAAGGCTTGCTGCTCGCGCTGCCGCCGACAATTGCCTATCTCAATGGCTCTGGGCAGCGCAAGCGGATTGCCCACCAAGTGCGGCAAGGCATTTGGATTGTGCTGATGATCACCATACCGCTCTTTATCCTGATTTATAACAGCCATTTTATTGTCGATTTTATGGGCATGGAAGTCCGTTTGGCAACTATCTCCAGCCAATACCTGCAAGCTATGGCATTTGGGATTCTACCTTATTTGCTGATGATTAACTTTCGCGGGCTGAATGACGGGCTGGCAAAAACCAAACCCGCCATGGTGATCGGCTTTATCGGTTTGCTGCTGAATATTCCGTTGAATTATATTTTTATCTACGGAGAGTTCGGCATACCGGCTTACGGCGCGGTCGGCTGTGGCATAGCCACTGCGATTGTCAACTGGCTGATGATGTTTATGATCTTAATCTATTGCTATCGCGCCAAGAATCAACGCGATCTGCGGCTGTTTCCGAAGCTGTTTGAAAAGCCGGATTGGAACACGCAGCGTAAGTTACTGAATTTGGGCGTGCCAATCGCCTTGACCTTGTGTGCCGAAGTCACGCTGTTTACCATTGTGTCGTTATTAATTGCGCCGTTAGGGGCAAATGTTGTCGCCAGCCACCAAATCACGCTGCAAACCAGTTCGTTTATCTTTATGTTACCGCTTTCGATTTCGATGGCGACCACGATTTTAGTCGGACAGCGCTTGGGCGAGCAAAATGTCGCCGGAGCAAAACAGGTCAGCTTCACCGCGCTCGGTCTGGGACTTGTCGTTGCCACCATCACCGCAATTTTAACCTTGCTGTTCCGCACGCAAATCGCACAAATCTTTGTTACCGATCAAGAAGTCATCGCGATGGCCTCTTTCCTGCTACTGTTTGCCGCCGCTTATCAAATTCCGGACAGCATTCAAGTGATCGCCGGCGGCGCATTACGCGCTTACAAAGACACCAAAGCCATTTTGATTATCTCTCTGCTCTGCTACTGGGTCATCGGCATGCCGGTCGGTTATATCACCGGACTCACCGATTGGATTGTGCCGGCTTTGGCGGCGGAGGGATTTTGGATCGGATTTGTGTTGTGTTTGTTGTTCGCTTCAATTTTCCTGCTGCTTCGTTTGCGTAAAATCCAACGCATTCCGGCAAATGAATTGCTGCAACATTTAGATCGCATTAAATAACGGAGGATAAAATGGATAAAATAGTCAATGTAGGGATTGCCGGTTTCGGCATGTCGGCGCAGGTCTTTCATGTTCCTTTTTTAACCGTGGATCCGCGTTTTAAGATTAAAAAAGTGTTTGAACGCAGCAGTGAAAAATCTAAGCAAAAAATAGCGGATGTAGAAGTGGTGCGGGATTTTTCCGCCCTGCTCAGCGACGATATTGATCTGGTGGTTATCACCACGCCCAACCTGACCCACTATCCGTTGGCAAAACAAGCGATTGAAGCCGGCAAACATGTCATTGTGGAAAAACCGGTGAGTGTGACCGCCAATGAAGCCGCCGAATTAGGCCGCTTGGCTGCCTTGCATGGCATTCTCCTTTCGCCTTACCAAAACCGCCGTTGGGACAGTGGTTTTGACGCGGTCAAAAACATTATTAAACATAATTTGATCGGTGACGTGGTTGATTATCAAGTGCGGTTTGATCGTTACAGCCCCAACAAAAACCCGAAGCGCTGGAAAGAAACCGGTGAAAAAGGCATCGGACTGGTTTACGATTTGGGCGTCCATCTGCTGGATCATACGGTTGATCTCTTCGGAATGCCCCAAGCCCTGTTTGCCGACATCCGCTATCAACAGCCGCAAGCCTTGAGCGATGATAACTTTCAGATTTATCTCTATTACCCTCAGTTAAAGGTGGAATTAACCGCCAGTAAATATGTACGCGAAAAAGCACCCCATATTGCCCTGCACGGCCGTCTCGGTTCGTATATCAAACAAACCATGGACGTTCAGGAAGCCAGACTGGCACAAGGTATCGAACCGCGTGGCAACTGGAATCTCGAAGTGGAAACCGACTGGGGCATACTCAACACGGAGCTCAACGGTAGCCACTTCCGCGGCAGAATCGAATCCCCCGCCATGAGTTATGCCACCTATTATGACAATATCCACGCGGCAATCACCAGCAATACCCCGTTGATAGTCACCATTGAACAGGCCACGGACGTGATGAAATTGCTGGAAAAATGTTTTGAAAGTGCGGAATTACGCAAAGTGATTGAAATCGAATAAAAAATCCTGCGCTCGGCTTTTTGTATAAGCAGAGATTCATACCACCGCAATAAATCCACTGACCCGATGTCATCAGTGGATTTATTCAGTTGCCGGATATTGCTTTTAGTTGAAAATGTCCTTTATTAAAAATACGATTACTTCAAGGACTAAATATATCTGTATCACACATTTTTCCTTAATTAAATTGGTTAATAAAATGTATTGTCGCAGATTTATTGATAATAGCCCCTTTATGCTGAATTACCACGCCGGCGAGTTGGTTGCCTTGCCGACAGCAAATTTCCAACGGTTTATTTTGTAAATAACCGCTTAAAAATCCCGCATTAAAAGCATCACCGGCGGATGTGGTATCAACGACATTATCAACCGGAATAGTTGGTACTTGTTGTTCAACACCATCAATATCATTGAAAATTGCGCCATGCTTACCGGATTTTACTACCACCGTTCTTACACCTGATTGTTTTAAGCGCTGAATTGTAGCTTGTTCATCTATATCTTGCCAAATGGCTTGTTCATCATCAAAGGTGACAAGTGCTACCGTCACAAACGGCAAAAGTGCGGTATACATTTCTTGCGTTTTTTGCAAAGATTCCCATAACGCAGGACGATAGTTACTGTCAAAGGCAATCTTTACGCCTAGTTTTACTAACTCGGTCAATTGTTGAATCAGCAAAGTGCGGTCACTATCCGGCAAAATTGCCAGGGAAATACCACTCAGATAAATCATATCCATATGTTTTAGCTGCGATAAAATATGAGGATAATCATGATGTTGCAATAAATAACGAGCGGCAGATTGATTACGCCAGTACAAGAAAGTACGCTCACCCAAACTGTCCAGTTGAATTAAATATAGACCCGGTTGACGGGTTTTATCCCTCAAAACCCAATCCGTATTAATACCTTCCGCTTGCCAATCCGCCACCATGCCCTGACTGAGCTTATCCGTGCCCATAACAGAAATATAGTGAATTTCTACCGCACTTTTCGGTGTAGCGCGCGCTAAATAAATCGCCGTGTTGAGTGTATCACCTCCGTAGGTTTGCTGCATTAAACCGAACGGTTCACCATTCAGCTCAATCATGCATTCACCGATAATGGCTATTTTTTTCATTCCATAGCTACCCATTAATTTGCCGATCGCTTTGATTAAAATAGTGACTATACTCTTTTTCAAATTGATCTTTATCTAAAACATATTGATACAAGTGTTGGTCAATCAATTTTCTGACGAGCACTTTATCCTGATTTTTAATTGCATTGAGAATATTTCGATGATCTTCAATCGTTTTTAATGTTGGTTTGTTTTTAAAAACGAAAATTCTTGCCCTGTCAAAATGAATATTTAGCCCACGCATTAATGCATAAATATTATTTTTATTCGTAATCGTAAAAAACAAATGATGAAATTCATTATCAAGCTCAAGAAATTTTTCATAATTTTCATTAGTGAGATAAAACTCTTGTAGCTTTAAATTATCCTCTAATAAATAAAGATATTTTTGATAACCGTCTTCACATAGTAAAGCGGAAACTTCTTTTTCCAAAGTCAAACGCAAAAAGCGTGCTTCTTCAATCAATAAAGGATCAATAAAGGAAATAAACGTACCTTTTTGCGAAATTACCTTCACCGCTCCGCTTTTTTCCAAATCAATCAACGCTTCTCGAATAGGCGTTCGACTTAATCCCAACAGTGCGGCAAGTTCTGTTTCACTAACCTTATTTCCCGGCGCCAATTCCATATTCACAATCATTTCCCGAATGATTCGATATGCAAATTCCCTTGAACTTTCTCGTACTTTTTGTTCTGCCATAAAATTTCTCAATAAATATATTTTTGCAAGGTTGCCCTTACCGCACCTTTATCCAACAACATTTCATTTAAATATTGCGTCACTTTCTCCGCTAAGCCGACCTCATACAGATCGATCCCAAAAATATTTTTGTCAGACAAAATTGGTTTTAATATTTCGATAGATACGCTTTCGCCTAATTTAACACAAGAAATTTTACTTTTTAACTCATTTAATAGTGGATCCGGACTATTTTCAAACTCATTTCCCCTATCATCAACCGCAATCAAATAACGCAACCAGCCGGCAAATACCAGAGGAATCGCGGTCAATGTCTGAATATCCCTATCGTTACCGTTACGAAGATAAGATTTTATCGTTTCACCAAAACGAATGGATAATTTTTGTGATGTGTCACTGGCAATACGTTGCGGTGTGTCCGGAATAAAATCATTAGATAAGCGAATATTAATTACTTCATCAATAAACTGTTTCGGATTAATAATTTTCGGATCAATTACCACCGGTAGCCCTTCTTGATAGCCAATACGTTTCGCTAATGCCGATAGATCAGGATCGCGCATTTCTGCAAAAATCGATGTGTAGCCCAACAGACAACCAAAAATAGCAAGGCCTGTATGAATCGGATTCAAACAGGTTGTTACTTTCATGGTTTCAATTTTATTGACTGTTGCTCGATCCGTAAAAATAACCCCTACTTTCTCCAATGTTGGTCTGCCATTTGGAAAATTATCTTCAATCGCTAAATACTCAAGTTCTTCAGCATTAACAAAAGGCGCCACATAAGTATTTTTTGAAGTTACTACAGGCGTTAAATTTTGTATACCATCCGATTGCAACATTTGTTGTACTTCAACATCTGGCCGGGGTGTAATCTTATCAATCATTGACCATGGAAAACTGATTTTGTCTGAATTGAGATAATCAATAAAATCAGCACTAACAAAACCCGCTTGCAGCCATTGCCGGGCAAATTCTAAAATGACCTTTTCTAATTTCTCACCGTTTTTAGACATATTGTCCATACTTACTACGGCTAATGGCGCTGCGCCATTTTGGAAACGATTAAACAGTAATGCGACAATTTTACCGATATAACTTTGCGGTTGCTCTACACCATTTTGGAAATCGGCCTGTACCGAGGCAAAATATTCACCGGCTTGATTTTTAATCAGATAACCTTTTTCTGTAATGGTGAGCGATACCATTTGTAAAGATGGAGCAGTAAAAATTGCTTTTAAGCGGGCAAAGTCATCAACAAAGCCCGGCTCTATTCTTAAGGATTCGGTGATACTACCGATTACAATTTTATCTACCGTATGATCATTTTTTAAACGCGCAAAAATCGATAAATTATCAAAAGGACGATAAGCTTTTTCAATAATTTCATAGTCAAAACCTTCCGCAACAATAATTCCTTTATCAGCTGCCCCCTGATTAAGCAACCGTTGCTGTAAATTAGCTAAAAAAGCACGAAAAATATTACCGGCGCCCAAATGTAACCAAATTGGATTTTTAGTCGTATTCTCCACAATATCCGCAATATTATATTCGGGTAAAATATAACCTTTATTTTCCCACTCAGTTCGGTTGGCTAACCCGTTATAGGATAATTCCATTATTTTTCTCCCTTAATTTTCTCACATATATCCCATAAACCTTGAATATACATAATACCTAAGGCGCGATCATATAAACCGTAACCTGGACGGCATTTTTCTTCCCAAATATGACGGCCGTGATCTGGTCGGTAATAACCTTTAAAGCCTACCTCGTGATAAGCTTTTATAATTTCGGCAATATCTAATGAACCGTCACGGGTTAAATGGGATGTTTCCAAAAAATCGCCGTTTTCAAATACTTTAATATTACGAATGTGGGCAAACGGAATACGTTTATGGAATTGACGGATCATTGACGGAATATCATTTTGCAGATTTGGACCTAATGCACCGCTACATAAAGTTATACCGTTAGACTCGCTATCCACCATATCAACAATTTTTTGTAAATCATCATGACATTTTACAATACGCGGCAAACCAAATACCGAGAATGGCGGATCGTCCGGATGAATAGCCATTTTGATACCGACGTCTTCCGCCACAGGGATAATCTGCTCTAAGAAATATTTTAAGTTTTCTCGCAGTTTGTCTTCGGTCATTCCTTTGTATAAATCAAATAAATTATCCAAATGTTTTAAACGCTCCGGCTCCCAGCCTGGTAAAGTCAGATCTTTTGAATTTTTTTCAAATTCTTTTACCAGTATTTTTGGATCAATACCTTCAATACGTGCATTTTCATAGAAAAGTGCGGTCGAACCATCATCAGTTTTTTTAAATAGATCGGTACGAATCCAGTCAAATACCGGCATGAAGTTATAACAAACTACTTTTACGCCATATTTGCCTAAATTTCGTAGTGTTGTTTTATAATTTTCAATATATTGCTCACGCTCAGGCGCTCCAAGTTTAATCGATTCATGAATATTAACACTTTCTACCACATCAATACTTAATCCGTAAGGTTCCACCTGCGATTTCACTTCGGCAATACGAGCCTCCGGCCACACTTCGCCAGCTACCATATCATGCAATGCCCATACCACCCCACTCATACTCGGAATTTGTTTAATATAACTTAACGGGATTGTATCGTTGCCTAATCCATACCATCTAAATGTTGTTTTCATCGTTTACTCCTTACCACTCTAACAGCACTTTACAGACTCTGTTTTTTTCATTCTTAATCACATCAAACGCTTTTTCGATATCGTCAAATTTATAAGTGTGTGTAATCATTTTTTCAGGCGTCACTTTCCTCTGTTCAAATAGTTTCATCACTTCTGGAAAGCGTTTATTATTTAAGCGTGTTCCAAATACATTTATCCCTTTTTTAGTAAATGCCACTTGCGGAATTTCTGATGGTGTCGCACCTGTTCCAAGCACCACAAAACGTCCCGATGGAGCAACAATATCTAGCGCATCCAAAATACTTTGCGGTGAACACACTGCGTCGATCACAACATGAGCCCCTTCATTTTCAGTAAATTCGTTGACCGCAGTATGCAAATCAACCTCTTTCACATTGATCACTTTAGTCGCGCCCATTTCTCTAGCCAATGTCAAACGCTCATCAAAAATATCTGTAATCAATACTTGTGCGCCCCGAGCTATCGCGACCTGCATAGCCGCTAATCCCGCCGGTCCTGAACCGAATACCACTACTTTATCTCCGACAGAAACATTTGCACGGGTATTAATTTCTACACCAACGGCATAGGGTTCAATGAGACATGCCGTTTTTTCGGGTATTTTATTGGTATCTACAAGATAAACATTATCAGCTCTGGTTTTTGCATATTGTGCAAAACCCCCATTAATATGCACGCCGGTTACATTTAAATTTTTACAAACATTATGATACCCCGTCCGGCAGGCGTAACAATGTCCACAGCTATTCACGATATCGCTTACAACAAAATCGCCGGCCTTCACATGTTTAACCCCTTGCCCGACTCTCTCTACTCGTCCGACAAATTCATGGCCAATTACAATTGGGTATTTAGCAAGTGAATTTCCTCCGGTATAAATACCGATATCCGATCCACAAATTCCACCAAATTGTACTTTAATTACCACATCATCATCGTCGGTGACCTCAGGTAGCGGAATATCTGTAATAC
The DNA here is from genome assembly GCF_900176075.1 of Pasteurella testudinis DSM 23072. Classification (GTDB taxonomy): domain Bacteria; phylum Pseudomonadota; class Gammaproteobacteria; order Enterobacterales; family Pasteurellaceae; genus Chelonobacter; species Chelonobacter testudinis. The sequence continues at coordinate 33,485 of NZ_FWWV01000067.1, forward strand.
TCAATTCAAAAGGTTTCGTTACTGTTATCGCTTTCATGTTATTAATCCTTATTTAGTAAAAAATTCTAATGGTTGCATAAATAAACTTGGAAAAAGAATCAGCAGCAATAAAGTAATGATTATCGCAAGTAAGAAAGGCCAAACTGCTTTAACAATTCTCTCCATATTAATTCGTCCTGTACTGGCCGCTACATTTAGTACCGTGCCTACCGGCGGTGTTAATAACCCCATTACACAGGTAATAATAAATACAACACCAAAATACACCGGATTGATCCCCGCCTGTTTGACTGCCGGCATCAATACGGGGGTTAAAATCAAGATGGTTGGAACCACATCCATTGACGTTCCCACCAATAAAACCAAGCCGGTAATAACCAACATTAATAGAATAGGACTCTCAATAAACGGGTGTAAAAGATCCGTCACAATCCGAGGAATATTACCGATAGTCATTAACCAGGACGATACCATTGCCGCAGCTGCCAAAAACATAATGGCACTGCTGGCTTTTGCTGAGGCAATCATACTTTCTTTGATATCTTGTAAAGTTAACTCACGATAAACAAACACACCGATAATTAAAGAATAAACTACTGCCATTACTCCGGCTTCCGTTGGAGTAAACATGCCGCTGCGTAAACCCAGTAAAATGCCAACCGGCATAAAAATTGCCCAGATTGCTTTTCGCACAGCCGTGACGACTTCTCTGAAAGATTTACGCGGTAGAGGTGCTGCGGAATCTTTACGCGAAACAAGTGCCCAAACAACACACAAAATGGCAGTGATATAAATAGCCGGAGCAATCCCTCCCATAAATAGATCGGTAACTGACACACCAGCTGTCACACCAAAAATAATCATCGGTACTGAAGGCGGCATAATTGGTGATAGGATATTACCTCCGGCAATAAGTGCGGTTGATCTATCACGGTTGTAGCCGGATTGCACCATCATTGGAATCAAAATCGCACCTAATGCTGCCGTTGAAGCCACAGCAGAACCAACAAGACTTGCAAAAAGTAAAATAGCTAAAATAGCGACATATCCTAAACCACCTCGAATGTGTCCAACCATAGCTGTTGCGGCATCTACAATCTTGTTAGTTAAACCGCCACGATTCATTAAATCTCCCGCAACTACAAAGAATGGAATTGCCATCATTGAGAAACTATCCGCGCCGTTAAATAAGTTTTGTGACAAAATTTGGGCATTAAATACATCTAAATACAGCATTAACATAATGCCGGAAAATAATAGCGAGAATGCAATCGGTACACCAATTACAATACCGCCGATTAAACTTGCTAAGAAAATAATAATTGTCATATTACACCTGCTGCCTAATCTGAATCTGATTCACTCATCAATACGACACGATGAATATCCTTCGGATTTCTAATTACATCTACGATATGTAAAAAACCGATTAAAATAATTGCCGAGCCTGTGAGCAAACCGATACCATACACAAATGATAGCGGTAGTCCGGTAGCCGCTGCTTTTGCTGTCATCGATTGGATTACCATGGCATATGTGCCTTTTACCAAGATAGCCATAACCGTAATAATGATTAGCCTACCCAGCACAAACAAAACCAACTTCACTTTTTCCGGTACATTTTTAATTAATGTATCTACCCCTAAATGCGAATTCTCTTTCATCGCAACAATTGCACCGAGATAGATAACATATACAAAAACATATCTTGATACTTCTTCAGACCAAACCAATCCCGAATTAAAGAAAAATCGTAATATCACATTAAGAAACACTAGGGCAATCATCACTACTAGCATTAACCCAAGTAGTAATGAAATACCGTAAAATAATTTTTCAATTAGAGCTTTCATACTCTATCCCTTATATTGACTAATTAATTTGTATTTCGAATACGTTCAACCAATGCTTCCGCCCAGTCATATTTTTCATACAAATCATCATACAACGGCTGCATTTTTTCGACGAGTTGGGTTTTATCTGTATCCGTCGGAGTTACAACAACAACGCCTTTTTCAGCCAAGAATTTTTTGTCCGCATCAATACTTTCTTGGTATAAATCCCAACTTTTATCGGATGCCGCTTTTGCTGCCTCTAAGAAAATAGCTTTATCATCATCACTTAGCCCTTTCCAAAATTTCGCATTAGAAAGAAGTTCAAGTGATGAAATCATATGGTTAGTTTCATAAATATTTTTATTTACGGAATAAAAACCTTGTTGAACAAATGTGGACATCGGATTATCTTGACCATCAACAACACCTTGTTCAAGTGCGGTAAATACTTCACCTAATCCCATAATCGCTACATTGGCTCCCAATAACTCCGCCACTTTCACATGAATCGGGTTATTCGGCATACGCATTTTTTGACCTTTGAATTGATCAGGATTAGATAATGATTTGCTAGACGAAAATACACGGGCACCGTTTGGCAGCCAAGCTAAGAATTTAATCGGTTGGGAAGATTCAAAGCTATCGGCAATATCTTTGCCAACTTCACCTTGATAAATTTTTCTGGCGTGAGCAACATCTTTAAATAGGAAAGGAAAATCAGGAACAGACATTTTAGGTACTTCAGACCACATCACCGTGCCAAGTACCGACATATCAATGATACCTTGACGCGTGTAATCAAAAGATTGTTTTTCATCACCTAATTGCCCTGAATCATAAACATCAATTTGATAACGGCCATTCGTTTTACTTTCAATTATAGGTTTAAAGACCTCTTTTAATGCAATAGTGGAAGGGTGTGTCGCGGCTACAACGGAAGAAATTTTAACAACTCTAGTCACTTGATCTGATTGTGAACGTTGATCAGAATCATCACAGGCAGTTATAGAAAACACGACCGCACTTACTAATAACATTTTGAAAAATAATCTTTTTTTCATAATAGCCCTCAATTCATAATTTAAATAAATACTAGTATACAAGTTAAAACAAAAGAAAAACCTCATGTTTTCTTGAAAAGAAGACTAACAAAAAATGGATATGAAAACCGTGAATACGATCACAAAACTAAAGTTTATTTATAGAACGGTAATTTTAATCCGACAACATACTCAAAAAGTAAGTATGTTCCAGTGAACGGAATGCGGTAGTACGCAAATTAAATCCCTGTTAATCCGATAAACAGCACTATTTTTGAAAGAACCTCCGGATTGGAACTAGCTTCTAAATTTACCACCGCACTTTTTTCTTATAACCTAATCCTGGAACTCATCCAGCCAATGCAACAAAATTGCTTCGAGGATTTTTTCATTGGATTTTTGCGGATCGTCATCAAAGTCTGCCAGATTGCAGATCCAGGCGTGCATATCGGTGAAGCGTACGCTTTTTGGGTCGATCTCCGGATAGAGATCGTATAACGCCCAAGCAATCTCCTGTGAATCCTGCCATTTCATCTTGATCTCCTTTTTATCTGAGAGCCTTTATCTGGGTGCTTTAGCGGCGATTAATGCTCTTCGCGCGCGTGGTTGATGGTGTAGCGCGGAATGTCGATCACCAAATCTTCGTCGCCCACCACCGCTTGGCAGCTTAAGCGGCTTTCCATTTCCAAGCCCCAGGCTTTGTCCAGCATGTCTTCTTCTAAATCGCTGCTTTCGTTTAACGAATCAAACCCTTCGCGTACCACCACATGACAAGTGGTGCAGGCGCAGGATTTTTCGCAGGCGTGTTCAATTTCAATACCGGCATTCAGTGCGGCATCTAAAATACTTTCGCCACGCGCCACTTCGACAACCATTCCCTCCGGACATAAACTTTCGTGGGGAAGAAAAATTAACTTTGGCATTTTTTGTCCTTTTATTTGTTGCTTAATCGCTTAACTATTTTCAATTTCACTGATACTGTGCCCTTGCAACACGCTGCGCACCGATTTATCCATACGGCGGGCGGCAAAATCACGGGTCACCACATCAAGCTGTTTAATTCCCTGTTTGATCGGCTCGCTTTCCTGTCCGTCAATCAGTGAGCGCAACGCTGTAATCTGCGTGCGAATACGGTTTAATTCATCGGCGGATAACAGCTCGCTATCCAGTTTGATCGCGTCTTCCACACCTTCAATCACGCGTTTGGCTTCCACTTGCTGTTCAGCCAAGCGACGCGCCTGCATATCCTGTTCAGCATTTTCAATCGAGGCATGGATCATGTCGCGAATTTCATTATCGCTTAAACCGTATGACGGTTTGACCTGAATCGAAGCCTGCACTTTGCTGGATTTTTCCATTGCGGTCACACTCAGTAAACCATCGGCATCCACCTGATAAGTGACCCGAATATGTGCGGCGCCGGCAACCATCGGCGGAATACCGCGCAAGGTAAAACGTGCCAACGAGCGGCAGTCTGCCACCATTTCCCGTTCCCCTTGCAGCACATGCACCGTCATGGCGGTTTGTCCGTCTTTAAAGGTGGTAAATTCCTGCGCTCTGGCAGCCGGAATGGTGGTGTTGCGCGGAATGATTTTCTCCACCAAACCGCCCATGGTTTCAATTCCGAGTGATAAAGGCGTCACATCAAGCAACAGCATATCAGAATCGGATTTGTTGCCGACCAAAATATCCGCTTGGATTGCCGCTCCCAAAGCCACCACTTTATCCGGATCAATCGAAGTGAGCGGCGTTTTGCCAAAGAATTCGCCGACTTGCTCACGAATCAAAGGCACACGGGTAGAGCCGCCGACCATCACCACTTGCAACACTTCGTCTTGAGTAACTCCGGCATCTTTCAACGCCCGACGGCATGCGATTAAAGAACGTTTCACTAACGGCTGAATCAGTTGGTCAAACTGTTCGCGCGAAATTTCCCCCTGCCACTGTTTGAACTCGATTGAGACCGCACTTTGCGCGCTTAATTGTACTTTAGCTGCAATTGCACTTTCCAATAGTTGACGGCGTTCAATGCTATCGACGGCAACAATCCCCGACTGGCGTTCAATCCATTCTGCCAGCAGGTGATCAAAATCATCGCCGCCAAGTGCGGTATCGCCGCCGGTCGCCAGCACTTCGAATACCCCTTTCGACAGGCGCAAAATCGAAATATCGAATGTGCCGCCGCCCAAGTCATAAACCGCGATCACGCCCTCTTGTCCGGAATCTAAGCCGTAAGCAATCGCTGCGGCAGTCGGTTCGTTCAGCAAGCGTAATACTTGTAGACCGGCTAAACGCGCCGCGTCTTTGGTGGACTGCCGTTGTGCGTCATCAAAATAAGCCGGTACGGTGATCACCGCACCGGAAAGCTCTCCGCCCAAACGGGCTTCCGCCAGATGGTTCAATTTTTTCAGGATATCCGCCGAAATTTGCACCGGACTAAAACTGCCCTGTGCGGTTTCGATTAACGGCAAGCCGTTTTCGCTGGCATGAAAACGGTAAGGCAGATTAGGGTAGCGTTGCTGCACATCGGCAAGACTGCGCCCGATCAAACGTTTCACCGATACAATTGTTTGCTGCGGCTCGCTAGCCGCTCTTGCCAACGCCTGATTGCCCACCAATGGCGCCGCCGAATAATTGACGACGGAAGGAATCAATGCACTGCCGTCCACGTCGGTTAAAATTTCACTGCTGCCGTTACGCACCGTCGCCAGCAGCGAGTTGGTCGTGCCTAAATCAATCCCGACCGCCAAACGGTGTTGGTGCGGTGCAGCCGTTTGTCCGGGTTCGGCAATTTGTAGTAATGCCATTCAGTAATTCCGTTTAAGTCAATTCGTTTTAAAGTAAAAAAACCGATAAGCAGTCGGGTATATTCTGCCTATCAGCATTTTCGAGGGAGAGAAGCGTTAACCGTATAGCCGATCTTCGATATGATCCACTTCCTGCAATAATTTTTCAACAAATTTCAGACGATCAATTTGCTGTTTCAAGCTGCGCCAATCTTTTTGTCGGATAGCGTCTTCAATCGCTTGCAGCTGCTGCGTTTGCAATCCTTCCGCTTTAGTTCGCAAGGCGGCAATATCAGCCTCGTTGCAAGCACAGGCAGCCGCTTCCAAATCTTCGCGCAACAACAGCTGCTGCATCAAAAATTCAGTATCGCGCACCGTTTCTTCGAGATTGAGCGACTGCTGCCAATTCAACGCTAAGATCGCTTCCGCCCGACGGCACGGGCTTTTTAAAATTTGGTAGGCATCGTTAATTTCGGCGGCTTTTTGTACAGCCGCAAGCTGCTGCGGTTGCGCTGCGGTCGCCGCATTATCCGGATGATACTGTTTTTGCAGCTCAAGATAGCGTTGTGATAAAAGTGCGGTATCAAGATGAAATGCGACTGCCAAATTAAAAAGTTCAAAAGGGTTTTGCATGATTTGTCCTATTGCGTAAACCGCACTTTATACCGTGAAACTTTCACCGCAACCGCATTCGTCTTTTTTGTTCGGATTATCAAATTTAAAGCCTTCGTTCAAACCTTCTTTGACAAAATCCAGTTGGGTTCCTTGCAGATAGACCAAACTTTTGCTGTCGATAATCACTTTAACGCCGTGCTGTTCAAACACTTGATCGTCTTCATTCATTTCATCGACAAATTCCAATACATACGCAAGTCCGGAGCAGCCCGACGTTTTCACGCCCAAACGCAAACCCAGTCCTTTACCGCGGTTTTCAAGAAAAGTACGCACACGGTTGGCCGCACTTTCAGTTAAACTGACACCCATGATGAATTCCTTAATATAAAACCATATGCTGACAAATAGAGAAAGCCCCTGTTCCGCTTGGCGAAACAGGGTTAATTTTTATTTATTATTTTTGCTTTTATAATCGGCAATCGCCGCTTTGATCGCGTCTTCCGCCAGAATCGAGCAGTGAACTTTCACCGGCGGCAATTCCAGCTCTTCTGCAATTTGGCTGTTTTTGATCGAGCCGGCTTCGTCTAAAGATTTGCCTTTCACCCATTCGGTAATCAGGGAACTAGAGGCGATCGCCGAGCCGCAGCCGTAGGTTTTGAAACGCGCGTCTTCGATAATGCCGTTATCATCGACTTTGATTTGTAACTGCATTACGTCGCCGCATGCCGGTGCGCCCACCATGCCGCTGCCGACGTTTTGCTCTTTTTTATCAAATGACCCCACGTTACGCGGGTTCTCATAATGATCGATTACTTTTTCGCTGTATGCCATGTTATTTCTCCTGTTAACCGATTAGTGGGCAGTCCACTGCACTGTGTTCAAATCAATCCCTTCTTTAAACATATCCCATAACGGCGATAGTTCACGCAGTTTGCTTACTGCTTTTTTCACTAATTCGATAGTGTAATCCACTTCTTCTTCGGTGGTGTAGCGTCCGATTGAGAAACGGATTGAGCTGTGCGCCAATTCATCGTTCAAGCCCAAGGCACGCAAGACATACGACGGCTCAAGGCTGGCTGAGGTACAAGCCGAACCGGAAGACACCGCAATATCGCTCAATGCCATCATTAACGATTCGCCTTCCACATAGTTGAAGCTGATGTTCAGATTGCCGGCAACACGTTGTTCCAACGAACCGTTGACGTGCACTTCTTCGATGTCTTTCAAACCGTTGTATAAACGGTCGCGCAGGGCTTTGATGCGTGGAATTTCAGTCGCCATTTCCTCTTTACAGATACGGTAGGCTTCGCCCATACCGACAATTTGATGCACCGGCAAAGTGCCGGAACGCATACCGCGCTCATGACCGCCGCCGTGCACCATTGCTTCGATGCGCACGCGTGGTTTACGCCGCACATATAAGCCGCCGATCCCTTTCGGCCCGTATAGTTTGTGACCGGAAAACGACATTAAATCCACTTTCAATTTGCTTAAATCAATCTCGACCTTGCCGACGCTTTGCGTCGCGTCAGTGTGGAACAGCACTTTCTTGGCACGACACAATTCGCCGATTTTCTCGATATCTTGAATCACACCGATTTCATTATTGACGTGCATGATTGACACCAAAATCGTATCGTCACGCATTGCCGCTTCCAGTTTCGCCAAATCCACCAATCCGTCCGCTTCCGGCTCCAGATAAGTGACTTCAAAGCCTTCGCGCTCCAACTGACGGCAGGTATCCAACACCGCTTTATGTTCGGTTTTACAAGTGATGATATGCTTGCCTTTGGTTTGGTAAAAATGCGCCACGCCTTTAATCGCCAAGTTATCAGACTCTGTTGCGCCGGAAGTAAACACGATTTCTCTGGAATCCGCACCGATCAAGTCCGCAATCTGGTTACGCGCAATATCCACCGCCTCTTCCGCCTGCCAGCCGAAACGGTGTGAACGCGAAGCCGGATTGCCGAAAATGCCCTCATAGGTCATAAATTCCATCATTTTTTTGGCTACTCGTTCGTCCACCGGACAAGTTGCCGCATAATCCAAATAAATTGGTAATTTCATTTTCACTCCTGAAAAATTAACAATATCAACCGCACTTCATTTAAGTGCGGTTGACGACTTGAAAGGGTTGTTGTTCCAAATGTTTTTTAAGGGCGCTGCGTTGCGTCTGTTTATTCACTAAATCCGCAATGGTGATACCGTTCAGAAACTCCTCGATCTCCTCACTCAACTGCTCCCACAATGAGTGTGTCAAACAAGTGATGCCGCCTTGGCAATTGCCTTTTCCTTTACACTTGGTCGCAGTGATATTTTCATTCACCGCCGCAATAATCATGCCGATAGCAATTTTCTCAATCGGCATGCCTAAAAGATAACCGCCGCCCGGTCCACGCACGCTCTTGACCAAGCCGTAACGGCGTAATTTGGCAAATAACTGTTCTAGATAGGAAAGCGAAATTTGTTGACGATCTGAAATTTCAGCTAAGGTAATCGGCATCTCAATCTCACCACGTTGCGAATGGAGCGCAATATCCAGCATTGCCGTCACGGCATACCGCCCTTTTGATGTCAATTTCATCTTTGTTCCTCAACGATAATCTGATAGTGAGATTCTTTCATACCAGACTATTTTAGTCAACTTTAAACCCGACTATTTTTGTATGTTTTTATCTATCGTAGCAACAAGCGACAACTTACCGGCGTTAACCGCACTTTTTGCGTACCGCACTTAGCATACCCTGCAAAATATTCAGTTCGTTTTTGCGCAGCTCGGCACGCGCATACAGACTGCGCAGTTTCGGCATCACACCGTTATTTTGAATAAAGTCCAGCTCACGGTAAAGCTGTTCGGTTTGCGTGAAAAAATACTCCAACTCCTGCTGCGCCGGTTTTTCCGAACTCGGTGTTGAAAGTGCGGTCGGCGGCGTAATTGCCCCCGCGTTTTGCCGCGCCAACATCGCCATGCGCACTTCATAGCTGACCAGTTGCACCGCCATCGCCAAATTCAGCGAAGAATAGTCGGTATTGGCCGGAATATTCAAATGAAAACCGCACTTTAACAATTCGTCATTAGTCAAACCGACCCGCTCGCGCCCGAACACAATCGCCACCTTTTCATGATGTTCGGCATATTGCACGGCCCGTTCGCCACAGCCGCGCGGATCCAGCTGCGGAATCGTTAAATGCCGACTGCGTGCGCTGGTGCCGATCACCAATGAACAATCGGCAATCGCATGCGCGAAATCCGGCACCACCACCGCACTTTGCACCACATCATCCGCCCCTGCCGCCAATGCCAACGCCTGCTCGTCCGGCAGCACTTTCGGCGCCACCAAACACAACGACGACAACCCCATCGTTTTCATCGCCCGCGCCGCCGAGCCGATATTGCCGCTGTGCGAGGTTTCAACCAGCACGATTCGGATATTTTTTAACATATTTTTCCTTTTTCTTTGCTTATAACGATAAAAAAACCTGATTTTGATAAAATCAAAATCAGGTCATTATAACGTGAATTGTGCGGAAGATAATTAACCGATTAACGCGATACCAGTCAACCCGATAAATAAACCGGCAATGGTTGCGCTCATTAAATTAGATAAAGAACCTGCAATCACCGCTTTGATCCCCATTCTGGCAATATCGGAACGGCGATTCGGCGCCAGTGTGCCTATTCCGCCGATTAAAATAGCGATCGAGCCTAAGTTTGCAAAGCCGCATAAGGCGAATGTGATAATCGCTTTGGTTTTATCCGTCAGAACCATCGGCGGATTTTCGCCTAAATAACGTCCGAAATCTAAATAAGCAACAAATTCGTTAATCACTAATTTTTGCCCAATCATCGAACCGGCAACCTGTGCTTCTCCCCACGGAACGCCGATAATATAAGCCAGTGGTTGGAACAACCAGCCCAAAATCATTTGCAAACTGAGTTCCGGCTGATTAAACCAAGCGCCGACTCCGCCGATGATCCCGTTTAGCAATGCAATCAATGCGACGAATGCCAGTAACATTGCCCCCACATTCAGTGCCAATTGCATACCTGCCGAAGCACCGCCTGCCGCCGCATCTAAAATATTCGCCGGTTTATCTTCGTTGTTATCATAATCAATTTCATCATTGACGGTTTCGGTTTGCGGAACCAAAATCTTGGCGAACAATAATCCGCCGGGCGCCGCCATAAACGAAGCCGCGATTAAATAAGGCACCGGCACGCCCATTGCCGCATAGCCAGCCAATGCCGAACCGGCAATAGACGCCAAACCGCCGCACATCACCGCAAACAATTCCGATTGTGTCATTTTGGCAATATAGGGTTTCACCACCAAAGGCGCTTCGGTTTGCCCGACAAAAATATTTGCTGCCGCCGACATGGATTCTGTTTTTGAGGTTTTTAATACGGCTTGCAGAAAACCGCCTAAAATTTTGATCACCCACTGCATAATGCCGATATAATATAACACTGAGATCAGCGAAGCAAAAAAGACGATAACCGGCAGAACACGCAGCGCAAAAATAAAGCCGCCACCGCCAAAAACCTCAAACATTTTATCGCTGACTAAACCTCCGAATAAAAATCCGATACCGTCATTGCCGTAATCAATCACTTTTTGTACGCCGTTGGAAATAGCCAACAGCGCATTTCGTCCGGCAGATACATACAGAATTAACGCACCGATAGCAATTTGCATGCCTAATGCGCCGAAAACCGTACGATAATTAATCGCTTTGCGATTCTCGGATAATAAAAATGCGATTGCCAATAACACAAAAATACCGATGATACTTAACAGGGAACTCATAGAAACCTCACATAAAAAGAAGTAAAACGTATATGTTCACTACTAAAGCCGCTCGCTATTAGGCAGCGGCTTTCATCTGTAACGCAATTCATGACGTGAGTTGATAATAATTAACCGCGATTCGAGCCGCCAGTTCCGCATTGTTGAAAACCAAATTAATATTGGAATGCAAGCTCTCGCCGCCGGTTAATTCCGCTACTCTTGCCAACAAAAACGGCGTGCTCTCTTTGCCGACAATGCCTTGGGTCACTGATTCTCGTAGCGCTTGTTCAATTGCCGCATTGATTTTCTCTTCCGGCATGGCAAACTGCTGTGGAATAGGATTGGCTATCACAACGCCGCCGGCTAACCCAAGCGACCATTTTGCATCTATCGCCTGTGCAATAGATTCTGCCGAATCAAGGCGAACACTCACCTCGAAAGGGCTTGTTCTGGAAAAAAATGCCGGTAATTTATCGGTTTGGTAGCCAATTAACGGCACGCCGAATGTTTCCAAATATTCGGTGGTTAATCCCAGATCAAGGATCGATTTTGCTCCGGCACACACCACCGCAACACTCGTCCGCGCCAACTCTTGCAAATCGGCGGAAATATCAAAAGTCGACTCTGCGCCTCTATGCACGCCGCCGATTCCTCCGGTCGCAAATACCTTAATCCCTGCCATTTCCGCAATAATCATGGTTGCCGCCACCGTCGTCGCCCCATTCTTTTGTGCGGCGACGACAAAAGACAGATCACGGCGGCTGACTTTAGCCACTGCATGCCCCTCTTTGCCTAACAGTTCGATTTCTGCTTGCGATAAACCGGCTTTTAACCGCCCTTTGATAATCGCAATTGTGGCAGGAACCGCACCGTTCTCACGAATAACATTCTCCACCTCCAACGCTGTTGCCACATTCTGCGGATAAGGCATTCCATGAGAAATAATGGTTGATTCCAACGCGACAACCGGCACATTATTTGCCAACGCTTGCGCGACTTCGGGAGCAATATCAAGGTATTTATTCATAATTGAACCTCTAGGAGTTTTTTAACACTATCGTCAGATAGATTCGGGTTATTAGTAAATTCGGAAGATAACGCCAACGCCGAACAGCCTTGAGCATAACGGATACTGTCCGCAAACGTCATATTTTCCAACCAGCAACATACCAGTCCCGCCATCATCGCATCGCCGGCACCGGTCACATTTATAATGTTCACTTTTAACGGTTCCGCCCAACCGGACACGCCCGTTTTTTCACTAAAATAAACACCGTCGGATCCCAAACTCAGCACCAAACGGGTCAAACCTTGTTGGTGAAACCAAGCTGCAATCTTTAATACATCGTCATTCGTTTCTATTTTTATTCCGCTTAATGCTTCGGCTTCCAAGCGATTGGGTTTTAACGTATGGATATGTGACAACCAATGTTTAATTTTCATGGCTTTAAAGGTTGAAACCGTATCAACGAATATAGGAATATCGCCGCTATTACTAAAAAGCCACGCCAATGTTTTTTCACTTAAATTACAATCTAAAATAATAACATCGGCATGCTGGATAAATTTAAGACGGGAAGATAACAGGGCTGGGGTCAGATTATTTAGAATCTCCATATCGTTAATCGCAACAACCATTTCGCCGTTGTTGTCGAGCAATGAAATATAAGTAGAAGTGGTTTCATTATGCAATTGATAACAACGATCCACATAAGCGCCTGATTGCTTTGTTCTTTCTAAAACGGTTTCGCCATATAAATCGTCACCGACCACCGATATTAAATGCGACTCCTTGCCTAACATTGCAATATTTTGGGCAATATTTCGTCCGACGCCGCCCGGCGTACATTTAATTTTGCCTAAATTCGAATCGCCAAAAACAAGATTATTCAGCGAATATCCGGCGATATCCATATTCGTTCCGCCAATCGTCACCGCTCTTTGCTGCGGCGATAAAATATAGCCTTTGCCTTTAATATACCCTTTGCGCATTAAATTCATAATATAGCCGGCCACACTGGATCGACTTAATCCCAAAATATCGGCGATTTGTTGTTGAGATATTAAAGGATCTTTGCGTAACAGCTCTAAAATTTGTTGCTCACGATTCATAATCAACACCTGTTTATTTTTCAACTTTTGTTTGAGTGTGTCATTGAAAAATAAAAAATAAATAGCGCACTAATTAATTTGTGAGATAACGCACAAAATTTAGCCAATAAAAATCAGAATCTGTGATCCGACAAGCAAAAAGATTTAAAGACGCTCTCAAAATTTACCTCGCAATTTACCGAAGAATTTCTTATAATGCGCACGTTGATTTTGTGTAGATAATAATCAATTCCTTTTAATTTGTTCTTTAAAATCCGGTGGAACTATGAATCCAATGTTAAACATCGCTATTCGTGCCGCACGAAAAGCAGGCAATGTGATTGCCAAAGGCTATGAACGCCCAGAAAGTATTGAAACAACCAGCAAGCGCGCTAACGACTATGTCACCAATATCGATAAAGCTGCTGAAGAAGTCATTATCGAAGTGATCAAAAAATCGTATCCTGATCACACGATTATTACCGAAGAAAGCGGTGTCATCGAAGGCGAAAACAAGAATGTACAATGGGTGATCGATCCACTGGACGGAACAACCAACTTTATCAAATCCTTTCCGCACTTTGCCGTTTCTATCGCTATCCGTGAAAACGGTCGCACCGAAGTCGGCGTGGTTTACGATCCGCTGCGTAACGAGCTGTTCACGGCAGTGCGCGGCGAAGGCGCTAAATTAAACGAAACCCGTTTACGCGTTGAAAACAAACGCGATTTAGACGGCACGGTATTAGCCACCGGTTTCCCGTTCAAAGCCAAACAACATATGCAGGCGCATTTAAATATTATCGGTTCGTTAATTGAAAACGCCGCCGACTTCCGTCGCGCCGGCTCTGCCGCACTGGATTTGGCGTATGTTGCCGCCAACCGTGTGGACGGCTATTTTGAAATCGGTTTGAAACCGTGGGACTGCGCTGCCGGCGATCTGATCGTGCGTGAAGCAGGCGGTATTGTGACCGATTTTGTCGGTGGGCATAACTATTTGAAATCCGGTAATATCGTTGCCGCCGCCCCGCGTATCGCCAAAGCGGTTTTGACCAAAATCCAACCGCACTTGACCGACGAATTGAAAAAGTAGTTCTCGACAAATAGTACGAAAGGCGGTTTACTTAACCGCCTTTTGTTTATCTATTTCTGCAGATCAACCGCTTTTTTAGAAATCAAGAAATCAAAGGTTTCGCCCGCTTTTTTAATATTCCGCGTGAAACCTTTATTCCTAAAGTGCGGTAACTCGCTACACGTTGCCGTTGCTGATGTTTTCCAGCACTTCCCAGCGTTCCAAACTCTGTTCCAGTTGCAGCTCTTTATCTGCCAATCGTTGCAGGGTTTGACTGGTGTATTGGTGGTCTTTTTGGAAAAATTCGGCGCTTGCCACTTCTGTTTGCAGCGCTTCGATTTCCGCTTCCAACTGTTCCAACAAGTGTGGCAACTGCTCTAATTCCCGCTGCTCTTTAAAGCCCAATTTGGTTTTGCGCTCTGCGGTTTTCACTTTGCCTTTCTTATCGTCCGGATTCTCGACCGCACTTTCGCTTTTTGTCGGCGTTTCTTTGGCTTGGCTGCCGGCGGCTTTCTGTTGCAAAGCGGCAAAATAGTTTTGCTGCTGTTGTTTGGCATCGCTGTAGCCGCCGACATAGTGGTTCAATACACCGTTGCCCTCGAAGAAATAGCACTCGGTGGCGGTGTTGTCGATAAATTGGCGGTCATGGCTGACGATAATCAACGTGCCTTGATAGTCGCTTAAAATATCTTCCAATAATTCAAGCGTTTCCACGTCCAAGTCATTGGTCGGTTCGTCGAGAATCAATAAATTATTCGGTTTTAACAGTAGCTTCGCCAACAATAAACGGTTGCGTTCGCCGCCCGACAATGCTTTCACCGGACTCATCGCCCGTTTCGGCGGAAACAGGAAGTCTTGCAAATAGCCTAAGACATGGCGTTTATGCCCGTTGACTTCCACATCTTGTTTGCCGTCGGCGACGTTATCCATCACGCTTTTTTCCGGATCCAAATCGGCGCGGTATTGATCGAAGTAGGCGACTTCCAGTTTGGTTCCCGACCGCACTTTGCCTGCCGTCGGGCTCAATTGTTGCAGCAACAGTTTGATAAACGTGGTTTTGCCGCAGCCGTTCGGGCCGACCAATGCGATTTTATCGCCGCGCATAATATTGTCGCTGAAATTTTTCAGTAACACTTTCTCTTCGATTTGATAGCCCAGATCTTCGATTTCAAACACAATTTTGCCGGAGCGGGTGGCGGTATCCACTTGGATTTTCGCCGTGCCCAACACTTCACGCCGTTGGCGACGCTCTTCACGCAGAGCTTTCAACGCACGCACTCTGCCCTCGTTACGGGTGCGACGCGCTTTGATCCCCTGTCGAATCCACACTTCCTCTTGCGCCAGTTTTTTATCGAACAGCTCGTTTTGCAACTCCTCCACCCGCAGATTTTCTTCTTTAGCGGTCAGATACAGATCGTAATTGCCCGGATAAGACACCAACTTGCCGCGATCCAAATCGACGATTCGGGTTGCCATTTTGCGGATAAAAGAGCGGTCGTGCGAAATAAAAATAATGCTGCCGGAAAATTCCAACAAAAAGGCTTCCAGCCAGTCAATTGCTTCAATATCCAGATGGTTGGTCGGTTCGTCCAGCAATAAAATATCCGGATTGCTGACCAACGCCCGTGCCAACGCCGCTTTGCGCTGCCAACCGCCCGACAGCTCGGACAGCAGGGTGTCAGGGTTCAAATCCAAACGGCGCAACACGTCTTGAATCCGGCTTTCGACCTGCCAGCCGTTGGCGTGATCCAATTCGTTTTGCACTTCCGCCAGTTGCTGCAACAGTTCGTCGGAATAATCCGCCGTCAATTGGTGCGAAAGGCGGTGATACTGCTTCAGCAAATCGGCAAGATCGGCGATGCCTTCGGCAACATAATCGAATACGTTGTCTTCGATATGGCGCGGCGGATCTTGCTCCAAGCGTGAAACCACCACACCGCTTTCCAGCTGTAATGTGCCGTCGTCGAGGTTGACTTCGCCGGCAAGAATTTTCATCAAAGTCGACTTGCCGGCGCCGTTGCGCCCGACCAAGCAGACCCGTTCGCCGGCTTCGATATGCAAATCGGCGTGATCCAATAACGGATGATCACTAAATGACAAATACGCATTGGTTAAATTCAGTAATGCCAAACTATAATCCTTAGGGTTTGTTGATCTTTATCTATAATTTGAGCCATAGGCTATTTTTCACCAATACAAGGCAAACGTCGTGAAATTTAGTGATTCTAAACCAACGGCTTTTAACCCAGTAGTGACGAAAAATCGTCACAGCCCCGTGTTTTGTAATGTTAGGGTCGTGTTTAAAATATAAATCGAAAATGGTGAGGAATTTTAGCAGGTTTAATCCGGCTTTTATAGGCTGTTGCCGCGTTATTCGTGCAAGCGCTCGAATACGGTCTCCGCCATTTTTTGCGAAATCCCCGGCACGCTCGCCAGCTCTTCAATCGTTGCGGCTTTCACCCCTTGCATGCCGCCGAGGTATTTCAGCAGCGCCTGACGGCGTTTGCCGCCAATCCCTGCGATAGATTCCAAGCCGCTTTGGGCAAAGGCTTTTTGCCGTTTTTTGCGGTGTCCGCCGATCGCGTGGCGATGCGATTCGTCACGGATATGTTGGATTAAATGCAGTGCCAAGCTGTCGGCCGGCAGGTGCAGCTCACGATCCTGTTTGCTGATAATCAAGGTTTCCAATCCGGCTTTACGTTCAACCCCTTTGGCGACCCCGATCAACAAAGGGTGGTTTTTATCCCATGCCACTTGCAGCTTGGCAAACACTTCCAACGCGCGGTTAAGCTGCCCTTTGCCGCCGTCGATAAAAATAATATCGGGGATTTTCTCTGCCTCCAGCGGTTTGTTATAGCGTTTCAACAGTGCTTTTTCCATTGCTGCATAGTCGTCACCGGGCGTGATACCGCTAATATTAAAGCGACGGTAATCGCTTTTGTAAGGCCCGTCTTGATTGAACACCACGCACGAAGCCACCGTCTGCTCACCCATGGTGTGGCTGATATCGAAACACTCCATGCGCCGAATCGCCGGCAAATCCAACAGTTCGCACAGCGCTTGATACCGCTCTTTGATTCTGCCGCTTTGTTTCAGCTGATCGGTCAGCGCAATGTCAGCGTTCATTTGTGCCAAATGCAAAAACTTGGATTGCTTGCCTTTGGCATTATCCTGAATAGTGACGGTAAAACCGGCCTGTTGGCTCAGCAGGGTTTCCAGTGCCGATTTTTGTTCCAACCGGCGGTTGGTAATGATTTTTTTCGGGATCGTTCTGCCCTGTCCGGCTTGCAGATAAAATTGCCCGAAAAAGGTTTCGCTCACTTCGTCAAGTGCGGTATGGCTCGGAATTTTTGGGAAATAGCTGCGGCTGCCCAGCACTTTGCCTTGCCGGATAAACATCACATGAATACAGGCGATGCCGTGTTGATAAGCGATGGCGATGATGTCCAGATCGTCGGTATTTTGGTTGGAGACAAACTGTTTCTCAGTGACCGCCCGCACCGCTTGGATCTGATCACGGTACAACGCCGCTTTTTCAAAATTCAGTGCGGTGCTCGCCTGCTCCATTTGCTGCACCAGATGATCCAACACCTGTTGATCCTTACCTTGCAAAAACAGGCGCACATAATTGACTTGCCGGTTATACTCTTCATCACTGACATAGCCGCTGACACAAGGCGCGGAACAACGCCCTATCTGATATTGCAGACAAGGACGGGAGCGGTTGCGGTAGGTGGTGTCTTCGCATTGCCGCACCGGAAACAATTTTTGAATCAGCGACAAGGTTTCACGCACTGCACCGGCATTAGGATAAGGCCCGAAATAGTCACCGGCTGCTTTTTTACTGCCGCGAAATGCGCTCAAACGCGGGTGACGCTCTTTGGTCAGCAGAATAAACGGATAGGATTTATCGTCGCGCAGCAAGACATTGTATTTCGGTTGGTATTTTTTGATATAATTATGTTCAAGCAGTAACGCTTCGGTTTCCGAGTGGGTGACGGTCACGTCGATATTGGCGATAACCGACACTAAGGCTTCGGTTTTTTTGCTCGACAAATTTTTTCTGAAGTAGCTGGATAAGCGTTTTTTCAGATCTTTGGCTTTACCGACATAGATGATCTCGTTTTTATCATCATACATACGATAAACACCGGGCTCGGAAGTGACTTCGGCGAGGAAACGTTTGGCATCAAACAGCATAGCGGCAAGGTTATGGTAAACGGGCGGAATCGCGATCCGCCCGAAATAGGGTTATTTTAAAAAATTATTTAAAACGGATTGAATCCCTTTGGACAGCAGATCACCGCTCGCATTTTGATCCAGCGCACCGTTCGGGCTTAATTTGTCCACAATCTGCGGTAAAAATTGCGAAAGCAGATCGGAGGCTTCCGCTTCGTCTTTCACGCCGGCTTGCTGCGCCGCTTGTTGCAGCTCCTGTTTGCCGAATACGTCTTCCACTTGGGTCGGAGAAATACTTTTGTTTTCGCCGGTTCCCAACCAAGATTGCAGCAGATCGTCCAGCCCGCCTTGTTGAAATTTGGCTAAAATGCCTTGAATGCCGCCCTGTGAAGACAACAGCGCATTGATGATCGACATCGCCTGACTTTGCTTACCGGCTTCGCCGCCCAACACACCGGATACCACCGAACCTAAAATTTTGTCTAACATATATTTATTCCTAAGATGACTGAGTTAAAATTTGACGGACTTTTTCAAGATCCTCAAACGTATCCACGCCGACAGCCGGAACTTCTTGTGCCAACTGCAGATGAATTTTTTCACCGTACCACAACACGCGCAGCTGTTCTAACGATTCTATCTGTTCAAGTGCGGTCGGCTGCCACTGCACATATTGCCGGATAAAGCCCGCACGATAGGCATACAGACCAATGTGGCGCAAATAGCCGGTTTTGCTCAAATCCAAATCCGCGGCTTGCGTTTCGCCTTTTTTCAGGGCGGCAAACTGATCGCGATCCCAAGGAATCGCCGCTCTGGAAAAATACAGCACGAAACCCTTTTGGTCGGTCAACACTTTGACCACATTCGGATTAAACAGTTCTTCGACATCTTCGATTTTTACCGCCAATGTCGCCATTTTTACCGCATTATCTGCCAAGTTTTGCGCCACCTGCCGAATAATCGTCGGCGGAATCAGCGGCTCGTCGCCCTGTACATTGACAACAATTTCATCGGTGACCAAACCGCACTTTTCGACTACTTCCGCCAAACGCTCGGTGCCGGAGTTGTGCCGTTCCGACGTCATGCACACTTCGGCGCCAAATGCACCTGCAACTGCCGCTACTTCGGCATGATCGGTAGCGACGATAATCCGCTCGGCACCAGATTTCTGTGCTTGTTGCCAAACGTGTTGGATCATCGGTTTGCCGTCGATATCCGCCAACGGTTTGCCCGGCAAGCGCGAGGAAGCGAAACGTGCCGGAATAATCACACTAAATTTTGTCATGTTGCGACTCCTTGTCGTTTGTTTCCGCCAGCGTGACCGCACTTTCGGGCAACAGCACCGGAATTCCGTTTTTAATCGGGTACGCCAAATGCTCGAATTCACAGATCAGGCGCTGATTGGCTTGATCATAGCGTAATTTTGCGTGACAACGCGGACAGGCGATCACCTGTAACATTTTATTATTCACCTTTTTCACCGTTTGCTTTCACTTGCTGCATGATTTTCTCAATTAAGCCGTCAACTTCCGGCTGTAACACCGCATCCACCGGTACATACCACCAGTTTTCACGGGCAAAGCCGCTGCATTTCACCGCGTCTTTTTCGGTCATAAACAACATCTGTTCCGCATTGGTCAAAGAGGCTAACTTCTCAGCGGAAAATTTGGCATGATCGGTAAACGCTTTTTGCTTGACCACGTTCAGCTTATGTTGTTGTAACATAGTGAAAAAGCGTTGCGGATTGCCTATCGCCGCCAGCGCAACAATCGCTTGCGCACCGAATTCGCTGAGCGGGCGCTCTTCCTGCGTGAGCAGATTGACCGCCACCTCGGCTTGCAACTGCATTTGGATCTCTTCGGCGCGTGCCGTTTCCCCGTTACAAATCACCGCATCAACGTTTTGCAAGCGAGTAGGTAATTCGCGCAACGGCCCTGCCGGCAGTAAAAATCCATTGCCAAAGCGGCGTTGCGCATCGACCACCACCACTTCGATATCGCGCTGCAAAGCATAATGCTGTAGTCCGTCATCGCTCAAGATAACATCAATATGGTAGGCTTTGCACAATAATTCAATACTCTGGCGACGATTCGGTGAAATCGCAATTTTCGCACCGCTGCGGCGTGCGATTAATACCGGTTCGTCCCCCACTTCAACCGGATTCGAATTGGCACAAACCAGTTGCGGAAACTGTTTCAATTCGCCGCTGTAACCGCGTGAGATCACACCGACCCTGAGGCCTTGTTGTTGTAGGCGGCGTGCCAGCCAAATCACAAACGGGGTTTTGCCGTTGCCGCCGACCGACAAATTACCGACAATCACCACCGGCAACGGTGCTTTCCAAGACTTCAGCAGCCCAATACGATAAGCCGAACGGCGAAGTGCGGTTATGCCCCAAAACAATAACGCCAATGGCGCAAGCAACCAAGTCAACAGACTTTTTTGATACCAAAAATTCATGCAATGCCGTCCTTTATATTCAATTACGACTGGCTAAACTGCAATTTATGCAATTGGGAATACGCATTTCCGGCAGCCAATAACTGTTTATGCGTGCCTCGCTCAACCACTCTGCCGTGATCGATTACTAAGATCTCATCGGCATTTTCAATGGTTGACAAGCGATGGGCAATCACAATAATGGTGCGGTTATGACGCAAACCGTCAATCGCCGCTTGAATTGCGCGTTCCGATTCGGTGTCCAGCGCCGATGTCGCCTCGTCTAAAATCAACACCGTCGCATTGCGCAACAACGCACGGGCAATCGCCAAGCGCTGCCGTTGTCCGCCGGACAACATCACGCCGTTTTCGCCGATTTCGGTATCCATACCCTGCGGCAGATTTTCGATAAACTCCAACGCATGGGCGGCGCGGGCGGCTTCAATAATTTGTTCGCGACTGTATTTTTCCGTTGCCGCATAGGCAATATTGTTCGCCACCGTGTCGTTGAACAGATGCACCTGCTGTGATACTACCGCACAATGGGTGCGCAGATTTTCGAGGGTATAATCTTTGATATTATGACCGTCAAGCGTAATTTCCCCTTGTTCAATATCATAAAAACGGGTTACCAGATTGGCAATCGTCGATTTCCCCGATCCGGATCGCCCGACCAATGCCACCGTGCTACCGGCTTTAACCGTAAACGAAACATCTTGCAGCACATTGTTCTCTTTGCCCTCATAGTGGAAAGAGACGTTATCGAAACGCACATCACCGGCGACTTTCTCAACATTCAACTTGCCGTTATCGTTTTCAATCGGCAGATCCATAATCGCAAACAGAGTTTGGCATGCCGCCATACCGCGTTGGAATTGTGCATTGACATTGGTCAGCGATTTCAGCGGTTTCATCATCGCCAACATCGAAGAAAACACCACCGTAAACGCACCGGCGGTCAGGTTTTGGCTCATGATGCTCGGCATGGTCGCCAGATACAACACCACCGCCAAGGCAAAGGACGCGATGATCTGCACCACCGGATCGGAGATCGCCGAAGCCATCATCATTTTCATGCCTTTGCGGCGCATATCGTTGCTGACGTGGTTAAAACGATCTTCTTCCACTTTTTGCCCGCCGAACGACAACACCACTTTATGCCCTTTCAACATCTGCTCCGCCGACGAGGTCAGCTCGCCCATCGAAGTTTGCATATTCTTGCTTAAACGGCGGAAATGTTTGGACACCATGCGAATCAACACCGCAATAATCGGGCCGATAATAAACAACACTACCGATAACTGCCAACTGGTATAAATCATCACGCCCAACAAGGACAACAGATACGCCCCTTCACGCACAATCGTCACCAAGGCGCCGGAGGAGGAAGACGCAACTTGTTCGGAATCATAAGTAATCCGTGACAGCAGTTTGCCGGACGAATTCTTGTCAAAAAACGACACCGGCATATACATCATATGTTTAAACAAACGGCGGCGCATGGTCATGATCACTTTGCCGGACACCCATGCCAAGCAATAAGTAGAGATAAAATTACTCAATCCGCGCAGAAAAATCAGCACCACCACCAACACCGCCATCAGTTTGAGGAAATCGGTATCGGCTTTGCCAAAACCGTCATCCAGCAACGGTTTCAACATTGAAATTAAACCGGCATCGGTCAAGGCATTGAGAATCAAGGCAATTGCCGCCACAATTAATCCGGATTTAAACGGCAAAATCATTGGCCAAAGGCGTTTGAACGTCTTTGCCGTCGAAAAGTCTTTATCTTCCATTAAATCGTTATTTTCCATTGAGTAGCGTCCGCAACCTAGCCGCTTTCTTTTATTATTTGAGCAAAAAGCGACAGGCTGAACTGTAAAATGGGGTTATTCTAACTGTATTTCCTTTTCTAAGCCAATAATTATCTGATACCACGCAAGCCAACCGCCTCTCGCCGTTGAGATTTGCCAATTTTGCGCGCGCACTGAAAGCGTGATCTGCCCGTCAAGTGCGGTGTTGTAAACCGCACTTTGCGTGTACCGCAGGCGTTGCAACGTGGCGGTGTGCGGCAGCTTCCATTGGTTGTGCAGCCCTGCGGAAATCAGCGATATTGTCGGGCGCAGACGGCTCAACCAGATCCAACCGCTGGAGGTATTGCTGCCGTGATGTCCCACTTGCAGCCAATCGACCTTGCCGATGTGCTGCGCAATGCGATCTTCGGTTGTTCGCGCAACATCGCCGCTCAAGATGAACCGCACGTTGTCACGGCTGACCAACACCACACAAGAATCCTGATTTTTGGCAACCGGAACCCACTGAGATGGGGCAAAAACCTCAAATTGAAAGCCACGCCACAGCCAACGTGCTCCCTGAATGCAGGCTTGTTTAGGCTGGGCGTTATACGCTTTCTGCGAACTGCCGAACAGCACCGCACTTGGGAAATGGCGCAGCAGCACTTCCGCGCCACCGGCGTGATCATTATCGTCATGACTGAGGATCAGCTGTTCCAACTGCAAACCATTGCGCTGCAAATACGGCAAAATTTCCGTTTCCGCCATACTGCCACCCTGCCACGCTTGTCCGGTGTCAAACAGCGTAGCGTGCTGCCGTTCGACAATCAACAGCGCCAGCCCTTGCCCCACATCTAACATCACCAGTTGCCAATCCGCTTGGCGGCTCTGCTCAAACACGACTTTGCCGCCATACAGCAAAAACAGAATCCCAATAACAAACGCCGCTTTATTTTCGGCTTTAACCGCACTTTTAGCCGTCGTCGTGCCGTCAATAGCCAAAGTGCGGTAATGGCGGCGCAAGCCGAAGAGAATACCAAGCAACAACAGCACCAGTAAAATCATGCCGTCGCGCTCAAGATCCGACACCAGCCAATAGCGGTTCGGCAACCAATCCAGCAATGCCAACGTCCGTTGCAATAAACCGTCAACCCAATGCCAACTGAATCCGCCGCTAAACAGGCTGATTAAAATCAACGGAACCAAGACAAGACTAAACAGCGGTACTAATAACAAATTGCTTAAAAACGCATTCAGCGGTAACGCTTTAAAAACAAATAGTTGCAACGGCGTGAACAGCAATAGTAAGCCGAGTTGCAAATGGAGCAGCCCCAGTATCCAATAGCCGATTTTCGGCAGCTGTTGCCGCAGGGTTTTACCACGCCACCTCAAGCCGCTTAACGGAAAATAGTGATAATAAAAACACAAAATCGCCACCGTTCCGCAGGACAGCCAAAAACTTTCGTTCAACAGCGACAACGGATCGAGCAGGCTCAACCAAGCGATAATCAATATCAGCAATTTCCACGGCGGCAGATAAATGCGCATAAAGCTCAACCCCAACCAGAAACAGTACGCCCACAACGCACGTTGGGTGGGAATCAGAAAATCCGCCAAATAGGCATAAAACGCCGCCGCAACCAATGCCGTCAGGTGCGGTAGCGGATAACTGATCAAGGCGGCATAACGCCGAATCAAAAGCAGTTGTGCCAAGCGCGCCATACCCCATGCCATGGTTGCAACCAAACCGATGTGCAGTCCAGAAATCGCAATCAGATGTGCCGTACCGCTTTCACGAAAACGTTGCCAGTCATGTGCGGTTATCCACGCCCGTTCGCCAAACGCTAGCGCCAAGATCACGCCCTGATAGCGCAAACCGTCGGTTTGGGCGACGATCTGCTCTAATTTTTGCTGTCGCCAGCCGTTTTGCCGTTGCCGCAATTCGCCCTGTTTCATCGTTGCCGAAGCCAAAATCGATTGCGACAACAACCAGCGCTGCCGATTGAATCCGCCTTCGTTTAAACGGCTGCTGAGCGGACGCAGCTTCAATGTTGCCCGCCAAATTTCGCCCAAGTGCGGTTCGGCTTCCGCTTGCCAATGGATATTGACCTTGATTTTGCCCAGTTGATATCCGTTTAAATCCAACTCAGCAACCAGCGTGCGATTGGCCAACATTTGCCGCAGCGACACGATCTTAAATTCCGCGTCTATCGTTTGCATTTGCCGGCTTAACTCGGCAATCCGTTCGGTTTTGGCTAAGGTTGAGGCGATATACCACTGTTGATAAGCGGCGCTGCATAAGGTCACGGCGAACAATAACAGTAAAGTGCGGTAGCGACGGTTTCGCGCTAACCACAACGCACTGAAAACCGCCGTAACCGCAAGCGCCAGCAGAATCCGTTGATAACCCAGCCACGAAACCGGCAGCCAAAAAATTTGGCTCAGGCTCAACAGCCAGCAAAGCGCAATATTTTGTAATCTCATCGGTTTGTTCCGTTCAAGCGTATTTCTCCCCGATTTTCGCCTTCCTTTAAAAGGATTTTTTAATAAAAAAACAAAATCATAAAAGTGTTGCCTTTATTTTTGCGAGCTGGATCGCAAAACACGAATTTAATTTGCTATTTTTAACTATTTGTTTTTAAATATTTTTATTTGAATGACTAAAAATCATACCGCGATATTCCGCTTTTCATTTGCCAAAAGATTTAACATCTGCTATTTATATCGGCTTTAAAAAGGCGTGAAATTTTAATAATCGAAATTTCTTCTCATTTTCGACTAAAATAATCGGGTAATTTCAGCGGATAACCACGTTGATTGAGGTTACTCTATACGGGAGAACAGTATGAGTTCAGCAGCTCCAAAAACATCTTTGAGTCTTTTGTCATTGGCGGGGGTCGAACCTTATCAAGAACAAGAGGGTGAAGAATATATGAATGAGAAACAGGTTCTTCATTTCAAAAAAATCTTGACCGCTTGGCGCGAGCAAATCGTGAATGAAGCCGGAAAAACCGTGGCGCAAATGCAAGATGAAGCTGCCAATTTTCCGGATCCGGCTGATCGGGCGACCCAAGAGGAAGAATTCAGTTTAGTATTAAGAAACCGTGATCGTGAACGCAAACTGCTGAAAAAAATCGATCACACCCTGCTGAAGCTGGACACCGACGATTTCGGTTACTGTGAGTCCTGCGGTGTGGAAATCGGTATTCGCCGTTTGGAAGCCCGTCCGACCGCCGATCTCTGTATCGACTGTAAAACATTAGCGGAAATTCGCGAAAAGCAAACCTCGAAATAGCGTGTCAAGTCGCTGAAATAGATAAAGGATCAAGCGCCAGCCTGATCCTTTAATTTTATCTGTTTTTCACGGCAGAAGAATTGTTCCACCGTTTCCGTTTCTGCCGTTTCTATTTCAATGCCAAAATGGGCAAAGTGCGGTTTGCACTACTTTTCCATTTTTTCGAAATCCCGTTGCGCATGGCCGATATAGACTTGGCGCGGACGCACGATTTTGATCGCCCCTTGGTTGTACATCTCTTTCCAGTGCGCAATCCAGCCGACCGTTCTCGCCAAAGCGAACATCACGGTAAACATCGATACCGGAATGCCGATCGCTTTCAGGATAATGCCGGAATAGAAATCCACGTTCGGATACAGCTTGTGATCGACAAAATACGGATCGCTCAAGGCAATGCGCTCCAGCTCCATTGCCACATCAAGCAGCGGATTCTGCACGTTCAGTTCTTTCAACACTTCATGGCAGGTCTGGCGCATCACTTTGGCGCGCGGATCGTAATTTTTGTACACCCGATGGCCGAAGCCCATCAAACGGAACGGATCGTTTTTGTCTTTGGCTTTCTCGATATATTCCGGAATGCGATCAACACTGCCGATCTCTTCCAACATATTGATACAGGCTTCGTTGGCGCCGCCATGTGCAGGCCCCCAAAGGGAAGCGATGCCGGCGGCGATACAGGCAAACGGGTTGGCGCCGGACGAGGCGGCGGTACGCACCGTGGACGTGGAGGCGTTTTGTTCATGATCCGCATGCAGGATAAAGATTTTATCCATCGCTTTTTCCAACACCGGATTGACCACATACGGCTCGCACGGCGTGGCGAACATCATATACAGGAAGTTGCCGGAAAATGAGAGATGGCGCTGCGGATACATAAACGGTTGTCCGATTGAATATTTATAGCACATCGCCGCCAAGGTCGGCATTTTTGCCAAGAGGCGGTAGGCGGTCAATTCACGGTGGTAAATATTGTTGACGTCAATCGAGTCGTGATAGAACGCCGCCAATGCGCCACTGACACCGCACATGATCGCCATCGGGTGGGAATCGCGACGGAAGCCGTGGAAGAAGCGGGAAATCTGTTCATGTACGAGGGTATGTTTTTTTACTCTGGCTTCAAATGCCTGATACTGCTCTTTGTTCGGGCGCTCACCAAACAACAGCAGATAAGAAACTTCCAAATAGTCCGCATTTTCAGCCAATTGCTCAATCGGATAACCTCGGTGCAACAAAATCCCTTCATCGCCGTCAATATAAGTAATCGCCGATTTACAGGAAGCCGTTGACATAAAGCCCGGATCAAAGGTAAACAGATGATTTTTGACCAATGACTGAACATCAATCGAATCGTAACCCAATACCGCCCGATGAACATCCACTTCAAGCTGACGACCATCACTGATGGATAATGTTGCTTTTAATTCTGACATGATCACTCCCTATGTTATATTTTTGTTAAAACAACCGATTTAATCGTATTTATCGTTAGACTGATTCATTTATTAGCATAAATAAAGAGATAATGTAAAATGAATTTTCAACAATTTAGTCTTTTAACGGACAAATTTAAAGGAACTTTTGGGGAAAATGTTATTTTTTTGTAAAAAATACTATCCAGGTCACATTATAAAAAAAATTTTTAGGTATAATTTGAATGGTAGCTTAGCTTGAAATAAAAGCTCGAAATAAAGTTCGTCATGTTCTTGTAAAGCGCATATTTTTCGCCTACATTTAACGGTAAAATATTCAATTTACTAACAAAATTATAGTTTATCCTATTATTTTATTTTAAGAAAAGGTCAGGTAGTTATGCAACAAAACGGTGCGATGCAGGATTGGATCGCCTCCAGTGCCCTGGGGGGAGCCAACCAGACGTATGTAGAACAAGTCTATGAAGACTATCTTAAAGACCCGCAGAGTGTTGACTCCAGCTGGAAACGGATTTTTGATACTTGGCCCAAACCGGCGGTTGCCGAACAACCGCACACGCCGGTGCGCGAATACTTCCGCGAATTAGCCCAAGAAAACACCAATAAAACCGGCACTCACACCATCATTGATCCGAGTGCCAGCCGCCGCCTTGTGCGGGCATTGCAATATATCAATGCGTTCCGTTATCGCGGGCATCTGCGCGCCGATCTCGATCCGCTGAAAATGTGGAAACGTCTTTCCGTACCGAATCTGGATTATCAATTCTACGGTTTGGAAGAGAAGCATTTGGACGAAGAGTTCAATATCGGTAAATATGTATACGAGCGTGAAAATATTACCCTGCGCGAGCTTTCCGAAAAATTGCACGACACTTATTGCAGCACCATCGGGCTGGAATTTATGCACCTGCATAATATTGAGATCCGCGACTGGCTACAGCAAAAAATGGAAGCGCGCTTAAACAAACCGCTCTTTAGCGCGGAAGAACAAAAAACCTATCTGCAAGAACTGACCGCCGCCGAAGGGCTGGAGCGTTATTTGGGCGCGAAATTTCCCGGTGCCAAACGTTTCTCTCTCGAGGGCAGCGACGCCTTTATTCCGCTGATGAAAGAGATTATCCGCCACGCCGGAAAATTCGGTGCCAAAGATATTGTGATGGGCATGGCGCACCGTGGGCGACTAAATATGCTGGTCAACGTATTAGGCAAGAAACCGGCGGAACTATTCGACGAATTCGCCGGCAAACACAACAGCCAAGATCGCACCGGCGACGTGAAATACCATCAAGGCTTCTCATCTAATTTTATGACGGAAAACGGTCCGGTTCACCTGTCGTTGGCGTTTAACCCGTCGCACTTGGAGATTGTCAGTCCGGTGGTCATCGGCTCTGTCCGCTCCCGTCAAACCCGTCTGCAAGATGACGAACGCAACAAAGTGTTGGGTATTACCGTACACGGCGACTCCGCCGTCACCGGACAAGGCATTGTACAAGAAACCCTGAATATGTCGTCCACCCGCGGTTACACCATCGGCGGCACAATTCGGGTGGTGATCAATAACCGCA
This sequence comes from Pasteurella testudinis DSM 23072, assembly GCF_900176075.1. Lineage (GTDB taxonomy): Bacteria > Pseudomonadota > Gammaproteobacteria > Enterobacterales > Pasteurellaceae > Chelonobacter > Chelonobacter testudinis. The sequence goes on from NZ_FWWV01000067.1 coordinate 62,412, forward strand.
TCGGTTTCACCACCTCTTACACCGGCGACACCCGTTCCACCGAATATTGTACCGATATTGCCAAAATGGTGGACGCACCGGTGATTCATGTCAACGGCGACGATCCCGAAGCGGTGATCTACGCCGCACGCATGGCGGTGGAATACCGTGCGAAATTTAAAAACGATATTTTCATTGATCTGGTTTCTTACCGCCGCCACGGCCACAACGAAGCGGATGAACCGTCTGCCACCCAGCCGATGATGTACAAACAAATCAAAAAGCACCCGACACCGCGCAAAGTCTATGCCGATCGCTTAGTTGCCGAAGGGGTGTTAAGCGACGATCAAACCTTTGAAATGATGAACGGCTATCGTGATGCTTTGGATAACGGTGAATGCGTGGTGAAAGAGTGGCGCGAGTTGGATCGCAATTCATTGGAATGGATCAACTATCTGGATCACGATTGGACGGCACACTACGAAAACCGATTCCCGAAAGAGCGGTTTATCGCCTTGGCGAAGAAAGTCTGCCTCTATCCGGAATCGCACAAACTGCACAATCGGGTGAAAAAAATCTACGAAGACCGCGAACTGATGGCGGCCGGCGAGAAACCGCTGGATTGGGGTATGGCGGAAATCATGGCGTATGCCACTCTGCTGGACGACGGCAATGCCATTCGCCTTTCCGGCGAAGATTCAGGACGGGGAACGTTCTTCCACCGTCATGCGGTGCTGCATAACCAAGAAGACGGCACTTACTACATTCCGCTTGCCAACCTGCATAATCAGCAAGGGCGCTTTGAGGTTTGGGATTCCGTGCTGTCCGAAGAGGCGGTTTTGGCGTATGAATACGGCTATGCCACCTCCGATCCGAAAACCTTAGTGATTTGGGAAGCCCAATTCGGCGATTTTGCCAACGTAGCGCAAGTGGTTATCGATCAATTTATCAGCTCCGGCGAACAAAAATGGGGCAGAATGTGCGGTTTGACCATGTTGCTGCCGCACGGCTACGAAGGTCAAGGCCCTGAACACTCCTCTGCCCGTCTGGAACGCTATCTACAACTGTGCGCCGAGCAGAATATTCAAGTTTGCGTGCCGTCCACGCCGGCACAGGTTTACCATATGCTGCGCCGTCAAATGATCCGGCCAATGCGCCGCCCGCTGATTGCGCTGACGCCAAAATCATTGTTGCGTCACCCCTTGGCGATTTCCGAGATGTCGGAACTGCTGGAAGGCACATTCCAACCGGTCTTGGCGGAGTTCGACGAGCTCAATCCGAAACAGGTGAAACGCGTCGTGCTTTGTGCCGGAAAAATCTATTACGATTTACTGGAAAAACGGCGTGAAAAACAGCAGACCGATGTTGCTTTGATTCGAGTGGAGCAGCTTTATCCGTATCCGAGCGACGATATGCAAAACGTGCTGAAAGCGTACCAACATGTGAAAGATTTTATCTGGTGTCAGGAAGAGCCGTTAAATCAAGGGGCGTGGTATTGCAGCCAACATAATTTCCGCACTTCCTTACCGGAAGGCGCCAGTTTGAATTATGTCGGTCGACCGGCTTCCGCTTCCCCGGCAACCGGCTTTGCTTCTTTGCATAATGCACAGCAAAAAGCCTTGGTCGAAGAAGCATTGATGACCGAATAATCAAATTCGACAAATTGATTGAAGCATGAATTAAACAGTTAATTACATATTGGAAGGAAATAAATATGAGCAGCATTGATATCTTAACCCCTGTTTTACCCGAATCCGTCGCTGATGCCACCGTTGCTACCTGGCATAAAAAAATCGGCGACAGTGTCAGCCGCGATGAAATTATTGTCGAAATCGAAACCGATAAAGTCGTTTTGGAAGTACCGGCCTCGGAAGACGGCGTGATTGAATCCATTCTGCAAGACGAAGGCGCCACCGTGGTCAGCAGCCAGCTTTTAGGCAAATTGCTGCCGGTTTCTACCGCAGGTACGGTAACCAAAGATACCATTTCCGCGCCGGCTACAACACCGGCGGAACGCCAAAGTGCGGTTTTAAGCACCGAGAGCAGCGATTCCCACGACAATTTAAGCCCGTCGGTACGCCGCTTACTGGCAGAAAACAATATTGACTCCAGCGATATCAAAGGTTCCGGCGTCGGCGGCCGAATCACCCGTGAAGATATTGATGCCTATCTTGCCAAACAGGCCTCAGCCGTACATAAAGACGGTACCGACAGCTCGGTAGCATTGGCGAACCGCAGTGAAAAACGCGTGCCGATGACCCGCTTGCGCAAACGGGTTGCCGAGCGCCTGCTGGAAGCCAAAAACAGCACCGCCATGTTGACCACCTTTAATGAAGTGGATATGTCGCCGATTATGCAGCTGCGCAAAACCTACGGTGAAAAATTTGAAAAACGCAACAATGTACGCTTGGGCTTTATGTCGTTCTACATCAAGGCGGTGGTCGAAGCGCTGAAGCGCTATCCGGAAGTCAATGCGTCGATTGACGGCGAAGATATTGTTTATCATAACTATTTTGATATCAGTATCGCCGTTTCCACACCGCGCGGTCTGGTGACACCGGTGTTGAAAAATTGCGATAAACTCTCAATGGGCGAAATCGAACAACAGATCAAAGAACTGGCGGAAAAAGGGCGTGACGGCAAACTGACGGTGGAAGATTTGACCGGCGGCAACTTCACCATCACCAACGGCGGTGTATTCGGTTCGCTGATGTCTACGCCGATCATCAACCCGCCGCAAAGTGCCATTTTAGGTATGCACGCGATCAAAGAGCGCCCGATTGCCCTAGACGGACAGGTGGTGATTCGCCCGATGATGTATCTTGCGCTGTCATACGATCACCGCTTGATCGACGGACGCGAGTCGGTTGGTTTCTTGGTGACGATTAAAGAGTTATTGGAAGATCCGACACGGATTCTGTTGGAAATTTAACCCGCCGTCAATATAACACGGGGCGGTAGCATGCCGCCCCTCAAACCCGCTATTATTTATACACAAACGGACTATACGGATAAGGACGAACAATGAACTTGCATGAATACCAAAGTAAACAAATCTTTGCCGATTATCAAATCCCCGTTCCCACCGGTTATGCCTGCCAAAATTTAACACAACTGCTCGACGCAGCCAAAAAATTGGGCGGCGACACTTGGGTTGCCAAATGTCAGGTTCATGCAGGCGGACGCGGCAAAGCCGGCGGCGTCAAACTGGTCAAAAGCGAAGCGGAAATCAGTGCGTTTGCGCAACAATGGTTCGGCAAACGCTTAATCACCTTCCAAACCGATAAAAACGGACAACCGGTCAATACCATCTATCTTGAGCAGTGCTCCCCTTTCAAAAAAGAGCTGTACCTCAGCGCGGTTTTGGATCGCAGTTCGCAAAGCGTGGTGGTAATGGCCTCGACCGAAGGCGGTATGGATATCGAAGAAGTCGCGGAAAAAACCCCTGAATTACTGCATAAAATCAGCCTGGATCCGCTGTTGGGCGGCATGCCGTATCAGGGACGGCAGCTGGCATTCAAGCTGGGATTAAAAGGCGATCAAGTTAAACAGTTCAGCCATATTTTCACTCAACTGGCGAAATTGTTCGTAGAAAAAGATTTGGCGCTGGTGGAGGTCAATCCGTTGGTGATTTTAGACAACGATCAACTGCTCTGCCTCGATGCCAAAATCGTTACCGACAGTAACGCTGCTTACCGCCACCCCGATTTGCAAGCCATGCAAGATCCGAGCCAAGAAGATCCGCGTGAAGCACTGGCGGAACAATGGCAACTCAACTATGTGGCATTGGACGGCAATATCGGCTGCATGGTCAACGGCGCAGGTTTGGCGATGGGAACGATGGATATTATCAAATTGCACGGCGGCCAGCCGGCCAACTTCCTCGATGTCGGCGGTGGCGCCACCAAAGAGCGAGTTGCCGAAGCATTTAAAATCATTTTGTCCGACAACGCAGTAAAAGCGGTATTGGTCAATATTTTCGGCGGAATCGTACGCTGTGATTTAATCGCCAACGGTATTATCGACGCCGTGAATGAAGTGGGCGTGGCAATTCCGGTCGTGGTTCGTCTGGAAGGCAACAATGCGCCGTTGGGTAGAGAGATTTTAGCCAAGAGCGGTCTGAATATTATCGCCGCCAACAGTTTAACAGATGCCGCCAAACAAGTGGTTGCCGCAGCGGAGGACAAATAAATGTCTATTTTAATTGATAAAAATACTAAAGTGATCTGTCAAGGCTTCACCGGCGGACAAGGTACGTTCCATTCCGAACAGGCCCTTGCCTACGGCACACAACTGGTCGGTGGCACTTCGCCCGGCAAAGGCGGATCCACCCATCTGGGCTTGCCGGTATTCGATACCGTGGCGCAAGCGGTGCAAGCGACCGGCGCAACCGCCAGTGTGATTTATGTGCCGGCGCCGGGCTGTAAAGATGCCATTTTAGAAGCGATTGATGCCGGAATTCAACTGATCGTCTGTATCACCGAAGGGATTCCGACCTTGGATATGTTGGCGGTGAAACAGAAACTCAATCAAACCGGCGTGCGCATGATCGGTCCGAACTGTCCGGGTGTGATCACCCCTGACGAATGTAAAATCGGTATCATGCCGGGCAATATTCACAAGAAAGGCAAAGTGGGAATCGTTTCCCGTTCCGGCACACTCACCTATGAAGCGGTGAAACAGACCACCGACTGCGGATTGGGGCAATCCAGCTGTGTCGGGATCGGCGGTGATCCGATCCCCGGTTCGAGCTTTATCGATATTTTAGCGCTGTTCGAACAAGATCCGGAAACCGAAGCGATTGTGATGATCGGCGAAATCGGCGGCTCAGCGGAAGAAGAGGCTGCGGCGTACATTAAACAACACGTCAGCAAACCGGTGGTGTCCTATATTGCCGGCGTCACCGCCCCGAAAGGAAAACGCATGGGACACGCCGGCGCAATCATCAGCGGCGGCAAAGGCACTGCCGATGAAAAATTCGCTGCGCTTGAAGCTGCCGGTGTCACTACCGTCCGCAGCTTGGCGGAGATTGGCACGGCGTTGCTGAAAGTGATAAAATAGTCGCTAATCAAGCGGCTCATTCGATGCAAAAAAGCGGATTTTATATCCGCTTTTTCACTGCATAATGCCGACTGTTAGCGCAAACTGAACTTCCGTCTTAAGGTACGCAGCAATAAAAATACCCAAGGCCAGAGTATGCCGCTAAACAGCGCTCCCAGTAATTCTTGTGAACTGAAGTGGGCGCTATGCATAAAGAGTTCGATTAAAAAGATACTGGTATGGATCACAATCACCACAATAATGACCAACATGCTTTGCAGCCATAATGACAGATTACGCAAAACCAAGTGATTAGAGGCAATCAAATAAGCGAAAATCGACAATACCAAGGCGTGTACGCCGAGAATCGACCCCAAACTCAAATCCCAAATCAAACCGACCACAAACGACCAGCCGATGCTGATCTTATTCGGAATCGCCAACACCCAATACAACAAGACCAATACCAACCAGGACGGTCTCAGCCCTTGAAATTCGGCTGACCACGGGGTAATTTCCATCACCAAAGCAACCAAAAAGGTACACACCACCATCAACAATTGCAAAATCCAGTTGCCTTTCATTATTGGTTCTCCTCAGTCAGGGCATCTTGCTGCTGTTGGTTGGCATCCGCCGGTGCCAGTTCCTCACTCGTCGAATTGGCTACTTCCTCCGAATTCAAATTAATCTGCTCTTTAATATTTTTATTCCCGTCAGGGCTCAACAGCTCATCTTGTCGAGTCAGCAAACGCTGGCGCACGGTATTGCGCACATCTTCCGGCGAAAGGGATTGCGGGCGGTGTAATTCATCATTCACCGGCCATAGCAGTAACAGATAGCGCAAACGCTCCAGCGATGCCAACGGCTTGGCGGAGATCATCGCAAAATAGTTTTGTTTGTCAGTGGATACCGAATCGACGATTGCCACCGGATAGCCTTCCGGAAAACGCCCGCCCAAACCCGATGTCACCAGCAGATCACCTTTTACAATATCGACCGAGTGCGGTACGTTATCCAGTTGCAGTTCGTCGCCCCGTCCCGTGCCGCTGGCAATCAGGCGCACGTCATTACGCAACACCTGCAACGGAATCGAGTGCGTCACATCGGTAATCAGCAACACCCGACTGGTGGTTGCCCCCACTGAAGTCACCTGCCCGACCACGCCTTTTTCGTCAATCACCGGCTGACCGACAAACACGCCGTCGCGACTGCCTTGATTGATCACCACTTGTTGCCGATAAATATCCGATTCGGTGGTCAGCACTTCGGCAATTTTTTTATATTCGTCGTAACGTAACGGTGAATTGAGCAATAAGCGCAAACGCTGGTTTTCAACTTTGAGTTGATCGAGCAATAACAGATCGGCATTTTTTTCGCGTAACTGCTCTTTTAAAACCCGATTTTCAATCTGTAATTTAGAGGTATCGGCAAGGTTATCGGACACGCCGTCCAGCACCGAACGGGGAATATTGGCGAAATAAAACAGACCGCTAATGGAGGTTTCCATTAGACTGCGCAGTTGAATCATGCCACTGCTGCGACCATCGCCTATCATCAATAGAATCGATGCCACAATGGCTAAAATCAGACGGATTCCTAAAGGCGGAGCTTTAGAAAAAATTGGTTTCATGCAGATTACTCTAAAAAGTGGCGGTTTTAATCGGTTTAAAACCGCACTTGTGAAAAAAGAAGAGTGTCGCGATTAATCGTCGCTAAAGATGTCACCACCGTGCATATCAATCATATCCAACGCTTCGCCACCGCCGCGCGCCACACAAGTCAGTGGATCTTCCGCCACAATCACCGGTACGCCGGATTCTCTGGACAGTAGCGTATCAATATTCGGCATTAATGCACCGCCGCCGGTCAACACCATACCCCGTTCGAAAATATCGGCAGCCAATTCCGGCGGACAAGACTCAAGTGCGGTACGCACCGCAGTCACAATACCGCTTAACGGCTGCTGAATCGCTTCCAACACATCACGCGAGGTCAGTTTAAAGGTACGCGGTGCACCTTCGGCTAAATTATGCCCGTGAACTTCAATCTCTTTCACTTCATCGTTTTCATCAATAAACGCCGTGCCGATCTCTTGTTTGATCCGTTCCGCCGTTGCTTCCCCGATGGAAGAACCGAAAGTACGGCGTACATAGGCGATAATCGCTTCATCAAAACGGTCACCGCCGATTCTGACGGAAGAAGAATAGACCACCCCGTTTAAGGAGATCACCGCCACTTCGGTCGTACCGCCGCCAATGTCGATAACCATCGAACCGGTTGCCGTCGAAACCGGCAGTTTCGCCCCGATTGCCGCCGCCATCGGCTCTTCAATCAAATAGACTTCACGCGCGCCGGCGCCGATTGCCGATTCTTTAATCGCACGGCGCTCCACTTGAGTTGCACCGGCAGGCACACACACCAGTACACGCGGACTCGGACGCATAAAATTATTGCGGTGTACTTGTTTGATGAAATACTGCAACATTTTTTCCGTCACAAAGAAATCGGCGATCACGCCGTCTTTCATCGGACGAATCGCCGCAATACTTTTCGGGGTACGCCCCAACATCATTTTGGCTTCACGCCCGACGGCGGCAATGCTTTTTAAAGAGCCGACACGATCTTGGCGGATCGCAACCACAGAGGGTTCGTCAAGCACAATGCCTTGACCTTTCACATAAATAAGGGTGTTGGCGGTGCCTAAATCGATAGAAAGATCATTGGAAAACAGACCACGAATTTTTTTAAACATAATGATTCCGATTAGAAAAGGGGGTTAAGCCGACAGAGGCGAAAAAATTGTGCTAAATGTACCAAAAAACAGGGAGCTTCACAACTTGAAATCACGCCCAACGTAAAAAGCCTCTCCAAAGCGAGAGGCTTGATAGCGGAACAAAATACGCTTTTGCCATTTTGCATGGCTAAACCGCACTTTGCTATTTTTTGGCTAAAATCGGCGCTAAAAATCTGGCAGTATGGGATTCTTTATTTTTGATCAATTGTTCAGGCGTGCCTTTGGCGATAATCTGTCCGCCGCCGTCACCGCCTTCGGGACCGAGATCGATAATCCAGTCGGCAGTTTTGATCACGTCCAAATTGTGTTCAATCACCACAATGGTATTGCCCTGATCACGCAGACGGTGCAGCACGCCAAGCAGCTGTTTAATATCGGCAAAATGCAGCCCCGTCGTCGGTTCGTCCAAAATGTACAAGGTCTTGCCGGTATCACGTTTCGACAACTCGGTCGCCAGTTTCACCCGTTGCGCTTCCCCGCCGGATAAAGTGGTGGAGGATTGCCCCAACCGAATATACGACAGCCCTACGTCCATTAACGTTTGCAGTTTACGCGCAATCATCGGTACCGCCGCAAAAAATTCCAAGCCCTCCTCGACCGTCATCTCTAAAATTTGGTGAATGGTTTTGCCTTTGTAGCGGATTTCCAAGGTTTCACGGTTGTAACGTTTGCCTTTACACTGATCACAAGGTACATAGACGTCCGGCAAAAAGTGCATTTCCACTTTAATCACACCATCGCCCTGACAGGCTTCACAACGGCCGCCACGCACGTTAAAACTGAACCGTCCCGGATTATACCCTCTGGCGCGCGCTTCCGGCACACCGGCAAACAGCTCGCGGATCGGGGTGAACAAACCGGTATAGGTCGCCGGATTGGAGCGTGGCGTGCGCCCGATCGGGCTTTGGTCAATGTCGATCACTTTGTCGAAATGCCCTAAACCGTCGATGCTTTTGTAAGGCGCAACATCGGTATTTTCCGCCCGATTCAACGCATTTTGCGCCAGCGGGAACAGGGTGTCGTTGATTAAAGTGGATTTGCCCGATCCCGACACGCCGGTGACGCAGGTAAACAAACCGACCGGAATAGCCAAATCGACATTTTTTAAGTTGTTGCCGCTCGCGCCTTTTAAGCTCAACCATTTCTCTTTATTGAGCGGTGTACGTTTTTTCGGAATGTCGATTTTTTCTTCGCCGGACAAATACTTACCGGTTAACGAGGCTTGATTTTGCATCAACTGTTGCGCCGTGCCGCTGGCGACGATTTCACCGCCGTGCACACCGGCGCCCGGTCCGATATCAATAATATGATCCGCCGCCATAATCGCATCTTCGTCGTGCTCGACCACGATCACGGTATTGCCCAAATCACGCAGATGAATCAAGGTTTTCAGCAACCGTTCGTTATCCCGTTGGTGCAAACCGATTGACGGTTCGTCCAGCACATACATCACCCCGACCAGACCGGCACCGATTTGGCTCGCTAGGCGAATCCGCTGCGCTTCGCCGCCCGACAGGGTTTCCGCCGAACGGGAAAGCGAAAGATAGTTCAAGCCGACATTGACCAAAAACGACAACCGCTCTTTGATCTCCTTCAAGATTTTTTCCGCAATTTGCGCCCGTTGTCCGCTGAGCTGCAAGTCTTCAAAAAACGCCAACGCATTGCCGATACTGCGCTCTGCCACATTCGGTAGGTTAAATTGTTCGATAAACACATGACGGGCTTCGGTGCGCAAGCGCGAACCACCGCAAGAGGTACAGGGACGGGTGCTGATATTTTTTGCCAACTCCTCGCGCACGGCGGTCGATTCGGTTTCTTTATAACGGCGCGCCATATTGTTCAAAATGCCCTCAAACGGGTGGCGGCGCAAGGTGATATCGCCGCGATCATTGACATATTGAAATTCGATTTCGTCATCGCCGGAACCATTTAACACCACCGCTTGAATATCGGGCGGCAGCTTTTCAAACGGTGCGTTAATATCAAATCCGTAGTGCTTCGCCAACGAACTCAACATTTGAAAATAGTAGAAATTCCGCTTATCCCAGCCTTTGATCGCCCCGCTCGCCAATGATATCGATGGATTTTGAATCACCCGTTTTTCATCGAAGTACTGCTGTACGCCCAAGCCGTCGCAACTCGGACAGGCACCGGCAGGATTGTTGAACGAGAACAGGCGCGGCTCCAATTCCGCCACCGAATAACCGCAATGTGGACAGGCAAAATTCGAAGAAAACAGCAACTCGTCGACGGCGGTCTCATTCCCTTCCATCGGTGCCACCACCACCGTGCCGCCCGACAACTCAAGTGCGGTTTCAAACGATTCCGCCAAGCGACTTGCCAAATCCGACCGCACTTTGAAGCGATCGATCACCACTTCAATGGTATGTTTTTTCTGTAATTCCAGCGTCGGCGGATCGGACAAATCGCAAATCTCGCCGTCGATTCTGGCACGGATATAGCCCTGCGCCGCAATATTTTCCAACAACTTGACGTGTTCCCCTTTGCGCTCTTTCACCACCGGCGCCAGCAACATCATGCGGCTGCCTTCCGGCAATTCCAGCACCTTATCCACCATTTGACTAATGGTTTGCGCCGCCAACGGCACATCATGGGTCGGACAACGCGGTTCGCCGACACGGGCGAACAACAAGCGCAGGTAGTCATAAATTTCGGTAATTGTACCGACGGTGGAACGCGGATTGTGGGAGGTGGATTTCTGCTCAATCGAAATCGCCGGCGACAAGCCTTCAATATGATCGACATCGGGCTTTTCCATCAAGGATAGAAACTGACGCGCATAGGCAGACAGCGATTCCACATACCTCCGCTGCCCTTCGGCGTATAGGGTATCGAACGCCAAAGACGATTTTCCCGAACCCGATAAGCCGGTAATCACCACCAATTTATCGCGTGGGATCGTCAAATCAATATTTTTTAAATTATGGGTGCGTGCGCCACGAACCTCAATCTTGTCCATAAATTCATCTCAGTGTTTTTGTAAAATTGGAATGATTATCGCACAAATAAAAAAACTGTGTAAATATCCAGTATCTTTTTTATTTTAAAAGATGATTTTTCCATGATTTTCAGGCAATATATACCGCATTCCAACCAGCTATACAGAAAAAGAGGATACTATGGCAGGCGTAAATAAAGTCATTATTGTAGGTAACTTGGGTAACGAACCTGAAATCCGTACCATGCCGAACGGCGAAGCGGTCGCCAATATCAGCGTGGCAACCAGCGAATCCTGGCGCGACAAAAACAGCGGTGAAATGCGTGAAATCACCGAATGGCACCGAATCGTGCTGTACCGTCGCTTGGCGGAAATCGCCGGCGAATACCTGCACAAAGGCAGCAAAGTCTATGTGGAAGGCAGATTAAGAACGCGCAAATGGCAGGATCAAAACGGACAAGATCGCTACACCACCGAAATTCAAGGTGACAGCCTGCAAATGTTAGATTCGCGTGGCGAGCGCGCACAACAAGGCGGCTATGCACCGCAACAAAGCAGCGGCGGTTACGCCCCGCAACAACAATCTTACGCCGCACCGGCCTCCCGCCCTGCCGCCGCACAAAAACCGGCGGCACAACCGGAACCGTCAATTGATTTTGACGATGATATTCCGTTTTAATCATCACGCTTCACACAACCCAGCTTATGCTGGGTTTTTTTATTGATTTAAACCCTACAAAAAATTTTGCATCTTATAAAAAACAGTTATAAATACACTGAAAAAGTTATTTTCTCTCCTTAAAAATTTTCCACATAATGACATTCTATTTTTTAGGAGGTTATATGCTGATTACCGGTTTACTTTGCGGATTATTACTGGGTTTTGTGATGCAGCGCGGGCGTTTTTGTATTACCGGTGCGTTCCGTGACATGTATGTCACCAAAAGTAATAAAATGTTTATCGCTTTATTGATTGCCATTAGTGTGCAATCCGTCGGTTTATTTATCTTACGCGATTTCGGTGTGGTAGAAATTCCGGCTGAAAATCTTGCGTTTGGTGCGGTATTAATTGGCGCATTTGTTTTTGGCGTTGGTATTATTTACGCCGGCGGTTGCGCAACCGGCACTTGGTATCGCGCCGGTGAAGGCTTAATCGGCAGTTGGGTTGCGCTATTTACCTATATGTTATTTAGCGCAATGATGCGTACCGGACCTTTGGCTGATTTTAATAATGCGTTAAAAAGCCATTATATTGAGCAGAAAACCATTTATGAAACCTTAGGTATTTCAGCTTGGTGGCTGGTTGTACTATTAAGTGCGGTCACTTTGTTTTTAGTGTTTAAGCATTTCATTAAACCCAAAGCTAAATTAGCGGTTTTAAAACCAAAGAAAACCGGGCTGGCGCATATTCTTTTTGAAAAACGTTGGAATCCGTTTATCACCGCGACCTTGGTTGGCTTAATTGCCTTAATTGCTTGGCCATTAAGTGTTGCCAGCGGTCGTAATTTTGGTCTAGGCATTACAGGACCCTCGGCTAATATTATGCAGTTTTTGATTACCGGCGACAGTAAATATATTAACTGGGGCGTATTTCTGGTTCTCGGTATTTTAATCGGATCATTTATTGCGGCCAAAGCAAGCAATGAATTCCGTTTTCGTGTTCCCGATACCACAACATTATTACGCAGCGCTTTCGGCGGAATACTAATGGGAATCGGCGCAACGCTAGCCGGCGGCTGCTCAATCGGTAACGGTCTGGTCGAAACCGCATTCTTTTCTTGGCAAGGCTGGCTCTCGCTACCCGTGATGATTCTCGGCACATGGTTTGCAGCATACTTCACCATTATTCGCCCACAGCAACAACGATTAGCAACAGCAATTTAATAAAAATAAGGAAAATAGTTATGAATATCAAACTGGCAACCAACGGCTTAGTCTGCCCTTTTCCCTTAGTTGAAGCAAAAGAGGCAATGGCTAAATTAAACAAAGGCGACGGCTTAATTATTGACTTTGACTGCACGCAAGCAACCGAAGCGATCCCAAGTTGGGCGGCTGAGGAAGGATATGAAGTTACTCATTTTGAACAAATTGGCGATGCCTCTTGGACGATTACCATCGTTAAATAATTAACGTTAAAATAATCTCAAGCCGCCTTAAAAAATATAACCGAATCTGTATCTTCGTGAGATAAAACCCGTTCATTAAGATACGGATTTCGGTTTAAGCCCCTAACTCCTGTACTTCTTCTCCTAAAAAACAGACTAAAACCCAACACCTGCGCCGATTTTCCGTTATAGTATTGTCTAATTTTGCAGCTCAAACTGTTTACTAAACTTCGGGATACAGCAATGCTCAATATTTTATGGGAACGTAGTGATTTTTTCTGGCGGCTCACCCTCGAACATTTGGCGATTTCAGCGTTTGCCATCTTCGCTTCGGCGCTGATTGGCATTACATTGGGGCTGTGGATCGCGGAAAAACCGAAACTCGCCCCTTTTGTTCTGCAAAGTAATAATATTATCTACACCATTCCCTCTATTTCGATGTTCGGTTTATTACTGCCGTTTAGCGGAATCGGCAATTTAACCGCGGTGATCGCGTTGACCCTTTATGGCTTGTTGCCGATGATCGGCGCCACCAACACCGGTATCCGCCAAATTAATCCGGCAATTATCGAAGCGGCGGACGCCATGGGCAGCAGCCGTTGGCAGTTGTTGTACAAAATCAAATTACCGTTGGCGTTGCCGTCGATTTTAACCGCCTTTCGCACCATGGTGGTGATGATCATATCCTTGGCGGGCGTCGCCTCATTTATCGGCGCCGGCGGTTTGGGCGTGGCGATTTATCGCGGTATTACCACCAACAATACCGCACTTTCGGTGGCCGGCAGCCTATTAATCATGTTGTTAGCGTTTAGCGCAGACAGCCTGTGCGCCTATCTCGCCAAAAAATCTCACTGGGAGAAATAATATGTTTAACAAATTTGTGATGATCTGTACCGCACTTTTAGCGCTTGCCGCCTGTAAGCCTGAACAAACGACAATCAAAATCGCCACTAAACCGATGGCGGAACAGTTTATCATTGCGGAAATGCTGGCGTTATTAATTGAACAAAACAGCGAATTGAAGGTAGAAATCAAAAAAGGCATCGGCGGCGGTACGGCGAATATCCACCCTGCACTGCTCAACGGCGAATTTGATCTCTACCCCGAATACACTAGCACTGCTTGGCTGTATGTACTGAAAAAACAACCTCTGGCTGATGACGGACAATTGCTTGCTCTGTTGAAAAGCGAATACGCCAAACTGGGGCTGGCATGGCTGGGAAATTACGGCTTTAACAACACCTTTAGCATTGCGGTGCGCGCTGATTTGGCACAACAACACGGCTTGCACCGTTTCTCCGATCTGTCCAAACTCAACGACAGCCTGATTTTCGGCGCGGAATATGACTTTTTCGAACGGGAAGACGGTTATCGAGGTTTGACGCAGGCTTACGGCATTCGCTTCAAACAAACCCATGATTTGGATATCGGTTTGAAATATCAAGCGATTCAGAGCGGTAAAGTCGATGTGATTAACGTGTTCACCACCGACGGGCAACTGGCATCGCAACGGCTGAATGTTCTCGAAGACGATAAATATTTTTACCCGAGCTATTATGCCGGCACGGTAGTTCGGGCGGAAACTCTGTCCAAACACCCTGAATTAAAAGCGATTCTGGCAAAATTGGATAACCAAATCTCCAATGCGGAAATGGCAACACTGAATTCCGCAGTGGAAATCGAGCATAAAGACGAAAGAGCGGTCGCCAAAGCCTTTTTGCAAGCCAAGGGATTATTAAAATGATTCGTTTGAGCAATGTGAGCAAAATCTTCGCCAATCAGACCGCACTTTATCCGTTGGATTTACAAATCGAGCAAGGCGATTTCATTACCATCATCGGGCAATCCGGCAGCGGTAAAACCACCTTGCTGAAACTGCTGAACGGCTTGCTAAAACCCGACAGCGGTCAGATCTCGGTTCTCGGCACAGCGTTGGCAACGGCGGATTTAGTGCAACTGCGGCGTAAAATCGGCTATGTGGTGCAGGAAAACGGACTGTTTCCGCATTTGACGGTGGCGGAAAATATCGGTTATGTGCCGGGCTTACAAAAGATTCCAAAATCAGAAATTAACAAACGGGTGATGGAATTATTGCCGCAGGTCAATCTTGATGAGGAGTTGAAAAACCGCTATCCGCACCAGCTGTCAGGCGGGCAGAAACAGCGTGTCGGCATCGCCCGTGCCTTGGCGGCAAAACCTGACATCATCTTAATGGACGAACCGTTCAGCGCCTTAGATCCGGTGACGCGCAAACTGCTGCAACAGGAAATTAAACAGTTATGGCAGACGCTCGGCACAACGATTGTGTTTGTGACTCATGATATTGACGAAGCGCTCACTCTCGGCAGCAAAGTGCTGGTACTGCACCGAGGCAAAATAGAACAATTTGCGCCTCCGCAACAAGTGCAAACCGCTCCGGCGAGTGACTTGGTACGGTTATTACTTGGTACAGTTATTGATCGGCAAACAACATGAAAGCCGTCGTGATTAAACAGGCTTGTACCGCCGATACCTTAAACCCGCTTGAAATGGCGACGCCAACGGTAAAGTGCGGTCTGGCTATCCGGCTCAGACCGCACTTGCATTGCAATTCATAGCGTTAAACTCATACTGAATTAGTTATCTCCACGCTACTCTCGCGTGATTTTACCGACCATCATTTCAGCAAGTTAAGTGGGCGTTACAACAGGCAGAATCCATTGCCCACCGGCAAGGTCGCGGTGAGATCTATAACGGCGTACTGCTACAACCGGAACCCCTGACCGCCGCCATGAAAACCATCGGCGAACGTAATTACCTGAAACATTACCTGAAACATTACCTGAAACAATTGGCGTGCCGCAAACTTTAGTGGAGTAACAACAACGTAACCAATGCCTTTCAATCTTTTCCCGCCCCCAATTTTAGCTTTCGCATTAGCAACCGTAAAACCGACAGTTCAGCAAGCCCTAAGGCATGGGTTAAAACATAAGTTTTGGTTTGCTAATCGCAAAAATCGGCACCGCGATCACTGTCACAACGGCATCCCCCACCAGCGTAAGCGGAGTCAGCACAATGTTTCTCAACAGCTTCGACCCGCTTTTAACCACGGTTTTACGCTCGGCTGTCTGCAATTTCACCGGCACATACTGTTCGAACCGGTAATTTTGCTTCACTTGCAACGGTTTATCGTACAATTGACCGCGTGCGGAAAAACACCGTTCATACGTCATCAACGATGGCTCCTCGCTTATCGGACGAAACCGCAAAGCCTGCAAAGCCGTTTTTTCTTGGGCGGCCTGCTTGTTGTTTTGGCTTGTGTCGACAGGATATCTGAGGCAAAAACTGCTGCTAAATTTACCACTCTCATCTTCAATCGTCACCGGCAATTCAACCAGCTGCTCTTTGTTAGCGCCGGGTGAAAAAATCTGATAACTGTGTTGCAGCTTCGCATTCAAAACAGGCAGCAATCTTTCTGATGCTTGCGGCTCCACCACATACCAGTAGCGCTCGCCCATCATGACCAGGCTGCCTTGTTTTAATTGCCCGCTGTCTGCCCGGGCATAACCAAAAGCATGAACCTTGTCTTCGCCCAAACGGTGGTAAATATCTTGCGTATCTACCGCCGTGCCGCTGCCCCACATCGCGCTCGTACAACCGCCCGCCGATAACACTGCAGACAGCAACAGCGCCTGTTTCAAACCTTTCTTTATCATACCAATCTCCTTTCAGAACCAATGCTCTGAAACACATACTAGCATAATTAAATGCTCAAACAATATTCACATACTCGTTTACGGCACACGGCACTGGCTAACAATGTGCTTTGAATTGTGTGCTTTGAATTGTTCCTGTGAAAACAATAAAGTGCGGTTAGCCGTTAAAAATCTACCGCTCGTTTCCTTTGTATGGATTGAATTGTCAAACTCCTGCTTTGTCTGACGAATTTGAATATTAGCAAGAAAAAATTATTATCCGCGCGGCAGATTATTTTCTCTACGCCCACGACCACTGGATTATCTCAATCGTATTTTTGCTGCCGACTTTATTCCAGTGTTAAAATCTTACTGGAAAAACTATCCGCCGCACCTCAGCAAGCCAAAAATTTTCCGGCAACCGAATATATGCGTCTGCCCATCGGCGGAAAAAGCGAATAGCCGACATATAGGCTATTGCCTATAACTATTATACAAAAAATCATATTGGACTGATAACATCACGATTGACTAGGATAATCACACAAAATGCAGGTCTTTTATCCTCTCAATACCTCACTTAGAAGGAAGACATATGAGTCCAAGTACGATCACTTTGTTATTTCTGTTATTCGCGATCATCATGTTTGTATGGGAAAAAATCCCGTTGGCACTCACCGCCATGATTGTCTGTATCGGCTTAGTGTTAAGCGGCGTACTCGATGTCAGAACCGCATTTCTCGGCTTTATCGACTCTAACGTAATCCTGATTGTCGCCATGTTTGTGATTGGCGGCGCCCTATTTGAAACCGGCATAGCAAACAAAATCGGGGGATTGGTCGCGCGTTTTGCGCAAACCGAACGCCAATTGATTATCGCGGTTATGCTGATTACCGGAGTGATGTCGGGCTTGCTGTCCAATACCGGCACGGCGGCGATTCTGATTCCGGTGGTAATCGGTATCGCAACCAAAGCCAATTTTTCCCGCTCCCGCTTATTAATGCCGTTGGTTTTTGCCGCAGCCATGGGCGGAAACCTGTCTCTGATCGGCGCGCCGGGTAACTTGATTGCACAAGGGGTGTTGGAACAAGGCACCGGCTTAAAATTCGGTTTTTTTGAATATGCCAAAATCGGTTTGCCGATTTTAATCGTCGGGATTATCTATTTTGTTCTGATCGGCTACCGCTTTTTACCTGCCAAACAAAACCTGAGTATTGACCATTCGGTCTATGCCGGTGACACCACCAGCCACCGCGACGTTCCTGTTTGGAAACAAAACTTGTCCCTTATCATTTTGATTGCCACTCTGTTGGCAATGGTTCTGGAAGACACCATTGGGATCCGCTTCTATCTGAGCGCCTGTGTCGGCGCCTTATTATTGGTCTTAACCGGCGTGATGAGCGAAAAAGAGGCGTACAAAGCAATCGATTCACAAGTGATCTTCTTATTCGGCGGCACATTGGCATTGGCGACAGCCTTGAAAGATACCGGTGCAGGTCTTGCAATTGCCAACACCATTCTCGGCTTCCTAGGCGATACCCCAAACCCGTTTATTTTGCTGGCAACCCTATTTCTGCTTAGCTGCGTATTGACCAATTTCATGTCGAATACCGCCACCACCACCCTGTTGGCACCGATCAGTTTGTCAATTGCCAATCAGCTGGGCGCGGATCCCCGCTCGGTACTGATGGCCACCGTTATCGGTGCGTCCTGCGCCTACGCCACCCCAATCGGCATGCCTGCCAACACGATGGTTTTATCCGTCGGCGGCTATAAATTTACCGATTATGTCAAAGCCGGCGTTCCCTTGATTATCGTTTCCACCATCGTGGCGCTAATTTTGCTGCCGATCTTCTTTCCGTTTTATCCTTAATCTGCCCGTCTGAAACCGTAAAATCGTAAAATCGCAAATACCCTATACGGTTTCAGACGTTTTTCACGCTGACAAGCGCAGTTTGGGCATTTTAAACGCTACCTTTTAAAACTTTGCCGGATAGCTTCAATCCCCAACCGCACTTTGGTCGAATCGGCACGGTTCAGAGTGACCAAATAGAGGCTGACCATCGGCAATTGCCATTGCGGCAAGATATGTACCAACTCACCGGTTTGCAAATACCCTTGTATCTCCAAACCGGCATGAACCGAAATCCCCATATGGTTCAGTGCCAAAATGCGCCTTGCCAGCATACTGTTACAAATCACTTTCAGCGGCGGTACAATCTCGATTTCGCTTTGACCGTCCAGCCGGTAAATATGCTTACGGTAATTCTGCGCTGCATCGAGTGAGCCCAGCCATTTATGTTTCAATAAATCATGCGGGGTATTGATCGGAATAGTTGACTGCTGCAAATAGTGCGGTGTGGCGCAAGTGATCGGTTGAATATCAATCAGATGACGGGCAATCAAATTAGGCGATTGCAAGGCATTCGCACCGCCGCGAATCGCAATATCAATCTTTTTTTCCGCCAAATCCACCATTTCATCGGAGAACTGCAGATCCACATTCATATCCGGATTTTGCTTTAGCAAATATTCCAACGCGCCGATAAATGTGCTGTCGGCAATTCCGGTCGGTGCTGAAATGCGCAGCGTGCCAATCGGGTTATCACGCAGACTTTCCAAGGTGTTGACCGCACTTTCCGCGCCGCTTAACATCGTGACACAGCCCTGATAAAACCCTTCGCCGGCTGCGGTCAAACTCAATTTACGCGTAGTGCGGTTCAGCAATTTGACTTTGTGCTGCTGCTCCAGCTTGCTAATATATTGACTGACCGCGGCAGGCGTCATATTCAACTCTGCGGACGCTTTCTGCATCGTTCCCTTTTCAACGACTTTGGCAAAAATTGCCATGGCTTTCAAATCGAGCATACCACCTCATTATTAAACTATACTTAATTATGAATTAATAAATTAGCTATTTTTATTTAACAGTGTTCATATTACTATATGCCCCGTCAAAAGCAATAACGCTTTAACCAATGAATAACCAAACATCAAAAGGATATCACTATGAAATTTTCAAAAACATTACTTATCGCTTTACCAGTCGCTTTCACCAGTTTCTCTGCGCTGGCAGACAATCCAATCAATGATCAAATTGAAGCGGAAATCTCTAGCCAGACCTTGAAAACTGTCGCGGTGGCCGAACACGCTGCACCGGTAAAAACCAAAATCACCGGCGATAACCCGATCAATGCGCAAATCGAAGCGCAAATTTCCAGCCAAACGCTAAAAAAAGCACCGGTGGCAAGCAACAGCTATGATCGCGTTTATGCCCAACTGGAAAGTAAAATCGCCCAATTAAAACAAAACAGCAACAGTGCAAGTTTTGTTGCGGATGTGCAAGCGGCGAAAGAATTGGCTTTACAAGCCAAACAAGATACATCAAGTCTGTTCCACAATATGTATGATGCCGATGACAACTACCGTCAATTGTCAGATATTCAGTTTAAAAACCATAAGCTGAATCGTTTAATTGACAATCTGGACAGCGTTTTGGAATCTGCACAAAAAGGCCATCTGGAAACAGCCAAAGCCGTTTTGTCTGAATTATCCGTCAGATCATAATTAACGACACTCAATTAAATTTCCCCGAACAGGCAATAATCTTTTTTATTGCCTGTTTTTTTAATTGGCGCTTTTTGGCACTTATTGGCGCTAAAGATATGGCAAAAGAGGATAGATGTGCGGTCAAATTCAGTGCAAAACCGCACTTTGATGGTTTAATTACTATTGATACGATTCGTAGTTATCTCATCGTAGTTATCTCATCAACACTAACGCTTGCGCCCGAAAAGAAATGAGATGACTGATAAAATCAAAAAAGCAAAGAACAGCACTTTGGCAATACCGACCGCACTTCCCGCAATGCCTCCGAATCCAAGCACCGCTGCAATCAACGCTATCACAAAAAAGATCACGGCATAATGTAACATATCATTCTCCTTTATAGAGTCAAAATAAAGTATTACACACAAAATCAATAAGTTACAAAATAAAATTAAAATGTAACGCTTATAGGTATAACATAAAAACATAAGACAGGGCAAATAAGCCGATAACATTTTTTAGAAAAATTTTATTTATTTTCGAGCGATTGTGCGCCGAACAGCTTGCCGGCAGAACGGAAAAGTGCGGTCAAGAAAAATTATCACTGGCATTACCACCTGCTAAGCCCATCGGAACAGGTTGTTATGCCGTGTTGGCAGCAAAACCGCACTTTTTATAAAAATTAGTGCGCTATCGTTTATAGTTCAAAAAGTAAACGCAACATCTAACGGTTTTGTAATGCAACGGCGCGATCAAACAGATTGACACCGCCTTTCACGCCGAAATCCAAACTGGTTACGTTATAAGTAAAACAGATACCAGTTTCACCAAGCCTTGATTGTGCGGAAATTGAAAACGCAAACGCGCGGTTTGTGCTATATTAGCGCCACCACGCATGACAGAGAGGATTTTATATGCCAGCTATCGATCATATTGAATTGGAACGGATTTTAAACCAAACCTTAAACAGCGACGCCATCAGCGATTATGCGCCGAACGGTTTGCAGGTGGAGGGGAAAAGTGCGGTCAAAAAAATTATCACCGGTGTTACCGCCTGCCAAGCGCTGTTGGATTATGCGGCGGCGCAACACGCCGATGCGGTGTTGGTTCATCACGGCTATTTTTGGAAAAGCGAATCGCCGCTGATTCGCGGCATGAAAGGCAAACGAATCCGCACCTTGCTGGCGAACGACATCAATTTATACGCCTACCATTTACCGCTGGACGTTCACCCGACGCTCGGCAACAATGCGCTGTTGGCGCAGATGTTAGGCATCGAAAATTTAAAACCGTTGGAGCAAAGTGCGGTCTCGATTCCGGTTTACGGCGAATTAAAAACCGCACTTTCCGGCGCAGAATTGGCGCAGCGCTTAGAAACCGGCTTGCAGCGCAAACCGCTCCACTGCGGCGACAATGCACCGGCTCAAATCCGCACGGTCGCGATCTGCACCGGCGGCGGACAGGACTATATCGATTTGGCGGCGGCACAAGGCATTGACGCCTTTGTCACCGGCGAAGTCTCCGAACGCACCATTCATGCCGCCCGCGAACAAGGGATTCATTTTTACGCCGCCGGACACCACGCTACCGAACGTTGCGGTATCAAAGCATTGGGCGAATGGTTGCAGCAGCATTACAAGCTCGATGTCGAGTTTAAAGACATTGATAATCCGGCATAACGCTGTTTGTCAATTTGTAAATTTTTACATTCCTCTTTGATTTTAATAAAATAATGGCATAGGATAAATATTGAGCAGTCTATTTTAATATCAATCAAATGGAGAAAATAGTATGAAAAATGATTTTGAAAGCAAACGTGAAGAACTCCTTTCCGAGCTGCAAGACATTCTACAAACTGCGGAAGATTTGTTCGAGGAAGGTAAAGATGCCGGTTCGGACGAGTTCAAAAAATTGAAAAAACGTCTGACCGCCAGTTCCGACGGCTACCGACAACAATTGGAGGATTTCCAATCCAAAGTTGCCGCTAAAGCCCGAAACGCGGCGAAACAATCCGATGCCATGATTCAAGACAATCCTTATAAAGCGATTGGCGTTATCGCCGGTGTCGCCTTTATCGCCGGCTTGCTCATTAACCGTAAATAATCCGGAGCATGGTGGAAGCCGCAATGCGGCTTCCCGATATTTCTGTCAAAGGAGATAATCAATGCAAGCGATAAACAAAATTAAATCTGGTATTAAAAGCAGTTTTGTCACAGCCCTTGAGCTTGCCCACGTCCGATTGGAAATGGCTAAACTGGAATTTAACCAACAAAAAGAACGCGCGCTGCTGGTGATTGCGTTTGCCCTGTTCGGCTTTTTGCTGTTGCTGCTTGCCGGTCTCAGCCTGATTTTCGCCCTCAATGCCTGGTTGCCCGAAGAAGACAAGTTTCGCGTTTTTATGTTCATCGCCGCAGGTTGTCTGGCTATCGTCTTGATTCTTACCGTTCTCATCATTCGCGCAATTCGTCAACAGCGCGGTTTTCTTAACGATACGCTAAGAGAAGTCAAACGGGATCTGGCGGCGATAAAACAAAGCCTCAATCCCCCGAAATAGTGCACGCAGGAGATAAACTTATGCCAAGCAATAGCGAATTAGAGAAAGAATTATTGTTGCTGAAAGGCGAAGTGTTGCGTAACAAATTTCGCTTACAGACACAAAAAACGCAGCAGGATATCCGCCAACCGTTCCGCTATCTGCAAGCCGTATCCAACCCGATTATCCGTTCATCGCTGATTTCACTTTCGACCCGTTTACTGCTGGGCAGAAAGTGGTTACTTTTACCGGCGATCGGCGTCGCCTCATTTCTGCTCTTGAAAAATCAGCAAAACAAGCGCGACGATTCTTGATAATCATGGAATCAATCGACAAATTAGCGTATAATCACGCCACTTAAATTTGACCTGCAGGGTCTTTACGTCACCATCTTTTCATTCATAACAGGAAACAGTTTTATGGGTTTTTTAACAAATAAACGTATTTTAATCGCCGGTGTCGCCAGCAATCGTTCTATCGCCTACGGCATCGCGCAAGCGATGTTTGCAGCCGGTGCGGAACTGGCGTTCACCTATCAAAACGAAAAATTAAAACCGCGTGTCGAAGAGTTTGCCAAAGACTTCAACTCCTCTATCGTTATCCCGTGCGATGTCGCCAGCGATGGCGACATTGAAAACTGCTTCCAAGAATTAGCCAAACATTGGGATAAATTCGACGGATTCGTGCATGCCATCGCATTTGCGCCGGGCGACCAATTGGACGGCGACTATGTTAACGCCGTCACCCGCGAAGGCTTCCAAATCGCACACGACATCAGCTCTTACAGCTTTGTGGCAATGGCAAAAGCGGCTCGTCCGATGCTGAACGCCGGTGCCGGTTTGGTCACGCTGTCCTACTTGGGCGCGGAACGTGCGATTCCTAACTACAACGTGATGGGCTTGGCGAAAGCCTCTTTGGAAGCCAATGTACGCTTTATGGCGAATGCAATGGGCAAAGAAGGCATTCGTGTCAACGCCATTTCCGCCGGCCCGATCCGCACGTTGGCGGCTTCCGGTATCAAAAACTTCAAAAAAATGCTTTCCCACTGCGAAGCCGTCACTCCGTTACGCCGCACCGTGACCATTGAAGATGTGGGTAAAAGCGCTGCGTTCCTGTGTTCCGATTTGGCTTCCGGCGTTACCGGCGAAGTGCTGCACGTTGACGGCGGTTTCAATATCGCGGCGATGAACGAATTAGACGCGGAATAAACACCGGTATTAAGCAAAATCAGTCGGGCGGATACAATATCCGCCCCTTTTTTATGAATGTCAGACAGGAAAAAAGATGTTTCAAAACAATCCTTTGTTAAGCCAGCTCAAACAACAGATCCGTGAAAACAAACCGCGTGTCGAGGGCACGGTTAAAGCCAATGAAAAAGGCTTCGGTTTTTTAGAATGCGATAAAAAAAGCTATTTCATTGCCCCACCGGCGATGAAAAAAGTGATGCACGGCGATAAAATCAAAGCGGTGATCGAAACTAACGGCGACAAAGAAAATGCCGAACCAGAGGCCTTAGTCGAACCGATGTTGAGCCGTTTTATTGCCAAAGTGCGGTTTAACAAGGATAAAAAATTGCAATTGGCAGTTGATCACCCGAATATCAAAAACCTGATTCTTGCCAACAAAGCCAACACTATCGATGAAGCGCTGCAAGAGGGCGATTGGGTAGTCGCAGAATTGCAAAAACATCCGTTGCGTGACGACCGCACTTTTTTTGCCCAAGTCACCCAGTTTATCTGCCGTGCAGACGACAATTTTGCGCCATGGTGGGTCACATTGGCCCGTCACCAACAACCACGCACACCGGTTGCCGGACTGGATTCTTATACACTGGAGCAAACCCTGTCACGTCACGATCTGACCGATTTGGATTTCGTGACCATTGACGCCGCCTCAACCCAAGATATGGACGATGCGCTATATATCGAAACCAGCGATAACGGTTGGAAACTGTGGGTGGCGATTGCCGATCCGACCGCTTATATTCCGTTGGATTCGCAAATCGAGCTGGATGCCAGACAGCGCTGTTTCACCAACTATCTGCCCGGTTTCAACATTCCGATGTTGCCGCGCGAACTGTCCGACGAACTCTGTTCGTTAATGCCGCAGCAAAAGCGTCCGGCGTTGGTGTGCACGATTGAAACCGATCGCAACGGCGAAATCACCGCCGAACCGCACTTTGTTGCGGCGTGGATCGAATCGAAAGCCAAATTGGATTACGATGAAGTCTCCGATCTGTTGGAGCAGGTGGAAAATCATTGGCAGCCAAGCGACGAGAAAATCGCGCAACAAATTGCCTTATTACACCAATTTGCCCTTGCGCGCATTGCGTGGCGCAAAACCCACGCCCTACTGTTTAAAGAGCGCCCGGATTACAGTTTTGAACTGGCGCAAGACGGCAAAGTGCAAGCCATTCACGCCAAACACCGCCGCATTGCCAATCAGATCGTCGAAGAAGCGATGATTATCGCCAACACCAGCGCCGCCCGTTATTTGGATCAACACGCCAAGTGCGGTATTTTCAACACCCACAGCGGTTTCGACAGCAAATTCCTGCCGGCGGCACACGATTTCCTGCTCGCTACCCTCGCCAACGACGACAACCGCAGCGAACTGGAAAGCCGCTACGCCGTCGAACAGCTGCGCACCTTAGACGGCTACTGCCAAATGCGCCACGACATTGAACAATATGATTTCAGCTTTTTGGAAATGCGCCTGCGCCGTTTCCTGACTTTCGCCGAATTCAAGGCCGAAGCCGCACCGCACTTTGGCTTAGGCTTGCCTGCTTACGCCACTTGGACCTCTCCGATCCGCAAATATTCGGATATGGTCAATCACCGCATTATCAAACAGTGTCTGCTGCACGAAAGTGCGGTCAAGCCTGCCGATGAGATTTTAGCGCGCCTGCAAGAAGCCCGCCGCCAAAACCGCCTGGTGGAACGGGACATTGCCGATTGGCTATATGCACTCTACTTTGCGCCGATGGTCGAACAAAATCCGATTTTCAGCGGCGAGATTCAAGATGTCAGCCGCGGCGGCTTGCGTGTTCAATTACTGGAAAACGGCGCCAGCCTGTTTGTACCGATTTCAACATTGCATGATAAAAAAGACGAAATCAACGTCAACAGCGACGAACTGGCACTATATATCCAAGATCAAAAAGCCTACCAAATCGGCGATCAGGTGCAGGTGAAATTGAGTGAAGTGAATGTGGTGACACGGAGTTTGATTGGGAATATGGTGAGTTAGTTTGATAAATGCTGATAGGATAGTAATATTTTATTATTACAGTACTGTATATAATAAAATATTATGCGTCCTATATGGATAAATTTCTTTGATATAAGAAAGAAAGGCATAGTAGATAAAAAGGTTATATAACCAAACTAAATTTGTAAAAAACTTAAGCGTAGCTGAGTTTTATGACAGACAAAATATTTATAGCGTTGAATATGATTGAGTTCCAGATTTATAGATATTCGGATTTACGCAAAAATACTGTTTTTTATTTATGTTTCAAAAAGCAGGTTAAAACGAATACATACTATGGTTTTAACCCGCTCTTTACCAACTATTTTATCTACTATCTCAAATATAATCTATTGGGTATAAATTTCAATATAATAGTAGTTATCTTTTAGAATATCCTTCTAAAATACTTAGTTTTTTTATTTTATATTTTTACTAAGAATAAGCGTAGTAATTCGCTCAAACTCTTGTATTTTATCTACAACTGCAAATATATTATGCTCTTTTCCGGCATGCTTATTAATGCTAAATCCAGATGATGTATCTAATCGATATAAATTTTCTTTATCTACTTTATTATAATCACACAATGAAATATCAACCTTACAATTGAATCCTTTATTATATAATTGTAAGAATTTTAAGTCCGTAAATGGAATTTGAGATAATCCATATTTAAGATTTAACATCTGTCTATATTTAGACATAAAATGATAAAACCCTACTGTTTGAGGAGAATATGCTATTGCTTTATTTGCTTTTAAATAATGTCCAAATAATATAGACGCAAAACCACCAGCAGATGCTCCCAAAGTGAAAATGCTACTTGGATTGATGGAAAGTATAATTTTTGCAATATGCGATAAATAAAGATCAAAGTTGATAGTATACCAAGACTGATAGTTATCTTTAACACAAATATAATTAAAATTACGATTCATTTTAATATATCCGCCAAAAGAAAAATCCAGTCCTGTATTATTTAACCTATTGATATTTAGTAATTCAGGATCACTTTCATAATATGGTGAGATATACTGTTCATAGAAACCTTGAAAAATAATAAGTAAAGGGGCATCTGGATCATTAATAATTGCCTTAATCGACTTATTAAAAGAAAATTCAGGATAAATAGGAAATTTACTTTTTTGATTAATATAGTTTAATAAAAAATAGAGATCATAGTCGTTATTGATTCTTGCAGAATTAATAACATAATTTTTAGAATAATCTTTAATATCAATATATCTTTTAAGATGCTCAATTTGATATTTCATAAGACTCCACCAATAGAAGTTAAAATTAAAAAATATTATTTTTTTATAATATAATCACTATACTTATCTAAATAAAATTTAGCAGTTTTATCATCATTGATTGATTTTAAATTCAATGATTTAGACCAAATAATATTTTCCTGTGTTTTCTTTGCCGGAACACCACTCCAGAGTTCAAAATGTTTAGTCCTATCTAGCAATACAGATCTTTCTGTAATCATAGTTCCGGCAGAAACTACACAGCCTTTTTTTAAGGTCACATTTTGTTCTAAACAGACATAATCACCAACTATAATATCTTGAGATTTTAGTAATGTTTCAGTAGAAATATCATAGATACCGTAAGACTCAGTCGTCTTCATTATTAAGCCTTCAGCTGCTACTATATCATTCCCCCAAATGGCGCTCGCCCTGTCAATAAAAAACACAGCTCCACTTCCAACGTTTGCTCTCTCTCCAATTTCTAACTTAGCGTTATTACCAATAGATATATTCCCACCTTTAAAAATAGAGCCTCGTTTTATCAAAATAGTATTATTATCACCTTTTATCAGAATCTTCAAATCTTTCACATTCACCCTAGATTCAATATAAACAACATTATTATTGCCAGATATATGGATACTAGAATTTATTGATTTATGGTTTAGTTTATTGATTTTAATATCATTACCTAAACCTTTATCTATAACTTTTATCAATTCATTCATCAAAAAATCTCCACTAACTTATTACTTACTGATTATAATATTTATATGCTTCGTCAATACTATCAAATTGTTTCATCATACCGCTATCTAATACCATGGCATTATCACAGTATTGTTTGACTGCAGATGGACTGTGCGAAACTAAAATAATAGAGCGATCCTTTCGCTTTTCAAACAATTCATATTTACATTTGGCAGCAAAGCGCGAATCCCCCACGGCGATTACTTCATCAATCAAATAGCAATCAAATTCCACCGAGAGTGACAAAGCAAAGGCTAAGCGCGCTTTCATTCCCGATGAATATTTTTTTACCGGTTCGTATAGATAGTCACCCAGCTCGGAAAACTCTTCTGTAAAACGCTTGACATAATCAACATCAACATCATAAATCCGACAGATAAAGCGCAAATTATCCATTCCTGTCAAACTGCCTTGAAACGCACCACTGAATGCTAAAGGCCAAGAAATACTCATATTGCGCTCAATAGTTCCGGTTGTTGGTGGTTCAACTCCGCTGATTAAACGAATTAATGTGGATTTGCCTGCGCCGTTTCGCCCTAAGATACCGATCTTTTCACCTTTTTGTAAGTCAAAATTAACATCATGTAGAACCGTCCGCCACCCGTTGCGAGTGAGGTAACGTTTGCTCACATCTTTTACTTGAATCATGATGGTTCTATTCCTTTACTAAAGTTTTTAACCATAAGCAATCCAACTAACAGCATCACTAAATTACAGGTTAGCAAATACCAAGGATTTTCATAAGTAACAACACTGGAACCAAAATATCCATGCCGAAACATTTCTGTGCCGTGTACCATCGGCAGCCACAACACATATTCATGTGCTCGTGTCGGTAGTGAGTGCACAAAGAAAAATGCCCCCGAGAGCGGTAACATTACAAAACTCAAGGTTCCCCAAATTTTACCAAATACTTCAAAATAAAATGCAATGGCGGAGATAATTAACCCCAATCCAAATGCAAACATTGCCATTAATAACCACGCCAATAACATATAAAAAATATCTTTTGGCGGCTCAATCCAATTTAACATAATTAGAGAAAACATTATGGTAATTTGGGCTAAAGTTGCTCCGGCCACTTCCAAGATAACCCTTGCTAATAAGGTATCCAATACTCGAACATTGCGGTGATATAATAAACTGATATTAGCCGAGATTGCACCAATTACTTTTCTTGAGGCATTACGCCACATCATCGCGATCGGATAGCCACTAATGATAAAGGCAACCATATTTAATGTAGAATGACGATCTGCTCTAATAAATTTCCAAATAAGAACAATTAATAAAGTAAATAGTAATGGTTCTACTAATAACCATAGAAAACCTATATTTTTACGGCCATAACGCGTAATAATCTCTCGCATTAATAATGCGCCAATCACTCGACGTTGAATCGCAAAGGATTGTTTTAAAGTTGTTTGGTCACCATATTGCATCAGTTCTTATGCTCTCTCACACTGGCTAGAAGTAAACTTAAAATCCCATAGAGGATTAATCCAATAATAAAAGTCGCAAAAATATTATAGATTCTAAACGGTTCTAATGCTAGATCCGGTTTGCTTGGCTGATTAATGACTTCCAAATAAAGTTGCTGACGATCAGCTTCCCCTTTCGCATTTTGTAGAGAGGTTATTGCCGTTGTTAATTGCTGTTGAGCTAATGTATTATCTAAAACCAAGCGTTGATATTCTGCGGTTTGATTGGCAATTGAATCATTTCCACCAAAAATAGTTTGAATTTGTTGTTGAATTTCAGCGCGGATACTTTTTTCTCTTGCCTGCAAAGTTTTCACTTGTGGGTTTTGTGGTGAAATTGCACGCACCTGATCTAGCTGAGTCCGAATATTAATTAATTCACTCTGTAATTTTGAAATGAGTGTTAATTGAACGTCAGACTGAGCTTGCAAATCAAAAATTCCATATTTAACTCGATATTCACTCAATGCAGTAGCCGAGTCAGTCACTCTAACCTCAGCATCTTTAACCGCTTGTTCTGCAAAAATAATCGTATCTTTTCTTGCTCGCTCATTTAAGCGGTTAATTAATGTTTCACCTAAGCGTAATAATTCAATATTTATTTTCTGCGCATCTTCCGGATTAAAAGCTCGAATATTTAACGTGGCAATACCAGACACAGAATCTAAATTAATGACTTCTTGCTTTTGAAAATAGTGGTAAAAAGCTTCTTTTTCTCCGTTTAACCCTAGGGCATTAAAACGGCTGAAAAAATCTCCATTATCTTCATAATATTTACGCATAGGTAATATGGTTTCTAATTGTTCCAGTACATTACGAGATCGCATAAATTCTTGAACGGTATAAGTATCATCTTGCGATCGAGCAAATCCGATACTTTGTAATAACGCTCCCACACCGCTTAGGGAAGCTTGATTACGCGAAGAACGAACTACAAAACTGGATTCAGAAATATAGACATCCGATGCCCAAAATGTAAAATAAAAAATTGAACAAAACGTTGGGATAAGCACGGTAATCCAAAATAACGGATTAAATCTTTTCCATACTTTTTTCACATTTTTTTTTGTCTTAGGCATTGATGTTTTCTTTTCTGCGATTAATGTTGCTTCTGTCATTTCTTATTTCTCCATTAATCCGATAAATTATTTACGCTATTTGCGGTACTTGTTACCGGCGAAGTAATTGAGAAAATTATTCTCAAGAATTTTTGGAATTCCGCCAATGGTGCATTAGACACATAAACGATATCTTTATTTTGAATCGGGAAACGTTGCAGCCAGAATAATGACTTAGGTTCTAATAAATTAATCCGGTACACCGTCGGCACCTCCATTCCCACGCCGTAACCACGCCCTTGCCAAGTGGCTTTATCTTGCGCGCTGAGTTTTTCAAACGGCAGATAGCGAAACACAAAGACACCACGCGGATCAGAGCGGGTATCAATCAAGCCGCCCATGCGTCCGATGGCTTCAGCCAATGTCAAGCCTTTAGCCGAGAACCGCACTTCGCGATTACTGCCCACCGCCCCAAGTGCGGTAAAGCTCAGTGGATTATTCAGTAATGAAATCACATCACCAGAACGCAATTTAATATTTTCGTTTGGATTAGATGCTAATTTTTCCAACGAGATCGTCTTAACTTCATGCCCCCTTGTCAACTGGACCGATATGTCATAAGCATTTTCTGTTGCCCCACCAACAGCAGCTACCGCATCCAACACCCGTTCACCATGAGCAGTCAGCGGCATACGGATACTATTACCTTGTCGTAAAACCGTTACATTGGCAGAATTATTTTTCACCAAACGCACCATCGCTTGCGGCTGATTAGCCATCGGTGACAAACGCCGCACAATCTCTTTTTGGATCTGCTCCGGTGTTTTACCCCGTACTGCAATTGCACCTAAAAACGGAATCGTAATTTTTCCGCTTTCACTCACCATTTGCTCAGGTAAACTCGTCAGTTGCGCACCGCCGGTACCATTTTGATTGAGTACGCTGCCGAATAATACGGCTGGCGGCGCTTCCCAAATCATCACATCCAGTGTATCACCCACATTCACCGCACCATTATAGCTATTTGCATTAGCAAAATGGCTAAATGATTGTGCCTGTTGTTGGTTAAAAAGTGCGGTAGCTACCATGTCTTCAACTTCAACCACTTCAACGGTCGGAATATTTTCATGACCTTGATTATGTAAATCCATGACTCGACTTTGACTCGGCCCAGAAGTTGGCATGATATTACAGGCTGTTAATAAACAACCCATTAAAATAGGAGATATTTTTTTCATAACTAAACCATTTTTAGGTAAATTTAAAAGCTTGCTTTATTGCTTTTAGATACTTTGAATCTCTAAAAAACAATATTGGGTGTTTGATTAATTTTTTTGCTTTTTGCTTTATATCGCCCTCACGCTTGAAAGCATATGCACCGCCAAATAACACATCATCTTTGGTATATATTTTTTTTGAAATTAATTTTTCCTTTATTGTTCTTGATAAAACAGCATCTCTATGGTCTATGAAATCAATATATTTATCAAACCATTCATGCTTTACAGACACTCTATTTCCAGATATTAATTTATCAAAAGAAATAAGCAATCCACTATCAAGAAAAAAATTTGAAGCATAACGCTCTAAAATTCCCAAATCACTGATTACTGCTACAGGGATTTTGTAGTAAAGCGCTTCAAGAATTACAGTTGAAGAAAAAGAGATGCATAGATCCATTTCATTATATAAATCATTGATATTTTCCGATCTAAAAGATAAATTTTTCGGAACATCATTAAAATTCTTAATTAAATTTATATAAGAGTATTTATCTTTATGTACGGTAACTTCTCCAGGCAACACTCTTGATTTGATAAAAACATTTTTATCTGGATAGGAACGCGCAAAGTCGATTAACTTAGAAAGGACATAGGTTCTCTCTTGTCTCGAATAAGGTATTTTTACTTGATCAATAAAAAAAATATTTTTTTCTTCCTTTTTATTTGAAGAGAATCGCCGATTATCAATATTTATAAGACCATAATTAATAATCTCAATATTACCATTATATAATTCTGATAGTCTTTTTGCTATTTCTGTGTCCTGTTTACAGTTTGCTAGCAATATATCCGTATCAATTTTACATAATATAGTATCAGTCTGTCCAAAAATAACACCTGCAAAAATTGAAATCAAGAGCGGTCTATCTGTTTCACTAAGAAAATCTCGATGAAAATTAGTTAGAAATTGTCTAGATAAGTTATTTCCGATTGAGAGTATAATAATATCATACTGTGCATAATCTTTCTTTGAGAGCTTATATAGTTCTAAGACTTTATATTCTCCGGTTAGCCCAATATCATTTAATTGTTTAACTGACAATTGATTCTTTTGAGTATAGTTAATAGAAACTGTAATTTTCGATGCATTAATACGCTTCGACAATATTAGTGCAGAACGTAAAAAAGAGTCATATGTTGCAATAACTAGAATATTATACATATAAGCCACCATTACAGTATGAAGATTTAAGCTTCAGCAATATCCATATCTTCATTAATTAATGCTATATCAAATTTCTTTAAAATAGAAAAGTGATTTTCAACTTCAGCAAAGTACTTATCAGAATAACTCATATCTTCAAGTAACTTACCTTTTAATATAGGATAAATTGATATAGGATTAGAATATTCAGATAATAACTTCGTATACACTAAGGTTGTAGAAGTTAATGCAAGGACTAATTTTGGCCTAGCTAAATATATTAATGGCTCTACTAGAAATTCGCTCTCATCAATCAAAAAAACTGATTCTGCATACCCCATATTATGAATGCTTTCTCTTAAAGCTTCTTTTAATTCTATTGTATCTTTCGGATGTAGTTTAATAAAAACTCTACCTTGTAACTTTTCAGCAAAAAGACTGAGAATAAACAATAATTTATTCGCATAAATAGCAACAGGAATTGGATATCTTTGGTTCAAGAAAACCATATCATTTTCTGTGATATTATACTTATTATTTAAATTAATTATTTTTTCATTAATAATACCACCGCCCTCATGAATGAAAAAGTATTTTGATTTTTTTATGGAAAAAATATTTTCTAATCGTTTTGGAAAACATGAATAAGTATTATCCAATTCTTTCGGAATAGTCAGCGCAGGCCTTAATTTCTTAAAGAATGGTAATATATTAATTAATAATGCTACTTTTTTTTCTTTTGGGGTCAAATTATTTTTTAAGGTATCAATAGCTTCTCGTGATGAGCTATATTTATAAGTCGCTGTTCCCTCTTCAATTAGGTTAATCTTAACTTTTCGTTCAATACATCGAGAAATTAAAAGACAATAGTGCTTTTCAAAACTTAATACAAATAGATTCTTTGGTTTTATTTCTCTAATAAGTTTTTCATAACTATTATCTAAATATGTTAATTTTTTAATGTTAATTTCATTAGGTTTTACTGGTAGTTCTAATAGATTTACTCGTGTAAATAATGATTTATTTACTTTATTTAAGATAGCTTTTGGAACTTTTAAATTTTTCTTAGTATAGAGTATTAACAAATAACTTCTAACAAATCTTTCTTTATTTATTAAAGCCTCAACCTGCCCTAATTGACCTAAATGGGATATTACAAACAAATTATCAATAGATTTAAATGTATGTGGAAAGCCATACCTGAATAGCCAAGATTCTTTTATAAACTTTTTGGGGTTAAATATAAACTTAGTAAATTTGCTCATAATACGTCCATTACTTAATATCAAAAAAATCTTTAACGGCTAATTCTCGAATTGATAATAAAAAAGATTTTATATACTGATGACAATTCTCAGATACTTTACTTTGAAAATATGGATTTTTCATGTTAGGTAATTCGCTAATAAATTGAGCCGAAATAATTTTATTAATACCCTCGATAATAGAATGACACTCCGTAATAACATCTACAACGGTTTCACCACGAACTCGTCCTTTTTGTCGTTCACCAATATTCACCGTTCCTACTTTTAGTGTTGGTGCCTCAATCAACCCTGACGAAGAATTACCGATTAAACCACATGAATTTTTAATAAGAGACAGATATTCTTCAGTTGAAACCGAAGTAAAGAATTTATAGTTTCTTTCCTTCGTAAATGTTGTGATCATCTGATAAATTTTATCTGAACCGGTATCTGAATTTGAACCAATAAAAACAAAGTTAAATTGTTTAAAATGATCCAAAGCAGATAATAACTCCTTCACTTGTTCTGTAATATCTTTTCCTGTAATAGTTTCAGGATGAAAAACAACAACAAAATATGGCTTATCTGAAGAATCTATTAAATTATTTTTAACTAATTCATCTTTAGAAAGTAATTGAAGTTTTGTGACATTTTCAGCCCCTAAAGCCCCAACATTGAACACTGTGTTCGGGTGCTCACCTAACTGAATAACCCGATTTCGATACTCTTCGGTTGCAACGAGATGCAAGCGCGACATTTTAGTGATGCTATGGCGAATAAATTCGTCATAATTGCCCAATGTTTTTTCACCGCCATGTAAATGGATTATCGGAATATTATGCATTGCTGCGGCAATAGCAACTGACATCATTTCATAACGATCACCTAATATAATAACTGCATCAAACTTCTCTTTATAAAAATACTCACCGAACTGTTGCAAGCAGTCAGCCATAGAAGCTGTAACCTCCGCATTATTCGAGTTATTCATATTGATAGGAATAGATTTATGAATTTTAAATCCATCTTTCTCAATTTGCCGATAGGTATTTCCATATTTCGGGTCTAGATGCATAGCTGTAACTACGATCTGTAATTCCAAGCTATCATCATTATCTAATGAACGCAGTAAGCGTTTGACAATACCATATTCGGCTCTAGATCCTGTTATATAAGCTATTGATTTTTTCATTTTATTGCCTCTATGATGATTTTTTCTAACACTTGATATCCGTATGAGTTCAAATGCAATCCATCATTGGTGTAGTCAAAATTCAACTTTCCATATTTGTCGGACATAATATGATTGAGTTCAACAAAGTTAACTTTGTTTGAAAATACATTACGCAAACTATCGTTCAATTTCTTAATAACTTGATTTTCTCTATCTGCTCGAAATGTTGTGTACAATGTTTCAAGTAAATAAATTTTAACATTAGGATTAATTTGAATTAATTTTGAAATAATTTCATCAATCCATTTAATGCTATCCTCTATTTTCCAGTTTTCTAGAACAATATCATTTGTTCCTAAGAATATTAATACTTTATCACCTAATACTTTTAAAATATTTTTATTAATAATAAGATCCAAGTATTCTTGCGAGTTTATCCCTGAAATACCTAAATTATTAACACTATTTTTGCCCAATTTTTCTATATCCCATTGATCAAACATTGAATGTCCAATCAATGTAATATCTTTAAAATAATTAAAACTGGATTTTTTTTCAGTTATTCTTTTCTGAATAGCAAGATCAAGGTTTTTTCTTTTATTTTTTAATGTTAAAAGAAAATATAAATACTCAAAATCATCTCTATTATCAATATCTAATGAGCTTTTTTTATCCATAACATAAGCTAAGGACTTATCACCAAAAAAATGTTTTTTAGTTAGGTAGGAATCAGGTTTTGCTATAAAAATTGCTCCATTAGGCGAATATTCACTATATTGTTGCCTAGTATAATTAGCAAAATCGGTATCAAAATGTAATAAGCTGCCATCATCAGCTATAGGTCTTATTAATATTGAAGACTTATCCGATTCAACAACAGAAACAAGAAAATCAAAATCATCGATTTTATCTTCAAATAATTTTATTGCTTGGTTGATATGTGTAGAGTTGCGCAAAGGAGAAGTCGGTTGCAATAACATGAAACAAGCGAATTCCTCTGCCGAATATCTCTCTAAAACATCTTTTATTACAACAAAGGAACTAGATGAGTCTCCCGAAATTGATTTATCACGAATGACGATATCAATTGGATAATTTGAAATTAAATCTCGATATTCTTCTGAATCAGTCGAAACCACAATTTTATCAAAAACTTTTGATTTAATTGCGGCTTCTATCGTATATGCCATTAAAGGTTTGCCTTCTAATAACAATACATTTTTATTGGGTAGTCCCTTAGAACCGGAACGAGCCGGAATAATAGCAATTCGTTTCATACTCAGTCACTTTCTTGATTGCAAAACCGTGTATCAACAATGAGTTCATCTTCTTGGAAATCTTTCTGTGCTTCTTTCCCCAACAAAGAATACCAATGTAAAGGACTAATGCCGTTCCCTGGTCTTTTTGTTGTTAAGTTTTGCTCGGTAAAAATTTCACCTTTTTTAATACTCTTATCTGCAACAATGGATTTCCTGGCAACGATTTTATTTTTTCTCTCAGAATCGGTAACCAGTTTCTCCTCACTGCCTAATGCTTGCTCAACAATCCTAATACCTTTACACAATTGAGCCAGCTCTTCAGGAGTTACCGAAGCTTTATGATCAGGGCCAGGTAGATTTTTGTCTAACGTAAAATGTTTTTCGATAAAGTTTATGCCATATGCAACGGCTGCAACACCAGCAAAATAACCTTCCGAATGATCTGAAAAGCCAATTTGAAATTCAGGAAACTGTTTTTGTAACCCAATAATAGATTTTAGGTTAACATCTTTCAATGGCGTTGGATATTCGGTATTACAATGCAATACAGTGATATCTTTCGATTTCATTCCATTTTTAACAAGAATGTCTAATGCAATTTGGATTTCTTCAACACTTGCCATACCTGTTGATATGATAATTTTTTTGTCTGATATAGGTAACTTTGCAATTTTTTCTAGATACGGAAGATTCGTCAATTCGCCCGAAGGAATTTTCCAAATTTTCTGTTGTCGAGAGGCCAAAAAATCTACCGACTCCATATCAAATGCAGTCGAAAATACATCTAATCCCAACGATATAGCATATTGCTCTAATGAAGCATAATCTTCGTAACTCAATTCTAATTTTTTAGTCATATCAAGCTGGCTTTCATCAGCATCTGTAACTTTTTTCTGATACTCCGCCTTTGGCGCAAACTTTGATATTAAGCGATCAGCTTTGAATGTCTGAAATTTAACCGCATCAACTCCGCATTCTTTAGCTTTATCAACCATCAATTTTGCGCGTTGTGTATCTCCATTATGATTGCATCCAATCTCAGCTACTATATATACTTTACTCATGATTATCTCTCAAATATTTTGCAGGAACACCTGCGACGACAACATTATCGGGAACGTTTCTGATTATAACAGATCCCGAACCAATTAGTGCATTGGTACCAATAGTAATTTGTCCATTTGTTACGCAACTACTCCCAATGAAGCTAAAATCACCGACACTCACATCTCCATTTAGTGTCACATTTGTTGAAATATTGCAATGATTTCCTATTCTGTTACCATGCTCAACCAATGCTTTGGTATTCACAATAGTATTATCACCAATTACCGAACAACTATTTACAATCACTAACTTGCCTATATAAACACCAACACCTATTTTCGCCATATGCGATACAAATGCTGTGCTATCGACAACAGTAATTGTTTCTAGCCCATACTCTTTAAGTATCTGATATTTTTCGTAACGATAACGATTATTACCTATCGCAATGAAATACTTATAATTTTCTTTATCCTTAAGAGATTTAATATCATTTGCTAAAACACAGTATCCCAAATAGGATGTGCCAATATCCTTAAAAGAATCAACAAATCCTACAACGTCATATCTATTCAAATCTAAAGAATCCAAGACAGATTTGGCAAAGCCACCTGCTCCGATAATGATTAGTTTTTCGCGCATTTTTACTTCACTCTCTTAAAATGTTTCATATGATGGCACAATTCTCTTTCATATAGTAGTACTTCTATATATGCTTATCAATCAATATCACATATTTTCATTCTTTGATTTTTATCATTATTTTTTATTCTTAAAGCCTATTATCATCACAGGGCAAGATCGCACTTTTCCTCAAAATATGATCTAATAAGCCTTTAATACGTTAAAATACAAGGTAACGTCATGGACTTATTCCGCTTTTTCGGTCAATTGGAAGACCCGCGTAAAGATATCAACCAAAAATATCCTTTTCTTGAAATCATTTTTCTGACCATGAGCGCCGTCATTTCCGGTGCGGAAGGTTGGACGGACATTAAACGGTTCGGGGAATATCATTTGGCGTGGTTGCGTCAATATTTACCTTTTGAGCGCGGCATCCCGGTCGAT
>NZ_FWWV01000066.1 GCF_900176075.1 Pasteurella testudinis DSM 23072
ATGTTGCGGTCAAAACCAACGAAAAACGTGTGCTATAGGTCATGGGAGGCGAAAACCTAGGCCGAACGACCATTCGGTATGTAACCCTAGCCAAAAAATGGAAATGACCCACAACGGGATGGAAACGGTTCATTTCGGTCCGAAATGTTGTACATGGCACCCGCACATGGAGCTATGTCCATCCGGGTGGAAACGAACCATG
Source organism: Pasteurella testudinis DSM 23072 (assembly GCF_900176075.1). Lineage (GTDB taxonomy): Bacteria > Pseudomonadota > Gammaproteobacteria > Enterobacterales > Pasteurellaceae > Chelonobacter > Chelonobacter testudinis. Next base: position 203 of record NZ_FWWV01000066.1, read on the forward strand.
CTAGGGTGAAAATAGACGAAAAACATGGGCTATAGGTCATGGGAGGCGAAAACATAGGCCGAACGACCATTCGGTATGTAACCCTGGACAAAAAATGGAAACAGCCCACAATGGAATGGAAACGGTTCATTTCGGTCGGAAATGTTGTCCATGGCACCCGCACATGGAACTATGTCCATTCGGGTGCAAACGAACCATGGTAGGATGAAAATAGTTGAGAAACGTGTGTTATAGGTCACGGGAGGCAAAACATAGGCCAAACGGCCATTCGGCATGTCAACATGGCAAAGAAGTGGAAACGTCCCAAAACGGCCCAAAAACATGAAATCAGGCTCATTGCGGAGAAAACGAGTCAAGAACGGGCGAATTCGGCCTCCGGAGGTGATGGGAGGGCTGGGTTTCCGATACCTCACGTGACCAGACTCAAAAACTGGCCAGTTTTTGAGCCCAGACATGTTATCTCGCCCTATCACAGGCATTTCAGGCAACCCCCCAAAACTGTACACCCGGAAGGCTGAAAAATTCCCAGAACTTCTGGGGTCGGAGAATGCCCCCCGGGTATAGTAGGGGGGAGCCGATGCGGTGAACGGGTACTTGGGAAACAATGTCCGGACATGTGTTCCGGGTTGTTTCGGGTGCTCCAAGCCGTACCCTCCTAACCTCGTTGTGGTTGGCGACGGCCGGCCACACCGCGGTTTTCGGCCAGGCTAAACTTCGGTTGGCCGGTGTGGGCTTCGTGTTCTTGGGGATTCCGACGTACGGTCATGTGGCTTTGAACTCATTTCTCAAGTTCGGGCAAGGGGG
>NZ_FWWV01000060.1 GCF_900176075.1 Pasteurella testudinis DSM 23072
TGGATTAGGGTGACACAACCGTGGGCAGGCAAAGGCTGGGGGATGTTGGCGATCCCGCGGGTAGGGCAAGAAGTGGTGGTGGATTTTCTGGACGGCGATCCGGACCAACCGATCGTAACGGGCAGAACCTACCATGCGACCAATATGCCGCCGGGTGCTTTGCCGGCGAACAAGACCCAGATGCACCTTGATTCGCAAACGTATAAAGGGGGCGGTTACAATGGCATACTGATGGAGGATGCGACGGATAATCAGCGCTTGGATCTACGGGCACAGAAGGATATGAATACCTATGTGTTGAATAATAAGCAGACCCAGGTTAATGGCCAGCATATTGAACAAGTCGCCAAAAAACAAAATATTTCCATTCAAGGTCATCGTAAGAAAGAGATTGCAAAAAATGAATTCTCTAGGGTTGCGTTGAATAATGTTGTGAATATTTCAGGGAATAAGAAAACGGTTGTTAATAAACAATTATTAGTCAGTTCAAAAAATGGTGATATTTGCTTGAGCACAGGCGGCTCGCGCATTACGCTAACCAAAGCAGGCATTGTTGCGATAGAGGGTAGCGGTAAGATTACGGTCAATGGACAAAATGCCCTTTATTTAAACCAACAAAAAGTGAGTGAGCCGCCTTCCCCAATGCGAGATTTGCTTGCGATGACAATAGCATTAAGTAATAGCGTTGCTTCATCACAACCAGACAGCGAAAAAGACGAAGCTTTATTGGGAGCACTGCTAAGTCAAGATGTCTATCATGATAAGGCTGGTGAGTTGCCCGAAGGGGTTAAAAGATTGTCGGATGATGAGTTAAATGAATTAGGGGTGGATATAAAATTATTGCGGAATGATAACAGTGGATTTTATGCTGCAGTATATCAAAAAAACGGGACTTATTTCTTAGCCTATCGAGGAACAGAAATGACTTCCAAGGCAGATATTAAGGCGGATTATGAGGGGGGAGTTGGCATATTAAACCGGCAATTTGTCTTTGCTCAAGATTTAGCTGTCAACTTACAAGAAAATTTACCGCACAATAGTCGTATGATTACTGTTGGACATTCCTTGGGAGGAGAACTCGCCAGTATCGGAGCATTGTCAACGGAGGTCACATCATATACTTATAATAGTGCGGGATTGCATCCTAAAATTCAAAAAGCGCTTAATATTGATCAGGTCTCCACTGATAAAATTACAGCTTTTTATGCAAATAACGACCTTTTAAATTTGGGGCAGAATAATCGAAAAGCTGTCGGGGTAACCGCACTTATGATTGATGGGTTGGCAAGCCATCCGGATTATTCCTTTAATCCTTCATCTATTCGCTTATTGGAGGAATACGCATTAGATGAATATGATATTCCTCTAGATATCAAGCGTGATGCTTTTGGCGTTTTCACACAAGGCAATATACCTGAGGTAGTCGGGAAAAAAGTCAAAATAAACAGTAACTCGGGGCATTCGATTACGCCTGAGTTTATACAGGGAATTAAGGAGTATTATGAAAAATAATGTGAGATACCTAAGAGCTATTATTAGCTTAAGCTTATTAATAATTTTTATATTTTTACTCTATTATTTTTTTCATTTTTTATATGCTATATATAATCATATTCCGACTGTTAATGATGAGAGAGAGAAGGTAACTATGTCTACGAATGAAATTATGAATACGCGCTTTCCGGCAAAAAATTTCTTTTTTGGTGAGCGGGCAGAGATGGGGGAAGCGATTTATCAAAATGATATTCTAAAAGTAGACACATTGTTAAAGCAAGGTATCAATGTAGATCAGCTATCAGAAAACAATGATGGGTTTACCTACCTTATGTATGCTATTTTTCTAGAGGATCGCCAGAA
>NZ_FWWV01000063.1 GCF_900176075.1 Pasteurella testudinis DSM 23072
ACCTTATCTGCGCCGACAAGTTCTGCCACACTGCCAAGCTGTTGCGCTGAGGAGGTAAGCTCACCGAGCTTCGAAGAAAATTTTTTCACCATAAATTCGCTTACTCAGAATCTTATATGTTCTAATTTTTTAATTATTAATATTTAACTTAGGATAAGTAGAGGATTTTAATTTTTCATTATAATATTTAATAAGGTTTTCCTCTAATTTATTTGAATATCCTTCAAATATTATTTCCACTATATCATCATGATTAAATAAAAACGGATTTTCATTCAGCATAATACCTATTGGATATAAACAAGCCGAATAATCAAAATAACCTGTAATCCCATCTTTTACACTAAGAGGATATCGAGAGGTTATCATCAACAGATCATCCTGAACACCTACCTTGACAATCGTCCCTATAGGTAACAATTTAACTTTACTCATACCACTCTCCTAAAAATAATTTCAATAAAATTTTTTAATTGTCATAGCGCAGAATAAAAAACAAAAAAAATAAAACACCAAGATAAAAAAACAACCTTTATATTTATTTGAGTTTCTTTCAAAATATTGGAAATACGCTAGATACCCAGAACTATACCATTCGATAAAAAACACTCGTATAAAAAATGTGATTAAAATTGTAACAGTAAACAAAACAGTAGTAGAGTATGAATCATCTATACTCCATCCTAGAAAAAAAACAAGATATGATAAAAAACTAGCCACAACCATTGCTATTATTAAAAAAAAATAACGAGAAACTATTCTTATATTGATACCAGTTTCCATATCGTCTAAAACCATTCTTCTACTTGTATAGCGCAACTCTCTATCATTCTTTAAAGATGGCATTATCATCTCTAACACTGAGAAAACAATATAATTAAGAGGGCGTTCTAATATAATAAAACCCAAGGTGCAATGTGTTTTCCAGGTGAAATAAAAAATGTAATTCCAAAACCATTTAATTTTATTTATCATACAATTCATCAATTCCCCATTCAGTTATCGCTTCTCCTCCTAAAGAGCCTAAAATAGCACCGGCAGCGCCTCCTATAACCGTTCCAAATCCAGGCACTACTGAACCAGCTAATCCACCAAAATATGCTCCACCAGCGGCTCCCACTGAACTGCCTGCCACACCGATAGCCGTTTTAGTGGTGTTTTCTCCTACTTTATGACCATCTTTTTTAAAACTCTCATATACTTCTTTCGCATCCAATATATTTCCTACCACTGGAGCATTTGTTGCTATTCCTTTCATTATATTTTTATTAAAAACATTTTTCGTTTTAACATGTTGATTTCCATTCCAAGCATTATCATAGTACTTTATTTTTCCCGTTGATTTTAATGGCGAAGTCGTTTTGACTAATTTTTCGCCTCTAGTACCAAATTCTTCTGCTCCAGCCAATAAAGCTCCGCTAGGAATATCTGTACCACCAGCACCAGCACCAGCACCAGCACCAGCACCAGCACCAGCACCAGCACCAGCACCAGCACCAGCACCAGCACCAGCACCAGCACCAGCAC
>NZ_FWWV01000059.1 GCF_900176075.1 Pasteurella testudinis DSM 23072
TAGCACCATATTTAACTAAAATTTTCACATGTTCCAAATGATAATTGCCTAATATGTCAAAAATAATAGGTGAATACTCTTGTATATAATTTGGANTCAATCCTCCTTTGAGCATTGCCTCTAAAAAAGCAGGATGTTCTTGCGCAAGCGCTATACTTAATGGTGAATCCGAAAACTCCCCTCGTTGATCAAACGGCACACCCGCTTTCATCAACTCGGTAATAATATCTAAGCGAGGTGTAGATTTATGACTATTTCTATCGTTACGCGCTTCATACATCGCTACAGTTAAAATCGGTAATCCCCGCTTGCTTAATGTCTTCAAATCCGTTGTTACTGCCAAATTTTTGACCTGTTCTAGATCCCCTTTTTGAATAGCGCGGATCAACGGTTGCTGCTCTGTTGAAAAATCAGTAACTGAATAACTATCAGTAAACATACATCCTCCCAATAATAAACTTAAGAGTAAATTCCAAATAATTTTCATAATACATCTCTCCTTTGACTCCCTACAAAGTTGATTTAAATCCTTCTAATAACTGTTTTTCTAATGCAGATATCACTTTATCTATTCCATGATCAACGTAAGAATCTACGCCAGGAAACCAATGTTCATCTGTTTGAACCGGCAACTCATAGCTAGTGCTAGAGCGTGCATTAGGTAGTAGCACACCAATAGCGATATCAGGAGCAGTTAACGGTACTTTAGATATATAATCCCAAGTAAGTTCAGGTTTTTCAATAACTTGCATTCTTGTTAATAGTTCATGTTTAATATTATATGCTTCGATATTATTAGCAATGATTCTGTTATAACGCTCTACTGTAATATCTCGCACCCCTGGCGCATTAAAAATTGTTGCTTTAGAGCCGGTTGCCATTGCCGCTGCCGAGGCTAATCCGCCGCCTAGAGAATGACCGGTAAATTCCATATCATTAGCATATCCAGATTCGAGAATTTTTTTACTAATATCCCCCACACGCCTATAGTAGTCTGATTCCAACGCTAAACCTTGCTGAATATTATTTTCCCAATCCTCCCAATTTCTTGTGCCTCTAAATGCAATCGTTGATTTAAAATTTTCACCAAATACTGCTGAATCAGGTGCAAAAAAACGTGCCTGAAACCCTTTATCTATAGGAAGGTCACTTAGGGATAATTTATATTTAGAAAGTTCTTCTGGTTGTTGACTTATTTCTTTCCAGCCCACAGGGGGTTCACTACCTATCGGCTGATAAGCCGCTTTAGAAAGGATTGCCATCTGTAATGCTTTTCTTTCTCTATCCAGCTGATCTGCTAACTCATTTTGCCCATTTGCACGGAGTTCGGCTATTTTGTTAGATTGCGTTTCCCATTCTTTGGCAAGTTTTTCCGCTTTTGATTCGAATGAATTACCATTTTCTCCGGCTAATGCTAATGTTGCTGCCATTAATTGTTCAATTGATAAAAGCTTACTGCTGACTTCACTACTATTTAAATAAAGTTGCTGCCCGTTTAACTTAACCTCACCACTTCCTTCTATCGCAACAATGCCCGCTTTGGTTATCGTAATGCGCGATCCGCCTGTGCTCAAGCAAATATCACCATTTTTTGAACTGACTAATAATTGTTTATTAACAACCGTTTTCTTATTCCCTGAAATATTGACGGTATTATTCAATGTAATCGTCGATAACTCATCTTTTGCAATCTGTTTCTTACGATTACCTTGAATTGAGATATTCTGTTTTTTTGCGATGTACTCAATATGCTGGCCATTAACCTGGGTCTGCTTATTATTCAGCACATAGGTATTCATATCCTTCTGCGCCTGCAAATCCAAGCGCTGGTTATCCGTCGCATCCTCCATCAGTATGCCATTGTAACCGCCCCCTTTATACGTTT
>NZ_FWWV01000056.1 GCF_900176075.1 Pasteurella testudinis DSM 23072
TCAGTCTTTTCACATGCCTCTTGAGGGGCATGTGAAGTACTAGGCCCTTATAGGGTAGCCGAAAAACCGCACGTTTCACGTGCGGATTGTTATTTGGGCGTTATTCAGCCTTGAGACCGACAAATAAACAGTATAAAATCAAAGTATCAAACACGCCTAGGCCGATCCCCGAAAGCAAGACACCTTATCTTGTTGGCGTGTTTCCACTCTTAAGGATAAATGCGAAAGGGGCGTTATGACCACTCTTAAAGTATTGCCTAAAAAGTCCTACTCGATTAGTGACACTGTAAAATATATCTCAGGCAACTATAATATAAATATCTCAGAAAAAGACATATTAGAATATATTCAGAGTGGAGCTTTAAAGTCTTCCATTCATTTACATTGTTCACACAGTAAAATAACAGAGATTAATAGAAAAGAAGTAGACAAGAAAAATAAATTATTTATTAGAAATGAGGGGTTATTCTTTAAATTTGATAAAACAGAAACAAAAGCGAAGGTTTTAAAAAGAGAGGAATTCTCAACAATTGAAATATATTTTGAAAATATTTATTTTAAATTTGGCATTTATTTAAATGCTGAATATTACATTTATGAAGAACTAGCCAATGCTGAGGAAATTATTTTATGTAGTGCTGGAATGGATAAATTTAAACACATTTATTTTAGTGGTTATATGCCTATTCATAGTCAGTTCATCGAGCAATATAATATTGATGAATTAATTAAAATTGGATTTATTGAAGAGTTTCCAGACATTTCATTCATTGGAAATAGCTTTCATTGCTTAATAACCGTTGAAGAAAACAGAACAAAACTATATTTAGATGATCTTTGTATTTTACACAAAGATTTAATTTCATTTTTAGAGCTTTTTTCTGTAATTGATAAAACCTATGATCAAATCGAAGATATAACCCAACTAAAAGCCAAGATCAAAAAACAAGAACAAATCATTCTAGAAAAAGAAACCGAAATAGCCCAATTACAAACCGCACTTGATGATAAAAATATCCCTCAACTACTAGGCGTTTACCGAGATGATGACCCGCTTAAGATTGCCATAGAAGTGCGGAATAAATACTGGTCAAGCTATCCTGAGAATGTGAAAAGTAATGCTCAAATAAGAGATTACATCATGCGTTATTATGGTATAACCAGCAAAACACGCGCCGAATATATAGAGGTTGTTGCCTGTCCTATTGATCGCAAGAAAAACTAACTTCATATCAACCCATAATTCTATATCCCGCCTATATGAGCGGGATATTTTTTTGTATCCCCCATATAACACCTGAATATATCCCTAATGCTTTAATAACCCTCGTAGCTTTACGCAGCACCACGAAACAAAACGAACGAGAGGTTATTCAATGAATGTACAACCACAATTCCCCCAAAAAAACCAAGTATGGATCAGCACTGCCGAGCTAATGACAATGCTGTCCTTTGGGCGTACTAAACTCAATGAGTTAGTCAAAACAAATCAATTTCCGCAGCCTATCCGCTTGACCAGCAACTTTATCCGTTGGGATTTAGCCGAAGTCAACGAATGGATCGAGCAACAAAAAGCCAACCGAGGAGTAATCCAATGACCCGATTAATGACCGTGGCCAGAGCCTTAATTGTTAATCCGCATATCGGTATTAGCGAAAAGGAATCCTATTTCAATTGCCATTTTCTCAATGCCCGCAATGAGGTGAACGAAATTGAGAGAACCTTAGATATTGAGATTGAGCGAGTTAAAGAGAAAAGCGAAGCCGGGCGGTATTACACCCGTTATTTATTGGGAAGTGCTGAACAAATTCATAAAGTGGCCGAGCTTTATAACGCAAAATTGAAATATCAACAGCAACACAACAAAAAATATTTGGAGCTGGTGCCAATCACCGGCAACGAAATTCAACACGCCATTAATTTACTAGGAGCAAAAAAATGATGAACCAAGAATTAACCGAAGCCGAAGAAATTCGCGCACTGCCGATATTGATTACACGCTATAAGAATCAATATCCGTATTTTACTTTTAATTATGATGAAGAGCTTGGCTTTTTCCATGCGGTGCATTTGGGTAACCGAAAATTTTTCATAGTTACTTCACAAGTAGACACGTTTGAGGAGCTGGTGGATATTATCGCCGTACAGCAATCCACAAGTAATATTCCATTGCTGGTGGACTTCATGGAGGTGAATTTATTAACCGTATTTAATCGGACACTAAAAACTATTTACCGCCCTACCCCAAAACCGAAGCAGAAAAAACCACTTTGTGACGTTTTCCATTAACCAAATAACAATCCGCACGTGAAACGTGCGGTTTTTCGGCTGCCCTATAAGGGCCTAGTACTTCACATGCCCCTCAAGGGGCATGTGAAAAGACTGA
>NZ_FWWV01000054.1 GCF_900176075.1 Pasteurella testudinis DSM 23072
GCCAGAAAATCACCCGTTTACTCTTAGAGGCGGGTGCTAACCCTAATATTGTGTCAGACGTTGATTTTCCTCGATATCAGGCAGAGGGGATATCTGGCGCAACGGCATCTGGCAGAGAAAAGTATCTCCCGTTGTATTTTGAAACCCAAAGAGCACCTATTGAAGATGTGCATTTATTATTGAAGTATGGTGCAGATCCCAACCAAATTCTTAAAGATGGTAATTTGTATCTTGCGGTTTTATTAGCAGCGGCACAATCGATGGCTGTATTAGATAGGTATGAGTCAGATCTGGACTCGATTAGTCGGATTAAATTATTGCTCGAATATGGCTTAGATATCAAAAGACAGACACAGATTGCTGCAATTACTAACCCAATATGTGGTGCCTATAATAGTAGCCATATTGATACAGTCCTTTTCATACTGGATAATGGCGGAGATGCCACGGCTTGTGGTGAAAAATTAGTAGCTTGGATTAATAAAGATTTAGCAAGGAAAATTAACCCAAGCTAAATTACTGGATAAAAAAAGAGTATTATTAGAAAGATTAAAAAAATTGGGTTATGAATAGTTATGTAGGTATAGCATGTTGGTCAATCAATTAAAATCGGTTTTCTTATTAGGTATACTATTTTTATTAATGGCATGTAAGCCTGTTTATTCCGTTACGGATTTTTCAACAGAACAGCAACCGTTGATCCGCGCTATTCAAAAAGGGAATGTAGAGCAGGTCAAAAATTTGGCAGTAACCACAGATTTAAAGACCTTAAGCAAACGGGGATTACCGATTTTAACNGTAGCGATGTATGAGGCTCGTGGCGATAGAAATAGCGATAAATCAACCCCCCGTTTAGATATTATTACCGAGTTGATGAAAGCGGGTGTGCCGTTTGATCAACGAGGGGAGTTTTCGGATTCACCATTAAGTATAGCGCTTGCACAAGAGCATCCTGCATTTTTACACGCAATGCTAAAGGGGGGGCTAGATCCTAATTTCAAGATCAAGGGCGGTGATGATGCATGGATAAAAATTTGTGGGAAAGTAGGCGCTCAAGCAGGCCCTGCCTTCGGAGGAGGTATAAAATTAATCCAAGATGTGAATAAAAAAACACAGAATTTGGATTTAATGGAAAAATTATTGGTGGAGCAGAGGTTGATGGGAAGATAAATTGGGGGAATATATTTAAATGATATTCTTTTTGTTTAGTATAATCTTAATCTGTTTGTTTTTTTATTAAATTCAAATAATAAGGTTTTTATTTTATTTGCTGGGGTTTTATTTTCTATAATTAGTTTGTTTAATTTTCTTGGGTTGAATTTTAATTCTACTTCTTCTCGTGGTTTTTTTGTTTTATTAGTGTTGTCTTTTTTAACATTGTTAGGGTTATTGTCGATTAACTTTGTTATAAGAGTGGCCTTTAGTAAGGTTAAGTATAAAGATAGCTTAAAAAAGGTATATTTAACATTCTTTTTTCTTGGTCTTTTTATGTTGTTATATTTATTTTTTATAAAGGGAATTCTTTATGATTAAGCAGTCTTTTGCTATAAACAGCCTTCTTCCAATAGGGAGTGTTATTCAAGAGATTTAGGTATTTCTATTCTAGATAAGATGGATTTTTTTCATTCTATTAGCATCCCGTCACCTCAAGGTTGGTCAGCGGTAACACTCATTGAAGCGCTATCATCTGTATTTAATATTGATACATTGGGTGGGCATCGAGAGTTTGCTTTACCCGGTGATAAGAGAACTTGTCCTGGTAATATAGGTATGAAATTTGTTAATTATTTGAGAGAAAAATTTAGTTTTAAATCACCAACCTAGGAATTCATGTGAAAAAAATAATATCTTTAATTTTTACTTTACTTATCTTATTTTTTTTGGGGAAATCATATCTTATTAAAAATATAGGTATTGTTAAAGTAACAGATGAATTTGGGACAAATTATGGTTTCTTTTTTAAAAAGGAAGGATGCGATAAGATCTTTTATAAAGATCATGGAGGCGGACGAGACTTTTCAGAAATACCGAATGACCAATTCATAGATATATTAGAACTTTGTACAGCAATGGATGATAAAAGTAAATCAGATTTTCTAGTTTGTACGGAGCATTTATTAAATAGAGAAATAAAAAGACGACATATGGAAAATCAAGCCGAGCAAATGATAAAAAGTGTAATTACTGACTATAAAAAATGATAAAAGACATTCACTCCACCGCTCTCCAACCCCTCCGGATTCTTGGTGAATTTCGTGTCGAAACCGTTGAAGTCGTGCGCTTTTAGCTTTCCAATGTTGTGATACGCAGATGAACCACTAATGCTACCAATGGCAAGCCACTCCTAAATGTTTGATATGTAGTGATCCACTAATTCAACAGCCTCGAATAGACAAAGTGGTTGCTAATAAGGCCGGGGCAAAAGCAACAGCGGCGCGATACAACCAGGGGTCCTGCTGGCATTGACGGCACACCCGAACCCACACTTAAATACTTACTGGCAACCGGTC
>NZ_FWWV01000052.1 GCF_900176075.1 Pasteurella testudinis DSM 23072
ACCTTATCTGCGCCGACAAGTTCTGCCACACTGCCAAGCTGTTGCGCTGAGGAGGTAAGCTCACCGAGCTTCGAAGAAAATTTTTTCACCATAAACTCGCTTACTCAGAGTATTAATCAATATCAAAACACCGATTGAATGCAAAAATCAATTATTTAATTTTAATTTAGGATATGGGATTTTATTCTCAAGATACCGCTCTTGATACTTATTTTCCAAATCATCAACATAACCAACAAACAATACCTCTTGTATATCCTCATGGTTAAAATATTGTAAGCTACTTCCAGATACTCCCGTCGGATAAAAACAAGCAACATAATCTAAATAGCCTGTTATATTATTCTTTGTAAGAATGCCATTTCGTGCAACAATCATAAGCTTCGCCGGAACCTCTGCATTCCTCAAGGAAACAACTGACCCTAGTGGTAAAATATTCATTAATCACCTCAAACGATATTTAATTTCTTTAATTTTGTTTCTTCTAAAAAATTTTTATAATCTTTTTGCAGTTCTATTTCAGAGTCATCTACATAACCTGCAAATAACACTTCCTCAATGTTTTCCGAATTAAAATAAAAATAATCATTTTCTATTGCACCAACAACATGCTTGCATCCTGCATATTCAAAATAACCATTCTCTCCCTTCCACTTCCCTGCTACAACCCGATTGATAATTAATACTTTCTGTTCAGGTAATGAGCCTGTCAATCGAATAACACTCCCTATCGGAAGCAACCTATTTGCAAAAGAAAGTTGATTATTCATAAAGAACTCCTTTTATAAAAAATAAATATGACAAGAACAAAATACTAAAAAAAACAAATATTAAATATACTATTCTTATTTTATTTTTATACTTAACCTTATCAAAAGCCATCTTCACAAGGAAATTAACTGACAAAATCCCAAATGATGCTAAAAAAAGCAAAACCAACAAAACAATAAGATCAAAAGAATAAAAAAATAAATCGACAAATCAAAGTTATTATGCAAACTAACCGCACCAAAAAAAATCACAAAAAGTAGAGTTAGAACTTTATTATTTGAATTAAAACAAAATAATAAAGATATTAAAATCACACTAAATAAAAAATATATCATTTCGTTATATTTCTCCAATTTATCTTTCCATCAACCTCTGCTCCACCAATAATTTTTCTATTAAATCCAAATTCTGTTGTTTTTTTATTTACATCTTGGATTAATTTTATACTACCTCCGAAGGCAGAACCTGCTTGAGCGCCTACTTTCCCACAAATTTAAAAGCTGCAACTGACACTTTATCAAAACCAATCCCTTCCTGCCGTACATATCTAAATACTATCTAAGTTTAACTTTACTAAGCAGCCTCACACTAAAATATTTAACTTTTATACTTTTTAACTTTTAAGCAAAAATAAATTAAAATAACCTTAGCGATCTCCATGCAAACTAAAAAAATAAAGGAGGCTATAGTAGGAAAATTAAATATCAATTTAAAGCCATAGATAGAATATGGAATAGATGGTAGTAAACATATCACTCTTAGCGGCAATTGGAAAAGTGAAAGATAAAAAATAGATTTCGTATAAAACAAATAGCAATACACTGAAAAAAATAAAGATAAAAATAATATAAAACCAGATAATGAAAAAATCAAACTATAAGAACCAACACTTTCAAATAGAATAAAAATATTTAAAAAATCAGTATAAAAAGGAATACCATCATTACTAAAAGAGTTGAATGAGTAAATTATCAAATAAAATAAATCAAACATTGATAAAATCAGAAAAATATTTTTACTTTTCATTATCTAAGTGTCCTTTTTTCAAAAATTTCATTACTAGACACAGGTGACCGATGGAAAATCCCTCTCCCTATTTCCCAGTCATCTTTTCCTTCAATAAATTTTTGTTTTATACTTTTACGCTCACCAATAGGTATGGCTAGCTATAGAATCAGCATATATCATTTCATCATCAGACAACTTATCCCAAGTATAATGGCTATATTTTTTAATAGCAACCCAACGATTTAAACTGGGATCTTTGCCTGAAAAATACGTGAGTTGTACCATAGGCGCATACGCCACATATCATAAAACATACAATTTAAAACTTTAATCTATCTATAAATTATCACCATCCCAAAAATCAATCTCCTCTCAGCATATTTTATTTAGGAAAAAACTCATAAATAAGCTCATCTTTATCTTTGACTTTTAAAGAGTCTAAAAAAGATTTATCAATGCTAGTTTTATGAAGATCACTTTGTATCAAATCATCATACCCCCTAGATAAAAAAACTGCATACCAATAACTATCCACATTATAATAATCAGATCTTTTTTTTCTAAATTCTGATATCACATTATCATAGCAGGATTTATTATGAGATTTTAATCTACTTTCAAGCATACAAATTCTAAGCAACACTTGATAATCACTTTTTGATTTATAAACAGTTTTCATTAGATTTAGTGCCTCAGCATAGTCTTCTAACTCCAAATAAATATAAATCTTTAGCCATACCTCATTTAAATCAGATGAATCACCTTTTAAGTTCATTTCAGAAATCAAGTTTCTCAAACCAATTTTATTATTGGTAATACTATACTCAAGATATTTTTCATTGTATAGCTCAAAGTCGTCATCTTGATTAAAGATATATAACATAAAAAAAGCCAAACCAATAATAAAAGGTAGAAAAATAAATTTTTT
>NZ_FWWV01000051.1 GCF_900176075.1 Pasteurella testudinis DSM 23072
AAGAGAGAATATTTGGGTCACAATTGATGATGCAATGGTGGAGTTTGAAGATGACTAAAGATGAAGTCTTATCAGTGTTAAAAAAACACAAATTCGACATATACCGAAATATAGGTTTTATGATCTGGTCGACAAGAGGCGACACATATTTAGTTTACACTTTCGAAAATATCAACCAAGTTGTATCGGTATCATTTAATCGAAAACCTAATATCGTTAAATCCACTAAAGTTATGCGCGAATTATTTGGCGAGCGATTTACGCATTTAAAATCACACCCGATGGACGGCGTTAATTGTAATTATTTTAGGCTTGAAACGCTTAATTAAGGAGTAGATATGAGTAAATATTTTTCGGTAGATATAGTAAATGACAATGATCCAATTTTATTTCACGAAACATTAGAGCAAGCGAAACAGGCTTGCTTAGAAAATGCGCTAAATCAATACGAATATGCAGTTGAAATAGACAGCATTATTGATGAATTTGAGGACAAAATTAGTGAGGCAGTCTATGGCAAAATTTTAGGACATTGTGAATCTAAAAAACGTTCGCCGGACAAGGACGATACTCGCGAATCGCAGTATGATTATATCATCGATCTGCCTGAGCTTATTGAGCATAACGGCTGGATTAGCGTTGATGAGCGGCTGCCAGAACCAGAGCAGCGTGTTGAGATTTATAGTTCAAAAAAAGAACTGCAAGAAGAATGCGGACAACAATTCGAAACTCTTACATCAACCGCTGTTTTTGAAAGCTGGGTTGATGACGATGGCGATCTTCGGCAGTATTTCGCAGTTACTCCGCGTATTAGTTTTGATATTGAAGATGTCACTCACTGGCAGCCACTGTCCGAACCACCCAAATAACTAAACCACAAATATCTACACAAATCGCCACTCTTCGGGGTGGTTTTTTATTATCTAAAATAAGGAAATAAAATGAAAAAACTCAAAATGACTACAACCGCAATTGGTTTATCGGCTTTGTTAACCGGCTGCTTCCCCTACACCGTTGACGAGGGTGAGGTTGCGCTAGTGACCAAATACGGCGAAATTATCGAAACCAAAACATCAGGCTTAGGCTGGTCAAGTATGCTTGAAGATGTCACGCATTTTTCTATTCGTGAACAGAAACAAGTCTTCGGTAAGTTCGATGAAAACGGTGATGTTGTCGGCGGATTTGCGGCATACACTCGTGACACCCAAACCGTCACAACTGGTTTAACAGTGACGTATAAACTGACTGACCCAGTTAAAGCATATAAACTATACCGAACCACCGAAAATATGGTAAATCAACTCGTTGAACCCCGCACGCGACAAGCAATTGAAATTGTTTTTAGCCAATATTCGGCGCAACAAGCGTTAGAAAACCGCGCAAAATTAACAACTGATATTACGCAAGCCGTTCGTGAGGCAGTGAAAAACTACCCGATCGAGATTACTGCCGTGCAATCGATTATCCAGTTCAACAAGGAATATGAAAAACGAGTTGAGGAATCCGTACAGAAAAATGTTGCAATTCAAACCGCCGAGCGCCAAGTCGCAATTGACCGCAAAGAAGCCGAAAGCCGCTTAGTCAAAGCGCAAGCCGAAGCGGACGCAGAAATCATTCGTGCTAAAGCTGATGCCGAAAAAGTGCGGTTAGCGGGTGAGGCCGAAGCGGCCGCAATTCGCGCCAAAGGTGAAGCATTGAAAGAAAATCGGCAGTTGGTTGAACTGACAGCAGCCGAAAAATGGAATGGCGTATTGCCGACGACAATGACCCCAAGCGGCTCACTTCCGTTTGTTCAAGTAGGGGGTAAATAATGTTTATTCTTGGCATTATCGTTGGGCTTGCTATTGGATTTGCCGCACAAGCCTTTTTTCGACAATACAAACTGGTTGATCGAGATAAGGATAAATAATGAAAGCAACTGATAAAATCTGTAAGGCTGTTTTAAATAGTCTTAAAAGCGAGCCTAGAAATTGGCAGCTTGAAAATCACTGGCTAAGGAATAAAAACGGCATTGAGTTATTCGTTGGTGATGGATTTTTATTTCTTAAAATGATTAGGGTAAATTACACTTTTATCCGTTTTACATTCTCACTCTTCTGGAAAATTAAAATTTGGAAAGAGGCAAGAAAAATTATCAAAAATAGCCATACCGAGGAAATAAAAGAAAAAGAAAAAACCATTCTTGATTTATTCAATTAACCAAATGCCCTGCTCGTCAGGGCTTTTTATTCCAAGAGACTAGCTGATGATAGAAATAACATTAGAGCAGATAGTTGAAATTGCCGGAGCGGCAGCTGTGTCTATCTTTTATGTGATAGCCATTGAGGATTTTTTTCCGGGACAGCGAGTAGACAGAGATGAAAATATAAGCTCTATGATTGAGAGCTATTTAGATAGTGTAACTCTAAAAAATATCAATATATTAGAAATAGTATGCAAGGTACTGAAGTGAGCGAAAGCCAAATAATCTACGAAACAGAGAGAGGAAAGTATGACAAACATAGAGAAATCAGTGGTAGTTATTCCATCAAAAACAATGCCTATTACAAAATATTGTGAGGTTTTTGGACTAACACTGGAACAAATTAACCGCCGCTTACAACGCGGTATTTGGCAGGAAAATATCCAAGTTTTAAAAGTAGATGGGTGTAAAGAAAGAATAATCGATCTAGAAGAGGTGGACAAATGGGCGAGAAAAAACAAAATCCACGCGGCATAACTATTCGCAAACATAAAAGTAGAGAAACCATTAATATTACATTTACATTTCGTGGTGTACGCTGCCGAGAGCCGTTAAATTTACCCGTTACTCAATCAAATATTAATTATGCCGCCCGATTATTGGGTGAAATTCAAAACAAGATAGAACGGAATACTTTTCACTACGCTGACTACTTTCCTACATCTCCAAAGCTAAAACTGTTTGGTAAAATGATCGAAGGAGTAACTGTATTACATTATCTCAATGAGTATGTTGAAACATGCAGAAAACGTAATTTATCCCCCTCTACTCTTGATGGATATTTAAAAGTTATCAACGGTCTAGCGCATTTCCATTCAGTAGTCGTGTCCCAACTCACCCCTGCAATGGTGAAAAATTGGATCAAGCAGCAAAATACAACATCTAAAACAATCCGTAATAAGCTATCTGTATTACGTTCAGCAGTCGATGAAGCGGTCATGGATGGTGTAATTCAAATTAATCCGGTTGCCACTGTTACTGTTGATCGCTATAAAGCTAAAAAACAGGACGGCAATTCAGATGATGAATACGAAGTTGATCCATTTACACCTGAAGAAGTGCAATTAATTTTAGACAATTGCCGCTACCAACAATGGCGAAATCTATTCTTATTTGCACTCAGAACCGGCTT
>NZ_FWWV01000049.1 GCF_900176075.1 Pasteurella testudinis DSM 23072
GCAGCTGCATTTGGCGAAAGCTCAAAAGCTAAAGCATCGGAAATGGGGGCTATCGTTTGCGTATATCACAATGACGATGGAGAACTTATCCATATTCGAGCTTCAAAAATCGGCGATAACGGCATTAAGCCCGACACTTGGTACACGCTAGATGAAGACGGAAATTTTATTGAAGTTGATTAAAGGAGATTTAAACATGAGACTAAAAAACCCTTTTGACTTTAAAGCAACTTACATTATCGGAGCTTTATTGTTAGCGATTATGCTTGGCGTTAGCTGTCCCCCTGTCACTGTCACCGCTCAACTTGAACCGAACACGGTACACTACAACCATACCGCTGATTTAACAGCCGATATTGCACAGGCTAAAGCGGATTGGATTGCCGAAAACGGCGATTTACAACCAGATTTGACCGCCGAACAGCAAGCGGAAATTTTAACCTTGGTTGAGAAAATGAAAGAGGCTCAGTAATGGCGAGACCCAAGATTATCAGCCCGAAATTTGTTGAACATCAATACAAAATCGTTCCGCATGAAAAAGAGGGCTTCGGATTTTACGCTTATGAGCATTTAGCCGGCAACGACAAATGCAAAACAGGCTGGCGCAGTAACAATCATCTCAGCAAAGAGCTGGTGAGGGTTGAAATAAAAAAGCGGAAAATCCGTCGCAGACAAATTAACGGAATGCCCGTCAAGGAAAATCTAATCTGGGGCATAAAGCCACTGTTTATGGAGTATGAATTATGCAATGCGCAGTAGAAAGTGATTTTGCCGCTCATGATCGACAACAATGTTGGGCGGCGGCGGAAGACGAAGCAATCAAAAAATGGGCGGAAAAGCTTTACGAAACATACTCCAGCCGAGCAGTTCTCAACCCATACCCATGGCTTGTTGGTTCGGTTGAATGTGCGTTATGCGAACGCGATGATTTTTGGGAATCTATACAGGATAGTAATTGGGTAAAGCTCGAAGAAATCAAAAAAGAGGTTATCGAATTACTGGCTGAAAAGCATTGGGAAGATGAGCAATATTAAAGGGGAAACAAAATGACTGAACCAAAACTTGAGCTGATTATCAGCACCGAAAGCAAAGTTCTGGCGTGCAATATCGCCGACTTTGAGAAACAAGCGAATCAATTTCTTTCAACACTCACGCAGAATTTTGAAACCGATGATGACTTTGCGGCCGCCAAGGAAGAAGTGAAGCTACTGAAAGAACTGGAAGATAAAACCCGTTCAGCAATTAAAAATGCACAGCAAGGCGACATTAATCAACTGATTGAACAGGCGGAAGCCATCGCAGAGCGTTTCAGACAAGAGCGTCTATCACGCGATAAATTAGTAAAAAATAAAGAAGTAGAAATTAAAGAACGAATCGTGACAGCCGCATTTGATGAAATTATGAAAGTGCGTCACAGCAATTGTGACGAAAGCACAATATCTCTTGCACTTGAAATAACGATGCCAAAAAATAAAATCAATCAGCGTATTTGGGAATCAATAAAAAGAAAATCTACTATCCATACATTAACAGCGGCAGTCAACGCCGAACGGGGATTGATTCTTGCCGAAATCATGCAAGAAACGGCACGTCTTAAATCACGTTTAAAGCTCATTCCGCTTGGCTCAAGTTACTTATTCAACGATTCAGTGAAATTGATCGCCGGAACAGATGAACTTGAACCGATTATAGCCGAACGTATCGAAGCTGAAAAACAACGAGAAGCGGAGCTAAAAGCCAAAGCTGAACAAGAAGCGTTAGCAAAAGCACAAGCAGAACAGGCGGCAGCCGAAAAAGCCAAGCAGGAAGCGGAAGAAAGAGCAAAAACGCAAGCGCAAGCGGCAACCGTTGCTAAAACGCAAAAATCACAACTGACACCGACTGAACCAGTTGAAAATTTTGTGATCACTATTCGCTTAAACAACACAACCAGAACCCAAGCTATTGATACAGCTCAAAGCCTAAAAACCCGTTTTGGAGATTGTGTTTCCCTTAATAAAGCCAAAGAGGAAAAATTATGACAGTTCACGAGTTACTATCAGGATTTATTCAACCAGGAAAATGGGATGGGTTTGAAAAATTACATATCAAAACTTCAGGTGTTGTGGCTTTAGAGGGGTTCGATCGCGATAAAAAAACCGTCACCCTATTGTTATCAAATAATCACGCAAAAATTCACGCCAAATTAAGTCTAAATGAATTAGATGAATTAAGGGATTTTTTAACAACTTTTATGGAACTATTAACCGATAAATAAGGTAGGAAAATCATGACAAGCGCACTCGCTACCCTCACCCAAAAACTGGCTGATCGTTTTGATATGGGCGACAGCGCAGGCTTAACCAACGTGCTTACAGCCACCGCATTTCGGGGGCAAAAAGTAAGCAATGAGCAAATGACAGCATTACTTGTTGTTGCCAATCAGCACGGCTTAAACCCGTGGACGAACGAGATTTACGCATTTCCGAATAACGGCGGAATCGTGCCGATTGTCGGCGTGGACGGTTGGTCGCGCATCATGAACGAACACCCAGAATATGACGGTATGGATTTCAGCTTTAACAGCGAAGAAAACAGCTGCACTTGCACGATATACCGCAAAGATCGCTCGCGCCCAATTATCGTCACCGAATATATGGGTGAATGCCAACGCAACACGCAACCATGGAAATCGCACCCGAAACGAATGCTGCGGCACAAAACCATGATCCAGTGCGCACGTCTTGCCTTTGGTTTTACTGGTATTTACGACCAAGACGAAGCAGAGCGCATTGTCGAAACACAAAAAGAGCCGATTAACGTCACCCCAAAACCGAACGTGATCGAAGCGCAAGCGGTTGAACTGATCAGCGCTGAACAAGTTGAGCAAGTTAAACAACTGCTTGAAGCCACTGGAACGGAAGCGGAAAAAGTGTTGGCGATTTGCGGTGTAAGCACAATTGAGCAAATTACGGCGGCGCACGCAGTCAAGGTCATCAACAAGTTACATACAACACTTGACGCACAAGCCGCCGAAGCACCGGACGATGACAATCTAGGGGACGAAATTAAGATATGACAGACAATCTAATAACACTCGATTGCGAACAAGGCACGGAGGAATGGCTAACTGCACGGCTAGGCATTCCTACCGCCACGGGGATTAAAAACATCGTTACCGCCAGCGGTGAAAAATCCAGTTCGCAAAAAAAGTATATGGCGGAGCTGATCGAAGAAAGCATTTTAGGCCTGCCCGAAAAATCCTTTAAATCGGCAGCAATGGAGCGAGGCAATGAGCTTGAACCGCTCGCGCGCATGGCGTATGAATTTGAAACAGGCTACAGCGTGCAACAAGTCGGCGGTGTGTATCGTGATGAAAATCGCACAGTCATGGTCAGCCCAGACGGCTTAATTCCTGAACTACGCAAAGGGCTTGAAATCAAATGTCCCAAAATGAGTACGCACATTTGTTACATTCTTGAGGGCGGTTTGCCGTCGGAGTACATCATTCAGGTGCAAGCCAATTTGTGGGTAACTGGCTACGATACATGGGATTTTGTCAGCTACTGCCCTGAGTACCAAAAACAGACGCTTTTTCTTATCACTGTAGCGCGTGATAAAAACCTGATGAAAGCGTTTGATGAGCATATTCCGCAGTTTATTACCTCACTTAATGCATTAAAAGGATAATTATGGCAGGCG
>NZ_FWWV01000057.1 GCF_900176075.1 Pasteurella testudinis DSM 23072
CGCGCTCAAAAGGTAAATATTGACGCAACCACGCCAAATGATATTCCCCGAACCGTTTAATGTCCGTCCAACCTTCCGCACCGGAAATGACGGCGCTCATGGTCAGAAAAATGATTTCAAGAAAAGGATATTTTTGGTTGATATCTTTACGCGGGTCTTCCAATTGACCGAAAAAGCGGAATAAGTCCATGACGTTACCTTGTATTTTAACGTATTAAAGGCTTATTAGATCATATTTTGAGGAAAAGTGCGATCTTGCCCTGAGGTCAAGGTCAGCTGGCAATAAAATTCATCAAATTTCAAGCGTTTTTTTATATTTAGGCAAAAAAATAGCAAAGTGCGGTCGGGCAAACCGCACTTGGCCTTTAACTGAGCGTGTTATTGTTTTAACACATACGCCGAGGCGCGTCTGCGTCCGGATTCGTCGGCTTCGAGATACACGCCTTGGATTTCCGGTTCGAAGCCCGGCAGTTCGTTGATGCCTTGTTCCAACGCCAAGAAATAATCCAACACCGCACCGTCCCAGATTTCGCCCGGCACGATACACAACACGCCCGGCGGATACGGTAACGCGCCTTCGGCGGCGGTGCGGCCGCGAATTTCAGACAGCGGCACCAGTTCCACTTGGTTGCGGATAAAGGCATTGTGGCATTCGTCCGGCGTGATGTGCATTTTCGGCCAGGCATCACGCAGGAACATCTGCTGTTGCAGTTCGTTCAGGCGGTGTTTGGCGTAGAAATCATGCAGTTTTTGGCACAGATCCTTAATCCGCATTTTGCTGTATTGCGGATAGGCTTTTGCCAAGGTCGGCAGCATTTCAACCACCGGCGTATTATCCTGAATATGCTCCTCGAAGCGGGCAATATTGGCGACTAAATGCTGGAATTTCGCCATGGTTTCCGCCGGTGTGAGCAAAAACAGAATCGAGTTTAAATCGGCTTTTTCCGGAATCACCGAGCGCTCGCGCAGATAATGCGCCAAAATGGTTGCCGGAATGCCGAACTCTTCATATTCGCCGGTTTCCATATTGATGCCCGGGGTGGTCAGCAACAGTTTGCACGGATCGATAAAATACTGTTCTTCGGCGTAGCCGTCGAAATCATGCCAGCGCGCGTCTTTGGCGAATTGGAAGAAACGGATATTGTTGGCGATGTCTTCCGATTTATGGTTTTCCCATGACTTGCCGTCCACCATCGGCGGCACGAACGGGCGGATCAGTTTGCAGGTTTTCAGCAACATTTTGCGCACTTCCACGCTGCTGAGCACGCATTCCTGCCACATCCGTTTGCCGGCTTTGCCGGCGTGCATTTTGGCATTGACATCGAGCGAAGCGAACAGCGGATAGAACGGGCTGGTCGAGGCATGCATCATAAAGGCGTTATTGAAGCGCTTATGGTTGCAATACCGCTCTTGCAGGTGGATATGGTTGTCTTTTTTATGGATTTGCGAAGCCTGAGAAAAACCGGCTTGTTGCTTATGCACCGATTGGGTCACCAGAATGCCCGGATCGTTTTCATTCAATTCTAACAATAACGGCGAGCAGTCGCGCATCATCGGGATAAACTGTTCGTAACCGACCCATGCCGAATCAAACAGAATGTAGTCGCACAGATGTCCGATGCGATCCACCACTTGGCGCGCGTTATAAATCGTGCCGTCGTAAGTGCCTAACTGGATCACCGCCAAGCGGAACGGGCGTTTATCGTTGGCGCGTTCCGGCGCGACTTTGGCGATTTGCGCGCGGATATCGTCTTCTTCAAAACAGTGTGACGGAATGCCGCCGATAAAGCCGTAGGCATTGCGGGTGGTTTCCATATACACCGGCGTTGCGCCGCTGATGGTCAAAGCCCCTTGATGCACTGATTTATGGTTGTTGCGGTCGAACAGCACCAAATCGCCTTTGGTCACCAGCGCGCCGATTGCCACTTTATTGGCGGACGAAGTGCCGTTGAGCACGAAATAGGTTTTATCGGCATTAAACACGCGCGCGGCGTGGGCTTGCGCTTGGAAAGCAGGACCTTCGTGGATCAGCAAATCGCCCAGACGCACGTCGGCGTTACAGGAATCGGCACGGAACAGGGTTTCGCCGAAATAGAGATAGAAACGGCGGCCGGACGGGTGTTTACGGAAAAATTGCCCGCCTTGGTGTCCAGGACAGTCAAAGGCGGCGTTGCCGTAGTCGGTGTATTCTTTCAGTGCTTGGAAAAACGGCGGGTCGAGGGTGTCGATATAATCCGCGGCGGCGGCATTAATCAATTGTCCGTTGTAATATTTTTGGTCTTCCGCCAGCTCGATCACGCCGTACAGCTCGGTCAGCCACTCGTCCGGCACGGTCTCGCCGTATTCAATCGCAGCGAAAATCGGAATGGCAAACCCTAAACGTTCCAGCTCTTCCCACACTTCGGGCAGATCTTTAATCGTGGTTACCACGGCACAGACATTGGTGAAATCGGTCATATCAATGTCCATCGTTTTGTAGTCAGACAAAAAGGCAAATTCTGTGCCTTGGCTGGCGGCAATTTTCATCGGCGTTTTCCTATCGGCAGACGAGTAATAACAGTGAAAAGCGCACGGCTTTTCCGTTCAGTTTGAATGCGGGGTTTGTGCGTGGCAAAAGTGCGGTTCAAACTCGCGCAAACGATAACAAATTTAGTCGGTGAGGGAAAGCCTGCGGCGTGAAAAAAGCGGCAAAGTGCGGTACTAAAAATAGTCGGATTATTTTGCAGAAAGTGCTTGCAATCTGTGCAGCGATTCTATAGAATCTGCGGACTTTCGTAAGGAAGTCGTTTGATGTAATCATTTATCAAGCGAGTGACAGCATTAGGTTGTTGCTGACAATGTTCCCGATTGGGGAGCTAAAATAGGCTTAATCGCACTTCATTTTCATATCGGTAGTAGAAAATTTGAGGTGTCGGTTTTTTTGTTATCTAAATTTTATAATGGAGCTCTGGTCTCATGCAGAACCAAAGAATCCGTATCCGTTTGAAAGCGTTTGATCATCGTTTGATCGATCAATCCACTGCGGAAATCGTAGAAACAGCTAAGCGCACAGGTGCTCAAGTTCGTGGTCCAATTCCATTACCGACCCGTAAAGAGCGTTTCACCGTATTGATTTCTCCGCACGTTAATAAAGACGCGCGTGACCAATACGAGATTCGCACTCACAAACGTTTGGTTGATATTGTTGAACCAACAGAGAAAACTGTTGACGCGCTTATGCGTTTAGATCTGGCTGCCGGCGTTGACGTGCAGATCAGCCTAGGTTAATCCAGGGAATTATTTAAGAGGTTAATACAATGATTGGTTTAATCGGTCGTAAAGTTGGTATGACTCGCGTCTTCACTGAAGCCGGCGTGTCTATCCCCGTTACCGTAATCGAAATCGAAGCCAACCGTGTGACTCAAGTGAAAACCCTTGAAACAGATGGCTACTCTGCAATTCAGGTTACTACTGGCTCTAAAAAAGCAAGTCGTGTAACTAAGCCAGAAGCAGGTCATTTCGTTAAAGCAGGTGTTGAAGCTGGTCGCGGTTTATGGGAATTCCGTACCGAAGGTGAAGAGTTCACTTTGGGTCAGGAAATTAATGTTGATGTCTTCGCAGACGTTAAAAAAGTAGACGTAACAGGTACATCTAAAGGTAAAGGTTTCGCCGGTACAGTAAAACGTTGGAACTTCCGTACTCAAGATGCTACGCATGGTAACTCTTTGTCTCACCGTGTTCCTGGATCTATTGGTCAAAACCAAACTCCGGGTCGTGTATTCAAAGGTAAAAAAATGGCAGGACATTTGGGTGCTGAGCGTGTAACCGTTCAATCCCTTGAAGTTGTTCGTGTTGATGCTGAACGTAAATTGTTATTGGTCAAAGGTGCTGTTCCAGGCGCAACCGGTAGTGATTTAATTGTTAAACCAGCTGTTAAAGCTAAAGCATAAGTCTAGGAGATAGGAATGGAATTAGTAACTAAAGATGCACAAAGTGCATTGACTGTTTCTGAAACTACCTTCGGACGTGAGTTTAACGAAGCGTTGGTACACCAAGTTGTTGTTGCTTATGCAGCAGGTGCTCGCCAAGGTACTCGTGCACAAAAAACTCGTGCTGAAGTAGCAGGTTCAGGCAAAAAACCATGGCGTCAAAAAGGTACAGGCCGTGCGCGTTCCGGTAACGTGAAAAGCCCTATCTGGCGTTCGGGTGGTGTGACATTTGCGGCTAAGCCACAAGATCACAGCCAAAAAGTGAACAAAAAAATGTATCGCGGTGCAATTAAGAGCATTCTGTCCGAATTAGTTCGTCAAGACCGTCTGGTCGTGGTGGAAAAATTCGAAGTTGCCGCCCCGAAAACAAAAGTTTTGGTTCAAAAATTAAAAGAAATGGCACTTGATGATGTGCTGATCATTACAGCGGCTTTAGATGAAAATCTGTTCTTGGCTGCACGCAACCTTTACAAAGTAGATGTGCGTGACGTTCAAGCGATTGATCCGGTCAGTCTGATTGCTTTTGAAAAAGTGGTTATTACTGCTGAAGCTGTTAAGCAAATTGAGGAGATGTTGGCATGATTCTGGAAGAACGTTTGCTAAAAGTGCTGAAAGCACCTCATGTCTCTGAAAAAGCGACTAATAATGCCGAACAGTCTAACACGATTGTTTTCAAAGTAGCTAAAGAAGCCAACAAAGTTGAAATCGCCGCTGCTGTTGAAAAACTTTTCGAAGTGAAAGTCGATTCTGTCCGTACTGTTGTTGTTAAGGGTAAAACCAAACGTCACGGTGCGAGAACGGGTCGTCGTAGCGACTGGAAAAAAGCGTATGTAACACTGCAAGAAGGCCAGAATCTGGACTTCCTTGACAGTGCCGAATAATCAGAGGAGTAGAAAATAATGGCTATCGTTAAATGTAAGCCGACCTCCGCTGGTCGTCGTCATGTAGTTAAAATCGTTAACCCTGATTTGCACAAGGGTAAACCTTACGCCCCGCTTTTAGATACCAAATCTAAAACCGGTGGTCGTAACAACTTCGGACGTATCACTACCCGTCATATCGGTGGTGGTCATAAACAACATTACCGTATCGTTGACTTCAAACGTAATAAGTTAGACGTGCCGGCGGTTGTTGAGCGTCTGGAATATGATCCGAATCGTTCTGCAAACATTGCTTTAGTGTTGTATAAAGACGGTGAACGTCGTTATATCTTGGCACCGAAAGGTTTGTCAGCAGGCGATCAAATCCAAGCGGGAGCTTTAGCGCCGATTAAAGTCGGTAATGCATTACCGATGCGTAACATTCCGGTTGGTACGACTGTACATAACGTTGAATTAAAACCAGGCAAAGGCGGTCAAATCGCGCGTTCTGCCGGTGCGTATGTACAAATTATTGCTCGTGAAGGTAACTATGTAACTCTGCGTCTTCGTTCCGGCGAAATGCGTAAAGTGTTATCTGAATGTCAGGCAACTATCGGTGAAGTTGGTAATTCTGAGCACATGCTGCGCGTACTGGGTAAAGCCGGTGCAAATCGTTGGCGTGGTGTTCGTCCTACCGTTCGCGGTACGGCGATGAACCCGGTAGATCACCCTCATGGTGGTGGTGAAGGTCGTAACTTTGGTAAACATCCTGTGACTCCATGGGGCGTTCAAACCAAAGGTAAGAAAACTCGCCACAATAAACGTACTGATAAATATATCGTACGTCGCCGTGGTAAATAATTTTAATATAAAAAGAGGATAAGCCATGCCACGTTCTCTCAAGAAGGGTCCTTTTATTGACCTACACTTGCTGAAGAAGGTAGAGAAAGCGGTGGAAAGCGGGGATAAAAAACCAATTAAAACTTGGTCCCGTCGTTCAATGATCATTCCATCAATGATCGGATTGACCATCGCCGTCCATAATGGTCGTCAGCACGTTCCTGTTTTTGTTTCCGATGAGATGATCGGTCACAAACTGGGTGAATTTGCCCCGACTCGTACTTACCGCGGTCATGCCGCTGATAAGAAAGCTAAGTAAGGAAGGAAGTAAAAGATGGAAACTATTGCAAAACATCGTTTCGCTCGCACTTCAGCTCAAAAAGCTCGCTTAGTTGCTGATTTAATTCGCGGTAAAAATGTTGCTCAAGCTCTGGAAATCTTGACTTACACCAATAAAAAAGCTGCGGCTTTGGTGAAAAAGGTTTTAGAGTCTGCAATTGCGAACGCAGAGCACAATGACGGTGCAGATATCGATGATCTTAAGGTTGCCAAAATCTTCGTTGACGAAGGTCCAAGCATGAAGCGTGTTATGCCGCGTGCTAAAGGTCGTGCAGATCGTATTTTAAAACGTACAAGCCACATTACTGTGGTTGTGTCTGATAAATAGGAGAATAACAATGGGTCAAAAAGTACATCCTAATGGTATTCGCCTAGGTATTGTTAAACCTTGGAGTTCAACTTGGTTTGCGAATACACAAGATTTCGCTGACAACTTGGAAGGCGATTTCAAAGTACGTAAATTCTTAAACAAAGAATTAGCCAATGCTTCTGTAGCCCGTATTGATATCGAGCGTCCTGCCAAGAGTATTCGTGTGACGATTCACACTGCTCGTCCGGGTATCGTTATCGGTAAAAAAGGCGAAGATGTTGAAAAATTGCGTAACAAACTGGCAGAAATTACCGGTGTACCTGCGCAAATCAATATCACTGAAGTGAAAAAACCTGAACTGGATGCGAGATTAGTCGCTGAAAGCATTGCTTCACAATTAGAGCGTCGCGTTATGTTCCGTCGCGCTATGAAACGTGCCGTACAAAACGCAATGCGTTTAGGTGCGCAAGGTATCAAAGTTGAAGTAAGCGGCCGTTTGGGTGGTGCAGAGATTGCACGTTCCGAATGGTATCGTGAAGGTCGCGTACCTTTGCATACATTACGTGCAGACATCGATTATAATACTGCGGAAGCCCATACAACATACGGCGTTATCGGCGTTAAAGTATGGATTTTCAAAGGTGAGATTCTTGGTGGAATGGCTGCAGTTATGCAATCAGAACAACAACCTGAAGCGCAGCCGAAAAAAGCGCGCAAAGGTCGTAAGTAAGGAGATTGAATAAATGTTGCAACCAAAACGTACAAAATTCCGTAAAGTCCACAAAGGTCGTAACCGTGGCTTAGCGGCAGGTACCGACGTTAGTTTCGGTACATTCGGTCTGAAAGCAGTTGGTCGTGGTCGTTTGACCGCACGTCAAATCGAAGCGGCTCGCCGTGCGATGACCCGTGCAGTTAAACGTCAAGGTAAAATCTGGATCCGTGTATTCCCGGATAAACCAATTACTGAAAAACCATTGGAAGTCCGTATGGGTAAAGGTAAAGGTAACGTTGAGTACTGGGTAGCCTTGATCCAACCGGGTAAAGTGCTATATGAAATGGACGGTGTGTCTGAAGAAATCGCAAGAGAAGCGTTTGCATTAGCAGCGGCGAAATTGCCAATCAAGACAACCTTCGTAACTAAGACGGTGATGTAATGAAAGCTCAAGAACTACGTACAAAAAGTGTTGAAGAGCTGAATGCTGAATTGGTTAACTTGTTAGGTGAGCAATTCAAATTGCGTATGCAAGCAGCCACCGGTCAGCTTCAACAAACCCATCAGTTGAAACAAGTGCGTCGTAATATTGCACAGATTAAAACTGTTCTAACCGAGAAGGCGGGTGTGTAATGACTGATAAGATTCGTACAGTACAAGGTCGTGTTATCAGTGACAAGATGGATAAATCTTTCACAGTAGCAATTGAACGTATGGTTAAACATCCGCTTTACGGTAAGTTTATCCGTCGTACAACCAAATTACATGTACATGACGAAAGCAACGCGGCTAACGTCGGTGATTTAGTGGAAATTCGCGAATGTCGCCCAATTTCTAAAACTAAATCATGGACTTTGGTTCGTGTCGTTGAAAAAGCAGTAATCTAATTATTGTTTTGAAACTAATAAAAACCGCACTTTGAAAGTGCGGTTTTTTATTGCCGGATTGTTTTCCCGTATCTACCGATAAATCTTGCTATAAAGCGAAAATCCAGTTGCTTTCCTTTTAGCCGTTTGATACAATCCGCACCCTGTTTACATTGGGTAAACAGGTTCGTCCCGAAAGGGTTTTTTTGATTTTAGCGGAGCACTAATATGATCCAAGAACAGACTATGCTGGACGTTGCTGATAACTCAGGCGCTCGTAGCGTAATGTGTATCAAGGTTCTAGGTGGCTCACACCGTCGTTACGCTGGTATTGGCGATATCATCAAAATTACCGTGAAAGAAGCAATTCCTCGCGGTAAAGTGAAAAAAGGTGATGTATTAAAGGCGGTTGTTGTGCGCACCAAGAAGGGTGTACGTCGCCCAGATGGTGCAGTTATTCGCTTCGATGGTAATGCCTGTGTTATTTTAAACAATAATACCGAGCAACCAATCGGTACACGTATTTTCGGACCAGTGACTCGTGAACTTCGCTCAGAGAAGTTTATGAAAATCATTTCATTGGCCCCGGAAGTAGTGTAAGGAGAGTGTCATGGCTGCAAAAATCCGTCAAAACGATGAAGTAATCATGCTAACCGGAAGCGCTGAAAAGGGCAAAGGTAAACGTGGTAAAGTAACAAAAGTACTGCCTAACGGTAAAGTCATTGTTGAAGGTTTAAACATGGTTTCTAAACATGAGAAACCAGTTCCGGCTTTAGGTAAAGCTGGTGGCATTGTGAAACAAGAAGCGGCAATCGACGTTTCTAACGTAGCAATCTACAATCCGTCAACCAACAAAGCTGACCGCGTAGGATTCCGGTTTGAAGACGGCAAAAAAGTCCGTTTCTTCAAATCTACTGGTGAAACAATTAAATAATACTGGAGTATAGCGATGGCGAAACTGCATGATTATTACAGAGATCAAGTAGTAAGCGAATTGAAAGATAAATTCGGCTACAAATCTGTCATGCAAGTCCCACGAGTCGAAAAGATAACCCTGAATATGGGTGTGGGTGAAGCGCTGACCGATAAAAAACTGTTAGATAACGCGGTAGCGGATCTGGCGGCAATTAGCGGTCAAAAACCTTTAATCACTAAAGCACGCAAATCTGTTGCAGGCTTTAAGATTCGTCAGGGATATCCAATCGGCTGCAAAGTGACCCTACGTGGTGAACGTATGTGGGAATTCTTTGAACGATTGATTCATATTGCGGTTCCTCGTGTCCGTGACTTCCGCGGTTTAAGCGCGAAATCATTCGACGGCCGTGGAAACTACAGCATGGGTGTGCGTGAGCAAATCATCTTCCCTGAAATCGATTACGATAAAGTGGATCGTGTTCGTGGCTTGGATATTACTATCACAACGACTGCGAAAACAGATGAAGAAGGTCAAGCACTACTGGCTGCCTTTAACTTCCCATTCCGTAAATAAGGCAGGTTACAAATGGCTAAAGTATCAATGAAAATGCGTGATTTAAAACGCGCTAAATTGGCTGAAAAATTCTATGCTCAACGTGTTGAGCTGAAAAAAATTATTTCAGACGTCAATGCCTCTGACGAAGATCGTTGGAATGCGGTGTTAAAGTTACAAGCTTTACCACGCGACTCCAGCCCTTCTCGTCAACGTAACCGTTGCCGTCAAACCGGTCGTCCGCATGGTGTATTGCGTAAGTTCGGTTTGAGCCGTATTAAAGTCCGTGAAGCCGCAATGCGTGGTGAGATCCCGGGCCTTAAGAAAGCAAGCTGGTAATCAACCACTTTAATTTGGAATCATGGGAGTAAAGACACATGAGCATGCAAGATCCAATCGCAGATATGTTGACCCGTATTCGTAACGGTCAATCTGCGAACAAAATCGCGGTCAACATGCCTTCATCCAAGCTAAAAGTGGCTATTGCCAACGTGCTTGCGGAAGAAGGTTATATTGAAAGCGTGAAAATTTCCGAAGGTGTTAAACCTGAACTGGAAATCACTTTAAAATATTTCCAAGGTAAACCTGTTGTAGAAAGTATCCAACGTATCAGCCGTCCTGGTCTGCGTATTTATAAACGTAAAGACGAGTTACCAAGTGTAATGGGCGGTTTAGGTATTGCGGTTGTTTCTACTTCTAAAGGTGTGATGACTGACCGTGCCGCGCGTAAAGCCGGTTTGGGCGGTGAGATCATCTGTTACGTAGCTTAATAGAGGGGTAGGAAGATGTCTCGAGTTGCTAAAGCACCCGTTAATATTCCTGCCGGCGTTGAGGTAAAACTTAACGGCCAGCTATTAACGGTAAAAGGTAAGAATGGCGAGTTATCTCGTACCATTCATGATGAAGTTGAAGTTAAACAAGAAGATGGTGCGCTGACTTTTTCCCCTCGTAACGAAGGTAAAAGTGCAAATGCACAATCCGGTACAGCTCGTGCGCTTGTTAACGCAATGGTTATCGGTGTTACTGAAGGCTTCACTAAGAAGTTAAAATTGGTGGGTGTAGGTTACAGAGCACAGCTTAAAGGCAACAGTATTGCGTTAAGTTTGGGCTTCTCTCACCCGGTTGAGCACGCATTGCCGGCTGGTATCAAGGCTGAATGCCCGTCACAAACTGAAATCGTTTTGACTGGTGCAGACAAACAGCTTATTGGCCAAGTCGCTGCAGATATTCGTGCTTATCGCCGTCCTGAGCCTTACAAAGGTAAAGGGGTACGTTATGATGATGAAGTCGTGCGTACCAAAGAGGCTAAGAAAAAATAATAAGGTAACACTATGGATAAGAAATTGGCTCGTATCCGTCGTGCAACTCGCGCACGTCATGCGATGAGAGAACAAGGAGTAACCCGTCTGGTTATTCACCGTACTCCTCGTCACATCTATGCGCAAGTTATTGCACCTAACGGTTCAGAAGTACTTGCCGCTGCTTCAACTGTTGAAAAAGTAATTAGTGAGCAAGTGAAATACACCGGTAATAAAGATGCTGCTGCAGTAGTAGGTAAAGTTGTTGCTGAAAGAGCATTGGCTAAAGGCGTACAATCCGTTGCCTTTGACCGTTCCGGTTTTAAATATCATGGTCGTGTGCAAGCATTGGCCGATGCGGCTCGTGAAGCTGGTCTACAGTTCTAATAGAGGTAATTTGAGATGGCAAACATCGAAAAACAAGCTGGTGAACTGCAAGAGAAGCTAATCGCGGTAAACCGTGTATCTAAAACAGTAAAAGGTGGTCGTATTTTCAGCTTCGCTGCATTGACAGTGGTAGGTGATGGTAATGGTCGCGTAGGTTTTGGTTACGGTAAAGCCCGTGAAGTTCCGGCAGCGATCCAAAAAGCGATGGAAAAAGCCCGTCGTAATATGGTTAATGTAGCGATTACAGAAGGTACTTTACAGCACCCTGTTAAAGGCACTCACACTGGTTCACGCGTATTTATGCAACCAGCCAGTGAAGGTACCGGTATCATTGCCGGTGGTGCGATGCGTGCAGTGTTAGAAGTTGCTGGCGTGCGTAACGTATTGTCTAAAGCATACGGTTCAACCAACCCAATCAACGTTGTCCGTGCAACTATTGATGCATTGGCAAATATGAAATCACCAGAAATGGTTGCTGCTAAACGCGGTAAAACCGTTGATGAAATCTTGGGGTAATTGATCATGGCAAAAACAATCAAAGTAACACAAACCCGTAGCTCAATCGGTCGTTTACCGAAACACAAAGCTACGCTTCGTGGCCTTGGTCTTCGCCGTATCAACCACACAGTCGAATTAATTGATACTCCGGCTGTACGTGGCATGATCAACCAAGTTTCATACATGGTTAAAGTAGAGGAGTAAGAGAATGCGTTTAAATACTCTATCTCCGGCTGAAGGAGCTAAAAAAAGTGCTAAACGTCTTGGACGTGGTATCGGTTCCGGTTTAGGTAAAACAAGTGGTCGTGGTCACAAAGGGCAAAAATCCCGTAATAACGGTGGTGGCGTTCGTCGTGGCTTCGAAGGTGGTCAAATGCCTTTGTACCGTCGTTTACCGAAATTTGGTTTTACCTCTCGTAAAGCACTTGTTTCAGCAGAAATTCGTTTGAACGACTTAGCAAAAGTTGAAGGTGAAGTCACATTGGAATCACTGAAAGCTGCTGATATTATTTCTAATAATATCGAATTTGCCAAAGTTATTCTTGCCGGTGAAGTTAAAGGTCCTGTAGTTGTGCGCGGTTTGCGTGTGACTAAAGGTGCCAAAGCAGCAATCGAAGCTGCTGGCGGCTCAGTTGAGGAATAATTAATCAATGGCAAAACAACCAGGTTATCAAGCAAAAAGTACCCAAGGTGGTACGGGTGAACTTAAAAGAAGATTACTGTTTCTGTTAGGAGCATTGATCGTTTTTCGGATAGGTTCATTTATTCCGGTTCCTGGTATTGATGCCGCTGTATTAGCTCAGTTGATCAATCAACAACAAGGTACCATCATCGACATGTTTAACATGTTTTCCGGTGGTGCCTTGAGTCGTGCTTCAGTCTTTGCGTTAGGGATAATGCCGTATATCTCGGCATCGATCATTATCCAGTTATTAACTGCGGTACATCCTGCACTGGCAGAATTAAAGAAAGAAGGGGAAGCCGGTCGTCGTAAAATCAGCAAATACACCCGTTATTCAACATTGGTGTTGGCAACTGTTCAGGCGATTGGTATTTCAACCGGTTTACCGAATATGATTCCCGGTTTAGTTCCAAACCTCGGTTTGGGCTTTTATGTCACTGCGGTAGTCAGCCTTGTCACAGGGACGATGTTCCTGATGTGGTTGGGTGAACAAATAACCGAACGTGGCATCGGAAACGGTATTTCTTTAATTATTTTTGCAGGTATTGTCGCAGGTCTGCCTTCTGCAATCGGTCAAACCATTGAGCAGGCACGCCAAGGACAAATGAATGTACTGGTATTATTGTTGATTGCAGTTATTGTATTCGCCGTAACTTATTTTGTTATTTTTGTGGAAAGAGGACAAAGAAGAATCGTAGTAAACTATGCCAAACGCCAACAAGGTCGTCATATGTTAGCTGCGCAAAGTTCGCATTTACCATTGAAAGTGAATATGGCCGGGGTTATCCCTGCTATTTTCGCCTCCAGTATTATCTTATTCCCTGCTACGTTAACTCAGTGGTTTGGGCAAGGAGCGAATATGGAATGGTTGTCGAATTTATCTTTGTTATTAGCACCTGGGCAACCGATTTACTTGGTGCTCTATGCTGTGGCAATTATTTTCTTCAGCTTCTTCTACACGGCAATGCAATATAATCCAAGAGATACTGCGGATAATCTGAAAAGATCCGGTGCATTTATTCCGGGTATTAGACCAGGTGAACAAACATCGCGTTATATTGACAAGATCATGACTCGTTTGACGTTGATCGGCGCATTATATATTACGTTTGTTTGTTTAGTGCCTTATATTATGACCTCTACATGGAACGTACAATTCTACTTTGGTGGAACTTCACTTCTCATCGTCGTTGTTGTAATTATGGATTTCATCGCACAGGTTCAAAGTCATCTAATGTCGACTCAATATGAATCTGCGTTGAAGAAAGCAAACCTCAAAGGGTTCGGGCAATAATCAGCCCATTGAAATGAAAGGGAAAAGCAATGAAAGTTCGTGCTTCCGTAAAAAAAATGTGTCGTAACTGCAAAATTATCAAACGCGAAGGTGTTGTCCGTGTAATCTGCAGTGATCCAAGACATAAGCAACGTCAAGGTTAATCTCAATTTTCCTTGCAAAGAACAAGCTGAGCAGTTATACTGCTCAGCTCATTTCGTCCTTGATATACTGTTTGAGTATCCTGAAACGGGCTTTTCAAGATCAGTATATCAATTAACTTTAAATAAATAGGAGTGCATAGTGGCCCGTATTGCAGGCATTAACATTCCTGATCATAAACATGCTGTAATTGCGCTAACTGCAATCTACGGAATCGGTAAAACCCGTTCAAAAGCCATCTGTGCTGCTGCCGGTATTGCCGAAGATGTAAAGATCAGAGAATTGTCTGAAGAGCAGATCGATATTCTGCGTGACGAAGTTGGTAAATTTACCGTTGAAGGTGATTTGCGTCGTGAAGTAACTTTAAACATCAAACGTCTGTTGGACTTGGGATGTTACCGTGGTTTACGTCATCGTCGTAGTTTACCGGTACATGGTCAACGTACTAAAACAAATGCGCGTACCCGTAAGGGTCCTCGTAAGCCGATCAAGAAATAATCGGGGTAAATGATAATGGCTAAAACACCAGTTCGTGCACGTAAGCGTGTAAAAAAACAAGTCGTAGATGGCGTGGCGCATATCCATGCATCTTTCAATAACACAATCGTTACCATTACAGACCGTCAAGGTAATGCTTTAGCATGGGCTACAGCAGGTGGTTCAGGTTTCCGTGGTTCACGTAAATCTACTCCGTTTGCTGCACAGGTTGCTGCTGAGCGTTGTGCCGAAGTTGTTAAAGAGTTCGGTTTGAAAAATTTGGAAGTTATGGTAAAAGGACCTGGTCCTGGTCGTGAGTCTACAATTCGTGCGTTGAATGCTGCGGGTTTCCGCATCACCAACATCACAGACGTGACTCCGATTCCTCATAACGGTTGTCGTCCACCGAAAAAACGTCGTGTTTAATGGCGTTATAGGATAGTTGGAGAAAGAAAATGGCAAGATATTTGGGTCCTAAACTCAAGCTAAGCCGTCGTGAAGGTACTGACTTATTCCTTAAGTCCGGTGTCCGCGCGATTGAATCAAAATGTAAATTAGATACCGCACCTGGTCAACATGGTGCCCGTAAAGCGCGTTTATCCGATTACGGTAGTCAGTTACGTGAGAAACAAAAAGTTCGCCGTATGTACGGTATATTAGAGCGTCAATTCCGTAATTACTACAAAGAAGCTAACCGCTTAAAAGGTAATACCGGTGAAAACTTGTTGGTATTATTGGAAGGTCGTTTGGATAACGTTGTTTATCGTATGGGATTTGCGGCAACTCGTGCTGAAGCTCGCCAATTAGTGAGCCACAAAGCGATTGTAGTAAATGGCCGTGTGGTCAATATTCCATCGTTCCAAGTTTCTGTTGAAGATGTCGTTGCTATTCGTGAAAAATCGAAAAAACAAGCACGTATTAAAGCATCATTAGAATTAGCAGAGCAAAGAGAAAAACCAACATGGTTGGAAGTTGATGCTGCTAAAATGGAAGGCGTGTTCAAACGTATTCCTGAACGTTCTGATTTATCAGCAGACATTAACGAACATCTGATCGTTGAGCTTTATTCTAAATAATAGAGCTTAGAAGCAAAGAGAGGATAAAATGCAGGGTTCTGTGACAGAATTTTTAAAGCCACATTTAGTTGATATCGAGCAATTAAGCCCGACACACGCTAAAGTGACCTTAGAACCGTTAGAACGTGGTTTCGGCCACACATTAGGTAACGCTTTGCGTCGTATTCTATTGTCTTCCATGCCGGGTTGCGGCGTGACCGAAGCGGAAATCGACGGAGTATTACACGAGTACAGCAGTAAAGAAGGCGTTCAAGAAGATATTCTGGAAGTTCTTCTTAACTTAAAAGGTCTAGCGGTTAAAGTACAGAATAAGGATGATGTATTCCTGACTCTGAGCAAATCTGGAATCGGACCTGTTGTTGCTGGCGATATCACCCATGATGGGGATGTAGAGATTGTTAATCCTGAACATGTGATTTGTCATTTGACGGATGCCAACGCATCTATTAATATGCGAATCCGTGTGCAGCGTGGCCGCGGCTATGTGCCGGCCTCAGCACGCAAACATGTTCAAGACGAAGATCGTCCGATTGGTCGTCTATTGGTTGACGCTTGTTACAGCCCGGTAGATCGCATTTCTTATAATGTTGAAGCTGCCCGTGTTGAACAACGTACCGATTTGGATAAATTGGTTATCGAAATGGAAACCAACGGCACTATCGATCCGGAAGAAGCGATTCGTCGTGCAGCGACAATTTTAGCAGAGCAACTTGATGCATTCGTTGATTTGCGTGATATCCGTCAACCTGAAATCAAAGAAGAAAAACCGGAATTCGATCCGATTCTTCTGCGTCCGGTGGACGATTTAGAGTTGACAGTTCGTTCTGCTAACTGTTTGAAAGCAGAAACAATTCACTATATCGGTGATCTAGTCCAACGCACTGAAGTGGAGTTACTGAAAACGCCTAATCTTGGTAAGAAATCACTTACCGAAATTAAGGACGTGCTGGCTTCACGCGGACTGTCACTGGGTATGCGCCTTGAAAATTGGCCTCCGGCAAGTATTGCTGAAGACTAATTTCGGTATGGATTAAGATTTTTCTGAGAAGGATAAGGTCATGCGCCATCGTAAGAGTGGTCGTCAACTAAACCGTAATAGCAGTCATCGCCAAGCGATGTTCCGTAATATGGCAAGTTCTTTAGTTCGTCATGAAATCATCAAGACGACTTTGCCTAAAGCAAAAGAATTACGTCGTGTAGTTGAACCGTTAATTACTTTAGCTAAAGCAGACAGCGTTGCAAACCGCCGTTTAGCTTTCGCTCGTACCCGCGACAACGAAATCGTTGCGAAATTATTTAATGAATTAGGTCCACGTTTTGCTCAACGTGCCGGTGGTTACACCCGCATTTTAAAATGTGGTTTCCGTGCAGGCGACAACGCACCAATGGCTTACATTGAGTTGGTTGATCGTCCTGAAGTGGCGACTGAAGAAGCCGTTGCGGAATAATCATTAAGCAAGTTCAAAATAAAAGCTCACCGATCGGTGAGCTTTTTTGTTTTGTATTTTTTTGAAATAAAAATATATTCTAGCGATCATCAACACCTTGCAACAGATATTTTCCATCAACTGTCGCAAGGCTGCGAAAACCGATATTGAAAATTTGGTAAGAAGTGCGGTCAGCCAGTGTACGATAATCAAAATTTTCATGATGATGACCGTGAAAAATTTTGCTTACTCCCATTTTTTCAGCCAATTGGTTGATTACCTGAAAGCCGGAAGGGTGCGGTTTTGGGGCTTCGTGGCAAATTAGAATATCTGCTTGATGTTGTTCCAACTGTTCAAAATCGGATAAAAAGATCGAAGTGCGGTGGCGTAGTGGCAAACCGCCCTGCCAAATTTTGTCTTGCGGACAATATTGGCAAAAATGAATCGGATCGAAAAAGAGCGGTTTATTCGGCGGCATCCAGATCTGCCCGCGAAAAACTCCGCCCAGTCCGGCAATTTTTATCCCCTGTATTTCGGTGACCCTAGCATGCAGATTACGCTTTTTCCACTCACTACCCCACAATGCTTGGAAAGCGGCGACAGTTTTACTGTCATGATTACCGTGGATAAACCATAGATCGCAATATTGCGCCAGACGGTCCAAGATTGCGCAATCGTTTAATTGCAGATCGCCCAAAATAATCAAAGCAATCTCTTCATCTTGCTGCTGTAGGAAAGGAAAAAGATGGTCAAAACTGCCGTGCGGATCACCAGCGAACAATAACATGCTTATGTTTCCCGCCCGTTATCGCTCTGTAATTCCGGTAAATCCTCGTCATTCAGGACTTTTTCGACAATGTCCTTTGCCATGTCGTAACGCTCCAAATAACTCGGTGACTCGATCTCTATATAGGGCACTTTATATTTATCTAACAATCGCTTGAGCAAATCTTGAAATTTTTGCCGTGATTTATAATCCCCCAAGCTACGCAAACCGTCGTCCACCCATTTGGTATTATTCGACAGCAGAATCGTAATATCAAACGGATACTCTTTGATCATCGAATCCAAGAACGGGTGCGCTTTGCCTTCGTATTGAATGCAGAACGCCTGCGTGGTAATAAAATCGGTATCAACGATCACCACTTTATGCGCGTGGCGCACCGCATAATCAACGTAACGCAAATGCCCGATCGCCATCAGCGGATAATCGGAAAACTGCATAGCCTGCTCATCACCACCCAATTGTTCGAATACATATTCTCGTCCGTATTCCCAAGCGGAAGTCGTGTTGAAAACCGTTGCCAGTTTATTCACCAATACGCTTTTACCGCTGCTCTCGCCACCCAAAATGGCGATGGTTTTGGCGAAGAACGGCCGCACTTCTTTCGGGATAAATTTCCAGTAATGGAATGGGTGGTTGCGGATTTTAGTTGCCGACACGTTGAAAAATTTGCGTTCCGGATCGACCAAATTGACCTGCAACCCTAAATACTTTTCATAAGGCTCCTGATCTTGCGGTTCGCTACTGAACACGATGGTCGGCGCCACACTTTTTTCGGCGAACAGCTGTTTGACCCGTTCCGCCCATGCTTCCCAGCCGTTCGGATAGCTTGGTAAACCGTCTTCTACCAAATGGTGAATAAAAATATGTTTTTGCTGATATTTGAAAATCTGCTGCATCCAGCGCAACCGATCTTGCGGGGTCGGCATTTTTTTCATTTTACTGTCGTAAAACAGCTTTAAATCACGTTCGCTCTCGGTGCAGACCACGACATGAATTTCGTCCACTTTACTGAATGCTTCATAGATCATATTGATATGACCGGTGTGCACCGGATAGAATTTACCAAAAATCACGCCGACTTTTTTGTCTTCTGTTTCAGTAATATTCAACACTTTATGCAGCGCTTGCAGTTTAATCGCACTCGGATTTTTGATTTTTCCGCTCACCAACTGATTAAAGTAAGCGCGTGTTACGCCAGCCTGTTCGCATACTTCCGCGACTTTCAGGTTGAGCTGTTTTCGTTTTTGTTGCAAATAGGCAAATGACATCATGCTATCCTAAAGATAAAAGCAGATTATTCCGCACTTTTCGGCGGCTCGGTTACTGTGTTCGTTTCAGTTAGCGCCAACTTACTTTCCAATTCGTCGAAACGTTGTTCAAGTGCGGTTAATTTTTCGCGAGTACGGATCAACACTTGTGTTTGCACTTCAAAATCCTCTTGGGTGACCACCTCTAATTTGGCAAGCTGTGCTTGGATAACCTGCTTGATTTTGGCTTCCATATCTTCGCCGAAATTTTTTACACCCTGCGGCAACGCATCATGGATTTGTTGGGCGAACTGTTCGAGTTTTTTAGGATTTAGCATGCGGCGCTCCATATTCGGATTAAATTATTTATCAATGTAGCATCTATTGTACGAAATGGGCTGATTAAAGGGAAACTTTTTTGCTCGAATTGCTGGGCAGAATGGTTTTTTCCGTTATAATAAGCACGCAATTCTCAGGGCGGGGTGTAATTCCCCACCGGTGGTAAGGGTTGGGTTGTTTATACAGGCAACCGCACTTAAGCCCACGAGCGCTTGTGCGATGCGTACAAGGTCTAGCAGATTCGGTGTGAATCCGAAGCCGACAGTAACAGTCTGGATGGTAGAGAATGCGGGTTTTCCCCTATCGGGAAGATCAGCTTGTCCTATGTTAAAACCGCACTTTAAGGTTAGCCTCCGCTAGCCAATAAACCTTGCGTTTAACTTGGTTCTCCATTTGCCCTGATTCTGGTATCTACAATTAATTTAGAGGAATTTACCATGAGTCAGTCTTTACTCACCCAATTCGGCGACAGCCGGCAACGCGTCCTCGCCGCAATCGAAGCCTTTAAGCAAGGCAACGGCGTTCTGGTTTTAGACGATGAAGATCGCGAAAACGAAGGCGATCTGATTTTCCCCGCCGAAACCATCACCACCGAACAAATGGCAAAACTGATCCGTTACGGCAGCGGCATTGTTTGTTTATGTATCCCGCAAGAAACCTGCGACCGCCTGCAACTGCCGGCGATGGTAACGGAAAATACCAGTGTGAATAAAACCGCATTTACCGTCACGATTGAAGCGGCACAAGGCGTCTCCACCGGCGTTTCCGCTGCTGATCGGGTCACGACAATCAAAGCCGCAATCAACCCAAGTGCGGTAGCGAGCGATTTACATCGTCCGGGACATGTATTTCCGTTAAGAGCCGCAGATAATGGGGTATTGGAAAGAAATGGTCATACTGAAGCGGCTGTAGATTTGGCTCGCTTATCTGGTTACCGGCCAGCAGGTGTGATTTGTGAAATTACCAATGATGATGGCACAATGGCCAGAACACCGGAGTTGGTTGAATTTGTGAAAAGAGAGGGGTATGCAATTGTGACGATTGAAGATTTAGTAAGTTATCGACAAAATCATCACTGTTAATTTTCTTTCACAAAGAATTCATTTATCATTAATGGTAGGCATAATTTATGCACTACCATTTTTATTATTGAAGGACGAAGCATGTCTATTTTGGATGAAAAACGACTTTTGGCTCGAATTGCAACTTTGTATTATGTAGATAATTTAAAACAAAAAGAAATATCTGAACGGTTAAATATTTCTCAATCATTTGTTTCACGTGCGTTGACAAAATGTATAACTGAAGGCATTGTCCAAATTAATGTTATTCCTCCCGCGAATATTTTTTTACAGTTGGAGCAAGAACTGCAAACAAAGTTTGGCATTTTAAATGCAATTGTGGTTGATGCGAATAGTGATGACGACGAAAAAATAAAAAATACGATAGGCTCTGCAGCGGCTTATTATTTGCAAGTTACTCTACAGGCTAATGAGTTGGTTGGTGTTTCCGCATGGAGTAGCACGATAAAGGCTATGGTCGATAATATGCCTCCTTTAAGTGTGAAGGCACAAGGAGTTGTGCAATTACTGGGGGGGGTTGGGCTCAATAGAAATGTCCAGGCTAATTTTCTAACTTATGAATTAGCGAAGAAATTGAATTGTCCTTCTTATTTACTTCCCTCACAGAACGTTGTCAGTGCGGTTGGCGATGTATCATACAAACAACAGCAATTGGCAATGAGTGAAGTTTCTGATGTGATTGATATGTTTCCTAAGGTGGATGTTGCTTTAGTTGGGATTGGCACATTAGAACCGTCATCTTTATTAAGATGGTCTGGGCTTCATTATAATTCTGATATTTTGCAATTGTTAGCTAAAAAAGGGGCTGTCGGTGATATTTGTTTGCACTATTATGACCAGTCTGGAATGCCGGTATTAGCAGAGAATGAAGATCCGATGATCGGGATGAATCTAGAACTTATTCAAAAGTGTCCTAGGGTTATTGCTCTAGCAGGTGGTAAGGCAAAAGTCAGTGCAATCAAAGGAGCCTTAATGGGCAACTATATTGATGTATTGATTACCGATTATAAAACCGCACAGACCTTGTTAAACGATTAACTTTCATTATTATCTGTAATAGGCTAATTTTTTGTTTAAAAATAAATGGTTAGCTTAATTCTGCTTCATACTTCGTATGACTGTTATCAATATTTATACTTTCTTTTTTCTCTTCATTTCCTTGTTCTATCTATACTTCATATAAATAAAATGTGATTTGTCTCTAACTTTTGAACATTGGCTTTAGACAAGTCATATAAAATTTCCTATTCTCTTTATAAATATATAATCATATGTGAATATATATTCAAGGTGAAAAACCAACATTAAGGAGAATGACATGACAACTAAATTTTTCAAATCAAGCGTATTGGCATTATCACTGGCTATGTCAAGTTTTGCTTTCGCCAATAATGGGTTGATTGCGATTATTACACCATCCCATGACAATCCTTTTTTTAAGGCTGAAGCTGATGGGGCAAAACAAAAGGCGGAAGAGTTAGGTTACACAACACTTGTGGCTTCCCATGATGATGACGCGAATAAACAAGATCAACTTATTTCAACCGCAGTTGCTCGGAAAGCCAAGGCAATCATTCTTGATAATGCGGGTTCTGACGTAACTATAGGGGCTTTGGAAAAAGCAAAAGCAGCTGGTGTTCCTGCATTCTTAATTGATCGTGAAATTAATAAAACTGGCGTTGCAGTATCTCAAATTGTATCGAATAACTATCAAGGCGCTCAACTTGGCGCACAGAAATTCGTTGAACTGATGGGAGAAGAAGGTCTGTATGTCGAATTATTAGGGCGTGAATCGGATACCAATGCCTCGGTCCGTTCGCAAGGTTTTCATGACATTATTGACGATTATCCGGATATGAAAATGGTTGCTCAACAAACAGCAAACTGGAGCCAAACCGAAGCATTTACCCGCATGGAATCTATTTTACAAGCTAACCCTAATATTAAAGGGGTCATTTCAGGCAATGACACCATGGCATTAGGCGCTGAAGCAGCCTTAAAAGCCGCTGGAAGGAATGATGTGATTGTGGTTGGCTTTGATGGTAGTGATTATGTTCGTGATTCCATTTTGGCAAATGGAAATATTAAAGCGACAGTATTGCAACCGGCCTGGAATCAAGCGCAGGAAGCCGTAGTACAGGCAGATGCCTATATCCGAACCGGTAGTACCGGAAAAGATGAAAAACAACTGATGGATTGTATTTTGATCGATGGCTCAAATGCAAAACAACTTAATAAATTTGCATTGAATGACTAGTTGAAAGCCGCTGCTAGATGGAGCAGGGTGCTCTCAATTATAAGAGTACCCTGAATAAATAAAGGAGGACAGATATGTATTTAACTTATAAACGATGGACTTCTAGGATAGCGATATTGTTCGGTTGTTTGTTTTTTGTCGGATGTGAAGTTGTTCCACTGGATAGTGCTGGGAAACCTATCATTCCTATGACTGAAGAGGAGGCCAACTCCTTGAAAAATATGCAACCGGGCGAAATCGTTGCTAAGCTTTGGGGCGGGATTTTTGCAGAAAGTAAAACGGAGGCAGTAGATTGGCAGGCGCTGGATAAAGAAACCAATGATCGTAGCCATTTTGTGCGGTTTTCAGGTGTTGTTGAGAGTATTGAGGAAAAATCAAGAATAACGGATTTTAACGTTAAAGTGGACGATACGGTATTAACCGTACAGATTGGCGATATCCTTCGCGGTAATTCTGTACGTGACGCAACAAAATTAGTTAATTTTGATCAATTTAAAAATCAAGTCCAGTTCGCGCAATTTTCGAAAGCACTCAATAAGAAAGCCGTGGAAGATATTGCCAAACCGGATGCAAGCTGGGTGGGCAGTGATGTGACGGTGTTAGCCGCAGTGACGATTAAAAATAATCAAGTCCAAGATATCATTCCGTTAGAAATTGATAAAAGGTGAGTTTTATGGCAACTGAAGATAAAGATGTTGTAATGCACGCTGAAAATATTTCAATGGTGTTTCCCGGTACTAAAGCGCTGGATGATGTTAATTATAATGTTTATCGTGGCGCAGTAAATGTGATTATCGGTGAAAATGGCGCGGGCAAATCGACACTGATGAAAATCTTGGCAGGTGTACAACAGCCGACGGAAGGCAACCTCTATATTAATAACGAGAAAGTGGTTATTACAAGCACGCGCAGCGCTGCAGAACATGGAATTGGCATGGTTCATCAGGAACTGAACTTGGCGGAGAATTTAAGTGTTATGGAAAACATTTTTCTCGGGCGAGAAATTCAGTCTGGTCTTTCTCCGATTAATAATGAAGAACAGTACCAAATCACAAAAGAAGCATTGAAACGCCTCAAACAAGATATTGATCCTAAAGAAATCGTTTCAAACTTAAAAGTAGGTCAAAAACAATTAATTGAAATTGCCAAAGCATTGATCGGTAAAATTGATATTTTGATTTTAGATGAACCGACCTCGGCATTAAGTAAAACGGAAGTACAAATTTTATTTAATGTT
This sequence comes from Pasteurella testudinis DSM 23072, assembly GCF_900176075.1. Lineage (GTDB taxonomy): Bacteria > Pseudomonadota > Gammaproteobacteria > Enterobacterales > Pasteurellaceae > Chelonobacter > Chelonobacter testudinis. The sequence goes on from NZ_FWWV01000057.1 coordinate 23,593, forward strand.
ATTCGCGAATTAACCTTGCAGGGCGTTTCTATTATCTATATTTCTCATCGTCTGGAAGAATTAATGGAAATCGGGACTTATATTACGATTTTGCGTGATGGAAAATTTCAATCCGAAGCAATGGTAAAAGATATTGACGTTCCTTGGATTGTAAGAGAAATGTTAGGCAGTGATCCGGTTACTGATTTTTTACCGGAAAATAGAGAGTTTGGCATCAATATTCTTGAAGCCGAGCATATTACCTGTGTCAATGAATCAGAAAATAAGGTCGTTGATGATGTTTCGTTTAATTTAAGAGCAGGTGAAATCGTTGGAATTTACGGATTGATGGGGGCGGGTAGAACAGAATTATTTGAATGCTTATTAGGACAATCGCAATATTCTGGTCGTTTTTCACTGAACGGTGCCATTATTAACTCGAATATTTCAACCACAAATCGGATTAAAATGGGGCTTGGATTAGTACCGGAGGATCGAAAACGTTCCGGCATTTTTCCCATCACTTCCGTTGGTGATAACCTGACAATGTCGAGCTTATGGAAACGTTTAAAAAAGAATTTTGCTATCTCAGATGAGGATGAAAAAAAAGCGATTGATTCTACCATTAATGAACTGTCAATTAAGGTCTCATCTCCTGCCGTCGAAATTCAAGCACTGAGTGGTGGCAATCAACAAAAAGTGGTGATTGGGCGTTCTTTATTAACCGAACCTAAGGTGTTGTTATTAGACGAACCGACCCGAGGAATTGATATCGGCGCAAAAGCCGATGTATTCGAAATGATAGTGAAGTTATCTCAACAAGGCATTGGAATTTTATTTTCTACATCAGACTTAAAAGAAATTATGGCGGTATCGGATCGTATCTTGGTTATGTCGAATGGCAAATTAACCGCAAATGTGTTGCGAAATGAGACGAGTGAAGCCTATTTGGTCTCAGCAAGTGCGAAAGGATTTCAGTAAATAAGGTTGTTACGGAGGCGTTATGTCAACAAGAGCAGGATCGGGTAATTTAATATTATTACTTTTAAAATTGAGAACGTTTATTGCATTAATCATTATTCTCGGCTTTTTTACCATTGCTGTGGAGGGTTTTTTAAATCCCTCAAGTTTAATCATTATGGTTAAACATATTTCTATCAACGCATTATTAGCTTTAGGAATTACATTCGTCATTATTACCGCCGGCATTGATTTATCTATCGGGGCAATTTTAGGCTTGTGCGGGATGGTCGCCGGTTATCTAATTTCCAAAGGAATCGTCCTTCCGATGTTTGGGGTCGCTATTTTTCCGAGTATTTGGGTAATCGTTCCGTTGGTAATTTTGCTCGGCGGCGCAATCGGCGCGGTCAATGGTTTTATTATTACCCGCTATAATGTTGCGCCATTTATTTGTACGCTGGGTACCATGTATATTATTCGCGGTGCGGCAATGTTAACTTCAAATGGCGAAACATTCCCGGGGTTATCAGGCAATCCCCAATTAGGCAATACCGGCTTTGAGATCATTGGCGCAGGAACATTATTGGGTATCCCATATTCGATTTGGCTGATGTTTATTGTTGCCGGGGTGATTGCTTATATTGCGAAAAAATTACCTTTTGGCAGACATGTTTATGCGATTGATGACAATGAAAGAGCTGCGGAGTTATCCGGTATTAAGGTGAATAATACCAAAGTTTGGGTGTATGTGATTTCAGGGATTTGCGCGGCATTAGCAGGTATCGTTGTGACCTCACAATTGGTTGCCAGCCACCCGGCAACCGGCAATGCTTTTGAAATGAATGCGATTGCGGCCGTTGTGCTTGGCGGAACATCACTTGCCGGAGGGCGGGGTACGATTGGCGGAACGTTAATTGGGGCATTTGTTATCGGTATTTTGGCGGATGGTTTGGTCATGATGGGCGTGAGTGAATTTTGGCAAATGGTCATTAAGGGAATCGTCATTATTGTTGCGGTTGTGATTGATCAGTTACAAAACAAATTACAGTACAAAGCTGCGGTTGCGTCACAAAAAGTGTGATTATGCAGGGCGCAAAATTTTTTACATTAATTGGAATATATATTCAATTATGAATATATGAGGAGAAAGAGATGAATCCATATAAACTGTCATACGGTGAAATAACCAAAAAAGCGAAAGCGATACGGCGGAAAATTGTTGTATTGAATGCGAATAGTCCGGCGGGCGGGCATACAGGCGCTGATTTATCCCAAGTGGAGATTTTAGCTTCGCTCTATTTCCGAGTATTAAATTGCTCGCCGACTGACTTAAAAAATCCGGAACGGGATATTTATATTCAATCGAAAGGACATGGTGCCGGTGGTTACTACTGCTGCCTTGCGGAAGCCGGTTATTTTCCCGAATCATGGTTAGCAACTTATCAGCATGCAGATTCCAAATTGCCCGGTCATCCGGTGCGTCAAAAAACGCCCGGTGTGGAACTCAACACCGGCGCTTTGGGGCATGGTTTGCCGGTTGCTGTCGGTTTGGCAATCGCAGCTAAAAAATCAGGCAGCCAACGTAAAATTTATGTTTTAACCGGCGACGGTGAATTGGGGGAAGGAAGCAATTGGGAAGCCGCAATGGCGGCAGCGCAATACAAACTGGATAACTTGATCATCATTAATGACAAAAATAATCTGCAACTTGCCGGTTATACCAAAGATATCCTTTGTACCGATCCGCTAGATGAGAAATGGAAAGCGTTTGGTATGGAAGTGCATGAATGCGAAGGCAATAATGTTCGTTCTATAGTAGAAACACTGGAAAATTTAAAACCGAATGGTAAGCCGCACGTCGTGATTGCCAATACCATCAAAGGTGCCGGTATTTCCTTTATTCAAGGAAAACCGGAATGGCATCACAGAGTTCCAAAAGGTGATGAAGTTGAATTAGCGTTAGAGGAGTTAAAAGATGAGTAATACAGAGCATTTAGCCAATATCATGGTGGAGCGTTTTATCAACGCGGTCAATAACGGCGTGGATTTGGTGCCGGTGGTTGCGGATTCTACCTCTACGGCAAAAATAGCGCCATTCATCAAAGCCTTTCCTGAGCGTTTGGTCAATGTGGGGATCGCAGAGCAAACGTTAGTGGGCAGTGCCGCCGGGTTGGCATTGGGCGGGAAGGTCGCGGTAACGTGTAATGCCGCGCCGTTCTTGATTTCCCGGGCGAATGAACAGATAAAAGTGGATGTCTGCTATAACAACACCAATGTGAAATTATTTGGATTGAATTCCGGAGCGAGTTATGGGCCTCTTGCCAGCTCTCATCACAGTATTGACGATATTAGCGTGATGCGTGGTTTTGGTAATATTCAAATTTTCGCCCCATCCAGTCCATTAGAGTGCCGTCAAATTATTGATTATGCCATTGGTTATATTGGGCCGGTGTATATTCGACTGGATGGCAAAGAATTACCTGAGATTCATGATGAAAGTTATCAATTTGTGCCGGGTAATATTGATGTATTAAAAAGAGGCAAAAAAATTGTATTGGTAGCAATGGGGTCAACCGTGCATGAGATTGTCACAGCAGCGGCACTGTTGGAAGAAAGAGGCATGGATGTAACCGTGATTAATGTTCCGTCAATTCGTCCTTGTGATACGACCGCACTTTTTAATGAACTGAAAGACAGCCAATATGTGATCACGGTAGAAGAACATAATGTTAATGGCGGTCTCGGGAGTTTGGTCGCAGAAGTCATTGCCGAACATGGTGTTGCGATTAAGCTAACTCGTCTAGGCATTGCGGATGGTGAATATGCGTTGGGAGCAGACAGAAAAGCCATGCGCAAATATCATGGCATTGATGCGGAAAGTATTGTGAACCGAGTATCTGCGTTCAGTTAAGGAGATAAAAAGATGGGGGCGCCTTTTATTATCTCACTTGACGAAGGAACAACGAATGCGAAAGCGATTACGGTGACGCAAGACGGCGATATTTTATCGAAAGGTAGCGTTCCCGTACAGTTAGAGCATCCTGTGGCAGGTTGGGCAGAGCAAGATCCGATAGCAATCTGGGAAGCAACTCAGAAAGCCATCATGCTTTGCTTAGAAGGTTTGGATGTGTCTGATTTGAAAGGTGTTGCTATCAGTAATCAGCGGGAATCCGTATTGATCTGGGACAGGCAGACTGGCAAACCGTTATCTCCGGTTGTCAGTTGGCAATGCCGTCGTAGCGAGGCGCTTTGCCAAACGATTGCATTATCCCCGGAAGCGGACGAAATTAAGCAACGGACGGGCGCGGTTTTAGACCCGTTATATCCGGCTTCAAAAATCAAATGGTTATTGAATCATCTTGAAAACGGCATGGCGCGGGCGAAAAATGGTGAGCTTTGTGTGGGAACCATTGATGTTTGGCTCGTGTGGCAATTAACAGCGGGAGAGTCGTTTGTAACCGATTTTTCCAATGCTTCCCGTTATCAACTGTTCAATATCCATACTGCACAATGGGATTCGCGTTTACTTGAGATCTTTGCGATTCCCAAGCAATGCTTACCTGAAATTCTGCCTTCAAGTGGTCATCGCGGAGTGACTAAATGTTGCCGTTCGCTGCCTAACGGGATCCCTGTATTGTCACAAATTGGTGATTCACATGCCGCACTTTATGGACAAGACGGCTTTGTCGATGGTGTGGTCAAGGCAACCTACGGCACGGGGAGTTCCTTAATGACCAAATCATCCGTTGTGCCGGAAAATGATTTCGGCGTCGGCACCACAGTCGCATGGCATGACGGGGAATTAAGCCTAGCGCTGGAAGGGAATATTACCCATACGGGATCCGCACTGAGTTTTGTCACACGTTTATTGGGCATTTCAGGTGTTGATGTACTGAGTGAAATGGCTCAATCCGTGAATCATAATCAAGGTGTTTATTTTGTACCGGCACTTGCCGGGCTGGGTGCGCCGTATTGGGATTCGCAAGCACGCGGCATTATTACCGGATTAACCGATGCGACAACACCGGCAGTCGTTGCTAGGGCTGCATTCGAGTCGGTGACCTATCAAATTGCCGATCTCTTTTTTGCCATGGAAAAAACCTTAGGCAAACCATTAGAAACACTGTCCGTCGATGGCGGACCGACTAAAAACCGCTGGTTAATGCAGCTACAAGCCGATGTGTTGCAACGACCGATTGTTTGTGGCGATGTTGCCGAAGTTTCGGCGGTAGGTGCGGCATATTTGGCGGGCAGGGCGCTAGGTTGGTGGAAAACCTATGCCGATCTTTTGGCATTGCCGCATAAGACCGATATGATTCGGCCGAATCCGAAATCAGACAGGATTGAACAAAACTATCAGGCTTGGAAAAGTGCGGTACAGAAAGCAAAATTTAATTAATTTAAGTGGTATGAAAGGGGTGAATTATTATGAAAAAATCATTAGATAAAATGACGTTTGCGGTTTTAATTGGTAATCGTGGCTTCTTCCCAAGTTACTTGGTCGGTGATGCTAAACGAGATGCCGCACGTATTTTTGATGAACTGGGTATTAACACGGTGATGCTAACCGAAGAGCAAACAAACTACGGTGGCATTGAAACCTATCAGGACGCAAAAATTGCAGCGCAAATGTTAAAACAACATCGTGATGAAATTGCCGGGATCGTGATTTTATTACCGAATTTCGGTGATGAAAAAGCACTATCGCAGGCGATTCGTTTATCCGGTTTGAATGTGCCGGTATTAGTACAAGCGGAAGATGACAATCTGGATAAAATGGGGTTGGCGACCCGTCGTGACAGTTTTTGTGGAAAAATTTCCCTGTGTAATAACCTACGCCAGTTTGATATTCCCTTTACTCTAACCACTCAACATACCTGTGCGCTGACCAGTGATATTTTCAAACAGGATCTGCTTTCATTTGTTTCCGTCTGTCGCGTGGTTAAAGCCCTGCGTGGTTGCCGAGTTGGTGCCATCGGCGCAAGACCTGCCGACTTCAATACGGTTCGTTACAGCGAAAAATTATTAGAGCGTTTAGGCATTTCAGTCGAGACGATTGATTTATCGGAAATTTTTGCCGGCGTTAATCGATTACGCGATAATGATTTGCGGATCGCCGAAAAATTGGAATTATTGAAAGCAAACGCTGATGCCTCGGCAATTCCCGAAGAGAAATTACATATAATGGCAAAATTGTTTGTCGTCATCAGTAACTGGATTATTGAAAACGGGATTGATACCACCGCAATTCAATGTTGGACTTCATTGCAAGATACGTTAGGTATCAATGTGTGTTCAATCATGAGCGTGATGTCGGGTCAACTCATGCCAAGCGCCTGCGAAGTCGATGTAATGGGCGCCTTGTCAATGTATGCGCTCTCCATCGCGTCAATGAAACCCGCCTCCATCGCGGACTGGAACAACAACTTCGGCGAAGAACGTGACAAATGCGTGATGTTCCATTGTGGCAACTATGCAACCGAGGAGTTGGATAATCCGTTTATGAGCACTGCGGATATCATCGGCACCACCGTAGGCTGTGAGAATACCTGCGGCGCAATTAATGGACGTATGAAAGCAGGACCACTCACTTATTTCCGGCTTTCAACCGATGACTTCAGCGGCAAAGTAAAAGCGTATGTCGGCGAGGGGAAATTTGTTGATGATGAATTAGAGACGGTCGGATGCCGAGCGGTTATTCAGGTAAAAGGTTTGGAAGAATTGCTTGCTTATATTTGCAACAATGGCTTCGAGCATCATGTCGCGATGAACCATTCCTCTTCGGCAAAAGTATTACATGAAGTGTTTACCAAATATCTCGCTGTAGATTGTTATTATCATAAATAGACTATTACGCTCCAATTGAAAAAAAGCAAGAAATGTATAGTTTCTTGCTTTTTTATTCCCCACGTTTGCCAGAAGTGATTTTTTATCGGATCGTGTGCTATACATTGTGGCTCTTCTTTTACTATAATGACACCCTCGTGACTTTTCTTTCACCTAACCCTTAAAGGACTCAAGCAATGAAAAAACTTTCGGCTCTTTTTACTGCCGCGACTATGCTGTTTGCTGTCAGCAATGCAGCGAAAGCAGATGATGACACGGTTTATCTTTATACTTGGACGGAATATGTGCCGAGCGGGTTGTTGGATAACTTCACCAAAGAAACCGGGATTAAAGTGATTGTCTCCAGCTTGGAATCAAATGAAACCATGTATGCCCGTTTGAAAACCTTGGGCAAAAACGGCGGTTATGACGTGATTGCGCCGTCGAACTATTTTGTTTCCAAAATGCGTAAAGAAGGGATGTTACTGCCGTTAGATCACAGCAAACTGCCGGTATTAAAAGAGTTGGATCCGAATTTGTTGAATAAACCGTACGACCCGAACAATGAATATTCCCTGCCGCAAATTTTAGGTGCGCCGGGGATCGCGTACAACAGCGATGTGGTTGACGCCGAGAAAATCACCTCATGGGGCGATTTGTGGAATCCGGAATATAAAGACAAGCTGCAATTGTTAGACGATGCGCGCGAAATTTTCAACTTGGCGTTGTTAAAACTGGGCGAAGATCCGAACACCACCGATCCGGAAGTGATCAAGAAAGCTTATGAAGAATTGCTGAAATTGCGTCCGAACGTGTTGGCGTTCAGCTCGGATAATCCGGCGAATGCCTTTGTCGCCGGCGAAGTCGATTTGGGGATGCTGTGGAACGGTTCGGCTTATATCGCGCGCAAAGACGGCGCACCGATCAACTTATTATGGCCGAAAGAAGGTCCGGTATTATGGGTGGACACCTTAGCCATTCCAACTACCGCGCAAAATCCGGACGGCGCACATAAATTGATCAACTATCTGTTGAGCGCCGAAGTGGCGAAAGAATTGGCACTGGAAATCGGTTATCCGACCCCGAATCTGGAAGCACAAAAATTGCTGCCGCCGGAAATGGTCAACGACAGCTCGCTGTACCCACCGGCGGAAATCCTGCAAAAAAGCCACTGGCAGGACGATGTCGGCGACGCAGCGATTATCTATGAAAATTATTATCAGCAGTTAAAAGTGGCGAAGTAATATCAGTGACAAAGTGCAGTTTACCGATAATGAAGTGAACCGCACTTTTGTTTTCGGCTGTTTTCAGCGAGGAAGCGGCATGTCAAAAAACGAGCGTTTGTACACCCTGCTGCAAATTTTGCGCGGACATCAATATCCGCTCAAAGGTAACGTATTGGCTTCGAGATTAAATATCAGTTTGCGTACTTTATACCGCGATATTGACAGCCTGCGCGCGCAGGGTGCGAATATCGAGGGCGAGGCGGGAATCGGTTATGTGTTGCGGCAGCACTTCGAGCTGTCGAAACTGATGTTGTCGCAAAGCGAAATCGAGGCGCTGGTGCTGGGAATGCGTTGGGTGCACCGTTCCGCCGACAGCGAATTAAGCCAAGCGGCGCAGAACGGGTTAAGCAAAATCTCAGCGCTGTTGCCGCCGCATTTGTCGCAACAATTGGAAAACAGCGCCTTATTTATTGCGGTCAGCAACAATCCAACCCCCTTTCTCGACGATGTTTTTATCAAACTGCGCCACGCCATTCAGCGCCAGCTGAAAGTCAAACTGACGTATCGCAATGAAAAACAAAAATATTCACAACGCACTATTTATCCGTTCGCAATCGGCTTTTTTGAGCAGGCGCAACTGATTGCGGCCTGGTGTGAGCTGCGCCAGGCATTCCGCCATTTCCGCCCCGACCGAATCATCGCCATCGAATTAAGCGATGAGCGCTATCAGCCTGACCGCACTTTGCTGTTGCAACGCTGGCAAAAAACGCTCGGTGATTGCACCCGTCGTTAAATACCATTTTGCCGCCATCACCCGCAAACACTGCTGACAGAAACTGTCATGGCGTTTTGTTATTATGTTGCTGAAATTCACTAAAAGGAGGCCATGATGCAATCACTGACGTTATACACCCACCCGATGTCACGAGGGCGCACGGCGCGCTGGATGTTGGAAGAGATCGGCGAGCCCTATGAAAGCGTGGTGTTTGCCGATTTTGGCGGGGGGATGAAATCTGCCGATTATTTGGCAGTGAACCCGATGGGCAAGGTGCCGGCGTTGCAACACGGTGACACGGTGATCACCGAATGTGCGGCGATTTGCACTTATCTTGCCGATGCGTTTCCGCAAAAAGGCTTGGCGCCGGCGCTGAATGATCCGCAACGCGGCGTGTATTACCGTTGGTTGTTTTTCGTTGCCGGCCCGTTGGAAGCGGCGATGATGGAAGTGGCGTTACAGTTGAAACCGCAGGAGAGCGACCGAACTGCGCTGGGCTACGGCAGTTTGCCGTTGTGCCTGACTGCACTTGAACAGACATTAAGCCAACACGATTTTCTGTGCGGCAACCGTTTCAGTGCCGCGGATTTATATCTGTCCGAGTTATTGGATTTCGGCATTAATGCGGTTACAGTCATTGAAGCAAAACCGGTTTTCACCGACTACATCGCCCGCCAGCAAGCCAGAGCGGCTTATGCCAGAGCCAGCGCGATAGATGATGCTTTGCTGGCAGAGCAAAAAATCGAATCTTAAAACGTCGGTTAACGGGCAAACCGCACTTTGGCTTTTGCAACGGCCAAAGTGCGGTTTTTTGTTTGGTTTGACTGAATAAATCAGCCTGCATCATACAAACAGGCCGTCTGAACCGCACTTTAATCTGCAAAAGGTTTCAGACGGCCTTTGCTTGCCCAATCGCTTACCCAAACCGTTTCTGCAAAATCCCCAACAACAGTTCGAACACCAGCGTCACTCTGGCGGGGGTGACGTTGCGGTGCGGGCGGTAGAGGTAGAGCGGCCAGTGGATTTTCGGCAAGTCTGGCAGCAGTTCGACCAGCTCGCCGCTGTCGAGATAGGGTTGGCACGCCCATTCCAGCAGTTGCACGGCGGCGGTGCCCGCACGGGCGGCTTGCAGGTTGTGGTGGATGTCGCTGGTGCTGAAAGCGGTGTTTTTCGGGGTGATTTGCACATCGTCGGCGAAGCGCCACGGCCACGGGCGGCCGGTGTTGCCGTCGATCATGTCGGAAAGCGGGTAGTTTTCCAACTGCCGCACATCTGTCGGCAGGCCGCAGCGTTGGATCAGCGCGGGGGCGGCGACGATTTTTTCGCTCAGGGTGCCGAGTTGGCGCGCAATCAGGCGGCCGTCGTTGGTAAAGCCGACGCGGATGCCGATGTCGATGCGCTCTTCCACCACATTCAGGCGCACGTTGTCGCTGTGCCAGTCGAGGCGGATATTCGGCCAGGGCTGCAACGCCTGCAGCAATTCGCCCAATAGGCTGGTGTCGCAGGCGAGTTCGGGGATATTCACCCGCACAATGCCGCGCATGCCTTCGGAATCGGGGCGGGCGGCCTGCAAAAACAGCTTGTCGCTGTCGTCGAGCAACTGCTTGGCTTGCGGCAGAAACTGTGCGCCGAATTCGGTTAGCGTGATTTGGCGGGTGTTGCGCTGAAACAGCGATTCGCCCAGAAAACGCTCCAGCTCGGCGATGGTGCGGGTAACTGCCGCCGGCGACAGCCCCAGCCGTTGCGCGGTTTCTTTGAATTTCAGCGTGTCGACGGTGGTGCAGAAGATATGCAGCGCTTCCAGTTTGTTTTGCATGGTTTCACCTGTGAAATAATAAAATTCAAAAACGTGGGTTTACTTGAAATTATAGCTTGGTTATGCTTTTCATCAAGCAAAACACCCACGACGGAGGCAACAGCATGACCGAATTGGAAAAACAGGACGCGGGGCTGGAATACGACTTTTCCGATCCGCAAGTGGCGGCACGCAAGCAGCGCGCCTTGAATCTGTGCCGCGCCTACAATGCGATTTCTCCCGACGACCACGATGCGCAGGCACGCGCCCTCAGCGCCTTGTTCGGCAGCTGCGGCGGCAACGTTTCGGTGCAGCCGGATTTCAATTGCGACTACGGCAAAAATATCCACGTCGGCAACGATTTTCTCACCAATTACAACGTCACCATTCTCGACATCGCGCCGGTGCACATCGGCGACTTTGTGATGATCGGCCCGAACACGCTGATTACCACCGTCGGCCACCCGCTCAACGCCGCCGGCAGACGGGCGAAAAAAGCGCAGGCCAGTGCGGTGCGCATCGGCAACGACGTGTGGATCGGCGGCAACTGCACCATTCTGCCGGGCGTCACCATCGGCAACAATGTGGTGGTGGCCGCCGGTGCGGTGGTGAGCAAAGACGTGCCGGACAACTGCGTGGTCGGCGGCGTGCCGGCGCGCGTTTTGAAAACATTGGCTCAATAGCGAGGTAAAACATGAACCCGATTATCGCAAACAACCGCGTGGCGGTGATTACCGGCGCCGCCAAAGGCATCGGCGCGGCATTGGCACACAAACTGAGCGCCCGCGGCATGAAACTGTGCCTGTTCGACAACGATGGCGCGGCATTGGCAGACTTGGCGGCAACACTGAAAAGCGAGTGCGCCTGCGTGGTCGGCGATGTCACTTCCGCCGCCGATCTCACCCGTTTGCGCGACACCGCATTCCAGCATTTCGGCGAAACCGCGCTGTTAATCAACAATGCTGCCATCAGCGCCGGAGCCGGACCGTGGGGCGATGTGGCTGCGTGGCGGCGGCAGCTGGAAGTGAATTTCTTCGCCGTGTTGCAGGCACAGGCGCTGTTTGTGCCGTCAATGTTGGCGCAACAGGGGCAAAGTGCGGTGGTCAATCTCGGCTCGAAAGAGGGCATCACCACCCCGCCGGGCAACGCCGCCTATTCGGTCGCCAAAGCAGGGGTTAAAGTGCTGACCGAGCAGTTGGCGCACGAACTGCGCCAATGCGCCGGCGACAAAATCAGCGCCCACCTGCTGGTGCCCGGCTACACTTGGACGCCGATGAACTTCCCCGGCCAAGACCTGAGCAATCCGGCAAACAAGCCCGACGAACCGTGGATGGCGGCGCAGGTGGCGGATTATTTTGTCGAACGCTTCGAACAGGGCGATTTTTATATCCTCTGCCCCGACAATGCCGTCAGCACCGCGCTGGACGCCAAACGCATCCAATGGGCGGCGGACGACATGATTCATAACCGCCCGGCATTGTCGCGTTGGCACCAAGATTATCAAGATCGTTTTGCCCGTTATATCGGCGAATAATGCGGGCTTCCCCCAAATCATGTAATGTAAAGAGGTGTGAAAAATGGAACACAAAAAAATGAAACGCAAATTGGCGATGGTAACCGGCGGTTCGGCGGGTATCGGCTTGGAAATTGCCCGTCTGCTGGCACAAGATCAGTATGATTTATTGCTTGTCGGCGCCAGCAGCAGGGTGTTTGAGGCGGCGGAGAGCTTGGCACAATACGGCACGCAGGTCTCCGCACTGCAAGCCGACCTCAGCACCGAAGCCGGCAATCAGGCGCTGCTGGATGCGGTCAAACACAGTGGCAGACCTTTGGACGTGGCGGTACTCAACGCCGGTATTGCCATCGGCGGGGCATTTATCGACAATCCGCTTGACCGCCACCTGCAACTGTTGGCACTCAACATCACCTCGCCGGTGCGCCTGACTTACGGGTTGCTGCCCGACATGATTGCGCAAGGCGGCGGCAAATTTCTGTTTGTCAGCTCGCTGTCCGCAACCACGCCGACCCCGTACGAAAGCGTGTACGGCCCGTCCAAAGCGTTTTTGACCTCATTTGCCAACAGCATTCGCGAAGAGCTGAAAGAGCAAGGCATACAAATCACCACCTTGCACCCCGGCGCCACCGCCACCGAATTTCATGCCAGAGCAGGCATGCAGACCACGGCATTCGGCGACAACAGTTGGAAAAACAGCCCCGAATTGGTCGCCAAACAAGGCTATGAAGCATTGCAGGCAGGCAAAACCAATGTGGTCGGCGGTGACGAAACCACACAGCAGGCGTGGGTTGCCAACCGCAGTATGGACGAAGAAGAAAAAGCCCGTATCCATGCCGAGCGGGCAATGCCGAACTCGCCGTTGCAACGGGGCGTTTAACCTTTTCTCCCGCTGCCTTGGCAGGGATCGCAAGCGGTTTGATGCCGAAGGCAAATATAGTGAAATAAAATAAGAAATCTACAGCGTTGGCTGCACCTTGCCGTACTACAGTGAAAGAAGTTAAGAAGTGGTACTAGGAAAACGAGCGAAGATAGTACAAATAGTACAGCGAGCGAGTTTGACAACGTACCATAAATTAAATTCTTTCACTATACTTGTACTGTCTTCGGCTTGCCGCCTTGTATCTTTCTTATTTTATTTCACTATATCAAGCGCGTTTTGCAGGATAACAATCTGAAACCATAAAAAATAACCGATAAGGACAATACGCTTCCATGAAAAAATGGCACCGTTACAGCCTCTACACCCTGACCGCACTTGCCGTTACCGCCGCCGTTGTCGGCTGTCAGCTGTACCGCAACATCGGCGCGCTGCCCGACGAGGCGCGTTTCGCCCGACTGGATTACTACCGCGACGGGCGTTTTCATAATTTATACGACGAGCTGGTGTTCTACCCCGAACAGGCCAGCGGCAAAGGCGGCTGGCTGCGCCACAGCGGCTATGCCCCCGCCGCCCCGTTGCCGATGCGCATGCTGGGCAAAAGCGACTTCGCCCAAGCCGAAGACTTCGCCTACTACTGGCTCGGTCATTCGAGTGCCATTCTGGAACTCGGCGGCCAACGGCTGCTGATCGACCCCGTATTCGACAACGCCGCGCCGATCGCCCTCCCGTTTGTGGTGCCACGTTTTCAAGCTGCACCCATCGCACGGCAACAACTGCCCGCTGCCGACATCGTGCTGATTACCCACGATCACTACGACCACCTCGAAGCCGCCACCATCCGCCATTTGGCCAAGCAAGCGGCAGTACCGCACTTTGTCGCCCCGCTTGGTGTCGGCACGCGCCTGCAATCATGGGGTGTGCCGTCTGAAAACATCACCGAACTCGGCTGGGGCGACAGCGTCGGCATCGGCGGACTGACTTTCCACGCCGAAACCGCCTTGCACTATTCCGCCCGCTGGCGCAACGACCGCGACAAAACCCTGTGGGCATCGTTTGTGATCGAAGGCGCAGGCAAACGGCTGTTTTGGAGCGGCGACTCCGGCTACGGCCGGCACTTCGCCGAAATCGGCCGGAAATACCGCCGCTTCGACCTCGCCTTTATCGAAATCGACGCCGCCAACCCCGGCTGGCCGAACACCCACATGTTCCCCGAACAAGCCGTGCAAGCCGCCCTCGATCTCAACGCCGCCCGCATGCTGCCGATCCACTGGGGCGTATTCAGCCTCGGCCGCACCCCGTGGAACGATTCCATCAACCGCACCGCCCAAACCGCACAAGCACACAAGCTGCCGCTGGACGTACCGAAAATGGGCGAAAAATACCAACCGCAACCGTTTCAAAACGACAATTGGTGGCGCAATCCGGCGTTGTTGAAAGACGGGCAGTGAAAGCGGTGCAGTAAAGTGCGGTAATGCAAAACAATAGGCCGTCTGAACGCTTTTTTAATAGCAAAGTGCAGTTCAGACGGCCTCGAACAATATTGTTGTGGTTAATACTTAATATTTGAAACTCCTGACAGCGCAGCGCTGTCAGCAAGCTCTAAGGTGTTTGTTAAAGGATACTTTAAATTTAAGCGATGCCCTCTGTTTTTTAAACCATAGTTAAAATTTCAATGGCAACAAGGCCGTCTGAACCGCACTTTTACCGATATCAAAGTGCGGTTCAGCGCGTAGGCAGGGTTAGCCCCAAGGCGTAACCTAGCAAAACGGCTACGGTTGCCATAAATTTAAATCACGGTTTGAAAATCGCTGTCTGAACGCGGAGGAGGTATGGTGCGGGTGACGGCGAAAAAGCGCAAACCGCCAACGGCGTGAACATCCTAACGTGTTTTCAATTTTTCAGACGGCATATTGCCATCATCTAAAACCGCACTTGATCTTTTAAAATCAAGTGCGGTTTTTTCGGTTATCAATGCGTTAAAACCCCACCGTTTCGCCATCGTTCGGAATCGCTACCTTATCCGCAATGCCTTTTTCCTGCACAAACTGGCGTAAGTCCTTGCGGCTCACAGTGGCGTGGTTGACGGCGTCCATATGCACGGCGATGATTTTGGCGTTGGGCAGCATTTTGGCGGCGTGTTCCACATCGGCCGTACCCATGATAATGCCGCCGCCCAAGCCTTCAATGCGGGCGTAGCCGGTGTTTAGCACCACGGTTTGGGGCTGGTAGCGGTGAATGGCTTTGTTCACATCTGCCGTCCACAGCGTGTCACCTGCGATGTAGAGCGTGTCTTGTCCGTCCGCTTGCAGCACCACGCCCATGGCATCGCCGAGCAAGCCTGCCAGTTGCGGGATGGCGTACATCTCTACCGTGCCGTGTGCGCCGCCTGTTTTGGCAAGTTTCACGCCGTCAAAATTCAACTCACTCTCAAGTATTCGCACATCGGTAAAACCTTGCGAACGGATGGTGTCGGCATCGCTTTGATTTTGCACGATAATCGGCAGGTTTTTCGGCAGTTGCTGTTGCGCTGCGTCGTCCCAATGGTCCAAATGGGTGTGGGTGACAATCACCGCGTCCACACCTTTGAACACATCTTCAGCTCGTATCGGCAATTCAATCAGCGGATTGCGAAGCTGGCTGTTTACCGTGCCTTCAAAGCCTGCATATGCTCCTTTTTTGGCAAGCATCGGGTCAAGCAAAAAAGTTTTGCCCGCATAGTGGATTTTGGCGGTGGCATTGCGGATGTGCTGAAAGCTGTTTTGGCTGATGGCTTCGTTTGGCTGAGCTTGGGCTGATGCTGGTGTGGCGAGGGTGGCAACAGCCAGAGCAGCTGCAAAAATTGGCGTAAAAAGTTTATTTAACTTCATGATTTTTCCTGATTGATGGTGAAAGATTGAGGCGTATTTTAAAGAATGAACAACACAAAAACCATTGACCTGAAAGTCATTAATCGCAATAATCGGGTCAGATTTGGTTTTTGAATGAACAGGGGGAGATATGGATTTGCCCAAAGTGGTGCTGTACGCTTACGACCGCTTCAACGCCTTTGTGTTTAACGCCCCGCAGGCGATTTTTCATGCCCGATATCAGGGGCAAAAACTGTTTGACGTTAAAACCGCTTCCTTGGACGGGCAAGCCAAACAAGCCGATGTGGGGCTGATTTTGCCGGTGGACGGTGGTTTGGATTTGCTGGATACGGCGGACATGATTGTGATTGCAGGCTGGAGCGACCTTGCCGCCGTGCCTGATGAACGCCTGCTTGCCAAACTTAGGCAGGCAAACGCGCAGGGCAGTCAGATTGTCGGCTTGTGCTACGGCACTTATGCACTGGCGTATGCGGGGATTTTGGACGGGCGGCAGGCGGTCACGCATTGGCTGGCGGAGCAGGATTTTTGCCGGCGTTTCCCCCAAGTGCGATTGGACAGCAACCGGCTATATCTCAGCGACGGCAACATCACCACCTCGGCGGGCGCGGCGGCAGGGCTGGATTGCTGTTTGCATCTCGTGCGGCAACGCTACGGCAGTAAAGCCGCCAACCAGCTCGCGCGCACAATGGTGATTCCGCCGCACCGCGAGGGCGGACAAGCCCAGTTTATTCAGCAACCGATGCCCAAATCCACCCAAGACAGCCAAATCAACCAACTGCTCGATTATCTGCGCGAACATCTGAGCGAGCCGCACCACATCGACGCGCTCGCCGCCCGCAGCCACATGAGCCGCAGCACCTTCACCCGCCATTTCAAACACGCCACCGGCATGAGCTTCGCCCAATGGCTGATACAGGCACGCCTTGCCCGCAGTCAGGAATTATTGGAGAGCAGCACGCTGTCGGTCGAGCAAATCAGCGCACAAACCGGCTTTCAAAACACCGCCGGTTTCAGGCAGCATTTCAAACAGCGGTTTGGTGTGAGTCCGAAGCAGTGGCGAAGGGTGTTTGGCGGTGAATGAAACAAGGCCATCTGAACGCAATACCGCTGCCATTTTTCGAGCAGGAATATACCGTTTTTGTCAAAACATTCGGGGATTGTTGCTTGAGCATAGTAAAACGTGCGTCTTGCGTTGCGTGCATTGGTGATGTGGTGAGGGTGCTAAACAGGGTTTCGGTTTTCATACTAACCCCCTATTTTGCTTGATAACCATTTGATTTTAATGTATAATTTATTTATTTTAATGTATAGTTGCATTAGTAGTCATAACTGTATCCTAACATAATGTCGTAGAAGTTCTTCTAAAATGATTGCTGAATATTTTACACTTTGTTGTGTTATTTATCATTTTAGTATTGATGTTTATGCTGCCCAAGGGCCGAAATTTTAAGTGTCTCAGATGGTGTGTTTTGATGGCGTATTTTGCCCTAGTTGCTGTACATCAAAACCCACATACGCTGGCACTACCCCAATCTATAAATTAGGTTTTGCTCAATCCAATCAAATACAGTAGATAAAAAATAGCAAAAAAAATATTTGATTTGAGTTTGTTATCCTCTTATAATACACTCTGTAGACAATATGCAGAGTAATTTCACAATAATGAGCCAATTATACTTACTCAAAAACATCGCTGATATTCACACTGGCTTTACCTTTCGTGGCACGGTGACGGAAATGCCTGATGGCGATACCCACATTGTGCAAATCAAAGACGCACGCAATCATTGGGAAAATCAGCATTCCAGCAATATTACCGTGCAAGCGTTGCCGAAAATTCGCTTTCAGGGCAAATCTTATGTGCGGGCTGGCAGTGTGCTGTTGCCTTCACGTGGCGAATATGTGCGGGCAAGCTGTTTGCAGATGGAAAATGATTTGCCTGTGGTGGCGAGCAGTCAGTTTTTTGTGATTAATGCCAGTGAACACCTTTTGCCCGAATATCTGTGTTGGTTGCTCAATCAACCCGATATTCAACACCGCCTGCAACACGACAGCCGTGGCAGTAACATTCCGATGCTGAATATCCGCCAGATTGGCGAATTAAAACTGCCCATACCTGATTTATCCACCCAACAAAATATCGTTGCCCTAGAGCGTTTGGCGGAACAAGAATATTGCTTGCTTCAAAAGCTGCAACACAACCGCCAACAACAATCCCAAGCGATTTATCAAAAATTAATGAAGGAACACACCGCATGAATACCCCTATCCAGCAAGAGCAAATCAACAAAGCCCTGTGGGCGGCCTGTGATACTTTCCGTGGCACGATTAGCGCTGATACCTATAAAGATTTCATTCTGACCATGCTGTTTTTAAAATACATCTCCGATGTGTGGCAAGACCATTATGACGACTATCAACAGCAATACGGCGATGAACCTGAGCTGATAGACGAGCTGATGAAAAATGAACGCTTCGTTTTGCCTAAATCTGCCAATTTTTATGCCCTATACGACAGCCGTTTTGAGGCGGGCAACGGCGAACGTATCGACCAAGCCTTGCACGCCATTGAGGAAGCCAACGGCAGCAAACTCAAAGACGGCAATAACAGCGTGTTCCAAGACATCTCGTTCAACACCGACAAACTGGGCGAAGAAAAACAAAAAAACACCGTCTTGCGTATGTTGCTGGAAGACTTTGCCAAGCCCGAACTCAATCTCAAACCAAGCCGTATCGGCGGTTTGGACGTGATTGGCAATGCTTATGAATATCTGATTAAAAACTTCGCCGCTAGCGGTGGACAAAAAGCAGGTGAATTTTATACTCCGCCTGAAGTATCCGAATTGCTTGCCATTTTGCTCAATCCGCAAGCGGGCGACAGCATTTGCGATCCCGCTTGCGGTTCGGGCAGCCTTTTGATGAAGTGCGGTCAAAAAGTGCTACAAAACCACGGCAGCAAGCATTACGCCCTGTACGGACAAGAAGCCATCGGCTCAACGTGGTCATTGGCAAAGATGAATATGTTTCTACACGGCGAAGACAACCACAAAATCGAATGGGGCGACACCATCCGCAACCCCAAACTGTTGGACGGCAATGACGGACTGCTCCACTTTGACATCGTTACCGCCAATCCACCGTTTTCGCTCGACAAATGGGGGCATGAAGAAGCCGAACACGACCGCTATGCCCGTTTCCGCCGTGGCATACCGCCCAAAACCAAAGGGGATTACGCCTTTATCCTGCACATGATAGAAACGCTCAAAGCAGACAGCGGCAGAATGGGCGTGGTTGTACCGCACGGCGTGCTATTCCGTGGGGCGGCTGAAGGCAAAATCCGCCAAAAACTGATTGACGAAAATCTGCTCGACGCAGTAATCGGGCTGCCTGAAAAGCTGTTTTATGGCACAGGCATTCCTGCGGCGATTTTGTTGTTCAAAAAACAAAAAAACGATAGCAGCGTGCTGTTTATTGACGCTTCACGAGATTTTCAGGCAGGAAAAAACCAAAATATGCTGACCAGCGAACACATCAGCAACATCGCCACCGCCTACCAAAACCGCCAAAGCATTGATAAATACGCCCATCTTGCCGATTTGCAGGAAATCATCGACAACGGCTACAACCTCAACATCCCCCGCTATGTGGACACCTTTGAAGCCGAAGCCGAGATTGACCTTGTCGCTGTGCGCGCCGAGCGTGAACAGCTCAAAGCCAAACTGAACGAGCTGGAAACCGAAATGGCAGGCTACCTAAAGGAATTGGGCTATGAATAAAGTCGTGATGAATGAGCCTATTGATACGATATTTGCAGATGGTGAGGTGAGCCGTCTGAAAAAGTGGTTATCAACTATGAGTTGACAGTTCAAATTTCAAATTGGTAATGAGAAAACAGAGCGAAAAACGGGGGCAACAGTGAACAAAATCCAACCAGACAATCTCATCATCTACAATACCGACGACGGCAAAAGCAACGTTGCCCTATTTGTACAGGGCGACAGCATTTGGTTAAGCCAAGCCGTAGCGTGGGTGTGAACCCGCCTTTATTGATGGGCTTACGCCACACTACTAACTGCTACGACAACAGGAAGCAATAATGAACGAAATCCAATTTTTGATTTACGACCACGGCGGGCATACCGAAGTTTTGATACAAGATGAAACCCTGTGGGCGACGCAAAAAAGCATTGCCCAGTTATTTGGCGTGAGCGTTCCCACCATCAATGAACATCTGAAAAATATCTTTGAAAGTGGTGAATTGGCGCAATACCCAACTATTCGGAAAATCCGAATAGTTCGCCAAGAAGGAAATCGTCAGGTAACAAGAGAAATCGAGCATTACAATCTCGATGCCATCATCTCCGTCGGTTACCGTGTCAATTCAGCCAAAGCCACCAAATTCCGCATTTGGGCGAGCGAGATTTTAAAAGCCTATATCCAAAAAGGCTTTGCCATTGATGTCGAACGCCTAAAGCAAGGTGAAAACGCCTTTGGCAAAGATTATTTCCGTGAATTGCTAGAAACCGTCCGCTCGATTCGAGCCAGCGAACAACGCATCTGGAAACAATTGACCGATATTTTTGCCGAAATTTCTTACGATTATGATAAAAATTCGGAAATTACCCGCCAGTTTTATGCCAATGTACAAAACAAATTCCATTACGCCATCACAGGGCAAACTGCTGCCGAGATTGTCTATAACCATGCTGACCAAAGCAAAGAACACATGGGATTAAGTACATGGAAAAATGCCCCAGAAGGACGAATTTTGCAATCCGATGTGGTGGTGGCAAAAAACTATCTGTCCGAGCAAGAAATCAAAAAACTGGAGCGAAATGTTTCCGCCTATTTTGATTATGTGGAACGTTTGCTGGAAGACGAACGCTTATTGAATATGCAGGATTTTGCCAAGAGTATTGATGATTTTTTGAGCTTCAACCGCTATGAGATTTTGCAAGACAACGGAAAAATCAGCCACAGCCAAGCCACAAAAAAAGCAATTGAGGAATATCAGGCATTCAACAAACAGCAAAAAGTGCGGTCTGATTTTGATATCTTTATTCGGAATCTGGAGAAACAATAGCGTCATTATGGTGATGTTTGGTGAATGTTGGATTTTATTCTAAGGTTAAATAAATCTAATAAAACAATATGTTATAATGCGGAAAAATAAAGCGGAGCATAAAAATGAATCAATTGCCGAATGGGTGGAAGCAAATTAATTTGAAAAATATTATTGATGGTTCAATTAAAAACGGTTTTTCCCCAGTTGCTGCAAGCCATGAAACAGGCTATTGGGTTTTGAGCCTTGGTGCTTTGACTGATGATGGCATTCAAGTTTCTGAAATCAAGCCCGTGCTACCAGAATCAAAAATTCTAGAAAACATATTATCCATGAATGATTTTCTTGTAAGTCGCTCAAATACACCAAGTAAAGTTGGAAGATCAATACGATTTCAAAATGAGATAAATAATTGTGCATACCCTGACTTAATGATGAGGTTTCGTATTAATTCAGAAAAAGCTGATGTTGCATATATTGAGCAATTTCTTAGAAGTTCATTTGTACGGTCGTATTTTACAAATTCAGCGGCAGGCAGTAGCAAGACAATGGTGAAAATCAATAAAAGGATTCTTGAAAATACCCTTATTTACTTGCCTGAAAATATAAATGAACAAACCAAAATCGCCCAAATTCTCACCACTTGGGACAACGCCATTCGCACCATCGAACAATTGATTCAAAACAGCGAACAGCAGAAACAAGCCTTAATGCAGCAGTTATTGACAGGGAAAAAACGGTTGTTTGATGAAAATGGCGAACGGTTTTGTGGAGTGTGGGAAACCAAGAAGCTCAGTACATTAATACAGGAAATCAACAAAGAAAAAGAGATTTTTCCTGATGTCATTGAATTACTCACCGTCAAACTACACCATAAAGGTGCTGTGCGGTCAGGTAAATTTCCAAAAACAACTGAAAAAGGCAGACCATATTACAAAAGGTATGCTGGCGAATTAATTATTGGTCGACAAAATTTACATAATGGTGGTGTTGCTATCGTTCCTGATGAGTGCAATGGTTTAATTGCTTCAAGTGCTATCTCAAGTTTTAATGCTAAAGGGGATAATACGGATTTAGAGTTTATTTTATCGGTTATGAGTACAGAATATTTTAAATTTATGGTTAATAACTTGACTGGTGGTACAGGGCAAAAAGAAGTGAGTGTAAGTCAATTAATGAGTATTTCTATCCCAGTTCCTCCTTTTAAAGAACAACAAAAAATCGCCGCCGTACTCACCGCCGCCGATAACGAAATCGACACCCTAAAGCAAACCTTATGCCGTCTAAAAACCGAAAAACAAGCCCTGATGCAACAGCTTTTGACGGGGAAGAGGAGGGTATTTGTGGCGTTGAGCGAACAGGAGTAAAACAATGAAATTTGAAGTGTATTGTGATGAAAATTATCCTGATTTGTTTAACTCGTCCAAACCGCAAGCTGAATTTATGATGATAGGTAGTCTATGGCTACCTGAATCATTGCGTACAGAAATCAAACAGCAGGTTTTGCAGTTGCGACAGCGACATAATATTTGGGGAGAGATTAAATGGCGTAAAGTAGATCGGCGAAGCCTGTCTTTTTATCAAGCATTGATTGATTTATTTGTCGGACATAAAGACAGCTTGCGTTTTCGTTGTATTGCTGTCAGTCGCCATCAGTTTAACAATAACTGGCATGATGGCGATAATGAATTGGGGTTTTATAAATTTTATTATCAATTGTTGCACCACTGGATTTTGGATTTTAATGAATACCGGATTTTTTGCGACATCAAACAAAACCGAGACTTAAAACGCTTGGAAACCTTAAAACGTTGTTTGGATAACAGTAATATTTCGGCAAATATTGCACAGATTCAATCGTTACCATCATCAGAAGTGGTGTTGATTCAGCTTTGTGATTTGTTGCTGGGCATGGCGTCTGCCCGTATGAATCGCACTTTACGTCCTGATAGTGCCAAAGAAAAGTTGGTGCTGTCGTTGGAGGGCTGGTTGGGCAGACAAATCGGCATGACTCACCGTGATGAAAAGAAATTCAATGTGTTTCGGATTAACTTGCAAGGGGGCTGGTAATGCAGGATTTGCCTTCTTTATTGACGTTGTCTTGCTGGCAGGATTATCGTTCTTTTTATGAAAACCATTATTGCCGAGCCGAAATCATCACGGCTGACGGCATTCGAGTGTATTTTTCGGCGAGTAAATTTAATCATGCGTTTTATGAAAGCTCCAAGGGCAAAAGCAAGAATGAGTTTAGTCAAATTCGAGCCGAGCGTATGCCGTGGATTGCCCACACGCTGAAACACCCTGACGCAAGCCTTTATCAAGGCTGGATTAGTGCAACCAAAACCCACGACCCGGCACGCAGAGTGAGCGTGGTGTATGGGGATTTTGTGGTGGTGATTGATATGAGTGTCAATCAGCGAAACCAATTGAAAGCGAACTTTGTGACTTGTTATGTAGCTGATAACAGCATTGACAGAATAAGAAAATCCCCAGTTTGGAGCAGGGATGAATGCCTGTGCAAACTAGGGATTGTAGAATGAGCTGCCGCTGATTCGCTACGCTGGCTCTGCGGCAAAAACCTCGGTAAGTTCATTACCGATGGGTAATGAATCCGTATATATAATAGCCTATTGTGCTAAATGATTTCAACATTTTGTTGAAAAATATTGTTACTTTATTGTTTTTATTGTTATTTTTAAAAAAACTTCTACCAGATAAAACAGGAGTCCCCATGCACCCCACCCCAAAATTCCAAGAAGAATACAGTGCCAAAATCCCTGCCCTGCTACTCTTGTGCAATCTCGGCTGGCGGTATCTGTTGCCTTCTCACGCCTTGGCATTGCGGGGCGGGGATAAAAGTGCGGTGGTGCTTATTGAAGTGTTGCGGGGAGAGCTTGCCAAGCGGCGGTTTGTGTTTGAGGGCAAGTCTTATCCGTTATCCGAGCGTGCCATTGATGATGTGCTGTCGCAACTCTCGCCAGCCTTGAATGAAGGGCTGCAAACTGCCAATGAGCGGATTTACAACCATTTGCTGTATGGCATTTCGGTGACGGAGTTTGTTGGTGGCAAAAAAGCGAATCCGACCATTGCCTTGATTGATTGGGACAATCCTGCCAATAATGATTTTAGTTTTACCGAAGAATTCAGGGTAACGTGTGGTGATAGTGCGGAATATCGGCAGCCTGATATGGTCTGTTTTGTGAACGGTATTCCGCTGGCGGTGATCGAAGCCAAACGCCCCGATGGCAAAAAAGGGGCGACGGTGGCGGAAGGCATTTCGCAAACCATCCGCAATCAGCGAACAGGTGAAATACCGCAATTGTTCGCTTACAGCCAACTGTTGCTGTCGGTGAGTGGTGTTGATGGGCGTTATGCCACCTGCGGTACGCCTGCCAAGTTTTGGGCGGCGTGGCGTGAGGAGATTGTGAGCGAGGCGGATATGACGGCACTCAAAAATCAAAGGCCGTCTGAAACCGCACTTGCTGACGTGTTTGCCAATCGTGCGGATAAATATTCATGGTATGAGCAGTGGTCATCTGCACCGCTGGCGTTAAACGGGCAAGACAGGCTGATTATCGGCTTATTGAGCAAAGAACGCTTGCTTGAGATGGTGCGGTTTTTTGTGTTGTTTGACAAAAAAGTCGGCAAGATTGTCGCCCGTTATCAGCAGGTGTTCGCCATCAAACGCTTGTTGGCACGCATGGCGGTGGTGCGTGTGGATGGCAGCCGAGAGGGCGGGGTGATTTGGCATACCACAGGTTCGGGCAAGTCGTTCACCATGGTGTTTTTGAGTAAGGCGTTGATTTTGGATGAGTGTTTGAAGCGTTGCCGTTTAATCGTGGTGACCGACCGTGTGGATTTGGAAAATCAGCTGGCGGCGACGTTTATGAACGGTGGCGAATTGGCAGGCAGGCGGGATAAATCGCAAGCCATGGCAACCTCTGGCACACGCTTGGCACAGCAGATTGGCAAAGGTAATGAGCGGATTATTTTTACTTTGGTGCAGAAGTTCAACAGTGCCACAAAGCTGGCTGAATGCTTTAACGACAGTGCGGATTTGATTGTGTTGGTGGATGAAGGGCATCGCAGTCAAGGCGGTGAAAACCATATTCGCATGAAACACGCCTTGCCCCATGCGGCATTTGTGGCGTTTACAGGCACGCCATTGCTTAAAGACGACAAAACCACGCATAAATTCGGTTCGATTATCCACGCCTACACCATGCAAAGAGCGGTGGAAGATGGCACGGTAACACCGCTGTTGTATGAAGAACGTATTCCTGATTTGGAGGTGAACGCTCGGGCGATAGACAGCTGGTTTGAGCGGATGACTAAGGGATTAAACGAACAACAAAAAAGCGACTTGAAACGCTGTTTTGCCCAAAAAAATAAGGTATATGGGGCGGATGACCGTATTCGCTTGATTGCCTTGGATATTGCTAATCACTTTGCCGGGCATATTTCAGACGGCCTAAAAGGACAATTGGCGTGCGACAGCAAAACTTCAGCCATTCGTTATAAACAATACTTAGACGAAGCGGGTTTGTTTGAATCGGCAATCGTGATGAGCCCGCCAGACAGCCGTGAGGGCAACCTTGATGAAAGCCACAGTGATGAAGTGGTGCAATGGTGGGCGGACAATGTCGGCAGTCAAGACGAGCAAACCTATAGCAAAAACATCATCGCCCGCTTTGCTGATGAAGCCGATCCGCTCAAACTATTGATTGTGGTGGACAAACTGCTCACAGGCTTTGATGAACCCAAAAATACCGTGCTATACATCGACAAGCCGCTCAAACAGCACAATCTGATTCAAGCTATCGCACGGGTAAACCGCCTGCACCCTGCCAAAAAATTCGGACTGTTGATTGATTACCGTGGCATTTTAAAAGAGCTGGACACCACCATTACCCGATACCAAGACTTGGCGGCACGCACCCAAGGCGGCTATGACATTGCCGATATTGACGGCTTGTATCAGCCGATGAGCCACGAATATAAAAAACTGCCGATGTTGTATGACGGGCTGTGGGCGATTTTTAGCGGTGTCAAAAACAAGCATGATATTGAGCAGTTGCGACAGGTGTTGATTCCCAAAATGGTAGAACAAAACGGCGAATGGACGGACACCGCCCTCAAAGTGCGCGAGGATTTTTATGCTGCTCTCACCGCTTTTTCAAGTTGCCTGAAAGTGGCGTTGCAGTCTGCCACTTTTTTTGTCGACCAGTCCTACAGCGAAACCGACCGCCGTCATTACAAAGACACCTTGGCACAGTTTAGCCATCTGCGTAGGCTGGCACAGCAAGATGCTGGCGAAAGCGTGGATTTTGACGACTATGCCGATTCGGTCAAAAAACTGCTGGACAAACATGTGGTAGGCGTGGCGGTCAAAGAACCTGAGGGCGTGTATGAAGTGGGCAAAATGGGCAAGCTGGAGCACCCCGAAGACTGGAGCAAAGAAAAAACCCGTAACGAAACCGACCTGATTAAAACCCGTATCGCCCGCACCATCGAACAAGATTTGCGTGATGATCCTTACGCCCAGCAAGCCTTTTCACGGCTGTTAAAAG
Organism: Pasteurella testudinis DSM 23072; assembly: GCF_900176075.1. Taxonomy (GTDB): domain Bacteria; phylum Pseudomonadota; class Gammaproteobacteria; order Enterobacterales; family Pasteurellaceae; genus Chelonobacter; species Chelonobacter testudinis. The sequence continues at coordinate 50,049 of NZ_FWWV01000057.1, forward strand.
AAGTGATTGCCGAGGCGGAGCAATTGTTTGATTACGAACTCAAGCAGTACTGGCTGTTTCACGAATTTGAACAACAAGTTGCCAACCGCCGCCTTGATGACATTCCCGATGTATTCGGCGGCAATTTCCACGCCCAAGCCTATTACGGCGTGTTCAAGCAAACCCTGCCCGAAACCTTTTCGGACAGCATCAATATGAATATGGATACGAATTTAGATACAGGCAAATGGGTCAAACTCGCCTTTGAAATAGACAATATTGTCAGCCAATCGGTCGCCGAGCATTCCATCAATCCGCACAACATCGAAACCGACATCCGCAAGCAATTACTGCCCAAGCTGTTTGCCGAATGCAAAGCCATTGGAGCTGGCATGGAGCAGGCGAAAAAAATGGTAGAAGCGGTGGTGCAGATTGTGCGGGTGGGGCAAAATAAAAGTTAAGGAAATATGAAATGGATAAGAAAATAGATGACAGCCCAGGAAAAATAAAAAATCTATTAAACAGCATTATGGAATTAGAGTGGTTTATTGGATTTTTATTGCTTATCACCTGCTTGGATTTATATTTCACATTGACATATGGTATTTCTGTTATTCATGCCGTCAATCAATGGAGGTTTTACTTTACTAGAATAGAAGATTATATTTATTTTGTATTGCTGTTTTCTATGGTTTTTACCATGATATTTCCAGCCTTTAGATTTTTATACATCTTTATTTTATCTAATCTTTTGGCAAAAATAGGTATTGATTGCTATGAAAGAGATTTTAATGATAATCGACATTACAAAGATTACAAATGGATAAAATCTTTAGAATTACAAGCAATAAAGGAAAATAACGAACTTCTATTAAAATATACTCTAAAAAGAGAAGAAATCATTAAGCAAAGAAGTCGAGTTTCGGCAAAATTTCTAGCGATTAATTTATTTATGCTCATTCAATGGCTTTTTATACAGGATGTTGAAAATTACCCTGTTATTATAAAAACATTATTACAAGGGGTGAATTTTGCCGAAAAACAAGAGTTTTTACTGCAAGCATTATTGATATTGGGGCTGGTTATATTTTCATTAACCTGGCTGGCTTTATTTTTTCGGGCATTTATTATTCCAAGTAATACTATTTATTATCCTGATGATGAGAATAAAAGTGGAAGCTGACAATCTACATTTCTACTACGGCAATGAAAAAATCCACTTTACACTGATTACCAGCCCAAGACTTGCCGACAAAATCCGTATCAAAGTTGAGCCGAGTGGTGAAGTGATGGTATCTGCTCCTATAGACACCGATACGGTTGATATTTTCAATGCGGTAAAAAAACGCAGCCGCTGGATATACGAACAGCAACAAGCATTCAAAGCCCAAAATCAGTTGGCGTTGCCACGACGTTATATCAGCGGCGAAAGCCATTTTTATCTCGGCAAGCGTTATCTGCTCAAAATCGAAGAAAATCCCACTGCACTGCCAAGCGTAAAATTATTACGTGGGCGACTGCTGGTGTCGGTCAAAAACAGGCAAACCGCCGATGTCAAAACCATGCTGGACAACTGGTACAAAATCTGCGCCAAAGAAGTATTCGCCAAACGCTTACACGCCTTATTAGAGCAAACGCTGTGGATAAACGAAAGCCCGCTCATCCGCCTGCAAAGCATGAAAACCCAATGGGGCAACTGCTCGCCGCAAGGCAGGTTGACGCTTAACCCGCATTTAATCAAAGCCCCGAGCGACTGCATTGATTATGTAATTTTGCACGAACTTTGTCATTTGGCGGAACATAACCACAGCGAGCGATTTTACCGTTTGATGGGGCAGGTATTGCCCAACTGGCAAGCCATCAAACAGCGACTGGACGAGATGTCAGGGCTGATTTTGCCTTGAATGTGCGTCAATCAATCATGCAAATAAAGTAAATCATTTTTGGGTAATCGCCATGCTCGTATTCGTGGTGAGCGTTATGATGCATTCGTTGCTGCCTATCTAAAAACTGCGGCGAAACTCTTCCCCAAAGCCTTGTTGCACTTCGCCGATTTTGATGTCGATTTCATCAAACAAGGGCAACAGGCGGCGGTAAATCTGTTCGCCTGCTTCGGTGGTGGAGACGTTGCGGGTGGTGCGGTGAAACAGGCGCAGCTTGAGCTGTTGCTCCAGTTGGCTGACGGCGTGGCTGACTGCCGAGCGTGATACGCCGAGCCGTGCCGCGGCTTTGGTGAAACTTTGGGTTTGGGCAACCAGTAAAAAGGTGCGCAGCAGGGTGTGGTCGGTTTGCATAATTTGCCTGATTGTTTAATTTGATAAAACAAATAAGGCTATTTTAGCAATACAATCCGGCCAATGACATCGTTTTTGCGGCGATTGGTGAATAATTCAGAACAAGGTATTCGGATTTTGCTGTCTAGTTGTGCAAATGGGTTTTCGCTACACTGTGCGGCATTCGATAACAGACATGAGCAACCCAAGATGAACATTCTGATTTTAAACGGACATCAGCCCTATCCGGTTTCCGAAGGCAGACTCACGCAAACCCTGATTGATGAAGCCGAAAAAGTCCTGACCGCCAAAGGGCACAGCATTCGACACAGCAACGTATTGGCATACGACATCAACAGCGAGCTGGATAAGCACGACTGGGCGGATGCCCTATTGCTGCAATTTCCCTCCAATTGGATGATGATTCCGTGGTCGTTTAAAAAATACATGGACGAAGTGTACAGCGCCGGTACGGAAGGCCGCCTGTGCCGGCATGACGGCCGCACATCGCAAAATCCCCACGCCGACTACGGCAGCGGCGGCGTGCAGACAGGCAAAAAATACATGCTGTCCACCACCTTCAACGCGCCCAAAGCCGCCTTTGACAATCCGCAGGAATACCTGTTTCAAGGCAAGGGCTTGGACGATTTGCACTTCCCCGTGCATTGCGTGTACCGCTCTTTCGGCTACGCGGCTCTGCCGAGTTTCGCCTGCTTCGACGTGCTGAAAAACCCGCAAATCGAGCAGGATTTGCTCAACTGGGCGGCGCATCTTGAGGCACATTTTTAACCGCCGTATTTTGAATCATCATCACGGTTGCACCGCATGATACAGGCCGTCTGAACGCTTTTTTATAGTCAATTAACACAGAACAATACAGCGTTGGCTTCGTCTTGCCGTACTATAGTGAAAGAAGTTAAGAAGTGGGACTAGAAAAACGAGCGAAGATAGTACAAATAGTACAGCGAGCGAGTTTGACGACGTACCACAAATTAAATTCTTTCACTATATCTGTACTGTCTTCGACTCACCGCCTTGTCTTCTTCTGTGTTAATTGACTATAAGATAAAAGTGCGGTTCAGACGGCCTGTTCTCTATTAACGGTGTTCGATTAACGGCATTCGCAATCCCAAGCCGCTTACAACGGCAGCCCCTGCAACAGTGTTTGCAGTTTGATCACTTCGCGCGGCATCGGTTCGGCGACGGTAAAGCCGACGATGTCGGCGTGTTTGCCGATGTCGGCCACGGTGCGGATAACGGCGTCGATGCTCATGCCGTGCGGATCGGTGCCGACGGCGGTTTTCAGTTCGGCGGGGTCGAGCACGTCCAAATCCAAATGAATCAGCACTTTCGATTTGCCGCGTTGGCGCAGCCACGCCAGCACTTCGTCCGAACCGCGGTTTGCCTGCCGGCACGACACCGTTTCGATGCCCCAAGCTTGGCGGCGCTGTTCCGCCGGTTCGCCGAAATCGCGCAGGCCGACGATTAAGGCGTTTTCCGTCTTGACTTTATGCTCCGGCAGCATCGCCGTGATCTCCTCGTCGCCGACACCGGCAAGCTGCGCCAGCGCCATGGCGTGGAAGCCGGTGTAATTGTCGCCGGGCAGCCCCAAATCGGGGTGCGCGTCGAGCCAGATAACGGCCGTGTCATCGCGGTATTTGTCGGCCAGATAGGCAAACGGCGCAATGCTGACCGCGCAATCGCCGCCGAGGGTGACGATGCGCTCGGGCTGTTCGGCTTTGATCATCTCCAGCGCCGCCTGCAACTGCCGTTTGTTGGCCTGATAGGCGAAAATGCCGTGTTCGGTGGGCGTGTGCCAATCGAGCGACACCGGCACATCACGTTCCGCGCCCTGATGTTTCGGGCTGAGAAACGCCAGCAGGCGCGCGCCGGCGGCATAACCCTGTATTGCCTGCTGTGGGGCAAGTTCGGGCACCAGTCGGCTGATGTTGCCGCTTTCGCCGCCTTGCCATTGCGGAAAATTCAAGCGTAGTGTTTTGCACATGTTGCGGTTCCTTCTGTTTGCGATTGCTGGTATTCTAGTCTTATTTAGGACTTCAGTTCAAGTATTATTTGGGACTTGATAAGGATAAAATCATGCCACAGCGCAGCGGCCTGCAACAGGATATCGACGTTTTTTTCAGAAACATCAACAGCATCAACGGCTTGTATCACCAGTTTGCCAAACAACTCGGCGTCAGCTACAGCACGCTGGCGGTGCTGTACTGTCTGTATCTGCACCGGCCGTGCACGCAAAAAAACATCGGCGACAACTGGTGGCTGCCGAAGCAGACGGTGCACAATGTGTGCAAAGAAATGCTGGAAAAACAGTGGATTGAAGTGGTGAACATGCCCGATGCGCCGCGCGGAAAATACCTGAACCTCACCGCCGCCGGGCTGGCTTATGCCGAACCGATCGTCGGGCAGATTATCGCGCTGGAGCGCCGCGCCTTTGACAGCCTCGATGAAAACGAACGCAAACAACTGGTGGCGTTTACCGGACGCTATGTGCGGATTATTGAAGATCTGCTGGCACAGGCATATAGTGAAAAAACTTAATTTTTACTACGGCGTTGCTGCGCCTAGCCGTACTACCTGTACTGTCTGCGGCTTGCTGCCTTGTATTTAAAGTTAAGTTTTTCCACTATAGCCCGCGGTTGCAGGCCGTCTGAACCGCACTTTGCGATTAACCAAGCGGTTTTCAGACGGCATGATTGTTTAGTCCGGCTTCACAATGCAATAAGCGCAGCATGGTTTTTCAGACGGCATAACGATGCTAGACTGCTTGCCAGAAATGATTTGAAATAAACAAAAAGGCAATCTGATGTTATATTTTTCTTTGAAACAGGTGTTTTTCGGTGCGTTGGCGGCATTGGCGCTGGCGGCGCCGTTGAGCCATGCGCAAACCACGCCGGATAAGGCAGGAGATTCGATGAAAGCGATTAAAAATATTGTGTTGGTGCACGGCGCATTTGCCGACGGTTCAAGCTGGGCGGCAGTAACGGCGCGTTTGCAGGCTGCCGGATTCCGGGTGACGGCGGTGCAGAATCCGCTCACTTCGCTGGCCGATGACGTGGCCGCCACCGAACGGGTGTTGGCGCGGCAGGACGGTGATGTGCTGCTGGTCGGCCACTCGTGGGGCGGGGCGGTGATTACTCAGGCAGGCAACCACGAAAAAGTGAAAAAGCTGGTGTATGTGTCGGCGCTGGTGCCCGATAGCGGCGAATCGGTGGCGGATTTGCTCGAGCGCCTGAACGCGCCGATGGAAGGATTGCAGCCCGACAGCGCAGGCTGGCTGTGGCTTGATAATGCGGCGGCGTATCAACAGGTGATGGCAAACGATTTGAGCGAAAGTGCGGTACGGGCGCTGGTGGCGGTGCAACAGCCGATGCGTGCCGCCGCCTTCGGCGACAAAGTCACGCAGGCTGCCTGGCGCGGCAAACCCAGCGCTTATGTGCTGACCGAACAAGACCACGCCCTCGCCCCGACGGTGCAACAGCGGCTGGCGGCACAAATCAATGCCCGTGTCAGCCGGATAAACGCCTCACATTTGTCACTGCTGTCGCAACCCGATGCAGTGGCAGCGGCCATTCAAGCCGCGGCGCAGGAGTAAATCGGCACACGGCAGCTGCCATCCGCCCGCCGTGTTTGTCCGGTGTTGCCGCACAGGCGGGTTTGATTCGGATAAGGCAGATGCCGTCTGAACCGCACTTTAAACGTGATAAAAGTGCGGTTCGGGCGGTGTGTTATCCGTTGTCAGGCCGTCTGCAACATGCCGATCAGCAGCCACGCCGAAATCGCCATCATCGCCATGCCGGACAAGCGGCTGATGTTGGCGGCATAGTGCGGGCGTTTTTTCATCACCGCGCCCACCCCGAAACCGACAAGCGGATAAATCACGGCGCAATTTGCCAGATGAACCAAGCCCAAGGTCAAAATTTGCGCCGGAATCGGCCAGCCGGCCTGCGTGCTTAAAAACGGCGGTGTCAATGCGATAAACCCCAACAAAACCTTGGGATTCAAACCGCTGGCACGGATGCCGTTCGTGATCCACCGCCGGGCGGCTTGCGGCTCGGCGGTGGTTTGCACCGCACGGCTTGGCGCGCGCAAAGTCTGCACCCCGAGCCACGCCAAATAGGCCGCCCCCACCAACGTCAAACCGTGCAGCAACACAGGGTTTGCCACCACCACCGCGCCCACGCCGGCCATCACCAAAAAAATCACCAGCAGATAGCCCAGCAGCATGCCGAACAACGCCGACCACACCCGTCCGCCCGCAGCGGCCGCCATCACATATGCCCAATCCATTCCCGGCGTGAGTACCAAACTCAGCGACAATACCCAAAACCCCACCATCAATTGTTCAATCATCTTGCACCTGCTCCACTTCATTTTCATGCCGGTATTATAAAAAAACGATGTGGCAATGGGTTTGCGGTTTTTGCTATAATTTTGCTTATTTTTAGAAGATTTTCGCAGATGGACAGTATAGATAAGAAAATTCTTGCGGTATTGCAAGAAAACGGACGAATTTCCCTCACCGAGCTGGCCGACATGGTCAATATCAGCCTGTCGCCCTGCCAGCGGCGGGTCAGAGCCATGGAGCAAGCGGGTGTGATCGACGGCTACCGCGCACGGCTGAATCCGAATCGAGTGGGGTTGAATTTTTCGGCGATGGTATTTGTGATGTTGAAAGAAGTCAGCCACGAGCCGGCCGAACGGTTTGAGCAGGCAATCAAAGACATTCCCGAAATCGTGCAGGCCGACCGCTTGTTCGGCGAAACCGATTACCTGCTGCACATCACCACCCGCGATTTGGACAGCTTTCAAGTGCTGTACGACCGCCGTTTGGTGCATCTGCCCAATGTTCAGCGCATGACCAGCACACTGGTGATGAAAAAAGTGATTCCGCCGCGGGGGCTGCCGCTTTGAACCGCACGGCTGCGCGACGCGGTGGCGACAGGTGCAAAGCGGCAATTTCAGCCGCTGCCCGCAGGCGGTTAAGGCTTTGATGGCGTTTTTGAAACAACAGGCCGTCTGAACGATCAGATGATGATTTCAGTATTATCAAATCAGCGCTATGATTTTATCCGCTTCTCTGATACCGCTTAAATAAGCCCCATGAACTGTTGAAAAATAGTCCGCTTCTGTATGTTCGCCTGCAAAAAATAATTTATCGTTCACTTCTTGCGCCAAATCATCAAAGTGCTGCATTTCCGTCCCGACCGCCGTATATGAATAAGCACCGAAAGCGTTTTCATTACTTTGCCATTTGGTTCTTAACATATTGGTTGGGTGCGGAATGCTGTTGCCGTAAATATCTTTTAAGTGCGACATGATTTCATGGATGATTTCCGTATCCGTCATGGTTTCTGTCTGCCTTGCATAATCCGCATAGGCGAACGTCATTAAAGCATTTACATCGGGATGAAATTTTTTAACATTTACAAAATAGTTAAACTTATCTCGGATTTCAGGCGTGTAGGATATGTATTGAACATCGTCCCAAAAGGCATTATCCCAAGTCAGCAAGAATTTATTGACGCAATTCATGCCTACTTTTTGTATTGCATTTTGTTTGACAGCCGGCAAATTTGGAATAAATTCAATGGCATTCGATTTTAATACACCCAAAGGAACGGTGACTAATACATAATCTGCTTCTGCTATATTTTCATTGTGTGTTACTTTGATTTTCGAGCCTGAATAATCAATTTTTGCAACCCGTTGATTAAGCTGGATGTGCAAATCCTTTGCCAAAAAACGGGCGATGGTGTCGTAACCGTTGGTTGCGATTTCTTCAATGCCGCCAAATTCTTCACCTTCATGATAGAGCAGTGAAGAAAGATTATCCAAATCGCCGCAGTCGAATGTAACATAGGTAGAAAGTAAAAATTTCCAAAGTCTGTCGTTTGCTTTTTCCGGATATAATTTATTGAAAACAGTTTCAAAACTTTGTGTGGTGCTGCCGCTGTCCACCATTGTGGCAAGAATTGTGTGCAGCTCTTCTTCGGCACGGTCATAGGTGGTGGCACTTCTTAAAATTCCGCCAAGATCGTAGGATTTTCTGTTTTTATCGACAGTATGATAGCTGTTCATTCCCGCCTGCCGTGCCAGCGCAGTGATGGGGTTTCCTTTAATTCCGTGTATCCAGCTCGCACCTTCATCAAAGCTGATGCCCAAACTTCGATTGGTACGCAAACGCCCGCCAACCGTCTCTTGTGCCTCTAAAATTATTACATCAAATCCTTTTTCCCGCAGTTTTTTAGCTGCCGCCAAACCTGAGATACCCGCACCGACAATAACAACGGTTTTTTTATTCGCAGAAACACCTTGTTTTGGCTTGCAAGCAGTTGCCGTCATCAATACAGGCAAGCCCATCAATGAGCTTTTTATAAATTTTCTTCTTTGCATTTTCGCTGAAACCTCATTTTGGGGTGGTTGTCGGTGGAATGTAAGGTTCGGTGCTTGGTTACATCATGGATTGTTATACCCAGCTTCCACTCTACACGCTGTAAACCGCCACGAACATCAGTCTGATTAACGCCGTTTTGAATCTTTGATTTGCCAAAGTGCGGTTCAAACCGTGCGATTTAATCGCTTTTATGCCGCCTTTGCGTAACATGATTGAAAGATATAGTCTTTTAAATTCAATTTAGTACATCGTCAAACTCGCTCATAAGTACTACTTGTACTATTTTCGCTCGTTTTCCTTGTTCTAAAATGAATTTATTTGACTATACAATCACTTGCAAAACGGTTTGGGGACGATGTGATGGCTTTTCAAGTTAAAGTAAGCCAAGTGCGGTGTTTTTGCAAAGGGAGGCCGTCTGAAACCGCACTTTTGCTTGTTTTCAACGGGAAAAGTGCGGTTAATGCGGCGTTGCAGATTCGGTGCGTGCCAGTAAAAAATCAACCAACACATTGATTTTTCTCGCCTGCGTGCTGTTTTTCAGGTAGTAGAGATAGGTCGGGGGATAGGTGTACCAATGCGGTTCCAACACAGGCACCAGCATGGTTTTGTCCGCCTCTTGCCGGTAAAGCGGCTCGAAGATCCGGCCTATGCCCAAGTGGCGGCAAACCGCGTCGTTGACCATATTGATGTCGTTACAAATCAGCGCCAGCGGCATGGTGACGCACACGGGCTCGGCCTGCTCGATAAGCCGCAGCGGCAGCAGGGATTTTGAGGTCATCAGGCGGTAGCCGATCAATTTGTGCTGCTGCAAATCGTCGATGCAGGCGGGGGTGCCGTGTCGGGCGAGGTAGGCCGGCGAGGCAAACAGCCCTTCGCGCATCGGTGCCAGCAGTTTGCGCGCCACCATGCCTTCGTCAATCTGATCACCGAAGCGGATGCCGAGATCGAATTCCTCCGCCAGAATATCGATGGTGCCGTCGTTCAGCGACACTTCCAGCAGAATTTGCGGATAGCTTTGGCAAAATTCGGCAAACAGTGGCCGTAACGCGGCGTGATAGGCCAAGCGGGAAACGGTGATTTTGATGTGGCCGGACGGCGTTTGCGCCAGCTCGCGCACTTGGTCGAAAGCCTGTTCCAGATTGTGCAGGCTGTGGGCGGTTTGGCCGTGCAGCAAGCGTCCGGCTTCCGTCAGCTTGATGCTGCGGGTGTTGCGCACAAACAGCGGCAAGCCCAGTTGTTGTTCCAGTAATTTTAATGATTTGCTGACGGCGGTGGCGCTGATGTGTAGCTTGCGTGCGGCAGCGGCGATGTTGCCCTCGCGCACGATGGTGTGAAAGACGGTTAACTGCCCGAAGATTGCGCTGTTCATGTGGTTTTTCAATGGGGTTTGCCTGCTGATATTAAGAACTTTTGGTTGTGATTCTATCCATTATTAACCATTAAAAGTTTTTATTCAACTGTCTTATAATAACCAAGATTGGTATTCCGGCACGGCGTGTTCAGCGGCGATAAAACGGGATTGTTTTCACTTTAGACGAATGAGGAATGGGTAATGGTAAAAGTAGCGATCGTATATCACAGCGGCAAAGGCCACACGGCCATGCAGGCACAATCCATCAAAAACGGCGCCGAATCGGTGGAAGGGGTGGAGGTGTTGTATTGGAACGTGGAAGAAGCCGCCGACAAACTGGATTTGCTCGACGGCGCTGATGCGATTGTGTTCGGCTGCCCGACGTATATGGGCAATGTTTCGGCCGGCATGAAAGCCTTTCAGGAACATGCGGTTTCACGCTGGTCCAGCCGTGCCTGGCAGGATAAAATCGCCGGTGCGTTCACTACCTCGACCAATTTGGCCGGCGACAAGGAAAACACCTTGATGGGCTTGCTCACCAATGCCATGCAGTTGGGCATGATTTTCGTCAGCCTCGGCATCATACCTGCGGCCAACGAGCCGGAATCGCTGCACACGGCGGCAGGGCCGAGCGAAAACGCCGTCAACCGCACCGACACCAGCTTGGGTGCGGTGGCCAGCGCCATGCTGTGCGAACCGGAACAAATGGCCAAAGGCGATTTGGAAACGGCATATCTCTACGGGCAACGCATCGCCAATATCACCTGCCAATTTGTGCGCGGACGCCGATAAGCACGGTGTCACGCGGGGCGTGTTTACGCCAGCTGTTTTCAGGCCGTCTGAACGCCTTTTTCCTTGTTTTCAAAGGAAAAAGTGCGGTTCAGACGGCCTTGTTGTGCTATGCTTAAAAACCATTATCACGGACAAACCCGCCGACAGGAAACGAAACCATGCTTGACGCAATCCACGACCTTCCGAATGCCGACACCTTTGCAAAAACCGACCTCATCGACAAAGGGTGGTCGAGCGATAAAAAATACTGCGTAACAACGGTTTACGGCGAAAAACGATTACTGCGTATCTCGGATATCGCCGAATATGAAAACAAAAAGCACGAATTTGAACTGATGAAGCGTTTTTCATTGACGGGTATCAAGATGTCGCAACCGCTTGATTTCGGCATCTGTCATGGCGGAAAAAGTGTCTATCAGCTGCTGACTTGGTGCGAGGGCGAGGAGGCAAAAGAATTGTTGCCGTCGCTATCGCAACAAGTGCAATATGAATTCGGTTGCAAAGCAGGGCAAATGCTGAGAACCATGCAGGCGGTTGAAAGCCATCCGCCCTCCGCCGATTGGGCAACGGTGTATGGCGGTAAAGTCAGACAGTATCTCGAAGATTATCAATCCTGCGGCGAAACATTGCTCGGTGCCGAACTGCTTTTTCCTTTTTTGAACAAACACATGTCTTGTTTGCAGCAGCGTCCGATGAGTCTGTTGCACGCCGATTTCCAGTCCGACAATATGGTGATCTCGCCGCAGAACGAGCTGTATGTCATCGATTTTCAAGGCAGCGGTTTGGTGGATCCCTATTATGCACTGACGGGGGCGATGGTCACGGCAGAGGTGAGCCCGCCGTTTGCCATCGGGCAGCTCCACAGCTATTTTGACGGTGATGTGCCGGCGGATTTTTGGACGCTCAATGCGTTTTATCTGGCGGCGGAAAGCATTCATGCCTTTACGGTGGCGGTCACTTTGGGCAAGGAAGAAGTGGCGTATTCAAATGAATTGATGCGGACGATGCTGGCGTGGTTCGATAATTTGAACAACCTTGTGCCGGGCTGGTTTATCGTAAAAGATTGTTTGACGCAAAACGACCGGTTTTTGAGTGCATAAAACAGACGGCCTTGTTGTGCTTGGCGGTTTGAGAAAATGAGTAAAATTTCATCGCACCCCTTGCAAAAAGTCTTAAAAATGACTAAAATAGTCAAATTGATAACTTTTAGGACTATTTTATGCATTCAATCTACAATCTTGACGAGCTGGACAGTTTGGTCAGCGAAATCGGTGATTTGCACGAACAATGGGTGAGGCAACACGAGTTGGGCTTCAACCATTTTGCGGTGTTGTATTCGCTTGCCACGGAAGGGCAATACACCCAACAGCAGATTTGCCAAGACTGGCTGCTGCCCAAGCAAACCGTGTTTAATGTGTGCAAAGCGTTCAGACAAAGCGGCATGGTGCAAATGCACAGCAATCCTGCCAACGGGCGTGAGCGGATTTTGCAATTGACCGCAGCAGGCAAAGCCAAAGCCCTGCCGGTGGTAGCGGCACATCAAGCCTTGAGCGAGCGGTTGTTCGAAGAATTCGGGGCAGAACAGTCCGAGCAACTGTTTGATTTGTTGCAGCAGTTTTTGCAATTGTTCAAGCACACCGTCGCCCAAGATGCCGGGCAGGAAAGGCGGCAGGAGCGTAGCTGATGTGGCGGACACTGAAACACATCGGTCGCACCCACCGCAAAAAATTGTTGGTGACCTTTACTATCGTGGCACTTGAGAACCTGCTGTATCTGATTTATCCGCTGTTCGGCGCGTTTGCCGTCAATGCGGTGATGGCGGGCAATGTCTGGCAGGCACTGGTGTATGCCGCATTGGTGCTTGCCATGTGGTTGGTGGGGGCGGTTCGGCGGGCGGTGGACACCCGCACTTTCGCCCGCATCTATTCGGCACTGGTGGTGCCGGTGATTGTGGAACAGCGTATGCAGGCACAAACGCACTCTACAATCAGCGCACGGGTGGCGTTGTCGAGAGAGTTTGTGGATTTTTTTGAAGAGCATTTGCCCACGGCGGTGACGTCGTTGGTGTCGGTGATCGGCGCCTGTGTGATGCTGCTGGCGCTTGAATGGTGGTCGGGCGTGCTGGCGACGGCGATTCTGCTGTTTTTTGCACTGCTGCTGCCCCGCTTCAGCCGCATCAGCAACAAGCTGTACGAAGTGCTGAACAACCGCTTGGAAAAAGACGTGGAGATGATTCAAACGGCGGAAAGCATGCAGTTGCACAAGCATTACGATCTGGTCGCACAATTGCGGATTTGGATTTCCAACCGTGAAGCGCTGGCGTATTTGTGCATCGGCGTGGCGGCCTGCCTGCTGTTCGGCTTTACCCTGGTGTGGATTACGCTTAACGGCTACGGCAGTGCCGGGCATATTTACGCACTGACGACCTATATGTGGATGTTTGCCATGAGCCTCGACGACATGCCTTTTCTGATTGAAAAATATTCCAATCTGAAAGACATTGCCGAGCGGGTGAAGGTGGGCTGAGGGGGAAAATCTTTCATTGCCCAACGGTGGAGAAAGGCCGTCTGAAACCGCACTTTGATGGTGTTAAGTTTCAGACGGCATTTATCCATGCTTCTCCAACCACTCCCCACAAAAATCCACAAACGCCCGTACAATCGCCGAAGGGTGGCGGTATTGTGGATAAATTAAATGCACCATAAACACAGAAAACGGATAATCAGGCAAAATTTCCACCAATTCCCCGCTTGCAATCATGGGCTTGGCAAGCATATCGGGCAAATCGCCAATGCCATTATTTTGCAGCAACCAATGGCGTAAATGAATGTAGTCATTGCAACTAAACTTCGGCTTGATAGTAGTGCGTTGCTCCCCCAGCGCCCATGCGGCGGTGATGTCGGTGGTTTCCACCCACGCACACAGCGGATAATGCTGTAATTCGTCAGGCACAGACGGCTTGCCATGCGTGGCGATAAAATCAGGCGTGGCAACCAGCTTCAATTGCAGTTTCATCATCGGTTTGACTATCATTAGCTCGGTATCAGGCGTACCGATACGCACCGCTACATCAAAACCATCGGCAATCAAATCCACCTTGCGATTACTCGCCACCACATGCACATCAATATCGGGGTATTGCGTTTGGAAATCATGCAATAAATCCCAAAACAGCCCAAAGGCTTGCGGCATAGACAGCCTTAATTTGCCTTTTAAAGCCTGTTCATTGCCAAGCAGATTGCGGGCGGCATTGTCCACAGTTTCTAGGCTGAAATTCACTTGCTCGTACAACTGTTGCCCTTGCACAGTCAAGCCCACACCTTGAGTGGAACGCTCCAATAATTGCACGCCTAATTGCTGTTCTAACTCTTTGGTTTTGCGGCTGATGGTGGTGATGGGAATGCCGCTTTTTTGGCTGGCAGCAGAAAAACTGCCTGCTTGGGCAACATGCACAAAGATTTTTAGGGCGTTTAAATCCATTTTTTGCTTACCAAATTTGAAAAACGGTTTTTCATTATATCGTATTCCAAGCCATAATTGAACAATCTATAATACGCACCATCAAACAGCAATTCCGCTGTTTTCCATTCCAATCCATTGTTTTTTAAGAGAGTATTTATCATGAAAAAATTTGCTTTAGGTCTTGTCGCCGCCACCGCTTTATCTGCCCCTGCTTTTGCGGATAATTTAAAAATGGAACTGTTCAATCCGCAAGCCGCCAGCATTATGCCTGTCAGCTCGGTGATTGTGGAAGGGGACAATGAAGTGTTGTTGGTTGATGCCCAGTTCCAACGTAATGACGCTTTGACGTTGGTTGAAAAAATCAAAGCCACAGGCAAACCACTGAAAACCATTTTTATCAGCCACAGCGACCCTGATTTTTATTTTGGTTTGGATGTATTGACACAAGCCTTTCCAGAAGCCGAAGTATTAGCAACCCCTGAAACCGCCAAATACGTTCGCAGCAAAATTGTTGCCAAATCCGACTACTGGTCGCCGATTTTGAAAGAAAACGCTCCGCGTGCCTTAGTGTTGCCGAAAGCCACCACTGCCGATCATCTGAAAGTGGGTACAAGCACCATTGAAATCAAAAACTTGGATAACGACCCGAAACACACCTATTTGTGGGAGCCTGTGAGCAAAACCGTGCTTGGCGGTGTGGTGGTGTTTGATAACTTGCACGTTTGGATGGCAGACACCAAAACGCTTGCTGAACGCCAAACATGGGTTCGCACTCTGGAAAACATGCAAAAATTGCAACCGAAAACCGTGTTGGCAGGGCATTCATTGGGCAACAATTATTCGCCAAGCAGCGTGGAATTCACCAAAGCCTATCTTCAAAATTTTGCCAAAGCCGAACGCAACAGCAAAAACAGTGCCGAGTTGATTGAAAAAATGAAAGCACAATACCCGAATGTCGGCTCGGTTGGTACGCTGGAGCTGGGTGCGAAAGTAATAAAAGGCGAAATGCAGTGGTAATACCAGACCACATTTAAATTTACATCAGGCGGACAGGCGCTTACTGTCCGCCTTACTTAACAGGAATACCCAATGAAAAAAATCATATTATTAAGCAGTTTGTTATTGGCTTTTGCCGCCCCCGCCATGGCAAAAACCTAAGCCGTAACCACAGCGGCAACGGGGCAGCAGTGACTGCGGGATTTTGTGGCGCAGGGCGAACAGGTGGGGCAGTCATCATCTCGGTTGGGCTAAGGTCTGTTTTTAATGAAACGCCGTCTGAAACTTACGCTTTGCCCGAATTGGTCAGGGTTCACGCAGACGAAGTGTTCATCGGGCATCGGGCAATTGCATTTGGTGATGCACGAAGACGTTCGCCATGCCGCCAAAGTGCGGTCGGTGGCGGGATTTTTTGATAGCAGGGCTTATGTTTACTGCCCCCAGCAGTAGTAACCTTGCCACGCATCAAATGGGTATTTGACCAACTCTGTGAGCTGATGAAACAGCGGTTTGGCGATGATTGACCGATTTTGTTTCAGGCTGTCTGAAGCTTCACATCAAAGTGCGGTTTCAGACGGCATAAGATATGCCGTCTGAAATTGCAATTTTTCAGATGGCATTGTTTTGCAAAAAATCTAAAATTTTAGGCTGCTTGTAGCATCAATGTTATTTGCTTTCCGGCATAATGACAGTCGCATCAATTTCAAATAATGCACCGTCAGTCACCAATCGCGGAATTTGCACAGTGGTACTGGCTGGCGGATTTTGCGTGTTTACAAAGCTGTCACGCACATCACGTAATAAAGGAAGTTGGGTTTTCACATCAGTCAGATACATATTGATTTTGACCACGTGTTCCCATTTTGCTCCAACCGCTTTTAAAGCGGTATCCAGATTTTGAAAGGCTTGTTGGGCCTGGGCTTTAAAATCGCCGGGTTTGCCGACTAATTTACCTTCCTGTGAAATACCTAACTGACCGGAAATAAACACCATTTTCTGATTAGCCGGTACGCTGACTACGTGGGTGTAACCAAACGGTTTGTGAATACTTTGTGGATTGGTAAATTCGGCGTTTTGTGCGAAAGATACCACTGGTACTAATAATGCAGCGGCACAAAGTGATTTGAATAATGTCATTAAATTTTCCTTATTTTATTTGTGCAATTGGATATTATAAAATGTTATCAATGCTGGTGTCTAACACAGTTGTATTATTTTCTTAATGCGGTCACTTTCCCAAAAAACCGGCCGCTTATAAAAAAGATTGACAGCAAGCGGTAGGTACGATTAGCCGCCTCAAGCGGCGTAATCGTACGAATGCGATACTGTCGCTAGGCGATCGATGTGCCGTCTGAAAGCACACTTTGCCTGTGTGAAAAGCAAAAGTGCGGTTCAGACGGCATTATCGCAATCAAACCCAACCATCAATCCGTAAACGGATTCAACAGCCGTAAGCCGGCGGCGGTGAAGTCGGCGAAATCCTTTTCGTTGCGGGTGACCAGAATTAAGTGGTGCCCAATGGCTTGGGCGGCAATCCAGGCATCGTTTTCAGGGCTGCGGTCGGGCACATGCAGGCCGGCACAGAGTTTGGCGGTAGCGGTGTCCAGCGGCAGGATGTGTTCGGACAGCGTTTCTTTTAAGAAGTAATCCAGCCAGTTGCGTAAGCCTTGTGCTTGCAGCGGATCTTTGCGTGCCAAACCCAATACGCCCCGTTCCAGCTCCATCAGCACTACCGCCGAGGTGCAAAGCTCGCTTTCTTTCACCGACTGCACCCAATCGGCAACGCCACGGTTACATCTGCCTTGTTTGACTTTACGCAGTTCGCTGATGATGTTGGTGTCTAATAAATATTTGAAGTCGTTCATCAATCAAACTCCACCGGGCGACGCTGTGCCTTGGAACGTGGTGGAATATCCAGCTCAATCTCGGAAACATCAGACCCGTCGTAGGCAAGCAGGGCTTCGTATAAGGTGCGTTCAGGCTGCTTGCCGCTCAAATTCTGATATTCAGCAAAACTCATCACCACCAAATCGGGCTTGCCGCGGTTGGTAATCAGCAACGGGGCTTTGTGGGCGGCTTTTTGCGCTTCGTGGGTGCGTTGGTTGAATTCACGACTGGTCATGGTTTGCATGGGCTTTCTCCTTTGAAGTGCGGTAAGCACGCACAAGATGTATATAGGTTAATACAATCCATGCAAAAAGACAATGCCGTCTGAAAATAGTTGATGATTTCAGACGGCCTCTCTTTTCTTACGCCGCCGCTTGCTCCCGATAACGCTTCGGCGTGATGGCGTACTGTTTGCGAAATTGTTTGTCGAAGTAGCTCGGGCTTTGGAAGCCGCTGGCAAATGAAATATCGGGCAAAGTGCGGTCGGTGTTGCTTAATAAACCGGAGGTAACCGCCAAGCGGTATTCAGGTCGCTGCACACCACCATCAACGAAACCGTCCCGCTTTGCCGAGCCAATCCGCCATATAGTCATAAGTCAGCTTAACCGTATCGCCGTATTTTGTATCTATCGGGGTAACCACGTGCGAAGCCCCTTCGACAAACACAATGTCTTTGTCTTGGCTCTTGGCATTCAGGTAGATTTGTTCGGCGTTCAGATATTCCCAATTGCCCGTCAAGCCGATGGTCAGCAGCGGCACGCTGATATGACGGACGTTGCCGACAGGCGTGGTGTGCGAGCTTTCCCAATCCACGCCCTGCAAGCCTGTGGCGGTGATGGCAAAATCACCGTTCAGCCGCACGGCATACATCGGCAAAAACCGCTGTACGGTGGTGCGGAGTGCCATGTCGTATTGATTGCCTTTGTTGCTTAAATTTTTGGCACTGCGGGTAGTCGGCACGATTTGCGTGCTGACACTGCCGTCTTGATGCAGCAGCTTCCACGCTTGCTGGGTGTGGGCGAGTAGGCTGGGGTCTTGGGCGAATAATTTGTTGTTCATGCCCAAATAGTTGGCAGCAGGAATAATCAGGGCTTCGTCGCCTGCGAAATCGCCTTCACCTTTGTCTATCAAGGCTTTGCGTTGCTGGGCGTGGGCAATGATGGCGTGATTGCGTTTTGCCAAAGCGGTGAAATAACGCTGTTTGAAGGCTTGGCTGTAATTTGCTCCGGATTCGCCCATGCCGTTTTCGGGCAGATATAAATCGACTGACGGATTGCGTTGTTGGGCGTTGTGTTCATTGACAATGGCAGGGTCTAGGCTGAGCAAATACATGGTGGACATCCCGTAATTCGCATCCAGCAACACCAAACCGTCGGCTTTGGGCAAATCGGCGAGTTTGTCGCTACATGGGGCGATTTTGACCGCACTTTGGCAGATATCCACGCCGTTTTCGGCGATGTTTTGATAAGCGGAAAACATCGCTCCGCCGCCGCTATGCCCAAGCAACACCACGTTGTCTATATCGCTGCGGTTTTTTAGGTACTGTACCGCTTTGGCAATGTCGCCCATCATGCGTTCAAAATCCAAATCATTGCCGGTATATTTGCTGGCGGCGTTGTTGGCATTCAAAACGGTAAAGCCACGCTTGGCAAGCTCCACACCTGATGAAAACTGGGTGTAATCCCCTTCGGCGTGCATGACCAGCACTGCCGTGCGGTTGTTCGGACTGCGGATTTGCGGGGCGTACAATGCCCCGACCACGCCGCCGCCCAGCAACACCGCTTCTTGCGTGCTTTGCGCTTTTACTGCCCAATCTTCCGCTGCTGCCGCATGATGGGCGGTGAGCAGTCCTGCACTGATAAACAGGGTTTTGAATAGGGATTTCATGATTGATTTGCTCCGAATACTTTTAATAAATGCGCCCGATAAGCAGCGGTAAAGGCTTCAATTTGCGGGTTTTTGATCACGTCATTCACGATAAACGTCGGCAGACGGCTCATGCCCAAAAATTCATTGGCTTTGTGAAAATGCAAATACAGCCCGTCCACGCCTTGCCCTTCAAAAAAATCATCAGCACGCTCAAAGGCTTCAATCGGTGCATTCCAAGTGAGCGACAGCATGAATTTTTTGCCTTGCAGCAAACCGCCCGTGCCATAGCCTTCGCTTGGATTAACCCGATGGCGGCCGTCGGATTGGTACAATTTGCCGTGTCCTGCGGTGAACACTTCGTCGATGTATTTTTTCACCGTCCACGGCTCACCCATCCACCAACCGGGCATTTGCCAGATGATTGCGTCCGCCCATAAAAAATTATCAATCTCTTGCTCAATTTGATAGCCGTCATCCATCACCGTTTCACGAATGCTGTGCCCGATTTCAGTCAGTGTTTGTTTGGCGATGTCGTGCAGGGTATGGTTCAGCTTGCCGTGCGAATGGGCAAAGGCTTTGCCGCCGTCTAATAATAAAATGTTCATGATTTGTCTTGTTGGTTTATCTGATGTCGGAGTTAAAACGGTGATGATTCAGCCAGCCCACATTATCATTACGAGGGCTGCCTGACAATTCGTTTATAAGGCGAAAAGTGCCCGTAAATCGACACCGCTTCGCTGTCAGGGAGCCCTAATGATATTTGTTTCATGATAATTCATCATCGAACACCGCTTGGAACTCATCGCCGCCGCCGATGACATTATTGAAATGGGTACAGGCGGCAGCGACGGCGGGCAAGTGATTTTCAGCGGCACGCCGCAAGCGATGTTGGCAAGCGAAGAATCGGTAACGGCAAAGTATTTGCAAGCGCTTTGCTGAATGAATGATGATTGATGCCGTCTGAAAACCTTTTGCTTGTTTGAAAAAGCAAAGTGCGGTTTCAGACGGCATGATCCGCTCAACGCTATTGATTTAAAAACGGTTCAACCAGCGTCCATACTGCTGCAAAATTTATCTGGGCTACGGGGTGCGGGGCATTGGGGATGATGGCTAAATCCGCATTCGGCAGCATTTTGTAGGCAGCAATCACGCTGTCGAGCGGGGCGTTGGCATCATCTTCGCCTGCCAGCACCAACACGGGGGCGTGAATTTTGACGAATAGTTCCTTGCCGACCACGGTTTGATCGTATTGGCGGTTGGCTTGCTTGAACCAAGTGGCGGTTTGCTCGGTTTGCGGGCGGATGGCGGCTTGTTGCTGCCAGTAGTTCGGATCAAGTGCTTCAATGGCGGTAAACGGGGCGTTGCGGTCTTTTTGTCCGCCTTGTACAAAACCTTGTTTCCACTCACCTGCACCGATGGCGACTAATTTGCCCACCGCTTGCGGATAATCGGCGGCGAATTGGTAGCCTGTGTAAGCACCGTCGCTAAAGCCGATGATGTCGGTTTTGGCAATTTTTAGGGCGGAAAGCACCGCTTGCAGGTCTTGGGCTTTTTGCCGGTAGCTCGGGGCAGCACTGCCGATGTCGGATTTGCCGTGTCCACGGGTATTGACCAAAACTACTTGGCGTGTGGCTTTTAATTTATCGGCAAATTCGCCCATTTCCGCCATTGAGCCGACCACGCCGCCGTGCAGCAACACAATCGGCTCGCCCTTGCCATAAACTTCGTAATAAATCTTGGCATCGCCCGATTGCACATAATGCCCCGTGCGGCTGTTGTTGCCGTAAGGGATTTGGCTGACATAACCGTTCGGCTGCTGCCCGAAATAGCGTAGCACCTGATTGGGTTTAACGACGTCGGGCTGAATGTCGGCGGCGTGTAGCGTGCCGACTGCCAAAAGTGCGGTCAATAATGCAAAAATTTTGTTCATCAGATGCTCCTTGCCGTCTGAAAACTATAGTCATTTAAAATAAAAATGAGACAAGGCGACAACGTCCGCAGTGTACAAGTCGTACATAAGGACGTTGGCAACGCTGTATCATTGCAATTTTAATTGACTATACATCTCGTAATCCGGTTCTTTCAACAACTTGCCGCGTTTCGGGGCAATGTCTTTATCCCACACCTGCTGCCATTGTTCGGCAGGCACTTCGTTGTAATCAATCGACACCACATCATCAGTGGCTTTCAAATGTTTCACCGCCAAGGCAGTCAGCTCGGTTTTGAATGCGTCGAGTTCGGCGGCGGTCAAGTGTTTCGGATAGCATTGAATATTAATATGCGGCATTTGGGTTTCCTTGTTGGTGAATGGGGTTGATGGGGGCATTATAGTTTTTCTATTTTCAAATGGAATGCGTTAAAATGAAAAAGTGTTTTGCAAAAATGAAAAACAAACAGGGCGGATAA
Source organism: Pasteurella testudinis DSM 23072 (assembly GCF_900176075.1). Classification (GTDB taxonomy): domain Bacteria; phylum Pseudomonadota; class Gammaproteobacteria; order Enterobacterales; family Pasteurellaceae; genus Chelonobacter; species Chelonobacter testudinis. The sequence continues at coordinate 71,479 of NZ_FWWV01000057.1, forward strand.
AATGAACTTAGACCATATCAAACTCTTTACCCTCGTGGTGCAGCAAGGCAGCTTATCGGCAGCGAGTGTGAAAAGCGGCGTAGCGGTGGCGACATTAAGCCGCAAAATCAGCGAGTTGGAGCAATCGCTTGGTGTGCAGCTGTTGGAGCGTTCTACCCAAGGCGTGAAGCCGACCCTTATCGGACTGCAATTAAGCGAACAGGCGGCGTTGAGCTTGGAAACCCTGAGCGATTTGGCACACCGCATCAAAGGCAATCAAGCCGAGTTAAAAGGCAGACTGCGGCTGTCGATGCCCGAGAGTTTCGAACCGTGGTGGCAGTTGCAGCAGGATTTTGCCGAACGCTATCCCGATATCGACGTGCATCTGCTGGCAAGCGACCGCAAGCTGGATTTGCTGGCAGACGGCATTGACGTGGCGGTTCGGGTGGGCGATTTGCAAACCGACAGCTTTATCGCCAAAAAACTGTTCGACATCCGCCTGCAACTGGTGGCAAGCCCCGAGTTTGTGCAACGCTACGGCACGCCGACCACGCCTGCGGATTTGAGCCGTTTCCGCTGCAATGCGTGGGCGGCGGACAACAGCCAAGACATCATCTGGCAATTAGGCACAAAACCGCAACGAATCCGACCGCACTTTGCCAGCAACGATTATAAAATCCTGCGTGACTGGCTGCTGCGCCACCCCGTGATCTGCGATTTGCCCGACTTTATGGCAAAACCGCTGATTGCCGAAGGAAAGTTGGTGGAAATCCTGCCCGATTACCCCTTCCCCAGCCGCCCCGCCCATTTGCTCTATCCCAGCCACCGCCATCCGTCGAGCATTGTGCGGGCGTATGTGGATTTTTGTCTGAAGTGGGTGGGGGATAGGGAGAATGCCGTCTGAAAACCTTTTGCTTGTTTGAAAAAGCAAAGTGCGGTTTCAGACGGCCTTAAATCCAACACCGCAAGAATCGGGTCGTTTTTCGCTATCGGCACAGGCTATAATGGTTGCAAAACGTATCGGAGGAAGCCATGAGCCGTGAAACCAGCCAATTTATCCGCATTGCCAAAGCGATTGAATATCTGTACGACCATGCCGACGAGCAGCCCAGCCTGGAAATGGCGGCAGCGCAAGTGCATTTGAGCCCTGAGCATTTTTTACGTCAATTTCAGGCATGGGCGGGGGTCAGCCCGAAAAAATTTTTACAATACATCAGCGTGGAGCGTGCCAAACAAGTCTTGCAAAATCAAGGTAATATGCAAGAAGCGACTTTTGCTGGGGGCTTGAGTAGTGCCGGGCGGCTGCACGATTTGTTTGTGTCGCTGGAGGGCATGACGCCGGGCGAATACAAAAGCGGCGGTGCGGGCTTGCGGATTGATTACGGTTGTTACCCGACGCCGCTGGGCGAGGTGTTGATCGGGGCGACCGCACGCGGGGTGTGCTTTATGAGTTTTGCCGATGGGGACAGCGATGCGGTCAATGCGCTCAAGCAGGAATTTCCCCGTGCCGATTTGCGCCGGCAGGAAAATCCGCTACACCGGCAAGCCTTGGCGGTGTTGGTGCCGGACGGCAGCCAAACCGCCGTGCCGCTGCATTTAAAAGGCACGCCGTTTCAATTGAAGGTGTGGCAGGCACTGCTGACGATCCCAGCGGGGCAGTTGAGCAGCTACGGCGACATCGCCAAACACATCGGCCAACCCGATGCCGCCCGTGCGGTGGGGGCGGCGGTGGGGGCAAACCCTGTGGCGGTGTTGATTCCCTGCCATCGGGTGATTCGCCAAAGCGGCGTCATCGGCGGCTACCGCTGGCAGCGCGGGCGCAAAATGGCGTTGTTGGCGCAAGAAATCGGAGCAGGCAATGGCTAATTTGGATTTGTTCGACAGTGAAACGGCGGTCAGGGCGGCGCCCGATGACAATCTGCTGCCTTATGACGGCATCGTCAACGACTACGGCGTGGTTTTTGAAGCGGCCGCCACCGATGCTTATTTTTATGAACTGTTAAACCATATCCCGTGGCGGCACGATGAGGCGGTGATGTTCGGCAAACACATCACCACCGCGCGCAAAGTGGCGTGGTACGGCGATCAGAATTTTCACTACCGCTATTCCGGCGCAACCCGCACGGCGTTGCCGTGGAATGAAACCCTGCTGGCATTAAAACAGCAAGTCGAAACCCTGATACAGCCCGTCAGCCCCACGGGCTTCAATTCCTGCCTGCTGAATCTGTATCACCACGGCAACGAAGGCATGGCGTGGCACAGCGATGACGAAGCCTGCTTGGGCAAAAACGCCGTGATTGCTTCGCTCAGCTTCGGTGCCACCCGCAAATTCGCCTTCAAACACCGCCGCACGGGCGAAAAGCGCGACATGTTGTTACAACACGGGCAACTGCTGGTGATGCGTGGCAGCACCCAAAGCCACTGGCTGCACGCCATCATGAAAACCACCAAAGTGCATGAGCCGCGCATCAACCTGACTTTTCGTACTATGGTTGAGGGGGCTTAAGCGGGCAGCGGCCGCCGCATTTTCAGCCGGCCGTCGAGCAGGCTCAAGCTCAGTGCCGCCCAAATCAGTCCGTAGGTGATGAGCGACTCGGCCGCCAGCGGTGCTTTCAACACCAACACCGCCAGCACAAACAGCAGCACCGGCTCCAGATAGCTGAACATGCCGAACAACGTTACCGGCAGCAGGCGGCTGGCGTGCAGATTGAGCTGCATGGCCGCAGCGCTGATGATGCCCATCAGCGGAATCAGCAGCCAATAGCGGTTCGGGCTTGCCCACACCGCCATGCCGTCGGCTTGCAATAGCAAATAGCCCAAGGCGATGGGGGCGATCAGGCTTAAATCGATCAACAGGCCGGTAAGGGCGGGCACACGCAGCAAACGGCGCAGCAGGTAATACATCGGGTAGGTGGCAAACACCCAGATACTCACCCAAGAAAAAGCATGGGTTTGCCACAATTCATGCGCCACTCCGGCAGCCGCCAGCACCACTGCCAGCCATTGCAGACGGCTGAGCGTTTCGCCAAAAAACAGCCGTCCGCACAACACCATCACCAACGGAAACAAAAAATACCCCATCGCCACATCGACACCGTAGCCGTTCACCGGCGCCCACATAAACAGCCACAGCTGGCTGGCCAAAATCGGCATCGGCAACACAATCAGCAGCCACTTTTTCCAGTTGCGCCCCACCTTGTAGGCAAAGCGGAACAAATCGTGCCAACCGCGGCTGAGCAGCAGAATCAGCCACAACCCCACCAACATGCTGACCATACGCCAGGCAAACACATCGGTGCCGCTCATCGGCCGCATCCAGCTGCTGTACAAATACAAAACGCCAAACAAAATATTGGACAATAAAGCGGCCCACACGCCTTTTTTCAGATTGCTCATCATGGTGTTGTCTGTCGGATGTCAGCCTGCCCGAACAGGCAGGGTAAAAGATAATCAAGTGCTGATATTTTATCGCAATAGTTTGATAAAAAAATTCTGATTTATTAATTTTATGAGATAATTTCGCAAAAGAATCACGTTTAATGGGAAGAAATACCAATATGGCGATAATACATGAATTAGACAAACTGGATCGGCAGATTCTGAACCTGCTGCAAAGCGATGCCACGCTGCCCTTGAAAACGGTGGCAGAGCAAGTGGGCTCGTCGGTGGCGACCTGCCAACGGCGTATCCGGCAGCTGCAGCAGCAGGGCGTGATTACCAAACAGGTGGCGCTGGTCAATCCGGCGGCAGTGGGGCGCAGCCTGAGTGTGTTTGTGACGGTGGTCATGGAAAAACAAAACACGGCTTTGCAAGACGCGTTTTTACGCAGCATGAAGCAAGAGCCGGATGTGATGAGCTGTTACGAAATTTCCGGTGATTACGATTACATGCTGCTGGTGCATGCGCGCGACATGGCTGATTACCACCATTTCACCCGCCGAGCCCTCACCGCCGAAAACAACGTGCGCGACTTTAAAAGCCAGTTTGTGATGAATTTCAATAAGGTGGAAACCAAAATCATGTTGTGAGCCGGTGGTGTGAAACCGCACTTTGCCTGTTTGAAAAAGCAAAGTGCGGTTTCAGACGGCATTTATTTTCTTCTGCACTTCCCCAAGCAGCCACTCTTTAAACAACCGCACTTTGTCGCTGGCGGCGGTCTGCTCTGGGTGAACGATATAGTAAGCCAGAGGCGAAAGATGGCGGATGTGGGGAAAAAGGCGGATTAATCGTCCGCTTGCCAAGTCGTCTTGTACCATCACGCTGCGGGCGAGTGCCACGCCTTGCCCGTCGATGGCGGCTTGCAATACGGTGGCGGGGTTGTTGATTTGCAAGCCTTGTTTGAGCAGGAACACTTGTACATCTGCCTGCTCCAGCCAATGTTGCCACGACACAAAACCGTTTTTGCTGTCTACGGACACATCGTGAATCAACGTGGTGCCGAGCAATTCAAACGGCTCGGTAATCGGGTGTGCCGCCAACCATTGCGGCGAGCAGACAGGGAAAATCTCTTCGTCCAACAATTTTTCGCTGTGCAAATCCGCCCAATCGCCCTTGCCGTAACGCACTCCGATATCAATGTCGTGCTTGTCAAAATCCAATATTTGCAAATCCGTATGCAGCCGCACCACGATATCAGGTTCGGCGGTCTGAAACCGCTCCAATCTCGGCAACAGCCATTTGGCGGCAAAGGCAGGGCTGGTGGTGATGGTGAGAAAACAAGGATTGTTGGCCTGTTGCAGTTTCTCAAAACCCCGCTCAAGTTGGCGAAATCCTGCCTGAATATCGCCCAACGCCTGCTGTGCCTGCTCGCTCAAGGTCAGCCGTGTTTTGCCGCTTTGGCTGCGATGAAACAACGGCGTGCCGAGACTGTCTTCCAAACTGCGTACCAATTGCCCGACGGCGGCAGGGGTAACGTGCAATTCTTCTGCCGCTTGTGAAAAACTTTGATGCCGTGCCACGCTTTCAAAGGCTTTGAGGGCTTTTAGATAGGGAGTGAGGTTTTTCATGCTTTTGCCGATAAAGATTTTCTTTTGATTATGCCAAGTTTATCTCATTTGTTAAGCGAATTCAATTGCGACATAATACGCCTCATTGAACAGCATGGTGCTGTCCCCAGCAACAAACAATTGAGGTTTATACAATGAACAAGCGTTTTGAAAATAAAGTCGTCATCGTTACCGGTGGTGCTTCTGGTATGGGTTTGGAAGTGGCGCGCCGTTTTGTAGCGGAAGGTGCAAAAGTGGTCATCGGCGGTCGTGATGAAGCCAAGCTGTGGGAAGCGGCAAAGCTGATTGACCCGCAAGGGGCGAATGTACGCACCGTAGCGGGCGATATTGCCAAGCCTCAAACCGCTAAAGAATTGGTTTCGATGGCAACCGAATCGTTCGGTGGTGTGGACATTTTGATTAACAACGCCGGTATCTTCAACCCGAAACCGTTTTTGGAACTTTCTGAAGCAGAATACGATAAATTCGTCGATATTATCTTGAAAGGCAAATTCTTTATGGCACAAGAAGCCGCCAAAGCCATGCAAAAACGTGGCGGTGGGGCGATTGTGCAAACCGGCTCGCTATGGGCATTACAAGCGATTGCCGCCACGCCAAGCTCGGCATACTCGGCTGCCAACGCTGGTGTACATGCCTTAACCCACAACTTGGCGATTGAATTGGCAAGCTCGAATATCCGCATCAACACCGTTGCCCCTGCGGTGATTGAAACGCCGATTTACGGCACGTTTATGAGCGAAGAGCAGGTCAAAGACACCTTGCCGACCTTCAACAATTTCCACCCGATCGGGCGTAACGGTCAGCCGAAAGACGTGGCGGAAGCGATGTTGTTCTTGGCAAGCGAGGCCGCTTCGTTTATCACCGGCACGGTATTGCCTGTGGACGGCGGTGTGATGGCAGGGCATTGAGCCAAAAGTGCGGTCAGTTTTGCAGATTTTTTGTCAATTCAACCGCTTGCAAAATAAATATGCCGTCTGAAACCGCACTTTGAGGGTTTTGGTTTCAGACGGCTTATATGAGAAAAACAATGAAATCACTCATCATCGGCGGCGGTTTGGCAGGGCTGTATGCCGCCTATTTATTGGAACAGCAGGTGCAGGATTATCTGCTGCTCGAAGCCCAATCCCGCTTCGGTGGCAGGGTGCAGGGCTTTGGTGCAGAGCAGTTTGAGCTGGGTGCCACTTGGTTTTGGGGTGATTTTCAGCCGCAACTGACCGAATTGATCGATGAATTGCAATTGCTGATTTTCGAGCAACACGAGCAAGGCGAATTGGTGTATGAACGTTCGCCACAGCAAACGCCCATCCGCACTCGGGGTTATCACAATTCGCCGACTTCATTGCGTATACAGGGCGGGATGACCGCATTGATTGAAGCCCTACGCACAAAATTGCCGTCTGAACGCTATCAGACCGACCGCCAAGTCCGCCGTATCGAGCACACGGCACAAGGCATTAGCGTGCAAGCCACAGATAGCAGCGGACAATCCTTTGATTATCAGGCGGAAGCGTTATTACTGGCACTGCCACCGCGTTTGGCGGCAAACTTGGATTTCCGCCCGAGTTTACCGAGCGATTTACAACGGGTCTGGGCAGGCACTCCGACGTGGATGGTGCCGCACGCCAAATATGTGGCGGTGTACGAACACCCATTTTGGCGTGAACAGGGCTTGTCGGGCGAAGGTCGCAGCCCGCAAGGGATTTTAGGCGAAATTCACGACATTTCGATGCCCGATGGCAAAGCGGCATTGTTCGGTTTTTTCAACGCCCCTGCCCACATTCGGGCGGGCGTAAGCGATGATGATTTAAAAACCCATTGCCGTGCTTTACTTACCCGCTTGTTTGGCGAACAAGCCGCATCGCCCGTGGCGGAAACCGTCAAAGATTGGGCGACCGATCCCTTTACCGCCACCGAACAGGATATTTTAGATGGCGGCCAACACCCGTTTGCTCCGCCCACTCATACCGCATACGGCGATTGGGCGAATATCCTCATCGGTATCGGCAGCGAATGGTCGCCGCAGTTTTCCGGCTATCTGGCCGGCGCGGTTGAAGCGGCCGCCTTGGGCGTCGCACGGCTGGCAAGCGGTCGGTTTTAGGCAGAAAATAGCCAAACCGTCTTGCCAATCAAGTTCAACAAATTGATTTTTAAACAATGTTTAACCAACCAAAAGGTAACGAAAATGAAAGACTGGAATAACTATAGTGAAAGAATTTAATTTGTGGTACGTTGTCAGGCTCGCTCGCTGTACTACTTGTACTATCTTCGCTCGTCTTCCTAGTACCACTTTTTAACTTCTTCCACTATGCCGCAACGAATTATTAGGCAAAGTCGGCGATCTCGCCAAACTTAACCCCGAAGCAATGAAAGGCATTATGCAGCTCGACAACGCTTCCTCCAAAATGGGCGGACTGGATGCCTACTCCGCCCACGCATTAGACGCATTTGACAAGGCTTAATACATCATAACAAGGCCGTCTGAAATGAACCCACAATTCGCCCCACTTTTCCAGCCCTATACATTCAACAACGGCGTAACCATTAAAAACCGCTTGGTCGTCGCCCCGATGACCCATTGGGCATCCAACGATGACGGCGCCATCAGTGCAGCCGAACGCCTGTTTTTGCAAGGCAAAGCGGACGGCTTCGGGCTGTTTGTTTCGGCGGCAACGCTAGTGTATTCGGAAAATGGCAAAGCCTTTGCAGGGCAACCTTATGCCTTTGATGAACGTCATTTGCCCAGCTTACGGGAAGTGGCCAAGATGGCTCATCAAGGCGGCGCGAAAGCCTTGTTGCAACTGCATCATGGCGGCTCAAAGGCGATTACTGATAACGCCGTCGCCCCTTGCTCTACTGAAAAAGCCCGTGAATTGACCGCACTTGAAATTGACGAATTGGTGCAAGCATTCGCTTATGCGACTGATTTGGCGATTCAGGCAGGCTTTGACGGTGTGGAAATTATGGGTTGTAACGGCTTTTTGATTCAGCAGTTTACTTCCCGCCAAAGCAACCGACGCAGCGACAAATGGGGCGAACCATCGGCATTTCCGCTGGCGGTGGTCAATGCGGTAGTGAATGCCCGAGCCAACGCCAAACGCCCTGATTTTATTGTCGGCTACCGTTTTTCACCCGAAGAAGCCGGTGAGCGTGGCTTGACCATGGCGGACACTTTCGCCTTGGTGGATGCACTTACCGAGCAACCGATTCAGTATTTGCATATGTCGCTATGGGATTTTAACAAAAAAGCCCGCCGTGGTGCCGACACCAACCGCCCCCGCATCGACTTGGTACACCAACGCTTAAACGGCAAACTGCCGCTCATCGGCGTAGGCAACCTCCGCACGCCCGAACGCATGGTGCAAGCCATCAACAGCGGCTTCGCAGAATTTATCGCTCTCGGCAAAGCCGTGCTTATCAACCCCGATTTAGTTGCCAAACTGCAAAGCGGACGAGAAGCCGACATCGACACCGAGATTGATTTAAGCCGCCCCGACCGCTATTGTTTTCCCGCTCGCCTGTGGGCAATGCAACAAAAAGGCTTGAGCTTTTTGCCACCGAATAAAGGTAGCGACTGGCAACCGTGGGATGTACAGGATCATCAGCAAGCATAAAGCAAAATGCCGTCTGAAAAATGGTTCAGACGGCATTTTTGTTTCTACTTTTGCGTATTCCCGTCCAAGCACAAAAACGGATGGTGCCGGAACCGAAAAATCAACCCATCAAGGCGCTGTGCGGTACGGGTTAACGCCGAACGCATGGTGGCAGGGGCGAGGTTTGAGAGAGGAGGGTAAGGTTTTTCATGCTTTTACCGATGAAGATTTTCTCTCAATATTGCCAAGTTTGTCTCATTTGCTAAGCGAATTCAATTTCACCATAATACGCCTCATCGGACAGCACGGTACAATTTGCCCGCGATTATCCCGATGTCGAGCTGGAAGTGATCGCCGAAAACCGCTTCAGCGACATCGTAGCCAGCCGTTTCGACATCGGTATCCGCTTGGGCGACGACGTGGCCAAAGACATGATCGCCGTGCGGGTGTCCGACGATTTGGTGATGCAAACCGCCGCCCGCCAAGGCAAAGGGCTGGTGTGGCTGCCTGAAGACGTATTGGCCGCAGCGCTGCAACACGGCGAACTGGTGTCGGTGCTGGACGATTGGGCAACCCGCTACAGCGGCTACTATCTCTACTACCCCAGTTGCCGCGCCGATTCGCCGTTGTTTGCTGCCTTGGTGCAGGCTTTGCGGTGGCGGTGGCGGGGGTGAGGTGGGGAAGGGGGAAAGTGCGGTTTCAGACGGCCTGTTTTTGAACATGAGCCGCGAAATGGTAGGGCGTGAATAAATCGCCGGATATGCTCAAACGCTGTTTTTGCAGAAAAATAACGCGCACTTGTTCTCTAACAACCGTCGAAAAAGTATGCTGCAAATTATTGTTTCAAAAACCGATCAAAATCACTCTCAAACAATCGATCCTGCACCACCCGATATTTTTCAAACTCACTTAATGCGTGAGCCTTAGCGATTTCGGCGGTGATTTTGCCTGCATCTTGCAACACGGCACGGTCGGTAAATTCTAAAAAGCGGTTGAGGCGGGTTTCCCAGTCTGCCATGGTCATCGGGATTTGGCGGTTTGCCATGTCTTCGGCGATATCCAGATAGGCGGAAACCAAGCGTTGCAGTTGCGCCATTTCGGATTCGTTCAGATAATTTTTGGCGACGATTACGTCAAATTGCTGGATTTTGCCGTGCGGTGCGTCTTGTCAGCTGATTAAGCCCATATTTTCTTTGTCGGCATCGGCACGGTGGTATTACTTCGGCGGCGGTGTGCCCGTGAATCGCCCAATGCAGTTTGTTTTGTACGGTGGCGAAGAAACGTTTGGTGGTGGTGGCGGTACGGTCATAGTCAATGGCGGTGGCGTAGATGTCGGTGATTTTTTGGTAGAACTTGCGTTCTGAGAGGCGGATTTCGCGAATGCGGGCAAGTTGCTCTTCAAAATACTTTTTGCCCAAAATCGTGCCGTCGTTTTTCAGGCGTTCGTCGTCCATCGCAAAGCCTTTGATGGTGAACGATTCGATGATTTGCGTCGCCCATTTGCGGAACTGCACCGCTCTTTCAGAATTGGTTTTGTAGCCGACGGCGATAATGGCGGCGAGATTGTAGTGCTTGGTTTGGTAGTTTTTGCCGTCGGCGGCAGTTATTAGAAATTTTCTAATAACTGATTTTTCAGTTAATTCGTTATCGGCAAAGATTTGTTTTAAATGATAATTTACGGTTGGCACTTCTACATCATACAATTCGGCCAACATTTTTTGCGACAGCCAGATATTTTCATCGGCATACACCGCATTGACCCCGCCTTCGCCGGTGGCGGCGATAAAGGTCAAATACTCCACTGCCGATGACCGGATGATTTCGTTTTTGTGCATTATCTCCCGCCTTCAACGCTTGATTCTTACGATAAACAGGTGATTATTTTAACATTTTGCTGTCGGTTTTACTATGAATGGAATGTGTGGAAAGGGCGTCTGCAAGGCAAAGTGCGGTTTCAGACGGCCGCACCCGCTTCGACCAGTGCGGCGTGGTGCTGTGTTTGCTTAAAACGCATCACCGGGCACGCGTACCCAGCCTTCCATCATCACCCGCGCGCTGCGGCTGATGATGGCTTTGGTGGCAATCCAGCGGCCGTTTTCCCGTACGGCGGCCGCGCCCACACGCAAGGTGCCGGAAGGGTGGCCGAAGCGCACGGCTTCGCGCTCGCCGCCGCCGGCCAGGTTGACCAATGTGCCTGGCACCGCGGCGGCGGTGGCAATCGCCACCGAGGCGGTGCCCATCATCGCGTGGTGCAGTTTGCCCATGCTCATTGCGCGCACCAGTAAATCAATATCGGTGGCGGCCACAGGCTTGCCGCTGGAGGCGATGTAATCCTGCGGCGGCGCTACCCACGCCACTTTGGGGGTGTGCTGGCGGGTGGCGGCTTCGGCCACATCTTTGATCAAACCCATTTTTACCGCGCCGTAAGCGCGGATTTTTTCCAGCTTTTCCAGTGCGGCGGCATCGTTGTTGATGTCGTCTTGCAGCTCGGTGCCGGTATAGCCGATGTCGGCGGCGTTGACAAAAATGGTGGGAATGCCGGAATTGATCAAAGTGGCTTTCAGGCAGCCCAGGCCGGGTATGTCTAAATCATCCGCCACGGCGCCGGTGGGGAACATATCGCCTTCGGCGGGGTCGAGAAATTCGATTTGCACTTCGGCGGCGGGGAAGGTAACGCCGTCGAGCTCGAAATCGCCGGTTTCCTGTACCGCGCCCTGGTGCATCGGCACATGGGCGATGATGGTTTTGCCGATGTTTTTTTGCCAGATGCGCACGGTGCACAGGCCGTCTGCCGGGATATTGGCCGCATCCACCAGGCCGTTGCTGATGGCAAACGCGCCCACGGCGGCGGTGAGGTTACCGCAGTTGCCGCTCCAGTCGACAAACGGCTTGTCGATGGACACTTGGCCGAACAGGTAATCCACATCGTGGCCGGGGGTAGTGCTTTTGGCCAGAATCACTGCTTTGCTGGTGGACGAGCTGGCGTTGCCCAGGCCGTCGATTTGTTTGCCGTAGGGGTCGGGGCTGCCGAGCACGCGCAGCAGGATTTGGTCGCGCGCGGCACCGGGCACTTGTGCTGCTTCAGGCAGGTCGGTCAACTTGAAAAACACGCCTTTAGAAGTGCCGCCGCGGTAATAGGTGGCGGGGATTTTGATTTGGGCGGGAAAACGGCTCATGGGAAATCCTTTGTTGTATGGTGGTTGTTATTATGTTGTTTCAATGGTAATAAAACCCAGATTATTTATTGTAAGGTCAATGGTGGTCAGAATAAAAGCGCTTTTGCAGCATGCATCGGATGGTATATAGTGGAAAAACTTACTTTAATACAAGACAGCAAGCCGCAGACAGTACAGGTATAGTGAAAGAATTTAATTTGTGGTACGTTGTCAAACTCGCTCGCTGTACTATTTGTACTATCTTCTCTCGTTTTCCTAGTATCACTTCTTAACTTCTTTCACTATAGTACGGTTAGGCGCAGCAACGCCGTAGTAGCGTAAGTTTTTTCACTATAGTGAAATAAAATAAGAAAAATAGTAGTGCTCAGCAACTCATGGCAAGCGTAGCCTGCCGGCTGAATAGGGTGGAGGAATAAGCCGCACATTTTGCTATGCCCAATTTCCCTAAGCATTTCAAACCATCAAACACAAGGCCGTCTGAACCGCACTTTTACCTGTTTAAAAAAGGCTTGAAAGTGCGGTTTCAGACGGCCTTGTCTGCCAAGTACTGTCTGCCGCATTTCAGCCTTTCGATACGCCGCTTGCACATAAAAACCGTTAAAAAACAAGACTGCACATTTTATTTGTTTTTGATTAAAATAAATTCAGGGTACCCGCCTGAATTTATTGTCAAATCATTTATGCTAACAAATACGAGGTGGCAAATGAAAAAATTGAATTTCTATGGCGGCTTGGCGTTTTTACTGCTGTTTTTGTGTTCCGGCTACTACCTGCTCGACAGTGTGCTGCCGTAATTTGAGGCCGACAGCTACATCCGCATGCAAAACCGTGCCAATCATATCTATCTGCTGTTGATTGCCCTGCTGAACATCGGTTACGGGCGGTATGTGCCGATTCGGCGCTGGCAACAAAAAGCGGCGGCGGTGCTGCTGTTTGCCGCCGGCGTGTGTGCCTCGCTCGGTTTCTTTGTGGAGAGCACCGCAGCGATTGAAGCACGCATGCTGATGCCGGGTGCGGTCGGGCTGGTGTTTGCGGCGGCGTGTTTGCTGATTGGCAAACACCGCGCGAATGAAACGGTGTGAACGGCGGTGTTTACAGGCCGTCTGAACCGCACTTTGCCTGTTTGAAAAAGGCTTGAAAGTGCGGTTTCAGACGGCATGGTGCTATCAGGCAATGCCCTCAACCAGCAGCGCACGCCCTTCGGTAGCGGCAATCCGTTGTGATTTCACTGCGGCATATTCCGCACCGTGATACCAGTTGCGCGCCGATTGCATATCGGGGAATTTAATCACCACCGAGCCGTCGGCAGCCGCGCCTTCCAAGGCTTCAATTTCACCATTGAATACGATGATTTCGCCATGGTGTTTGGCGAGCGTGGGGGCGGCGACTTCAAGATATTTGTCATAGGCTTGGCGGTCGAGCATTGCATCACGGATAAAGATAACATAAGCGGACATTGGTTTTTCCTTGTGTTGGGTGTGTTTAATTATTGGGTGTATTCAAACATAAGCGAAGATTTGAAACATTATGCCGTCTGCAATGGCACGTTGAATACACGGCTTCAGACGGCATTCCGTCCGGTATGGTTTTACAAAAACCACATTGACCGAAATTGTAGCAATTTGATAAATTATCAGCAATTTTTAACTTATCAACAGGCTGAAACCATCATGCACACCATAAAAATCATAAAAACCATCACCGCCTTAACCACCGCCGCCTTGCTGGGCTTGGTCGGCTGCCAAGCCCTCGAACAAGTCTTTGCGGTGAAAGTAGAGCAAATCACCCAAGTACAGACCAACGCCCCGCTTGAAAAGCAATACAGCCAAATGGGGCAATATAGCGTTGCGGTGCAAAAATTCCCGGCTCAAAACAAAGCACAGGATTATTTCACCGTCTATTATCCGCAAATGGGCGGTCAGTACCCCTTGATTGTGCTGGCAAACGGCACGGGCATGAAAGTATCGTCATACGAAGCGGTGTTGCAACACTTGGCAAGCCACGGCTTTGTGGTCATCGGTTCGCAAGAAGGCACATCATGGACAGGCGGCGGCGTGGCAGGCAGCTTGGATTTTGCCTTGTCGTTGAATCAAGACAAAAACAGCCCGCTTTATCAAAAAATCAACCCGCATAAAATCGGCGTATCCGGGCATTCGCAAGGCGGTGTCGGAGCGATTAATGCCGCGACCACACAAGCCAACAGCCGCCTTATCCGCTCAGTCTATACCGCTAGCACCACCCAGCACCGTCTGGCACGGGATTTAGGCTGGGATTATGACGCGAGCAAAATCAACGTGCCATATTTTGAAACCTCAGGCACAGGCGTTTTTGATGCAGGCAAACCTGATGAAACCGCAGGTGGCATTGCTCCTTTGAGTTCGCTTAAAAACAACTTCAACAAAATCAACGGGCAAGCAGTGATGGCACAGCGAAAAGGCGAAGACCACGGCGCCATGCTGTATGTGCCAAACGGCTATATGGCGGCATGGTTTTTATACACATTAAATGGCGACACTCAAGCCAAACAAGTATTTGTAGGGCAAAATGCCGAAATCAGCAAAAACCGCAATTGGCAGAATGTGCAAAGCAAGAATTTGCGTTGATTCTTAAACATAAACAACAATGCCGTCTGAAACGACTTTTTAAGCAAAAGTGCGGTTGCAGACGGCATAAAGTTTGCCGTCTGAATACTCCGACTTACCACAAACATAAATAACCTCTAACCTCCTTGATATTTCACTTCCGCTCCCTTATATATAACCGGCGGGTAAACAACTGAACCAATTCAAGATATTCAAGTGTCGTTTTGCCCTTATTATCAAGCACATTTGCTTACCATTGCGTGCTTATCCAAACGTGCCTGACCACTCAGCATGATGGCGTATGGCATGATGTTAAACACCACATCATTACAGGAGCGAAGTTATGACCGAACAACAAGATTTGAACCCAAGACCCAAGGCAATGAAACCTGAAGAGTGCGATATGCTCATTTTTGAATTCGCCCGTCAAAAAGACTTGGACGGTATTTTGTCTTTGTTTGAAGAGGAAGCGGTATGGATTTTGGACGATGGCAATCGTGCCGAAGGACACGCCCAAATCTCTGTGCCGACCACAGGACTGCTTGACGCTGTAGAGTTAAAATGGCTGTCAGGTCCGCATGCTTTTGTGTCCGCTGATGGTACGCTTGCGGTGTGCAGTGGTGAGTGGTCTGCCAGTTTTCAAGATGAAAACGGCAATGTCACCACCGTTACCGACAGAAATATGGAAGTTGTTCGCAAGCAAGCTGATGGTTCTTGGAAATTTGTTATTGACCACGGCACGGCTGGCAGTTTTGTTGCTGCAAGAAAAAACGCCTAATTCTAGATATTATTTTCTAATGAATAAAAAACGCTTTGCTGTTGCAAGGCGTTTTTGTTTGTCATGTTGGTGTTGCAACGTGCCTAATGCCGTCTGAAACGACTTTTTAAGCAAAAGTGCGGTTGCAGACGGCCTTTTATACGGTGATTGTACGGTGTTATGGCTGACTGTGATCGCCGAAGGTTTCCACCACCCAGTCGCTGAATACTTTCAAACGGGTGCTTTGGCGGCGGTCGCGGGTGAGCAGGTAGGCGGGCAGGGGCGGGCGGCGGTAGTCGTCGAGCAGGGTTTGCAATTCGCCGTTTGCCAGCCACGGGGCGATAAAGGCTTTGAGTTGCTGTCCTATCCCTAGGCCGGCGCGAATCATTTCCAGAATGCCGTTGGCACCGTTGGCGGCGTAGTGAAAATCGCGTACGGCGTAGGGTTTGCCGCCGGCTTGGGCGAACAGCAGCGGTTGGATGCCGTCGCTGTCGGAAAAATAGCCGACGATGCGGTGCTGTTGCAGGGCTTGCGGGGTTTGCGGCGTGCCGTATTGTGCCAAGTAAGCTTGGGCGGCACAGGTGACGAATTCGAATTCGGCGAACTGCCGCCCGATCAGCGATTCGTTACGCACGTTGCCGATGCGGATCACGCAATCCACGCTCTGTTCGACCAGATTGACGGTGCGGTCGCTGATGCCGAGGGTGAGTTTGATGTCGGGGTAGCGGGCGTAAAAATCGGGCAGTTTGGGGATAAACAGCCGTTCGGCAAACATCATCGGCATGTCCACCCGCAAATGCCCCTGCACCGCCTGCCGCCCGTGTTTCATCCGCTGTTCCAGCTCGTCGAATTCCGCCAACAAGTGCACCGCCTGCCGGTAAAACGCCTGCCCTTCGACGGTCAGCGCGACGCTGCGGGTGGAGCGGTGCAGCAGTTTCACGGCGTAATGCTGCTCCAAGTCGCTGATTTGTTTGCTTAAAGTGGAACGGGGAATACCGAGCTGTTGTGCCGACTGATGAAAAGACAGGCTTTCGGCAACACGCACAAAGGCGCGCATGGCGTGAATCGGGTTCATGGGGTTTCTCGCTTGATTATCCATATTTATGGATAGTATTGCCGATTTTTGCCAATTGATAAAGTATTTTGAATCAATATAATAATATATTATCTTTTCAACGCTATTGAACACCTCGTCAAACTCGCTTGCCGTACTGCTTGTACCGCCTTTCAAAGTGAATGTATTTGACGGTGATTAGTTATGACAAGGGAGAAATATGCAACTGATATTGATTTTGGCCACGGTGCTGGCAGGCGCCAGTTTGGCGGTGGAAGCCGGTTTGCTCGGGCCGTTGGGGCAGCAGGTGGGCAAATTGTGGGCGACGTTCAGCATTTTCGGCATTGGGGCGTGCGTCAGCTTTTTGCTGATGTTGTTTTTTGCCCCGCGTCAGCGTCCGTCGCTGTTTGCACAACCGGCGTGGCAGCTCGGCGGCGGCTTGCTGGGGCCGGTTTATGTGGTGGTGCTGACGCTGGCGACGCCGGTCATCGGGGTGGCGGTGACCATGATCGGCGTGCTGATGGGGCAGATCGCACAAAGCCTGCTTAACGACCATTACGCCCTGTTCGGCTCAAAGCAGCAGCCGTTCAACCGCCAGCGTCTGATTGCACTCGGCTTTATCGTGGCGGCGCTCGGCTTGATGGCGTGGGGGGAATTGTCATGATCGTGCTGATGTTGTGTTTCGCCGTACTCGGCGGCGTGGCGCTGGCGGTGCAGGCCAGTGTCAACGGCAAACTGGGCACGCAGGTGGGCGTGTTCGCCGGCACGTTTTTGAATTTCGGGCTCGGCACGATTGTCACCGGCCTGCTGGTGCTGTTTTTCGAACCGAAATACGACCTGACCCTGCTCGACGTACCCAAATGGCAACTCACCGGCGCATTTCTGGGCATGGTGTACATCGCCGTGATGGTGCTGGTGGTCGCCAAACTCGGCACTGCCGTCGCCACGGTGGCGGTGATTTTCGGGCAGTTGTCGATGAGTTTGCTGATCGACACCTTCGGCTGGTTTCACAATCCCGCCATCGCCTTCTCCCTGCCACGCCTGCTCGCAGTCATCTGCTTGGGCTTTGCCCTGTATTTTATTTATGCGGGCAACCGCAAGCGGTGAGTGGTTGGAATAGTGCAAGCGTTTGCATGCGAAAGTGCGGTTCAGGCGGTATTACATTGCGTTGATATGGGAAATGGCAGGTTTGGTGTGCGGTTACGCCGCTTTATAATCCATTCGGTACTTAATCAAAACAGCCGCCGCAAAGGCAATGAGTTGGGATAAGGGAACCGCCGCCCACACGCCGGGCAGACCGAACCAAAGCGGGATTGTCGATAAAAACAGCAATAATATGATTGGCTCGGCATACACCAAGATATAAGAGTATCCGACTTTTTCGGTTGCATACAAATACGAAGTGGTGATTCTGATAAACGACACCAAAGGCATGGCCGCCAAAAACAACGGCAAATATGAAATTATCCCTTGGTTGCTTTCGGCAGACGCACCAAACAAAATGCCGATATTGCCCCGCGCCAAAAACAATAAGGCGGCACATACCAAGGTGATGCTTAAACCGGTTTTATGGGCAAACAGCCTGATTCGGTTCATCACCGCTGTGTTTTTTTCGCCGTAATAACGGCTGATTAAGGGCTGGCTGCCGTCGCCCACGCCTTGCAAAAACAAATACACAATCGAGGTGACATAGCCGATTCCGCTGTAAACCGCAATAAAGTCGAAGAAATTAGTTTCTGCTACGGCGTTGGCTCACCTTGCCGTACTATCTGTACTGTCTGCGGCTCGCCGCCTTGTATCAGAATCTAATTTCTCCGACTATAGATTGCGACGTGCCGTAAAACAGTAGAAAACGGTTCATCAAAATCATGGTAATGATGGGAGAAAAGGTCAAACCGAACGGTGCAAGCGATACCTTGAGGATTTTTCCGAAAAATCCGACGATGGCCTGCTTGGCGGGCAGATGGAACCCTGTTTTTTGATGCCTGAAATAACCGATTGCGGCGAGCATTGTCATCGCCTGCCCGATGACAGTCGCCCACGCCGCGCCCGACATGCCGAGTTGATAAACCCAAACAAACAGGTAATCCAAGATAATATTTGCCACAAAGCCGATCATCATCGCAACCATTGCGAATGTTGCCCCGCCCATGTTGCGGATAAAAGGGACAAATCCGGTTGCCAACAGTTGAAACACCGCCCCCAGTGCGATCACCCTGATATAGTCGGCAGTCAGTTGCAGCACGTCCCCCTCTGCGCCGAAGGCATTAAGCAAAGGATACAAAAACAACAACAGCAGTGCGGTGATGAGTGCGCTCACCAATAGCATTAACAGCGTTGTGCCGCCGAAGCAGGCTTTTTGCTCGTGATTTCTTTTTTGTGCATGCAGGATGGTGAAATGTATGGCGCCGGATAATCCGATGCCCGTTCCCACCGCCTGAATAAATGCCGCTATCGGATAACCCAAAGTAATCGATGCCAATCCGATGTCGCCCAAGCTTTGACCGACAAAAAAACCATCGACAATGGTATACACCCCCGATAAGGCGAATGCCAGAATAGAGGGCATGACAAACTTGATAAAATGATTATAGCGATACATTTTTTTCACCGCTGTTAAATAGCGCTATGTATTGTGCCAAGCAGTCATTAAATGCCTTGATGCGTTCGATTCCGATACGCTCCATGGCAAATAACTCTTTTTTCCGCAGTTCGCTGACAATACTTTCGGCATATTCTTCGCCTGCGCGGGTGAATTGAATGTGTTTGTTTCTTTTGTCAGACGGCAGCGGAACCAGCAGGATAAAACCGCGCTTTTCCAAGTCTTTCAAAATCATATTGACGGTTTGTTTGGGAATCAGCCATTTTTGGCTAATCATTTTTTGAGTGCAATGTTCTGTATTTTCACGAATGAAATATAAAACCATCACGCTGTTAAAAGACAATCCCTGTAATTTTGACCATTCCTCATACAGATGATTGCTTTCACGCCACAACGAATAATACCTGTCAAGCTCGCTTGCCAATGCTTTGTTTTCTTTCAACACATGATTTTCCTATAAAAATTAGTACAACTCCGTACTAATATTAGTATAGTCCAAATCCGTACCAATATCAATCGCATTCGGGAAATCACGATAACAATCCGGCGAAGGGTTGCACTTATTCACCGCATGGCAAACAAGCAAAGTGCGGTTTCAGACGGCGTTTGTCATTATTTGCTGTGTCCGTCCGCACGGCTGTGGTTTTGCGGTGCGAACACCACTTTATAGGCAATCATCTGCATCGAATGTTTAAGCGCCGGAATCAGGCTCATCAACAGCGTCAGCCCCCAGCCCATGCGGCGCCAACCCTTGAATTCGGGGAACAGCCAAGTGCGTTGGTGGTGCAGGTGCGGATGCCATGTTTCGATTTCCTGCGGATTGTCGAGGCCGAATTTGAACACGGCGTTGGTCTTGCTGACGGCATCGTGCCATGATGTCCTGCGGCTCAACCATTGATTGGGCAGGTCGAAATGGATTTGGGCGCCGTCGAAGCGTTTGGCCAGCTCAACCAGCAAAAAACGGCAGTCGGCCTCGGTAAAAAACATCAGCACGCCTTCAATCACAAACAGAAAATCCCCGTCGGGATAACGGCTCAGCAAATCGTCCATCCACGCGGTTTCCAACATCGAAACGCCGCTCAGGATTTCATTGTCGGCAGGCGGCAGCAGTTGCGCTCTGACGGCAATCACCTCGGCAAGATCGAGCAAATAAAAAACCGCTTTGCCGCCCGCCGCGCCGAGGCGCTGCCGCCGCGTATCCAGACCGCAGCCGACCGACACCACCACCGGCCGGGCATGCCGCTCGATAAACTCTGCCGCCATATGGTCAAAATGCGATGCTCGAATGGCAACACCGGCGGTGCTGGCTTTTGTGTTGCGGTATTTGCTGAAATCATAATCAAGCTGTGCCGCCATTCTGCAGGCGTCGGGGTCGTTGATCAGCGGATGCTTGCGCTTGCTTTCCACCGCTTTGGCATACAGCGTGATAAGTAGGGTTTCGGCGATATGGTTTTCGAGATTCAGTGTCAGTTTGTCCATTGTCTGCTCCGGATTTGCAGCACCGCAGGGTCGGAAGCCGGAATGAAAATCCCCGCCTCCCGAGATTATTGATACGGAATATATTGATATTCCGCCACGATAGTTCAGCACGATAGTTCACTACATGATGCCACTCTAGCAAGTCTGGTAAATTAATGCAAATCGTTATCATTTATAAAAGATATTACCATCGCTTGAACCGCACTTGCCGCAGCATGGGAAAAGGCCGTCTGAACCGCACTTTTATCCATGCAAAGTGCGGTTCGGGCGGCGGTATGGCGGTTAAAACCGTTGCAAATCCGGTTGTTGCGCCAGTTTTTGTAGCAGGAAATCCACCACCGCCTGCACCCGCGGGGCAAGCAAAGTGCGGTGCGGATATTGCAGCACCAGCGGGCTGTCGTCGCTGTGGTAGGCCGCGGGCAGAATCGGCAGCAGCCGGCCGGATTGCAACGCCTGTCGGGCGATGTAGCCGCGCACTTCGGCAATGCCCAGCCCGTTGACGGCGGCGTCGGCGATGGATTCGGGGTCGGAAAGGGTGAGGATGCGGCGCGGAAATTCGTATGGATAGATGCCGCTGTCGCCTTGGCGGAACTGCCACAGTTTCAGTTTGCCGCTGGAAAAACGGCGGGCAATCAGGCGGTGGCGGGCGAGGTCGGCCACGTTTTGCGGCGTGCCGCAGGCGGCGAGATAGGCAGGCGAGGCGGCGAGGACGTTGTGCAGACGGCAGATGTGGCGGGCAACCAGGGTGCTGTTTTCCAACACGCCCACCCGCAGCACCAAATCGTAGCCGCCTTGGACAAAATCAATCATTTGGTCGTCGAAATTGATTTCTACGTCGATGTGCGGATAGCAGCGCTGCAACTCGGGAATCAGCGGCATCACCAAGCGGCGGGCGATCACGTTCGCCATCGACATTTTCACCGTGCCGGCCACGGCCCGGCGGTTGCTTTGCACATGGGCGGCGGCTTCGTCGAGCAGGGTCAGAATCTGCTTGGCGCGCACGGCAAAGGCCTGGCCTTCGTCGGTGAGGCTCAGGCTGCGGGTGGTGCGGTTGAACAGGCGGACCTGCAAGTGTTGTTCGAGCATGGCGACGTTGCGGCTCACGGCGGCGGGCGACAAATCGAGCTGCTGGGCGGCGAGGGTGAAGCTGCCGGATTCGGCGGCCTGCACGAAAGAGGTGATGTTTTTCAGTTGTTGAATCATGATAACCGCCTGATTTTCAAATTTTCGGTATAAATCTTGTTCCGATTATAGCCTTTTTATTTGACAAAGAATGTTTATACTTTCATAAAAAATACAGGACGGAAGCGATTGATGAACAGCGCACACACGCAAGCGCAGCGGCTGTCGGGGTTGGCGGCGATGATGGTTTTGGTGGTCGGCATGGGCTTCGGGCGGTTTGCCTTCACCGGCATTTATCCGCTGATGGTAACGGAAAACCTGCTCAGCGTTTCCGCCGGTTCGCTGGCGGCATCGGCCAATTATGCCGGCTATCTGCTCGGTGCGTTGGCGTTGGCGAAGCTGAATGTGCGCCATGCGCCGCTTGCCGGCATTTTTGCGTTGCTGGCGACGGTGGCGGCGCTGGCTTTGCCCGGCGTGGTCAGCGCCACATGGGCGCTGGTGTGGATTCGCGGTTTGGCGGGGGTGTTCAGCGCGGTGGCGCTGGTGGCGGGCTCGGTGTGGCTGCTGCATTATATGAACCGGCCGCACAGCGCGCCGTTGCTGTATTCCGGCGTTGGTGTCGGCATTTTTCTGTCGGCGGAAATCATCGCCTTGAGCAGCGCGGCGGGGTGGCGGAGCATGTCTATTTGGCTGCTGCTGGCGCTGGCGGGCGCGCTGTTGGCGGCGTTTGCCTGCACGGTGTTGTGGCGCTCGCGCCGCGACGGTCCGGCGGCGGTTAATCAGCCGAACAGCGGCGCAGCGCCGGCGGCGTCGGTCTTTTCCAACCCGTGGCAGTTGATCGGCATTTACGGTTTGGCCGGGCTGGGCTACATCATCACCGCCACTTATCTGCCGGTGCTGATTAATCAGGCGCTGGGCGGCGTGGGCGCGATTCATGTGTGGGCGGTGTTCGGCCTTGGCGCGATTCCGTCGTGTTTTTTGTGGCACCGCATCAATCTGCGCCTCGGCGCCCGCCGCAGCCTGTTGCTGAATTTGCTGATTCAGGGCTTCGGCGTGATGCTGCCGGCGTTCGGCACTTCGCTGCCGTTGTCGCTTGCCAGCGCCGTGCTGGTGGGCGGCACTTTTATGGGCACGGTCACCATCGCCATGCCCGCCGCCCGTGCGCTGGCGGCCAAAGTATCGTTTAATATGCTGGCGGTGATGACCGCAGTTTACGGCATCGGCCAAATTGCCGGCCCGCTGGCCGCCGATGCCCTCTACCAACGCAGCGGCACCTTCTCCGGCGCACTGATTTTCGCCGCCGCGGCCTTGTGGCTGGCCACGGCACTGTGCCTGTTAACGCCACATTCATTCAAGAGGAGCCATTGAAATGCCTTATGTCAATATCAAACTAACCGGCGGCAGCGAAGCCCCCAGCACCGAACAAAAAGCCGAACTGATCGCCGGCGTCACCGAGCTCTTGGCACGGGTGCTGAACAAAAACCCCGCCACCACCGTGGTGGTGATCGACGAAATCGACATGGATAACTACGGCCTCGGCGGCAAAAGCATTACCGAAGTGCGCAAGGGGAAGTAGGGGGATTGCACCGCACTTGGATTGTGAAATGTGAAAAGTGCGGTGCAATTGTTAGGGCTTCCTGACCATTCGATTTACGGCTGCTTTTCGCCTCTGAAAACGTGCCTGTTGGGTTAAAAAGCCTCGCAAGATGGCCAATCTTGCTGCGTTTTTTGCCTTGAATCTGTATTTTCAGGAACAAAAATCCCCTCATAAACGCATTGTCATGAAGCCCTAGGCGATATACGGTTGATTCAGACGACACAAAAAATCCCTTAAAATAGAAATATTCGTCCGTTCTGTAATCCGAGCGATTGCGCAGGCATTCGCTGATCGGCATAATGGTTAATTATTTTTATTGTTGTAAGGAGCCGATATGATCACGCCGCGCTGGACAAACTGCCTGCAGGATCCGGTCTATTTGGACGGCTTGCAGATTCGCAAAACCGTTTTTGTCGAAGAACAGGGCTTTTCAATGAGCATTGAAATTGATGAATTGGAAGCGCAATGCGAATACCTCACCCTGTATTCTGCTGCCGGCGAGCCGTTGGCAACCGCACGCATGTATCGTTATGCGGACAACATTCATAAATTACAACGTATTGCGGTGCTGAAATCGCAACGCGGCAACAAATTGGGCGAGCGCCTGCTGGCAGAAATGGAACAACGCGCCAAAGCGCAGGGCAGTGAGAAAACCATTTTAGGGGCACAGGATACGGCGATTGCGTTTTACCAAAAGTGCGGTTATCAAGTTTATGGCGACGGCTATGATGAAGAAGGTGTGCCGCACCATAATATGCACAAGGATTTAGTCTGAGCGGCGGCAGATATTGCCGTCGGTGCAGGTAAGGAACACGGCTATGATATTAGGTTATGGTACGAGGTTATGGTATTAAAAGATAAATTGTTTACATGGTTGCTGTGGCTGAAAAAGCCCAGTAATACGTTATGGATAACGCCGGTATTCGGCGCATTTGCCGCCATTCTATTCGTGCTGCTCGCCGCTTCGGTCAATGGGCTGTTGCCGGAAGCGTTTATTTTAAAGGTTAAACCGGAGACCCTCGACGCTCTGCTCAGTATCATTGCTTCAAGCATGTTGGCGGTGAGCACGTTTTCACTTTCCATTATGGTTTCCGCATTTGCGTCAGCCTCAAACAATGCGACGCCGCGGGCAACGGAGCTGGTGATGGGCGACGACAATACTCGGGTCGCAATCGCCAGTTTTATTTCCGCCTTTGTTTATGCGGTGATCGCCAAAACGGCGTTGGGTATCGGCTATTACCAAGAATCAGGACGGTTTATTCTGTTTCTCGGCACATTGGCGGTTTTAGCCTATCTGATTTATACCCTGATTCGTTGGGTGAAAACCCTGTCGCAATTAGGACGAATGAATAATACCCTGAATAAAATAGAACAAGCGACGGCAAACACGTTGAAGGCCTATCGCAGCAGCCCGTTTATGGGGGCGAATCGTCTGCGGCAAGCCGGATTTCGCCATGCGATTCATGCCCGTTCCAGCGGCTATCTGACGCATATCAATCTGCCGCATCTGCAAGCAATTGCGGAACATGAAGATTGCCGGCTTGAAATTATGGTTAGACCGGGGGATCTGGTGTATTCAGGTATGGTGCTGGCTTATCTGGACAAGGCGCCGGCGTCGTTGTCGGACAGTATCTGCGATGCCTTTGTGTTGGAGGACGGCCGCAGTTATGCCCAAGATCCGAAATTCGGCATGGTAGTATTGAGCGAGGTCGCCCAGCGGGCATTGTCGCCGGCGATCAATGATCCCGGCACGGCAATTAAAGTGCTGACGATTTTAATGCGTTTGTTGTTGGACGCCAAGGCAGAGACGCAAGTGGCGGAGTCGCAAGAAGCAGAGCCGCTTAAATATCCTCGCTTGGCGATTGTTCATATGAACGAGCAGGATTTGGTCGATCATGCTTTTGCACCGATTGCCCGCGATGGTGCTGCGGCACTGGAAATTCAGGTACATTTACAAAAAATTTTGCAAATCATCGCCACGCAGGCGCCGGAAGCAAGCGTTCGGCAAGCAGCCCGCCGGCAGGCGGAATACAGCTTGCAGTATGCTGAGCAGGGATTGCGGCTGGAACAGGAAAAAACAAAATTAAAACAACTGCATCAGGCATTATTTGCGCCGCAATAATCCGCTCTATTTTCCCTTTTTCACCCAATAACGATACGGTGTTTGTGCCGTATCGCTGTACAGCAGAGTGTGATCCATAAATTGGCAAAAGCTCGGAATATCGCGCGTGGTGGCAGGATCATCGGCGATCACTAACACCACTTCGCCGTCTTGCATATGGCGAATGCTTTTGCGCACCAACATCACCGGTTCGGGGCAGCGCAGTCCTTGGGTGTCTAATGTTTGATTAATCTCAGGTTCGGTCATATTATTGGCTACTTCTCTTATCCCACTATATAATGGCGCAATTATAGCAGTTTTTTGAAAGGAAGCCCTCACAATGCAATCCCTTTTTCAGCAACACCTTAATCAATTGCAAGCATTGGCGCAGGATATTTTGCAGACCAACCGTGCCGACGGCATTTGGATTCACGCCGGAGAAGAGCAGTACCATTTTTTAGACGATCAAACCAAACCGTTTAAAATCAATCCGTTGTTTAACTATTTCGTGCCGCACACCCATGCGGTCGGCAGCTGGTTATATCTGGACGGCGTGAACAAACCGCACTTGTATTTTTATCAGCCCGATGACTATTGGTATTTGCACGAAGCTGCGCCACAGGCGTTTTGGACGGCGGAGTTTGAGTGGACGATTCTGAAACACGCCGATGACATCAAAACCCATTTCCATGATCTTGACCGCACTTTGTATCTGGGCGAGGAAGTGGCGTTGGCGCAAGCGTTCGGTTTTCGTCAAATTAATCCGCAAAAAGCCCTCAATTACCTGCATTATCAACGCAGTATCAAAACCGATTATGAGCTGCATTGCTTGCAACAGGCGCAATTTGCCGCCTTAAAAGGACATCAGGCGGCGCAAGCGGCTTTCTTCGACGGGCAATCGGAATTTGAGATTAACTTGGCGTATTTGCGTGCCAGTGAGCAATCGGATTTGAGCGTGCCCTACGGCAATATCGTGGCGATTAATCAGCATAGTGCGGTGTTGCACTACACCCGTTTGCAAACGCAAAACCCGCCGCAACGCTTGAGTTTTCTACTCGATGCCGGTGCGAGTTATTTGGGCTACGCCGCCGATATTACCCGCAGTTACAGCTTTGATCCGAATGATGAATTTGCGCAAATGGTTCAGGTGTTGGATCGCAATAAATTGGTGATTATCGAACAAATGCAGGTCGGTTACAATTACCTCAGTTACCACACCATGATGCAGCAAGCGATCGCCGCAATACTGCATGATTTTGATTTGGTGCGTTTGCCGGCGGAGCAGATTTTCGAGGAAGGGATTAACCGCACTTTCTTTCCGCACGGCTTGGGGCATTTGTTGGGCTTGCAGGTGCATGATGTGGCGGGTTTTCAGCAAAACCGGCGCGGTACGCATAAAGCACCGCCGGAGGTTTATCCGAGCCTGCGCTGCACGCGCAATTTAGAGGCGAATATGGTGCTGACGGTGGAGCCGGGTCTGTATTTTATCCCGATGTTATTGCAGGCGTGGCGCAATCACCCGTTAGCCAAGCAGTTTAACTGGCAGAAAATCGATCGCTTTACCGCGTACGGCGGAATCCGCAGCGAAGACAATATCGTCATCACGGCGAACGGAGCGGAAAACCTGACCCAAAATGCGCTGACCGCACTTGGCGGCTAACCCTTTACAAATAGAGTTGAAACAGCAACAATGCGTTATTTGATACCCGAAAGTGCGGTCGAGTTTAGCGAAGAGATTAAGAAGAGCCGTTTTATTACCTATCTGCAACCGACGCAGGGAATCGAACAGGCGAGGGCGTTTTGGCAGCAGGTGAAGCAGCAGCACCCGAATGCCCGTCATCACTGCTGGGCAGCGGTAGCAGGACGACCGAACGATTCGCAGCAATTGGGTTTTTCTGATGACGGCGAACCGTCCGGCACCGCAGGCAAACCGATGTTAAATGTGTTGCTCGGCAGCCGTATCGGCGAAATCAGTGCGGTGGTGGTACGTTATTACGGCGGTATTCAGCTCGGCACCGGCGGTTTGGTACGCGCCTACGGCAACGGCGTGCAGCAGGCGTTGAAACAGTTGTTGACGGTTGAAAAAATCGAGCGGCAACGATTTGATTTAACGTGTGATTATGAGCAAATCAATTTGGTGCAGCAACTGATCAAACATCATCAAATCGAGATTTGGTCGCAGCAATTCAACCAATCCGTCGAGTTGCAATTGGGGATCAGTGAACAACAGTTTACCGACTTTGCGCAAGCCTTAATCGATCGCAGCGGCGGTCGTTTGAGATTGGCAGAGCCTAAAAAAGCATAAGAGAAAACAGCGTGCATATACAGTCAATTATTCGCATTGTCGGCATTTTGGTGATGTGTTTTTCGCTCACCATGCTGGCGCCGGCATTTATCGCCTTGCTTTACGATGACGGCGGCGGCAGTGCGTTTGTCGAAACTTTTTTTATTACCTTAGTGATCGGTGCGATATTGTGGTGGGCGACCCACAACCATAAGCACGAATTGCGTTCGCGCGAGGGATTTCTGATCGTGGTGCTGTTCTGGGTGGTGCTCGGCAGCGTCGGCTCGTTACCCTTTATGTTATTTGATCACCCGCAACTAAACGTTGCCAACGCCTTTTTCGAATCCTTTTCCGGCTTGACCACCACCGGCGCCACGGTGATCGTCGGCTTGGACAGCCTGCCGAAAGCGATTTTATTCTACCGCCAAATGCTGCAATGGTTGGGCGGTATGGGGATCATCGTATTGGCGATCGCGATTATTCCGCTGTTGGGGATCGGCGGCATGCAGCTTTACCGTGCCGAAATGCCCGGACCGCTAAAAGAGCAAAAAATGCGCCCGCGTATCGCCGAAACCGCCAAAGCGTTGTGGGTAATCTATTCCACTTTGACCCTGTTGTGTGCGTTGGCGTATTGGGCTGCCGGCATGGACGTTTTTGATGCGATCAGCCACAGTTTTTCCACCATTTCGATCGGTGGCTTTTCCACCCACGATGCTAGCATGGGCTACTTCGACAGCACGGCGATCAACCTGATTGCGGCGGTGTTTTTGTTTATCTCCGGCTGTAACTTCGCGCTGCATTTTTCCGCCTATTTTGAGCTGGGCAGAAGCAATATTTTTAAATTGTATTTCACCGATCCGGAATTCAAGGCTTTTCTGTTTATCCAGCTGGCATTGGTGGCAATCTGCACCTTCAGCTTAGTCGGCTACAACTATTTTTCCGGTATCGGCGAAGCCTTTGAGCACGCCCTGTTTCAATCGGTGTCGATTTCCACCACCGCCGGCTTCACCACGTCTTCGTTCGACAGTTGGCCTTCGTTTTTACCGATGTTGCTGCTGATGACCTCGTTTATCGGCGGTTGCGCCGGTTCGACCGGCGGCGGTTTGAAAGTGATTCGCGTGCTGTTGCTGTTGGTGCAGGGAAAACGGGAGATGAACCGACTGGTTCATCCGAATATCGTTCAGCCGATTAAATTGGGTGACAGAGTGTTATCCGAGCGGATTATCCAAGGCATTTGGGCGTTTTTTTCCGCATATCTGCTGATTTTTGTCCTCTGTTTGTTGGCGGTGATTGCCTGCGGCGTGGACAGTTTTGATGCTTTTAATGCGGTGGTTGCCTGTTTAAACAACCTCGGACCGGGTTTGGGCAGTATCAGCAGCAATTTTGTCTCAATCCCTGACAGTGCGAAATGGATCTTGACCTTCGCCATGATTTGCGGACGGTTGGAAGTATTTACCTTGCTGGTGCTGTTCACGCCGGCATTTTGGAAAAGTTAAAAAGAAAAATAAAAGAGCGGTTATTGTTGATGAAAACCTTGATTATTTATTCGTCCGTTGACGGGCAAACGCAAAAAATCGCGCAAGCGATGGCTGCCGAAATGCAAGCGGCGGATCAAAGTGCGGTGCTGGAATTAACCGCATTAAGCCAAGCCGACCAGTACGATTTAAGCGGTTACGATAACATTGTTATCGGTGCCTCAATCCGCTACGGCCATTTTAACAAAGCGCTTGAGCCTTATATTCAGCGCCATGCGCAGTTGCTAAACCGCAAAAAAAGCGCTTTCTACAGCGTGAACCTCACCGCGCGCAAAGCCGATAAAAACACGCCTGAAACCAATGTTTATACCCGTAAATTTCTACAACGGATCGATTGGCAACCAACCCAAAGTGCGGTTTTCGCCGGTGCGCTGCGTTATCCGCGTTACCGTTTTTTTGACCGTTTCATGATCCGTTTGATTATGAAAATCACCGGCGGCGAAACCGACACGACGAAAGAAATCGAATACACCGATTGGGACAAGGTGGCGGAATTTGCGCGGCGTTTTAAATCATGGCAAGGTACAACCCGAACATCCTTTACATATTAACCCGATGACATCGTTTACACTTCGGGTTTATGCCACGATGTTGGGCGGATAATTCTTTGGGTGATGTCATCTCGTTCACCAAGAAAATGAAACCGATAAAACATTTCCCATAATCCATCACCTTTGGGTAAAAAGGCGATTTTTTCACCTGCTAGCACTTCACTAATATAGAGTAATTTTCCACGCCATTTGATTTCACCATTATGCCGTACACTTCGTAAAATAGCCTCTTGGTGATATTCATATTCTTCAATCCGTGTGGGATAAATACGGATTGAAGGTGTATAACAGCTCACCGGCATTTGTCTTTCCAGACTTTCATGTGAACGCAGTTGATTAAACTCTTCTCTAAAAATATCCAGCTTTTGTTGGAATTCATGCATTTCTACCTTAAGCGTATCCACCTTTGCAATATAGCGCTTCAACTCCCTGTGCATTCGCTCTAAACGACCATTTTGCTGTGGTTTTCCTGCTTCAATACGTTCNGGGCGAATACCTAAATCAATTAGCCACTTGGATAATTTGGTCAGTCCCCCTAACGCAACTGAAGCAAAAGGCGCTCCATTATCACTGCGGATTGCCCAAGGTAAGCCGTATTCCTTAAAAATACGCGCCAGTAAAGGCTGAACCTCGGTATAGCCATGCTGAGTTAAACCCTGACATGCGAATAAATAA
>NZ_FWWV01000048.1 GCF_900176075.1 Pasteurella testudinis DSM 23072
CCCAACGGATTGGTGACCTGGTTGAGTTTCAGGCTGTCTTTATCATAGTCGTAACGCCAGCGGTTGCCTTCGCCGTCGATTTTCTCGCTCAGCAGGTCAAAGGCGCCGTAGCGTAACTGCCAGACCACGCCGTTGGCATCGGTGTAACGAATCAGGTTGCCGTGGCGGTCATATTAAAAACTAAGTTATTAAAGAGCTGTTTAAAATGGTTATTTTATGATTTTGGTTTTCCAATAGAATTGTAATACCAATAAGGTAACTTTTGCTCATTAAGGTGATTTAAATAATCCTCATAATACTTATAAGGTTTTTCTTTTTCATCATAATCTAATCCCAATCCTAGCTGAATTAAATATTCTATACCTTCATATGCATAAGTTCCCATCTTACCTAATAGCCTAAAATCGGGGAGTGATGATGTTTCTTGATATTTATAGTTATAAAGATCCCCTAAAGAGTAAAATCTGCAATATTCTAAAATATTATCGATAGTAATATTATCTATGTTTACAAAATATCCTAATGTCCAAGCTTTTTTATTTATATTTGTTGGAGGGGCTATTAAATCTAAATCAATTATCTTTTTTTTCATTTCGTCAATAGATAATAATTCTTTTTTTTCTTTTGAGTAATTTGGAAGTAAAATAGTGATGGAGATATTGTCAGATATTCTAGTGTCTAGTCGCGTTAATAAAACAACTCCTAAAAAAAATCTATTTTTTATATGATAATAAAAAACATCTCCTGATTTTAGTTTTGGTCGTGTTTTTTTTATAAATTGCAGTTTATTCATAAGCATTTCTTCACCTTTACTTTATCTGATAATCCAATATTTTCCGCCACGTTTGAAGCATTTTTCTTAAGCCAATTTCCCCCCCAAGCTACGGTATCAGGATAGATTGCTCGTTTAGGATTAATACTATTAATATTATTTTTCCCTATTGTACCATTTAATAATCTGCGATTATGAATAATTGCTTGCTCTATCGCCCTAGCTTGATTTTTGGTCAGATTTCCTGTGTTTCGTATTAAGCCTATATCCCCTTTACTTCCTGCATGTTCAATAACTCTACGGTCAAAATTATTTGTAATACCAGTATAAATATCACTAATATAATTTGAATAGTTATTAGCCCCTTTATTTAGCCATGTAGAGAAGTCAACGAGGGTTGATTCCCATGGATTACCCCAATTCCACGAATTTTATACCCGTATCATTTAGCATGGTGAAAAATAGATTGCATGTATATCATACTAAAATATATTATTAAAGAACAAGTGAAGTTATCGTAAATTGCCAGAGGCATATTTTTAGAATACATCTTTTATACCGTTTATACAAATGTGATTATTTATTATATTAATATCTAGATTTATGGCGTTTTGTAATAGTGACTGTTCAATAGGTGTATCATCAATAAATACACTTAATTTAATCATTTTCATTAGATGAATGACAATATCTTTTATATAGTTCTTGTTTTTAGTACTAGGCAATTCGAAAATAAATTCTCCTTTTAAAAAACGAGAGTGAACATTTTTATTAACTATTTTTTGTAGTTCATTTCCTGAATTTAAGGGGATGGTTAACATTTCTTTTAAATGTTTTTTCTTCTCTTTATCGCTAGTATTATAAGCGAGTAATGAGATTCCCATTTCACTCCAAGACCAAATGTCAAAATTTCCATTAAACTTATTATCTGATAATTTTTCTAAAAATGGTATATAACATTTATTTTTTAAGCAAAATAGTATATATGAAGTTACAATAACGGATTCTAAGAAATGTTTTTTCGTTTTTTTATTTTTTTTAGGAATTTGTTCAACATAATTCTCAAATTCTTTATCTAATCTAATTGCAGATAATAAATTTTCCATAATATGTTCCTTATTTCACAATGATTTTTACTTTGGTTCCATCAGCAAAACCAGATAAAGCTCTAGCAATCGAAGAACCTGCTCCTCTATTATCACTAGGATTAATATATCTAACACTTGCTCCTGCTCCTCCTTCTTTAAACATTGCCATAGGGAATTCATCTCGATCAAACCCTTTCTTAGTAGGAAAATCAGCTAATGAATCACCTCGTCTAGAGGAGGCACCTAAACGATCAATAGTAAATATATTTCCTGATTTACCAGCAATATTTCCAGATACAAAATCATCAATATGACCAAATGCCTCTTTATATTGAGACTTTGTTAAAGCTAATTGAATATCATGAGTTACTCCATCGCCAGCCGATACTAAACACCCAGCCAATCCCCACGGATCACACCAATCCCACGGATTGCGCACATAGCTGTAAGGCGTTTCTCCGCCATTTAAGCCAATCGGGTCACTGCTGAGATAGTTGGCGGTTTCCGGGTCATAATAACGAAAACGGTTATACGCCAAGCCCGATTCTTCGTCATAATACTGTCCGGCGAACAGCAGGTTTGGATTGAGCGGTTCGCTGGCTTGGTATTTCGCCCAACGATGGTTAAGCAGGCGTCCCCAAAGTGCGGTCGGTTGTTTGCGCCATGCCGGTTTCCCTTCCGGGGTGAACAGTGCCAGCGGCTGCCCGTTGCTTTGGCAGACGGCATAGTGGGTTTGATTTTTCCAGTTTAGCTGTCCACCTTCGGCGGTTTGTTCAATATCGTAGTACTGGTCTTGCTGCGCCAACAGTTCCCAGCCGTGGAACACACTATGTCGGCAACTGTCGATTCGCTGCTGTTTTTCGGTTTCACAGTAGGCAAGCTGGTCGCCGTCCCACACATACCGCACTTTGATGTTTTGTTCCGGACAGGCTTTCTCGATTCGTCTGCCGATATCGTCGTATTTATAATACCAAGTATAGCGGCGTTCGCCGAGTTTGCCTTTGCCGGTGAAGACGGTGAGCTGGTTAAAGCCGTTCCAGCGGTAGTGGCTTTCGCCAGTGCGGTAGCCGTCTTCCTCAGTGGTTTTACGGATAAGCCGTCCGGCACGGTCATAAACATAGCGGTCGTTATTCAGGCGGTGGAGTTTATGTCCCGGCTGATAAATATCGTTGTGGTCAATCAGTTGTTGTTCAGGATAATTCTGGTCAAACGGGTCAAGGGTGATACCGTGCGGCATGCCGACCTGACGTTGGCCGAGATAGCCGCAGCTGTCATACTGATAGCGTTCCCGGGTGTGGTTGCGGTTGCTGATGTCGGTAATCTGGTTGTTGCCGTTGACCGTCATCGCCAGGTTTTCCTGCTCGTCATTGGCGGCAACGGTATTTAATGCCTTATCATAGGCATAAGTGCGGTTGAGTGCGGCAAAGCTCGGGCTATCAATGCCGGTGGCACGCAGTTCATCGCGATTAAAAAAGTGCTGCGGCTCGTAGCCTGCCCGTTGTTGCAACGGCAAACCCATACTGTTGTAGCGCTGCTTCAGGATAAACCCCTGATTGGCGGTGCGCTCGGTCTCGTTGCCGTGTTGGTCGTAGCGGAAGTGAAGTTGATGGGGTTGTTTATCCGTTGCCGGCAAATCCAGACGGATAAGCTCCCCGACCTGATTGTAGTGAAAGGTGGTGCTAATCGCTTGGTCTTTGCCGTCTATCCATAAATGGCGGGTAACGGTCTGCTGCTCGTCATTATATTCGCGCGTGATACGCTGGCGCCCTTGCCGTTCCTCCACAATGCGGTCCAGGTCGTCATAGCGGTATTGCAGGCAGCTGTCGACGGTGTCGATTCGGCGCACCCGCCCGACCTTATCATATTGGTAGTGCACACTGTCGGCACCACAGCGGAGCAGTAGCAAACGCCCGTTGTCGTCATAGTGATAATCGGTCTGTTCGCCTTCCCCGTTGGTTAAGTGCAGCAGATTGCCGTTTTCATCATAACGAAACGTCCAGCGGTTGTCGGCAAAGTCGGTTTCGGTCTCGACCAAGCCGTCGG
>NZ_FWWV01000062.1 GCF_900176075.1 Pasteurella testudinis DSM 23072
GTTTTAAAAGTTAGACTGGGGAAATTAACATAATGTACTATTTAGATAAAAGTGTTTTATTACAAAAAGATTTAAGATTTATGAGTTTTAAATACCACGCAATTA
Source organism: Pasteurella testudinis DSM 23072 (assembly GCF_900176075.1). Classification (GTDB taxonomy): domain Bacteria; phylum Pseudomonadota; class Gammaproteobacteria; order Enterobacterales; family Pasteurellaceae; genus Chelonobacter; species Chelonobacter testudinis. The sequence continues at coordinate 106 of NZ_FWWV01000062.1, forward strand.
GTCAAATTAGAGTTGATTATATTAATAAGGAGATCGAGGTTCAAATAGCGAGTTTTTCAGAATTAGATTTGCTAAAAATGCTTTTGGCAGAAAATATTGTTGCAATTATGTTTAATTATGAAACTTACGACTTTAACAAAGATATTAACTATAATTGTTTAAAATTAATATCAGAAATGACCGATAGTGTGTTTTATGGTGCCGAAATTAATACAATTGAAATGGAGGATGATAATGAAAAAGCTGATAAATTGGTTGAAGAAGTGGTGGAATAAATTAGTCGGTAAGAATGCAAATAAAGAGGACGATATGAGTTATGGGATTAAAATAGGAAGCCGAATAATTACTAATTTTCCAAACCCGAGAACAAGCACATATGGTTTAATTGGGAATGGTAGAGAATTAGATTTAAATCAGTTGTTCAAAGCGGTTTATGTGGGAAAATACACCAATCCTAAATCAGAATGGGACACTTACGACAATAATTCAGATGTTGTAAAACTTACAGATAAAAGCTATATTGCAATTGAAAGAGGTTATTTCAGTTATAATGAAACTGGAGAGATGTTAAAGTACAATTTAGTAAAGCCAATTACAAATGAGCTGTATGGAATTGGCTTAAATGGGTTGTCTATAGGCGAATTTGATGTTATTACTAAACAAGTAACAGTTGGTGTAAGTAAAGCAATCAGAGTTCCGGGTAGGTGGGAAATTGATTTAAAGATACCCGTAACTAATATGTTTTTCAAATATAATGATCTACTAAGATTGGTTGAAAATGTAACAGGTGCAGATGAAAGAGAAATAGCAGTGGTGAATGGTGTTTTGAAAGCATATGGACCATTTGAAACCTTAAAGATTGTTAATCCTTTCACTTTTACTGCATATCAAATTTTAACATAGACACACTAACCGAAATTTAACCAGCACACCGCACCCAGAAAGTGCGGTTTTTTATTATCTGAAAAATAAGGAAATCTTATGAAATACATAGAGAAATCAATTGAAGATGAACAAACCGGCGCAACATGCAGTTACCACGAAATCACTACGCTTAACGTTGATTTTATCAACGATAACGCTGTCGTCGTTGTTGCTTGCTATGTCAGTGCAAAAGCCAAAGCAGCTGGCAAAAATGCGCTGTCATTTAATTCGTTTAATCTTAGTCCGCTACCTGAGGATAGAAACGCTGTCGGCTATGACTGGGCATTGACGCAGTTAATCCAAGCGCTGCCGGAAGGGTTTACGCCAGAGGATTATCCGGGCTATATTAATCCGCATGCGTTAGCCGGCGGCAAAATCAAAGATACGGCGGCTTAAATAGATTCGGCGCACTGAGTGATATATCTCACTTAGTGCGCCGATTTTTTTGTTTTTGGGTGGTATAGAATGCGTTACCGTCATTTTTAGTCAGAATTATTATCTTTTTCGGCTAATTGAATAAGATAATTGCTTATTGTTTTTCCTTGCTTACTAGCCTGCTCGGTAATCATTTCTTTCTGAGCTTTAGTGCAGCGAATGTGTATATAAGTATTTTTTTT
>NZ_FWWV01000047.1 GCF_900176075.1 Pasteurella testudinis DSM 23072
AGCATTACAAGGCATTATCTGCTGAGCAAGCCCAAACTATACTCAATCAACAGCATATCAATCAGCAATTGATCGGCAAAATTCATCAAGAGCGTGAGGCGGTACAACAGCAAAACGCACTTGAGCAGGCAGAAAGGACAAAAGCAAATGACGATACAACAGCGATCAGGAAAGGCTTATCGGCGCAAGATTGCGCTGCCGTTGCTTTGCCTGCTGATGTTATTAAGCGGTTGCAGCAGTAAGCCTGTTATCACTAAAACCGAATATCTCTTTCCGCCGTCAGTTTACCTAATCCAATGCAAACAAACGCCGTTCACCGGCAAAACTTATGGTGAAGCGATTGTGTACTTGCGGTTGGTGCAGCAAGAGAGGGCGGTTTGTGCCAGTCGAATTGATGGAATCATCAAATGGTCTAATCAAATGAAGCAATAAAACCCCGCAAAGTGCGAAAATTTACGGGGTTTATACTGGTGGCGAGTTGTCAAATGATTAAATAACGCTTAATTGCAGCTCTTTACCTAATGCGCGGAATGCGCGGCTAATGGTGTCAATTTTGGTTGTATGGCGCGGTTCAAGTATTCGCCCCACTTCCGGCGGGCGAATACTTGCCAAGCGTGCTAATTGTGCCTTAGTGATAGATTGCTGAATCATAGCATTGTGTAACAGCACCTTAGCATAAACGCTATTAGGCATTGCTACTGGAGTTTCACCCTCGCCGAGATTGCGAGCAACTGGAAACGGCTTATCTTCTTCAAAATAGATTTCGACACAAGACAGTAAAACGTCCTCCGCCATTTCCATTGCTTCCTCGAATGTATCACCTTGGGTAATACCCTCTGGAATATCAGGGAAAGTAACAACAAATCCGCCCTCGTCGGCAGGGGTAAAGTGTGCAGCGTAGTACATAATTATTTCTCCATTTAGTCAGCAGTGAATCCGCCCTTGCGAGCGGATTATATTATTTTAAGCCTAATTGCTTTTTAACTCCTTCCACTAAGCCCTTTTTTAACTCTTGGCTTGGGTGGTTGGGTAGGTGGCTTCTTCTGTCCTTGTAGTAAAGTTTTAAATGCCTTGTGCCATTTTCAACTTGTACCCCTTGTGCTTTTAGCCACCTAAGAAATTCGCTTTGTTTCACTGCCTCCTCCAGTTGTTCGTTTAACTTGTGATTATCATATGCAAAATTGCATACAATTGCAAGTGTTTTATATGCAAAAATGCAAATTATTTTGGGGTTAAAATGTCCGCAATTAATAGCAGCAATCTAAGTATTGAGCAGATCAACATTGACGATTTGCTTCCGTATGTTAATAACAGTCGTACGCATTCAGGCGATCAGGTTAGCCAAATTGCGGCAAGCATAAAAGAGTTCGGTTTTTGCAACCCTGTTTTAATTGATGATGATAACGGCATAATAGCTGGGCATGGGCGATTAATGGCGGCTAAAAAACTAAATTTTGAAACCGTTCCGGCTGTGCGCCTTATTGGATTAAGCGAAGCTCAGAAAAAAGCGTATGTAATTGCAGATAATCAGTTAGCGTTAAATGCCGATTGGGATTTGTCTAAATTGCAGATCGAAATTGAAGCTCTACAAGAAAGTAATTTTGATATTGATTTGCTGGGGTTTGATGATGAGTTCCTATCCGACCTTATCGGCGATGAGCAAGATTTAGCGCATGATGATGTAGTTGCTATAAATGACGAACAAAAAAATATCTTAATGATTGAGTTTGATAGTGAGTGGCAGTTGCAGGAAGCTTATGAAATTTATTCTGGGAAGGGGTTGAAATGCAAAATTTTAGAGTGAGACTAGAGTCTCCTGTATCAACATCTTTTAGATGTGTTAAAGCTGCAAATAGTCTTGATATTGACATGGAAAAGAAAAGTGTACATGAATTAAGCGTATCTGCTGATATTGAGAGTGATTTCCGTGTCGGGTTAATCCTTGGAGCATCAGGTTCAGGGAAAACAACTTTAGCAAAAAATATTTTCGGAGAATCAATTTTTGATTTTGATTTTGATGAAGCGAAACCAGTTATAGAACAATTTCCGGAAAATATGGAATATGCGGAATGTGCGAAGCTGCTTGCAGGGATTGGCTTAACATCAGTGCCTTGCTGGATAAGACCGATGTACACACTCTCAAACGGTCAAAAAGCGAGGGCGATTGCTGCACTAATGATGGCCAAAAAGGATGTTTTTGTAATTGACGAGTGGACTAGCGTTGTTGATCGCACGGTTGCAAAAGCAATGTCTAATTGTTTACAAAAATTTGCTAGAAGCCAGCAAAAAACAGTAATCGCAATATCCTGCCATTACGATGTAGTTGAATGGCTTAACCCCGACTGGATTATTGACTGCAACAAACAGCAATATATCGAACGGAGGCATCTTTGGCAAAACTACAGTCGAGATGAAAAACTGCAATTCGGCATTAAATGGGCTGACAGAAAAAGCTGGAGATATTTTAGTAAGTATCATTATCTAAGCGAAAGATTACCCGGAGGGAAAGTGTATTATTTTGGACTTTATCACCAAAATGAACAAATCGGGTTTATTGCTTATGCTAACTACGTTCCGAGGAAAAAAGGAACGACAATGCAACTCCATTTTAACAGATTAGTTATCCACCCTGATTATGTAGGGTTAGGATTGGGCGGCTCATTCGTTAATGAAACAGCCAAAATAATGCAACAAATGGGATTTGATATAAGAGCCAAATTTTCATCTGTGCCAACCTATAAATTATTAACTAGATTTCCTCAACTATGGAAGCTGGTAAAAGTAGATAGGAATGAAACAGTTAAAAATGGCAAGCGTGGGAATATGAGTAGAGAAACTGGATTTCGGAAACAGATCAAAACATACTCATTTAAATACACAGGGTAACTCCTATTTTTGCAATATATTGATATCTTCCTTGATATATTTCTTGCGCTTCCGTTGGAGATAATTCTATTGGGATAATTTGAAAGCTCTCAATTTTTCCGTGAAGTCTTGTTTTGCCATATCCCAGAGCTAAAGTGACAGATCGCCCGACAACACAATGTTTTTCAGTCCATTGTCTGCCATAACCACGATATTCAAAATTTTTATGTCCATTTTTGAATTGTTCAAACCAACAACGTTTTAACGGTATAAATAATGCTTTCATTTTTTTCTCCTGTGTTTTTTCAAACTTTACCATTAGTTTTGTTGCAAGTGAGGAGCTATGACAAAAAAAATAACGAAACCAAAAATTGAGATAAATCTTAAGCAGGTTGAAGCGCTTGCAGCTAGAGGGCTAACCCAACAGCAAATTGCTGATTCGCTAGGGATTAGCGAAACAACACTCTATACCAACAAGCGAGAAAACGTAGATTTTGCAGAAGCTATAAAAAGGGGTAAAGCCAAAGGAATTGCAACCGTCACTAATAAATTATTTGCAAAAATAGAAGAAGGAAATTTAACAGCCACAATTTTCTACCTTAAAACGCAAGCGGGCTGGAGAGAAACAGAAGTGACGGAAATTAGAGGTGAGATCAATCAAACCGTAACCGAAATTAGCAAAGCCGATTACGCAAAAGTTCGCGAGGAGATGTTAAAACAAAATGATTGCTGATAAAGATCTAACTCAAGCAACAAAATTAGAATGTGAGCTTGATGGTCTTTACTTCGCCCGCTATTTTTTTAAGCAGCGAACAGGTGGCAAGATGATCATCAACGGTCATCATAAAATAATCAACGAAACCCTACAGAGAGTGATCGATGGTGAGATTCAGCGGCTTATTATTAACATTCCGCCGGGCTACACAAAAACGGAACTTGCTTCTATAAGCTTTATCGCAAGAGGTTTGGCGCTAAATCCGAAATCAAGATTCTTACATCTGTCATACTCACACAACCTTGCGTTGCTTAACTCGTCCGTTGCGCGTGGAATTATCAAATCATCAGCTTATCAGTCCATGTGGCCGCTGACACTAAAAGATGATTCCGACAGTAAAGCGATGTGGTGGACTACACAGGGCGGCGGTGTATACGCCTCATCAGCGGCAGGTCAGG
>NZ_FWWV01000022.1 GCF_900176075.1 Pasteurella testudinis DSM 23072
TAGCTTGCTGTGTAAAATAATAAGACCGAATATAACTTCGGCGAGGTTTATAGTAAACATTCCAATAATGAGGTTTACCAAACTTCATTACAGATTCCGTTTCAGAATGCTCGGAGATCTCTGGGACTTTATTTATAGTAGGAGGTAAATATGGATTTATGACAGNGAACCATGGGTAGGTCCATAACCGGATCTTGCTTTTCTTAACTTAACCTTGAATATCTTGAACTATTCAGGACTACATCAAAGTGAAGATCATACCTTAGTTACACATAAATTGGTTTATTTACTAATCCAACTTAGAACAAAGATCTTAGGCAACGCCTCGTTTCTTTGTCTGGCTTCCCAAGTACCCCCGAGGGGTACTTGAAAAGTTGTTGCAAACCTCGTATAAAAGGTTTGCAACTGCGTGCAAGAAATTGAAAAACTCTTTGTAAAACAATAACTTGCACACCATAAGCGCGACATTGTCGCACTTAACGCTTGGAGAACTGCGGGCGACGACGTGCTTTGCGCAGACCCACTTTTTTACGCTCAACTTTACGGGCATCGCGAGTAACGAAGCCGGCTGCACGCAGTGCAGGACGTAAGGTTTCATCGTATTCCATCAGTGCGCGTGTGATACCGTGACGGATCGCACCAGCCTGACCGGAAATACCACCACCTTTAACAGTGATGTATAGATCCAATTTTTCCGTTAATTCCACTAACTCCAAAGGTTGACGTACGATCATACGAGAGGTTTCGCGACCGAAATATACGTCTAATTCACGTTGGTTGATAGTGATTTTACCACTGCCCGGTTTAATAAACACACGGGCTGAAGAGCTTTTGCGGCGGCCTGTGCCGTAGTTTTGATTCTCTGCCATAGTCTTGATCCCGTGATTAAATGTCTAAAACTTGTGGTTGTTGTGCAGTGTGGCTGTGTTCCGCACCTGCATACACTTTCAATTTACGATACATGGCACGGCCTAAAGGACCTTTAGGCAACATACCTTTAACCGCAATTTCAATCACGCTTTCAGGACGACGTTCGATCATCTCTGCGAAAGTCGCTTGCTTGATTCCACCGATGTGGCCTGTGTGCCAGTAGTAGATTTTATCGCTTTGTTTTTTACCGGTTACGGCAACTTTCTCAGCGTTAATCACGATGATGTAATCACCGGTATCTACATGTGGAGTGTACTCGGCTTTGTGTTTACCGCGTAAGCGACTTGCGATTTCAGTAGCCAAACGACCTAAAGTTTTACCGGTCGCGTCAACTACATACCAGTCACGTTTTACAGTTTCCGGTTTTGCTACAAAAGTTTTCATTAAATGATTACCAAAATAAAAATTTTAAACCCTGTGCCTAAAATTAGACACACCTCAAATTGATTGCTGCACCCCTTCGAGTGAGAACTCAATTAAATTTACGCCGGCGGGAATACCAGTCGCAATACAGGGTCGCAAGATTATACGGAAAATAAACACAAAATGCCAATCATTCTTTTAAAAAAACCGCTCAGTTCAAAAAAATGCGATTTTGTGCTTAGCGTTAAGCGGATTAGGTATTATAATTTCAACGAATTACGCCGATAAATAGTTATAAAACAGTTATATTTTTAAGGGGGAGAGTATGGAAACGGCAGCAGTGGCAAACAATCCTTGGTTGGTAGGCGCAATCGGGGTCGTTATCGGGTTTATTTTGGCTTATCTTTTAATCAGAGTAACCAGCGGCAACGTGAAAAAACAGTTGAAAACCGAATCCGAATTAAAGCAGGTGAAAACCGAGGTTGAAGAGCAGAAAGCCAAGATCGAAGAGCATTTCGCCGAAAGTGCGGATCTGTTGAAATCGCTGGCGCAAGATTACCAGCGCTTGTATAAACATTTGGCAAAGAGTTCGGTGGCACTGTTGCCGGAAACGACGGCAAAAGCGATTTTCGAGCCGGACTCGCTGTTGGAGAAAAGCACGGAAGCAGTGGCAAATCAAGACGGTGTGCAGGAAGCCGCTGATGAAAAAGCCCAGCCGAAAGATTATTCCAAAGGCTCTTCCGGCTTATTAAAAGCCAAAGAAGCTTAATTTCACTTTACCATTTTGTCGGGCAACGAGTTTTCGTTGCCTTTTTTATCAATAAACGACCTAAAACACAGCCTAGAGAGTGTGGTTATGCGCCAATTTAGCGAAATTCTGAATGCCAGAGAGTGGGAAAACCAGCGGGTGACGTCATCGTTGTCGAGAATGGCGGCGCATTCGCCATTGCATGCCTATCCCGATGTGCAAAGTGCGGTCGGCAAAATGCCGTCGCCGAATCAACAATCCTTGAACGGGCAGTGGCAATTTCAGTTGTTTGCCAAGCCGGAAGACGTGCCGCCGGATTTTATGCAACCGCACTTTAACGCGGCAAACTGGCTGACGATTGCCGTGCCGTCCAATTGGCAGTTGCAAGCGGAGGTAGCGGACAATCCGATTTATACCAATGTTCAATATCCGTTTGCCGACAATCCGCCTTATGTGCCGCAGCAGAATCCGACCGGCTGTTACCGCACTTCGTTTGTCTTGACCGAAACGTGGCAACAGCGCCAAGTGCGGATTCATTTTGACGGTGTCAACAGCGCTTTTCATTTGTGGTGCAACGGGCGCTGGGTCGGTTATGCGCAAGACAGCCGAGTGGCGGCGGAATTTGATTTAAGCGACTACCTGCAAACCGGTGAAAACCAGCTGGCGCTGATGGTGCTGCGCTGGAGTGACGGCGCTTATCTGGAAGATCAGGACATGTGGTGGCTGAGCGGTGTTTTCCGTGACGTGACCTTGTTGAGCAAACCGCACTTTCACATTGCCGATGTGGAGATTCAGGCGGATTTGGACGCGATTTACCAAAACGGATTGCTGACGGTGAAAACACGCTTTAACCGCAATCACGAAAATGCCAAAGTGCGGTTGCAACTGTTTGACGGCGAACACTGTCTGCTTGATATGACCGATGGTGTCGATCAGCAAGCCGCTATTGATGAAAAAGGGCAATATTTTGATCGTATTCAGCAGCAGGCGACGGTTGCACAGGTGCAAAGCTGGTCGGCGGAAATACCGCACTTGTATCGCGGCGTGGTCAGTTTGCTTGATCAACACGGCGAACTGCTGGATTGCGAAGCCTATGATATCGGTTTCCGCAAAGTGGAAATCAAACGCGGGCAGCTGTTGTTAAATGGCAAACCGTTGTTGATTCGCGGCGTGAACCGCCACGAACATCACCCCGAACGCGGACACGCCGTAACCCGTGAAGATATGTTGCAGGATATTATCCTGATGAAACAGCATAACTTTAATGCGGTGCGCTGCGCCCACTATCCGAACAGCCCACTGTGGTACGAATTGTGCGATCAATACGGGCTGTATGTGGTGGACGAAACCAATCTGGAAACGCACGGTCAGTTTCCGATGCGACGCTTATCGGACGATCCAAGCTGGTTGAACGCCTATCTGGAACGGGTGGTGCGCATGGTTGAGCGCGACAAAAACCACGCCAGTATTATTATCTGGTCGCTGGGCAACGAATCGGGCATCGGCAACAATCACCATGCGATGTACCAATGGCTGAAACGGCGTGATCCGAGCCGTCCGGTGCAATATGAGGGCGGCGGTGCGGCAACGGCGGCGACCGATATTATCTGCCCGATGTATTCACGCGTGGAGCAGGATCAATACTTTGCGGCGGAAGCAGTCAATAAATGGGCGATTAAAAAAGCCATTTCCATGCCTGACGAAAACCGCCCGTTGATTTTGTGCGAATATGCCCATGCGATGGGCAACAGTTTGGGAAATTTCAGCCAATATTGGCAGGCATTCCGCCAATATCCGCGTTTGCAGGGCGGCTTTATTTGGGATTGGGTCGACCAAGGCTTGACCAAATACGATCAGGACGGCAATCCGTATTGGGCATACGGCGGCGATTTTGGCGATAACATCAACGATCGCCAGTTTTGTATTAACGGTCTGGTGTTCCCTGACCGCACTTTGCACCCAGCCATTTTAGAAGCGAAAAAAGCGCAGCAGTTTTTCCAATTTGAACTGCAAAAAACAGCGCAGGGGTACGCCCTGACCGTCACCAGCGAATATCTGTTCAAAACCGTGAAAGACTGTTTCCTGCACTGGAAACTGAGCGCCAACGGCTTCCCGATTCGCTTTAATTACAGCGGTTTGAATCTGCCGCCGCAGGGCAGCCAGACGATTCAGATTCCGTTGGATATCCATTTGTTGCCGGACACCTTGTATCTGATTGATGCCGAAGTGCTTTTAAATCAAACGCAACCTTGGGCGGAAAACGGTTTCAGCGTGGCGAAAGCGCAGTTTGAATTGCCGGATATTATCGTCTTGAGCGAACCGCACTTGCATTTTGCCGGTGCACCGCACTTTCGTAAGCAAGCGGAGCAAATCAAAGTGCTGGGGGCGCATTTCCAATTAACCTTTGATAAAAAGTGCGGTCTGCTTAGCAGTTGGCTAAAAAATGGCGTCGAGCAGTTGGCTCAGCCGCTTCGTAATAATTTTTACCGTGCGCCGTTGGATAACGATATTGGCACGAGCGAGGCGCAACATGTCGATCCGAATGCGTGGATCAGCCGTTGGCAGCAGTCCGGGTTATGGAGTCTGGCGGAAAAATGTTTGGGGTTCAGCGTGGAGCCGTTAGCCGATCGGCTGCAAATTCGGGTGACGCACGGCTATTATCAGCAACAAAATTTATTGCTAAAAAGCCAGTGGCTCTATCAGATCGATAACAGCGGCACATTGGATTTGGATATTCAAGTCGAGGCGGCGGCAGGATTGCCGTCGTTGCCGCGCGTCGGGCTGGAGCTGGCGTTGGTCAATAGCGACAGTCGGGTCAAATGGTTCGGGCGCGGACCGCATGAAAATTACCCTGATCGCAAAGATTCCGCCCACATCGGGCAGTATGATTTGCCGCAGTTTGAGCTGCACACCAACTACATTTTCCCAAGCGAAAACGGCCTGCGCTGCGATGTGCGCGAATTAAAAATCGGCGAATTGAACGTGCGCGGACAGTTCCATTTTGCGGTCAGCCGTTTTAGTCAGCAGACGTTAGCCCAAGCTCGCCATACTTGTGATTTGGCGGCGGATCCGTGTGTGTATGTGCGTATCGACGGTTTCCATATGGGCATCGGCGGCGATGATTCGTGGACACCGAGCGTGCATGCGTCATACCAATTGCGGCAACGGGAGTACCGTTATCGCTTGCGGTTTGAATTATAACGGCGGAAAACCGCACTTTGCTTTTCGCGAGACAGATTTTCGCGATGGTTTTAGCGGAACTAAAGTGCGGTTGCGGTGAAGCGCTACATCCAATTCAGCTGTTTTAGGATCACAATGCCGATTGAAGATCCGAACATGGCGGCAAAGGTCGTCAGCCCGATAATATTGGCGGCGGTTTTGGCGTAGCCGCCCATGCTGCGTACCATCGCATAGCTGGCGGCGGCTGCCGGTGTGGCGGACATCAAGAAAATCACACCCAAGTCAATGCCTTGCAAGCCGAATGCACGAGCAATCAATACCATCACCGTCGGCGCAATCAGAACACGCCCGACACTTGACCAAATCGCCACTTTTGAGGAGCTGTCCATATTACGCAGATTCAGGCTGGCGCCGGCGCACAACAGCGCCAACGGCAGGGTCATGTCCGCCAAATAGTCGGCAGTGCTGAGCAAGGTATCCGGCAGGTTGAATCCCAAGCGACTGAATAATAACGCAGCGATAATCGAAAGAATCAGCGGATTTTTAACAATCTGCTTGAACATATAGAAAAAATTGGTTTTGCCGCCTTCGGCAAGGGAACGGCTGAGGGTGATCACCGCCAATACATTAAACAGCAAGGTAATAATCGCAGTATAAACCGAGGCAATCGCCAAACCGGCAGAGCCGTAGGCGTTGGCACAAAGCGACAAACCGATAATCCCGGTGTTGGCACGGAACACCCCTTGCACGAACGTGCCACGCTCTTTTTTATCTTTCACATAACGGACGGCAAACAGCTCCGCCAGCAGAAACAGCACCAGACTGCCCAAAATACCGATACTGACCACGGTCAGCTGCGAGCCGTAATCCGCCGGATTTTTGATGATACTGAGAAAAAGCAGGGCAGGGAGGGTGATATTGAACACCAGTTTCGAGCCTTGATTGCTGAAATGATCGTTGATCATACCGGTTTTTTTCAGATAAATACCGAGCAGCAGCATCAAAATATTCGGCAAGGTGACGCTGATCGAAAATAAAATTGAGGCAATAAATCCGCTTTCCATACTTTTCCTTCCTGGTTATCGGATTATGATAGAGATTATTCGCATGAAAAACCAGCGCTTTAGCCATTAAAAAACCTGCTGTTGCAGCAGGTTTAGGGCGAGTTCTCACTATTGAAATGAGGACCCGCCCGAGGATTTTTATTCGCAGATGAACGCCGAGCGGATCCGAGTGTACCTTATTTTTTCGCTTTTTTAATGAACTTCATCAAGCGTTTGCGTTTGCGCAGCTGATTCGGCGTCAGGTTGTTGCGCCGTCCGGCGAACGGATTGCTGCCCTCTTGGAACTGAATCCGAATCGGCGTGCCGATAATTTTCAGGCTGCGGCGATAGTAATTGGAGAGATAGCGTTTATACGAATCCGCCAGTTTGTCCAACTGATTGCCGTGAATCACGATAATCGGCGGATTGTGTCCGCCCGGATGGGCGTATTTCAGCTTGATCCGTCTGCCGGAAGCGAGCGGCGGCTGGTGTTCGTCGGTCGCCATTTGCAGGATTCGGGTCAGCATTGAGGTCGAGAAACGCTTGGTGGCGCACTGGTAGGCTTCCTGCACCGAGTCGAACAGGTTGCCGACACCGCTGCCGTGCAAGGCGGAGATAAAATGAATGCGTGCAAAATCAATGAAATCCAAACGGCGATCCAGTTCCGATTTAATCTGATCTTTGGCATCTTGATCCAAACCGTCCCATTTGTTGACCACGATCACCAGCGACCGTCCGGCGTTCAAAATAAAGCCGAGCAGCGACAGATCCTGATCGGAAATGCCTTCGCGTGCATCAATGGTGAGCAGTACCACGTTGGCGTCTTGAATCGCTTGCAGGGTTTTGATCACCGAGAATTTTTCAACCGCCAGCGTGACTTTGCCGCGTTTGCGCACGCCGGCGGTGTCGATAATGGTGTATTGCTGTCCGTCACGCTCCATCGGAATATAGATACTGTCGCGCGTGGTGCCGGGCAAATCGTAAACCACGACCCGATCTTCGCCCAAAATACGGTTGGTTAAGGTGGATTTGCCGACATTCGGGCGACCGACAATCGCGATTTTGATATTTTTTTGCTGTTCTGCCGTGTCTTCTTCGTCTTCTGCCAGCGCTTTATCCAAAAGTGCGGTATCTTCTTCATTGTTAAAGTCGAAATCGTGATCCCACTCATCGGCTGCAACCGCACTTTGCTCGTCGGCATCTTGCCCGTCCGCTTCGCTTTGCTGCAACTGTTCGGCAAAAGGCGCGAGCACCTCTTCGATTAAGTTGTTGACACCGCGCCCCTGTGCTGCGGCGATTTGTGCGATTTCGCCCAGCCCCAATTGGTAAAATTCGGCGCAGTGGGCGTCGGCGTCAATGCCGTCGGTTTTGTTGGCAACTACAACGGTGGTTTTGTCCCGTTGGCGCAGATAATTGGCAATGCCGATATCCGGCGGCGTTAAACCGGCACGGGCATCGACCATAAACAGCACCACATCGGCTTCTTCGATTGCCAGCAGTGATTGCTCCGCCATTTTTTCTTCCACGCCTTCTTCCGTGCCGTCGATCCCGCCGGTGTCGATCACGATAAAATCATGGCCGGCAATATGCGCATGGCCGTATTTGCGGTCACGGGTCAAACCCGGAAAATCGGCGACCAGTGCATCACGGGTGCGGGTCAAGCGGTTGAACAGGGTGGATTTGCCTACATTAGGGCGCCCGACCAGGGCAACAACAGGAGTCATATAAAACCTCGATTGACGATCTTGATCGCCATATTCATGATGGGTAGATGGTGCAAGATGATACCGAATTTTCAAGGTGGCGAATAGTGAAAGTTGTAAATTAATCTTGCCGTGCAATATTTTGCCGGATACGGGCAATAAAAAACCCGATATTTGCATATCGGGCTGAAAAAATTGGCGGAATGGACGGGACTCGAACCCGCGACCCCCTGCGTGACAGGCAGGTATTCTAACCAGCTGAACTACCACTCCGCACTTAATAATAAGTGAATTTTTGAGGCAATAAAAAACGCACAGTTTTAACTTTTTCGTCCGAACTATGCGTTCTGAATTTGTTGGCGGAATGGACGGGACTCGAACCCGCGACCCCCTGCGTGACAGGCAGGTATTCTAACCAGCTGAACTACCACTCCGCGATTAGGTGAGGCGAATAATAAAGGGCTATGCGGTTGCAGTCAACCCTTTTTTTTAAAACTGTTTTTAATTGCTTAATCCATAAGCGAATCGGCGCAAAACCGCACTTTTTGCCTGTTTTAGCGCCGTCAGTTTTACTGTGGCAAGTCGGGTTCCGTCCGCTTCAGCCAAATGCAGTTATCCTTGCTTTTCTTTTGCAGTAAGTCGAAATAGGCGAAATGCGCCTGCATTTCCTCTTCGTCGGGCAAAATCGTGCGCAGCTGCACCGCGTTGCTTTGCGCAAGACCGGCGCTGTGCAGGTTATGTTGTGCGTTTGTCGCCGTCGGCATATCGTCATGCGGCTGTTCTTCGTCAAACAAACTGACTTGTCCGCCGGTCATTTGCAGGTAAACGTCCGCCAGAATCTCGGCATCGAGCAACGCACCGTGCAAAGTACGCTTGCTGTTGTCGATATTTAAGCGATCGCACAACGCATCTAAATTGTTGCGTTTGCCCGGATACATTTTGCGTGCCATCGCCAAGCTGTCGGTGACGACACTGATATTGTCGGTTTTGATATGCTTGGTGGCGCTCAGTTTGCCGAATTCATAATCCATAAAGCCGACGTCGAAGGGCGCATTGTGGATAATCAGCTCCGCCCCTTGGATAAAATTGATGAACTCGTCGGCGATTTCAGCAAAGTGCGGTTTGTCCGCCAGCATTTCATCGGTGATGCCGTGCACCTTAATTGCATCGGGATCGACCGGTCGATCAGGCTTGATGTAAACGTGAAAAGTTCTGCCGGTCAAACGCCGGTTTACCAGCTCGACCGCGCCGATTTCAATAATCCGATGTCCTTCATAATGTGCGCCGAACTGATTCATACCGGTGGTTTCGGTATCCAGCACGACTTGGCGTTGCGGTGTGATTTGAGGCGTGGTTTGTGTTGTCATGGGTTTTCCTAAATGCGATTACTATTTTTGTTATTAGGGAATTTTTGCAAATTACGCTATGATTTTAGCACTAAAGTGAATTTTATAAAGAGTCTGGCGAGAAATGAAGCAAATTGAAATATACACCGACGGTTCCTGTCTGGGCAACCCCGGTCCGGGCGGAATCGGGGTGTTGTTACGTTATAAACAGCACGAAAAAACCGTTTCGCAGGGCTACCGTTTAACCACCAACAACCGCATGGAGCTGTTGGCAGTGATCGTAGCGCTGGAGAGTTTGAACGAAAGCTGTGCGGTGACGTTGTCGAGTGACAGTCAGTATATGAAAAACGGTATCAACCAGTGGATTCACAATTGGAAGCGCAACAACTGGTTGACCAGCAATAAAAAACCGGTCAAGAACCAAGATTTGTGGCGACGCTTGGATCAAGCGATTCAGCGCCATCAAATCGATTGGCACTGGGTGAAAGGACACGCCGGACACGCTGAAAACGAGCGGGTCGATCAGCTGGCGCGACAAGGGGCGGAAGCGCCGACACAAGAGGATTCGGGCTATCAGCCCGATTAATCGCCCGACCGCACTTTGGCTTCGGTATTGGTTAAAGGGGTAGTTAAGGCGTTGGCAGGCGAAAAAATCGGATGTTTAAACCGCACTTTTTGCGGATTGAGCGACAACGGAATGGTGCGTTTGCGTGCCACAATCACCACCAGTTGTCCACCGAAGTGGCAAAAGTGCGGTAAGGCGGCGGGTTTTAGCAAATCGGCGCTGTGTATGATTTCAAATTCGAGCAATTCCAGCCAGTCGATCACTCGCCAAGTCAGATATTTCCGCATCGGCCAGCGCTGTTTAGCTGCGCTTTTCTTTTGCAGATGGCGTTTCCACAGCAGGCTGCTGCAGGGATTGAACAATGACAAAAATAGATAGCCGTCATCGTTCAAGACTCTGGTCACTTCGCGCAGCAGTTGGTGCGGATCTTGGGAAAAATTAAGCGTGTTGGCGAGCAGGCAGGCATCAATCGCTTTTTCATAAAACGGCAAATGGGTGATCGAGGCCTGTATCGGCGAACTACAGCTCAAAGTGCGCTCAGGCAGATTTACCAGTGGAAAATCAGGATACAGCAAAATAGCGTGCTGATTCGGAGTATTCCAGTCTAATTCCGCACTTAAACCGCCGATTTTCAATATGTGTTGCCCGTACACTTTGGCGAACCAAGGGGCAAAATAGGCGTCAAGGGCTTGACAATAGCGCCGGCCTTGTTTTAATTGCTGCCAAGAGGTCGGTAGTTGCAGGGAATAGGGAGATTTCGCACGCCACTTATGCCACTTTATCTGCCACTTCATCAATTTGTCACCTGATTTGTTTTTACGGAGAATATTATGTTAATACCATTACCGGCGCTAAATGACAACTATATTTGGCTGTATGCCGACAGCGATGAGCATAAGGTTTTGATTATCGATCCAGCTGAAGCTGCGCCGGTTTTGCATTATTTGTCTGCGCATAATTTAATACCGGCGGCGATTTTATTAACCCACGGACACGCCGATCATATCGGAGGCGTGGCGGAATTAATACGGTGCTATCCGCACTTGGCGGTTTACGGATCGGACGAAACGGCAAAGATTGCGACGCAAGTGGTCAATCAGGGGGAGTTTGCCTGCGGAAATTATCGGATCGAGGTGATCCCAACCGCAGGGCACACAGCCAAGCACATCAGTTTCGTGGTGAACAATCATCTTTTTTGCGGCGATAGTCTTTTTTCCGCCGGTTGCGGTCGGGTGTTTACCGGCGATTACCAGGCGATGTTTGACGGCATTCAACGCTTAAAAGCCCTTGCTGACGACACCCTCGTTTGTGCCGCCCATGAATATACCTTGAGTAATCTGCGTTTCGCATTAACCGTTGTTGCAGATAAAAGTGCGGTCGAACGGCAGCTGGAAAAAGTTGAAGCCTTAAGGGCGCAAGGTAAACCGAGCCTGCCGACCACGCTTGGCTTGGAACGGACGATTAATCCGTTTTTACAAGCTCAGACGTTGGAGGAATTTATCCGACTGCGCCAGGCGAAGGATCAGTTCTAACGCGTCTGACCGCACTTTGTATCATGATGTAAAGTGCGGTCAGTGTGATCTTATCGTTTTTTTAATTCCCTACCTTGTTCCCTTTTTCTTTCCAAGGCGCAACCCAATAAAGACACAGCATACCGGGGATTGCGAGGAAGAAGCAGAACCAGAAGTAGTCGTAATAACCGAAATATTCAATCAACACACCGGCTTGCGAATTGAACAAGGTGCGTGGCAGCGCTGCCAAACTGGTAAACAACGCCAGCTGGGTGGCGGTGTAGAGCGGATTGGTTTCGCGCGCCATAAAGGCGACAAACGCCGAGGTTCCCAAACCAATGCCGATATATTCGGCGGCAACCACGATCGTAAGAATCACCAACGCTTTGGTGGTGACGGTTGCAAAATGTCCGTAAGACGCCAACCAAGCAAAGCCGAGAATGGTCACAATCTGCACCACACCGAACAGCCATAGCGCACGGTTGATGCCGATTTTCAACATAATAATGCCGCCGACAATGCCGGCGATCAGCATCGGCCAAACCGAGGCGTTTTTTACCACAATGCCGATTTGGCTGGTGCTGAAGCCCATATCCAGATAAAACGGCGTGATTAGTGCGGTCGCCATGCTGTCGCCCAATTTATATAAAAAGATAAAACCTAAAATCCCCAGTGCCGACAAGAGCCCTTTGCGGCTGAAAAACTCCTGAAACGGTTTGATCACGGTATCGGCTAAAGTACGGTTTGAAGTCAGATCAATCTTCGGCTCATAACTCAAAAACAGCGTCATCAAAATCCCCGGCAACATGAAAAGTGCGGTAATGACAAACACCGTAGTCCAAGGCAGGTAATCCGCCAAAATCAGCGACAGAGAACCCGGAATAAATCCGGCAATGCGATAGGCATTGACGTGAATCGAATTGCCTAACCCCAGTTCTTTATCGTCTAGGATCTCACGCCGGTAAGCGTCCAGCACAATATCCTGTGTGGCGGAAAAGAACGCGACCAAGGTTGCGGCAGCGGCAATCAGGCGGAGTCCGCCGTCGGTTTGCGGATCGAGAAAGCCGAACAGCGCCAGTGACACCAACAAGAACAGTTGGGAAATCAATATCCAACCGCGGCGGCGCCCCAAGAACGGCGGCACAAAGCGATCCAACAGCGGCGACCACAGAAATTTCCAAGTGTACGGCAAACCGGTTAAGGCAAAGAAACCGATGGTCGCCAGATCAACCTGCTGCGCACGCAACCAGAGCGGAACCAGCGAAATTAAAATATACAGCGGCAGTCCGGAACTAAAACCGGTAAAAATGCAAATCAGCATTTTGCGGGTGAAAATTTGGGAAATCAGGCTTTTTTGTTGTTCTGACATGATGACGTCTCAAAATAAAAATGAACCGAGCAAGCGTCTTGCCGGTTCATTCGTGCGTGAACGGAACGGTTAATCGCGGTAACCGTTCGGGTTATTTTTCTGCCAGTTCCAAGTATCCTGCATCATCTGCTCCAGTGAATATTGGGTTTTCCAGCCCAATGCTTGCGCCGCCAGACTCGGATCGGAATAGCAAGTGGCGATATCGCCCGGACGGCGTTCGACCAGTTTGTACGGAATGGTGATACCGTTGGCTTGTTCAAAGGCTTTCACCATGTCCAACACCGAATAGCCGATGCCGGTGCCTAAATTATAGATATGCAAACCGCTGTCGTTTTTGTGCTTGGCAAGCGCTTTTAAATGCCCCAATGCCAAATCGACCACATGGATATAATCGCGCACGCCGGTGCCGTCGGGGGTGTTGTAATCGCTGCCGAAAACAGAAAGTTGTTGAAGTTTGCCGATCGCCACTTGGCTGATATATGGCAGTAAATTATTCGGAATGCCGTTCGGATCTTCGCCGATCAAACCGCTCTTGTGCGCGCCGACCGGATTGAAATAGCGCAGGATAATCATGCTCCAGCGCGGATCGGTTTTCACGGTGTCGCTCAGAATCTGTTCGACCATCAGTTTTGAAGTGCCGTAAGGGTTGGTAGTGCCGCCGACCTTGCAGCTTTCGGTGATCGGAATGATCTCCGGATCGCCGTACACGGTGGCGGAGGAGCTGAAGACAATATTGAACACGCCGGCTTTGCGCATTTCTTGCAGCAAGTTGAGCGTGCCTTGCACGTTGCATTCATAGTATTCAATCGGTTTTTGCACGCTTTCGCCGACGGCTTTCAATCCGGCAAAGTGAATCACCGAGTCAATGTCATGCTGTTTGAAAATCTGCTGTAGCATGGCCGCATCTAAAATATCGCCTTGATAAAAGTGCGGTTTTTTACCGGTGATGGTTTCAACCCGCTGTAATGATTTTTCCGAGGAATTGCACAGATTGTCTAAAATCACCACCTCTTGATTGTCTTCCAGTAATTCGACAACGGTATGAGAACCGATATAGCCTGCACCGCCGGTGACTAAAATTGCCATGGTTTTCTCCTTTATTTCATTAACATTTTGTTTAGTGTAAAACGTTTTGCGTGGAATTTCATTGATTAGTTGTTAAATTTTAATTTTATTTGGTTATCGTTTGATTTCGCGTTGGATCTAATGGATCGTTTTCACCGGCTCGGGTAGAATAACCGCACTTTTTTTCTTTTTTCATCTTTTCTTTTAACCTTTAATCTAGGAATCAACTGCTATGACAACTTCCTCTTCCCGGCAAAACGAATTGCTGGAAAAACGTTTTGAACTTGGTGCCAGAGGCAGCAATCTTCGTCAAGAGATCATTGCCGGACTGACCACCTTTTTGGCGATGGTGTATTCGGTGATCGTGGTGCCGGGCATGCTGGGCGATGCCGGTTTTCCGCCGGAGTCGGTGTTTATCGCCACTTGTCTGGTGGCAGGACTGGGGTCGATTTTAATCGGTTTTTGGGCGAATGCGCCGATGGCAATCGGTTGTGCGATTTCGTTGACGGCATTTACCGCCTATAGCTTGGTGATCGGACAACAAGTCAGCATTCCGGTGGCGTTGGGTGCAGTGTTTTTAATGGGGGCGGCGTTTACGCTGATCTCCGTCACCGGAATCCGCACTTGGATTTTGCGCAACTTACCGAGCAGCATTGCACACGGCGCCGGTATCGGAATCGGGCTGTTTTTACTGTTAATCGCCGCCAATAATGTCGGTTTGGTGGTTGGTAACAATGCCGGACTGCCGGTCAAGATGGGGGAATTCACCTCGTTTCCGGTGATGATGTCGTTAATCGGTTTGGCGTTTATCATCGGTTTGGAACGCCTGCAAGTAAAAGGCGGCATTTTATTGGTGATTGTGGCAATCACTATTGTCGGTTTGATCGCCGATCCCAATGTCACCTTCGGCGGTGAAATCGTCAAAGTGCCGAGCTTCGGTGAAAATTCGCTAGCCTTTGAATTGGACATTATGGGTGCGTTGCAACCGGCGATTTTACCGGTAGTATTCGCGTTGGTGATGACTGCGATTTTCGATGCGACAGGTACAATCCGCGCCGTTGCCGGACAGGCGAATTTATTGGATAAAGACGGGCAGATTATCAACGGTGGCAAAGCCTTAACTTCCGATTCGGTCAGCAGCATGATGTCGGGCTTATTCGGCACTGCACCGGCGGCGGTGTATATCGAATCCGCCGCAGGCACGGCGGCAGGCGGCAAAACCGGGATCACCGCGATTGTGGTCGGCGTGCTGTTTCTGTTTATGCTGTTTTTGCAACCGTTGGCGTTTTTGGTGCCGAGTTACGCCACCGCACCGGCGTTAATGTATGTCGGGTTATTAATGTTGAGCAATGTCAGCAAACTGGATTTTGACGACTTTGTCGGCGCGATGAGCGGTTTGATCTGTGCGGTGTTTATCGTATTAACCGCCAACATCGTTACCGGCATTATGCTGGGCTTTGCGGCACTGGTTATCGGCCGCATTGTCTCCGGCGAGTTTAAAAAGCTGAATATCGGCACGATCATTATCGCCGTGATTCTCGTGGTGTTTTACGCCGGCGGCTGGGCGATTTAAACCGGGATTATTGCGCATTATTTGCGCAGTGTTTGCCGATTGTTTGCTGATTTATCTCTAATAAAATCATTTCTCAGGCAAACCGCACTTTATGAAAAGTGCGGTTTTTTTCGTCTAAAACAGGGCTGTTTTGTGCTCGGTTTGTGAGCCGCTTGGCATTATAGCAAATCAGGTGGTTTATTTTTATTACGGTTGTATTGATTTTATTACAATAGTTCATTATCTTAGCTGGCAAGAACAACCATAATATCGTGAAGATTTTTATAACAGGAAGGAGCCAAGAATGAAAAAAGTCAAAACAGCTTTGTGGGCGGCATTAAGTGCGGTTTTAGTCAGCAGCGGTGCGTTGGCGGCGGAGGTGAAACATGTGGCAATTACCGCCATTGTCGAACATCCGGCGCTGGACGCAGTGCGTGAAGGCGCGCTGGCGGAATTGAAAAAAGCCGGTTATGAAGCAGGTAAAAACCTGAAAGTGGATTTTCAGAGTGCGCAAGGCAACACCGCAACCGCCGCTCAGATTGCGCGTAAGTTTGTCGGCGACAAACCCGATGTGATCTTGGCAATTGGTACACCGAGCGCGCAATCGGTGGTGGCGGCAACCCGTCATATTCCGGTGGTGTTTTCCGCAATTTCTGATCCGGTAGCCGCGAAGTTGGTCAAAGACTGGGGCGCTTCCGGCACGAATGTTACCGGCGCTTCCGACACTTTGCCGATTCAGCCGCAAATCGACTTGATCAAACAGTTGATCCCGAATCTGAAAAAAGTCGGCTATGTGTACAGCACCGGCGAAGTCAATTCGGTGGTTGTATTAAAACAGTTACAGCAAGCCGGAAAAGAGAACGGCTTTGAGGTGATCGAAGCGCCGGCTCCGCGCACCACCGACATCGGCATTGCGGCACGCAGTCTGAAAGGTAAAGTCGATGTGATTTACACCTCAACCGACAACAACGTGGTTTCCGCCTATGAAGCGTTGTATAAAGCGGCGTTGGATTCCAATATTCCGCTCGTGGCTTCGGACACCAGCACGGTGGCGCGTGGTGCGATTGCGGCGTTGTCAAATAATTATTACGTCTTGGGTGAAGAGACCGGTAAGATGATGGCGAGTATTTTGAACGGCGAAAAAGCCGGCAATATTCCGGTTAAAACCATGGATAAACTGGATTTGCATTTGAATCTGAAATCCGCCAAAGCCTTTGGTATTCATGTGCCGCAGACGTTGGTTGAGTCGGCAAAAGAAGTAATTCAGTAATAGATGGCGGTTTTTTAGGCGGTCGCCGATTTAGCGTCAATCAGCATAGGCATAAATCTGTATCGCTGTGATAGTATAGCGCTACAATTTATGCCTTATTCTTGGGGCTGTTGATATTTGTTTATAATTTTAAATAACAACTCAAAATATAAACAAATATCAACAGACCCTATTTTAAGCACAATTTTAAATAACCATTATTTTAAAGAACCATTATTATGACATCGGTATTATTTTTAGGCGCTTTGGAAATCGGCTTGATCTACGCCTTGGTGGCGTTAGGCGTGCTGATTTCCTTTCGTATTTTGGACTTCCCCGATTTGACCGCAGACGGCAGTTTTCCGTTGGGGGGCGCGGTGTGTGCGGTCTGCATCGTCAACGGCGTCGATCCTTGGATCGCCACTTTTGCCGCCGCAATTGCCGGTGCATTGGCCGGTTTGGTGACTGCGTGGCTGCACGTTTCCTTAAAAATTCTGCAACTGCTCGCCAGTATTTTGGTGATGATTGCGCTCTATTCGGTTAATTTGCGCGTGATGGGATCGCCGAATTTATCCTTGTTAAACGAACCGACTATTTACGAACCTTTTATCAATGCGGACGCCAGCAACCAGCTCTATATCCAACCGCTGTTTGTGCTGGGCTTTGTGATTGCCGCAAAACTGCTGTTGGACTGGTTTTTCAATACCGAAATCGGTTTGGCGGTGCGAGCCACCGGCGCCAATTTACGCATGGCAAAAGCGCAGGGCATTGCCACCGGCAAAATGATTTTCTTGGGTATGGCGATCTCCAATGCGCTGATTGCACTGGGCGGTTCGTTGTATGTGCAAACGCAAGGCGGCGCAGATATGTCGATTGGCGTGGGCACGATTGTGATCGGTTTGGCGGCGGTGATTATCGGCGAAACCCTGATCCCGTCGAAACGCATTTTGGTGATCACGCTGGCGGTGGTTATCGGCTCGATTTTATATCGCTTCTTTATTGCGGTGGCGTTGAGCAGCGACACCCTGCGTGAAATCGGATTCGGCGCGCAGGATCTGAATTTAGTGACCGCTATTTTGGTGGTGTTGGTGTTGGTTGCACCGCAAATGAAAAGCAAATTTTTAGCCAAGAAGTCGTAACGCTTATGATGAAATTAGATGATTTAAAAATAACGTTCAATCGCGGCACGCCGATTGAAAATCCGGTGTTGCGCGGCTTATCGTTGGATATTGCCGACGGCGAATTTGTCACCGTAATCGGCAGTAACGGCGCCGGAAAATCGACCTTGCTGAATGCGATCTGCGGTGATTATCCGGTGGATTCGGGCAAAGTGTATCTGAACGGCAAAGACGTTACCCGCAAAGGCACTTGGCAGCGTGCCGCCTTGGTCGCGCGCGTGTTCCAAGATCCGATGTTGGGCACTTGCGAAGGGCTGACAATCGAAGAAAATATGGCGCTGGCTTACAATCGCGGCAGAAAGCGCGGTTTATCGTTTTTTACCAATAAAGCGGCGCGTGATCTGTTTCGTGAAAAATTGGCGATGTTGAAACTGGGCTTGGAAGATCGGCTGACCGACCGCATGGGGCTGCTGTCCGGCGGACAACGGCAGGCGGTCAGTCTGTTGATGGCGTCGTTGCAGCCGTCTAATATTCTATTGTTAGACGAACATACCGCCGCCCTCGATCCGAAAACAGCGGCATTTGTGATGGAACTGACCGACAGAATCGTGGCTGAAAACAAGTTGACGGTGATGATGGTGACACACTCCATGCGCCAAGCGTTGGATCACGGCGAACGCACGGTGATGTTGCACCAGGGGCAAGTGGTGCTGGACGTTAAAGGCGAAATCCGCGATAAAATGGACGTGCCGGATTTGTTGCAACTGTTTGAGAAAACACGCGGCGAAGAGATTAGCGACGACAGTTTGTTGTTGGGTTAATAGCTGCCGAGTTTGCTGAGGCTAAGTCGGCGCGGATTAACTATCCGCCCGTTTGCGAAGTGCTATATAACTCATTAATCAATAAAAGAAAAATGCAAAGTGCGGTTCGGTCAGATATAAAACTCGCTTCTGTCGTTATAATATAAACCGTGCCTTTTAATCTTTATCAGAACCTAACCGCACTTTCAAAGTGCGGTTTTTGCATTTTGGTTGCTTCTTATCTACTGCCAGAGTATAGTTTTATTACCTGAATATTGCGGATTAAAGGGAAACAGTATGTTATTTAAAGAAAAAGGATACGATGAATTTGTGGCGAAAAAAATTGCGCAATCTCGTGAAGACAGTTGCGAGGGACGTGTTCTTTCACTTGAGGAATCAAGGGTGAAAACAAAATTATTAATTGAACGTAAGGCAAAAATATTAGAGCAATCGGAACGTGAAACTGCCTATGGTTAATGTCTATGGTTAAGGTGGTTATTACAGAACAGGCTCAACGCGATATTGATGAATTGGTTGATAATATTATTGACTTTACTTATTCGGTCATCAGTGGGATTAAATTATTTGAGGATCTGCACGAAAAAATCGAGCTTATTGCATTTATGCCGCTAGGAATTGGGCGGTTGAGAGATGATGGCACGCGGGAAACCTTTTGTCGTGGTTATCGGATTATTTATGAAATAGTCAATAATGAAGTACATATTAGAACCGTTGTTCATAGCCGCAGACTCTATCCGACAGGAGAACTTAGGTGAAAATCATAACAGGCCGGCTTTAATTATTCCGACCTGTTTTACACAGAGAAATTACACCTCAGGTCGATTACTACAAATAAACTCGCCCTCTTCGCCCTCCCATTCTATTTCGGCAATCGTGCCGGTGCTGAAGCCGACCTGTTGCGGCGATTCGCAAAGTGCGGTCACCAAATCTTCGACAAATGGCAGATGGGAGACGATTAACACATTTTTCACGCCTTCTTTCCATAACGTGGTCAGATAGTCCACTACAATCGTACTGTTGCCGTAGGGGGTGATTGCCTCCCAGGTTTCAATTTCCGACGGTAGCGCAGTATCGGTGTTGCCGGCGAGATGATCATAGCTTTGCAAGGCGCGGTTGTAAGGACTGACAATCACTTTATCAATATGGTTGGCGGCCTCACTTAACCAAGAACCCTGTTCCTCGGCCTGTCGAATTCCGTGTAGGGTGAGATTGCGTTCCGCATCGCTTTTGGCGACCAGTTCGGCTTCGCCGTGACGCATAATAAAAATTCGCATATAACCTCCACATTGTTATTTGATTACATTCCTCGCCCTATAAGATAACCGTTTGTAATGGCAAACAAAACAAAAATTTCCAGTTTGTGATCTCGATCTAAATTTAATTTCGGCGTATAATACAGCCAATTTTGCGATTGACAGCGGTTTTGCGGTCAATCTGAATTAATTCTAGTAATCAATAACCAATACTTTAGAGGTATGTTCATGTCAAGAAGACTGAGAAGAACGAAAATTGTTTGTACGATGGGTCCGGCAACTGACCGTGATAACAACTTGGAGAAAATTATTACGGCCGGTGCAAACGTGGTTCGTATGAACTTCTCCCACGGTACTCCTGAAGATCATATCGGTCGTGCAAATAAAGTGCGTGAGATTGCGAAAAAATTGGGCAAACAAGTTGCGATTCTGGGTGACTTGCAAGGGCCTAAAATTCGTGTTTCCACCTTTAAAGACGGAAAAATTTTCCTGAATATCGGCGATAAATTCGTATTGGACGCAGATTTGCCGAAAGGCGAAGGTAATCAGGACGGTGTCGGTCTGGATTATAAAGAATTACCGAAAGATGTCGTGCCGGGCGATATTCTGTTATTAGACGACGGTCGTGTGCAGTTGAAAGTGTTATCGACCGAAGGCAACAAAGTATTTACCGAAGTTACTGTTGGCGGTCCGTTGTCGAACAACAAAGGGATCAACAAATTGGGCGGCGGTTTGTCTGCCGACGCATTAACGCCGAAAGACAAAGCGGACATTATCACCGCTGCAAAAATCGGTGTGGATTACTTGGCGGTGTCTTTCCCGCGTAACGGTGCCGACTTGCATTATGCCCGTCAATTGGCGACCGAAGCCGGTTTGAATGCCAAAATCGTTGCCAAAGTCGAACGTGCCGAAGCGGTTGCAACCGACGAAGCGATGGACGATGTGATTTTGGCTTCCGACGTGATCATGGTTGCCCGTGGTGACTTGGGTGTGGAAATCGGCGATCCGGAACTGGTCGGCGTACAGAAAAAATTAATCCGTCGTTCGCGCAAATTGAACCGTGTGGTGATTACCGCCACGCAAATGATGGAATCGATGATCAGCAACCCGATGCCGACCCGTGCGGAAGTTATGGACGTGGCGAATGCGGTATTGGACGGCACTGATGCCGTGATGTTGTCGGCGGAAACCGCGGCGGGTCAGTATCCGGCGGAAACCGTGGCGTCAATGGCAAAAGTGTGTTTGGGTGCGGAAAAAATGCCGAGCATCAACGTTTCCCGCCACCGTATGGACGCTGTGTTCAATAACATTGAAGAGTCCGTTGCCATGTCGGCGATGTATGCCGCCAACCACTTGCAAGGCGTGAGTGCGATTATTGCCATGACCAGCTCTGGCCGTACCGCACTTTTAATGTCGCGTGTCAGCTCCGGCTTGCCGATTTTCGCGCTGTCGCGTAATCAACAAGCATTGAACTTGGCGGCATTGTATCGCGGGGTAACGCCGATTTACTGCGAAGAAGCCAGCCGTACCGTCGAAGGGGCGAAAAACGCGATTGAATTGTTGAAAGAAAAAGGCTATTTGGTCTCCGGTGATCTGGTGCTGTTGACCCAAGGTGATGAACTGGCCGAAGGCGGCACTAACACCTGCCGTACTTTGGTAGTTGAATAATCGAATCACGATTTTCATGTTATCTATAAAACCTCTCGCCTAACACGAGGGGTTTTTTGTTCGCTAAATATTTAGTCCTTAAACATAGGAACGCAGCCAATGATAAAAAAATGCTTCGCACTATGGCTCAGCTTGATGATTTTTGCGCCGCTGCTTACGGCAAATGCAAATATCACCGGCATTGACGGTCGGCAGTTGGTCAATGATGCCAAAAAGCAGATCGGCGTAACCTTGTTTTATGATTCCGGCTATCGGCGTTTAGCTTATCCGATGGGCGATATTGAGCAGCATAAAGGTGTTTGCACCGATGTGGTGATCCGCGCCTTGCGTCATCAAAACCGAGATTTGCAGCAATTAGTACATCAAGATATGAAAAAAGCGTGGAAAGCGTATCCTAAAATCTGGGGGCTGAAATCTACCGACCGCAATATCGACCACCGCCGCGTACCCAATCTGGAAACCTTTTTTAAACGCCACGCCAAAGTGCGGTCGCTAACCGAGATTGATGACTTTCTTGCCGGTGATATCGTCACTTGGCGTTTGCCAAATAATGCGCCGCATATCGGCATTGTGTCGGATAAAAAGAGCCGCAGCGGTGTGCCGCTGATTATTCACAATATTGGTTTCGGTACGCAGGAAGAAGATATCTTGCTGAAATACAAGATGCTCGGGCACTATCGATACTGAATCTAGGGCTTTCTGACAAGGCGGAACAAAATCCGCCCGATTTATTGTCAGTAAATGTGCGATTTAATGGTTATAAAACCGCACTTTGCTGCTTTACTTTGCTACTTTAACGCTTTGGCACGTTGCAATTTTTGATAGGCGGCAAGCAATTTTTGGTGTGCGTCAAACATTGCCAACGACTCATCACCCGCGATTAAATCATAGAACGGGTTGCCGCCGTTGATCGCCGACCAACAGGCATTGACCGCACTTTCACCGTATAAACGGTTGAACACCGCGCGGTATTGCGCCGGCTCGCGGCTGTCGTCCAAATGCAATTCTAGCGATTGAATCAGACAGCGATAGTAGTTATTGCGCTCGGCGCTAAATACCGAAGAGGTGGTGTCCATCGTCCAGTTTGCCCAGTCCAAGGCATTTTCCCAATCGCCGCAGGCAAGATATAGCATCGCTTTCAGCTCACCGATCCGTAAGGTTTGCCAACCGGATTTTGGCGGCGCAACGATACCGATAAATTCGCGCACACGGGTGAAATCGTCAATTCCTTGTTCATCAAGCTCCGCCAGCAATTCCAAATAGGTTTCGCGATCGTGGTGAAAGTGCGGTAGATCGAGCAGTATTTCACGCCACTCCATGCCCATATTATTGTTGGCATAAATCAGGTCGTCCGCTGGATAAATATCCGACATACCCGGCACGATAATGCGGCAGGCATAAACGTCCAAATGATTGTAGTCCATAATATAAACTTCTTTTTGCGCAGCATGGAAAATCGCCATTAAATTGGCAAATTCCTGCTCGGTGGTGCCGGAAAAATTCCAATCGACAAAATCATAATCGCTTTGTTGTTTGAACAGATCCCATGAAATCAACCCGCTGGAGTCGATAAAATGGGTTTCCAGATTGGCGTGTTCGGCAACATCGGCATTATCAAACGACGGCGGCGTGAATACGTCCAGATCTTTCAAACTGCGCCCCTGCAACAACTCGGTGACGGTGCGTTCCAGCGCCACTTTGAAATTCGGGTGGGCGCCGAACGAAGCAAAGCAAGTGCCGTTGTTCGGGTTTAACAAAATCACCGCAATCACCGGATATTGTCCGCCGAGCGAGGCATCGTAAGCCAGAATCGGGAAGCCCTCTTTTTCAAGCGTGGCAATCGCCTCTTGAATATGCGGATAACGGGCGATCACGTCCGCCGGAATTTCCGGCAGGCTGATCGCTTCGCTGATAATTTTGTTTTTTACATAACGTTCAAACACTTCCGACAAGCCTTGTACACGGGCTTCGTTCTCACTGTTGCCGGCAGACATGCCGTTCGATACATACAGATTGGCGATAATCGCCTGCGGAATATACACCGTTTGCTGATCACGCTGGCGCACATACGGCAGGGAAACGATGCCGCGCGCCGCATTGCTTGATTGCAAGTCGACCAACTGAAGTGCGGTCAGCTCTTGATTCGGGTTGTAATATTGGTGCAGGTAGTCATCTAAAATTCCGTCTGGCAGACGGTTTTCATCTTCAATCGCAAACCATTTTTCACTCGGATAATGCACAAAGTCGCCGTTGGCAAGGTCACTGCCCAAGAAAAAATCAGCAAAGAAATAGTTGGTTGACAGCCGCTCGAAATATTCGCCCAATGCCGAAGCCAGCGCCGCTTTTTTGCTAGCGCCTTTGCCGTTGGTGAAACATTGCGGGCAGTCTTTATCCCGAATATGGACCGACCATACATTCGGCACCGGATTCAGCCACGAGCTTTCTTCAATATTAAAGCCCAATTGTTGCAATTTGCTCTGAAAACGCTGGATACTGTCTTCCAACGCCGCATCTTTACCGGTGATATAGGTTTGTTGACTCATCATGATCTCGCTGTGTTGAGGGAGGAAATTTCAAATTGAACGGCATAATAGGCAAGAACCGCACTTTCAGCAAGAAACATTTGTGATCAGCGCAGGTTTTTTGTTAGAAAAGCATTGAAATTAATTGAAAAAAAATTATGCTAGTGATGACTGGCAGAACGAAATATGCTCTGGTCTTTTTCAATCATTTTAAATGAAGGAGAGTAAACAATGGCACAAGGTTGGTATGAATTAAAAGTCGCAAAAGACGGACAGTTTATGTTTAACTTAAAAGCAGCAAACAGTCAGGTCATTTTAACCAGTGAGCTGTACAAAACCCGCGCAGCCGCAGAAAACGGTATTGCGTCGGTGCAAAAAAACGGGGCGGACGAAACGGCATATGAAATTCGGGTGGCGAAAAACGGCAAACCGTATTTCATTTTAAAAGCCAAAAATCACCAAGAAATCGGGCGCAGTCAATACTACAGCTCCGAAGCCGTTGCCAAAAAAGGTATCGCCTCAGTTGCACGCAACGCCGCAACCTCGGTGATCAAAGACAAAACAGCCGAATAAAGTTGGGTGTCACTGCGATGTCATAAGTGCGGTTTGTGTGTCAAACCGCACTGCTTAGATATTGATTAGAGCGGAGGCGTGTGTCGGTGAGTTTTTTCAAATACAGGATTGTATTTCTCGATAACCAGATCAATCGCTTCTTTTGTTAACGCATTGATTGTTGTGTGTTGTTTTTGAGCGATAGAAGAAATAATCCGGTGTTTTTCGGGATCGATTCGCACATTAAATTTACCGGAACAGGTTTTTTGCGGATTAATTCCGCGTGTTCTACAATCGGTTAAGTATTCATCGACGGCTTCTCGAAAAGCAGTCTCAAGCGCTGTCGGTGTTTCGGCTTCATATGTGATTAGCCCATTGATATGTAATAGTTTACCGTGTAACACATTGTCGGAAATTGATATTTCGACACTGTCAATAAAATCCTTATATTTCATGGTTTCCATATTAAACTCCTAAATCATGATCTGACCCCCAAAAGTTGGACTGTTTAATGAAAGAATTGGGTTCGATATTGTATCGGACTTAATCCTTTTAATCTTACTTGAATTCGTTCTGCATTGTAATACTGAATATATTGATGAACCGCCTGTTCAATTTCATCAACCGTATCAAACTGTCGCACATAAAAACATTCTGTTTTCAGCCTGCCGAAAAAACTTTCCATCGCGCCATTGTCCAAGCAGTTGCCCTTTCTCGACATACTGATTTGAATCCGATTCGCCGCCAATATGTTGCGATAAG
>NZ_FWWV01000045.1 GCF_900176075.1 Pasteurella testudinis DSM 23072
AAGCCGTGATAATGTGATCCAGCTTGTCACCGCCACAATAAACAGCAAGCCTGAAATCACTAACCACTTAGTTTCAAGCCGTAACATATTCACCCCGTTCAAACATTCTGCGGTTTCTCACTCGGCGGTTCGCCAACCCTTGCGAAAACTCAAGCTGCTTAGTTCGCGGATTGCGTAGCTTATTCCAGTAGCCGATTGCCTCGCCCGCTTTCTTAGTATTGCCTTTGTTAAATTCCCGAAGTGCGGTCGATCCGGCAAATGCGCCGACACCAATGTTAAAGGCAAGATTCACAAAAGCGTCAAACTGCTGCTGTGTAATTGCGCGTTTAACATGATAGTTAACGCCGTTTTCCGCTATCCGCACATCTTCGCGGAGCAGTTCAAGGGATTTTGCTTTAGTGATAGTCATTCCGGCGCGAATCGGCACGCCGTCAACTTTGCCCGTATGACCGGTTCCAATTGTCCAAATCCCTGCGCCATCTTTGTATGCCGTCAGCCTGTCGCCCTCGTCATACTGCAATGCTCTTAAACCATCTATGCTAATCTCTCTCATCTGGCGCACTCTCCCCATAACTGTCATCTCGCTGTGTGCGGTAACGATCAAAATCCGGATAGCTCTGTTTTTTGATTTTTTCATTTACAAACGCAAATAAAAACTCTCTCAATTTTTCCGTGCCGACAAATCCAAGAAACACACCAAGAAACGTAGCGTAATCGGAGTGTCCGAATCCACGCTCAAGCAGCGGAATACTTGTCTGAACAAATCCGGCACAGATCAAGCCGTCAATCAAAATGTACCGAAATTTATTTTTTTTGCGCTGGAATAGTACGCGCAAAATTGTCATAAGGATTGCAGCTATCGCACCGTTGAAGTGACCGCCGGAAAAATTAATCGATAGCCACGTCCATATAGCCGCCCATACATCGGGGTTCTTTTCTGGCATAGTCATTACTCCGCCCTATTTTTGGGCAATAAAAAACCCCGACTGCCGGAGCAATCAGGGTTATAAAAATTCGCTTGGTGAACATCAATTACACAATGCCCACCCTTACACAAAATCATAGGACACTAACCCAAACTTGTCAATATCTAACTTTGATATTTTTGCGATTTTTAGCGCCATTTTTGAGAATAATAAATCCCGTTAACAGCATTTCATGCAATATAATATTTGCTAAGTCTAGCCGTTCTTGAACATAGCGCTTAACTGTTTTTAGGCTTGGTTTCCGCACATTTGTTTTCCCTGCGCAAGGTTTCATAAGCCGCGGCTCAATCTCGTCAAATAGCATTACTGCAAGGCGGTTAATGCTCATTTTATTAACGTAGTAACCGTACACAATAAAATGCAGCTCCTTATCCGCTTCCGTAAAATATTGATCGACACACTGGCTAATCATCAAGCCCTCGTCATCAGCACAAATCGGATCGCTCGGCTCGCCTGCAATCACGCTATCCATCAACCGTCCTAAGATATTTACTTGCCACTTATCAAGTCGCCCCGAACGTACCCAAGCACCCCACTTTTCAAGCCACCCTATAACCCATTTTTCTTGCTCTTTCGTTAAACTTAGCTCGCTTAGATACTTTTTAGCCATTACAACCCCTTAGCTTCCAATGCCTTATTTTTTTCTTTATAGTGCTGGATCACTGATTTAATCTCGTCAATGCTCAGTTTTACGATTTCATGATCTTGCCGTTCCAGCCACTCAACTTTATCTAGTCCGATTTTGCCGATCAGCCTTATGCGATATTCGCTCAGATTTCCGCTTTTATGGTTATTACATGGGGCGCATTGTTTATGAACGTTCAACTCACAAAATCGCAATTCACGACAGGCGCCAACACTGCGATAATGCCCTGCGTGCCATTGTCCTTGATGATAGCGGCCGCACGAGATACAGGGCTCATCTTTGTCGCGCAAGCGGATAAACTTATTAAATTCCGTCTGTGCTTTTTTCAACCAATACGCACGATCATGATCACGCAATTTTGCCTTGCGCTGCTTATGCCGCTGCCTTGCTTCCTTTTCCTGCTTCTCCTCTGCTTGCTGGCGGCTGAACGCCATTGCGCACGGCACAGAACAAACTTTTTGCAACGAGTTAGCCGGATAAAATAACGTGCCGCATGCTTTGCAGGTTTTTGGTTTTAATTGTTTAGGCTTCGCCACCACTCACCTCTTCAAACGTAAATTCACCGCATGATTGTGTTTTTATCGGCACTTCAATCACATTGCCGTCCACATCTTCAAACGGGGCATAATATTCACCCGTTGGCTGACTGCCTAAACATTCATAATGTTTTGGCTCATCTGCGTAATATCCCCATTCATCAAATTTGCGCAAATCCAACACCTCGCCGCCGCACTTCGGGCATTTGAGTTTATTCGTCATAATGATTGCCCCCGCTCTCGCCGAATGCACTGTCAATCATTGCCCCAATAACAAACACAATGACCGCACTTATCATCGGTACAATAATAAACAGGATTAAAATTAAGATTAGGTTCTCAATCATCTTCCTGTTTCACCCATTCTTCTGCCAATTCTAAAATTTTCATTTCTTTCTTGTGATCTAGCCACATAAACTCCGTAAATCTCATGCACTCTGATCCACCACCACAGCAGTAAAATAGGAAATCCTAGAAATGCAACGGCCAAGAAAACAACACTAAAAACCGTTTCCACGATCACCCCCAAAATCCCAGTAATTGGCTAATCTTGTTATCCAATGCCTGCTCGCTTTCGTACACGTTACAAAGCGTTTCATTCCAAATCACACCGTAAACGCCCTTGTACACCTCGTTAAAGGTCTCCTGCGGCATATTGTCAAAGGCAATCGACCACCGCTCTTTGACTGTGCCACCGCTTGCCACCGGCTTAATATCGTAAAAACCGCCTTTCAACATCACATGGTTTAAGTAACCCTCAAGTGTTTTCATGCCCTCGTAATCAAGTCGGTTTTCACGCTCCGTTTTCAATTTATTGATCCGCACTTCTGCGAACTGCTTCAAGTTGCTACGCGTGGTGTCGCTCGCATTCATCGCCTGACATAAATCATCGATAATGCCGTAGCCTAGCCACTTTTCGCTCTCGGTAATTACCGGAAAAGTCGGCTGCCAATACTCAAATCCAATTTCTAGCAACGAGAACAGTTTTTTGTGATGCTTGTAGTTGCGGTTGTGCGATAACGGAATAATCCGCACCGCACTTCCCACCGGCAAACCGCCTAACTTCTGCTTATCAAATTCGGTCTCACAAACGATTGCGCCGTTGGCATATTTCACCGCAAGAATTTCAGTTTTGCGCTGCTTTTTGCTCGCCATTCCAATCCCTCAAATTCATCAATGTGGATATACCGCGTTACCTGCCCCCAATTACGATGTTTGGGGTTGAAAATCGCAATGTGATTACCGCGACACACATCAGTCCACAATCCAGTATCTGGGCTTTTAAACTTCACGCGCCCACCAACGATAAAGCGCATCTCAGTTGCTTTTTGAGAAATACGGCTAAACCAAGTTGTGCTGATGTCCACCGGCAGCAACATCACCACCAAGCAATCATGCTTTTCGAATAGCTCAATCGCACGATTAACAAACTTCAGCGGATCACTAAACGGCGGATTAATCCACACCCGCTCACCATGCAACGGGTAACTCAAAAAATCCTGTTTCTCAGTCAAAAAATAGCTCGGTACTTTGGTGTTTTCTTCGTTTGCGCAACCGTCACAAGTAAAATTAAACTCAGCGTCAAGTACATCAAAAATCGGTTGCGGCGTTGGATAAGTGTTTTTATCAAAACTCATTGTGCAATTGCTCCTCTTTTTAACATTGCCCGCATTCTGGCAAGACGATCTAGTTTTTCGGTTTGTGAAACTTGACGGCTCACGGTTTCAGTCAATTTCGGCGTTTTAGGCTCGGCCACAGTGCCGCCACCGGCTAAGTATTTCGCCATATCGCCGATTAGGGTTTTTGCCCGAATTAACGCTTTTTCATCGCTCAAATTGCGTTGATAAATCGCCGTTTTAAGCTGTAAAACCAAGTGATACTCGACCGCACTTTGCCACTCAAATTCTTCCGGTGTATCGCAATCACTAGCGCTGTATTGGTGATAGCGCGTCATCAATTCTTCTGCCGTCGGTAAGCCCAAATTCTCAAATGGATTACCGCTGTTGCACCACTCGATAAACTGCCCGACACTGGGGAAAAACGGGCTATTTGATTTTTTAGCAAAGCTCAAGCCACGCTGAATTTGCTGCACTGAAACACGCTCACTTAATAGCGTTTCAAGCCATAACTTGCGTGCTGCTCGGTACATGTCAGCGTTCGGGAAAGCCTGCTTCCATGCGGGGAATGCAGCGCATAAACTTTCAAATAATTCCTTTACCGCCTTAGCCATTGCCGGATCTATGTTTACGCTTAATTGGTTTTGCGGTGCTTGATAATTTGGTTCGCTCCCGATGATGTTTTTTAAATTAGCGGCTTGTGTTGTCATAA
>NZ_FWWV01000020.1 GCF_900176075.1 Pasteurella testudinis DSM 23072
TATGCGGATGAAGCTGAAAGCAGCGGGTTGGTCAGATGAATTCAGGTCAGAGCTGATGTTTGGTGTTGTTGGTTGATTATTAGACAAAGTGCGCGGTTGCCCTGATTATC
This sequence comes from Pasteurella testudinis DSM 23072, assembly GCF_900176075.1. GTDB lineage: Bacteria > Pseudomonadota > Gammaproteobacteria > Enterobacterales > Pasteurellaceae > Chelonobacter > Chelonobacter testudinis. Next base: position 111 of record NZ_FWWV01000020.1, read on the forward strand.
ATCAGAATGAATTTGATACTCAATGAACATTTACTCTATAATAGCTAACAAAAACCTTTATCAGGATTAGTATTTATGCAAAAAATAGCAGTGATTCTAGCCAGAGCCGGCTCCAAAGGCATTCCTAATAAAAACTTACAACTAGTTAACGGTATTTCTCTCATAGGAAGAGCAATTATGTCTGCTCAAGACTGTAATTTTTTTGACAAAATTATTGTTTCGACAGATGGACAAACTATCGCTAAAGAAGCTGCTAAATATAGCGCAGATATAGTGATGAGGCCTGAGTATTTGGCAACAGACAAAGCAAAATCCATAGATGCTTTATTGCATGTATTCGCTTCAAAAAATATTTCTTCGGGCCTATCCGTTATGCTACAGCCTACTAGCCCTTTTAGAACGTCAGAAGATATCATGTCAGCTGTCAATATGCACCAAAAAAACCAAAGAGGTCTTGGGTGTGTGGTTTCTGTTAAGCATATGGAAGAGCATCCATATAAGATGCTAATTTGGGACGGAGTAAGCTATACTCCGATTTCTAATGCCAAATATTTAGAATATCCTCGTCAATCTCTACCTAAAGTCGTTAAACATAATGGTGCTATTTATGTTAATAGGATTGAAGATTTAATTCAGCACCAGAGATTTTTTATTGAACCAATAGGAACCTACCTGATGCCCGAAGAACGTTCGATTGATATAGATACTTATGAAGATTTATTGGCTGCAAATAAACAAGGACTTTAGCCATGCTAAAACTTAACACCCTGACCATCTCCAACACCGCCCCCTTCACCCTTTTCGGCGGAATCAACGTCCTAGAAGATCTTGATTCCACACTGAAAGCCTGTGAACAATATGTTACCGTTACCACAAAACTGAACATTCCGTTTGTGTTTAAAGCCTCTTTTGATAAAGCCAACCGCTCTTCGATTCACTCTTATCGTGGCGTAGGTTTGGAAGAAGGCATGAAAATTTTTGCACAGGTGAAAAAGGAATTCGGAGTGCCGGTGATCACCGACGTACACGAACCGTGGCAGGCAGAACCGGTTGCCGAAGTGGTAGATGTGATTCAGTTGCCGGCATTTTTGGCGCGTCAAACCGATTTGGTGCATGCGATGGCAAAAACCGGACGGGTCATCAATATCAAAAAACCGCAATTTTTAAGTCCGCATCAAATGGGCAATATCGTGGAAAAATTTAAAGAAGCCGGTAACGATCAGCTCATTCTTTGTGAACGCGGTGTCAACTTCGGCTATGATAATTTGGTGGTCGATATGCTCGGTTTCGGCATTATGAAAAAAGTCAGCGGTAATATGCCGGTGATTTTCGATGTTACCCATTCCTTGCAACAACGTGAAGCCGGTGCTGCCGCTTCTGGCGGTCGTCGTAATCAGGTATTGGATTTGGCATTAGCCGGTATGGCAACCGGTTTGGCGGGGCTGTTTCTGGAGTCGCACCCGAATCCGGATCAAGCCAAATGCGATGGCCCAAGTGCATTGCCATTGAGTTTATTGGAAGATTTCTTAGTCCGTGTAAAAGCCGTAGATGAGGTGGTGAAATCGTTTCCGGCGTTGGATATTAAATAACATTGCTTTTAGTTAGCTAATTCTTTATCATTTAGCTAATTTTGGTTAATTATAAGACCGGTTTACGACCGGTTTTTTGTTATTTATGAAAAAAAAATCTCTTATTTTTTCTCACGGTATTTTAGCCATACCACACTTGAATTCATTTCTGCCTGATATTGAAATCCAAGCTAAACGATTCTACTCTTCCTCCCCTGTACAACAGGTGATCGGTTGGGGCTTGCGTCCTTCAACTAAAAAAGCACGTCATTATGCCGAAAAGAATAATCTTCCCTATATTGCGCTGGAAGACGGTTTTTTGCGCTCGTTAGGTTTGGGCGTAGAGGGCTATCCGCCGTTTTCGCTGGTATATGACGATCTCGGTATTTATTATGCCACCGAAAAGCCCTCTCGCTTGGAGCAGCTGATTTTAGACGCTGATCTTGATAAGGATTTGCTGGCACAGGCGGAAACCGCACTTGGGCTGATTTGTCGTTATCAGCTTTCCAAGTATAACCATGCGCCGGATTTTGTTGCTGAAAAAAACTCCGCACGAAAAGTGGTGCTGGTGGTTGATCAGACCTTTGGCGATATGGCGGTGAAATACGGGCAAGCCGATGAATCCAGCTTCCAAATTATGCTGCAAAGTGCGGTTGCCGAAAACCCGAATGCCGATATTTGGGTGAAAACGCACCCCGATGTGATTAGCGGCAAAAAGAGAGGCTATCTGACCGCACTTTCAACGGATTTTGAACATGTCCGTCTGCTGGCTGAAGATATTAATCCGCTCTCGTTGCTGCAACAGGTGGACAAAGTCTATTGCGTCACTTCACAAATGGGATTCGAAGCGTTACTGGTCGGCAAAACGGTAGTCACCTTTGGTGTGCCTTGGTTTGCCGGTTGGGGGCTGAGCGATGATCGGCACCAAAATATTCACGCATTGCGCCGCCAACAACGTCGCGCCGACCGCACTTTGTTGCAGTTATTTGCCGCCGCTTACCTGCAATACAGCCGTTATATTAATCCGAATAACGGTGAAGTCGGGACAATTTTTGACGTGATTGACTATCTTCACCAAGCCAAATTATTGAACCAGCGCTTGCGCGGCAATCTTTATTGCATCGGCATGTCGTTATGGAAAAGAGCGGTCATCAAGCCTTTTTTCCGCTTTCCAAGCTGTCAATTGCATTTCGTGTCTTCGCTGGATAAACTGCGCAAGATAACCCTGAAAAAAGACAGCCGGCTGTTAATCTGGAGCCAAGGCAACCCCGAACTGCTCGCTTATGCCGAACAACAGCAGCTTCCGCTTTTGCGCATGGAGGACGGCTTTATCCGTTCGGTCGGTTTGGGCTCGAATTTAGTTGCGCCTCTGTCGTTGGTGATTGATGATTTGGGCATTTATTTCAATGCGCAAACGCCGTCGCGCTTGGAAGCGATTTTACAACACCAACTATTTTCCGAACAGGATTTACAAACCGCAGCGCAATTAAAACAGCACCTAATCCTTGCCAATATCGGTAAATATAATGTCGGCCATGCGGAATTTAACCTGAATGTGCAACATAAAAAAACCATTTTAGTGCCGGGGCAAGTTGAGGACGACGCATCAATCCGCTTCGGTTCGCCGCAAATCAAAACCAATCTTGCGTTATTGCAAAAAGTGAGGTCGAACAATCCTGACGCTTATATTTTGTACAAGCCGCACCCTGATGTGTTGAGCGGCAATCGTATCGGGGCGATTGAACCGCATATTGCACTAAAATATGCTGATGATATCATCGAAAATATTAATATTTTAAATTGTATTCAACAGGTTGACGAAGTACATACCATGACCTCGTTAGCCGGATTTGAAGCGTTATTACGCAACAAAATCGTACATTGTTACGGGCTGCCGTTTTATTCTAACTGGGGATTGACCGTGGATCATCTACCACTGACAAGACGGCAGCGAAACTTAAATTTGGCGCAATTGATTGCGGCGGTGTTAGTTTATTATCCGCAATATGTCGATCCGCAAAGCCGACAAATGATTAACGCCCAAACGGCAATTGCAATATTGCAGCAACAGAAAATGCAAGCCAAAGACAATGGATTACAGCGCCATTGGATAAAAAAACAGCTAACGAAATTAAAACATCTTTATCTGTCTTTAAAATAAGCCGTCAAATTTCTTTTTTATTTTAGTTTTGGTAAGATGATTTGAACAATCATTATGTTGGGGTTCTATGCTTAGTCATAACTTAGATGATTTAATCACATCCGCTAATCGCATTTTGTTACTTCAAGGGCCGATTGGGCATTTTTTCTCTGACTTCTCCCAATGGTTGGAGTCACACGGCAAAATTGTGTATAAAATAAACTTTAATGCCGGCGATGAATATTTTTATCCCAACTCCGACAAAAATACGTTTGCCTATCGCAATACATTAGAACAATTCTCCGATTATTTAACCGAATTTTGCCGTGAGCGACAAATTAACGCTCTGGTCTGTTTTGGTGATAATCGTCATTATCATAAAATAGCAAAAACGGTCTGTAGTACATTAAATATTGCTTTTTGGGCATTTGAAGAAGGTTATTTCCGCCCGGATTATATCACGCTGGAAAAAAATGGAGTCAATGCGTTTTCCACCATTCCACGCCAAAGTGATTTTTTTCTGAATCTCTGCCCGCAAGCGGTTGAACCGCCGGCGCCGCAAAAAGTGGCGCAAGGTTTTATTCCACTGGCAAAACTGGCCATCACCTATTATTGGCAAGCCTACCGCAAACGTCGGCAATATCCCAACTATTGCCACCACCGTATTTTAAATGTGCTGTATTATATTAAACTTTGGATTGTTTCCGGTATTAAACGGTTTAATTATGCGTTGCGTGACCGCTCTTTTGCCAAAAAAGTGGAACGGGGACAATTCGGTAATTTCTATATTTTGCCGCTACAGGTTTATGATGACAGCCAAATCCGAGTGCATAGCGATTACGACAGCGTGGAACATTTTTTAAGAACCGTGCTGGATTCTTTCGCTAAATCAGCGCCTGCCGATTTAACCTTGATTGTGAAACATCATCCGATGGATCGCGGCTTTATTGATTATCAACATGTGTTGAATGAATATCAAATACGCTATCCGGCACTAAAAGGGCGGTTGTATTATATTCATGATGTACCGATGCCGGTATTTTTGCGCTATGGCAAAGGCATGGTAACGCTAAACAGCACCAGCGGTATTTCTGCATTGCTGCATGAGATGCCGGTCATTACATTAGGGCGCGCCCACTATGATGTGCCGGGGCTGACCTATCAGGACGAGCTGGATACATTTTGGCATCATCCGCAAAAACCGAATATGGTGCTTTTCTCCGTCTACCGCCGTTTCCATCTGAATAAAACCCAAATCAACGGCAGTTTTTATAATCGGGTCATTTTGCGTTATCCTTATAATCCAACGCCTGCCGACAAATAACGGACAATGCGTTAAAAAATAGCAGGCGCATTAAAATTTGGTCAGGCATTTGCGCCCGACCAATCGCTAAATAACTTCTCTAAATAACTTCTCTAAATAACTTAGCCCAACTGCTGAATTTTTTTCACCACACTGCTGGTGGAATAGCCGTTTTCAAAATTCAGAACCCGCACTTCGCCACCATTCGCCCACACTTCCTGACTGCCGGCGATCTCTTCGGCTTTATAATCGCCGCCCTTAACCAGCAGATCAGGCAAGATTTCACCGATTAAACGCTGCGGCGTATCTTCTTTAAATTCCACCACCCAATCCACCGACGACAACCCTGCCAGCACCGCCATGCGCGCGATCAATGGATTAATCGGGCGGCTTTCGCCTTTCAAGCGTTTCACCGATTGATCGGAATTGACCGCCACAATCAGGCGATCGCCCAATTTACGCGCATTTTCCAAATACGAAACATGCCCCGGATGTAAAATATCGAAACAGCCGTTGGTCATCACAATTTTTTCACCGCGCGCTTTGGCTTCGGCAACAATCGTTTTCAAGCGCAATTCGTCCATGATACCGAAGCCGATCTCATCACGGTGGTGAATCGCATTTTCCAGTTCAACCGGTGTCACCGTCGAGGTTCCCAATTTTCCGACCACAATTCCGGCGGCCACGTTTGCCAAATAGCAGGCTTCTTCCAGACTGCGACCGTCGGCAATTGCGGTTGCCAGCACGCTGATCACGGTATCACCGGCACCGGTGACATCGAACACCTCTTTTGCTTCCGTCGGCAAATGAAACGGCTCGGCGTTCGGGCGCAACAAGGTCATGCCTTTTTCGGAACGGGTCACTAACAGCGCTTCCAATTCATATTGCGCAATCAGCTGCAAGCCTTTCTCGAAAATCGCCTGATCATCAGCACAATAGCCGACCACCGCTTCAAATTCGGACAAATTCGGCGTGAGCAACGTCGCACCGCGATAACGTTCGAAATCCGTGCCTTTCGGATCAATCAACACCGGCACATTCGCCGCCCGTGCCAGTTTAATCATCTGCTGCACGTCATTTAGCGTGCCTTTGCCATAATCCGACAGCACCAAAGCGCCGCTCTGCGCAATGGAAGCTTGTAATTTTTGCAATAAAACCGCACTTTCGACATCATGGAAATTTTCTTCAAAATCCAAACGCAACAATTGCTGGTGGCGGGATAAAATCCGCAGTTTGGTAATGGTCGGGTGCGTATTCAATGCGACAAAATCACAGGTAATCCGTTGTTGTTGCAACATTTTTTCCAATGAAATCCCAGCTTCGTCCTGCCCGATCAAGCCCAATAATTTAACCGCCACATTCAAACTGGCGATATTCATGGCAACGTTGGCCGCCCCGCCCGCTCTTTCTTCGTTATTTTGCACCCGCACCACCGGCACCGGCGCTTCGGGGGAAATACGGTTGGTTGCGCCAAACCAATAACGGTCCAGCATCACATCGCCCAGCACCAAAACATTCGCTTGTTTAAATTGCGTTGAATATTGTGTCATCATCTGCTCCTGATAAAATTTTTCCGATTTTAGCATAAAAATGTTTATTTATGCTTTTTTCCGTTAAACTATAGCCACATAAGATTAGATTGAATAATACAGGAAAAGTGAATGGCACAAGGATCACAAATACCGCACTTTAAGGCTGCTTTCTTACACCCGAAATATTGGCTTTTCTGGTTCGGATTGGCTTTTTTTCGACTGTTTCTGCTGCTGCCCTACCCCGTATTGCTCAAAATCGGCACCGGATTAGGCTGGCTTTTTTCGAAATTAAGTATCGGCAAAAAACGCGCCGAAATAGCCCGCCGCAATTTAGCCCTTTGCTTTCCGCAAAAAAGCGAACAGGAGCGCGAAGCCATTTTGCAGCGGAACTTACGCTCGGTGGGCATGGGGATTATCGAAACCGGTATGGCGTGGTTTTGGTCGGATAAACGGATAAAAAAATGGTGTTCCGTCAGCGGCATCGAACAGCTGAAAAACAACCATGAACACGGCATTATTTTGGTCGGAATCCATTTTTTAACTTTAGAATTGGGCGCTCGGATCATTGGGCTTGATCATCCGGGAGTAGGGATTTATCGTCCGAACGATAATCCGGCGTTTGATTGGGTGCAGTTTCGCGGGCGAATCCGCTCCAATAAAAACTTGCTCGACCGCAAAGATCTGCGCGGCATGATCAAAGCCCTGCGTGAGGGAGATACGATTTGGTATGCGCCGGATCACGATTACGGACGCAAAAATGCGGTTTTCGTCCCTTTCTTTGCCGTACCTGACGCCGCCACAACCACCGGCTCCTACTATTTATTGAAGTCATCGCCAAAAGCCAAGATTGTACCGTTTGCGCCGTTACGCAACAATGACGGCTCCGGCTATCATGTGTCGATTTCCGAACCGGTGATATTCCCGAGCGTACCGGATAAAACCGAAATTGCCGCACAAATGAATCAATTAGTTGAAAAAGAGATCTTAAGAGGTGTTGATCAATATATGTGGCTGCATCGCCGCTTTAAAACCCGACCGAATGAAGACGATCCGTCGTTGTATTAAGCCACAAAAAAGTCACCGCAAGCGGTGACTTTATCCAATCGTTCAGATGAAATATTACGGCAGAAAATCCGGATCCAAAATTTCTTCTAATGTCCAGATGGCTGTTTTCGGAAATGTCGGTGCGGTTAAACCGGTTTCCCGTGCCGCAAGATCAACCGCTTTTTTCCATACTTTATCAATGAACCCCTCAACACTTATTTCATGTTTCAATGACGGAGAATCTTCAATAAGGTCTTCGATACAAAATCTTTGCTCAACGATGGTTCTTGACCAACTTTGCCCCCTGTAGCTTGGTTGATATTTCCATTTCAGCAGATGTGCAATCAAAATCCGTAAGCGGTTACGCAGCTCCGACAGCTCTTTGCGCCCCATACTTTCCATCTCCTCTGTTAAATTTTCGATATCCAACCGATCGAGCGCCCCTGCTTTTAATAATTTTGTCTGCTCTTTTATCCAGCCGTAATAATCCGTATTATATGTAATGCTCATTACCGTTCCTCCTTAGCAATACTTGGCAGATTTCTTACGATTGTACCCTAAAACTCTTCAAAAAAGGATTGCTCTGTTTTTCGATACCGATTTTGGTGGCGGATCCGTGCCCTGCGATGATGATCATATCATCGTTTAATTTAAACAGTTTTTCTCGGATCGAGGATAATAATTGCTGATGATCGCCGCGCGGAAAATCAGTGCGGCCAACGCTGTTATAAAACAGCACATCGCCACTGAATGCAACATTTTTTTGCCGTTCGATAAAGCCGATATGCCCGGGCGTGTGGCCCGGTAAATGCAGAATTTCAAACTTTATTTCACCGACGCTGACCGTTTCGCCTTCCTTGTTTAACCAGTGATCAGGATAAAATACCTCAGCTTCAAATAAGCCAAAACGCCGTGATTGCTCAGGTAAAGAATCAAACAGGAATTTATCGGCAAAGTGCGGTCCGTAAATCTCGACCTGAAAATGTTTTTTCAACTTATCGGCGGCGCCGACATGATCCAAATGCCCGTGCGTCAGCAGAATTTTTTGCAAATTTAATTGATGTTCTTCAATAAAAGCAATCAACTTTTCCGCTTCGCCGCCCGGATCGATAATCGCCGCCGTTTTTTGCTCGTCCCAAACAATCGAACAATTTTGCTGAAATGCTGTGACCGGAATAATCTCAACGTTCATCGTTACCCTCTATACCATCAACAGCGATTAACTGCCGCTCCAAGTGCGGTTCGGGCCGGTATCGATATGCACAAAATTACTGCGCGGATAATAACCGACTCCGCCGTTTTTCAAATTTGCCGCCGCTTTGCGTACTTTTGCCAGAGACACGCCGTCAATGCGGAAATCAATCGCCTGTCCGCGCGTATGGTAACTGTTTTTCGCCACCCCGCGACTGCGTGCACTCATGGCGGCATTGGTTGCCGGCGCGCGATAGCCACAGATAATTTGGATTTCGGTGTTGCGAAGTCCTAAATTACCCTGAATCTGATACAGTTTACTGAAAAGTTGCGGTTCGATACGATGAACTTGTTGGGTGCGGCGATCACGCAGCAGGCGATCCAATTTTTTTAAATCCAAGCTGTTAGCGATTTTGCCGTTTTTAAGTTGGGAGGTTAACCGTTCGCCGGTATTAATGTTTCTAAAGGTGAGCACTCTTGGCTTAGGGGTGGACACCGCTGCCAACACATCGGTCGGCAATAATGCCGCACCAAGCACCATGCCTCCCAGTGCCAGCCATCTGCGGCGCTGTTGATTAATTTCCGTCATAGTCTGTTGTATTCTGCTAAATAAATTGTTTAAAAGTAGTCGAACCGTTGATTTGACTAAAAATAAACCCAAAAGTTCATTTTTTGCCAAAGAATGCCCTAGAAAAACATAAAAAAAGCTATTAATCAATAGCTTTTTTATAATTTTTAGAACTATAGCACAATTTGGCTGTTTAGCAGTGCTTATTCACTGTCCTAAGTGCAATATTGCTTTAGTGCAACATTGCTTTGACCGCTTTCCAATTCACATTGGTTTTTGCCAATTTTCTGTCGTGACCGTAAATATCCGGCGCAGTCTGAATTTTGCCGTTCTCCACCCAGGCGGTGACATAATATAGGAACACATCATCACGTTTGCTCAAGTTGGCCGAGGTGGTTTTCTTGCTGGCAAGCACCTGATTTTTACGCTCATTACTCCAGCCGTTTTCACCTAACAACAGGCTCGCCAATTCATCTGACTTGTGTACGCGCACGCAACCGGAGCTCAAAGCGCGGTCATTGCGGGCAAACAGGCCTTTCGACGGGGTGTCATGCAGATAAATCGCGTCGCTGCTCGGCATGTTAAATTTATAACTGCCTAATGCACTGTCACCGCCCGGTGCCTGACGTAAACGATACGGGAAGTTTTTGGCGGTCATGTTTTCCCAGTCAATCGTATAAGGGTCAATCGTTCTGCCCTTACCGTCAATAATGGTATAACCTTTGCGATAAATATAGCTCGGATCTTGGCGCACTTTCGGAATAATATCCTGATTGATATTGCGTACCGGCGCATTCCAAGGCGGGTTGATCACGACATTGCTCAAACGGCTCGACATCACCGGTGTCTGGCGATCTTTTTTGCCGACGATCACTTTCGAATGTAACACCTGCTTGCCGTCACGGTAATAATGCAGTTGATAGGTCGGAATATTGACAAAAATACCGTTGGTTTCATTTGGCAACAGGCTCAAGCGCTGTGCATTGATCGACAATTTGTATAGGTTGTTGCTCAAATTTTGGTTCAATACATTGCGCGTACCGGCGCCGACAATCCCGTCAGCGGTTAATCCGTTTTGGCTTTGGAACTGTTTCACCGCCACAAGCAGTTCATTATCGTAAACATCGCTGTTATACGCCGCACTTAACAAGCCTTTGCCTTTTAAAATCGTTGCCAAATTCTTGACATCGGCCGACTGCATACCCGGTTTCAGCGTTTCGCTGACGGTCACTGCGCTGCCGATACTGTCCGGCAGTGACGCCAACACTTTTTGCACTGTCTGTTGATAGCGTTTGTTGCCTGAAGCCAATTTTTGAATCAAAGCTGAAAGCTGACCATCGGCAATTGCCTGTTTGAAACCGTCCAAGCGTGCCTGACTTGGTAATGCTACCTTATACCCGCTGTTGCCGTACAACCATTTGGTCGAAGATTTTTTCAAATTCTCTTGATAATAAAGATAGTTAAGAAACGCATCGCTGAGTAAAATATCGCGTGTCATTGCATTGTCAGTGCGGCTGATCGCCGCCAATTCTTCCGCTGCAAAACCGGAAACGCCGCTTAACACCCACACGACATACTGCTGCAAAAAGGCCTTTTCAGCGTTTTTATCCGTCCAAATCGGTGTAAATTGCGTATCGGCATACAAATCCGCCAAAGCTGCTTCAAACTGAACCGGCGTACCGCCCAACAGCGCTTTCAGCTTTTGTTGTGCCAATAGTTTGGCGGCTTGTTCGGCTTCTTTTGCCGCCGTTTCTTCTGCACTCACCGCACTTTCTGCATTCACCGCACTTGCTGTTGTCGGCGCAGCTTCGGTACTCGTGGCAATATTGGTTTCCGCTTGCAACGCTTCAACTGCCTGCACTGCTTCTGCGGCAACCTGTTGCACGCCGGCCGTCTGTGGCGACTGATTCTCCGATTGCATTTTTTCGGTCTGCATTACCGCACTTTGCGCTTGCTGAACCACTTGCTCGCTAGCCGCTTGCTCAGTAGCTACCTGTGTCGCCCAAACCGTTGTTGAACAAAGCAGACTTGCGATAAACGAAAAGCCCCATCCGTTGTTCAGCTTGCTTTTTTTGAACATATTTCAACCTTTTGTTATAAAAAATTGGCGTTATTTTAACAAAATAAAAGAAATGATTAAATATAAATTTACTTATCAAAAACAAGCGCCATCACAGACAGCACCGGCAATTTCTGTTAGAATTCGAAGATCTGTTTATCTTTAAATAACATTAATGAGTTTTTATGAAATTTTTATCATTTAACATCAATGGATTAAGAGCCAGACCGGCGCAGTTAGAAGCGATTGTCGCCAAGCACCGGCCGGATATTATCGGGCTACAGGAGATCAAAGTAGCCGATGAAGATTTCCCTCATCATTTAGTGGAAAATTTGGGCTATCACGTTTTTCACCACGGGCAAAAAGGTCACTACGGCGTCGCCCTGCTGTGCAAACAGCAACCGTTAGCGGTGCGGCGCGGTTTTCCCAGTGATGATGCCGAAGCACAAAAACGGATTATTATGGCGGATTTAGCTACCGATTACGGCACGTTGACCGTAATTAACGGCTATTTCCCACAGGGTGAAAGCCGCAATCATGCAACCAAATTTCCGGCAAAAGAAAAATTTTATGCCGATTTGCAAGACTATCTGGAAAATCACCTGCCAAGCGACAACCAAGTGATTATTATGGGCGATATGAATATCAGCCCGACAGATTTGGATATCGGCATTGGCGAGGAAAACCGCAAGCGTTGGTTGCGCAGCGGCAAATGCTCTTTCCTGCCGGAAGAACGCGAATGGCTACAACGCCTGCTGGGCTTTGGATTGGTCGATACTTTCCGCGACAAACACCCGCAAGCCGATGACAAATATTCATGGTTTGATTACCGCTCCAAAGGGTTCGATGACAATCGCGGCTTGCGTATTGACTTGATTCTCGCCAATACCGCACTTTCGCAGCGCTGCATTGAAACGGGAATCGATCTGGAGATCAGAGCAATGGAAAAACCGTCTGATCATGCACCGGTTTGGGCTTTATTTAACTAGCATGGGGAAATGATGGACGCAAAAAACAATTGGCAAACCTACCGCACTTCGCTAAAAGATCAAGAAGCGATTATCACGGTCAATCTGGAGATCGCCGAAAAACTGGATGCAAATTTGCACCCGTACGTCGTCCATTTTTCGATTCCTTTTCCGTTGCCGTTCGATACGGCTGCCGCCGCAACGCAACAAGCCCAAATTGACCGTTTTTCACAAACGCTGTTACCCTTGATGGCTATCGGTGAAAGCCTGTTTACCGGTTACATTATTTCCCAAGATCAGGTCACGCTGTATTTTTATACCAAAGACAGTGCCCACTTTCATGCAGTTTTGCAGCAGATGAATTTGCCTTATGTGGGCAATATCGTCAGCCAAAACGATCCCAACTGCGATCTTTATTATGATTTTCTGCTGCCATCACCGTTAGAAATGAAACTCAACGCCACCGCCGAAACACTGGCATTGTTGCAACACGAGGGTGAAGATCTTTCCCAGCCGCACCAAATTACGCATAAATTCCAGTTTGAAAATTGGGAATTGATGAATGATTTTATTGATTATTACGCCCAGCAATCCCTATTTGACATCAAATATACCGAACGGCCGGTACAATATGACGGCGAGGCATTTTATCTGGTCACTTTGCAGCATGAAGCCGGATTAGATGACGAAGCCATTTTCAATTTGGTGGAAGAGTTCGAACAGCAGGCGGAGAACTACCACGGCGAATATAACGGTTGGGAATGTGAAATGCTGACCGTTACGGAAAAACCGTTACATTAATTTAACCCCAAAATAACCAAAGTGCGGTCAACCGCACTTTAGATATCCGTTCATCTGTATTTCAAGCAATAAAAAAAGCCGTCTATTTATACAATAGACCGCTTTTAAAATTCGATAATTTAGCTCAATTAAGCAACAACTGTTACGTTTTCAGCTTTTTTACCACGTTGATCATCAACAATATTGAAAAGCACCGATTGGCCTTCTTTTAATGTACGAAACCCTTCGCTTTGGATTGCAGAAAAATGTACAAATACATCTTCTCCGCCTTCAACTTGTAAAAAACCAAAACCTTTAGTTTCATTGAACCATTTAACGGTTCCTTTTGCTTGAGACATTACTACATCCTAAATTAATAATTGAAAAAATCTTACCTTACAACACTACAACCAAACCAGATTTGATTTTCATGACATGGTAAAGCTTGCTCAGCGAGCGATTCGCATAGTACCAATATAAATCAGAAATTACACGTTTTATTTTAAGTAACAATAAAAATACCGCACTTTTAATGCAATAATGTGAAAAACATCACATTATTGCGTTATTTTCTTATTATTAATCAGATAACTTATCTAATAATTTTTGATGAATGCCATCAAAGCTGCCGTTACTCATAATTAAAATATGGTCATCGGCTTGCGCCTCGGCGGCAATTAATTCGATTAGCAGATCGATATTTCCGCTCCACTTTGCCGGCACGGTCGATTTTTCGGCAATTTCCGCCACTTCCCACGGAATATTATCCGGCTGTAACAAAAAAACATAATCCGATTTCACCAGCGATGCCGCCAATTCATTTTTATGCAGTCCCATTTTCATGGTATTGGAACGAGGCTCCAACACGGCCAAAATACGTTTTGCGCCGCCGACACGATCACGCAGTGCGCCAATCGTTGCGGCGATCTCTGCCGGATGGTGGGCGAAGTCATCATAGACGGTAATTCCTTTTGCCGTGCCTTTGACTTCCAAACGACGGTTGGTGTTGATAAATCCTTTCAACGATGCGCAGGCTTTTTCAATCGGCACACCGGCACGGTAAGCGGCGGCAATCGCCATTAAAGCGTTGTGCATATTATGTTCGCCGAACACGTCCCATGTCACTTCCGCTATTTTTTGTTGGTGATGGTAAACCGCAAAATGGCTGCTGTCTTGTGCGATTTTTTCGGCAAACCACTCTTCCCCACTGCCCAAATATTGCTGTTCGCTCCAACACCCCATCTCTAAGGTGTGTTTCACACTGGCGTCGTCTTTCACCGACAGCACCAAACCCGATTGCGGAATGATACGAATCATGTGATGGAACTGGCGCTGAATCGCCGCCAAATCGTCAAAAATATCCGCATGATCAAAGCCGATATTGTTAATAATCAAGGTGTTCGGGTTGTAATGGACAAATTTGGAACGTTTGTCGAAAAACGCCGTATCGTACTCATCAGCTTCGATCACAAAATACGGGCCTTCACCTAATCGCGCTGAAGTGGCGAAATTACCGGTGACCCCGCCGATTAAAAAACCGGAATTCAAGCCGTTGTCTGCCAAAATCCAAGCGAGAATACTGCTGGTCGTGGTTTTGCCGTGAGTGCCGGACACCGCCAATACCTTACGGCTGCGTAACAGATTATCATGCAGCCATTGCGGCCCAGAGGTATAAGGAATCGCGTGATCCAACACATATTCCACACACGGATTGCCGCGTTTCATTGCATTGCCGACAATCACCATATCCGGCTGTGGTGTCAGTTGCGACGGATCGTAATGCGGAATAATCTCGATACCGCTCTTTTGCAGAAAAGTGCTCATCGGCGGATAAACATTGATATCCGAGCCGGTAACCTTATAGCCCATTTGTCGGGCAATAATCGCTAAGCCGCCCATAAACGTGCCGCAAATGCCTAAGATATGAATATGTTGCTGTTTTATCATCGTTTAACCGCTCTTTTTCAAATTAAAATGTGCCTAAGATCACAGATTTTGAGGGAATCTCAGCACCGGATCGAATGACTGCTATAATAAAATCCGTTGATTATATAACAAAAAATCACAAGATTCTTTTTTAATTACAGGGGGACAAATGAAAACACTCGGTGAATTTATTGTTGAGAAACAAGCAGACTATCCCAATGCCAAAGGCGAATTGAGCGGTATCCTTTCTTCGATCCGTTTGGTTGCCAAAATTATCCATCGCGATATTAACAAGGCAGGCTTAACCAACGACATCATCGGCAACTCCGGCGTAGAAAATGTGCAGGGAGAGGCACAGATGAAACTGGACGCCTTTGCCCATGAAAAAATGAAAGCCGCCCTGATTGCGCGCGATGAAGTTGCCGGTTTCGGCTCGGAAGAGGAAGAAAACTTCGTGGCGTTCGACACCGAACGGGGACGCAATGCCAAATATGTGATTTTAACCGATCCGCTCGACGGTTCTTCCAATATTGACGTTAACGTTGCCGTCGGCACGATTTTCTCAATCTATCGTCGGGTGTCACCAATCGGCACGGCGGTTACGTTGGAGGATTTTTTACAGCCCGGTCACAAGCAAGTCGCCGCCGGTTATATTGTTTACGGTTCGTCAACCATGCTGGTTTACACCACCGGCCACGGCGTGAACGGGTTCACATATGATCCATCATTGGGCGTGTTTATTCTCTCCCATGAAAATATCAAAATCCCACAAAACGGAACCTGTTATTCGATCAACGAAGGCAACTATCTCAAGTTCCCGATGGGCGTAAAAAAATACCTGAAATATTGCCAGGAAGAAGATGACAGCACCAAGCGTCCTTATACTTCACGTTATATCGGCTCGCTGGTTTCCGACTTCCATCGTAACCTGCTGAAAGGCGGCATTTATATTTACCCGACCTCAACCCACTATCCGTTAGGCAAATTGCGCTTGTTATACGAGGGTAATCCAATGGCATTCTTGGCTGAACAAGCCGGCGGCTTGGCCAGCGACGGCTATCGACGGATTTTGGATATTGAACCGACCGAATTGCACCAAAGAACCCCGTTGTTTGTCGGATCAAAAAATATGGTCGAAAAAGCCGGCGCTTTTATGCTTGAATATCAAGATCAATAAAGTGCGGTTTGAATCAGGAATTGACTTCATAATGTAGATTGATTTATGCTTTCTACATTATGTGAGGTTAAAATGAATTTATCATTAAAATACGGCTCGATTTTTATCGCAACCAGCCTATTGATTTTAGGTTCTACTTTCATTGATATGCACGCCGATGACTCCGAAGGACAATTAAGAAGCATCGAATCTTACGTTCTGCCCAATTCACCGATGTTAAATGAATTTAGATCACGCGTCGAATTACTCGGACCGGAATATTTTTTAACCACCAATCAAGACCTCACTGAATTAGTATTACGCTACCGAATTAAAATCAATTCCGCCCGACCGGTGCACTCCATCTCTTGGCTGTCAATTTATGCCTACCAAGGGCATATTATTTTTAATAAAGAAATTCAGGTGGTGTTTAATTCCGGCATGGATCAAAATGAAACTCGCAGTGTTGATTCCATCTTTCCGATTGACTCGATTTCGCGCAATAACCGGATTTTCTTCCTCTCCCCCAATTCGGATCTCAAACCGATTGTGCTGCCGCTCAGCATTCAATACCTTGACGGCGGCCGTTTGGAAGTGCCGTATTAAATCAAAACCGCACTCTGTATTAAACACCGCACTTTGCAATACACAAAGTGCGGTGTAATCATAATGCCGCCTGAAACATTCGGTATTTTTGAATATTGCAACGTCTCCCTCAAGGAAGCTCGATTTGCAAAAACTGTTTCAACTCCACCGTTTGCTGTTCTGGCAGAAGATAGTTGTGGATTGCCCGTTTCAGCGCCAGCCAAATATCGCGGTTATGCGCCGGATTTTTCTGCTCACGTTCCGCCCAGCCGTATTCCTGCCACCCTTGTCGGCGGCTGACTGCAGCGCTCTGTGCCGCCAAGGCTTCAAACAAGGGACGGATAAACGCCGTGCCGTAAGCCCGTTTGTCTTTTACAATAACGCTATTATCGGTATAGATTTTCTTGGCGATATCCTCTGCCACTGAAAATTCGCCTCGGTCATCAAGCAGGCGGAACAATCTGATCCACATTTTGGCGGCTGGGTAACTTTGCGCCATCACCGATTCAAGTTCTTCGCGGTTTTGCGGCAGAGGATCATCTGCCCCTACTCCGACACCGGTTGCCAATAACGATTCTGACCATCGAGCCAAGCCTTCGCTCAACCAGGCTTGCTTGAACATCATATAGCTGTTTTGATAAAGGTGGAACAGTTCATGCGCCGGTGTGCCGTTACGATTGGCATACACCTGATTGCTCACCAGCATGTTTATATGACAGCCTGCACTGCCTTCTTGACGGGTTGTGGTGACTTCATCATATGCCAGTCCAAATCGACGTTCGCTTGCCTGAATGCTCACTTGGATATAATGCGCTTTGGCATAACGCGGCATAGATAAGGGAGCGGACAAGCCCAACACTTGCTGATACAGAGCATCGGCAACCGCCAGTTGGCGCTGAATGTCCTCCAACTGGGTTTCACTGACCAACCGTGTTTCCGCCGCAGTTTGTCCCTTTCCAACCTGCACAACATAGCGAAATGGTGCGGTTTCCGCTGCAACAGTGGTTAAGGGAGCGGCGGGTTTGGTATTTAGCGCAATACATACACCGGCAGATTGCTGCTCTGCCGATGAAGCAGCGAATCTGCTATCCGCCTGCAAAACCATCGGAAAAGCAATCAACATCATTGCTAGCCAGTATTTCAATTGAGTCATATACACGCCATTTTCAACCAAATAATAATGATGATGCGATTGCTCACTTTTGCTTACGCAAATAATTCACGACCCGATGCAGTCCAGTGCCATGGGACGATTTCAATAGTATTCGAGCCGAATCCTGCAATGCAAGGATCTGATTTTCAAACAGTTTAATGACTGCATCAGCGTCCGCCACCCAATGCAAGTGCGGTATGCGATTCAACGGTTTCAACGTTTGATATAGTGTCTGCATCTCTGCCCCGCACAGAATCACCGTGCCTGCCTGAGTTTGCAGCACATCGTTCAGCAACTCCAAGTGATGTTGCCGGCTTTCCGCGCCCAGTTCCAACATATCGCCCAGCACCAACACCCGCTTTTCGGGCAAAGCCGAATCATCTGCAAATGCCTGCAACGCCGCTTTCATCGAAATCGGGTTGGCGTTGTAGGCTTCGTTAATCACCGTTACCGTTTGGTCTGCATAAGCACTTTCAAATACATCGCCACGCCCTTCCACCGCTTGGAACTGCTCAAGTGCGGTCAGAATTGGGGGAAGATCCAAACCTTGCCGGTGGGCAATGGCGATCACTGCCAAGGCGTTCAGCATAAAGTGTCTACCTTGGGCACGCAATGTCACCGCTATCTCCTCGCCGAATACCGATACCTTGGCGCGACCTTGTCGATAGCTTAGCAAACGCACATCTGCTTGCGGATGTTCGCCATAGCTGATCATAACGAGTTGCTGACGGTGCGTGGCAGCGGCGATTAAGTCAAACTGGGCGATGTCCCGACATACCACCGCCAAACTTTTGGGTGACATCGCCTCGAAAATGCGTGATTTTTTGAGCGCCACCGTATCCAAATCATTGTGGTATTCCAAGTGGGCAGCTGCGATGTTGGTGATCACGGCCACGTCCGGCTTCACCAATTGGCTGTTGAGTGACATATTGCCAATCGCCATTTCCAGCACCCAATGCGCCGCCGTTTGCGGCATGCACGCCATATTCCAAGCAATGCCAATCGGCAAATTCGCACTGCCTTGGGTTTGTGCGCTTGATCCGATTGCAGACAAGGCTTGGCTGAGCATGGCAACCGTGGTGGTTTTACCGGCACTGCCCGTGATGCCATACGTTTTACCGCGATAAGCCGAACGTGCCAAACGCGCCAAGTCCAATGTTGCTTGGCGGACATTACCGACAACCAACAGCGGTATACCGAGATCAGCATAGCTTTCCGGATCATCGGTCACAATCGCTGATGCGCCTTTGAGCACAAAGGATTTCACCGCTGGAAACGACAGATAACCGGTTTCCATATTTTTACCACGGGCGACAACAATGTGCCCCTTTTGGAAACTTTTCGGAAAAATGCTCAAGCCCGTCGGCTGCCAGTTTTCCGGGGCTTTCTTGTGCCATTTTCCTTTGGTCGCCACCTCGACATTGATGACGTTAAACGCCACATTTTCTTTATTTTTTTGTTGCTGCAAACTGTTTGGATAATGGCCGTTTTTCAATAATTCATAATAATGTACAAAGCCTGATAAATAGTGTTCGACATCATCAATGCGCACACGGAAAGCATGGTGACGGATAAAAAAACCGTGCAGAATGTTATTCGGATTGGCAAAATGCATGGCATTTTCAGGGAAGAAAAAGCCATTGAGCAAATAATTTGCCCGTGTGTGCAACGCCGTATAAAACGCCGCCACATCAAAATCATCGAGCACATCTTGATATTCAGGGAATTCGTCCAGTTTCAGCAGCATTTTATGAAATGCCATACACAATTCCAACAAGGTGGGAAACGTAGTCAAGCGGTTCTGGATAAAATTGAGATAGCCTTTCACGTTATCAACCGCAAATTGGAAATAACGGCGTTCCGGCTTGTAACGGACCAATTCATTGGAACAGTAAGACAGCCAATGATCGTGTGCTTTTTCATGGTGATTGGTAATGAAGAAATCAAATGCCTTTTCCACGCAAGCCAGCCATCTCGGATCTTGAGTAACCCCATACAAACGCATCAAACCGAATGCCGCTTCGCCATCGTAATAAATGGTGCGGGTTTTCGCCATCACTTCCAGCGTTTCGCCATTTAAAATATGCACAAAACTGCCGTTTTCTTCCTGCATGGCAACCATGCCCGCAGCCAGCTTGTCACATAAACCGAGCAGGCGCAAAGAGCGGTCGTTTTGAGGAAACATCTGCGCGTATTTGACAAACGCAAGTATGGCGACGGCATTGGCGCCGAGTTTGATTTCATTGTTGATTTCCAGCACATACGCTCTGCCGTCGGCATAATGACGGATATTGTGTACCACAAAATAATCAATTGCCGATTCTACGCGTTGTTGCACCGCGTCCAATTCCGCGGCATTCAGGGTAATCAGGCTGATTTCGGTCGCAACAGTGTCGCCCGACGCTATCAATTGCTGACACAACTCCAAGCCTTCCAGCAGAGCGTAAGTGCTCGATGCGTGACGCAAGGTATTGTAGGTTGGAATCGGTTTGTCGAAGCACGGAAAATGCCCATACTGAAACAAACCACTCTCTTCAATTTGTCGGCTTAAATACAGTGTACTTAAATGCACCAACTCGCCGGTTATTTCGGGGGTTAAGGCCGCAAGCTGACGGCGACCGTGCTGGCGCGGCAAGGTGGAAAGTATCCTCAATTGTTGCGTATCCGCATCTAAAAAAACGCCGGTCGTCACAAATACCTTCACGGGCATATCATCTTTAAAATCAGGCATTTGCTTTGATGAAAACCGCCCTTTCAGATAACGCTCCAAGTTTGCCTGATTGATGCCGGCCAACGGCTTATCTGCCCCCAAATAGAGCGCAGCATGGGCATTTAATTCCATTTCCGTCGCCATCAGCCAAGGTGAGGTAACGCCTTTGAATGCGATACCCGATCGGAAATAATTACGTTTATATTTCCGCAGCTCCTGTTGCAACTCAGCCCACTTCATCGCCGACTCGCTAATCACCCATTCCATTTTCAACCATTTCAGCGGTTGCTCGAAATGTTTAGCCAATGCGCTGATTTTGTTTTCTATTCTGGTTTTCACAACCTGCCAGTCGCCACTTGTCAATTCATCTTTATCAAAAAACAAACTGGCACATTTGGCGCGTTTTTCACCGCTGCTGAGGGAAATGATCAAGGTATCGGCAAATTCCCCTGCACTGTGTTGTTGCTTATAGAGTGCCTGAATTTGTGGTAAATAATCAGTGAACAAGGTCGGAAATGAAGTCATAATCGCTCTGCAATCAGCAAATTTGTCTCAAATAATTGCTTATTATAACCAATCAGTTAATAGAAATCCGAAAAATTAAAAGAAAAGTAAGATTACACTTCAAATCGGATTTTTGGCAAATCAATAAAAGCAAGTACTTTAAGTGTAGTATTAATTATAGTAGGTAAAACGTACAAAAAATAATACAATTGAAACAGGTATTGTGATTACCACCACCGCAATGCCCATGTCAGAGATGGGGCATCCTATACTAGGGTAGGCAGTAATCCGACTAAGTTAATTAAATATAACTTCAACGATTCACCAATTAAACCGCTATTAGAAAGTCCGCGATATTTCCATGCCTTTCCTAATATGCAGCAACTGAATATTACGAATTTAAAACTATTTTAGATGAATTCGGCAATGAACAGCAGGATCCAACCGCAGTTAAGCCAAAATCACCTATTTTTAAATGACTTCCGAATATTCCCATAGTTATAATTTGTGAACACAACAACAAGGTTCATACTCATGGCAAACAAAAAATCCAGTGCTATTGTGTTTATGCTGACAGCAGATTACCACTTTGCACTAGCAACAATGATTATTAACTTACAGGAAAAGAATCGCCATAATTACGACGACATAATTGTGTATCATGATAGCTTAACCATCAGTGAACAATCAGATTTGCTCAGAATCGAACCCCATATTCAATTTATTTCTTATACCTTTTCCGATTGGAAGCAGGAACACTATGAAGACACGATGGATAAAAAGCAACTCAACTACTTCATTAAACGTTTTTCTCATTTTTCGCTCTCAAAATATAAAGTAGTCGAACAGTTGGCTCATTATCATAAAGTTTTATTCTTAGATTTAGATATGGTGATACAGGATGATTTTAGCGAATTATTCAATATTGAAGGTATTGCATGGCGCACTGAAAGTCTGTTTATCAAAAAATTTGGAGATCGTGCTTCCCGCCCGCCATTAGCGGAATTAGACAATATCCCCGCTACCCATCCGGCGCCGAATGGTGGACTGTTTTATGCAAATGATTCATTAGATTGGCAACAAGCTATCAAAGATGCACAATTTTTCCTAAAAACCTTTCTAGGTTATTTCAGTAGTGTTCTTGATGAATTAGCATTTTCATATCTCGCATATAAGCAAAATATCAAAATCACAGAACTTGATCATAAAATTTATAACACATTACCACGCATAACCACTTATCAAACTAAAATCGTACATTTCATGGGAAACATGAAACCTTGGAATTGTGAATTATCACAATCTGCATTCCCGATATGGATGCGAAATTATCAAAAAGTACAAGCATTTGGTGATTTCAATTCGGATAAAATTACCCATTTCGGCGAAACAGGAGAATTATTGCGCAAACGCACAAATGAAGCCCATTGGCTACATTTTTTACAGCATAGCAAACTAAAAATTCCGGCAAATCTAAAATTAGTTTATGTACTGGACAAAGATGAGTTAACACTTGATTACAAGCCATTCATCTATTATGAATTTGTACTGCAGCGTAATTCTTGGGATTTTAAATTAACCTTACACATTCATATCAAAGAAATTACTCAAGACAAACGCCTGATAGAAGCACTTGATACCATCGTAATGGAGAATGAAAACCTTACTTACTTTGAGCACGCTAAAGGCATTACACTTACGGCAAAACGCTGTCATTTGGATAAAATTAGTAGCTATTTTTTCTATTTTTATCAAAAAACACAACCCATATTAGAAATATTAGGATAACCATCCCATATAAAATAAGATCAACTCAGATTAATCATTGGCAAACAATTCATTCCAAGCCAATAATCCTTTATTTTAAAATCCGAGTGTTACCAACTTATTTGTCATCTTAATATCAAGGTTATGTTGTTTCAAATATTGGCGGTTTATTTACAGCGTTGCGCGCATCAAGCAATGTCGATCATTACCAGCTGACTTACAGTTGTTCAACAAAAAACACCCTGTCGGCAAGCCGGCAGGGTGTTTGGGTTAGGCAAACCGCACTTTTCAAAGTGCGGTCAGGCTTAGTGTTGATTACAACACGTTGATTGTACTTTGAATATACAATTCAACACTTGGGTTGGTGCTATCCACCCAAACCGTATAGCCTTGATCGTCGCCGGTGCCTTGGCGTGATGTCCAAGTCCCCAACTGCGGAGCGCTGGAAGCGGTATTCGATGTCCAGTTGTTGTCACCCAAATCGACAAAGTCTGATGAACCTCCAGTGATGTAGATTTTGCTCGGCGCGCCGTCGTAAATCAAATCGCTGATGACCACATTCAGATGGGTGTTGGAATCATTCAGATCAATCACCTCAAAACCTTTCACTTTGGTCATGTCGATCTCGGTTTTAGCGCTTGAGCCGGTAAAGCGCAGGATATCGTTACCTGCTCCGCCATTGATGACTGTTTGTGAGTCACGAATAGCTTCTCCTGTAGCACCAATAGTGAGGACATCATCACCGGCGCCCAGATCAATGGTCAAGCCAATGTCTGTACCTGCGCCGCTGGAAACATACCCACCCACGGTAAAGGTGTCATTACCGTCACCGGTAATAAAGCTCTGCTTAGCGTCGGTTGCTGAGATATAACCGCCAATGCTGATGGCATTGTCACCGTTACCCAAATCAATCAGATTCAATGGGCTGGACGAGGTGTCAATATTACCGCCGACAATCAAAGTGTCGTTACCGTCGCCGGTGGTCATACCTTTGTTACCGGCCCACCAGCCCTCGATATAAACGGTATTGTTGCCCTCGCCCAAATTAAATTCGACTTTAGCCGTATAGATGGTAGAGCTGATATTTCCCGTCACACTGATAATATCATCGCCGGCACCGGTGGTGATGGTGGTTGAGCCGCTGATCGGCGAAATACCACCGGTTATCGCAACCGTATTGTCACCATCGCCCAAGCTCATGGTGCTCGCGGCACGAGAAACAATACCGTTGCCAATCGACACATAATCATCTCCTGCACCGCCAGTGAAGTTGAATTCGGTATCCATGCTGCCACCAATATTCAACTGGTTGTTACCGTCACCCAAATCAATATTCAATGGCGAGCCGACAGCATTACCCAAGGCGGTAAAGATGTCATTACCCTCTCCCATATCAATTTCGTAGGCGCCATAAGCAATGTTGTTCACGACTTCAAACTTGTCATCACCCGCGCCCATATTGACAGATACACCATCGTATAGCGCACCATTGACACGCAGATAGTCATCACCACCCGCCATATCGACAACGGTCTTGTCATCGGTTTGCTCGGCAAAAATACCTTGGTTACCCAAGTCGTTGACACCGCCGCCAGCCAAAATCACATAATCGTTGCCGTCATCCATCAGCAAGCCTTGGGCACTTTCACGTTGTAGCAAGATGGTTTGTTCCATCGTGGCTGCCGTGATGCCGACTTCCGTATTCATATTCACATATAAACGCGGGAAGTTGTGCAGGCTGGCCGTTTTGACGTTACCTGCCTGGTCAATGACGGTGATTTCAGCACCATCAACGGTTTTGTTGTTCCAACCGCTGAGGGTGAGGCTGTATGCACCATTTTCATCGGCTACTGTTTCGGTTGTCACATAACTGTTGTTATTGGTGCTACTCAAGTAAGTCACACGGATGGTCGCACCGGCCTCTGTTGTGCCGCTGAAAGTGCGGTTGTCGCCATTGACGGAAACGTTATCTACCGTGATTGCTTCAACCAAGGTATCCAGCTTGATATGATGCTCTTGCACCACGCTCTCAACCTGTTCGCCATCGACGATGCCGCTCACCACCACTTTATACAGATACTCTTGACCATAGGTCTGATCCAGTTGGTCGTCGGTGCTGACGACAACATATTCGGTGTCGGAGCCGACCACTTTAACAATCTCCACTTGCGTTTCCGATTTGATCGGTGAAACGCCGTCAAGCGAATCATCGTATTTATAACGATATACGGTCAGGGTTTCACCTTCAGCCAATGCTTTGTCCAAGGTGATTTTGATGTTCGGCGTATCATCGTTGGTCAGACCGGTTGCCAGACTGCTGAAAGCTGTGCCGGTATTGTTGCCGATTTCACCGGTTTTACCGTCGGTGTTGTACACATTAGTGGCGATCAATTCATCCAAACCGGCGTAATCATCGGTCAGATCATCGAGCAGCGTGATGCTGGCTGTCGGAAGCGCTTCTTCAATGGTTACGCTGCCGGTGCCGTCCAAAGAGCGGTTGCCTGCGGTATCTTCTACATAAGCGGTCACTTCGATTTCGCTGATGTCGGCAGTCGGCACATCAATGGTTACCGAACCTTGAGTCAACAACGCTTCAGTAATCTCGATTTCTTGCTCCTCACCATTGATGGTGACATATAAGATATCGCCCACTTCCGTGTTGACCGGCAGACTGATTTCTACCGGCGTGCTGTTGTCATCACCGATTTCAGCCGCACTCAAGATGCCGTTGCCCAGAATCTGATCACCGTTCTCATCAAACAGAGGCGCACCTTCTTCATTAACCATCGGGTTCACATCTTCAGGGAAACTGATCACCGGACCAGTGTCCGCCACACCATCATTGTCCGTGTCGCCCGGAACGGTTGTATCTGCATTCGGACCGGCGATGCCTTTGCCCTCTTCGGATACATTGTTGCCCTCGCTATTGGTGGCAACCACTTCGCTGCCGTCCTCAACAGCACGCTCGGCAATGGTTACGACACCGGTTTCAGGGTCTACCTTGACACCGGTCGGCAAGGTAGTGCCTGCTTCCGGTGCCCAAGTGCCGTCTTCACCTTTTACCACAGTTATGGTTTGGTTTACGCCATCTTCGTCAACGTAGGTGATGTCTAATTTCTCAGCACCCTCAGCAGGCGTAACGGTCACGCTGCCGTCTTCGGTGCTCGGCGTAACGGTCGGGGCATTCGGGCCTTTGTCCACACCTGCCGTACCAGTGCCTTCCACAGACTCATTGTTGGCTGTATCGGTGTTGGTGGCGGTCACGGTGCTGCCGTCTTTCACTGCGTCTTGACCGATGGTCACCACGCCGGTGGTCGGATCAACGGTCACGCCTTCCGGCAAGGTCGTACCGTCTTCCGCTGCCCAAGTACCGTCTTCACCTTTCACCACGGTTACGGTTTGGGTGACGCCGTCTTCGTCAACGTAGGTAATATCAGTTTTCACTGCATCATCCGCCGGTGTAATGGTCACGCTGCCGTCTTCGGTGCTCGGGGTCACGGTCGGTGCTTGCGGTACGGTGGTATCCACTTTCACGCTACCGTTGCCGGTAGCGGATTGATTGCCGGAAGCATCTTTCACATAGGCGGTCACGTCGATTTGCTCAATGTTGTCAGTGGCTACCGGTACGGTAACGAAGCCGTTATTCAGATCAGCAACGGTAACAGGTACTTCCTGCTCGACGCCGTTGATAGTCACGACAACGATGTCGCCCTCTTCGGTGCCGGTCGGCAGGCTGATTTTTACCGGTGTGCTGGCATCTTCGCCCACTTCGGCTGCATTCAGGGTGCCGTCGCCTTCAATATCTTCAGGGAAGGTGATGACCGGTGCTTCGTCGCCTTTGCCGTCGCCGTCGGTGTCTTCGCCACCCGGAGATTGCAGATCGGCAGTTGAAGTGTCCGAACCTTCGGTAGAGGTGTTGCCGGCGGCATCGGCCACAACGGCTTTCACTTCGTTTACTTGACCGTCAATCGGAGTCACTTTGACGGTTACGCCGTTGGCGACGTCATCTGCGGTCAGGGTCACGGTTTGCGTGCTGCCGTCCGGGTTGGTGACAGTCAA
>NZ_FWWV01000003.1 GCF_900176075.1 Pasteurella testudinis DSM 23072
GGTCTAGTGTCAATCGGTTTTGATTGGCGTATTCAATGGCGTTGAGCTTGTCTTGCAATGTATATTTTTGCGTAATATGCAACACGGCCAGACCATTTAAGCCGGAATGCCTGTATTGTAAAACCCATCGGCGGATACAGCTTTCCGGTGTTTGAAAAACGCGTGATGTGTTACTGATAGATTGGGGCTGTTGAAGGTAATATTCAACGACGTGTTGTTTAAATGCTTGGGTATATTTAGTCATAAAAATCTGCACCTTAGTTCGTTGGTTTTGGAGTCCAACTTTTGGGGTGCAGATCATAGCGGAAAACCGCACTTTGACTATGTTGTACTGGAATTAGAGATTATTCAAATCCAACACATCGGTCATATCAAACAAGCCGTTTTGCTTAGTTTGCAGCCATTTGGCGGCACGCACGGCGCCGTTGGCGAAGGTCATGCGGCTGGAGGCTTTGTGGGCGATTTCGACCCGTTCGCCCTCGTCGGCAAACCAGACGCTGTGTTCACCGACCACGTCACCGGCACGAATAGTGGCAAAACCGATTTCATCACGTTTACGTTCGCCGGTGATGCCTTCACGGGCAAACACGCCGTGGGTTTTCAGATCACGCCCTAAGGTTTTGGCGATATGCTCGCCCATTGAAAGTGCGGTACCGGACGGCGCATCGACTTTGTGGCGGTGGTGAGCTTCGATCACTTCGATATCGCAATAGTCGCCCATCACTTTGGCGGCTTTTTCGAGCAGTTTAAACACCAAATTCACGCCGACGCTGTAGTTTGAGGCAAACACAATGCCGATTTTTTCTGCGGCTTGCGCAATCGCTTGCTTGCCGGCGTCGTCAAAACCGGTGGTGCCGATCACCATTTTTTTCTGATGGTCAACACAAAAATCAATGTAACCTAAGCTGGCTTCGGGACGGGTGAAATCAATCAGTAAATCAAATTGATCTTTTACGCTGTCTAAATTGTCGCTGACCGCTACGCCGATGTTACCGATTCCGGCTAACTCGCCTGCGTCTGCGCCGACCAAAGTGGAACCGTTGCGTTCCAACGCCACACCCAAAACGACACCCTCGGCATTATTCACCGCTTGGATTAATTGACGCCCCATGCGCCCACCTGCGCCGGCAACGGCAATGCGTAAATCTGTCATGTTGTACCTCTGTCTATCTCGTTATGCTGTTGATTTAATTACTTGATTCTGACATGAACCGTGATTTCTTCACGATCATGATATAAATGTTTGGCTTGCATTTCAAACCCCAAACCCTGTTTGTTTAAATCGTCACTCAGTTTTTGCAGGCATAACCGCACTTCCTGATACCGTTTTTTCATCGGTAATTTCAGGTTGAAAATCATCTCGCGACACCAACCGTTGACCAGCCATTTACTCATCAGCGCGGTGATCCGCATCGGTTGTTCCACCATATCGCACACCAGCCAGTCAATCTTGGTGCGCTTCGGCGGTTGGAATTTAAAACCGTCTTCCGGACAGTGATCAACCCGTCCGCTATCCATCAGCGACGGCGCAATTTTGCCGTGATCGACCGCATAAACAAACATACCGCGCTTGACTAACTGATAGATCCAACCGCCGGGACACGCGCCCAAATCGGCAGCCTTCATCTGATCGTTCATGCGTTGCTTTTCTTCTTTTTCACTGAGAAAGGTCAAAATCGCCTCTTCCAGTTTTAGGGTTGAACGGCTCGGTGCGTCGTTTGGGAATTTCAGGCGCGGAATGCCCATAAAGTGCGGTGCATGGTTGTTATTGTAGGAATAACCGACATAGCAGCTGTCGTTGCTGATAAATAAAATATGCAAGGTCACGCCGCTGCCGTAAATTTCACGGTAGTTCAAAAAACCGCACTTTTTCAGCTGTTGGCGCAATGGCACGGTGAATTTGCGGCAAAAAGTGGACAGCGATTTGGCTTCGTTGGTGTCGGCGGTTTCAACCCAAAGTTCGGTGCTCTGCTTGAAATCCACCGTACTGTTGTTTTGTTGGTATTTCGCCACAATCGGACTGATACGGTCATCGAGCGGCAAATCGCTTAACAAATCGGAAACCACCATCAGTTGACGGGCAAAGATCAGTTGGCTGAACCGAATCTCTTTTGCCAAACGGTCGGCTTCGTCTGCTTGGTAACACTCAAAAATCACATAGCCGCTGTTTTCCTGCACGCGCGCAAAACCGTACACGCCTAAATCCGCCGCTTTTTCCGTGATTTCCGCCGCCAACTCTTTTTCAAAGCCGATACGGCAATATAACGCTAATTTATTCAAAATATTAATCTCTTGCTTTTAAGCTGCCGGCAATGCTGATAAAGGTCAGCGCGCCCCAGCCGATTAAGAACGCCATGCCGCCGATCGGTGTGATCCACACCAACGTTTTGACGCCGGTTAACGCCAAGCCGTATAAACTGAAAGAAAAACAGAGAATACCGATCGCCCAACTGTAGCCGATCCAGTTTAATGCGCGGTTGCGGCACGCCGGTGCGGGTTGATTGCGGGTAGCGCTGGCAAACAAGCCCAATGCCAGTAACGCCAGCGTGTGAAAAACCTGATATTTTAGCCCTTTATCAATCCAGTCCAATTGTAAAAACGTCAAGTGCGGTTCTAAACCGTGCGCCGCAAAAGCGCCGAACGCCACGCAGAAAAAGCCGCTAATCGCAGCGAAGATCAAAAAACGGTTGCCCATAAGGATTCCTTAAATAAGTCAATGGTGTCGTTGGATATGCTCGATAATCCAATTGATAAAGGAGACGGTTTGCATTTTATCCGAATAATTGGGGTGATACACCACATAAAATGACTTTGGATCGGTCACATCGGTAGAAAACACCTCTTGCAGAGAACCGTCGCTGATATATTGTTGTGCCAGAATTTTATTCGCCAGCACCACGCCCTGCCCGTGCAGCGCCGCCTGCAACGCCATAAAGGTATGGCTGAACACCGCCCCGTGCTGAATATTCAGCTTGTCCAATTGCAAATGCGCCGCCATACGCTGCCAATTTTCCCTCGTATGAATATGCAACAAATTATGCTGCGCCAAATCCGCCAATTGATTCAGCGGTTTTTGGCGCAACAATTTCGGCGAAGCAAAAATCGACAAGCGTCCTTCGAGCAAACGCTGGCTCTTCAGCCCTTTCCAATCGCCTTTGCCGTAGAAAATCGCCACGTCCGCATCAGCCAGAATATCGCTTTCGTCATAATCGAAACCGTGGATATTCACCTCGATTTGCGGATAAAGCCGGTTAAATTCGCTTAACTGCGGCACCAACCACGCCAAACCGAAAGTTTGCGGCACTTTGATGGTCAATTCCAGATCGTGCTGATGGCTACGCAATTGATCGGTGACCTCCGCCAAGCGGCGTAAAATCACTTTAATTTCATGGAAATAGGCACAGCCCTGTTCGGTCAAATCCAAAGCACGGTTTTTACGGATAAAAAGTGCGGTGCCCAAAAACGCTTCCAACAGCTTGATCTGATGGCTGACGGCAGCTTGCGTGACAAACAATTCGTCGGCTGCCTTGGTGAAACTTAAATGACGTGCCGCCGATTCAAAGGCTTTCAGGGCATTTAACGGAGGTAAACGCTTGTGCATGACATATCCTGTCCTGTCGTAAACAAAAATCGCATAACTTTTATTTATGCGAACGATAAAAAAATATAAATTGTTACTCGTGCCGGCAAAACCTAAAATGACTACATTGCTTAAACAATATGGTGTTTTTTAACCCGTTGTTTTTAAGTATGATGTTGTGTTTTATCTAGTTTACTAGATTTGAGTTTACTGGTTAACTTCCTGTATTTTTTAAAACCCGTTTGGTTTACCGGCCACCCAATCCTTGGGTGGCTTTTTTATGCCGCTTATTCTAACATAAACCACCCTGTTTTCGCCTATCTTACAGTCGCTTGTTATGTTAAATTTTATCTAATCCATTTTGGCACGGGAAATTAATCTATGAATTCGGCAAATCAATGTCAATCTCTTATTTGGCAATTAAAAAATCTGACATTAAACATCAATAAATCCCTTGATCAGCTGTTGCAACAAGAAGGATTGACCCTGTCGCAGGCGCGCGTATTGTTATTGCTCTTCAACGAAAACGGGCAAAGCCAAAGCAACCTGATGAAACAGCTACAAATTGAATCCTCATCGATGACCAAAGTGATTGATTTGCTGGAGCGGAAAAATTTTATCGTGCGCAAAGACAACCACCGTGACGCGCGGCGTAAACATATTTTCCTGACCAAACAGGGACAACATAAAGAAGCCGCCATCACCCAATTATTACAACAATTTGAAAACGAACTGCTAAACGGGTTGTCAGTGGCGGAGACGGCACAACTGCGCCGTTTGTTACAAAAAATGCAGCCTGACAACAATTAATGATTGATTTGGGGTAAAAATAGGATAAAAATGTCAGACATTCCGTTTGAATCAAATAAAAAAAGAGTAAGGAAAAATAATGAGTGAAGTTTCATTAGACTGGGAAAATTTAGGCTTCGGCTATATCAAAACCGATTTTCGTTATATTGCGCACTGGAAAGACGGCAAATGGGACGGCGGCAAGCTGACCACCGATAACGTGTTGCATATCAGCGAAGGCTCAACCGCACTTCACTACGGGCAGCAATGTTTTGAAGGCTTAAAAGCCTATCGTTGTAAAGACGGCAGCATTAATCTGTTCCGCCCCGATGAAAACGCCAAACGTATGCAACGCAGCTGCCAACGCTTGTTAATGCCGGAAGTGCCGGTCGAGATGTTCGTCGATGCCTGTAAACAAGTGGTTAAAACCAATGAAAAATTCGTCGGCCCTTACGGCAGCGGCGCAACGCTGTATTTGCGCCCGTTCCTGATCGGGGTCGGTGATAACGTCGGTGTACACGCCGCACCGGAATACATTTTCTCGATTTTTTGCTGCCCGGTCGGTGCTTATTTCAAAGGCGGCATGAAACCGACCAATTTTATCATTTCCGAATACGATCGCGCCGCGCCGCAAGGCACCGGTGCCGCCAAAGTCGGCGGTAACTATGCCGCCAGCCTGCTACCGGGCAAAGAGGCCAAAGCGCGCAATTTCGGCGATTGTATCTATCTTGATCCGAAAACCCATACCAAAATCGAAGAAGTCGGTTCAGCCAATTTCTTCGGCATCACCAAAGACAATCAATTCGTTACGCCGCTCTCGCCGTCGATTTTGCCAAGTATCACCAAATATTCCCTGCTCTATCTGGCAGAACAGCGTTTAGGTTTGAAAGCAATCGAGGGTGATGTCTATATCGACAAACTGGACGAGTTCGTTGAAGCCGGTGCTTGCGGTACGGCGGCGGTGATCACGCCGATCGGCGGCATTCAAAACGGCGATGATTTCCATGTGTTTTATTCGGAAACCGAGGTCGGCCCGGTCACGCAAAAACTCTACGCTGAGTTGACCGGTATTCAATTCGGCGATGTCGCAGCGCCTGAAGGCTGGATTGTGAAGGTTTAATCCGCTTAGCTATCGTTCAACCAATACCGCACTTGGCAATCTATCGCTAAGTGCGGTTTTTTGATCGTTCCCATATTGAATATATTTTTAATTAAAAATTAAACCTCTTATGACTAATATTTATCACACTAAAAACACTTATTTGTTTCAAAGATGTTTAAGAAGATAGCGATTTTCTCACACCATTCGCAGTAAGTTTTATTGATTGTTAAAAAATTTGCAATATTTGGCAAGAAATACCAAATTGGAGTTAATTTCGATTGACCAGCTTTCCTGTTTTTTGTTATATCTATCACAGATTTTAAATTTTCAAATTGACTTTCTGACTAAGGAATAAACTATGATTCAGCAATACAGCGAAATGCGTAACAACATCAGTATGCTAGGCCGTTTCTTGGGGGAAACCATCAGCGATGCGCAAGGCAGCGATATTCTTGATTTAATCGAAAATATTCGCGTGCTGTCGCGCAACTCTCGTGCCGGCAACGACAAAGCACGACAAGAACTGCTCGATACCCTCGCCACCATTTCCAACGATAACATTATTCCGGTGGCGCGCGCTTTCAGCCATTTTCTGAATCTGACCAATATTGCCGAGCAGTACCAAACCATCTCGCGCCACCATGATGACGCAGATTCCAGCCAGCGCTCGATTGGCAGCCTGTTCAGTAAACTCAAACAGCACGGTATCAAACAAGAACAAGTGTTAAGTGCGGTCGATAATCTCTTGATCGAGCTGGTTTTGACCGCGCACCCGACCGAAGTCACCCGCCGCTCCTTAACCCATAAACATGTTGAAATCAATAAATGTTTGAGCAAATTGGAACACTCCGATCTAACCGTGAAAGAACGCACCGCAATCGAGCGCCGTTTGCTGCAACTGATCGCCGAAGCCTGGCACACCAATGAGATCCGCACCCAACGCCCGACCCCGTTTGAAGAGGCGAAATGGGGCTATTCGGTGATCGAAAACAGCCTGTGGAAAGCCGTACCGATGTTCTTGCGCCAACTGAACGACAGCAGTCGCGAGCACCTGAATTTCACCCTGCCGGTGGATTTTACACCGGTCAAATTCTCTTCCTGGATGGGCGGCGACCGTGACGGCAATCCGTTTGTCACCAGTGTGGTTACGCGCAATGTGTTAAATTTAGCGCGCGCTAAAGCTGCCGAGTTGTTTTTGGAAGACATCAAATTGCTGTCCGACGAACTTTCAATGGTCGAAGCCACCGATGAATTCAAAGCCAAATACGGTGAACACCAAGAGCCGTACCGCTATATTGTCAAGGATCTGCGCGCCAAATTAAAACTGACCCAAAATCACTACAATGATTTATTGGCAGACAGACAACCAAGAACCACAACCGAACAAATCATCACCAAAAACGAACAACTGTGGCAACCGCTCTTTGACTGTTACACCTCACTTTCCCAGTGCGGTATGCGTATTATCGCCAACGGCTTATTGCTGGATACGTTGCGCCGTATCCGCTGCTTTGGCGTGACCCTGTCACAGTTAGACATTCGCCAAGAAAGTACCCGCCACGCGATGGCGATTGCCGAAGTGACCCGTTATATCGGCTTAGGCGACTATGCGCAATGGAATGAAGCGGACAAACAAGCCTTTTTGATCCGCGAACTGAACTCACGCCGGCCGTTGATTCCGATTGAGTGGTCGCCTAGCGAAGAAACCAAAGAGATTTTAGATACCTGTAAAGTGGTTGCCGAGCAAAACGAAGGGGTGATTTCCGCTTATGTGATCTCAATGGCAAAATCCGCTTCCGATGTGCTGGCGGTACATTTATTGCTGAAAGAAGCCGGCTGTACTAAGAATATTCCGGTCGTGCCGCTGTTTGAAACGCTGGAAGATTTGGATAATTCCGAAGCGGTGATGGAAGAGCTGTTTAACGTCGGTTGGTATCGTGGCTTTATCAAAAACAAACAAATGGTGATGATCGGCTACTCCGATTCCGCCAAAGACGCCGGTATGATGGCGGCTTCATGGGCGCAATACCGCGCGCAAGAAGCATTGGTCAATCTGTGTGAAAAACTGCATATCGAACTGACGTTGTTCCATGGTCGCGGCGGTACAATCGGACGTGGCGGCGCACCGGCGCACGCGGCGTTATTGTCACAACCGCCAAAATCGCTGAAAAACGGTTTGCGCGTGACCGAACAGGGTGAGATGATCCGCTTTAAACTCGGCTTGCCGCAAGTGGCGGTCAACAGTTTGGAACTGTACGCCAGTGCGATTCTGGAAGCCAATCTGCTGCCGCCGCCGGAACCAAAACAGGAATGGCGCGGTATCATGGACGAGCTGTCACACATTTCTTGCGATATTTATCGCGGAATCGTGCGCGAACAAGCGGATTTCGTCCCCTATTTCCGCTCTGCCACACCGGAACAAGAACTGTCTCGCCTGCCGTTAGGTTCTCGTCCGGCGAAACGTAATCCGAAAGGCGGCGTAGAAAGCCTGCGTGCGATTCCATGGATTTTTGCCTGGATGCAAAACCGTTTGATGTTGCCGGCATGGTTGGGCGCAGGCGCGTCGATTCAAACCTTGCTGAATAACGGCAAAAGTGCGGTTGTAGAAGATATGTGCCAACGCTGGCCGTTCTTCTCTACCCGTATCGGTATGTTGGAAATGGTGTTCAGCAAAACCGACTTGTGGCTGGCGGAATATTACGATCAACGTTTGGTTGAACCGAGTTTATGGAAACTGGGTGAAGACTTGCGCCGACAACTGCAAGCCGATGTCAAAACCCTGCTTGAGTTATCACACAAAGATCAACTGATGGACGATCTGCCTTGGGTTGCGCAATCCATCGCGTTGCGTAACGTGTAC
The DNA here is from genome assembly GCF_900176075.1 of Pasteurella testudinis DSM 23072. GTDB lineage: Bacteria > Pseudomonadota > Gammaproteobacteria > Enterobacterales > Pasteurellaceae > Chelonobacter > Chelonobacter testudinis. The sequence continues at coordinate 8,332 of NZ_FWWV01000003.1, forward strand.
ACCGATCCGCTGAACCTGTTGCAAGTCGAACTACTGCAACGCCTACGCCAGCAGGCGGAGGAACAGCAAGACTCGCAATTAAACCAAGCCTTGATGATCACCATCACCGGTATCGCCGCCGGTATGCGTAACACCGGTTAGGTTTGTCACTTAACCGCTGCCGGCATAGCCTGCCCTGACAAATAGCCCTGTTGCAACAAATGGTATACAGGGCTGTTTTCGGCTTAAAAGTGCGGTTTGCACCGCTAAAGCATTTGGTTTTGCATGCCGAAAAAGGTATGCTAACCGCACTTTAACTGTTTGTGAGAAAGGAACCCGATATGGTCAATAAACTCGATCCCGATAGCGCCATTGATATTGCTTACGATATTTTTCTGGAAATGGCGGAAGAAAATCTCGATCCGGCGGATATTTTGTTGTTTAACCTGCAATTTGAAGAGCGCGGCGCGGTGGAGATGGTGGAAACGGCGGAGAATTGGGACGAAGAAATCGGCGTATTAATCGATCCGGACGCCTATGCCGAAGTGTGGGTCGGGTTGGTGAATGACAGTGACGAAATGGACGATGTGTTTGCCAAACTGTTGATTTCGCACGATCAGGAAAATCCTGAATATCACATTGTTTGGAAAGAATAGGTTTGGAAAGAATAGACTTGGAAGGAATGGGTTAATTCCGAAAGAGGATAAAAACAGGACGGAAAACCGTCCTTGCTTTATCGGATTTACCGGATAGTCTGCAAATAGCTCAAACGGTCAATATTACTCATAAAACCGGATAAATCCTGCTTTTCCGGATGATACAAATACGGAATCTGCCCCAATAACGGCGCTTCAATTTTACTGCTTAGCAACTCAATAATCGCAGTATAATTATTCAATCCCGGGTTGATTCGATTGGCAACCCAACCGATCAACGGCACACCGCTCTTTTCAACCGCCTGCACGGTCAACAGCGCATGGTTGATACAGCCCTCTTTAATGCCGACCACCAACACTACCGGCATTTTATGCTCAGCAACCCAGTCGGAAAAATCCAAAGTGCGGTTAATCGGTGTCAACCAGCCGAATGTGCCTTCAACCAACACGGACTGATAATGGTTGGATAAGCGTTTTAAATCATGATTCAGCCGTTCGATCTTAATCACCTGCGGCTGTTCCAGAAACTCATTCAAGCCCGGTTCTTGTTCCAGCGGCATGGTATAACTGTTAATGTCTTGATATTGAAGCGGTTCGCCGCTACTTTCCAATAACGTCAAGACATCAATATTTTGCTGGCTTTGTTGCTCCGGCGCAGATTCCAAATAGGGATGATACCCACCATCACCGCAGGCGATCGGTTTGTAACCGACAATTTGGCAGCCTTGTTTGCGCAAAGCCTGAATAATGGCTCTGCTGGCGACGGTTTTACCGACGCCGGTATCGGTGCCGGTGACAAAAAAACAACTCATAATCTTCCCTCTACATATAAACTGCACAATATGAAACTGTACAGGGAGGATTCTAAGTAAAAACGACAATCAATTTATTGAGCTAACACAAGTTTTTATCAATTAAACCAATAATTAGCAGAGATATCAGCGAATATGGTGGCGAAATAACGCACCGTTATACAATTGCTGTTTGATTGCAGACGACGCAATCGTCGGATCGTTCCAACTGAATTTGGAAGTAATAATCTCCACCTGTTGCTCATCCGACAGTAACGCATCTTGTAATTTCAATGCCAAACGCTGCAAAAACAGGTCTTTAACCGACAACAATCGAGTATTGATCATGATTTTTTCCGACGCAAAAATATTGGTCAAATACATCAACAAATAAGACACATTGTCTGCCAAATGGTGAATGATCTTAATTGCCGCCGGATTTTCAAGTTGTGCCTGATCGCATAAAAATTGAATTTTGTTTTCATCGTTGGGCAAATCATTCGGCAACAGCAAATCAACCAGTTGGTAGATCGCTTTATTGCTCACTTGATTATACAAATAGTGACGTTCCAGCTCCGGCACGTCTTGTGCGATTTTATCACTCAATTCGCTCAGTTTCGGCAAGGTGACGTTGTCAATGTTCATGCGCTTTTGTTTTTCGTTCTTGATCATCTTGCCTTCGCTTAACACGCTGATATTAATCGCATCGTCAAACTGCAGGAAAATCACATTATCACTGTTAATCGCATTGCCCAAATGGCTTTCGGCAAAGGTCCACATCGCAAAATGCTCTGCAACGATAATCGGAAATTTGAAATCGGCCTGTAGGATCTCCTGCAATTCAGGGTTCAATTCTTCCGCTCCCAGATAAACCCGTTTTTCAAACTTATCAATCCGCCCCAAAATACACAAGGAACAAGCCAAAATATGGTTGGTGATCTCATGGTGTTGCGCCAGAAAATCACTGATGACCCGACTGATAAACGCCTCCAGCGCCACCGTTTTGTCCAGTGTATAAAGCTGTTGTTGCACCTGTTTACCGTTAAGCTCGCACAAACTGATGTCCAAACTCTTTTCGCTCAGCGTAACCGCCAAATAGTGCCAATAAAACGGCGACAGGCAAATGCCGACAGCCGGCCGGCCGCGCACGATGGTGTTTTGCACCGCTCTTTCGATCACAAAATGCGAGTTGATCAGCTCTCTGGTCAGATTGGTGATACTCGCCGGCGCAAATCCTGAAATTTTAGACAGATCAATCCGTGAGATGAGTTCAAATTGTTCAATCAAGCGATAAACTGCGCCCAAGTGCTGTAGATTTACGCGGTTTGAACCGTCATGTTTTATTTTTGGCATAATTTCTTCTTCTTTTTACAAATTTATTGTCAAATAACCGTTTAGCGATAGGCTTCTTTATACGCATTTATTTATTTAATTACAATAAGATAATCTAAATTATGCTAATCAGCTCACGATTCTGAAATAATTTCATGCAAAATAAATATTATCTAACCCATCGGGCTCAAGATCGCTTATTTCTGCTCAAATCGTTGTATTTTAGGCAGGAATCAGTAAACTAGAGCGCACTTTTTATATTTGTTTAATTTGAGGAAAAAATGGCTAAAATCTCATCAATTAACGATGTTTTGCAAGGCAAAATCGCCGTTGGCGAAACGATCACCGTGCGTGGCTGGATCAGAACCCGCCGTGATTCCAAAGCCGGCTTCTCTTTTTTGGCGGTGTATGACGGTTCTTGCTTCGATCCGATTCAAGCGGTGGTCGGCAACGGGGTTGCGAATTATCAAGATGAAGTGCTGAATTTAACCACAGGCTGCTCGGTGATCGTCACCGGTAAAGTGGTGGCATCGCAAGGACAAGGACAAGCGGTTGAACTGCAAGCCGACGATGTGGTCATCACCGGCTGGGTAGAGGATCCGGAAACCTATCCGATGGCGGCAAAGCGCCACAGTGTCGAATATCTGCGTGAAGTGGCGCATCTTCGCCCGCGCACCAACTTAATCGGTGCGGTTGCCCGTGTGCGCCACTGCTTGGCGCAAGCGATTCACCGTTTCTTCCATGAGCAAGGGTTTTATTGGGTTGCCACGCCGGTGATCACCGCCTCCGACACCGAAGGTGCCGGCGAAATGTTCCGTGTTTCGACACTGGATTTGGAAAATCTACCGCGCGGCGACAACGGTTTGGTCGATTTCAAACAAGACTTTTTCGGTAAAGAAGCCTTTCTGACGGTTTCCGGTCAGTTAAACGGCGAAACCTATGCTTGCGCGTTAAGCAAAATCTATACTTTCGGACCGACTTTCCGCGCCGAAAATTCCAACACCACGCGCCATTTGGCCGAATTCTGGATGGTCGAGCCGGAAGTGGCGTTTGCCGATTTAGCCGACAATGCCGCGCTAGCCGAAGCGATGTTGAAATATGTGTTTAAAGCGGTGTTGGAAGAGCGCGCCGATGATCTGAAATTCTTTGCAGAGCGCGTGGATAAAGATGTGATCAACCGTCTGCAAAAATTCATCGCCTCTGATTTCGCTCAAATCGACTATACCGATGCGATCGACGTGTTGCTGAAATCCGGTAAACAGTTTGAATTCCCTGTGGAATGGGGCATTGATTTATCCTCTGAACACGAACGTTATTTGGCAGAAGAGTATTTCAACTCGCCGGTGGTGGTGAAAAACTATCCGAAAGACATCAAAGCGTTTTATATGCGCCTGAACGACGACGGCAAAACCGTGGCTGCGATGGACGTGTTGGCTCCGGGCATCGGTGAAATCATCGGCGGTTCGCAACGGGAAGAGCGTTTAGAGGTATTGGATCAGCGCTTGGCCGAAATGGGCTTGAATAAAGAAGATTACAGCTGGTATCGCGATTTGCGCCGCTACGGCAGCGTACCGCACGCCGGCTTCGGGTTGGGCTTCGAACGTTTGATCGTCTACGTCACCGGCGTACAAAATATCCGTGACGTAATTCCTTTCCCACGCTATCCGCGCAACGCGTCATTCTAATTTTTGCTTTTCAATCCCTGCCGCGGCAGGGATTATTTTTATCTACTCAAGACGAGGTGGTTATGGCTGATCCGCATATTCAATCCCCCATGGATTTTTGGGACTATTTAACCGTAATACTGTATCGCAGTGGTTTTGTGCTTGCCGTGCCGTCGGTCGCCCTGCTGCCCTATCAGCCCGAATGGGCGGCAAAAGGCGTGCTGTTGGCGGCGGTGCTGTGCGCTTCTTCCTTACACATTTATCTGAAACATTTCCGCTTGCTGCTACAATTTGCGACTTGGGTGGCCGCACTTTGCTTTGTCTACGGCTCGCCGTTAATCGGGCTGGGCGCGGCGTTTTTCACGTTGGGCGGCTTATGCTTTAAAGAATATTTCTGTTTTCGGGTGATCGGCTTGAATTTGCAACCGCTCTTTTTTGCGCTGTTCTGGTTTGCGTTAGCTTTTCAGGCAACGTTCGTCAGTCAGATTTTTGCCTTGATCATCGCCTTGCTGTTAGCGGTGTTAAGTGTTAAAAAATGGCTGATGCCGCTGCATTTTGATATCGGCGATAAAACAAAATATCAGATTTAAAAGGAGACAATGTGACACAAGGCAGCCTTCAACAAATTCATCTTTACCCGATCAAATCGACCCAAGAGGTCAGCGTTGGCAAAGCGCTGGTGCAGCCTTACGGCTTGGAGTTTGACCGCACTTTTATGTTGAGCGAAGCGGACGGCACGTTTATCAGCGCGCGCAAAGACGGCGAATTGTTTGCCTTTAGCGCCCTGCCAACGGCGCAAGGGTTATGGGTACAACATGCCGACGGCAGCACGCTTGACGTGCGCTACACCGACTTCCGCCGGCAACACAGTTGCGAAGTCTGGGGCAACCATTTTGCTTCATTGATTGCCGATGAGGACACCAACCGCTGGTTCAGCGACAAACTGCAAAGAGCGGTGCAGCTGCGTTGGCTCGGTTTTCAATCACAACGGCGGATTAAACGTTATCCGCAACAAGCACTGTCTTTTGCCGACGGCTATCCGCTGCTGCTGACCAATTTGCAATCCTTCGCCGCTGTGCAGCAGCAATGTCCGACGGCAATCGAGATGGCGCAATTCCGTGCCAATCTGGTGATCGACCATGCGCCGGCGTTCAGTGAAAACCGGTGGAAACAAATTCAAATCGGTGAAGTGCGGTTTATCAACGCCAAACCTTGTATCCGCTGCGTGTTAACCGCCCGCAATGCGCAAACCGCCGAACTGCACGCCAAAATGGAACCGTTCCGCACCTTAAAAAAACACTTTGCCGACGACAACGGGCAGCCGGTTTTCGGCACGAATTTAGTCCCGTTGAACAGCGGCATTATCAAAGTCGGCGATCCCTTGTTGGTGTTGGAATAAACCCATTTAAAGTGCGGTTTGCCAACCGCACTTGATATTTTTCTGTGCGCCTTTTCACAAAACCGACAATAAATTTTTTTCGCCTGAACTTGTCCGATCCGCTCAGCGCAAAGCCGGCTTGATATTGTGTGCTGTCAATACTTTTTAATGAAAATTTTATACTTGATATTTCTTCTCAAGCACATTATCTTGTAGTTCGTTTTTAACTGAATACCATATATAGTGTTCAAATAATCATCTTCAACTCCACTCCAACATGGTTGGATATAGGTAATCAAATGAATAAAGCATTGATGGTGACTAAGCGTGACGGGCGTTTGGAACCGATTGATTTAGATAAAATTCACCGCGTTATTACATGGGCTGCCGAAGGGCTGGATAATGTTTCCGTTTCCCAAGTCGAATTGCGTTCGCACATTCAATTCTATGAAGGGATCCGCACATCGGATATTCATGAAACCATCATTAAAGCCGCCGCCGACTTAATCACCAAAGACTCGCCGGATTACCAATATTTAGCTGCCCGTTTGGCGGTGTTCCACTTGCGTAAAAAAGCCTACGGGCATTTTGATCCGCCGCGTTTATACGACCATGTGAAAAAACTGGTGCGCATGGGCAAATATGACGAAGCGTTGCTGACCGATTACAGTCGCGAAGAGTGGGACGAAATGGACGGTTTCCTCGATCACTGGCGCGATATGAACTTCTCTTATGCCGCCGTGAAACAGCTAGAAGGCAAATATTTGGTGCAAAACCGCGTCACCGGTGAGATTTACGAATCGGCGCAGTTTTTGTATCTGTTGGTTGCCGCCTGTTTATTCAGCCAATATCCGCAAGAAACCCGTCTGGATTTTGTCCGCCGTTTCTATGATGCGACTTCAACGTTTAAAATTTCATTGCCGACCCCGATCATGTCCGGCGTACGCACCCCGACCCGTCAATTCAGCTCTTGCGTGTTGATCGAGTGCGGTGACAGCTTGGATTCGATCAACGCTACCGCCGCCTCTATCGTTAAATACGTTTCGCAGCGTGCCGGAATCGGCATCAACGCCGGTGCAATCCGAGCGCTGGGCAGCCCGATTCGCGGCGGCGAGGCGTTCCATACCGGTTGTATTCCGTTCTATAAACATTTCCAAACCGCGGTCAAATCCTGCTCGCAAGGCGGCGTGCGCGGCGGTGCGGCAACGGTGTATTATCCATTCTGGCATTTGGAAGTGGAAAGCCTGTTGGTATTGAAAAACAACCGCGGTGTGGAAGACAACCGCGTGCGTCATATGGATTACGGCGTGCAGTTGAACAAACTGATGTATCAACGTTTAATCAAAAACGGCAATATCACCCTGTTCAGCCCTTCGGACGTGCCGGGCTTGTACGAAGCGTTTTTTGCCGATCAGGACCGTTTTGACGCGCTGTATGAAAAATACGAAGCCGACGAATCGATTCGCAAACGTACGGTGAAAGCCAGCGAACTGTTCTCGCTGCTGATGCAGGAACGGGCGTCTACCGGTCGGATTTACATTCAAAACGTCGATCACTGCAACACGCATTCGCCGTTTGATCCGGCGGTGGCGCCGGTGCGCCAGTCCAATCTGTGCTTGGAAATTGCCTTGCCGACCAAACCGTTAGAACATTTCCATGATGAAAACGGCGAAATCGCACTCTGTACCCTTTCCGCCTTTAACTTGGGCAAAATCGACGATTTGGACGAATTGGAAGATCTGGCGGAGCTGGCGGTGCGGGCGTTAGACGCGCTGTTGGATTATCAGGATTATCCGATCAAAGCCGCCGAAATCGGCTCAATGGGACGGCGTTCGTTGGGAATCGGCGTGATCAACTACGCCTATTATCTGGCGAAAAACGGCGTGCGCTACTCCGACGGCAGCGCCAATGACCTGACGCACCGCACTTTTGAAGCGATTCAATACTATTTGTTAAAAGCCTCGAATAAACTGGCGCAAGAGTTGGGGCCGTGCAATTACTTCCACGAAACCACCTATGCGCAAGGCATTCTGCCGATCGATACCTATAAAAAAGATATCGACGGTTTGACCAAAGAGCCGCTGCATTACGACTGGGAAAGCTTGCGCGAAGCGATCAAAGAGTCCGGCTTGCGCAACTCCACCCTGACCGCCCTGATGCCGTCGGAAACCTCGTCGCAAATTTCCAATGCCACCAACGGCATCGAACCGCCGCGCGGCCATGTCAGCATCAAGGCATCGAAAGACGGAATCTTGCGCCAAGTCGTGCCGGATTATGAAAATTTAAGTGAAAATTACGAATTATTGTGGGATATTCCAAGCAACGACGGGTATTTGCAATTAGTCGGCATTATGCAGAAATTCGTGGATCAAGCGATTTCCGCCAATACCAACTACGACCCGAAACGCTTTGGAGACGGAAAAGTGCCGATGAAACGTTTGTTGGGCGATTTGCTGACGGCATACAAATATGGATTAAAAACCTTGTATTATCAAAACACCCGTGACGGTGCCGACGATAATCAAGAAGATATTGACGACGGCTGCTCCGGCGGCGCGTGCAAGATTTAATCCGGTATAACTTTAATAATTAGAGGCTAAAAATGGCATACACCACTTTCTCTCAAAACAAAAACGACCAATTGAAAGAACCGATGTTTTTCGGGCAAAACGTCAACGTGGCGCGTTACGATCAACAAAAATACGAAACCTTTGAAAAGCTGATCGAAAAACAATTGTCCTTTTTCTGGCGGCCGGAAGAGATCGACGTGTCGCAAGACCGTATCGACTATCAGGCCCTGCCGGAGCATGAAAAACATATTTTCATCAGTAACTTGAAATATCAAACCTTACTGGACTCGATCCAAGGCCGCAGCCCGAACGTGGCGCTGCTGCCGGTGGTGTCGCTGCCGGAACTGGAAACTTGGATTGAGACTTGGACGTTTTCGGAAACCATTCACTCGCGCTCTTATACGCATATTATCCGTAATATCGTCAACGATCCGTCGGTGGTGTTCGATGACATCGTCACCAATGAGGAAATTATCAAACGGGCAAAAGATATTTCAATCTACTACGATGATTTTATCCGTGATACCCAGCTTTACACCTTATACGGCGCCGGCACTTACACCGTGGACGGCAAAGAGTGCGAGGTCAGCCTGCGCAGCTTGAAAAAGCAACTGTATCTGTGCCTGATGAGCGTCAATGCGTTGGAAGCGATCCGTTTTTATGTGTCGTTTGCCTGCTCTTTCGCCTTTGCCGAGCGCAATCTGATGGAAGGTAACGCCAAAATCATCAAATTTATCGCCCGTGACGAAGCGCTGCATTTAACTGGAACCCAGCATATCCTGAATATCATGGCATCGGGACAGGACGATCCGGAAATGGGCGAAATTATCGAAGAGTGCAAACAAGAAGCCTACGATCTGTTTGTCGCCGCGGCGGAACAAGAGAAAGAGTGGGCGGATTACCTGTTTAAAGACGGTTCGATGATCGGTCTGAACAAAGATATTTTGTGTCAATATGTGGAATACATCACCAATATCCGTATGCAGGCGGTCGGTTTACCGTTGCCGTTCCAAGCCCGTTCCAATCCGATTCCGTGGATCAATGCGTGGTTGGTTTCCGACAACGTACAGGTTGCGCCGCAAGAGGTGGAAGTCAGCTCCTATTTGGTCGGTCAGATCGACTCAAAAATCGATGCTGACGATTTCGGCGACTTCAACCTGTAATCCGCACACCATACCGCTCTTTTATTGAGAAACCGAAAGAGCGGTCTTATTTCCCATGAAAATCTATAAAGTCAGCCTGCCGCAGTGCCAATGCAGCGTCGAACACGACAACCGCACTTCGCTGTTGGAAACCTTGGAAAATCACGGCATTTCGCATGAATACCAATGCCGCAGCGGCTATTGCGGATCCTGCCGAGTCAAACTGTTAACCGGTAACGTGAGTTACCGCGAAACACCGCTGGCATTTTTACAACCCGGTGAAATTCTGCTCTGCTGCTGCACGGTGGAAAGCGATTTGGAGATTGAGTTTTAGGCGGTTGTTACTGAATTTAAATCACCACCGTCTTCACCCGATAGTCCTCCAAGGTCAGTTCTAAGCGATCGCCCTCTTGCAGTGATGAAACGCCCTGTGGCGTGCCGGTTAGAACGACGTCGCCTTTTTGCAGGGTGAAAAAACGGCTGGCGTAACTGATTAATTGGACGATCGGCGTCATCATTTGCGCCGATTTGCCTTTTTGCCGCAGTTCGCCGTTTACGCTGAGACTGAAGCGGATTTTGTCCCAATCCGGAAATTGCGCGGCAGGGATAAAATGGGAGATCGGACAGGAATTATCAAAGCCTTTGGCTTTTGCCCACGGCCAGCCTTTTTCCTTGCACTCCTGCTGCATATCGCGCAACGTCAAATCCAAGGCAACCGCAAAACCAACAACTGCACTTTTCACCTGCCCGGGCGAAGCGTTGGACAGGGTTGAGCCGATCAATACGGCGATTTCCAGTTCATGATCCACCCTGCCCCATTTTTTCGGAATATCTAACGGTTTGTGTAACGGACAAAGTGCGGTATTCGGCTTGAGAAACAGCAACGGTTCTTGAATCACAGGGTTGTTCATTTCCTTGATGTGCCCGACATAATTGCGCCCGACGCAAACCACTTTATTGACCGGTAGATCCAAGGTGCTGCCTTTAATATCCCGATGCTGATACATACTCGCCTCCTTCCGTCGCTAACGCTCCATTTGTAACATATTCCTATTTCAAAAGATAGAATGAATTCCTGACTTTTTATTGATTTACACGTTGTGCAATACGGTCGGCGAACATACCGATGCTGATGGCAAAATAGTTGGAATTGTTCCAATTGAGTAAAGTGCGGTAGTTATTAGTGACTAAAAACACTCTGCCGACCTCTTTATTCGGCCGCACCAGCCATAAATCCGCGCCGGAAAGCTGTTGCCGGCGTTGTAAATCGGCACTGCCGCCATTTTTCAAACGCACGCCCATCGCCTGCCACGTTGCCAACGAGCGCTTTTTATCGTTGTCGATACCGGCAAGATCCAAAGACATTGGTGTATCCAATACCACTTCCGCACCCCACGGCAAATTTTTGTCCCAACCGACCGTCGCAAGGTAGTTGGCAATCGAAGCAAACACATCGTTTTGGTTTTTCCAAATATCTTTATTGCCGTCACCGTCGGCATCAACCGCATAACTTAAAAACGAACTCGGCATAAATTGCGACTGCCCCATAGCGCCGGCCCAAGAGCCTTTCATGCGTTCGCGCGAAATCACATTTTGCTGCAAAATTTTCAGCGCATTGATATATTCCTGACTGAACAAGGTTTCGCGCCGGCCGTCAAACGCCAACGTTGCCAGTACCGACAGCACATCGTAATTGCCTTGATAGTAGCCAAAGCTGCTCTCCATGCCCCACAACGCCATAATATAGTGATTCGGCACGCCGTATTTTTTGCTGGCTTGGTTCAACGCCGGCAGTTGCTGCCAATAGCGCTGTTCAGCGATGTTGACTTTCTGTTCGGTCAACACCCGATTAAGGTAATTGGTCACACCGTTCGGGTTCGGCGTCGGCGGCAGATGACGGTTGCGTTGCGCCCGTTCCGCTTGGCTGTTATCCAGCTCCACCGCTTTCGGAATATAACGGACGTTTTGCGCTTTTTGTTGAATGGTGCGCGCACTCACGCCCTCCGCAACCGCTCTTTGCGCTAAATAGCCGACATAATCGTTAAAATAATTTAACGTTCTCGGTTTATCAAACGGCTGGCCGTGATAAGTGCTTTGATTCGCGCTACAGCCGGTTAACGCCAGCGCAGCGATAAATACGGTTTTCTTAAACATTTGCTTTCCTATCGATTAATCAAATTGTAGCTGACGTTGTCACCTGAAGTTGTGACTTAAACAGTTCCAATAAATTCTCTTCTTGCTGGGGCATTTGCAGATAAAATCCCTGCGCTTCAATCTGTTGCCGCACCACATGATTCTCCGCCAATGCCAACGGTTTTTCGCCGTTCAAATTGAATAACATCAATAATTGCGGCTGTCCGAAACGCTGCAACAAGGCTTGCGGCACCGATGAAAAATCATCGCGCTTGGCAACATACAAATACATGCCAACATGTCGCTGCGTTTTATAAATGGCGCATAACATAAATTGCATTCTCCTGATAAATTCATTCAATTATTAGGGGTTGCTGATGTTTGTTTATATTTCAAACATAACCCGTAGGGCTATGATGATTTTTTGCCAATACAAGGCAGAAAACAATCCATAGCTCAAATTATAAACAAACATCAGCAGACCCTATTATTTTAATTAAAACATTATACGAAATTTATACTATAATCAGAACACTAAATTCACTCTAAACCACGACTCCCGCGCATTATGGCAAATGATATTATTGAGTTACATACCGGACAGTTCTCTTCTGTTTTGATTACCATTAATAGCTCCAGTTTGGTGGCGATTAAAAAAGCCTTGACCAATAAAGTCAAAAAATCGCCGTTGTTTTTCCAAAATGTGCCGGTGATTGTGCAATTCAATCCGTTTTTACAAAAAATGGATCTGCTCAAATTGCAACAACTGTTGGCGGAATTCGGTATTAATCTGATCGGGGTCAGCAATTGGCAGAATAATCTGGAAAAAGAGTTGGTGTTGAGCTACAACCTGCCGGCGTTGGGCAAAAGCACCAGTTTAGATGAAATCATGACCCAATTTCGTTATGTGCCGCCCAAAATCGTGCGTGAAAATGTCACCGCCGGACAAGTCATCTATGCCAAAAACTGCGATTTGATTATTCACGGCGATGTGGCGCAAGGGGCGGAAGTCGCCGCCGACGGTAATATTCACATCTACGGCAAATTGCAGGGACGGGCGATGGCGGGCGTCAATGCCGACAGTGCCGGCAGTAGCGAATGTGCGGTTTATACCCAATATTTGGACGCCGAATTTCTTTCGGTCTGTAAGCGCTTTGTCTATAAATCTCAAATTCCAATCGACTATCTGTTACAAGCCGTGCGGATCGAGGCGCAAAACAATGCGCTGGCTTACCAGTATATTTAAGCGCCGACAGCCAAAATAAAGGCGGAAAACTATCCGCCTCTGATACCGCTTGATGGTGATTTTCCTGCGTTCAACGCATTTCCAATTCAATATCGCTGAATAATTTTTGGATCGCATTGTTATTCGGCATTTTTTCCGCCTGTTCGACCATCGGACGGGTCAGGTGATCCGAAAAATAATTGATGAAATCATACATATAATGGCGCAAGAAAGAGCCGCGTTTAAAGGCAATCTGCGTGCTGCTCGGTTTAAACAGATGCGAAGCGTCAATCGCCACCAAATCGGTGTCTTCATGGGTGTGTGCCATGGATGCCATAATCCCGACCCCCAAGCCCAAGCGGACGTAGGTTTTGATCACATCGGCATCAGTGGCGGTGAACACGATATTCGGCAGAATGCCGCTGCTGTTAAACGCCTGCGACAAATCGGACGCACCGGTGAAACCAAAGGTGTAAGTCACCAACGGATATTTGCCCAGCTCTTCAATCGTAATGTTTTTACAATTAACCAACGGGTGATCGCGTTTCACGATTACCGAACGGTTCCAGTTATAACACGGCAACAACACCACGCCTTCGAACAAATATTGCGCTTCGGTGGTGATCGCCAGATCGACTTCGCCCGACAGCAGCGCATCATAAATCTGTGTCGGCGAGCCTTGGTGAATCTGTAAACTGACATCGGGATAGCGGGTTAAAAAGCGCTCGACCACTTTCGGCAGCACATAACGTGCCTGCGTATTGGTGGTGGCAATGCGCAAAATGCCGTGATCGGGACGGGTATATTCATCGGCAATCGCTTTGATACTTTGCGTTTTGGCTAATAATTCGCGCGCAATGGCGATAATTTTGCGCCCTTCGGCAGTGATGCTTTTGATATGTTTGCCGTTGCGCTCAAAAATTTCCAGTCCCAACTCCTGCTCCAGCAACCGCACTTGTTTGCTGATCCCCGGCTGCGAAGTATATAACGACTCGGCAGCATCGGTAATGTTCAGGTTTTGATTGGCAATCTCAATGATATAGCGTAACTGTTGAATCTTCATCTCACATTCCTTTTATCGGCCCTTTTCTCGATCCGGTTAGCGATCATTATTGCGCTGGCGGCGGGTCGCGGTTTGTCCGGAAAAACGTTTGACCGCTTTACGGATTTTGGCGGTTTTCATGCGGCGGCGCTGGGTATGCTGTTCAATTTTGCTTTCCGTTTCCGGCGGCAAACCGACCAATTCACGCAGATAATTTACTTCGGTCAACGCCATTTCCTGCCAACCGCCGCGCGGAAGCTGTTTCGACAGACTGATATTGCCGTAACGGATACGGATCAAACGGCTGACCTGAATGCCCTGCGACTCCCACAAACGGCGGACTTCACGATTACGCCCCTCGGTCAATGTCACGTCAAACCATTGGTTGATGCCTTGGCCGCCACCGCTCTTGATGGATTTAAACTGTGCCGGACCGTCCTCCAGCTGCACGCCCTTACGCAAGCGGAATAACATCGCTTCGTTCACCTCGCCGAACACGCGCACGGAATATTCACGCTCGATTTCACGGCTCGGGTGCATTAAACGATTGGCTAACTCGCCGTCGGTCGTGAACAACATCAGGCCGGAGGTATTAATGTCCAAACGTCCGACCGCGATCCAACGCGAACCGTTCAAACGCGGCAGTCGGTCAAACACCGTAGCCCGTCCTTCCGGATCGTGACGGGTGCACAGCTCCCCTTCCGGTTTGTAATACATCAGCACTCGACAAACCTGTTTTTGTACGGCGGTTAAATTGATCAGATTGCCGTCAATACGGATTTTGGTATCGCTGCGCAGCTCAATGCGATCGCCCAAGGTCGCGATTTGTCCGTTCACACTAACCCGGTTTTGCGCAATAATCGCTTCGATTTCGCGGCGTGACCCTTGTCCGGCTCGAGCCAGAATCTTTTGCAACTTCTCGCCGCTGACTCTCTTTTTATTCGTTGCTTCCGTTGTATTGTCAGCGGTTTTAACCGGCTTCGGCGCTTGCGGTTTTTGGCCGGCATCACGTGTGGTATTTGGCGAATGCGGCGCACGGTTTTTTGCCGCCGTTGCCGCGTTGTTTGCTTGTTTGCCAAGCCGTTTGCCCGCTTGTGCAGGTTTGTTGATTGCTTTCATGTGTTCCTCTGTGTCACCCTCACGGGTGTCAATAATTGATAATTTAAACGGCGTAGTTATTATTCAAGTAGTTCTTCTCAAGTAGTGACTACTCAAAAGGTGCTGTTGAACCGTTGCCGATCCGGATAATTTGCGGTGTGTCGTCGGTCAAATCCACGACGGTCGTCGGTTTTTGTCCCAAATAACCGCCGTTGATGATTAAATCCACCTGTTTTTCCAGACGATCGCGAATCTCCTCCGGATCATATTGTGTTTCTTCTTCCCCGGGTAAAATCAGGGAGCAGGATAAAATCGGTTCGCCCAGCTCTGACAACAAACTGAGTGCGATTTTATTATCCGGCACGCGAATGCCGATGGTTTTGCGTTTCGATGTCATCAAACGGCGCGGCAGCTCTTTGGTTGCGGTCAGAATAAAGGTATAGTGCCCCGGCGTATTATTTTTAATTAAACGATACGCCACATTGCTGACAATCGAATAATTGGACAGTTCGGACAAATCGCTGCAAACCAACGTAAAATTATGTCCTTCCGGCAACTGCCGCAGCTCGACAATGCGATCCATCGCGTGCTTCTCGCCAATCATGCAACCCAACGCATAGCCGGAATCGGTCGGATAGACAATGACGCCGCCGCTACGCAAAATTTCAACAGCCTGTTTGATTAAACGGGGCTGCGGGTTATCGGGATGGATATAAAAAAACTGGCTCATCGACTTCTCTCTATCTACTATTACTGGCAATTGATATGACAAAATTTACGCGTGGAATTATACGCTATATAACCAAAAACAATAAGCGATTTCTATTTACGGCGGATATTTTATTAACACGGCAAACCGCACTTCCGCCTAATTTGGCTGAGGTGGCAAAGTGCGGTGCGACAGAGTGGGAGACGGTTGCTAATATTGAAAATGCGGCATTTGCCAAATCGGTTTCGACACTGTCGGCAACCAAAGGTTTTTGCCCAGTTCAATCCAACCGCAGGGATAATGAAAATCCGAACCGGCCGATGCCAACAAGCCCATTTCATCGACCAGTTTGGCTAAATTATGCCGTTGATCCGGCGATTGTCCACTGTGCGCCACTTCCACCGCATCGCCGCCCCACTGCTGAAAATCGCTTAATAAGCGCTGCAACCATTTGCGTGTCAGCGGATAGCGCAACGGGTGGGCGCAAACCGCCAAACCGCCGGCTTGGTGAATCACCCGATTGGCAGTTTCGATATCGCACCATTGTGCATTGACATACGCCGGTTTGCCTTGCCCCAGATAGCGTTTAAAGGCTTGGGTTTCGTTTTTTACTTTACCGATCTGCACCAAATAACGCGCATAGTGTGCGCGGGTCACTTCACCTTCAGCCAGCGATTTTGCGCCGGCGTAGGCCTGTTCGACACCGCACTTTTCCAATTTGTTACCGATTTCAAGCGCCCGTTGTTGCCGCAATTGCGCTTGTTGCGCCAAAAGTGCGGTCATCGCCGGATGTTTATGATCAAATCCCAAACCGACAATATGAATGCCGCGATTATTCCACAACGTTGAAATTTCCACACCGTTAATCAAACGGATATTGTGTTGCTGCGCCGCAAACCGCGCCTCATCTAAGCCGTCCACCGTATCGTGATCCGTCAGTGCCAACAGTTGAATGCCTTTTTCCGCCGCTCTGGCGACCACGTCGTTCGGCGGCAATACGCCGTCGGATATATTGCTGTGACAATGTAAATCAATCGTAGAATTGGAAACGGTTAACTGTTGTTGCTGCATGAATATTCTCAACTAAAGGGTTAATGATGGGGCTGGTAATGGGTTGATACGTTGCAAATCAAGCGTACTGTTGCTGCCATAACCGCTCGGATTGTACGGCGATTGCCGACGGCTGCAAGCGGTTATTGAAAATCCGCAACGGTTGCCCGAATTGCAAGCGCAAACCAGGCAGCTCCAATTGCGCTTCCAGTAACAGGCAATCGACCACATCCCCGTCACCGCCCACGGCAAGCAAGGTAATAGGCTGCTGATTTTGTTTGATGGTAGTCTGCACAAAAGCCGGCATATCGTTTAGCCAGTCACTCTCCGCCGATTGATTCTGTGGCTGAGAGTGCGGGGCGAATTCAAAAAACCAGCTTTTCGGCTGAATCGGCAATAAAAACAAACGGGCGGCTACGGCGGTATACGCAATAAATTCCAATTGAGACGGCGTAATCAAATCGCTGTACTCAATCAGGTCTATAATTTGACTATAAAACAGAAAATCTTCGGTTTCGCAATCGCAACGGCTTAACGCCTGCTGACAGAGCATTTCGCCTTTCAACGCCGTACGGATTTTTCGTTGGGTCGCGTCAGAACACAGCATCAGACAATCTGCTGCTTGATCATACTCCCAATAAAAAAATCCATTCATCTGCATTATTTTGCCACCGTCCGTTCACCCTAAGATTATCCTACCTGTTTTCGTTTTATACGGCTACTTTTTTATCCGAATTCACAACCTAAACCGCACTTTTTAGCCTGCTAAACGGCTTTACGCTTCACATTTTGCTCCGCAAGCAAGGCTAAAAATTCGGCAACGGTGAAAAAAGAACCGAAAATCAGCAACAATTCATCTTGCTGCATTTCCGACAGTGCGGTTTTAACCGCCAAAGTCACACTGGAAGCAGTTTTTGCGGTTTGTTGCTGCGGCGGCGTTAAATAATCCGCGACCGCACTTTGCAACTGTTCGCCGCGCTGCCCACGATAGCAATCCAAGGTTGCAAAGTGCCATTGATCGATCAAACCTGCCAACGGTTCGACCACATGGCCGGCATCTTTGTCTTTCAACATCGCAAAGACCGCCGTCACTTTAAGGTGACGCTGTAACTTGCCAGCTTGCGTTTTCAGCTGTCGTAATTTTTGCGCTAAATAGCGTGCCGCATGCGGATTATGCCCGACATCAACGATCACCTGCGGAAACTTGGCGAGCGGTAACTGCCAGCGCGCCGCCAAAATTTGTAATTGTGACGGTTGAATCGTTTGGAACCGCCCGCTTAATTCGACTTCGGTCAAGGTTTTCAGCACAGTGTCAGCACTGATCCGAAACGGCAAACATGCGCACACCGCCAATGCGGTTGCGGCGTTGGCCAGCGGAATTTGCGGCAGCGGCAAATGTTGCCAGACCGCACTTTTATCGATATTTTTCTCGCTATGGCTTTGCCACTGCCAGCTTTGCGCCTGCTCGGAATATGACCACTCTTTGTCACGCCGGAACAGTTCGCAGCCGATTTGTGCCGCATGCTCGATCACCGAAAGCGGGAGATCCGGCTCACCGATTACCGCACGTTTACCGGCGCGAAAAATACCGGCTTTTTCATAGCCGATTTGCTCGCGGTTGTCGCCCAGATAATCGACATGATCAATATCGATCGAGGTGATTACGCTGATATCGCTGTCGACGATATTAGTGGCGTCCAACCGTCCGCCCAGCCCCACTTCCAGAATCACCACGTCCAGCTGCGCCTGTTTGAATAGATACAGCGCCGATAAGGTGCTGAATTCAAAATAGCTCAAGGATTCGCTTTTATGCTGATCGAGAAAATAAAAAGCGGCGCTGTGTGCCGAATCGGGCAATTCCTGATTTTGGATTCGAACCCGTTCGTTATAGCGCAGCAAGTGCGGTGAAGAATAGACCCCGACACGATAACCGGCGTTTAACAGCAGCATTTCCAACAGGCGGCAAGTCGTGCCTTTGCCGTTGGTGCCGCCGACCGTGATCACAAAAGGCGCGGGCTGCAACAGCGCCAACTCGGCGGCAACCCGTTTGACCCGCTCCAATCCCATATCAATGATTTTGCCGTGGCTCTGCTCAATATAGCAAAGCCACTTCTCCAGCGGAGAGGTGGCTTGTAAAGATGTCGTCATAACCATTTAGCTTTGGCTGTCGTTTTCTTGCGGTTGTCCATTGTCTTCAACCAATTCCACTTCTTTGAACGGGGAAGGTTGAGCACACAGTTTGGATAAAATACTGGCTAAGGTTTTGCGCATTTCCAAACGATTGACAATCATATCAATCGCGCCTTTTTCCAATAAAAATTCGCTGCGTTGGAAGCCTTCCGGCAGTTTTTCGCGCACGGTCTGCTCGATCACGCGTGGACCAGCAAAACCGATCAACGCTTTCGGTTCGGCAATATTAATGTCGCCCAGCATGGCAAAACTGGCTGACACCCCACCCATGGTCGGATCGGTCAACACCGAAATATACGGCACGCCGGCTTCTTTCATTTTCGCCAACACCGCACTGGTTTTCGCCATTTGCATTAAGGAAAACAGCGCTTCCTGCATGCGTGCGCCGCCGCTGGCGGAAAAACAGATTAACGGCCAGCCGTTTTCCAGCGCCGTTTCCGCCGCTTTGACGAATTTGCCGCCGACCACCGAACCCATCGAGCCGCCCATAAAATTAAAGTTAAATGCCGCAACCACCACCGGTAAATCGTAGATTTTGCCTTGCATCACAATCAGCGCATCTTTTTCACCGGTCTGCTTTTGCGCCGCACTGATACGGTCTTTATAGCGTTTTAAATCTTTGAACTTTAAAACATCTTCCGGTTCAAATTCCGCCGCCAGCTCTTGTGCGCTGTTTTCGTCCAAGAGTTGCAATAAACGTGTTCTCGGATCAATCCGCATATGATGACCACACTTTGGACACACTTCCAAATTGCGCACCACTTCATCACGATATAAAACCTGCTCGCATGAGGTGCACTTGGTCCAAATCCCTTCCGGCACGTTGGCTTTTTGGCTACTGCTGCTTACCGAGGTTTTGCTAAAAATTCTTTCAATCCAGCTCATTGGTTAACCTTTTTGATGATTTCTTTAATTGATGGTTGCTCAATTAATATGGGTTATTAATAAATGTCGATAAATTTGGCTTATTACACCATATTTATCCTTTTTTTTATACCGTTTTTCCAACTTTAAGCGAACTAATCTGCCAAAAAGAGCGGTCCGAGCGGCGTTTTCGGCAGCGCAAAATGCGGCGGATAACGTACGTCCACCAAATATAACCCTTCTGCTTTGGCGGTCGCCGCCGCCAATGTGCGGTCTTTCTGTTGCTGTAACCATGCTATCCATTCGGGCGGCTGATTGCCGTTACCCACTTCAATCAAACTGCCGACGATATTTCTCACCATATGATGCACAAAAGCGTTCGCTTGAATATCGACGATAACAAACTGCCCCAAACGGCTGACATTCAAATGGTGAACATTGCGCCAAGGGGAGCGGGATTGACACTGTGCCGCACGAAACGAGCTGAAATCCAATTCGCCGAGCAATGCCTGTCCGGCTCGCTGCATTTTCTCCTGATCCAGCGGCAAGTGGTAATGGGTTAAACCGTTGGCTAAAATCGCCGGCCGCAAAGGGTGATTGAAAATAACATAGCGGTAACGACGGGCGGTTGCGCTGAAACGGGCGTGAAAGTCCTCTTCCACCGTCTGCACCCATTTGACTTTAATATCGCTCGGCAAATTGGCATTCACCCCCAAACTCCAAGCCTGCGGCTGACGAATCGCATCGGTTTCAAAATGCACCACTTGTCCGGTGGCGTGCACGCCTGAATCGGTGCGTCCGGCGCAAAAAACGGAGACTTCATGAGCAGCCACCTTGCTAAGTGCGGTTTCTAAGGTGTGTTGTACGCTTTTCACCGCTTGCTGGCGCTGCCAGCCGAAGTAGCGGCTGCCGTCATATTCAATACCTAAGGCAATTTTCATTTTTTTCCTGCCGTTTTTCTCTTGAAAGGCTTCGGATAATAAAAAACACCAGACAATCATAGACTGTTGGTGTTTTTATCACGAATAATTAAAAAATTAAACGCGTTTGAAGTCCAAGTGAGCCAATTTTGGCTTGAACGGGTGACGTTGTACCGCTTGGATTTTAACAGCAACTTCTTTGCCGTCGATAACTAAGGTGATCACTTCGCTGTAGAAACTGTCATGAGCTTGAGCATTGTTCAACTCATCATGGTTTAAAGTGATTGAAACCGGCGCTTCGTTACCACCGTACACGATGGCAGGAATTAAACCGGCATGGCGCAGACGGCGGCTCGCACCCGTACCTTGCGCTTGACGAACTTCAGCATTAAATTTGTACATTTTGCATTTCTCAAAATAAGTGAAACAACCTGAATACAGTGTTTCTCAATGAATATTTAAAGGATTGCAGGCGACCCAGCAATCCTCAACAATGTTGCTTAAGCATTAACTTAAGGGCGGCTATTCTAGTCAATTTTTATCGTCGGCGCAAATGAAATCACCGCACTTTGCGCATTTTATGGCGAAATTCTTAGCAGTACGGTTTTATTCGGCAGATTTCTTGTTTTTGTTATGGTAATTACCCCCAAAAAAAGGCACAATACCGCCCAGTTCCTGTGATTTCAACACAAGAAATTGAACCTATATTAACTACATATAACGGATTGATCGTGCAATTTTTTATTGATTTTTTCACTAATTATGGCTACTTCGCCGTCTTCTTCGTTTTACTTTTGTGTGGCATGGGTGTGCCGATTCCGGAAGACATCACGTTGGTTTCCGGAGGGATTATTTCCGGGCTGGGTTATGCCAATCCGCATTGGATGGTCGTGGTCGGTATGATCGGCGTGTTGTTCGGCGATTGCTTGATGTATATGCTCGGCCGTTTTTATGGTGTGAAAATTTTACGCTTCCGCTTGATTAAACGTTTTATTACTTTCAAACGTTTGAAAATGGTGAAAGACAAATTCGATCGTTACGGCAACCGTTTGCTGTTTTTCGCCCGTTTTCTGCCGGGTTTGAGAACACCGGTTTATATTATTTCCGGTATCACCCGTCGTGTCGGTTTCGTGCGTTTTTTGCTGATTGACTTTTTTGCTGCGATTATCTCCGTTCCGATTTGGGTCTATCTAGGCCATCACGGCGCTGAAAATATCGACTGGATTAAAGCGCAAATGCGCCACGGGCAGATGGGGATTTACCTGATTCTAGCCGTCATTATTGTGGCTGTCGGCATAACCTATTGGAAGCGCAAGCGCAAACAATTGGAAGAAAATCAGGAATAGCAGCGGCATTACGATTAAACGATAACTTAAACCATAACTTAAACGATAACAAAGAGCGGTTGAGGACAATGATCCCCAACCGCTCTTTTACTTTATTGAAAGTATACTATTTCATCTTTATTTAGATAAAATAAATTACAGCGCAGAAACGTTTAGCGTCGAACCGCCAACGATTCTCACCCGCGCACCCGGCACTAAAGTGGAATCGTATTTTTGCACAACGACGATCTCTTTGCCGTCATCTTTTTTAATCACCAGTTCCAGAGAATCGACTTGGCTGGCTTTCTGCTCAATCACACTGCCGGCAACCGCACCGGCAACTGCGCCGACAGCAGTGGCGATCGCTTGTCCGGAACCGCCGCCGACGGTAGAACCTAAAATCCCACCGATAGCGCCGCCGCCGACCGTGCCGATCACGCCTTGATTAGGCGCTTGGATCGCCACTTCACGACTGGAAACAATAGTACCGTAGCTGATTGAACGGGCTTCTTTGGCTTGGTCGCCGGTGTAAACATTGCCACTGTAAACATCTTTGTTGGCACAACCTACCACCGCTAATCCCATCATCACGCTCACAGCTAACATCGATTTTTTCATACTGTTTTTTTCCTCAAATTAAGTGAGATTGACGCTCACTGTTCTTGTTTAACAATATCCATAATAGAATACGGATGAAATTTGATACAAGTTAAATTTTCAACATTGTCAATAAATGTCATTGCAATTGAAGGATTGCAAAGTCTTTCCCCTGCAACTTTCGGTTCGTCCACTTTGACTCGCAACTGCGGGTTTTCGTTCAAACTAAATTGTCGAATCACCCGTTCAAGCCATTCGTTTGGCGATTCTTTCGCCAAAAACGGCATCACCACTTCGATATGTTCCCAGCCCTGTTGCAGGTAGCGCTTATTTTTCGGTAGCGGCAATTCGATGATCGACACCGCTTGTCCGGCAAAAAAGAGCGGTTGTGACAAAGTCACCAAATAGATCGGTCTGCCGTTAACCGTATTCTCACTGAGCAGCCGACCGCACTTTAGCAACGCAGCGAGCCATTTTTCACCCTGTTCAAAGGTGTTGACCCGCAGCGCCAAATGATCGATTTCGCTTACGGCGAGATCCAAGCCGATCGCGCCTGCTAATTGCACGATACTCTGTTCAAAGCGCTTAAAACTGTTGCCAAGTGCGGTTTCTTGCCGCAATAGCGGGTGGGGCTGGGTTAAATTTGTCATTTTTCGGTGCTCTGTCTTTCCTCAATCCGGATAAAACGGTATGATAGCCGCCAATTTATTTCATATTATTCAATCTAAAAAGGCTACAATTTCAGTGAATATTCAGCACATTTTATCGCAAAAAATCAAACAAGCAATGATTGCCGCCGGCGCAGAACAGCATTGCGATGCCCTTGTCCGCCAATCCGGTAAACCACAGTTTGGCGACTATCAGGCAAACGGCATTATGGCGGCGGCTAAAAAATTGGCTATGCCGCCGCGCGACTTGGCGCAACAGGTGATTAACCAACTGGATTTGGGCGATTTGATCGAAAAAGTGGAAATTGCCGGCCCGGGTTTTATCAATATCTTTCTGAAAAACAGTTGGTTGGCACAACAAAGTCGACAGCTGCTGCAACAACCGCACTTATTGGATAAAACCACCCGACCACAAACAATCGTCGCCGACTACTCTGCGCCGAACGTTGCCAAACAAATGCACGTCGGCCATTTGCGTTCGACCATTATCGGCGATGCCGTGGTGCGCGTGCTGCAATATTTGGGGCATAACGTGATCCGTGCCAACCACGTCGGCGACTGGGGCACGCAATTCGGTATGCTGATTGCCTATCTGGAAAAAGTGGAAAACGAACACGCCGAAGATTTAGCCTTGAGCGATTTGGAAGCCTTTTACCGTGCGGCGAAACAGAGTTATGACAGCGATGCCGAATTTGCCGAGAAATCACGCAATTATGTGGTGAAATTGCAGGGCGGCGATCAATATTGCCTGACCATGTGGCGCAAACTGGTGGACATTACCATGCAACAAAATCAGCAGACTTATGATCGCTTAAACGTGACCTTGAGTAACGATGATGTGATGGGCGAAAGCCTGTATAACCCGATGTTGCCGGGCATTGTCGCTGATCTGAAAGCCAAAGGTATTGCGGTGGAAGATCAAGGTGCGGTTGTGGTGTTTTTAGATGAATTTAAAAATAAAGACGGCGAAGCGATGGGTGTGATTATACAAAAAAGCGACGGCGGTTTTCTCTACACTACCACCGATATTGCCGCCGCCAAATATCGTCATGACGTGCTGCACGCCGACCGTGCGCTCTATTTTACCGACAGCCGCCAGAGCCAACATTTGCAGCAGGCGTGGACAATCGTGCGTAAAGCCGGCTACATTCCCGACAGCATGAGTCTGGAACATTTTAACTTCGGTATGATGTTGGGCAAAGACAATAAGCCGTTCAAAACCCGTTCCGGCGACACCGTGAAATTAACCGACTTGCTGGACGAAGCGATTGAACGGGCAGAACAATTGATTCGTGCCAAAAATCCCGATTTGAGCGAACAAGCATTGCAACAAGTGGTGGAAGCGGTTGCGATCGGCGCGGTGAAATATGCCGATCTGTCCAAAAACCGTACGACGGATTATGTGTTTGACTGGGATAACATGCTGAGTTTCGAAGGCAACACCGCACCTTATATGCAATATGCCTACACCCGTATCCATTCCATTTTCAGCCGCAGTGGAATCAATCCTGATTCGTTACAGGGTAACATCAGTTTGAGTGAAGAGAAAGAACGCACACTGGCAATTAAATTACTGCAATTTGAAGAAGCGGTGCAAACCGTTGCCAAAGACGGCACGCCGCATGTGTTATGTGCTTATTTATATGAATTGGCAGGGATTTTCTCCAGCTTCTACGAACACTGCCCGATTTTGAATGCCGACGATCAAGCCTTGAAAGACAGCCGTTTGCAGTTGGCTGCACTCACGCAGAATACGTTGCAGCAAGGTTTGGATTTATTGGGTATTAAAACCGTCGCCAAAATGTAATTTACTGAACCTTGCGCTAAAAAAATCGCCATTTTGCATACCCAAAATGGCGATTTTCTTTTGATGGTACAATTGACCGGCTTCTAGGCAGCAACCATCACCATCGCCGGACGAATCACACGCCCGTTCAGCAGATAGCCTTTTTGCAATACCTGTGTAATCTGATTGGTGCTGAAACCCTCGCTCGGCTGCATCGAAATCGCCTGATGTAATTCTGGATTAAACGCCTCGCCAACTGCACCGACCGCTTCAATCCCAAACTTGTTGACTGTTGCGATCAGCGATTTGTGGGTCAGTTCCACGCCGTCAAAAATGGCTTTGCTCGCCTCGTCTTCGGCGGTTTGCGTTTTCAACGCTAACGCACGCTCTAAATTATCGATCACTTCCAATAATTCTTTGGCGAATTTTTCCAAGGCGAAATTATGCGCTTTTTCAATATCCTGTGCCGCACGACGACGGATATTTTCCACTTCGGCATGACTTCTCAACTGAATATCCTGCACCCGTTTATTGCTCTCTTCCAGTTGTTCTTCTAACTCCTGCACTCGTGCAATCGCCTCTTCCAGCGGATCACCGACCGCTTCCATTTCATGCGCTTGCATATCGACATTTTCTGCTGTGGCTTCTGCTGCTTCTACTTTTTTTTCTTCAGATAAGTCTGACATTTTCCTCTCCGTCTGTCTGCTGAAATCAATCAAGTTGCCTATTCTAGCGAAAAACCGCGCTATCCGTAAGCCCGATTCGCTCAATAGTGCTTTCAATTACCCCTCTTTTTGTTAATATAGGGTTCAAAATTCCTATTTCAAGCAATAGCTGACTTTTATTGTTTTTTATGAGCAAAATAAATGAGTGATTACTCTTCTTTGACACCCAATGCTGCTAAAGGCAAACGTAAGTTTCACACCATTGGCTTGGTCGGACGGCCAAGAAACAATAATGCCCTGCAAATGCATAAAAACATTTACCACTGGTTAAGCGAACGCCATTACGAAGTTTTGGTTGAAGAAAACATCGGCAAAGATCTCTCCATTGCAGAAAGCCACACCGCCTCGATCGAACAAATCGGCGAAAGAGCCGATCTGGCAATTGTAATCGGCGGCGACGGCAATATGCTCGGCACGGCACGCATTTTGGCGCGTTACGATATCGCCGTAATCGGTATCAACCGCGGGCATTTGGGATTTTTAACCGATATTGATCCCAAGCATGCCTACTCCCAATTGCACTCTTGCTTGGAAGAGGGCGAATATTTTATCGAAGAGCGTTTTTTGCTGGAAGCGACGGTCGAACGCGGCAACGAATTAATCAACTTAAACAATGCCGTCAACGAAGTGGTGATTCATCCGGCAA
Source organism: Pasteurella testudinis DSM 23072 (assembly GCF_900176075.1). Lineage (GTDB taxonomy): Bacteria > Pseudomonadota > Gammaproteobacteria > Enterobacterales > Pasteurellaceae > Chelonobacter > Chelonobacter testudinis. The sequence continues at coordinate 34,822 of NZ_FWWV01000003.1, forward strand.
AAATTGCGCATATGATCGATTTTCAAGTCTATATTGATGATAAATTTGCCTTTTCCCAACGTTCCGACGGCTTGATTATTTCGACCCCGACCGGTTCGACCGCCTACTCGTTATCCGCCGGCGGTCCGATTTTAACCCCGCAATTAAATGCCATCGCCCTCGTGCCGATGTTTCCGCACACCCTGTCCTCCAGACCGTTGGTAATCGACGGCAACAGCGTTATTTCGCTACGCTTTGCGCAATACACCGTGCGCCAACTGGAAATCAGCTGCGACAGCCAAGTGGCTCATGCTTTTTCGCCGGACGATAAAATTATCGTGCGTAAAAGCAAGGACACCTTGCGCTTGCTGCATTTGAACGACTATAACTACTTTAACGTGCTCAGCGCCAAACTGGGCTGGCTGCAAAAACTTTTCTAATTAATTTTGAGAAAAGTCACAAAAACCGCTTTACTGGATAAAAAAACAGTATATTATATTTACTGTATAAATAACCAGTATTGAGGTTTGCTATGTTAGTCCAGCTGAATATCAATAATTTTGCTATCGTCAACCAACTTGATCTGGCGTTAAACGCCGGTATGAGCGTGATTACCGGAGAAACCGGCGCCGGAAAATCCATCGCAATCGATGCGCTCGGTTTATGTTTGGGTGATCGTGCGGAAAGCAGCATGATTCGCCACGGGCAAGAGCGCGGCGAAGTGCGGGCAACCTTTCAAATCGGTAACAACTCGCCTGCTTTGGCTTGGCTGCAACAATATGAGCTGGAAGATGTCGATACGCCGAGCCATTGCACTTTACGCCGTGTGATCCGCAATGACGGGCGCTCCAAAGCCTTTATCAACAACTGCCCCGTTCCGGTGGCGCAATTGCGTGAATTAGGTGCTTTACTGATTCAAATTAACGGGCAACACAGCTCGCAGCGCCTGTTGAAAAGCGAAGAACAACTGATTTTATTGGATCAGTTTTGCCACAACCAACCGCACTTACAACATATGGCACAGGCCTATCAAAACTGGAAGCAGGCTAAACAGCAGCTTAAACAGTTTCAACAGCAGCTGGCAGAAAACGAAGCGAAAAAACAGTTGCTGCAATACCAAGTGGAAGAGCTGAACGAGTTTAATCTGCAAGCCGATGAATATCTGCAATTAGAACAGCAACAACGCTGTTTAGCCAACGCCGAGCAGATTACCCAGCTTTCGCAATCGATCAGTATGCTGCTAAATGAGAACGAATCGGTCAATATCGAAGCGATGCTAAATAAAGCGGAACGCTATTGCACCGAGCTGTCACAAATGAGCGGGCAATACGATAATCTGATGAATCTGTTGCAAGAGGCTCTGATTCAAGTGCAGGAAGCCGCTTCCGAGCTGCAAACGCTCTCCTCCGGCATTGAGCAAGATCCTTATCTGCTGGCGGAAGTCGAACAGCGTTTAGGTATGGCATTGCAGCTTGCTAAGAAGCACCATGTCAGTCCAGAGCAACTACACCTGCACCACCGCGAATTAAAACGACAACTGGCGGCATTGATTGATATCAGCGAAGGCGAAGAACAACTACGTCGACAGCTCGAAAGTGCGGTCGCGGAGTTGCAGCAGATCAGTAATACCTTATATCAATCCCGCTTACAAGGCGCTCAAAAACTGTCTTTGCAGATCACCACTTTAATCAAACAGTTGGCGATGGAAAATGCTGAGTTTGAAATTGTGGTCAAACACAATCCGGAGGCTATCGGCATACAGGGCGCCGATGAAATCACCTTTATGCTGCGCAGCAACTTAGGACAATTGTCGCAACCGCTCGCCAAAATCGCGTCCGGCGGCGAGCTTTCACGGATAGCATTGGCGATTCAAGTGCTGACAGCAGATAAACTGGCGACCCCGACTTTGATTTTTGATGAAGTCGATGTCGGCATCAGTGGCGCAACCGCAACGGTTGTCGGCAAACTGATGCAGCAGCTGGCGCAAAAATGCCAGATTTTATGTGTGACCCATCTGCCGCAAGTCGCCGCTTACGGTCATCAACACTTTAGTGTGCAAAAATTCACTCAAGACGGCGCAACCGTAACCGAAATGACCGCACTTGATAAAAAAGAGCGGATCTATGCACTGTCACGTTTGCTCAGCGGCAGCGAAGTCACCAACACCACGTTGGCCAATGCCAAAGAGTTGTTAAAGCAGGCAACGCCGTAAAATTACATTGCATGACTTACTCTTAATAAAAAATCGGTTAAGATAGATATAATTTTATCAAGTGGGAATTCAACTTATGCACAAAATGCTTGCTGCACTATTTATCTTATCTGCGGTTAGTGGCGCAGTTGCCAAAGAGGTCAATATTAAATTTTTAGGTACGTCCGACGTGCACGGCAGGATTGTTCCGTGGAGTTACGGTGCGGATATGGAAGATCGATCCGGTTCCTACGCTCAAATTGCCACTTATGTAAAACAGATCCGTAACGAGCACCCAAACGTGGTGCTCGTGGATATCGGCGATGCCATTCAGGATAATCAAGTGGAAGTGTTTGCAAAAACCGCAGAATACTATCAAGATAATCCCGTGCCGAAAGTGCTAAATGCCATGAATTACGATATTTTCGTACTGGGCAACCACGAATTTAACTTCGGTATGCCCGCGTTGGACGCTATTCTGCACGATATCAACGCACAAAAACTGACCGCCAATTTCTATTATCAAAACGGCAGAAGATACCTTGAGCCGACGACGATCATCGAAAAAGAGGGGATTAAGCTGGGCATTATCGGTTTAACCACGCCAATGTCGCAAATCTTTGAAAAAGACAGCGGACATTTGGATCAGATGAAATTCAGCTCGCCTATCGAAGAAACCAAACAACAAATCAGCAAACTGAAAACACAGGGTGTCGATGCGATTGTGGTGCTTGCGCACATGGGGATCGAAAATGAAAATAATATTGCCGACACCGGTGTCGCCGATTTAATTAACGCCGTCGAGGGGATCGACGTGATTATTGCCGGTCATATGCATAAAGATATTCCGAGCGAAACCATTAACAACACGCTGATTACCGAGCCGCACCGCTACGGCACGGTGATATCGGAAGTTGATTTGACGTTTGATATCAATGCGCAAAAAGAGGTGTCATTACTGGCTAAAACTGCCAAAACCGTGCCGGTCAGCCAACTTGAAGCCGATGCTGAAATTGTGAAAATCTATCAGCCGTACCACGATGAATTGCGACGTTTAAACAACGTTGAAATCGGGCAAACGGCAAACGATCTGATCCCGCAAGGAAAAAATCACGGTGTTTCAATCGCTTTCTCGCAAGATACCGGACTGTCCTCATTGATTCACGATGTGCAGCAACACTACAGCAACGCCGATGTGGTCTCCTTTGCATTCGATCACGAAAGCGTGCGTTTGGATAAAGGCGCAATCAAGAAAAAAGATATTGTTTATAACTACCGCTATGCCGGCGGCGATGTCACCGTGTATGAACTGAGCGGAAAACAATTAAAACAGTATATGGAATGGTCGGCGGACTATTTCAATACGATTCAAACCGGTGACAGTAACTACCGTTACGATGAGGTGCGCGGCAAATCAAAATATGTGACGTTCGATCTCTTTGGCGGCGTTAGCTATCACATTGATTTGAGAAAACAGAGCGGTGATAAAATCGTCGATTTAGCACTGGCAAACGGCACTAAGATCACGGACGAGATGAAACTCAAAGTCGGCATGAACTCCTACCGCTTCGGGCAACTAAGCAAAAAGGGCGGTATTTTCGCCGATCAGCAAATTCCCGTGCTTTGGGAATCCAAAGTGGCGTTAGGTACTGAAGCCGGTACGATCCAAAATATGATGATCGACTACATCAGCAATGTGAAACAAGGCAAAATCGACGGTTTGTCCCACAACCGTTGGCAAATCATCGGGTTATAAACTGATGTAAAACCGCCTCTCTGCGGTCAGATCAAGATTGACCGAGTTGAGGGCGGTTTGCTCAAGATTGGCAAAAAGTGCGGTTTACTACTTTGCCGCTTCACGCTGTGAAACGTTATCGGTTTTAAAACGCAGCAATCGGTTGGCATTAGTCACCACCGTAATCGACGACAGTGCCATCGCCACACCGGCAAAAACCGGATTAAGCAGAATGCCGAAGAACGGATACAACACACCGGCAGCAATCGGAATACCCAGCGTGTTATAAATAAATGCGCCCAACAGGTTTTGTTTGATATTGGCAATGCTGGCTTTGGACAGTGCCAACACATCGGAAACCGCATCAATGCTGTGGCGCATCAAGGTCAAATCGGCGGTTTCGATCGCAACGTCGCTGCCGCTGGCAATCGCAATACTGACATCAGCTAGAGCCAGCGCCGGTGCGTCATTAATGCCGTCGCCCACCATCGCCACCTTATCGCCTTGCTGCTGCAATGCACGGATCACATCGACTTTGCCTTGCGGCAACACACCGGCAATTACTTGATCAATTCCAAGCTGCTTGGCGACCGCCTCAGCAGTTTGCTGTTGATCACCGCTCAGCATAACCGTTCGATAGCCGCTGCGCTGCAACTGCCGTACCGCACTTTTGCTCTCTTGCCGCAATTGATCTTTAACCACGACAAAACCAATAAGCTGTGTGGCATTCGCCAGATAAATCACTGTGCCGCCGGCTTGGCTTTCTTGGTCTGCCTGCGCAGCCAGCGCGGTCGGAATCATAATATTCCGCTCGGCGATTAAGCGTGCGTTGCCTAGATAGAAAGATTGCTCCGCTATTTTTCCGCCAACGCCCATGCCTTTATAGGTGACAAATTCGCTGACATCAGAAAGTGCGGTCGCATCAATTTGATCCGATTCCAATAACGCTTTCGCCAACGGATGATTCGCCTGTTGCTCCAAACTTGCCGCCCAATGCAGCAACTCGACCGCACTTTGCCCTTGCGCCGGATAAAGCGCGGTCAATTTCGGCTTGCCTTCGGTCAACGTACCGGTTTTATCGAACACCACCACCTTGACGTGAGCGGCTTTTTGCAGGGCATCGGCATCACGCACTAAAATGCCCAATTCCGCCGCACGGGAGACGGAAGCGATCACCGACATCGGTGTCGCCAGCCCCAATGCGCATGGGCAGGCAATAATCAATACCGTGGTCAGCACCACCAACGCATGCGCCGCTTTCGGCTCTGGGCCAAACAGCGCCCAGATTACCGCCGCCAAGATCGCAATCACGACTACAATCGGCACAAAAACCGCCGCCACTTTATCCACCAACAGCGCAATTTTCGGTTTACTGCTCTGCGCTTGGCGCACCAGTTTGATGATATTTGCCAAAACGGTCTGTTCGCCGACTTGGGTCGTTTCAATCCGCAAACTGCCGTTATCGACAATCGTACCGGCTTTAACCAAATCGCCGCTTTTTTTACTCACCGCCAACGGCTCGCCGCTCAACATCGACTCGTCCAGCCAAGCCTCGCCGCTGACGACAATGCCGTCCACCGCCACCCGATCGCCGGTTTTCAGCGCCAACAACATACCGCACTTCACCTGTTGCAACGGCAGCTTCTTCACTTGATTATCGGCAATCACATTCACACTGGCGGGCGTGAGATCGAGCAATTTCTGCAACGCATTGGAAGAGCGCTGCTTGGCTTTGGTTTCCAGCATTTTGCCTAAATTGACCAAACCGATAATCATCATACCGGCCTCAAAGTAGAGGTGGCGGGCGTTTTCAGGAAAAAAGTGCGGAAACAGCACAATCGCCATCGAAAACAGCCAAGCCACACCTGTGCCGAGCGCCACCAGCGTATCCATCGTGGCATTGCCGTGCAGCAAATTGCGCCATGCGCTGATAAAAAAGTGTCCGCCGCTAAATGCCATCACCAGCGCACTGGCGATCCCGACCAGCAGCCAAAGCCCTTGCGACTCGGCGGTGACACGCATGCCGAACGCCATTCCCCACAGCATTAACCCGAAGCCGAACAGCAACGCCACGCTCGCCTGCCGTTTACGTTGTCGAATCTCTTTTTCACTATTATGCCGCTGCTTTTCCCGCCGCAAATGCTGATCCTCGACAATTTCCGCCGCATAACCGGCACGCTCAACCGCACTTAGCAACTCATTCGGCGCCGCCTGTCCGTAAACTATCGCGCTGTTATCCGCCAAATTGACATTGACTTTGGCAACCTGCGGCACTGCCGCCAGCGCTTTTTCCACTTTCAACACACAACTGGCGCACGTCATGCCGCTCAAGAGCAGTTGGGTCGCCGGCAGATTCTGATCGGGTTGGGTTGTTTGCGCTGCGGTCTTCGGCTCAGTTTTTGGGAAGGCGTCGCTCTCCCCCACCGTAGTCAATTGCGCTTGATAACCGGCTTTTTCCACCACCGCAATCAGCGCACTCGGTTCACAATCGGCATAAACGTTCAATTCGTTCAGGCTCAATTGATAAATTAAATTCGGATCAAATGCCGTTAAGGCCTTGTCCAACGACTGCACGCAATGCCGGCAAGACAACCCGTGCAGTGCCAAATTAAATTTTGCCACTGGTTCGGTTTGCGCCTGATAGCCTGCTTCGATCACCGCTTGCACCAAATCGGCAGCGGCTGCACTGCCCTCGATTTGTGCATAATGCAAATTGACCTTAACACTTTCCACGCCGTCTACTTGTTGCAGCGCTTCCCTGACATGGCGCACACAGTTTTGGCAGGACAGCTGCGCCAATCCCAAAATGGTTGACATAAATGCTCCTTTTTTGTCGGTTTCAATCGATTGAATCTTGCTGTAAACAGGATTAGAATAAACCTTCCTCTAACTGTAAGGTCAAGCCGTTTTTTTATGAATATCAAACAAGTTGCCGAACTGACCGGTTTAAGCGATAAAACGATTCGTTTTTATGAGCAAAAAGCGATGATCACGCCGCCGCAACGCGCTGACAACGGCTATCGCCAATATCACGCGCGCCACGTTGACGAGTTGAATTTTTTGCAGCGCACACGCAGCGTCGGTTTTTCCCTGCCGGAATCAAAAGAATTGCTCGATCTCTACCTCGATCCGCTGCGCCACAGCCGCGAAATCAAACAACGCACATTGGATAAAATCGCCCATATCGAACAGCAGATTATCAAACTGCAAACAATGAAACGGCAACTGGAAACACTTGCCGCCGCCTGTCCGGGCGACGAACAGAGTGCTTGCCCGATTATTGATTCTTTAAGCGGAAAATCCGGCTGCCATAAATAACAAAACCGCACTTTTGCTTAAAAAGTGCGGTTAATCAGAATTGAGCTGATTGCAATCCCTGCGCAGCGCCTATTTTATTATCTTCAAATGCGCTGCCGAGCGTTTTGTTTTGCTTTTTTCGCTTTTGCTTATGGTTTTCGGTTTATCGACGATTTCGCTAAAGCTGGACGGTTGCTCAACCAAATCGCCCAGACTGCGCTCAATTTCACGTTCGTAAACCGCTTCCGGCTCAAACATCACGCCGTCGCCGTTTTCACGGGCGTAAATCGCCACGACAGCGCCCATCGGCACCACGATATCTCGCGGAATCCCTTTAAAACGGGCATTGAACAGGATTCTATCATTACCAAGTTGCAAATTGCCGCAGGCATTCGGCGAAATATTTAAGACGATTTGCCCCTCTTTGACGAAATCATCAGGCACGGTAGTATTCGGGTAAAATGCGTCCACCACCAAATAAGGCGTCAAATCGTTATCCAGCAGCCAATCGTAATAGGCTCGCAGCAGATAAGGCCGTTTTGCAGTTGTCGTTAACGCTGTCATGTTACAACCTATTTTTCCGCAATCACTTTTTGCGGCGCATTTTTTAACGATGTGACGAAGCACGGGCGCTCGAACACCAAATCCATATAGTTTTTAATTGCCTTGCTGCCGGCGCCGGTAAATTTGATGTCATAACTTTGCAGACGATAGAGGATCGGCGCGATATAGCAATCCACCAAGCTGAACGCTTCACTTAAGAAATACGGTTTTTGCGCAAAAATCGGACCGAAAGACAACAATTCGTCTTTTAACTCATTCAACATTTTCAGTTTTTCGCTTTCTGCCAATCGTTCCGCCTGTTCAATCACCGAAAACCAGTCTTGTTCGATGCGCTGCATCAGCAGACGGGATTTGGCACGATCAACCGGATAAACCGGCATTAACGGCGGGTGGGGAAAACGTTCGTCCAGATATTCCAAAATAATACGCGGTTTGAACAGCACCAAATCGCGATCAACCAATGTCGGTAATTCGCCGTTGGTGCCTAATTCCAAAAAGTCTTCGTTGATAATATCCGGTTGGATCAATTCTTGTTCGTGAGGCACTTCTTTTTCGGCCAAAACCATTCTGACCTGATGTGACCCCAAACTGGATTCATCATAAAAAAGCGTAATAATCGAACGTTTGTTAGCTGCTATCATTCTTGTTCTCCGCACTGGTTTTCCGCTAAATCGGTTTGTGCATTATATTTGTTCATTACTGTTTGCATTGTATTTGCGCTTAGCGCTACGCAATTAAAATTTAAGGCGGTTATTATAGCATAAACACGGATAAAATTTCTAAAAAAACCTGAATCCTATTGATAACCCTTTGAATATAAAAATAAAAAACCTCTATTCATCGAATAGAGGCTTCAATTTTATACGTTTAAGCGTAAATTATTTGGCAGCTTCGCTGTTGCCCATCAATTTATTGATATCGCTTTGCGCTTCTGCTGCTTTATCAGCAACAGCTGCTTTCGCTTCGCTTGCAGCTTCTGCTACGCTTTCTTTGGCGGCAGCCGCTTTTTCGGCAATAGCGTCTTTTGCGTCAGTTGCAACTGCGGCAGCACTCTCTTGTGCGGCTGTGGCTTGTTGCGTTGCAGACTCAACTGCTTGGCTGGTTGCTTGTTGTGCGCTGTCTTGCGCATCAGCAACAGCTTGCGCTGCTTCGGCTTGCGTTTTTTCTACGGATTCGGTTGCGTTGGCAACTGTGTTGTCGATTGAATCTTTCGCTTCAGCCACTTTCTCATTAACGGCATCTTTTGCTTCTGTCGCAGTTGAGGTGATGGCTTCTTTCGCTTGGCTTGCTTTATCCGCTACGGCGTCTTTAACTTCAGCGGCTTTATCCGCTACCGCATCTTTAACCTCTGCGGCTTTTTCAACCACAGCGTCTTTGGCTTCGGTTGCCTTTTCAACTACGGCGTCTTTTACTTCAGTCGCTTTTTCAACGACAGTGTCTTTTGCTTCTGTTGCCGTCGCTACCGCAGCATCTTTAGCTTCTGTCGCTGCATTTTTCGCATCGTCACAACCCATTACGGTTAACGCTGTAGCACCTAAAAGTGCGGTAGTTAATAGTAACTTTTTCATTTAAAACTCCTCTATTTATTGATCAGCCAATTCTCACTTAACTCAAGTGTGATTGGTTAATTTGTTCACATTATGAAAATATTTATTTACATAACTGACACATATTTCAGCGAGGGGAAGTTTCCAACATTTTTCCCCCCAGTACAACTATTTTTTATCAAAATGACTAAATAATAAGCATTATAACGCAAAAACACCCTAATATTTACAATCAGGGTGTCTTTTTTAAGCGAAAATTGCTCTTTTATTCATCAATCGTTCTTAATAATTCATTGATGCCGACTTTACCACGCGTTTTAGCATCGACTTTTTTCACGATAACCGCAGCATACAGGCTATATTTACCGCACTTGGACGGCAAACTGCCGGAAACAACCACCGAACCGGCGGGTACGCGTCCGTAGTGGATTTCGCCGGTTTCGCGATCATAAATTTTGGTGCTTTGCCCGATAAACACGCCCATTGAGATCACCGAGCCTTCTTCGACGATCACGCCTTCCACCACTTCGGAGCGGGCGCCAATAAAGCAGTTGTCTTCAATGATAGTCGGATTGGCTTGCAATGGCTCTAACACGCCGCCGATCCCGACACCGCCGGACAGATGCACGTTTTTACCGATTTGCGCGCAAGAACCGACTGTCGCCCAAGTATCGACCATCGTGCCTTCATCAACATAAGCGCCGAGATTGACATAAGACGGCATTAACACGGTATTGCGTGCGATAAATGCCCCTTGCCGCACTGCCGCAGGCGGAACGACACGGAAACCCTCTTTTTCGAAGCGGGCTTGATCATAACCGGCAAATTTCATCGGCACTTTATCAAAATATTTGGTTTCCGAACCTTCCATTAACTGATTGTCATTAATACGGAAAGAGAGTAACACTGCTTTTTTCAACCATTGGTGCGTCACCCATTCGCCGTTGATTTTTTCTGCAACACGCCATTTTCCGCTGTCTAAACCGGCAATGACTTCTTCGATTGCGGCTTTGGTTGTCGCATCAACACTTTTCGGAGTGATTTCTGCACGATTTTCAAATGCGTTCTCAATAATGGTTTGTAATTCAGACATTGTTTTTCCTCTTGTATAATAAAATTTGATCAACTGGTTATTCTGATAAACTGTCAACTTTCAATTGCAGCAGCTGTCTATCCAAATTATTTAAATTTTCACTGCTTAACGCCTGCCGGTAGGCTTGACGGGCTGCATTTTTGTCGCCTTTTGCCAGTAAAATATCGCCCGACAACTGCTGTTGACTACTTTCCCAAGCCTTGTCGGTAACACTTTTCAGGCTGATTTCCGCTTGATCGTATTGCTGTTGCTGCACCTGCAATTCAGCCAGCCTAAGCGCAGAAATAGATTTCAGTTCATCATTAGCGCTTAGTTGCAACGCCTGTTGCAGGCTGCTCTCCGCCAATGGCAAATTGTTCTGCTCTACCGCACTTTTCGCCTGCGTGAACAGCGCTAGCACAGCATAGCTGGAGTTTTTATTGTCATCGACAAATTTTTGCAGCAGTTCGGCATTCGCCTGCGGATTTTGCAAATAGGCTTGGGTCACTTGCTCATAGCTGTTTGAGGTCGCCATTTGGCTGCTGATTTGGTGCGTCTGCCAATAGCGCCAACCCAATACGCCGGCAACAACCAAAATAAAGGTGGTGATAATCACCTTGCTGTTTTCTTTCCACCAGCTTTTCAGTTCTTCGACTTGTTGTTCTTCGGTAATATAAGACACTGATTTTACTCCCTAAAGTTATACATTTTGCGCCAAAAAACGGATAGCTTCCGCTGTCGGCAACGTTTGTTGTTGTGTGCGGCCCAATAAATCTTTCACGACCAATTGTCCGTTTTGTACTTCTTCTTCGCCGATCACCACGGCAAATACCGCACCGCTCTTATCGGCACGCTTAAATTGTTTTTTGAAATTACCACCGCTGCAATGCAGCATCACATTTTTCTGCGGACAAACCGCGCGTAACTGCTCTGCCACGTTAAAGGCTTGCAACGTCGCTTGTTCGCCGCTGTGTACCACATAAATATCCACTGCCGCCGGCAAACTCAGGCTTTGGTTCACTTCTTGTACCAGCAAAATCAAACGCTCGACGCCCATCGCAAAACCAACGCCGCTGGTGGCATGTCCGCCCAATTGTTCGACCAAACCGTCATAGCGACCGCCGCCGCATACCGTACCTTGTGCGCCAAGTGCGGTCGTCACCCACTCGAAGACGGTTTTGTTATAATAATCCAAACCGCGTACCAGTTTTTGATTGATTTCATAGGTAATTCCCATTTGATCCAAAATCGCACATAAACGGGCAAAATGCTGTTTGGAATCGTCATCCAAATAGTCATGCAGTTTCGGCGCGTCATTTAAAACGGCTTGAATTTGCGCGTTTTTGGTATCCAAAATCCGCAGCGGGTTGGTGGTTAAACGGCGTTTGCAATCGTCATCTAAAATCGCCAGATGATTCTGGAGGAAATCAACCAACGCTTGGCGATAATTATGACGTGCCTCTAACGAACCGATAGAATTGAGTTGTAAACTGACATGATCGGCAATCCCCAGTGCTTTCCACAAACGGGCGGTCAACAGGATTAGCTCGGCATCAATCTCTGCCTGTGCAATACCGAACACTTCCACTCCGATTTGGTGAAACTGACGGTAACGCCCTTTTTGCGGCCGTTCATAACGGAACATCGGCCCCATATACCATAAACGTTGCTCTTGGTTATACAACAAACCGTGCTCAATACCGGCACGCACACAGCCCGCCGTGCCTTCCGGACGTAGGGTAAGGCTTTCGTTGTCGCGGTCATCGAAAGTAAACATCTCTTTTTCGACCACATCGGTCACTTCGCCGATCGCGCGTTTGAACAACGGTGTCGATTCGACAATCGGCATTCTGATTTCACTGTAGCCGTAACTGGTCAGTACCCGTCTGACTACGGCTTCCAGCCATTGCCATAACGGCGTGTCTTGCGGAAGACAGTCATTCATTCCACGAATTGCTTGAATGGTTTTTGCCACGTCTATTTATTCCTTGTTATTATTCATGAGTAGTAAGCAGATCAATGCGCTGTGACGGATCTTGCATGGCGATTTTGGCACGGATTCTGGCTTCCAGCTGATCGATCAGATTGTCATTGTCGAACCGCTCTTTTTGCCGCACACCGTCCAGATAGAAGCCGCTCTTATTATTGCCGCCGGTCACGCCCAAATCGGAAACCAAGGCTTCGCCAGGCCCGTTGACCACACAACCGATAATAGACACGTCCATCGGCGTGACAATATCTTCCAAACGCTGCTCTAGTGCGTTCACCGTGCCGATCACGTCAAACTCCTGACGGGAGCAGGTCGGGCAGGCGATAAAGTTAATACCGCGTGATCGGATTCGCAATGATTTTAAAATATCAAAGCCGACTTTGATCTCTTCGACCGGATCTGCAGCCAGCGAAACACGCAAGGTATCGCCGATCCCTTCCGACAACAACAGCCCCAGTCCGACGGCGGATTTTACCGCTCCGGCTCTGGCACCGCCGGCTTCGGTGATGCCCAGATGCAACGGCTGTTTAATCGCTTTTGCCAATAAGCGGTAAGATTCCACCGCCAAAAATACATCGGAAGCTTTAACACTGACTTTAAATTGATCGAAATTAAGCCGATCTAAAATATCCACATGGCGCAAGGCAGATTCCAACAGCGCTTGCGGGGTCGGTTCACCGTATTTTTCCTGAATATCCCGTTCCAAAGAGCCGGCATTAACGCCGATCCGAATCGGAATATTGTTGTCTCTGGCGCAATCGACTACCGCACGGATTCGATCTTCCCGTCCGATATTGCCCGGATTAATCCGCAAGCAATCGACACCGTATTCCGCTACTTTCAGCGCAATACGGTAGTCAAAATGGATATCCGCCACCAACGGCACGGAAACTTGCTGTTTAATCAATTTAAAGGCTTCGGCGGCGTCCATCGTCGGTACCGAAACACGCACGATATCCGCCCCGACTTTTTCCAACGCTCTAATTTGCGCCACGGTGGCTTCCACATCGGTGGTGCGGGTGTTGGTCATCGACTGCACTGCAATCGGCGCATCACCGCCAATCGGTACGTTGCCCACATAAATTTTTGTCGATTCACGACGCTTGATCGGAGTTTCTTTTAACATATCCTATCTCTATTGCGATTAGTTAGGCAATTTAATCCGCGCAACACGGCCGTCAATCGTCAACGGCACTTCTTGCCCTTGGAACGTAATCCGCACATTTTGCGGTGCGCCGATCACCAACGAATACGGTTCGCCGTCAGCAAAGTTCAGAACTTCGCCTTGCTTATACTCTTTTTGCGCCAACACTTTGCGATTTGCATCACGCACGCTCAGCCAACAGCTATTGCCGATAATTTCGATTGTCAGCCCGTTGCCTGCAATCGCCGCGATATTATCACCTACCGCACTTTGATCGCCGTTTTCGGCATTTGCGGTTGCGCTGCCGCCGTCTAATTGTTCCATTGCATTGCTGAGTACTTGCCCTGAAGTTTGCCCTTGGTAGGCTTGCCCCTGATAAGTCACCGCACTTTCATTCTGCATGCCGTTATCGGCCAGCGGTGTTAACACCACATTGGCTTCGGACGCCGTTAGCGCGCTTAATGTGCCGCTTTGCCCGATAGCCGAATTATCTGCATTAGCGGCATTTAAACCGACACTTGCAGATCCTGCCCCACTATCAACCGTTTCCGTTCCGAGTGCGTCGGGTGCGGTATTATTTTCCATAGCCGTCGGCGTGGGTAAAAGCACACTATCCGCGCTTGAATTTGAGGCCGATACCGCACTTTCACTTTGCGAATTGTTTAAAAAACTCTCGACCAAATTGGTTCTTTCATCTTGTGATTGCTGATAATTTTGCCACCACCAATACGCGGTCATACCCACCATAATCAGCGCAATCACCCACGTTAACCGCCCGATCCAGTTGGAATAAGAAGCATAATGATTGACCCTGTGATTATTGCGCATATTTTTCTGCAGATCATTTTGGATCGGCTCACCATAAGAGATCGCCGGATTATTCCAAACGGACTCCGGCAATTTCAAAAATTTGGCATAATTGCGCACATAGCCTTTCATAAACGTTGGCGGACAGTTAGGCTGAATTAATTCGTTATTTTCAATCTGATGAATAATCGCGGTTTTAAGATGTGTTTTTTGTACAACTTCTTCAACGCTCAAACCCAATTGCTGACGTTTTTGGCGTAAGGTTTCGCCAAGATTAAATTCATTGGCGTTAAATTCATTTTGCTGTTGTTGCTTATGTTGTTGCTTATTTTCCATGAGATTACCATAAAATTAAGTTCAAGCGCAGAGTTTAAAATTGTCATTCCGCTTTTGCAACAGTTAATCATCAATCTGCAACATTAATACACAAAAATAGCGCTTGTTTATTTCAATAAATGACTCAATTGTGCAGCTTGCTGCGGATCGATATTCGCCAATTTTTGCAGGGCTTCTTTTTGGCGTTGCCGATCGCCGGCTTGATGGGCGCAAAGTGCAGTATTTTCATAGGTTTGCGCCAAGCGGTAATAATCCGGACTGTCGAGTGCGGCGGCAAAATGGTCGAAAGCCTGACTGAATCTGCCCTGCTGACACAAAAATGCCGCATAGTTGTTGTGGCTGTCGCCCTGCTGCGCATCTTTTTGCAGTGCCGTCAGATAGTGGTTTTCCGCCTGCGCATTGTTGCCGATCAGCTGGTAATAGTGCGCCAATACCAGATAAGGCAGGTAATAATCCGCGCTATGCTGCAACGCCTTATCCAAACTCTGCTTCGCCGCTTCGTATTGGTTCTGCTGCAAATAGCCCAGCGCCACTTGCACACGCGCATAAGCCGCACGTTGGTTTTCACTTGTCTGCTTACTGGTCGTGTTGCAAGCGCTTAACAAAAGAAGGAACAATAGCGGAAAAATAAAACGGCGTTTAATTTGATGCAATCCCATGATGTTTCTCCTCTTATTGTCTGCCTTTGTTTACGCAGTTATTTTGGCGCTTACGCCTGTTTTATCGCAATCGCCTCGCCAAACGCTTTTTTATGCAGTGTGCGCTTGGTACGGTCGATCACTTCTCCGGCAAGCTGTCCGCAGGCGGCGTCAATATCGTCACCGCGCGTTTTGCGCACGATCACGGTCAAACCGTACTCCATCAACACTTTTTGGAAGCGGTCGATTCGAGTGTTGGAACTCTTGTTATACGGCGCTTCGGGGAACGGATTCCACGGAATCAAATTCACTTTGCACGGAATATTTTCCAGCACTTTCGCCAGTTGGTGGGCGTGTTCCGTGCCGTCATTAATGTGATCGAGCATCACATATTCAATCGTCACTTTGCCATGATTGGCTTTGGAAACCGCAAGATAACGGCTGACCGAATCCATCAGCATTTTAATGTTATACTTCTTGTTGATCGGCACGATTTCATCGCGCAGTTCGTCGTTCGGCGCATGCAGCGACACCGCCAACGCCACGTCAATCATTTCCGGCAATTTATCCAACGCCGGCACCACGCCGGAAGTCGACAGCGTAACCCGTCTTTTTGACAAGCCGTAACCGAAATCGTCCAGCATGATTTCCATTGCCGGCACGACATTGCTGACATTCAGCAACGGTTCGCCCATGCCCATCATCACCACATTGGTAATCGGGCGCTCGCCGCTCACGCCGTGCGGTCCTAACACTTTCGCCGCGCGCCAAACCTGACCGATAATTTCCGCGACGGTCAAATTACGGTTAAAGCCCTGTTGTGCGGTCGAACAAAAGGTACACGCCAAGGCACAACCCACTTGCGATGACACGCACAAGGTCGCACGGTCATTTTCCGGAATATACACGGTTTCGACCTGCTGATCGCCCACCTGCATCGCCCATTTGATCGTGCCGTCGGCAGAGCGCTGCTCCTCCGCAACTTCCGGCGCTTTGATCTCGGCAACGGTTTTTAATTTTTCACGCAACACTTTGTTGATATTGGTCATATTATCAAAGTTGTCTTCGCCGAAGTGGTAGATCCACTTCATCAGTTGATCAGCTCGGAACGGTTTTTCGCCCAAACCTTGCAACAGTTCACGCAATGCTTTGCGATTTAGATCGAGTAAATTCGTTTTATTTGTCATGATGATTCACGCCTCGTTATTACACATTACGGCTTGTCGGCAGGATACCGAAAAGGTGGTGTTGAAGAAGTCGGCGATTTTACTGATTTAAACGCAATTAATCTAGTCTTTTTCGCGCTCATCGGCTATTCGAGGCAACGCTTTTTTCGATCCGGATCGCAAAAACAGACCGCACTTTAGCCTATTATTTTAAAAAGTTCTGATAGTATTCGCAGAATAATTGTCTTAAACTGAGTGGCAAGACTTGAAATTAACATTTTGATAACCATTTATTGCTTCAATCTTATTCTTACTTATTCTTATTTTTCACGGGAGTGTTTCATTATGATGCGAATTATTCTGTTCTTGTTGACCAACATGGCAGTGTTGTTTGTTTTTAATATTATTTTGACCTTAACCGGTATTCAATCGCAAGATGCCGCCGGCTTGCTGATTCTTGCGGCGCTATTCGGTTTCGGCGGCTCGTTGGTGTCGCTGTTTATGTCCAAATCAATGGCAAAAAGAGCGGTCGGCGCGCAGGTGATCACCCAACCGCGCAACGAACAGGAGCAATGGCTGCTTTACACCGTGCAGGCGCAAGCGCGCAAAGCCGGTTTGCCGATGCCGGAAGTGGCGATTTATCACTCCAGTGATGTCAACGCTTTTGCCACCGGCGCCAGCAAAAAGAATTCATTGGTTGCGGTCAGCACCGGATTGTTAAACACCATGACCCGTGACGAAGCCGAAGCCGTATTGGCGCACGAAGTCAGCCACATCGCCAACGGCGATATGGTGACGATGACGTTGCTGCAAGGAGTGTTGAATACCTTCGTGATTTTCGTGTCGCGCATGATCGCCAAAGTGGTTGCCAGCAACCGTGACGGCGAAACCAGCAGCGGGATGTATTTCATGGTGGCAATGGTGCTGGAAGTGGTATTCGGTTTCCTCGCCAGCATTATCGCCATGTGGTTCTCCCGCTACCGCGAGTTCCACGCCGATGCCGGTTCCGCACAATTGGTCGGCAAACAAAAAATGATCGCCGCATTAAAACGTTTGCAAACCTTGCACGAACCGCAACAGCTGGAAGGTGAACTGGCGGCGTTTGCGATTAACGGTAAACGCGGCACGCCGTTGGCGGCACTGTTTATGAGCCACCCGCCGTTAGAAAAACGGATTGAAGCGCTGCAAAAACTCAATTAAGATAATGCGCAACCGCACTTTATCATTTTCGGGGCTGATTTCAGCCCCTTCTTTATTTGGACAGAAATCATAATGGAACACGACTATCACGATCTGATCGCAATCTTCAACGCCTGTTTTTACCAAGAATACAACACCAAATTAGAAAAAGGCGGTGATGAACCAATTTACTTACCAGCCAATGAAAACCACACTTATAACGCCATTCGCTTTGCTCACGGTTACTACAGCAGCGCCCTGCATGAAATCGCGCATTGGTTGGTGGCGGGACGTTCGCGTTGGCATTTGGAAGATTTCGGGTATTGGTACGAACCGGACGGCCGCAGCGAAGAACAGCAACGGTTATTCGAAAAAGTAGAAGTGAAACCGCAGGCAATCGAATGGATTCTGTCCACTGCCGCCGGCAAACGATTTTTCACCAGTGCGGATAATCTCAACGGACAAGCCGGCGACAGCCGCCCGTTTAAAAGTGCGGTTTATGCCCAAGTATGCCACTATGCCGAACACGGCTTACCGAAACGTGCCGAAACCCTACGCCAAGCCTTATCTCAGTTTTACGGCACGGAAAACCGGATTGATTTGACGTTATTCGATCCGAATGCGATCTGAGATTAAATCAATATAAAAAAATAAGGGCGGATTCACCTCCGCCCTCGTCTTTACATCTGTGCTGTCAACGCTAACTTAGGTAACTCACTGTTTTTCGTTGACTAAGATTTTGCCTTCAAATTCCCCCGTCAGGCTGTGCAGGAATTCCACCATATCGCTCACATCTTGTTCCGGCAAGGTCACGCCGCTTTGGTATTTCAACATCAACTCGACCGCTTGTTGCAGGTTTTCCGCTTGTGCGTCATGGAAATAAGGTCCGGTTAAGGCAATATTTCTTAAGCCCGGCACTTTGAAACGATATTTATCGCGCGGATCTTGGGTTTGTGCGAAGCGACCGTTGTCGTCCGCCGTCAACGGCGTGCCGCGCTCGGCGAAGTAATCGGCTTTGGTTCCCATCAACTCATAAGAAGTTCCGCCCATATTTACACCGCTGTGGCAGGTGTCGCATTTGTATTGTTGGAACAGCTCGTAACCGTGCTGCTGATTGGCGCTCAATGCGGTTTGATCGCCTTTCAGATAGCGGTCAAAGGCACTGTTCGGCGTGATCAGGGTTTTCTCAAATTCGGCAATCGCATCGGTGATGTTGTCACCGCTGAAACCGTCCGGATACACCTGTAAAAACGCCGCTTTCAGCTCACTGTCTTGATCCAGTTTGGCGATCACTTCGTCCCAGTCTTTCGACCCCATTTCCACCGGATTAAACGGCGGACCACCGGCTTGCTCGGCTAACGTCGACGCCCGTCCGTCCCAGAACTGAACGAAGTTAAATGCCGCATTGTAAACTGTCGGCGCATTGATTCCGCCTTTTTGCCCGTGAATACCGGTTGAGGTGGCTAAATTATCCACGCCGCCGGTATTCAAGCCGTGGCAACTGGCGCAAGAAACAGTGCCATCACCGGAAAGTGCGGTACTGTGGAACAGAATATTCCCCAACGCTACTTTCGCCGGATCGGTTGGCAAACGATCAGGAATCGGTTGAATAAAACGGGCTTCCGACACGCCTGCCGTATCTTCCGGTAACTGATGATCTTTGCGTTGTTGACGAACCCAATCCAACAAGATTTTTTGTTCATCGGCATTCAGTGAAGAGCCCCAGTGCAGATGAATAAAGGACTTGGTCGGCATTTCGTCGTTGATCACCACCCGTTCCAATTTGGCCAGTGCGGTGGCGGAAATCGCTTGCGGGTTATCCAGATGATCGACAATTTCGCTCAACAGAAAATGATCAAGCGCTTTATTGATGTCGTCTTGCATAATGCCGTTGACGATTGGCAAATGAATATAAAACGGCACTTCAGCGTTCGGCGTATGGCAATATTGGCATTGATTGTCGTAAAGCACCTGCTCGACCAATTTTGCCGACGGCGTTTGCATCGCACTTTGCGCCAACAGTTTTTCTTTTTGTTGGTTGTCAAAGTGATTAATATAGGCTACTGTGGCAAAAAAGCCCGCAATCCCCAGCCCAACAAGGGAAAAGAGTAATTTTTTCTTCATAAAACAGTGTTCCTTATCAAAGAAATGAAATAACGTAAGACCATGCGTAAGACCTTAGATAGTGTGCGGGATTTGTCATTTCGTTTTATTGATTAATATCAATAGTTTTAATTTGTATAACCTATTGCTTCAATAGGCATAATTTTTATATGGATTTACACCCTAATCGACTGTTTTTTGCTGCACAACACCATTTTAATGTTATAATCCGCACAATTTTGAGTGATACTAAAAACCACTCGCCACCGCTTGAACGCCTTAAACCGCACTTTCGTTTAGTTCAGTGTTTAGTTCTCCGTTAACCACTTGATATTCATAGGTATAATAGCCATGTCATTTAAACTGAATCCGCTTTCAGCGATTATCATCGCCTGCTTTGTCAACGCCCACGCGCTAGCTTCTGTGGTGCGCTCCGATATTCCTTACCAAACCTATCGCGATTTCGGCGAAAACAAAGGGCAATTTGTCGTCGGAGCAACCAATTTGCCGATTTACGGCAAAAACGGCGAACTGATCGGCACGCTGGACAAAGCGCCGATGGTGGATTTCAGCTCGGCCAGCACCGACGGCGTCGGAACTTTGGTTGCGCCGCAATATTCGGGCAGTGTGAAGCACAATACCGGCTATGGTTCACTGCGATTCGGCGGTACCGGCAATAATCCGGATTACCTGCGCCATACTTATCTGATGGTCGATCGCAATAATACCGAAAATAATTTTGACTACCATGCACCACGCCTGCATAAATACGTTACTGAAGTCGCACCGGCAAATCTCCTTGGCTTAAATTATATTGCCTACACCGATAAAAACCGCTTTACTGCGTTATATCGCACCGGCAGCGGCACACAATATCTGCGCGATCCGGAATGGAACGTCACTTTTCTTTCCGCCCCCTATAACTATTTAACCGGTGGTACAGTTACCCCACTTTACCGACTAGGCAATCTTGATACGGTTTGGGCGGATAACGGCGGATTATATGATAATACCGATGTCAGTCCGTTAACTTCTTATGCCGGAGCAGGCGATAGCGGTTCTCCGCTTTATGCCTGGGACACACAAACCAAACAATGGATTTTAGTCGGTTTTCAAATCGGCGGTATGGCTAACAATGCGACTCCGGGCAATATATTTTCTGCATGGGCGGCTTATCTGCCGAATTTTAACCAAGCGCGTTATGCTGAAGATACTGATCCTTTCGTAGAAAACAGTTCGGATTTAATTTGGGCAAAAACCAACGATGGTAAAACAGCCACCTTTGCCCAAGCCGATAAAAGCTGGACATCTCATATCAAAGATGAAACTGTGAGCGATACCTATAGCGGCGGTTATAACAATGCCATGAACGCCGGCAAGAACATTACCCTTAACGGCAGCGGCGGGACAATTACCTTACAAGACAGCATTAACCAAGGTGCAGGCGGTTTAACCTTCCATAACGATTACACCGTGCAACCACAAGATAACCAAACTTGGCAAGGGGCAGGTTTAATTATTGGCAAAGACAGCACCGTCACTTGGAAAATCAATGGTGTTGAAAATGATTTTTTGCATAAAATCGGTGAAGGTACGTTAAAAATCGAAGCCAAAGGTAAAAACTTGGGCAGCTTAAGTGCAGGCGACGGCACAACAATTCTCGCACAACAAGCCGACGAGAAAGGCGAAGTGCAAGCGTTTGACAAAGTGCGGTTAGCCAGCGGTCGCCCGACGGTGGTATTGGGCGACAATAAGCAAGTTAATCCTGATAATATCTACTTCGGCTTTCGCGGCGGACGTTTGGATATTAACGGCAATGATCTCACCTTCGAACGTATTCATAACGTGGATAACGGGGCGCAAATCGTCAACCATAACGGCACACAAGCGGCAAATATCCGTGTAGTCGGTGATACAAATTATACTATCTATAATTGGAGCGCACCATATCAAGGCATTGTCGGCACAATTTATCAATATCCGCAACGTGACGGCAGTATTCAATATTTCCGCTTAAAAACCCCGAATTATTGGTATTTCCCGAATGCCGCCAGCAATGATCGCTGGGAATATTTAGGTACGGACAGAGATAAAGCCGTCAGTATTTATCTGGAAGCAAAAAACAAAGCGATGTACCAAGGTATTTTAGGTGAAACCGACAGTGCAAAAACCAATGGCGAGCTCAACTTCACCTATAGTGCACCGACAAGTTCATCCATTTACACTCTCTCCGGCGGCAGTAACCTAAACGGTGAAATCAAAGTCGATAACGGTACGCTATTGTTATCAGGATACCCTACTTTACATGCAGAGGATACCTTAAATCAAAGAGATGTGGTGATTGACAATGATTGGGTCACTGCCGATTTTAAAGCCGACACCTTTAAAGCCGAATCCGGCGCCACCTTACAGTTAGGCAACTATGCCAATCTTGAGGGCAATATCGTTGCCGACGCCGACAGCAAAATCAGTTTAGGCTACAGCAAAGGCGCAAATGATTGGGACAACAACTGGAAATGTACCCGCAGCGACAGCAGCGGTGTCGTCAGTTGCAACCAAACCGCACTTAGTGACGCCCTGTACAGCGATCTGCCTTATGCCCAAGTGAAAGGCAATATTACCCTTGCCGAAAATGCCAATCTGAATCTGGGCAAAACCCAATATCAAGGCGCAATTCAAGGGGCAGCCACCAGCCGCACTCATTTAATGCACGATGCAATCTGGACGATGGCCGCCGACAGCACGCTCGGTCATTTAAGCACCGATTCAGGGGCAACCGTCAAGCTGAATGGTGACTCGCAAAGCGGTAATTTTAACACCTTAATCGTCAATGGGAATTTGAGCGGTGACGGGCGTTTTGAGCTGAACAGCTCCTTTGCCGATATGAAAAGTGACAGGGTTATCGTCAACGGTTTGGCAAGTGGGAATTATCTGCTGGCACTGCAAGACAGCGGCAAAACCAGCGGCAATAATGTAAATCGTCTGCCGCTATTAACATTAAACAATCCAACCCAAGATTGGAATAAAATCAACGCTAGCCTGCAAAACGGTCATCTTGATTTCGGTGCGTTTCGTTACACGTTAGAACACGACAACGACAGCTTCGTTTTATATAATGCCCTTGTACCCGACGCCACTCCTCCGACAGAAGAACCAACTGCACCGGCAGAACAACCGACTACACCGACAGAAGAACCAACTTCTCCGGCAGAACAACCGACTGCACCGGCAGAACAACCGACTGTACCGACAGAAGAGCCGACTTCTCCGGCAGAACAACCGACTGCACCGACAGAACAACCGACTGCACCGGCAGAAGAACCAACTACACCGACAGAACAACCGACTACGCCGATAGAACAACCGAGTGTACCCGCTAGCCAAAATAACTGGATCAGCCAAGGATCCAATACCGCACTTTCCGATCACAGCGCGCGGCTTAACCTATTGACCAAACAGCAAACCCTGTTAAATCAATATATTAACCGACTAACAGCGGAAAATAGCGGGCTCTGGACAAATGTTGATCGTGAGCGCCTGCGCTACCACAGCGATCATTACCGCAGTTACAAACAAGATCTCTACACCCAACAAATCGGGGCGGATAAAGCGACGGCGTTTGACGGCGGCAATTGGTTGTTTGGTTTGGCTTTCACTCACAGCAGCGGCAAAAACGAATTCGCCGAAAACCAAAATGGTAAAACCGACAATCATGCCCTGAGTGTATATCACAAAGTGATTTGGGATAACGATCTCTACCTAAGTGCGGTCGTCAGCTATAACCGTTTGAAAAGCAAACTGAATGCGCTCGCACATGACGTTAAACAAAACGCTTGGACGACCTCCGTCGGCATCGGCAAACGTTGGCAGTTCGGCACTGTCGGTGTGCAACCGTCGTTTGATTTGACCTATTACCGTTTAAGCGGGGTTGATTACCGCCTCAACGATATGACGGTGCAAAGCAAAGCGCTTGATTTCTGGCAGGCACGCAGCGGCATTATGCTGGACAAGAGCTTCGGCTTCGAACAAGGCGACGGAGTGAAACTGTACACCGCACTTTATTACGTTGCCAACCTCGATAATAACGCGCAGTTGTCTATCAACAACAACGCCCTCAACGCCGCCCTGTTTAAAAACCGCCTGCAAAGCGAAGTGGGCGCGGTGTTCGGCTTGGGCAGACATTTTAATATCACCCTGAAGGGCGGTTATGCCAAAGGCAATGTCATTGAATCCCAAGTTAACGGCGGACTTGAACTGAAATATATCTGGTAATGCCAAAAAACAGCTGAAAACCAAAATCCCTTTTGTCACCGTGATCAATGATCAGCACAACAAAAGGGATTTTTTATTTCCTGCTGTTTTAGCGTTACCAAACGTTGTTACAAAAGTGCGGTTGGCTTTATTTACCGATAAACGCCAAACCGCCCATGTACGGTTGCAGCACGCTTGGGATCGCGATTGAACCGTCGGCTTGTTGGTAATTTTCTAAAATCGCCACCAAGGTACGCCCAACCGCTAAACCGGAGCCGTTCAACGTATGCACTAAACGGGTTTTCTTGTCGCCTTTGCTGCGGCAGCGGGCCTGCATGCGGCGTGCTTGGAAATCCCACATATTGGAGCAAGAGGAGATCTCACGATAGGTATTTTGTGCCGGCAGCCAAACTTCCAAATCGTAGGTTTTGCTTGAACCGAAGCCCATATCACCGCTGCATAATAAGACCTTGCGATATGGCAATCCAAGTAACTGCAACACTTTTTCGGCGTGTCCGGTCAACTCTTCCAACGCGTCCATCGATTTTTCCGGCGCAACGATTTGTACCATTTCCACTTTATCAAACTGGTGCATGCGGATTAATCCGCGCGTATCGCGCCCGTACGATCCGGCTTCGGAACGGAAACACGGCGTATGCGCCGTCATTTTAATCGGCAGGCTCTCTTCATCTAAAATTTCGCCGCGCACCAAATTGGTCACCGGCACTTCGGCGGTCGGGATCAACGCATACGGCTGCTCGCCTTCCAGTGCGGCGGTGTGGAACAGATCTTCGCCGAATTTTGGCAACTGCCCTGTGCCGAACAGGGTTTCATGGTTAACCAAATACGGCACATAGGTTTCCACATAGCCGTGTTGTTCGGTGTGCAGATCCAGCATGAATTGGCTCAAGGCCCGGTGCAATTTGGCAATCTGCCCTTTCATCACCACAAAACGCGCGCCAGCAAGTTTCACGCCGGCAGCAAAATCCAGCCCGTCGGCATTTTCGCCTAAAGTGACGTGATCCTGCACGGTAAAGTCATACTGTTTCGGCTCGCACCAACGCAACACTTCCAAATTTTCGGTTTCGTCTTTGCCCAACGGCACTTCGTCCGCCGGAATATTCGGGATATTCAGCGCAATCTGCTGCATTTCCGCTTGCACGGCTTCAAGTGCGGTTTTGGCTTCGTCCAGTTCATTGCCCATTGAATCCACTTCCGCCAACAACGCCTGAATATCTTCGCCGCGCGCTTTTGCTTGCCCGATGGCTTTGGAACGGGCGTTGCGCTCCGCCTGCAAGGTTTCGGTTTTGATCTGCAACGCTTTGCGCTGCTCTTCCAATTCGGTGATTTTCGCCGTATCAAGGCTAAAATTCCGTCTGATTTTCAGTTTCTCGGCGGTTTCCGCCAAATTGTTACGCAGTAAATTTGGATCAATCATGTTGTTTACCTGTTTTTATTAAACGTTTGTTGGCGGAATACCGCACTTTACTTGAAAAATGTCTGATATTTTAGCCTTTATTGCGATAAGTGACCAGTCTAAATGATAACAACTCGGCATTGTAATTTCTTTTATTACAATTGTTTATTTTTTGATAACAAATTGTTAATTATGTGAGCTGGAACACGCTATTTATCTGAAATTTAAGCTATATTTATTCAGATTATATTCACAACGCGATCCAATTGAACAGTTTGATCCATTTTTGCAATTCCTAATCAATAGCAAGAGGTATCTATGAAAACATTAGCGATGTATATTGACGGTCAGTTTGTTCGCCATGCAGGCGAATATCGTGAGGTGCTGAATCCGGCGACGGAGGATGTGATCGCCAAAGAACCGAAAGGCGGTACGGCAGAAGTTGATTTGGCGGTGGCTGCGGCGAAAAAAGCGCAAACCGCATGGGAGCAGCTGCCTGCGGTGCAGCGCGGCGCTTATTTACGCAAAATCGCGCAAGGTATTCGTGATCGGGCGGCGGAATTGACCGATACCATTGTGGCCGAAGGCGGCAAAACCAAAGAATTAGCCGAAGTGGAAGTGTTGTTTACCGCCGATTATCTGGATTATCAAGCGGAATGGGCGCGCCGCTACGAGGGTGAAATTATCCAAAGCGATCGCCCGAACGAAAATATCTTTCTGTTCAAACGTCCGCACGGCGTGGTCACCGGCATTTTGCCGTGGAATTTTCCGTTTTTCCTGATTGCTCGTAAAATGGGACCGGCGCTGTTAACCGGCAATACGATTGTGATCAAGCCGTCCAGTGTCACCCCGATTAATGCTTATATTTTTGCCGAAATCGTCCATGCCGCCGGTTTGCCGAAAGGGGTTTTTAACGTGGTCAACGGCGCAGGCGCAGAGATTGGCAATCACTTGGCACAACATCCGCAAGTGGATTTGGTCAGCCTGACCGGTTCGGTCGAAGCCGGGCGGCAAGTGATGATCGCCGCCGCACAAAATATCACCAAAGTTTCCCTCGAATTGGGCGGCAAAGCGCCGGCTATTGTGCTGAAAGACGCCGATCTGGATTTGGCGGTCAAATCGATCGTTGCCTCCCGTGTGATCAATAGCGGACAGGTGTGTAACTGTGCCGAGCGGGTTTACGTTCATCAGGACATTCACGACACTTTCATTGATAAATTAACCGCTGCCATGCAACAAGTGCGGTTCGGCAATCCGGCGACGGCAAATGACACACTGGATATGGGGCCGTTGGTGGAAAAAAGAGCGGTTGACGCAGTGGCTGCCAAAGTGGAAAAAGCGGTTCGTCAGGGGGCTACCCTGCATTTCGGCGGTAAACGCCCTGAGCAAAAAGGTTTCTTTTTCGAACCGACCATTTTGACCAACGTGAAAAACGAGATGGATATCATGCACGAAGAAACCTTCGGTCCGGTGCTGCCGGTGGCGACTTTTGATAGCCTCGACGAGGCGGTAGCGATGGCAAACGACAGTGTGTTCGGCTTGACCAGTTCGGTGTATACCGAAAACCTGAATGATGCGTTTTATGTCACCCGCC
This sequence comes from Pasteurella testudinis DSM 23072, assembly GCF_900176075.1. Taxonomy (GTDB): domain Bacteria; phylum Pseudomonadota; class Gammaproteobacteria; order Enterobacterales; family Pasteurellaceae; genus Chelonobacter; species Chelonobacter testudinis. The sequence goes on from NZ_FWWV01000003.1 coordinate 61,832, forward strand.
GCCTGCAATTCGGCGAAACCTACATCAACCGCGAAAACTTCGAAGCGATGCAAGGTTTCCATGCCGGCTGGAAACAATCCGGTATCGGCGGTGCCGACGGCAAACACGGGTTGGAGGAATATCTGCAAACGCAAGTGGTCTATCTGCAAACCAAGGGCTAACCGCACTCTCCATTCACCGCTCACATCACAACCGCACTTGCCGATCAAATATGATCAAAGTGCGGTTTTAGTTTTATCTGGTCGGTTAAATTTGCAACGATCAACACCAACCCACTCCATTTTTAGTAACTTTAATCACAAAGTTGAGAACTATATCACAATTATTTTTCTTTTATTACATTATTATAACACGCCGCAATAGCACATTATATTTATGGTTATTTATTAATCTGTTATCTTTTTTTGCCTAATCAAGGAATTTTTAAATGGCGTTAACTCTCAGTCTTTTTCCTATTATTTTACTGATCTATTTGATGGTAAAACGCAACAGCACCCCGTCGTATATCGCACTGCCGCTGATTGCCTTGCTGGTTTATGTATTGCAATTGACCTATTTTGATCAGGACTTTATGCTGGTCAATGCCAATGTGATCTCAGGAATCATTTCGACCCAAACACCGGTCACGATTATCTTCGGCGCGATCCTGTTTAACCGTATGATGGAAATTTCCGGTTCAATCAATGTGTTGCGCCGCTGGCTATCCAATATCAATCCGAATCCGGTGGCACAGCTGATGATTATCGGTTGGGCGTTTGCCTTTATGATCGAAGGTGCGTCCGGCTTCGGCACGCCTGCGGCGATTGCCGCACCGATTTTGGTCGGTCTGGGCTTTAACCCGATTAAAGTCGCCGTTTTTGCACTTGTAATGAACTCAGTGCCGGTGTCGTTCGGTGCAGTCGGCACGCCGACGTGGTTCGGCTTTGCGCCGTTAGGTTTGGACGAAGCCACAATGTTGGATATCAGCTATAAAACCGCCACCATTCATTTTATCGCCGGATTCGTCATTCCTGTGATGGCATTACGTTTTGTCACCAGCTGGCAGGAGATCCGTAAAAACATTCTGTTTATCTATCTGAGTATTTTAACCTGTACCGTGCCTTACCTGTTGCTCGCCAGCGTAAACTATGAGTTTCCGGCATTAGTCGGCGGTGCGGTCGGTCTGCTGCTCTCCATTCTATTAGCCAATAAAGGCGTTGGGCTGAGCAAAACAAACAGTGACGAAGCGCAGCAACAAGTCGCTTTCGCTACGGTCTTTAAAGCCATGCTGCCGACCCTGATGCTGATTGTTATTCTGATCGTCACCCGTATTCATCAGCTCGGTCTCAAAGCATTGTTAAACGACGCAACCACTTGGTTCAGTGTTTCTTTGGGGCAATTCGGACAGTTTGAAGTCAGCCGCGCCTTGATTCTTTCCTTGAATAATATTCTTGGTCAGGGCGTGAACGACAGCTATAAAACCCTGTATGTGCCGTCGTTAATTCCGTTTATCATCACCGTGCTCATTTCGTTAGCCCTGTTCAAACTGAACAAAAGCGAAAGCAAAGCGATTTTTTCCAGCACCTTCAATCAAACCAAAAAACCGTTCTTTGCTTTAATCGGTGCATTGATTATGGTGAAATTGATGTTATTGGGCGGCGAAAACTCCATGGTGCAAACCATCGGACGGGATTTTGCCGCAGCGACCGGTGCCAACTGGACCTATTTCTCCGCCTATTTGGGCGCAATCGGTTCTTTCTTCTCCGGCTCGAATACGGTTTCCAATTTAACTTTCGGCGGAATCCAATATTCGATTGCACAAACCACCGCACTTTCTGTACCATTGATTTTGGCATTGCAGTCTGTGGGGGGCGCAATGGGGAATATGGTCTGTATCAACAACGTCATTGCGGTTTGTTCGGTGCTGGACGTTAAAAATCAGGAAGGGGTTATCATCAAGAAAACCGTTGTGCCGATGTTGGTTTACGGGGTGATCGCCGCACTCGTTGCGACCCTGATTTTATCTTAATTTTTATGCTGCCGGTCTTTCCGGCGGCAAACTATCTTTGTTGGAGTATCAATGAACGTTAATTTTTACGTCACCTGCATTGCAGATGCCTTAAAAGCCAATGTCGCCAAACAAAGCGTGCTTTTATTGGAGCAGCTCAGGTGTGACATCACCTTTCTGGAAAAACAAGGCTGTTGCGGACAACCGGCGCTGAACAGCGGTTATAGCAAACAAGCCATTCCGGCGATTAAAAACCTGATCACCACCTTTGAAGCCAACGACTACCCGATTGTCGCTCCGGCAGGATCTTGTGTGTATGCGATCAAAACCTACGCCGATTATCTGCAAGACGAACCGCAATGGGCGGCAAGAGCGGTCAAACTCGCCGAGCGCTTTTATGATCTGACCGATTTTATCGTCAACAAAATCGGACAAACCGACGTCGGTGCCAAATTGGACGGCAAAGCGGTCTACCACCCGTCATGCAGCCTGTTCCGTAAACTGGGCGTTCAGGACGAGCCGGTTAAATTATTGCAACAGGTGCAAGGGCTGGAATTGCTGCCGATTCAAAACCAAACCACCTGCTGCGGCTTCGGCGGCACGTTTTCGGTGAAAATGGCGGAGATTTCCGGCGAAATGGTCACGGAAAAAGCCGAGCATATCCGCGAAGTACAGCCGGATTACCTGATCGGTGCCGATGTCAGCTGCCTGATCAATATCGGCGGACGGTTGCAACGCGAAGGCAGCCCGATTAAAGTCATGCACATCGCCGAAGTTTTAATGAGTCGCTAGGAGGAAATATGTCGTTAAAAACCAGCGAAATTCCGTTCAAAGAGCGGCTTAATGATGAAATTCACAACGAAGTTATGCGCAAAGCGGTCGTGATGGCGCAAGAGCGGATCGGCGCCAACCGCCAAAAAATGGTGGACGAATTAGGGCATTGGGAAGAGTGGCGAGAACAAGCCAAAGAGATTCGTAATCACGTTCTGCAAAATCTGGACGCATATTTGTACCAACTATCGGAAAAAGTGACGGCAAACGGCGGACATGTCTATTTTGCCAACACCGCACAAGACGCCACCGATTACATCAAAAAAATCGCCCGTGAAAAACAGGCGAAAAAAGTGGTGAAATCCAAATCGATGGTCACGGAAGAGATCGGCTTGAACCATGTGTTGGAAGCGGAAAATATTCAGGTGATCGAAAGCGATCTGGGCGAATATATCCTGCAACTGGCGGGCGACAAACCGTCGCATATCGTGGTGCCGGCAATCCATAAAGATCGCCACCAAATCCGCAAAGTGCTGCACGAAAAACTGGGCTATCAAGGCGAAGCCACGCCGGAAGAGATGACGCTGTTTATCCGGCAAGCGATTCGCAAAGATTTTCTCGAAGCGGATATCGGTATCAGCGGCTGTAACTTTGCCGTCGCCGAAACCGGCAGTGTCTGCTTGGTCACCAACGAAGGCAACTTGCGTCTCGCCACCACCCTGCCGAAAACCCATATTGCGGTGATGGGTATGGAGCGTTTGGCGCCTACTTTTGAAGAAGTGGACGTTTTAATTACGCTGCTGGCACGAAGTGCGGTCGGCGCGCGTCTGACCAGTTATAACACTTGGTTGACCGGTCCGCGTTTGGACGGCGAAACCGACGGGCCGGAAGAGTTTCATCTGGTGATCGTGGATAATGGCCGCTCTAAAGCGCTGGGCAGCGAATTTAACGATATTTTGCGTTGTATCCGTTGCGGTGCTTGTCTGAACGTCTGTCCGGCTTACCGCCAAATGGGCGGGCATAGTTACGGCTCGATTTATCCGGGGCCGATCGGCTCGGTGCTGTCGCCGATTTTGGGCGGCTACGAAGATTTTAAAGATCTGCCGTATGCCTGCTCGCTGTGTACCGCCTGTAACCAAGTCTGTCCGGTGAAAATCCCGCTGGCAAATCTGCTGCTGAAACACCGCGGCAAAATGGTGGAACAAGGCATCACACCGACACTGGAAAAACTGTCGGTGCGTATGTTTACTCTGGCCAATAACCATTCTGCCTTGTGGAAAGTCGGTATGAATATCGGGGCAAAACTGAGCAAAAAACTGATTAAAAACGGTAAAGCGCCGATTAGCGTCGGTGCGCTTTCGGAATGGACCAAAGCCCGTGATCTGCCGGAAGCAGAGGGCGAAAGTTTCCGTCAGTGGTTTAAAAACCGCACTTGAGCGTAAGGAAAAGAATGATGTTAGATCAACAAAACAGACAGCAATTTTTAGATCATCTGGCGGCGCAACTGGGCAGACCGTTGCGTAAACAGGTGACGGGCAGTTATCAAACCGTTACCCAACAGCCGACCCTGCGCTTAACCGAGCTGAACGACGATCAACGTTGTGCGGAATTTATCAAGGTGGCGACCGAAGTCATGGCGGTCGAATGTGTCTTGACCAAAGCGGAGGACGCCGCGACCGCACTTTTGGATTTGTGTGAAAAACTGCAAGGCGGCGAAGTGATTCTGAACGATGATCCGCGTTTAAGCGAATACGGCTTAACCCAAGCGGTGCAAGCACGCTACCCGACTCACATTTGGTCGGCGGCAACCGGCGAAGAAAACCGCACTTTTGCCGAAAAAGCCAATATCGGCATTGTTTTTGCCGAATACGGTTTGACCGAATCCGGCGGAATCGTGCTGTACTCCTCCGCCGAACGCGGCCGCTCCAGCAGCTTGTTGCCGCAGGTGTCAATTGCGGTGGTGAAAAAAAGCACCATTTTGCCACGCGTAGCCCAACTGGCGACAATCCTGCACCAAAAAGCCCAGCAAGGCGAACGTATGCCGTCTTGTGTCAATATCATCTCCGGCCCAAGCGCCACCGCAGACATTGAACTCGTGAAAGTGATCGGCGTCCACGGCCCGATTAAACAGGTTTATCTGGTGATCGAAGATATTTAACCGCTCAACGGTGGATATAACAAGGTGGATATAACAAAAAAAGCAGAAGATGATCCGATCTTCTGCTTTTTTATGGCACTAACGACTTACCCTATATCATCAAAATCACACTGCCAACAGTACTAAAATATGGTACTATTTTATTGTAGGGAGCCGTCGCGAATGAAAAATAGATCAAAATTGACGTTAAAACTGATTTTTAAACGTCCGGTCAGTGGCAATATTCGTTGGAGAGATATTGAATCACTTTTTTTAGATTTAGGGGCAGAAATTGAAGAACGTGAAGGATCGCGTGTTGCTGTTATCTTATTTGGGCAAGTAAAAGTATTTCATCGTCCACACCCTAAACCTGATACCGATAAAGGTGCAGTTGCCAGTGTGAGAAAATGGTTAGAAGGAAATGGAGTAACATTATGATTAATATGATGATAATTAACGGACATAAAGCAATAATTACTTATGATGACGAAATTGGCTTATTTCGTGGTGAATTTAACGGATTAAACGGTGGTGCGGATTTTTATGCCGCTGATGTTGAAACTTTGCGTAGAGAGGGGGAAATATCACTCGCCGAATTTTTAGCCGTGTGTAGAGAAAAAGGGATTGAACCTTATAAAAGTTATTCCGGCCGCTTTAATCTACGCTTAGATCCTGCTTTACACGCCGAAATTGCGGCGTTTGCCAGTGCTGAAAATTTAAGTTTGAATGAATGGGTTGTCAAACGATTGAAAAATGATATTCAACGGCTTTCGAGATAAAAAACCGCACTTTACAGCCTTATTGACTGGCAAAGTGCGGTTGATTGCAATACTTAAAAAGCTGAATTAGTCTTTTTTGCCCAGTTGCGGCAGCACGGAATCTTTGCCGGCGATTAATAAACCACTTTGGGTGTAAATCCCCAGTTTGGCACGGGTATCAACAATATCCAGATTGCGCATGGTCAACTGTCCGATACGATCCGCCGGGCTGAACGGCGCATTTTCCACTTTTTCCATGCTCAAACGCTCCGCTTCATAGGTCAGGTTCGGCGAAACGGTATCCAAAATCGAATAGTCGTTACCGCGACGCAATTCCAGCGTCACTTCGCCGGTGATCGCACTTGCCACCCAACGTTGTGCGGTTTCACGCAACATCAGGGCTTGCGGATCGAACCAGCGGCCTTGATACAACAACCGCCCCAAACGCAACCCGTTGATACGGTATTGTTCGATGGTGTCCTCGTTGTGAATGCCGCTGACCAAACGCTCGTAAGCGATATGCAACAACGCCATGCCCGGCGCTTCGTAAATACCACGGCTTTTCGCTTCGATGATACGGTTTTCGATTTGATCGCTCATGCCCAAACCGTGACGGCCGCCGATACGGTTGGCTTCAAGAAACAGTTCCACCGGATCAGTGTATTCTTTGCCGTTCAACGCCACCGGCACGCCTTCTTCAAACCGCACTTTCACCTCTTCGGCTTTCACCACCACATTTTCGTCCCAAAACGCCACGCCCATAATCGGTTTGACGATACGGATACCGGTGTTTAAGAATTCCAAATCTTTGGCTTCGTGAGTTGCACCCAACATATTGGAATCGGTGGAATAGGCTTTTTCCACTGACATTTTGTAATTAAAGCCGTTGGCAATCAGGAATTCGGACATCTCATGACGGCCACCCAATTCATCAATAAATTGTTGATCTAACCACGGTTTATAAATTTTTAGCTTAGGATTAGTCAGCAAACCGTAACGGTAGAAACGCTCGATATCGTTGCCTTTAAAGGTGCTGCCGTCGCCCCAGATATTCACGTCATCTTCTTTCATTGCCGCCACCAGCATCGTGCCGGTGACCGCACGTCCCAACGGCGTGGTGTTAAAATAGGTTACGCCGCCGGTTGAAATATGGAACGCCCCGCACTGGATCGCGGCAATCCCTTCGTGTGCCAGTTGCGTGCGGCAGTCGATTAAACGTGCGTCTTCTGCGCCGTATTCTTTGGCTTTGCGCGGAATGGCGTTGTAGTCGTCTTCATCAGGTTGCCCTAAATTGGCGGTATAAGCATATGGCACAGCGCCTTTTTGCCGCATCCATAATAAAGCGGCGCTGGTGTCTAAACCACCGGAAAACGCGATACCGACTTTTTGACCTAACGGAAGATTTTCAAGAATTGTCGCAGACATAAAGGTTCCTATAAAAGATAATCGTTGAGATGAGATTAATGCGTATTTTGCGGTTGAATATTATGCGCCAAATCACATTTAAAGTCTAGGCTTAAAATAAAAATTCATTTATTTGCATAAAAAATCAATTAAACCGCACTTTATGCAAGCAAAGTGCGGTTTCCACAACTATTGGGCAATTGCCAAAAATTCGTTAAAAAAGGTCGGAAAGGTTTTGGCAGTGCAGTTCGGATCGAGGATCGCCACCGGCGTATCTGACAGCGCAATTAGCGCGAAACACATTGCCATGCGGTGATCGTTGTAGGTTTCGATTTCCGCATGTTTAAATTGATTCGGTTGCAAGGGTTGAATGCGAATATAATCCTCGCCCTCTTCCACCGTTGCCCCGACTTTGCGCAACTCGGTTGCCATTGCCGTTAAGCGATCCGTTTCTTTCACGCGCCAGTTATAGATATTGCGGATCACCGTTTCGCCTTGGGCGAAAAGTGCGGTGGTGGCAATGGTCATCGCTGCGTCGGGAATATGATTCATATCCATATCCACACCGTGCAATTCACCCTGCTCCGCTTCGATAAAGCTGTCGCCCCAAGTGATTTTCGCGCCCATTTTTTCCAACACCTCGGCAAACAGGCGATCGCCTTGGATACTGTTTTTACCAATCCCCGTCACCCGCACTTTGCCTTTAATCGCGCCTGCGGCGAGGAAATAAGAAGCGGACGAGGCATCACCCTCCACTAAATATTCACCAACCGCTTGATACTGTTGTTGTCCTTTGACAATAAAAGTGCGGTAATCCTGATTCTCCACCTGCACGCCGAAAATCGCCATCATATTCAAGGTGATGTCGATATAGGGTTTTGACACCAATTCCCCGATAATTTCGATTTCGGTATCCGCTTGCGCCAACGGCGCAGCCATCAAAAGTGCGGTCAAAAACTGGCTGGAGACCGAACCGTCGATCCGCACTTTGCCACCGTTTAAACCGCTGTTGCGAATCGCCAGCGGCGGATAGCCGTCGTTTTCCAAATAATCAATCTCCGCACCGGCTTGGCGCAACGCATCGACCAGATGTTTAATCGGGCGTTCTTTCATGCGCGGTTCGCCGGTCAATACAATTTCGCTCGTCTTTTCGTTCGTCTGCGCGCTCGGTTCGACTTGCAGATTGCGCAAACACAACGCCGCCGCCAACGGACGCATTGCCGTGCCTGCATTGCCTAAAAACAGCGATAAACCTGAGTGCCAACGAAATGCGCCGCCCAACCCTGTCACTTTACATTCGGTTTTATCCTCTGACAGCTGATAGCTGACACCAAGCTGCTTGAGCGCATTTAACATATGACGTACATCGTCACTGTCTAATAAATTTGTGACATTCGTCGTACCCTTTGCCAATGCCGCCAATAACAGCGCACGATTGGACAAACTTTTCGAGCCGGGCAGATTGATTGCGCCTTCGACACGGGCGATCGGGTTTAAGGTAATTGAGGTTGGTTGTTGCATAAATTACTCATCAAAGATGTTTAGTCAAAGTAGGAGCGGATTGGTTATCCGCCCGTGTACGAAGAACGATATAAGCATTTAATAAATAAAGCATAAATCTAAAGTGCGGTTCGGGCGGATAACTAATCCGCCCCTGCAATATTTATAAAATACGTTATGATGTTACAACCCCAAAATCAAACTCAGGGCATCGATAAAGCGCTGGTTTTCTTCGGGTAAACCAATGCTGATCCGCAAGTGATTCGGTAAGCCGTAACCGGCGATCGGGCGTACGATCACGCCGTTTTCCAGCAATTTTTGATAAATCGGTGCGGCAGGTTGTTTTAAGTCTAAAGTGATAAAATTGCCTTTGGACGGAATATACGCCAAGCCCTTTTGCTGGAAAAAGGTTTCCAACTGCTTTAAGCCTTGACGGTTATTGTCCGCCACTTTTTCGATAAATTGATCGTCATTCACCACCGCCACCGCAGCACTTAATGCCAAGCTGTTACAGTTAAACGGTTGGCGCACACGGTTGCACAAATCGGCGACTTCCGGCGACGACACCATATAACCGATACGCAAGCCCGCCAAGCCATAGGCTTTGGACAGGGTACGGCAAACGACTAAATTCGGGTATTTTTGCAGCAGATCGAATGACGGAACGCGTTCTTGCACCGAGGTAAATTCGGTATAAGCCTCGTCTAAAATCACCAAAATATGTTCCGGCACTTGCGCTAAAAAGGCTTCGATCTGAGCAGCGGTCAAGAACGTGCCGGTCGGATTATTCGGGTTGGCGATGTAAATCACTTTGGTTTTTTCGTTAATCGCCGCCAAAAAGCCGTTCAAATCATGCCCGTAATCTTTCGCCGGTACGACGATGGCTTTGGCGTTGATCGCCTGCGACACCAACGGATAAACAATAAAAGTGTATTGCGAAAAAATCACTTCGTCACTGGCATTCAAAAAGGTGTGCGCGGTGATTTCCAATAAATCGTTCGAACCGTTGCCCAGCGTGATTTGTTCCGCTTGCACCCCGAATTTTTGCGCAATCGCCTGTTTCAGTTCAAAACCGTTGGCATCGGGATAACGGGTCAAATCGTCCAATTGACGTTGGATCGCCTGTTTGGCGCTTTGCGGAAAGCCGAACGGATTTTCATTCGACGCCAGTTTGATAATATTGGCAATGCCCAATTCCCGCTCCAGTTCTTCAATCGGCTTGCCTGCCTGATACGGCGATAATTGGCGCACGCCCGGATTGGCGATGTCGATAAATTTCATAGTGTCCTCTACATTGATATTTGCTGCGCGCTGTGACCGCACTTTTAATTTGCTGTTTGCCAATTTGCATTAAGTATGGTTAATGTGCGCAGCATGGTTTCCTTTAACGCTTCGGCGACAAAGCGAATGATTGATTGATATTTTCCATCATCGGCTTCCGCCAACGCACGGTAGTAATCCACACGCTTTTCCGCTTGCAAAATGGCAACCTGATAACCGGCTTTCATCAATTCTAAATTCAATAACAAGCGACCGGTTCTGCCGTTGCCGTCGATAAAAGGGTGAACGGCAACAAAACGGCTGTGCAAAATCGCCGCTCGTTCAATCGGATTCAACTTGTCTGTCTGCATGGCATTCCAAGCAATCAATTCCGCCATTTGCGGCTGCACCAAATAGGGCTGCGGCGGTTGGTGTTCCGCACCGCTGATCGCCACCGGTATCGTGCGGTATTTGCCGGCCTCACGGGCATGATCGGTTTTTTGCAAAATCAGGTAATGAAAATTTTTAACCGTGCTTTCATCAAGCGGATTATTTTCTTTTCCCAAATCAATCAGATAATAGATCGCTTCTTGATGATTTAAAATATCCAAATGATCTTTGAACGGTTTCCCGTTTGCGGTAATTCCGTTTTCCAACAGCACTTTGGTTTCGAAAATATCCAATCGGTTGCCTTCAATCGCGTTGGACTGCTGGTTGTATTTCAACATCAGATCATCTTGAATCAGCTGTAAACTTGCCTGATTTAACGGACGACAGCGATCTAATGCCGCTTTCATCTTCGCCAATTCCGCCAATAATGCCGTGTTGCAATCGGAGGTTGCCATAGCGTTACTGATTTTCCTGCGCAAATTGTTGCATGAATGCAATCAGGGCTTCCACCCCCTCAATCGGCATGGCGTTGTAAATCGAGGCGCGCATGCCGCCGACGATGCGGTGTCCTTTCAGTGCCTGTAAACCGCACTTGGTGGCTGCGGCGACAAATTTGGCATTCAGGTCGTCATTCTCGGTGGTAAAGGTGACGTTCATCAAAGAGCGGTTGGCGACAGCGACGGTGTTGCGGTAAAAACCGCTTTGATCGAGATAAGCATACAATTTTTCCGCTTTGGCACGGTTGCGGCTCTCCATTGCACTTAAGCCGCCGTTATCCAACAACCATTGGAACACCAACGAGCAGAGATACCACGCGAACGTCGGCGGCGTGTTGAACATCGAATCGTTGTCACGCAAAATTTGATAATTCCAGATTGACGGCGTGGCGCTGCGGGCTTTGCCGATCAGGTCGTCACGCACGATTAAAATCACAATGCCGGAAGGTCCCATATTTTTTTGCGCGCCGGCATAGATCATGCCGAATTTGCTGACATCAATCGGACGGGAAAGAATATTCGACGACATATCCGCCACCAGCACCGCATCGCCGACATTCGGTACATCAAAAATTTCTACGCCGCTGATGGTTTCGTTCGGGCAATAATGTACATAATCGTATTGGGCGGCAATCTCGCTGAAATCCAATTTTTCCACACCGACCACACCGTCTTTTTCTGCGGTGATCGTCACTTCGTCGATCTTACCGAACAGACGTGCTTCTTTAGCCGCCGCCGCCGACCAATAACCGCTGTTCAAATAAAGCGCTTTGCCGTTTTCACCCAATAAATTCAGCGGAATCGCGGCAAATTGCCCGCGCGCGCCGCCTTGGGCAAACAATACTTGATAGTTATCCGGAATCGCCAACAGTTCACGGATTTGTTGGATCGAACGCTCCGCCAATGCCATAAAATTTTTACCACGGTGGCTGACTTCCATCACCGAGGTTTGCAACGCTTCCCAGTTCAGCAACTCTTGCTGTGCTTGTGCTAAAACCGCCTGTGGCATCATCGCCGGACCGGCACTGAAATTAAATACTTGTGACATGTTTTGACCTTAATTCTACCAATGAAATAAATAGCATTAGTTTTATCATTCCGTTCTGCTCTTATCAATCGCTTTATCACATTTAATGCCATTTTTATTCTGCAAAACGTGATCGAAGCCTTTGACGATCTGTGCTAAAAAGGATAAATTAGAGGAAGTGATTAGGGTCTGTTGATGTTTGTTTATATTTTGAGTTGTTGTTTAAAATTAGCACAATCTAGCCGTAAGCCGAAATCAATAGTGGGGCTATTGATGAGGGTTACAACGACGAGTGTGCTAATTTTAAACGCGACCCGTAGGGCTATGACTATTTTTTGCCACTACTGCGTTAAAAGCCGTTTGTTTAGAATGACTAAACTTCACGACTTTTGCCTTGTATTGGCAAAAAATAATCTATAGCTCAAATTATAAACAAACATCAACAGACCCTAATAATCAATAAGCGAGTGTAAAAATGGACGCTGTAAATAAACAATGTTTTCAAGACGTTTTGGAATATGTCAGCCTGGCGCGTCAGCGCAATAAATTGAAACGCGATATGGTCGATATCGAACGCAAAATTCGTGATAACCAAAAACGCGTACTGTTGTTGGATAATTTAAACCAATACATCAGCGATGAAATGAGCGTGGCGGATATCCGCGCGATTATTTCCACCATGCGTGACGATTACGAAGATCGTATCGACGATTATGTGATTCGCAATGCGGAAAATTCGAAACAACGCCGTGAAATCAGCAAAAAATTGACGGATCAAGCCAAAGCCCGTCAGGCAAAAAAATAGTTTGCGCGGTTTTTGATAAACATTGATGAACATTGATGAACATTAAGGGCGGATTTTATATCCGCCCTTTTTGATCTAACGAGAGATCTAACGAGTGATCTAACTAATGCGATTTCTTCTCGACGCCGACCACTAAATCTTGATCCAGATGGACGTTTAATTGATTAAACGGAATCGCAATGCCCGCTTTATCAAACTCCAACTTCACTTTTTCGGTGATCGCAAAATAGACGCCCCAGTAGTCTGCGGTTCTTGTCCACGGGCGGACAAACAACTGCACGCTGTTTGAGGCAAGCGAACCGACGACGATTGTCGGTTGCGGATTTTGCAGGATACGCGAATCGTGTGCCAGACAATCGGCAATGATCTGCTTTGCGCTCGGAATGTCGCTGCTGTAATCAATATCAAAGATAAAATCCACCCGACGGGTTTCATTGCTTGAGTAGTTGGTAATGCTGTCGCCGAACACTTTGCCGTTCGGCACCAATACGGTTTTGTTGTCACCGGTGCGCAATTCGACCACCAATAGGCCGATTTGATTGACCACCCCTGCCGTGCCGCCGGCTTCGATGTAATCCCCTTTGCGGAACGGTTTGAAAATCAAGATCATCACACCGGCAGCAAAATTTTGCAGCGAATTTTGCAACGCCAAGCCGACCGCCAAACCTGCCGCCCCGATTAACGCCACCAACGAGCTGGTGTTAATGCCCAGTTGCGATAAAGCGGCAATAATCACAATGAGCAGGAAAAGGAAGTAGCTGATTGAGCTGACGAAACCCTGTAACATTTCGTCACGGCTGGAGCGCAATACCGCCTTGCCCAACAGGCGGCTTAAAAAACGCGCTATTGCTTTACCAATCAAATAAATTGCAATTGCCAATAAGATTTTTGTGCCGTAAGGAATTAGCCATTGATTTAAAAACGTATTAAAATCCAGCTGTTGCACGCCATTAATTAACGCTGCGGTCTGCGCCTGAATATCCACTGTCGTGGCTTCTGTTGTGGTGGTTGTCATGATGATTCCTCTTTTAAGATGTTAAAGTGCGGTCTATTTTAGCATAAGACAGCCCCTACATATTCAGCAAGTTTGCGTAAATCCGACTAAATTCGTCGGAAATAATTGCCTATCGGTCAAATTTTCTTTAAAATTCGCACAAATAAATATTTTAAATATATCTTTAAGGATACCTTATGCACTCTCAATTAATTTGTTACAAAAAAATGCCGGTTTGGACCAAAGATACCCTGCCGAAAATGTTCCAAGAAATGCATAACACCAAAGTCGGGACTTGGGCGAAAGTCACTATTCTTGCCGGTGCGTTAAAATATTTTGCACTGGACGAGTTCGGCAATGTCACTGCCACGCATATATTCGATGTAGAAAACCAAGCGCCATTTGTCGAACCGCAGCAATGGCACCGTGTTTTGCCTTTGTCCGATGATTTGCAGTGTTATTTGGAATTTTATTGTTTGCCGCAAGATTATGTCGCCAAGAAATACAACATGACCGCCACCCATTCCGAAGTGATCAATGCCCTGCAATTTGTGCAACCGTGCAAAACGTTGGATCTGGGTTGCGGACAGGGGCGCAACTCCGTATTTTTGGGCGTACAAGGATTCGAGGTCGATGCGTGGGATCACAATGAAACCAGCCTTGCATTTTTAAATTCGGTGATCGAGAAAGAGAATTTAAACCAAGTCAAAACCGCACGTTACGACATTAACCAAGCGGCTATTCAAGACAATTACGATTTTATTCTCTCCACCGTCGTGTTGATGTTCTTGCAACGGGATCGCATTCCGGCAATTATCGCTAATATGCAGCAACACACCAATATCGGCGGCTATAATTTAATCGTGGCGGCGATGTCCACCGATGATATGCCTTGTCCGCTGCCGTTTTCTTTCACCTTTGCCGAAAACGAACTGAAAAATTATTACCACGGTTGGGAACTGCTCAAATACACCGAAGCCTTGGGCGAACTGCACAAAACCGATGCCAACGGCAATCGGATCAAACTGAAATTCGTCACAATGTTAGCGAAGAAGATCAGCTAAATACGTTATTGATCGTTTTAACATCAAAACCGCACTTTTACTGCCAAAAGTGCGGTTTAGCGTATAGCATTCCACTTGATTTAAAAGCCATATATTCCATTTCTAAAGATTGTAATTCTCACCTTTTCCTACCGATAACTGCCGTTTTCACACAAAAACATCATTATTGCCTTTAAAATAGACAAACGGAACTTTCCACATACAACATCTCAATAATTTTCGATTCGTTTTTGTTTTTTAGACCCTGTAAAAAAACCGCACTTTTATTACTAAAAGTGCGGTTTGAGGTTAGTTAACGTAGGTTATCGGTTAGATAACGATAATACCGGTTTGGATATAAACATCGTTAGATGTATCTGTTCCTGCTGCTGAATGGTGGTAAACATCATAGGTGATACCTCCTTCAGAAATGGAAGCTCCTTTCTGCCATGTACCACTCTTGCCTGACACTGTATTATCTTGCAAATTTTGTGTACCGTTTAATGCATCACTTGTCCAGTTATTCTGACCTAAATCAACAACACTGCCATTGACACCTTTAATACGCAGTGCCTGCGAGTTTTGAGTATCATCTAAGAGATCTTTATAACGGATATCTACAGATTGACCAGATTGTGTCATCTGAATTACCTCAAAATTCTCAAATTTCTCGGAACTCAGATTAGTGACGCCTGAACCTGTCTTCGTATTTACAGTCGTAGTCAAAATTAATGTATCAATACCACTACCACCATTAATTTTATTCGTACTGGAAATAGTTGTACCGCCCCAAGTTACTGTATCGTTACCGGCGCCCATTGAGATGGCTGGATTTCCAGTACCAACGCCCAATTGTCCGTTGATGGTCAGTTGATCATCACCGCTACCAAAGGTAATAACTGAGGAATTATTCACACCTCCACCAATAGTGAGAACATTATTACCTTCTCCCATATCGATCTTCGCACCATTTTGTACAATACCTTTAATGGTTACGGTATCGTTTCCTTCACCCATATTAATCTGAGTTCCAGAACCATCAACATTACCTACGCTGCCATTATGTACACCGACCGTCAGAACGTCATTTCCGGCACCCATATCAATAATGCTGCTACCGCTGATATTACCTGTACCGCCATTTTCTGTTCCGATTGACATAACATCATCACCTGCGCCCAGATAGGCTTTGGCATTGTTCTTCATCTCGAAACCGATATACACAGTATCAACGCCGTTGTCACTACCATCGTCCTTACGAGTTAACGCCTGAGTATCCATCTCATTGCTAGTACTTCCAGCTTTTAACGTCACACCATCTGCAACACCACCGATAATCAAAGAATTATCAAAATCTCGCTTAATATCAATTGAGTCATCACCAGCACCTAAGACGACTACGCTACCACCTTGCAATGATCCACCTGAATTTAAACCTGAGTTTCTTTCTGTAGTATCCAAGCGACGATCAGATCTAAGCGCACTGTCTTTCGCCAGGTCAGTCAATACAATGCTGTCATTGCCTGCTCCCATATCAATCAAGCTGCCGGCTTTAACATTACCGCCTTGTAAGCGTAATGTATCATTACCACCACCGGTCAACACCGTTGCGTTCTGAATATCATCTCTGTCGCCTACATTATTACCGAAATCGCCGACAATAATCGTATCGTTACCGTCACCGGAAACCACCCAGCTACGCGTAGAGCCGCCGATAATATCGTTACCGACCAGTAGGGTATTATCGCTGCTACCTAAATCGATACCGCCGTCCATATTGTTACTGCCGACACTTTGTGACAATTGAACATAGTCATCACCAGCCAGTGTAGAAAGCACAGCTCCCCGCTCAACATTACCCCAACCCGTACCGGTTAGGAAATTTCCGCTTTCGGTATAACCAATCAGAATCTTGTCAGCGTCCTCACTGGTAAACATAAAGTTAGGATCAGTTTTATCAGTCGACGTTCTTTGATTATTAGTCACCGAGTTCGCACCATCGACAGACCCTGAATTAATACCGTTAGTACTGTCCATATTATAATATAGGAATGGCAATGCAGAGACATCATTGACCTTGAAGGTCACCGCCAACTCTTCAGAAACCAAATTGGTTTGATCGACCGCAATAATGTTATAGTTACCAAACTGATTTGTGGACGTTTCATAATCATTGCTGTCAACTTGGCTGAGTTCACTGTTTGTGCTGATTAACGCTCCACCACCGGATACCGTCAAATAAATCTCGCCTTTTGTATTAATCGCATATTTACCGTCCTCACTTCTGGCACTCATCGCACCATTAGTGTGAACAAATAAATATTCTTTGATTTTATTATCTTCGTCTGTCGCCTCCACTGTTGCGATCGGGTTTTTGATTAAATGATTTTCAAAATACTTGAATGAAGCTGTTTCTTGACTAAATACCGGCTGGAACAACACGTTGGTTTCAACTTGCGCCATCTTGCCGTTAGTGTCATTAACAATCAATTTTGAACCGAAAAGCAAAAACTTTTTCTCAATTGTCACTTCACCGCTTTTAGGATCAAGCGATAATCCGTTCGGTTTGCTATTTTGTATTCTACCGCTCCTGATCCATTGATTCTCTGCGTTTTTTGTCACAATCACGGTTTGGGCTTCCCCTTGGCTATCCATCAACTGAATCTTCAATTCCGTCGAATTTTCCTGTGACGGCGCAACTTTCAGTGCGCCATTCATTGCCCAAATTCTCGGCATATCTGTCGCTTGATTTTCGGCAAACGGTTTCAAAGATAAATTTTTATTATTTGCTGTTCTATTCACTGGCATAACCGGCTCTCCTGTTTCGCTGTTAATCATTTGTACAAAAACATTTAAAATAATAACCAATGGTTATAATTTCAAATTGAAATAAAATTATCAGCTTTTAGCGACAATGACCGCAGGTTTTACACAAAAGATCATTATTATCAATAAAATAGACAAACGGAACTTTCCACATACAACATCTCAATAATTTTCGATTCGTTTTTTGTTTTTTAAACCCTGTAAAAAAACCGCACTTTTATTGCTAAAAGTGCGGTTTGAGGTTAGTTAACGTAGGTTATCGGTTAGATAACGATAATGCCGGTTTGGATATAAACATCGTTAGATGTATCTGTTCCTGCTGTTGAATGGTGGTAAACATCATAAGTTACTCCATCAACTACAGTTGTTGATTGTTTAGACCAAGAACCTCCCCGTACAGAACTATCTGACAGGTTAGCACTACTTGCAGAATCACTGTTATAGTTATTCTGTCCTAAATCAACTTTACTTCCGGCAACACCTTTAATATACAGTGGGCTTTCATTGGTCGTATCACTCAGCAAATCAGAATAACGGATATCAACCGAGTTACCTGAATTTTTCATTTCAATCACTTCAAAACCTTTGAATTGTGATGAACCCAAATTCGTAATACTGTTAGTACCAGTATGCGTATTGGTTGTAGTTGTCAAGATCAAGGTATCTTTACCTGCACCACCATCGATCTGATTTGTACTCGAGATACTCGTACCACCCCAAGTTACCGTATCGTTACCAGCGCCCATTGAGATGGTTGGATTTCCAGTACCAACGCCCAATTGTCCGTTGATGGTCAGTTGATCATCACCGCTACCAAAGGTCACACTTGAGTTGTTATTCAAACCACCACCGATTGTAAGAATGTTATTACCTTCTCCCATATCGATCTTCGCACCATTTTGTACAATGCCTTTAATGGTTACAGTGTCATTACCAGCATCCATATTGATCGTTGAATTATCAACATTACCTACGCTGCCATTATGTACACCGACCGTCAGAACGTCATTTCCGGCACCCATATCAATAATGCTGCTACCGCTGATATTACCTGTACCGCCATTTTCTGTTCCGATTGACATAACATCATCACCTGCGCCCAGATAGGCTTTGGCGTTGTTACTCATATCGAAGCCGACATAAACAGTGTCAATGCCATTGTCTTGACCGTTATCAATCACGTTACGAGCACCACTAGCAATATCCTTACTTCCAGAGACCAAAACGTTACTGCTAGCCATACCACCGATAATAGTTGAATCGCTAAAATTTCTAGTGATATTGATACTGTCATCACCAGCACCTAAGACGACTACACTACCGCCTTGCAATGATCCACCTGAATTTGAACCTGCGTTTCTTTCTGTAGTATCCAAGCGACGATCAGATCTAAGCGCACTGTCTTTCGCCAGGTCAGTCAATACAATGCTGTCATTGCCTGCCCCCATATCAATCAGGCTAGCGGCTTTTACATCACCACCTTGTAAACGTAATGTATCATTCCCTGCACCGGTCAATACAGTTGCATTTTGGATATCATCTCTATCTCCAACAGTGTAAGAGAAATCGCCAACAATAATCGTGTCATCACCGTCGCCGGAAACCACCCAACTACGCGTAGAGCCGCCGATAATATCATTACCAACAATCAAGGTGTTATTACCGCTACCTAAATCGATACCACCTGCCATATTGTTACTGCCCACACTTTGTGACAATTGCACATAGTCATCACCAGCCAGTGTAGAAAGCACAGCGCCACGCTCAACATTACCCCAACCCAGACCGGTTGCGGCATTTCCGCTTTCGGTATAACCAATCAGAATCTTATCAGCGTCCTGACTTGTGAACTGGAAGTTCGGATTTGAAGTATCAGTCGAAGGTTGTTGATTACCAGATACCGAATTTGCACCATCTACAGATCCTTGGCTAACACCATTAGTTTCATTCAACGGATAGTACAAATATGGTAATGACAATACGTTGTTCACTTCAAAAGTCACCGCCAACTCTTCAGAAACCAAATTGGTTTCATCAACCGCAACCACGTTATAACCGCTAAACTCATTCGGACGGGTTTCGTAGTCATTGTGTTTGTTGTTGCTCAAGCCTGAGGTAGTCGATAACAGCGCACCACCGTTCATTGTCAAGAAAATCTCACCCTGATTATTAATGCTGTACATTCCGTCCGGGCTGACCGCACTTTGATTGCCGTTGGCATCGACAAAGTAGTAGTTAACCACCTTGTTATCAACATCGGTTGCCACCACTTGACCGACCGCATTAGCTGCCAGCTGGTTTTCAAAGTAACCGATAGTGACCGCATCTTCGGCAAATTCAGGACGGTAAGAAGCAACCTCAGTTTCTGTCGATTTATTACCGGCAGTGTCGGTTGCCACAGCGGTTATCGTTGAACCTGCTTGCACCGCACTTCCCGGCAATGTAATAACACCACTATCCGCATTGAATGTTGCGCCCTCCGGCAAGTCGCCTGTTGTCGTCCAAGTTGCTCCGTCACGTTGCACGCTCACGGTTTTTTCTTCACCGTTACTGTTGACGTAAGTCACTTCAACATTGTGGTGCGTATCCTGCGTACTCGGATTCGGTGTCACCACAACATTACCGTTACTGACGCTGATTGTTGCCGGATTCGGCGTAGTATCCACGATAAACGGTGTTCCCTCTTTCCAAGTTGTCGGACTGATCTCGCTTGTCGCATTCCCTGCCGCATCAACAGCAAAGACACGAGGGAATTTCTGACCATCGTCCATTGCTTTCTCAACTTGAATCTCAAACTTACCTGTGCTGTCTGCCACACCTGAATAATAGCTGCCGTCAACATAAATGCGAACGATAGCGCCCGGCTCGGTCGTACCTTCCAAGATCGGCGTATTATTATTCGTCATATTATCGGAATCGGAATAACCGGTATCATCACTGGATTTCAGTTTCAGATCGGCAATGATCGGTGTTGTTTGGTCAATTGTTACATTTTCCAAGGTTTCCGTTCCGACATTACCTGCCGCATCTTCGCTCGTCACAACTATGTTTGTATAAACCCCTTCCGGTAACACATATTCTCCGGCTGAGTTCGGTGTGATCACGTTACCGTCAGCAACCACGCTGGTGATCGTGCCATCACCACCGGAAACGATTAATTTACCGTCGTTGGTGATCTTGTCAGTTGAACTCGAACCGGTATCACTATTTAAACCCACTGTTGGAACCGGAGCGGTTTGGTCAACGGTTACATTTTCCAAGGTTGCCGTTCCGACATTACCTGCCGCATCCACACTGGTTACGACTACGCTGGTGTAAGTTCCTTCCGGTAATACATATTTACCGTCAACAACCGGCACTTCGACACCGTCGGCAACCACAGAAGTAATCGTGCCGTCACCACCGGATACCGTTAATGTACCGTCTTTAGTGATCTTGTCATCAGCGCTTGCACCGGTATCGGTAGTCAAGGTAATAGTCGGTGTTGGTGCGGTGGTATCACGGGTCGCATCGTCGTTTGCCGCTTCGCTTTCGTTACCTGCCGCATCTTTAATTGTTGCTGTTACGTCCAGTTTTTCACCGTCTTCAGGCGCAGTGACTTTCACGTCCACGCTGCCTTTAGTGATGTCAGCCTCGGTTAACGGTGCTTGTGGTTCGCCGTTAACGACCACAACATCACCCACTTTCGCATCTGCAGGCAAGCCAACCGTTACCGTTACATTACCGTCATTATCGATTTCATCAGCGGTGATAAAGTCATCACCGTTACCGATAGTCACGGTCGGTGCACTTGGTGCAGTGGTGTCACGGGTCGCATCGTCTTTTGCCTCTGCGCTTTCGTTGCCTGCCGCATCTTTAATCGTTGCTGTTACGTCCAGTTTCTCACCGTCTGCTGGGGCGGTAACTTTCACGTCCACGCTACCGTTAGCGATGTCTTCATCGGTCAAGACTTGCTCTTCACCGTTAACAATTAANGTGTCACCGGCTTTGGCGTCTTTAGGTAATGTGACGGTCACAGTCACCTTGCCGTCTTCACCGATTTCATCGGCAGTGATCACATCATCACCGTTACCGATAGTCACAGTCGGCGCACTTGGTGCGGTGGTGTCACGGGTCGCATCGTCTTTTGCCTCTGCGCTTTCGTTGCCTGCCGCATCTTTAATCGTTGCTGTTACCTCCAGTTTCTCACCGTCGTTAGGCGCTGGGACTTTCACGTCCACGCTGCCTTTAGTAATATCCTCTTCAGTCAACTCTTTCTCTTCACCGTTCACAATCAAGGTGTCACCGGCTTTGGCGTCTTTAGGTAATGTGACAGTCACAGTCACATTGCCGCTCTCATCGATTTCATCAGCGCTGATCACATCATCACCGTTACCGATTTTAACTTCAGGCGCACTTGGTGCAGTGGTATCACGGGTCGCATCGTCTTTTGCCGCTGCGCTTTCGTTGCCTGCCGCATCTTTAATCGTTGCTGTTACTTCCAGTTTCTCACCGTCTGCTGGGGCGGTAACTTTCACGTCCACGCTACCGTTAGCGATGTCTTCATCGGTCAAGACTTGCTCTTCACCGTTAACAATTAAGGTGTCACCGGCTTTGGCGTCTTTAGGTAATGTGACGGTCACAGTCACCTTGCCGTCTTCACCGATTTCATCGGCAGTGATCACATCATCACCGTTACCGATTTTAACTTCAGGCGCACTTGGTGCAGTGGTGTCACGGGTCGCATCGTCCGTTGCCGGTGTGCTTGCGTTGCCTGCTGCATCTTTAATCGTTGCCGTTACCTCCAGTTTCTCACCGTCGTTAGGCGCAGTGACTTTTACGTCCACGCTGCCTTTAGCGATGTCTTCATCGGTCAAGACTTGCTCTTCACCGTTAACAATTAAGGTGTCACCGGCTTTGGCATCTTCAGGTAAGCCAACCGTTACGGTGACATTACCGTCTTCATCGATTTCGTCAGCGCTGATCACATCATCACCGTTACCGATAGTCACGGTCGGGGCATTAGGCACTTTGTCCGTACCGGCTGTGCCTTTACCTTCTTCAGACTGATTGTTAGCTGCATCTGTGTTGGTTGCGCTCACAGTACTACCGTCTTTTACCGCATCTTGACCAATTGTCACTACGCCTGTATTTGGATTGACAGTTACACCTTCCGGTAAAGTGGTATCCGCTCCATTCTCGTCCACCGCTTTCCATGTGCCGTCTTCGCCCTTCACCACAGTTACAGTTTGTTCTTCGTCGTTCTCATCGGTATAGGTGATATCCAACTGCTCTGCATCATCTGCAGGCGTTACCGTCACGCTGCCGTCTTTATCGCTTGAGGTGACAACCGGCGCATCCGGAGCTTCTGTATCAGCATCGGCATCACTGTCCGAATCAGAATCTGAGTCGCTGTCGGAATCTGAGTCAGAATCGCTGTCGGAGTCAGAGTCAGAATCTGAGTCGCTGTCGGAATCAGAGTCAGAATCGCTATCGGAATCAGAGTCAGAATCACTGTCGGAGTCAGAATCGCTATCAGAATCTGAGTCACTGTCAGAATCAGAGTCTGAATCGCTGTCAGAGTCTGAATCGCTATCGGAGTCAGAATCTGAGTCGCTGTCGGAATCAGAGTCGCTATCGGAGTCAGAATCTGAATCACTGTCGGAATCAGAGTCAGAATCGCTATCGGAATCTGAGTCAGAGTCGCTGTCGGAATCAGAGTCAGAATCACTGTCGGAATCAGAATCTGAGTCGCTATCGGAGTCAGAGTCAGAATCGCTGTCAGAATCAGAATCTGAGTCGCTATCGGAGTCAGAGTCAGAATCACTGTCGGAATCTGAGTCAGAATCGCTATCGGAATCTGAGTCAGAGTCGCTATCGGAGTCAGAATCTGAATCACTGTCGGAATCAGAGTCAGAATCGCTATCGGAATCTGAGTCAGAGTCACTATCGGAGTCAGAATCAGAATCGCTATCGGAGTCAGAATCGGAATCGCTGTCGGAATCAGAATCGGAATCGCTATCGGAGTCAGAATCTGAGTCGCTGTCGGAGTCAGAGTCTGAATCACTGTCGGAGTCAGAATCTGAGTCGCTGTCGGAGTCAGAGTCAGAATCACTGTCAGAATCAGAATCGCTGTCGGAATCAGAGTCAGAGTCGCTATCGGAATCAGAGTCAGAGTCGCTATCGGAGTCAGAATCTGAGTCGCTGTCAGAATCAGAATCGCTATCGGAATCTGAGTCAGAATCGCTGTCGGAATCAGAGTCAGAATCGCTATCGGAGTCAGAGTCTGAATCGCTGTCGGAATCAGAGTCAGAATCGCTATCGGAGTCAGAGTCGCTATCGGAATCAGAGTCAGAATCGCTATCGGAGTCAGAATCGCTGTCGGAATCTGAATCGCTATCGGAATCAGAATCGCTGTCAGAGTCAGAATCGCTATCGGAATCAGAGTCAGAGTCCGCATCGGCATCAGCGTCCGCATCAGAATCATCACCTAAAGCAATTTCAGTAGTCGGTTCACTCTTGTTACCGGCTTCATCATTATTCGTTGCTGTCACCTCAGTACCACCCTGAATTGCCTCTTCCGGAATGGTGATCACGCCGGTTTCCGGATCGACGGTCACACCTTCCGGCAATTCATCGGTTGCTGTCCATTTGCCGTCGTCACCTTTTTCGATCGTCACGGTTTGAGTATTGCCGTCTTCGTCGGTGTAAGTCACTTCCGCTTCGGTCGCATCGTCGGTAGGGGTAACGGTCACTGAACCGTCTTCTTTGGCATCGATTACCGGAGCAGCCGGTGCGTCGGTATCTTCCGCTGGTTTAGTATCGCTTGCGCTGTTGCCGGCATCGTCTTTGTTTTCAGCCGTTACATCCGTACCGCCCTTGATTGCCTCTTCCGGAATGGTGATCACACCGGTTTCCGGATCCACAGTCACGCCTTCCGGCAATTCGTCGGTTGCTGTCCATTTGCCGTCGTCGCCTTTTTCAATCGTCACGGTTTGAGTATTGCCGTCTTCGTCGGTGTAAGTCACTTCCGCTTCGGTTGCGTCGTCGGCAGGAGTAACGGTCACTGAACCGTCTTCTTTAGCATCGATTACCGGAGCAGCCGGTGCATCAGTATCTTCCGCTGGTTTAGTATCGCTTGCGCTGTTGCCGGCATCGTCTTTGTTTTCAGCCGTCACATCCGTACCGCCCTTGATTTCATCAGCAGGAATGGTAATTACACCGGTTTCCGGATCGAC
>NZ_FWWV01000021.1 GCF_900176075.1 Pasteurella testudinis DSM 23072
TAAAATATAAGTATGGAAACCGACATTTTTGGGCAAAGGGTTATTATGTAAGTACAGTGGGTTTAAATACAAAAGTGGTAGAGGAATATATCAGGAATCAGGAAAAAGAAGACATGATTCAAGATAATTTATCGAAGAAAGAATATGTGGACCCCTTTAAGGGGTAAGCCACAGAGTTATTGTGCAGTTGTCAGTCTTTTCACATGCCCCTTGAGGGGCATGTGAAGTACTAGGCCCTTATAGGGCAGCCGAAAAACCGCACGTTTCACGTGCGGATTGTTATTTTTTCCGCTATTTCCGGCTTTTCCAAGCTTCGCGATCAATATCCAAATCAGGGAACTGATCCGGATCAAAGACCGGTTCGTCGATGCCTTGTTTCAATTGGTTGCGATAATCATTAAGCAGGCGCATGGCTTGCGGGAAAAGCATGATTAATGCCAACAGGTTCAATAACGCCAATACGCCCATCAGCGGATCGGAGAAGAAAAATACCGAGGTTGCGCCCGGGGCGGTGGCGCCCAAGAACAGAATGGCAATCACGGCGATTCGCAGGAAGAAAATCGGCAATCTCTCTTTTTTGCCATAGAATAAAAAGCTCAGTGCATTTTCACCAAGATAGTAGTTATAAATAATTGAACTGAATGAGAATAGTAAAATAGCAAAGGTTAGCAGGTATTGCGCCCAACTGCCCAAATGATAAACCAGTGATTGCTGGGTCAGCACCACGCCGTCGATTTCTGCTCCCGGCACATAGACGTTGCCGAGCAAAATAATAAATGCGGTGCAGCTACAAATGATAATGGTGTCGATAAAGACCGAGAGCGATTGCGCAATCCCCTGAGTGACAGGGTGCTTGACATCGGCGGTTGCCGCGACGTTCGGCGCAGAACCCAAACCGGCCTCGTTGGAGAACAGACCGCGGCGCATACCTTGTGCAATCGCCACGCCCATGCCGCCGCCGACCACGGAATCCAGTCCGAAAGCGTTTTTGACAATCGAAACGATGACTGCCGGTACTTCTCCTACATTTGAAATAATAACGATGACCGCCAATAACAGATACAGCAGCGCCATCACCGGAATAATGACGTCGGCAGCTTGGGAAATCCGTTTGATGCCGCCGAAAATAATAATGCCGCCGATCATTGCCAATGCAATACCGGTCCATAAACGTTCAATGCCGATACTGTCGAGTATGGCACCGGCTACGGTATTGCCCTGAAACGCATTGAAACCGATGGAAAATGAGATCATCAGGCAAACGGAATATACTACCGCCATCCAGCGATAGCGTTTTCCCAAACCGTGTAGAATGAAGCGTGCGGAGCCGCCGCGGAAATGACCGTCATGGGTTTTGTGTTTGTACAACTGTGCCAGAGTGCATTCGACGATACTGGTGACCATGCCGATTAAGGCGACCACCCACATCCAGAATACCGCTCCCGGCCCGCCGAGAGAAATGGCAACCGCGACGCCGGCAATATTACCGCCGCCGACCCGACCACCGATAGATACCAGCAAGGCTTGACGGCCGGTAATGCTTTTGCCGTCGGCACTTTTGTCATTGCGCAACGATTTAAACATGCGCCCGAAATAGCGGAACTGCGCCCAACCGCTGACTGTACTGAATAGCAGGCCGAAAATAATGAGCATTGGAATCAATGCCCAGCCCCAAGTAAGATCGCTGATTAAATCAAAAAAAGCGTGAATGTATTCCACTGAATACCTCCGAAGAAAAAATAATCGTTATTAATATAGATATAGCAGAATAAACTATTATCCCAAACAGGGAGGCAGGAATGCCCCGTCGATTGGGATAGTAAATCATTCAACTATGATTTACCTAAAAATCTGAGCAATTATATAGATAAAAAACCATTTTGCTGAACCAATATTCTCTTTTTTGTGATATTTATGCGATAAATTTTAATTTTGATACCGTTAAAGTGCGGTTTTATAGTGATATTTCGCCATGAAGATTCCGGCTCATTTTCTGCCGGACGCCCTCGAAACTCAGCGGCTGGCTTAGTAAAAAGTGCAATTTCGCCAATGCCGCCTCGACGGTCATGTCGTGTCCGCTGATCACGCCGACTTTTTCCAGGGCATTGCCGGTGGCATAGCCGCCCATATTAACCTTGCCGGAGAAACACTGCGTCAGATTCAATACGATAATGCCTTTTTGGTAAGCGGCATGCAGCAATTGCAGTATTTTCGGATTATTCGGCGCATTGCCGATACCAAACGTCAGCAGAATCAATGCGTTGACCGGTTGCTGCAGAATATTGCCGATGACATCGGGGGAGATTCCCGGATAGAGCATAACCACACCGATTGGCTGAGGAGTGATGTTATGCACTTTAAATTCGCCTTGCGGCGCTACGTTAAGTGCGGCATAGTTGACGTTGATATTGATTCCGGCTTCAACCAACACCGGATAATTAGGCGACGAAAACGCATCGAAACCGTCCGCATGGCTTTTGGTCGAACGGTTGCCGCGAAACAGTTGGTTGTTAAAAAACAGCGTAACCTCGCGGATCGGATAGTGGGCGACCAAATACAGCGAATTTAATAAATTGGCCAAGCCGTCGGAGCGCAAGCCGGAGATCGGAATTTGTGAACCGGTGATGATGACCGGTTTGGCCAGATTCTCCAACATAAAGGACAGTGCAGACGCGGTGTAAGCCATGGTATCGGTGCCGTGCAAAATGATGAAAGCATCGTAATTATGGTAGTGCTTTTTGATATCGTCGGCGATTTGTTGCCAATGTTCGGGGGTCATATTGGCGGAATCGATCAGCTCGTCATATTCATGCACGATAAAGTGCGGTATTTCGGGCCGCTTTAATTCAGGCAAAGAATCCAAATAAGAAGACATAAACCCCGGTTGCGGCACATAGCCGTGTCTGGAGGGTTTCATGCCGATTGTGCCGCCGGTGTAGGCGATATAGACAGACGTTGTATTCATGATAGCTGCTGGGTAATGAATTGTCGGTGAATTATAGCGTTTTTGCGTGGCAAAAAGTAGGCGCATTTCCCATGGTATGAATTTATTACCGCTAATTTTGATGTGTACGCTTCAATTTATGATAAAGATCTCATTTTTTAATTATTTCACTTGTTATGATAGAAATGAAGTATTACTCTATACTCGTTGAAGCCAATCTTCTTTAAAGTTGTTATGTATGGAGTCAAAATGTCAAAATTAACAAAAGAACAAATCTTGGCTATGCTTGAACAGGGGTTGATCGCATCTTGCCAGCCGGTAGATGACGGCCCTATGGATTCACCGGAAATGGTTGCAGCGATGGCTCAGGCATCAATTGCCGGCGGCGCTGCAGGGTTGCGGATCGAAGGGATCGAAAACTTGAAAGCCACACGGGTGAAAGTCAATGTGCCGATTATCGGCATTGTAAAACGGGATTTAGATGATAGTCCGGTTCGAATTACGCCGTTTTTACAAGACGTTGATGATTTGGCGGCGGCGGGAGCGGATATTATTGCCTTTGACGGCACGGATCGTCTCCGTCCGGTCGCTCGCGATGTGATCGTTGCACGGATTAAGGCATTGGGTTGTCTGTCTATGGCGGATTGCTCCAATTTTGAAGAAGGAATGTATTGCCAAAATCTTGGCGTGGATCTGATTGGCAGCACTATGTCCGGTTATACCGGCGGCACCATTCCGGCGGAGCCGGATATCAAACTGGTGCAAGATTTGAAAGCAGCCGGTTGTCGGGTGATGGCAGAAGGGCGGTATAATTCGCCGGAATTGGCGGCAATGGCGATTGAAAACGGCGCTTATTCGGTTACGGTCGGTTCGGCGTTAACACGCTTGGAGCATATTGTCGGGTGGTTCGTCGAGAAAATTAATGCAGTCAAGAAATAGAGGTTGGTTGTCATGAAGTGTTGTTTAGCCATTGATATCGGCGGTACTAAAATCGCCAGCGCCTTGATCACCGGCAACATTATTGAGCAGCGGCAACAAATTAAAACGCCACAGGACGAAGCCGCTATCGGAATGAGCCAAGCCTTGGCGCAGATTGTGCAGCAACATCAGGGAATGTTTGATTCGGTCGCAGTGGCATCCACCGGCATTATTAATCGTGGCGTACTGACCGCACTTAATCCGAAAAATTTAGGCGGCTTGGCTGAGTTTCCGTTAGCCAAAAGTATTGCCGAGCATACCGACGCGCCAATTGGGTTATTGAATGACGTGCAAGCGGCGGCGTATGCCGAATATCAATTGTTGACCGATAAAGTTGATAATTTTGTGTTTATCACCGTATCAACCGGTGTCGGCGGTGGTATTATCTTAAACGGCAAACTGCAAACCGGCCCGAATGGCATCGCCGGTCATATCGGGCACACTTTGGCTGATCCGAATGGGCCGATTTGCGGTTGCGGACGACAAGGTTGCGTCGAAGCGATTGCCGCAGGACGGGCGATTGAAGCCGCCGCTGCCCAATGGGACGATCCGTGCGAACCGGCAGAAGTGTTTGCCCGTTTCCGTCAAGGCGTGCCGCAAGCCGTGGAGTTGGTGCAACGTTCCGCCAAAGCCATTGCCAACATGATCGCCGATTTGGTGATAGCCAACGATATTCAACGGGTTGCATTAGGCGGCAGCGTCGGCTTGGCGGAAGGTTATCTGCCGTTAGTTCGGCACTATTTGCAGCAGCTACCGCACTTTTACCACACGGACGTGGTGGCGGCAGCTTGCGGACAAGATGCGGGCTTACTTGGTGCGGCGCTTTGGTGGCGGCATGAGCTGGACGGAAATGAAATTTAACGAGATGACAAAAGGATTAACACGATGATTTTAGGTGATTTGACAAAAGCGCATGCGACATTGGGATTCCCCCCTGTGATTGCTGAAATTTGTGATTATTTGAGCGGTCTGGATTTGCAAGGATTGGAACTGGGCAGGCACGATATCAATGCGGATGTTTTTATGAACGTAATGGAGTTTGAAACGGCGGAAGCAAGCAGTAAGAAAGCCGAATTACACCATCGTTATTTAGATGTGCAACTTTTGATTTCAGGAACCGAACTGATTGAATACGGTGTCGGCAACCCCGATTTGGGCGGCTATGAAGCCTATCAGGAAGAAGATGATTACCAATTGACATCACAAGAGATTGCCGATAAAAACAGTGTGGTATTAAAACCCAATATGTTTGCGGTATTCTTCCCGTATGAGGCACACAAACCGGGCTGTAATATCAACGGACAACCTGTTAATCTGAAGAAGCTGGTAGTCAAAATTCCATACACACTATTATAAAATTGATTTGGAGAAAATGTTATGAATCAAGGCGGAAAAATCTTAGATACCATTGGTGCACTACAAAGCAGCCTGACCAAAACGGAAAAGCGGATTGCAGCAGCCATTCTGACTTCTCCCGATTTGCTTAACCAATGTTCTTTGTCGGAAGTGGCTGCCAAACTGGATGTCGGCGAGGCAACGTTTATCCGTTTTTGCCGCACTTTGGGCTTCAAGGGCTACACTGATTTTAAACTGGATCTGGCGATTGAGCTGGCGACCCAAAATAAAGAAAACGGTTCGTTGCTGGATACGGAAATCGGCGGTGAAGACGGCGCAACCGAAATTGCGTTAAAACTGCAAAGTGCATTGGCCAATGTGATTTCCGAAACAATCAACCTATTGGACTTTGACGAATTGGAAAGAGTGGTCGAAAGCATTCGGCAAGCCAAGCGTATTTTTGTGTTCGGGGTTGGTTCTTCCGGACTGACGGCAGAAGATGCCAAACATAAATTTTTACGCATCGGTTTACAGGTTGATGCCTTAACCAATAACCATTTTATGTATATGCAGGCTTCGTTGTTGAACGAGCAGGATATCGTGATCGGCATCAGCCATTCCGGTTATTCGATTGAAACGACCCAAGCGTTAAAAATTGCGAAATCCAACGGTGCGAAAACCATTGCGATCACCCATAATTTACGCTCGCCGATTACCGAAGTGGCGGATTATGTGCTGATCAACGGCAATCGCCAAGGACAGCTGCAAGGGGATTCGATCGGTACAAAAATTTCTCAGCTATTCGTGATGGATTTAATCTACGCTTTGCTGGTGCAAGCGGAGCCGGATAACTCCATGAGTAAAAAACAAAAAACACTAAACGTTATTCTCGAACAACGTATTAAATAATTATCATCTTACAGGAGATTTCATGAAAAATTTAAAAGGTATTTTCAGTGCATTACTGGTGTCTTTCAACGAAGATGGCACGATTAATGAAAAAGGGTTGCGTCAAATCGTGCGCCATAACATTGATAAAATGAAAGTGGACGGTTTGTATGTCGGCGGCAGCACCGGAGAAAACTTTATGCTGTCCACCGAGGAGAAAAAAGAGATTTTCCGCATCGCCAAAGATGAAGCCAAAGATGAAATTGCCTTAATTGCGCAAGTGGGCAGCGTCAATCTGAAAGAAGCGGTTGAGCTGGGTAAATATGCCACGGATTTGGGCTATGACTGTTTATCTGCGGTCACGCCGTTCTACTACAAATTCAGTTTTGCCGAAATCAAACACTTCTACAACACCATTATCGAAGCCACCGGCAACCGTATGATCGTGTACTCCATTCCGTTCCTGACCGGCGTGAATATCGGCGTGGCACAATTCGGCGAATTGTATGAAAATGAAAAAATCATCGGCGTGAAATTCACCGCCGGCGATTTCTACCTGTTGGAACGCTTGAAAAAAGCCTATCCGAGCCACCTAATTTGGGCGGGCTTCGATGAAATGATGTTACCGGCAGCGGTATTGGGTGTGGACGGCGCAATCGGCAGCACCTTTAACGTCAACGGTATCCGTGCCCGCCAAATCTTTGAAAAAGCGCAAGCCGGACAAATCGAAGAAGCGTTGCAAATTCAACATGTAACCAACGATTTAATCGAAGGTATTTTGGGCAACGGTTTATATCTGACCATCAAAGAGTTGCTGAAATTGGACGGCGTGGACGCAGGCTACTGCCGTGAGCCGATGACCAAAGAATTAACTGCGGCACAAATTGCCGTGGCTAAAGAGTTGAAAGCAAAATATCTGTAATACCGCACTTGCGGATATTGGCTGAATATTTTTAAGATGAGCCCGTGCGGTTCATCTTTTTTTGTTTTAGAATCAGGTATTTTATCAATGAAAGGGGAATATCATGTTTAAAACACTGCAAAAAATCGGTAAGGCATTTATGCTGCCGATTGCCATTTTGCCGGCGGCCGGTTTACTACTGGGGATTGGCGGGGCATTGTCTAATCAAACTACGATTCTGGCGTATCCGGTTTTAGATAATCCGTTTCTGCAAAGTATTTTTCAGGTGATGGCGGCGGCAGGTACGGTGGTGTTTGCCAATTTGGCATTATTGTTATGTATCGGGTTGGGAATCGGGCTGGCAAATCGTGATAAAGGCACGGCGGCACTGGCGGCGGTGGTCGGCTACCTGATTATGACCGGCACGATCAGCGCATTACTGAATATTTTCACACCGGAGGCAAGCGGAATTGATACCGGCGTGATCGGTTCGTTAGCAATGGGATTATTGGCAGTATGGCTGCATAACCGTTACCACAATATTCAGTTGCCGCAAATGCTCGGTTTCTTCGGCGGCTCGCGTTTTGTGCCGATCGTCACTGCATTTGCCGCGATTTTTGTCGCAGTATTCTTCTTCTTGGTATGGCCGACATTTCAGAGCTGGCTGGTCAGTGCCGGAGAGAATATCGCGCAAATGGGCGCCGTCGGTACTTTTTTCTATGGTTTCTTAATGCGCTTATCCGGTGCGATTGGTTTGCACCACATGATCTATCCGTTGTTTTGGTACACCGAATTGGGCGGTGTGGAACAGGTTGCCGGAAGTGCGGTTGCCGGCGCGCAAAAAATCTTCTTTGCCCAACTGGCGGATCCGAGCCATCAGGGCTTGTTTACCGAAGGAACCCGTTTCTTCGCCGGTCGTTTTGACACCATGATGTTCGGCTTACCGGCAGCCTGTTTGGCGATGTATCATTGCGTACCGAAAGTGCGGCATAAACGGTTCGGCGGCTTATTCTTAGGCGTTGCCCTGACCTCATTTTTAACCGGTATCACCGAACCGATTGAGTTTATGTTCCTGTTCGTTGCGCCGTGGTTATATGTGATCCATGCGTTCTTTGACGGTGTCTCGTTCTACATTGCCGATATTCTGAATATCTCCATCGGCAATACTTTCTCCGGCGGGTTTATCGACTTTTTGCTGTTTGGCATTTTGCAGGGCGATGCCAAGACCAACTGGATTCGTGTTGTGTTGGTCGGCTTGCCGTGGGCGGCGCTGTATTACTTCACTTTCCGTTTCTTAATCAGCAAATTCAATGTGATGACGCCGGGGCGTGATGATGACAGCCAAACGGAAGAGAGCAAAAGTGCGGTTGCGGTGAACGGTAATCTGCACGATAACGCGGTGAAAATCATCAGCGCACTGGGCGAAAAAGAGAATATCGAACACGTTGATGCCTGTATCACCCGTTTGAGAGTTGCATTAAAAGACGTGAAAAAAGTGGATAAAGCCAGCTTGAAAAAGATCGGTGCAATTGACGTGCTCGAAGTCGGCGGCGGTATTCAGGCGATTTTCGGTGCCAAAGCGGTGCTGTATAAGAGTGAAGTCAATCAGATTTTAGGCTTGGAAGATTAGCCGGAACATTTAAAAAGCCGGCCCTAATAAAAATCCCTTGTATTGATGTACAAGGGATTTATTGTTTTATCACAGTATGTTATGCAAATGGGTCACGCAGAATCATAGTCTCGACACGATCAGGGCCGGTGGAAAGAATGTCAACCGGTACGCCGGTCACTTCTTCAATTCGTTTGATATAATCGCGTGCGGTTTGCGGCAGTTGATTAATATCGGTGACACCGAAGGTATTTTCCGACCAACCTGGTAAGGTTTCATAGATCGGTTCGACATTTTCCCAGTTTTCGGCGGCTGTCGGCGCATATTCGACGATGGAGCCGTCCGGCATTTTGTAGGCAACGCAGATTTTCAGCTCGTCAAAACCGTCCAGCACGTCTAATTTGGTCATACAGAAACCGGAGATCGAGTTCAGTTGAATTGCACGGCGTACCGCAACCGCATCAAACCAGCCGCAACGGCGTGGACGACCGGTAACCGCACCGAATTCATTGCCTTTTTTCGCGATTTCCACACCGACTTCGTCAAACAGTTCGGTGGTGAACGGACCGCCGCCGACACGGGTGCAGTAGGCTTTGATGATGCCTAATACATAATCCAAGTGACGCGGGCCGTAACCGGCGCCTGTCGCCACGCCGCCGGCGGTGGTGTTGGAGCTGGTAACATACGGATATGTACCGTGGTCGATGTCTAACATCGTGCCTTGCGCACCCTCAAACAGGATATTGTCGCCGTTTAAGCGTGCTTTGTCTAAAATGGTCGGAATATCGGCAACCATTGCGGTGATAATATCGGCAACCGCAAAAATATCAGCTAAGGTTTTATCGTAATCAACCGGCTCGACTTTGTAGTAGTTGACCAATTGGAAGTTGTAGTATTCCAGAATATTTTTCAATTTTTCGGCGAAGGCTTCGCGGTTGAACAGATCACCGACACGCAAGCCACGACGGGCAACTTTGTCTTCGTAAGCCGGACCGATACCGCGACCTGTGGTTCCGATGGCTTTTTTGCCTAACGCCGCTTCACGCGCATGATCCATCGCAACGTGATAAGGCAAAATCAGCGGGCAGGCTTCGGAAATCAGCAGACGCTCACGCACGTTGACGCCACGGCTTTCCAGTTCACCCATTTCTTGCATTAATGCCGCTGGGGAGAGCACTACGCCGTTGCCGATCAGGCAGGTGACGTTATCACGCAGAATACCGGACGGAATCAGGCGCAATACGGTTTTTTCACCGTTGATAATCAAGGTGTGACCGGCGTTGTGACCGCCTTGATAGCGCACCACATATTTCACGCGATCCGTCAGCAGATCAACAATTTTGCCTTTGCCTTCATCGCCCCATTGAGCGCCCAGGATAACAACACTTTTCCCCATAATAATTTTACCTTTTAGATTTGAAGATGTATGGATTCGCAACTGTTTACTTTACTATTTTCCGTTATTAACTACAATCAAAGTGCGGTATTTTCTTGTATTTTTTAAGTAAAAAACAGCAGTTAAAAAATAAAAGCCCTAGCGACGGCTAGGGCTTGCTTAAACGGTGGGCGTTCGTTTTAGTTTTCCGGCTGCATATAGCGGAAGAAATCGCTGCCCGGTTTTAAAATCATCATATTACCTGAATTTTGGAAACTCTTTTCGTAGGCTTTCAGGCTGCGCACGAAGCTGAAAAATTCAGGTTCGTTGCGGAACGCATCGGCATAGACTTTTGCTGCCGTTGCGTCGCCGCTACCACGCAGTTCTTGCGCGGTTTTGCTGGCGGTCGCCAAAATAACCGTCACTTTACGATCAACATCGGCCTGAATAAAGGCGGATTTTTCACGACCTTGCGAGCGGTGTTCCCGTGCGACGGCGTCCCGTTCGGCACGCATACGTTGGTAAATCGACGATGACACTTCCTGCGGCAGATTGATCTGTTTCACCCGTACGTCAACTACTTGAATCCCCAGATCGGAAGCACTGTCGGCACCGCTGTTCAGCGCATTTAATGCGCCGGTCATCAATTCGCCGCGCGTACCGGAAACAATGTCCTTAATCGTTCTCGAACCGATTTCCGAACGCAGACGGTCATTGACTTTACGGCGTAACAAGTTGTCGGCATAAGTGTAATCACCACCGCCGGTACTGGTATAAAAGCGCCCGAAATCACTGATCCGCCATTTTACATAGGAATCCACCAACAAATCTTTTTTCTCAACGGTGACGAAGCGATCGGCTTGTCCGTCTTGGGTTTGGATTTTTGCATCCAGCACTTTGATATTGTCGATAAACGGCACTTTAAAGTGAATGCCCGGATTATAGATAGTGACCTTGTTATCGGCGTCACGCAGCACTTTGTTAAAGCGCAACATGATACCGCGCGATCCTTCGTTGATCACCACAATACTGGAATACAGGATAGCCGCCAGCAGAATAATGACCGGCAATAAAAACTTACGCATTATTCGAATCTCCCTTGGCGAGTGTTGTTTTCATAGCGTTCTTCTTGTTGTGAGCCTATATAGCTGTTTTCATTATTGGTTGACGTTGCAGGCGACGGCGTGCGAACCGGTGTGTTTCTGTTCGCTGCGCTACCCAACGCAGTATTGGTATTCGCCCCTTTTGCTTGCGGTGCGTCTGTCTTTTCGACCGCACTTTCAGCCGCTTTTTTCTGATTCAACATTTGTTCCAACGGTAATACGGTCAGATTGTTGCCGCCGGTGGAATCCAACATCATTTTCGGGGTTTCCGCCATGATGTTTTCCATGGTTTGAATATACAGCCGTTCACGCAATAATTCCGGTGCGGCTTTATATTCCGGCAACAGTTGTTGGAAGCGCTCCACTTCCCCTTGGGCGTCTAACACCACTTGCTCTTTGTATGCGGTGGCTTGTTCTACGATGCGTTGCGCGTCCCCGCGTGCGATCGGCTCGGCTTCACGGGCATAGGCTTCCGCTTGGCGGATAAAACGTTGTTCGTCTTCCTGTGCTTTAATCGCATCGTCAAACGCGTCTTTGACTTGCTCCGGCGGACGGGCGGACTGGAAGTTGACGTCAATCACTTCCAAGCCCATGTCGTACGGTTTGATCACATTTTCCAGATAGCGCCAGGTGTCTTCACGCACCACCGAACGACCGGTGGTCAGAATATCGTCCATGCTCATATGGCCGATAACATAACGCAATGCGCTGTCGGTTGCTTGTGACAGGCTGTTTTCCGGATTGGTGACGCTGAACAGGAATTTTTCCGGATTGTTGATCCGGTATTGTACCGTCATTTCCACCACAACCATGTTTTCGTCTTGGGTCAGCATGCTGCCTTGGGTTTTCAGTTCGCTGATTTTTTCGATATTGACCGGACGGACTTGATCAATAAAGGTCGGTTTCCAGTTCAAACCCGGTTGAACAATCGAATTGACTTTGCCGAAGCGCAAGACTACGCCGCGTTCCGCTTCTTTTATGGTATAGAAACCGCTGATTCCCCAAACAATCACACCGATGACGGCTGCAATCGGTAGCAATTTGCCCAGACCGTTGAAAGACGGTGTGTTACCGCCGCCGGATTGACGGTTGCCGCTGCCACCCATTTTTTTCAGCAGGTTATTGAACAGCTCTTCCAAATCCGGCGGACCTTGTTGTTTGTTGCGTTGATTGGTTTGTTGATTATCCGGTTCAGGATTATTATTTTGCCAATCTTGATCTTTTTCAGGCTTTTTTTGCCCGCTTTGCCCCGGTTTGCCCCAAGGGTCTTGATCTGAATTATGGTTGTTATCAGAACCATTCCACGACATAGTTGCGATTTCTCCGTCAGTTAAAAATAAGCGGCGTAACAAAAAGTTGTAACAATCCGCTAACTCAAGCAGTTTTCGATTGTATCATTTACGCATAGGATTGCCAGTCTTTTTACTGCGCCGCCTTATTGCCCGCGATGGTGGTGGGGGCTTTATTGATCACGCCAGCAAAGTTCGGCGGGAATAATTTTATTTTCCACCGGTTTTTTGCCCAGCAGTTTTAAAATGGAGGCAAATAATTGGTTGGCGATTTGCTCGTGATCCTGACGAATCGAATTGATGTGAAACGGCAGGCAATTCAGCAATTCGTAATCATCGAAGGTGGCTAAATGCAGTTGGCGCGAGCTGAGTTGATCCAACAGATTTTTCTCGTTTAAGAAACGTAGCACGCCAACCAATAAGCCGTAAGAGGCGACAAAAACCGCCTGTGGCAAACGCCCTAAATCGCGCAACAACTCCGTCATCATCTGATAGCCCGATTCGGAATGGTAATCGCGATGTTTAATCCAGCCATCGTGCAAGGTTAAACCGCCTTGTTGCAAACCGCACTTGAAGCCTTGCAAGCGCGCCTCACTCGGCGTGAGCTGCAACAGACCGCCGAGATAATAAAATTCATGCAGTTGATGTTTCTTAATCATCTGGCTAACCATCTGCGTGACCGCACTTTGGTCATCGGTGATGACATACGGCACATCGGCATCTTTGATAAAACGGTCTAGCTGAATGGACGGAATTGTGCCTAAGTGCGGATAGTGCCGTTTGCTTTGTTGGATCGGCGTGGTGATCAGCAGATCAATCTGCCGTTCCAGCAGGTTTTCAATCGCTTTTGCCTCCAAGTGCGGTTGCTCGTCGGAACAACTGATAATCAGTTGTAAGCCGTGGTTGCGGCACAGTTTTTCCAAAATGCGGCTGGTTTGGGCAAAGCCGAAATTAGAAAAATCGGGAATGACCAAACCAATGGTATTGGTGCGCTGCGATTGCAACGCTTTGGCATAAATATTGGCGCGGTAGTGATTCTGCCGCGCGATATCCAAAATCTTTTGTCGGGTTTCGTCTTTGATGCGGAATTCGTCGGCACGGCCGTTCAGCACCATGCTGACGGTGGTTTTGGACACACCGCTGAGTTCGGCAATATCATTCAGCGTACAACGTTTGGGTTTAGCGATCATGTTTTTTTATTTGTATAAGAATAAACTGTAATTTCGTAGGGGCAGATTATATATCTGCCCGAACGGGATATTGCATTTTTCTTTTGTTGATGAAATGCTTATACCGCACTTCGTACTCGGGCGGATAGTTAGAGTGTGTTGATCTTTTGAGTATACTATTTGAGCTAAAACTAATCCTTTTAGCCTAGCACGGCAAAGCCGTACTAGGTTACGCATAGATCAGCCGCTTTGCGGCTGCTTCAGAGAGGCAAAGCCTCTCATCAATGCTTAACCGATTGCGACCGTAGGTCGCTGTCGGATAAAATGACACTCTTTTTGCTTAATTTATAAACACAAAAGATCAACAGCTCCTAATCTGCCCCTACTTTATTTCATTCACTTGTAGCGTAATTATCAGATTTTGATTACTCCGCCAAATACGCAATCGGCGCTAACACCGCACTTTCAATTTCCAATCGGCGTGAACTTTGCAGCACATTCTGCCGATTTTTAATAAAAAAGCGCGAGGTTAGGGTTTTTTCGCCATCGTTCAAGAAAATTTCGATCACCGAGCGATCAATAAAAATCTCCACCTGTTGTAAATCCGCAATCGCACAATAACGCTGTTCTCCTAAACCGCGCATGCTTTCCGTTTGTTCGGTTGCGCTGCGATCCAAGCAGAACACGCCGTTTTGATAGCTCAGGGTTAAGTGTTGCCCTTGCGGATTAGCGAACAGTTGTAACGTAAATTCGTTATTTTGCGGATTAAATTTCAGATAACGGCGATCCAAATCCGCCAACTCCGTGGCTTGTTGCAACGAAAGTGCGGTCAGCTTTTGCGGATAATACTGTTCGAGCGGCGTTTGGTAAATCTGATTATTTTTCAAGGTCAAGCGGCGCGGCAGGGTCAGGGTGGAGTGCCAGCCGTATTCGTCGGTCGGATATTGCAAATCCGGCAAGCCGACCCAGCCGAGCATGACCGCACTTTGGCTGTTATCCAGTCCGGCAAAGGTTTGCGGCGCATAGAAATCAAAACCGTAATCCAATTCGGCAAAGGCTTCCACGGCAAAATCCAAGTTATCCAACTTGCCGATAACATAAGTGGAATGGT
The DNA here is from genome assembly GCF_900176075.1 of Pasteurella testudinis DSM 23072. Classification (GTDB taxonomy): domain Bacteria; phylum Pseudomonadota; class Gammaproteobacteria; order Enterobacterales; family Pasteurellaceae; genus Chelonobacter; species Chelonobacter testudinis. The sequence goes on from NZ_FWWV01000021.1 coordinate 14,703, forward strand.
AGTTGTTCTGGAATTGTTGCGCTTCACGCTGTTTGCCTTGCGGCGACCAAATAAACAGATCTTGCTCGCCGATTTTCAGCAGATCAGGGCATTCCCACATAAAAATATGGCGATTGTCGAAATCCGATAGGTTCAGTTCGCCCAACAGTTGCGGCGGCGTGTTGATATTGTCCATTTCAAACACAATTGCTGTGCCGCTCAAATCCTCACGTTGCGCGCCGCAAATAAACCGCACTTTGCCCTCGGCGGTGACATAGGGTTTCGGATCGCGCACATGTTCGCTGTAACCGGCAGGGGCGCAAGTTACCAATGGATATTTATCCAACAGCTTGCCGTCTTTGCTGAATACGGCGATATTTTGATACGGAATGCGCGCGTTATCGCTGCTGCGACGGGTATTACCGGTGTAAAACGCGGCGATATAATCGCCCAGCGGCAACGCACCGCCGGAATAACAGCCGTGCGATTCGAACATTTCGCTCGGAATCAGCGGAGCAGCCAAGGTGAATTGTCGGAAATCCGGCGTGGTGTAGTGCAGCCAATGTTTCATGCCGTGCATGGCGCTATAAGGATACCACTGGTAAAAAATATGGTATTTTTCGCCGTCGAACACCAAGCCGTTCGGATCATTGATCAAACCGAACGGCGCGACCAAATGATAATCGGGGCGGAAATCCTGATCAGTGGCAACCAGTGCCGCCACCGCATCGAGTTCGCCCTCTTCGGCGGCAAGCAGACTTTTATATTTTCCCTGATTGAAGATCAGCATCGGATTTCCTCTTTTGGTTAATTAAGCGGATTCAGCCAAATGGTCGGCTAACTGTTGTTGGTTCGGCAACGCCGCCATCGCGCCTTTGGCGGTGGTGGCAAGGGCGCCGCAGGCATTGGCTTGGCGGATAATCGGGATCAAATTTTCCCATTGTTGCCAGTTTGCGGTTTGTGATAATCCAGCCAGCAAACCGCCGACAAACGCATCGCCTGCGCCGGTGGTATCCACCGCTTGCACCGCTTTGCCGCTAATCAGTTGTTGTTCGCCGTTCAGATGTACCAAAGCGCCTTTTTTACCCATAGTGACGATAATCAATTTTTCAGGGTAGTAATCGGTAATGGTTTTTAGTGCCTGTTCCAAGGTTTCGGTTTCGGTCAGCACGGTCAATTCTTCTTCGGAAAATTTCAGCACGTCCGCCAATTCGACCGCCTGCATCACAGTCATACGCATGATTTCCTGATTTTCCCATAGCGATTCGCGCAAATTCGGATCAAACGACACCATGCCGCCGATTTGCTTGATTTGCTGCATGGCAGTCAGGGTCGCTTGTTGCGACGGATTGTTCAGCAAGGCGATAGAGCAGCAGTGCAGCCACTCGCCACGGTTAAACTGCGGCAAATCGTCGGTTTGCAAAAATTGATCGGCACTGGGATTGACCATAAAGGTGAAACTGCGCTCGCCGTTATCGTCCAGATCGACAATCACGGTAGAAGTACGGTGCTGCGGATCCAACTGCATAAATTCGGTGTTGACAGTTTCCTGATTCAACACTTGTTTCATAAAACGCCCAAGCGGATCATCACCGACCCGCCCGATAAAGGCGCTTCTTCCGCCTAATCTGGCAATCCCCACGGCAACATTGGCAGGTGCGCCGCCTGGTGCTTTAATATAATGTTGTTCACCGTCCGGAATCAAATCCACCACGGCGTCACCTAATACCCAAACTTTCTGTCTCATAGGATTACCTTTTTTATTTACCGAAAGAGTTTAGCTAAAATTTTAGCTAAAACGGTTTAGTCTGGCAATGAAAGTGCGGTTTTTCTTGAGAATAGGATTGGGAAATGTGATCTAGATCTAAAAAATGCGGTCGTGAAACCGCACTTTACGCTTAAAATGTCTTTTCAAAAATCAGATTGACATTTTTCTGTGCGTAGGAATACATCGACGGCAAATTGCTGTCTTGCTTTTTCCAGTTAAAATGTAACTTCGGCGTGATACCCCACAAATGCCAATCCCGTTTCCACAGGGTTAAATTCGCACTGTAAATCTTGTCATCTCGCACTTTGCCGAGCGGAATCATGCTGCCCAGTTTGGCTTGGTCTTTGTAGTTGCGGTGTGCATAAGAGAAACCCAAACGTGAGGAAATGCCCCACTGCCACTCCTGCCCCCAACCGAGCCGCACGGTGCGGGTGTTGTTGCTGTATTGCAACACACGGGTTTTTTCGCGGTTATAATCGCCGCCGAGATAGAAAAACTGGCGCGGGCTACGCAGCCACAGCAGGGTGGCGGAAGCCAGTTGCGTATGTCCATTGAGATTTTGGCTGTCGTAATAGCGCTGTTCGGCGTGTTCAAGTGCGGTCGAGATTTGCCAGTTGCTGTTCAGCCAGCGGCGGTATTCGCCACGCACGCCGTTCGCCCATTTATACGACTGGTTGCCGTACCAACGTTTTTCGTAAAACGGCAGAATTGACCAACTTTGTACCGCACTTTTATGGGTATAACCCAGATAAGTGCGGTTATAGATGTCGTCATAGTCGTGATTATCCCAAAAATGCTTACCGAACAGTTCCGTGCCGACATGCAGGTAGTGTGCGCCAACCAGATTGAAATCCCGTTCAAGGCTGAATGAATAGACAATGCCGTGCGCTGACTGCGGCAGCATATTGTCGTCTTTGACAAAACCGGTGTTCTCGATTTCGCGCTTGGACGAGGTGTTATTGACATTGCCGTCACGCAGGTAATACGCACTGAAACTGCTTTGCCAGCCGCGACGTTGTTGCAATGCGCCGAGATAAGAATCAATCAACCTCACCACCGGCGCCGGTACGCCGACCGCACTTTTGGCTTTTTCAAACTGATCGCGCGCCGCATTGTCTTGGCGATCGTGGAACAGGCTTTTTGCCAGTTCGATCCGCACTGGATTAAGATCGGGATTAACCGCGAGAATGTCACGAAATCGGCTAATCGCCAGCGAATAATCTTGCGCCAGTTGCGCTAATGTCGCTTCAGCAAAACGGACGAGAATCGGGTCATGTTGCGCAAAAGTGCGGTAAATCGCCAACAATTCACTGATTAATTCCGCATTGCGTTGTTGCAGCGCCAAGTTAAGCCAATTTTGCGTCAGCTGTGCACTTGCCAACAACTGCGCCCGACTAACCCGCAACGGCTGCACCGCACTTTGCCCCGATTCTTCCACCTTTTGCGGCGGTGCAGTCGGGCGTGCGATATTTTGAATGCTTTCGGGAGTTGTCGCTTGATTTACGCTGACGGTGGTTTCGGCAACCGCACTTGCTGCACAAAGTGCGGTTACGGAGAAAATATAAAATTGTTTTTTCATCATTTCACTCAAAAACAGAGGCGCAAAGTGCGCCTCGGAATAAAAGATTTAACCGTTGCAGCCGGTATAACCGGCTGCCTGTGGGAAGGGTAAGTCAGGATTACTCCTGTTTACCGGCGGAGAATACGGCGTGCATTTTGTGTTCACCATCAAATGGCTCATATTCTAATTCTGCGGATCCGGCAAGTTGCTTGGCATTTTCTCCCATAAAATAGCCTTCATACATACCCGAGTAATCTAGCGGATTTTTAGAACCAGAACCAAGGCTGATGGCTGTTGCTTCTCCGGCAAAGGCAACGCTACTATCTTTGTTACTGATGGTGCCGGCATTTAAATGAATTAAACCGTCTTTTATACTGTTATTTCCGGTATCAATTTGTCCTGAAATGTTTTTTTGGTCAAAATCCGCATTCAGATTAACTGTTGCATATTCATCTAATCCACCAAGGAAATAGGTGACCGCCTTGCCTTGATAGCTGGCACTGCCTTGCAATTGCTCAATGGTTTCGCCGGAAGTGCGGTTGCCGCCGTAAATAAATTGATAATCTGTTGTAGATCCTGCACCTTCACGATAGACATCTTTATAAGAATAACCGTGACCTGCTTCAGTTAAGTTATAAGTATAGGTATTATAACTGGTTCTAACCGATCTGCCGCTGCTTTCTACACTTTGTATATGGTCGCTCGTTCTGATGACACCCAGATTAATGCCATCAGCCATAATTTCAGCCGGTGCAAAGAAGTCATCAGCTTGTCCATTCATGGATTGTTTTACCACTGCATAATTATTCAGTTCACGATTTTTGTGCCGCTCTTCAGCCTCTCTTGCCAAACGCTCTTCTTCCGCCTGACGCTCTGCTTCCGCCCGTTGTTCGGCTTCAATCCGTTCTCTTTCCAAACGTTCGGCTTCTTCTTGCTGACGTTGGATTTCCGCTAAACGTTGTGCTTCGGCTTCACGCAGTTGTGCCACTTCCTGTTCTGCAGCTTCAGCCGCTTGTTCTTCAGCTGCCGCTAATAAGGTTTGTGCCTGTTGAGCTTGCTCTTGCGCTGCTTTAACTTCGGCAAGTTTATCTGCCTCGGCTTGAGCTTGTGCCTCTTGCGCAGCGGCTACTGCTTGTCGTGCCTCAGCGGCTTGTCGTTCCGCTTGTTCTGCTTGTGTTTGTGCAACCGCTAATTGGGTTTCTGCCTGTTTAACTTTCTCTGCGGCTTCTTGTTGTGCTGTCACAGCTTGTTTTTCCGCTTCTTCGGTTTGTTTTTGAGCTGCGGCTAATTGCGCTTCCGCTTGCTGAACTTGTTCTTGCGCGGCTTTGACTTCGGCAAGTTTGTCTGCTTCGGCTTGCGCTTGTGCCGCTTCAGCTGCTATCGCCGCTTGTTGTGCAGCGGCAGCTTGTTTTTCCGCTTCGGTTGCTTGTTTTTGTGCAGCCGCTAATTGGGTTTCTGTCTGTTTAACTTTCTCAGCCGCGGTTTGTTGCGCTGTAGCGGCTTGTTTCTCGATTTCAGCTTGTTGCTGTTGCGCCAATTGTGCTTGCTTTTCGGCTTCAGTCGCTTGTTTCTGTGCGGCTGTTAACTGGGTTTCCGCTTGCTTGAGTTTGTCATTGGTAGCTTTCACTTGTGCAGCCTTATCGGCTTCTGCTTGAGTTTGGGCTGCTTGTGCGGATTTTGCCGCTTGTTGTGCCGCTGCGGCTTGCTGTTCGACGGCGGCTTTTTGTTGTTGTGCCAGTTGTGCTTGTTTTTCTGCCTCTGCGACTTGTTTTTGTGCGGCGGTTAATTGCGCTTCTGCTTGTTTGACTTTGTCATTAGCGGCTTTGACTTGGCTGGTTTTATCAGCTTCTGCTTGGGCTTGTGCGCTTTGTGCTTCTTTCGCAGCCTGTTGGGCGATAGTGAGTTGTTTCTCAGCAGCGGCTTTTTGTTGTAGTGCTAATTCGGCTTGTTTTTTCGCTTCGTCAGCCTGTTTTTGTGCAGCGGCTACTTGTTCGGAGACTTGAGATGAACTGGATTCACTTTGATTTTGTGTCTGATTGTTTTGTGTTGTTTCTGCTTGCGACTGAGTTGTTCCGTTAGCAGTTGTGTTGTTAGTGGTGCTGCTTGGTTGGTCACCGCCAGATCCTCCGCCGGACGATCCGCAAGCGACTGCACCGAGTGAGATTAAGATAGCCAAAGCAGTGGTTTTTATTGTGGGTTTCATAAAATATTCCTTATGGTTGGAAAAATGTAAAGAAAATTCAAAAGCTAATGATTTCTTCACTCCAAAACAGATAAAAAATCATTAAACTTTCTCAGTTTAAAAAAAAAAAAAAAAAACAAGGCTTTAGCGATCTTTATTCAGAGAATTTGATCTTTGTCACATTTGTTTTAAAAATGGAGTAAAATTTCAAAATGGGGAAAGAGGAAGTTCAAAGAAGAAATAAAAACGCGCTATCGTCAAAAGTACAGATAGCGCGTTAAAACGGGTGAGTGAATCAGTAAATCACATTATGATGGTAACGGGCAAGAATCGCTTGGATATGATCCATTTTTTCTTTGCTTGGCGGCAGCACATCTTCCAATTCGTATTTTTCGCCCATGGCTTCCCATTTGTGTTGTCCCAAACGGTGATACGGCAGCAGTTCGATTTTTTCGATATTCTGCATATCTTTGATAAATTCGCCGAGCAGGGTGACCGAGTGATCGTCATCGGTGTAACCGGGTACGACGACATAACGAATCCAAGTGCGTTGGTTGCGTTTTTGCAGGTAACGGGCGAACTCTAACGTGCGTTTGTTCGGCACACCGATCAAGTTATGGTGAATGGTGTCGTTCAGTTGTTTGAGATCGAGCAATACCAGATCGGTCACGTCCAGCAATTCGTCAATCACTGCGTCGTAACGGCGCACAAAACCGTTGGTATCCAGACAGGTGTGAATGCCTTGTGCTTTACAGGCGCGGAACCAATCGCGCACAAATTCCGCTTGTAAAATCGCTTCGCCGCCGGACGCAGTAACGCCGCCACCGGACGCGTTCATGAAATGGCGGTAAGTCACCACCTCTTTCATCAGCTCTTCGACAGTGATCTCTTTGCCGCCATCCAAATCCCAAGTATCGCGGTTATGGCAGTATTTACAGCGCATTAAACAGCCTTGTAAAAACAGGATAAACCGAATCCCCGGCCCGTCCACCGTACCACAGGATTCGAAAGAGTGAATGCGTGCTTTAATCGTCATAGCCATTCCAAAAATGCAAAATTAGAGAGTAAAAGTGCGGTCAATTTTACCTGAAACAACCGCACTTTGCGATAGAAAGTCGTAACAGACCCTAGAAGGAGTGAATTTTGCAAGCTGAGGTGATACTTGACTGCTTTGGTGAAAGGAGGCATTATGCAAATATTGTTAATACCTATGGTGGAGGGAAAAATAATGGAACAACAATTAACACCAGAATATTTGGAATATTTAAAAAAAGAAGCCGCTTTAGGTGATAAGGATTTTAGCGAAGGAAAAGCGTTTTCTAGTGAAGAGGTTTATCGTGGGGTGAAAGATGTTTTATACAATGCAGTATTAAAATATGAACAAAATGTCGCTTGAGTATACGATTAGTTATTCTGCAAGAGCAAAACAGAATCTTGAAAATATTGCTTTGGGGATTTACGAATTTACCCTCAATTTAACGACGGCGGACACTGTTATAAATCGTATTCGCAATGGCATTGAGAAGCTCAAGAATCTTCCGGAACGCGGCTCATTAGGTATTATAGAGGGTACTAGAGAAATCTACTTGGGCGGTTATCGGGTTGTTTATCGAATCAATGGAGATGTTGTCAGGATTATTACTGTTATTCATTGTTCTCGACTTTATCCCTAAATAGTTGATTAACCCTGTCAGATGACAGGGTTAATTTTTATGCAACAAAAAGCCCCGCCAATAGGCAGGGCTTGTAATTAGATTAAACCTGAATTACATGGTTTGGGTAAAGGTACGGGTAATCACGTCTTTTTGTTGCTCTTTGGTCAACGAGTTGAAACGTACCGCGTAGCCGGAAACACGAATGGTCAATTGCGGATATTTTTCCGGATTTTCCATTGCGTCTAACAGCATTTCACGGTTCATGACGTTGACGTTCAAGTGCTGGCCGCCTTCAATGGTGGCTTCGTGGTGGAAGTAACCGTCCATTAAGCCTGCCAAGTTGCGTTTTTGCGCTTCGTAATCTTTACCTAACGCATTCGGAACGATAGAGAAGGTGTAAGAGATCCCGTCTTTGGCGTAGGCAAACGGCAGTTTGGCAACCGAAGTCAAGGAAGCAACCGCACCTTTTTGGTCACGACCGTGCATTGGGTTCGCACCCGGTCCGAAAGGCGCACCGGCACGGCGACCGTCAGGGGTGTTACCGGTTTTCTTACCGTAAACCACGTTAGAGGTAATGGTCAGTACGGACTGGGTCGGTACGGCATTGCGGTAAGTTCTCAGTTTCTGGATTTTCTTCATGAAACGTTCAACCAAGTCGCAGGCAATGTCATCGACACGGCTGTCGTTGTTACCGAATTGCGGATATTCGCCTTCGATTTCAAAGTCAACGGCGATACCGTCTTCGTCACGAATCGGTTTCACTTTGGCATATTTGATCGCAGACAGGGAATCCGCCGCGACAGACAGACCGGCGATACCACATGCCATGGTGCGGTAAACATCACGGTCGTGCAACGCCATCAACGAAGCTTCGTAGCTGTATTTGTCGTGCATATAGTGAATGATGTTAAGTGCGGTCACATATTGTGTCGCCAACCAATCCATGAAACCGTCCAAACGGTTCATTACATCGTCAAATTCTAAAACGTCAGCCGTGATTGGATCGGATTTCGGGCCAACTTGCATTTTCAGTTTTTCATCGATACCGCCGTTAATCGCGTACAACATGGTTTTCGCCAAGTTTGCGCGCGCGCCGAAGAACTGCATTTGTTTGCCGACGATCATCGGGCTGACGCAGCAGGCGATGGCGTAGTCGTCGTTGTTGAAGTCAGGACGCATTAAATCGTCGTTTTCGTACTGCACGGACGAGGTGTCGATAGACACTTTGGCGCAGTAACGTTTGAAACCGTCCGGTAATTTTTCAGACCACAGAATCGTCATATTCGGTTCCGGAGACGGCCCCATGGTGTACAGCGTGTTCAAGAAACGGAAGCTGTTTTTGGTGACTAAAGTACGACCGTCCAAGCCCATACCGGCTAAGGATTCGGTTGCCCAAATCGGGTCGCCGGAGAACAGTTGATCGTATTCAGGGGTACGCAGGAAACGCACCATACGCAGTTTCATTACCAAATGGTCGATTAATTCTTGCGCTTGTTCTTCGGTGATTTTGCCGGCTTGCAGATCACGTTCGATATAAATATCCAAGAATGAAGAGACGCGACCGAAAGACATCGCCGCACCGTTTTGTGATTTCACCGCCGCCAAGTAAGCGAAGTAAGTCCATTGCACCGCTTCTTGCGCATTGGTTGCCGGACCGGAGATATCGTAGCCGTAAGATGCCGCCATTTGTTTGATTTGACCCAATGCGCGGTGCTGTTCGGCGATTTCTTCACGCAGTTGGATAGTCATTTCCAAGTCTTCGCCGCTTTCCAAACGGGCTTGTAGCGAACCGAACTGTTTGAATTTGTCCGCCATCAGGAAATCGATTCCGTAAAGCGCGACACGGCGATAGTCACCGATGATGCGACCACGGCCATAAGCGTCCGGCAAACCGGTCAACACGCCGGATTTACGGCAGCGTAAAATATCCGGGGTATAAACGTCGAATACGCCTTGGTTATGGGTTTTACGGTATTCGGTGAAGATTTTTTTCACTTGCGGATCCAGTTCGCGACCGTAAACTTGGCAAGAACCTTCCACCATTTTGATGCCGCCGAACGGGATAATCGCACGTTTCAAAGGCGCATCGGTTTGCAAACCGACGATTTTTTCCAAATCTTGTTGGATATAACCGGCGGCGTGAGAGGTGATGGTTGACGGTAAATCCGTATCGAAATCCAACGGCTCATGGGTACGGTTTTCTTCTTTGATGCCTTCCATCACTTTGTCCCAAAGTGCGGTTGTCGCTGGCGTAGCGCCTGCCAAGAACGCTTCGTCGCCTTCATACGGCGTGTAGTTCGCCTGGATAAAATCGCGCACATCGACATTTTGTTGCCAGTTGCCGTCTTTAAATCCAGCCCAAGCCTGTTGTTGAAGTTCAGTTAATTGTGTCATATCAGTACATTCCTTATTTAACAATAAATTAAAACCATTATACCGGCATCACTGCACTTGCTGCCGATATGCTCAAACTATTAGTGGTGTTCGCGATTCAGAAACCACTGCATTAAGGCGATACAAACCGCGCCGCCCACGATATTCCCTAATGTGACCGGGATTAAATTCTTGATAATAAAATGTGTCATATCCAAATCGGCGTATTGCGCTGCATTGATTCCCAAGGTTTGCCAAAATTCGGGACTGCTGTAGTGTGCGGTCACAATCCCCATCGGGATCATAAACATATTGGCAACACAGTGCTCGAAGCCGGAAGCGACAAACATCGAAATCGGCAGAATCGCCGCAAGGGTCTTATCGGTCAGGGTTTTGCCGGCATACGCCATCCACACTGCGATACAGACCATAATGTTACAAAAAATACCCAGACTAAAGGCTTCGACCCAAGTGTGGTGGATTTTGTGCTGGGCAGTATTTAAAATCACCAAACCCCATTTGCCGTCCGCCGCCATCGTTTGTCCGCCGAACCAAACCAGCGCCACGATAAACAGACTGCCGATAAAATTTCCGGCATAGACCGCACACCAGTTACGCAACATCTGGAAAGTGCTGATTTTTTTCTCTACCCGTGCCAGAATTGTCATGGTGGAAGAGGTGAACAGTTCGTTACCGCAGACAATCACCATGATAATCCCAAGTGAAAACACGATGCCGCCGACAAATTTCGCCATGCCCCATGCCACATCGGAGGCTCCGGTTTGGGTGGTGGCATAAAAAACAAAGGCGATTGCAATGAATGCTCCTGCCGGAATCGCCGACATAAAAGAAAGAAACTGGTTTTTTTGTGCTTTGTAAGCGCCGGCTTTCACCGCAACCGTGGTGATCTGTGCCGGATTCAACATATCGCTCGAATTATTGGCATTTGCGCTCATGTCTAAATTTTGTCCTTCAACTTAAGAATTAGCCTAAAAATTTTTTTAAGATTTATTATTTTTTTTTAGCATTATAATTTTTTGTTGATACACAAACAAATCATTTTAAGATGCTGTGTTATGTTATCTCATAAAGTGTGACATAGATCAATTCGAGCTGTTAAGCCTAGGTTAATATGTTGTTTAATGGTTAAATTCTTGTTTTCGGTTTTAACGGAAAAAGAGATAAAAGATCAAATTTGTGCAATTATGCACGGCCGCAACCTGAACGAAAAAAGGTTGGGTGGCGATAGCATTTCGCTTTCTCGCCGTCCGATAGCATTAACGATGTGTAAGCAAGGCATCAGGGCAAGATCGCACTTTTCCTCAAAATATGATCTAATAAGCCTTTAATACGTTAAAATACAAGGTAACGTCATGGACTTATTCCGCTTTTTCGGTCAATTGGAAGACCCGCGTAAAGATATCAACCAAAAATATCCTTTTCTTGAAATCATTTTTCTGACCATGAGCGCCGTCATTTCCGGTGCGGAAGGTTGGACGGACATTAAACGGTTCGGGGAATATCATTTGGCGTGGTTGCGTCAATATTTACCTTTTGAGCGCG
>NZ_FWWV01000053.1 GCF_900176075.1 Pasteurella testudinis DSM 23072
CAAAACCCTTGAGCGTTGTATGGTTAAGCCTCTCGGGCAATTAGTACGGGTTAGCTCAATATATCACTACACTTACACACCCCGCCTATCTACGTCTTAGTCTTAAACAACCCTTACAGTCTTATTGACTGGGAAAACTCATCTCAAGGCAAGTTTCGTGCTTAGATGCTTTCAGCACTTATCTCTCCCGCACATAGCTACCCCGCAATGCTTCTGGCGAAACAACGGGAACACCAGCGGTGCGTCCACTCCGGTCCTCTCGTACTAGGAGCAGCCCCTTTCAATTTTCCAACGCCCACGGCAGATAGGGACCGAACTGTCTCACGACGTTCTAAACCCAGCTCGCGTACCACTTTAAATGGCGAACAGCCATACCCTTGGGACCTACTTCAGCCCCAGGATGTGATGAGCCGACATCGAGGTGCCAAACACCGCCGTCGATATGAACTCTTGGGCGGTATCAGCCTGTTATCCCCGGAGTACCTTTTATCCGTTGAGCGATGGCCCTTCCATTCAGAACCACCGGATCACTATGACCTGCTTTCGCACCTGCTCGACCTGTCCGTCTCGCAGTCAAGCTTGCTTATACCATTGTACTAACCTCACGATGTCCGACCGTGATTAGCAAACCTTCGTACTCCTCCGTTACGCTTTGGGAGGAGACCGCCCCAGTCAAACTACCCACCAGACACTGTCCACGACCACGTTCCGTAGTCTGTGTTAGAACATCAAACCTTAAAGGGTGGTATTTCAACAACGACTCCATATTAACTGGCGTTAATACTTCGCAGTCTCCCACCTATCCTACACATCAAAATTCAATGTTCAGTGTCAAGCTATAGTAAAGGTTCACGGGGTCTTTCCGTCTAGCCGCGGGTACACCGCATCTTCACGGCGATTTCAATTTCACTGAGTCTCGGGTGGAGACAGCCTGGCCATCATTACGCCATTCGTGCAGGTCGGAACTTACCCGACAAGGAATTTCGCTACCTTAGGACCGTTATAGTTACGGCCGCCGTTTACTGGGGCTTCGATCAAATGCTCTCACATCATCAATTAACCTTCCAGCACCGGGCAGGCGTCACACCCTATACGTCCACTTTCGTGTTTGCAGAGTGCTGTGTTTTTAATAAACAGTTGCAGCCAGCTGGTCACTTCGACTGACTTCACCTCCATCCGCAACGGACTTCAATTACCGTCAGCGCACCTTCTCCCGAAGTTACGGTGCTATTTTGCCTAGTTCCTTCACCCGAGTTCTCTCAAGCGCCTGAGTATTCTCTACCTGACCACCTGTGTCGGTTTTCAGTACGGTTTATGATAAGATATGCTTAGCGGCTTTTCCTGGAAGTGTGGTATCAGTTACTTCGACTCCGTAGAGTCTCCCCGTCACGCCTCTGATTTAGATGACCGGATTTGCCTAATCATCCATCCTACACGCTTGGACCGGGACTTCCGTCACCCGGATAACCTAACCTGCTCCGTCCCCACATCGCTCTTATCACAAGTACGGGAATATTAACCCGTTTCCCATCGACTACGCTCTTCAGCCTCGCCTTAGGGGCCGACTCACCCTGCCCCGATTAACGTTGGACAGGAACCCTTGGTCTTCCGGCGAGGGGGTTTTTCACCCCCTTTATCGTTACTTATGTCAGCATTCGCACTTGTGATACGTCCAGCAGCCCTCTCGAACCACCTTCTTCCGCTTACACAACGCTCCCCTACCCAATCAGATGACAGATTTCAGACGTCAGGTTTCAGTGTTTTACCAAAACCTTGTAACATCTTCGCAATTTCTTCGTATTCATTACGCCATCTTTGCCAATGTTGTTCATCTACATATTTCAAGTCATAACAGTATCTTAACCAAACTCTCATTTCATCAGCACTGCCTATTGCCATGCTAAGAAATCGATTTAAATCCGCTTTAGAACGTTGCCTTGCAAAACCTTCGGCTAAATTTGCACAAATGCTTTTGCTTGCCCGTCTAACTTGGTCTCCTAACCCATATTGCTCTATCTTAGGAAAATCCAAGCTCGCTTGATGAATTTCTAACGACACTTTATAAGCGCGTTGAAACACGTTCAAATCTTCAAACTTGATTGCCATACTGTCTCCTGACATCTGAAATCTGTCATCTGAATGCCGCAGCTTCGGTGACTAGTTTTAGCCCCGTTACATCTTCCGCGCAGGCCGACTCGACTAGTGAGCTATTACGCTTTCTTTAAATGATGGCTGCTTCTAAGCCAACATCCTAGCTGTCTAAGCCTTCCCACTTCGTTTCCCACTTAACTAGTACTTTGGGACCTTAGCTGGCGGTCTGGGTTGTTTCCCTCTCCACGACGAACGTTAGCACCCGCCGTGTGTCTCCTAGACATTACTCTTCGGTATTCGCAGTTTGCATCGGGTTGGTAAGTCGGGATGACCCCCTAGCCGAAACAGTGCTCTACCCCCGAAGGTATTCATCTAAGGCTCTACCTAAATAGATTTCGGGGAGAACCAGCTATCTCCCGGTTTGATTGGCCTTTC
>NZ_FWWV01000034.1 GCF_900176075.1 Pasteurella testudinis DSM 23072
AGTAGCTTAAAGGCAAGTGCGGAGCAATTATCGCACAGTATTCGCGGTCATTGGGAAGTGGAGAATAAGGCGCACTGGGTGCTGGATATGGTCTATCGGGAAGATGATTGTGTGATAAGCAAGGATGACGGCGCGGAGAATATGGCGATATTGCGCCGTTTTGCGTTGAATTTATCGCGGCTTCACCCGGCTAAAATGAGTATGCGGATGAAGCTGAAAGCAGCGGGTTGGTCAGATGAATTCAGGTCAGAGCTGATGTTTGGTGTTGTTGGTTGATTATTAGACAAAGTGCGCGCTTGCCCTGTGGCGAGCATACTTTGGTTTTATATCTTTTATTTAAAATTTAGCTATCGGGTTTCGCCGATAGCGACCTTCTTTTTTGATTCACAAAATCATTTATGATTTTGTGAATCAAAAAAGAAAGTCGCCGATGACCGTCAAAAGCTAAGTGCGGTCATCGCCATCGACGACAAAAACAATTGTGAATTATTCTATCGCTGATTCGGTTTTCTCGTGTGGTAAAACCAAATTCAGCGTGAGAGCTAATAATGAACCGACGGTAATGCCGGAACCGAAAATCTCTTTCACGAACGACGGCAGTTTGTCCAGCAGTTCGGGGCGGGTGGTGACGGCTAAACCGCAGCCGATCGAAATCGCGATAATCAAACCGTTGCGCTTGTTACGTTCCACCTTATCCAACATCTGAATGCCGGCGGCGATGATCATCGCAAACATCATCAAGCCTGCGCCGCCTAAAACCGGTAGCGGAATCGACACGATTAACGCGCCGAAAATCGGAAACAGTCCGGCGAGTACCAATAACGCACCGGTGATCGTCACCACATAACGGCTGGCAACGCCGGTCAGCGAGATTACGCCGATATTTTGTGAAAATGATGAAAACGGGGTGGTGGACATCACGGCGGCTAAGGCTGAACCCAATCCGTCGCACAGCACGCCGCCGCGCAGGTGTTTACCGCTGATCTCGGTTTGGGTGGCGTTGCCCAATGCCAAAAAATTCCCGCTCGATTCGACAATCGTCACCAAATAGGCAATGCTCATGCCGATAATGCCCGAAATCGGGAATGCCAAACCGAAATGCAGCGGTTGCGGCAGGGCGAAAGATTCCGCTTGCCGCACGCCGCTGAAGTCGATCCAACCGAGTAAAAGTGCGGTCAGATAACCGGCAAACATACCGATTACAATCGCCGCCGCCGAGAAAATCCCTTTGCCCCATTGCACTAACACCACCACGATCACTAATACGAAAAACGCCATCGCCAAATTTGCCGGCGAGGCATAATCGGCATCGCCGCGCTGTCCGCCGGCAAACCAATCGACCGCCACCGGAATCAGGCTCAAGCCGATCATCATCACTACCGTACCGGTGACGACCGGCGGAAATAGCTTGCGAATGGTCGGCATAAAGAAGCTGCCGATAATCATCACCAGTGATCCCACCAGTGAGGCGCCCAAAATACCGGCAACGCCGTCTTGGCTAAATCCGATGGCTAATGCGGCGGCAACAAAGGTGAAACTCGTTCCCATCACGCTGGGTAAACGGATACCGATGGGGCCGATTCCTTGGCATTGAATCATCGTCACTACGCCGGAAATCAAGAGCGCGGCATTGACTAAAATAATGGTGTCGCTGCTTGGCAACTGTAAAACATTGCCGATCACCAAAGGGACGGCGATAATGCCGCCCAAGGCTGCAAGCAGATGTTGCGCGCCCAGTAACAGGCTGAGAAAAAACGGCGGTTTGTCTTCGACTGAGTAGATCAGTTTGTTCATCGTGGTTATTACCTTAGGTTGTTGATAAAAAATTTTCTTACTTTGTTATTTCGTCTAGTAGTTTAGCGTATTAACCGTATCGTACTTTTATTAATAAAGTGCGGTTTAAAACCTTGTACTCTACGGCGTGTTTTCGGTTCCCTTATGAACTGCCCGAGCGGGTGTGAAATTTGTAGTGAAACTTTTTTGCTTGAGCGTAGCGAGTCTGCCCGCAATGCGGGCGAATAAAAAATTTTCCGTTAAGCAAATTCACACTGAGCGAAGATCAGCAGTTCAATAGGGTGTGTTTTATTCGCTTCGCTCACCCTTCGGGCTGTTGCCAAAGGCAACATTCAAACGCAAGCGTTTGTCTTTTGCCAACTTTCTTTGCACAGGCAAGGAAAGTTGGGCACCGTTAGGCGAAACAGCGATAGTTAAACTTCAAATAATCGATAAAGGGCAAAGCAAGATCACTATCGGCGAAAATAGATAAAAAAATACCAACTGTAGCAACAATTGGTATTCAAAGTGCGGTACGGTTATTCGTCGATATAACCCAGACTACGCAAGGCGCGTTCGTCGTCTGCCCAGCCGGATTTGACTTTGACCCACAGTTCCAAGTGGACTTTGTTGTCAAACAATTTTTCCATATCGGCACGGGCTTCGATACCGATGGTTTTGATCTTCTGACCTTGATGACCAATCACCATCTTTTTCTGCCCTTCGCGCTCGACTAAAATCAAGCCGTTGATTTCGTAAGTGCCGCGTTCATTGGTTTTAAATTGCTCGATTTCCACCGTGACTGAATACGGCAGCTCCTCGCCCATAAAGCGCATCAGTTTTTCCCGAATGATTTCCGACGCCATAAAACGTTGCGAGCGGTCAGTGATGTAATCTTCCGGAAAGTGGTGAATGCCCGGACGTAACGAATCCTGCACGATTTTTTTCAACTGGTGTACGTTGTTGCCACGTTGGGCGGAAATCGGTACGGTGGCTTTAAATTCAAAACGCTGATTCAACTCGGTGATAAACGGCAACATTTCGTCTTTGTCTTTCACGTTATCAATTTTGTTAATCACCAAAATCACCGGCGCTTTGGCGGCGCGCAGTTTGTTCAGCACCATTTCGTCATCGTCGGTCCAGTGCGTGCCGTCCACCACAAAGAAAATCAGATCAACATCGCCGATCGCGCTGCTGGCGGCTTTGTTCATCAAACGGTTGATGGCGCGCTTTTCTTCGATGTGCAAGCCCGGCGTATCGACATAAATTGCCTGATACGCGCCGTCGGTGTCGATGCCGACAATCCGGTGGCGGGTGGTTTGCGCTTTGCGTGAGGTGATGGAAATTTTCTGTCCCAGCAGTTTATTCAGCAGGGTGGATTTGCCGACGTTCGGTCGGCCGACAATGGCGATAAAGCCGCAGTAAGTTTCGCTTACTGTTTGCGGATTGTCTGTGATGATTTCGCTCATAAGGTTCTTTCTCGCCTGTATTAGGTTAAATTAAGTTGTTGCAGAATAGCTTCTGCGGCGGCTTGTTCGGCTTTGCGCCGGCTTTGTCCCAGTCCGACTACGGTTTTGTTCAAACTGCCGACCCGACATTCGACTTTAAACAGCTGTTTATGCGCTTCGCCTTGAATATCAATCACTTCATATTCAGGCAGCGGTTGGCGGTTGCCTTGCAGATATTCCTGCAAACGGGTTTTCGGATCTTTTTGATTGTCGCCGGGTTTGATTTCGGCAAGGAACGTTTTATACCATTCGCGTACCACCGGCATGATATTTTCCAGTCCGGAATCCAGATACATCGCGCCGATAATCGCTTCCACGCCGTCGGACAGAATCGAATCACGGCGGTAGCCACCGCTCTTTAATTCCCCTTGTCCCAAACGCAGATAGTCGCCCAGTTCGAATTCGCGCGCTAGAATCGCCAGCGTTTTTTCACGCACCAAGGTGGCGCGCATGCGGCTGAGATCGCCTTCATCAACTTTATCGAATTGTTTGAACAACGCTTCGCCGATAATAAAATTCAGAATCGAATCGCCTAAAAACTCCAGACGTTCGTTATGTTTGCTGTCGGCGCTGCGGTGGGTCAGTGCCTGTTTCAACAAGTGAAGTTGTTGAAATTGGTAGCCGATTTTACGTTGTAATCTGTCCAGATTTTGCATGCGGTTTACCTTATGGAATGGCGGTGAACAGACGTTCGGTGCGGATACCGGTCGGCCATTCGTTGGCTTTTTTATCTAAGCTCAACCAAATCCAACTGGCTTTGCCGACCAAGGCTTTTTCCGGCACGAAGCCCCAAAAACGGCTGTCGTCGCTGTTATCGCGGTTGTCGCCCATCATAAAATATTCGCCCTCCGGCACGGTCCATTCGCCCGGCGGATTGCCTTGTTGCTTGTAATAGGCGGCATCAACATAAAAACGCACCGGATTGAGCAGAATTTGGTGAGTCACCGCACCTTTTTCGGTCATCTCGATTTGCGCATTGCCGTGATAGAAAAAGTCAGGATTGGCTTTGGCATCGCTGTATTGATAGACTTCGGGCTCACACACTGGCGTGCCGCACTTTGCAGGAGTAACGCTCAGTGTACCGCTGGCTTGATCGTATTTGATATGATCGCCCGGTAAACCGACCACACGTTTAATGTAATCAATCGTTGGTTGCGGCGGCGCTTTAAACACCACCACATCGCCGCGTTTCGGCTCGCCGATTGGAATCAGAGTGTTTTGAAAAACCGGATCTTTGATGCCGTAAGCATATTTTTCCACGATCACAAAATCGCCGATGCGCAGGCTCGGCTCCATCGAACCCGATGGAATTTGAAACGGTTCGAACAGGAAAGAGCGCACCAACAGCACAATCGCCAACACCGGAAACAGCGAGGCGACAAATTCGCTGCCTTCGGAAATCGGCTCGACTTGGGCACGCTCTTCTTCACTCAACGTTTTGCCGCTGCGTTGTTCCAAACGGGTGATTTGCCGTTGGCGTTTCGGCTCGAGCGAAAAACGGTTGTAACACCAAGTTGCGCCGGCAATCAGGGTGAAAATAATCAACAGAATCGAAAACGTGTTCGGCAGCGCCAGATGATCCAGCACTTTCCATAATACATAGCCGCAGACTAACAGAATCGGCAGAAAAAACTTCGACATTCGCTTTCCTTATTTATCTTTACCAACGTGTAAAATGGCTAAAAACGCCTCTTGCGGCACTTCGACGTTGCCTAAGGATTTCATGCGTTTTTTACCCTCTTTTTGCTTCTGCAACAGTTTTTTCTTCCGGCTGACGTCACCGCCGTAACACTTCGCCAACACGTTTTTACGCAACTGTTTCACCGTCGAACGGGCGATAATATGGTTGCCGATTGCCGCTTGAATCGCAATATCAAATTGCTGACGCGGAATCAACTCTTTCATTTTTTCCACCAATTCGCGTCCGCGATACGGCGCATTGTCTTTGTGTACGATCAACGCCAGCGCATCGACCCGTTCGCTGTTGATCATAATATCGACCCGCACCATGTTCGCCGCTTGGAAACGCTTGAAGCTGTAATCCAACGAGGCGTAACCGCGCGAGGTCGATTTCAGGCGGTCGAAGAAGTCCAACACCACTTCGCCCAACGGAATTTCATAGGTCAATGCCACTTGGTTGCCGTGATAGACCATATTGGTCTGCACGCCGCGTTTTTCGATGCACAGCGTAATCACATTGCCCAAATATTGTTGCGGCAACAACATATTACATTCGGCAATCGGCTCGCGAATTTCCGCGATATTGTTTAACGGCGGCAATTTCGCCGGACTGTCAACGTGTTCAATCGTGCCGTCGGTCAGCTCCACCTCATAGACTACCGTCGGTGCGGTGGTGATCAAATCCAGATCGTATTCCCGTTCCAACCGCTCTTGGATAATCTCCATATGCAGTAAGCCCAAGAAACCGCAGCGGAAGCCGAAGCCAAGTGCGGTCGAGTTTTCCGGCTCGTAAAACAGCGAGGCGTCATTCAAGCTCAATTTGCCCAGCGCGTCGCGGAACGCTTCGTAATCATCGGAGCTGATCGGGAACAAACCGGCATACACTTGCGGTTTGACCTTTTTAAAGCCCGGCAGCGGTTGCTCGGCGGATTTATGTTGCAGCGTCAGGGTATCGCCGACGGGCGCACCTAAAATATCTTTGATGCCGCACACAATCCAGCCCACCTCACCGCACTTCAACTCGGTGGTATCAACTTGTTTCGGGGTGAAAATCCCCAAGCGATCCACGCCGTAAGAGATGCCGGTGCTCATCACTTTGATTTTGTCGTTTTTCTTCAAGGTGCCGTTTTTGATCCGTACCAACGAGACTACGCCCAAATAGTTATCGAACCACGAGTCGATAATCAAGGCTTGCAACGGTGCGTCCGGATCGCCTTCCGGCGGCGGAATCTCTTTGACGATCACTTCCAACACATCTTCGATACCTACACCGGTTTTTGCCGAACAGCGCACGGCATCGGCGGCTTCGATGCCGACGATATCTTCAATCTCTTCTGCCACGCGCTCCGGATCCGCCGCCGGCAAGTCGATTTTATTCAGAATCGGCACTACGTTGAGATCCATATCCAGCGCGGTATAGCAGTTCGCCAGCGTTTGCGCTTCCACGCCTTGCCCTGCGTCCACCACCAACAGCGCTCCTTCACAGGCTGCGAGCGAACGCGAAACCTCATAGGAAAAATCCACATGTCCGGGGGTGTCGATAAAATTCAGTTGGTAAGTTTCGCCGTCTTTGGCTTGATAATTCAAAGTAACACTTTGCGCTTTAATCGTGATCCCACGCTCACGCTCCAGATCCATCGAATCCAGCACCTGTTCCGCCATTTCACGATCACTCAAGCCGCCGCAAGTTTGAATCAAGCGGTCGGACAGGGTCGATTTGCCGTGGTCGATATGGGCGATAATGGAAAAGTTACGAATATTTTTCATTTAAAAAGGGTTCTCTATGCCAATTTTTATTTACCAGTTAATTGGCGGATTGTACCTGAATATTGGCTTGGGTGCTATAGACGTGATATGTTAAACATCGGTATTCTTCGCGAGATTCGCGCTAAGATTCAAAGTGCGGTTTGTGTTAACAAAACAAGAGGAGAACTCGATGAAACTGTTTATTTATCAGCATTGCCCGTTTTGTGTGAAAGCGGCGATGATTTTTGGTTTGAAAAATATCGCAGTAGAAAAAGTGGTGTTGATGGAAGATGATATTGACACCCCGACGCAGATGGTCGGGCGCAAAGTGGCGCCGATTCTGCAAAAAGCCGACGGCAGTTTTATGCCGGAAAGCATGGACATCGTGCGTTATATCGATCAACTGGACGGCAAACCGCACTTGAGCGGCGCAACCAACCCGGCGATTGCCGAGTGGCTGGACGCGGTGAAAAATATCACCGCCCCGTTGTTTATTCCGCGTTTCACCCAAGCCCCGTTTGCCGAAATTGCAACGGAATCGGCGAGAGAACGCTATATCCAGCGCATGACCAATTGGGTCGGCGATCTCGATCAACTGCTTGCCGACACGCCGTTGTATTTACAACAACTGCAACCGCACTTGGCACAGTTAGCCACCTTGATTCAAAGCGAAAGTGCGGTCAACGGCACGCTGTCGGAAGATGATATTCATTTATTCCCAACCTTGCGTTCCTTAACCATTGTTAAGGCGTTGGTGTTGCCGCAAAAAGTGCGGGCTTATGTTGAAACCATGGCGAAATTGAGTCAGGTGGAGTTGTTGGATAGTATGGCGGTTTGATGGGAAAGTGCGGTTTAAGAACCGCACTTTCTATAGTATTACTTCTATTACTTGGCTAAGTTTTCTACGCCAGCGCAACCGTCTTCATCGCCTAATTCACAGGCTTGTGCATACAATTCACGGGCTTTGTTGAGATCTTTCGCCACGCCGGTGCCGTTTTCATAAAGATCGCCCAAGTTGAACAGGGCGATTGGCTCGTCTTGCTCAGCCGCTTTTTGATACCATTCAGCTGCTTTTTTGACATCAGCTTTTACGCCTTCGCCGTTGCGATACATGTAACCGACTTGGGTCATGGCGGTAGGGTAACCACCTTCGGCGGCACGCTGGTAGTATTCAAAGGCTTTTTTATGGTCTTGTGCCACGCCTTCGCCGGTATAATAGTGGTAAGCCACATCATTCATCGCTTGGATTGAACTTGGTAGATCCGTTTGCTGCGCGGCTTTTTCATAATAGGCTATCGCTTTGGCATAATCAGCTTGATCTAATCCGGGGAAATTTTGCGAATAAAGATGCCCCATCATAATTTGCGCATTAATATCACCGTCGTCAGCAGCTTCGCGGAACAGTTCAATGGCACGGGGTACATCGCTTGCCACGCCGTAGTAAATTTTGGCTAAGTTATTTTTCGCACCGTAATCGGTCGGATCTTGCGTAAGTGCTTTTTTGTATTGCTCTTCTGCTTTGACGAAATCGCCGTCATTCTCTTCATAGAGGATACCAATATTGCGTGTAGCTTTGGAATAGCCTTGGGCAGAGGATTTTTGATACCATTCCAACGCCAATGCATCATTTTCCTCTAAACCGCCCATGGCAAAATCATACGCAAAACCCAAACGGAATTGGGCGATTTTATCGCCTTGTTGCGCCAGCGTTTTAAACTCAGCGATTTGTTGCTCGCTGTAATGGCTTGGTTCCGGCGGATCAACGGCAAATGCCAAAGGAGAGAATAGCGCCAATAAGCTGATATGCATTTTTTTCATAAAATTTACCTTAATATATTGTATTGACAAAAGATAGTGCGAGTATAACAAGGTCAAGGTCAAGGTCAAGGTCAAGGTCAAGGTCAAGGTCAGGGCAAGCGCGCACTTTGTCTAATAATCAACCAACAACACCAAACATCAGCTCTGACCTGAATTCATCTGACCAACCCGCTGCTTTCAGCTTCATCCGCATACTCATTTTAGCCGGGTGAAGCCGCGATAAATTCAACGCAAAACGGCGCAATATCGCCATATTCTCCGCGCCGTCATCCTTGCTTATCACACAATCATCTTCCCGATAGACCATATCCAGCACCCAGTGCGCCTTATTCTCCACTTCCCAATGACCGCGAATACTGTGCGA
>NZ_FWWV01000055.1 GCF_900176075.1 Pasteurella testudinis DSM 23072
CAGTCTTTTCGCATGCCCCTTGAGGGGCATGTGAATTACTAGGCCCTTATAGGGCAGCCGAAAAACCGCACGTTTCACGTGCGGATTGTTATTTTGCGGCTTAAGCATGTGCCCGCACTATTAAAAAGAATATTCCACTCTTAAACCGACGTCACAGCCGCTTTCGGTTTTAGCCAATACACCGCCAAAGTTGAGATCAACATCACAACGGCGGCGCCGAGATAGAGATCTTTCGATTGCCAGCCTGCGTCGAGCAAGTAGCCGGCCATAATCGGGGCGAAGATGGCGCCGAAGCGGCCGACACCGATAGAGAAGCCTACGCCGGTGCTGCGGATTTCGGCTTGGTATAGGCTTGGGTTGAGGATATATAAGCCGCTGATACAGCCGTTAATTAAGCTGCCGATCAAGATGC
Organism: Pasteurella testudinis DSM 23072; assembly: GCF_900176075.1. Lineage (GTDB taxonomy): Bacteria > Pseudomonadota > Gammaproteobacteria > Enterobacterales > Pasteurellaceae > Chelonobacter > Chelonobacter testudinis. The sequence continues at coordinate 413 of NZ_FWWV01000055.1, forward strand.
CCAACACAAAGGCGAAGCCGACGCTTTGCAGAGAGAATACGAAAGCGACGATCGCCAAGCTTGCCAAAGCCCCGAACACCATCAGAATGTGGCGTGCCGTCCAGCGGCTGGCGAACAAGCCGAACGTCAAGGCACCGAAAGTGCCGCCCAACGACAGCATCATGCCGACGCTGATACTCTCGTTTTTGCTCATGCCGGCTTGTTCCAACAATGCCGGTGTCCAAGAGCTGATAAAGTAAAAACTGAACATCACGGTGAAAAACGCCGCCCACACCAGCAGCGTGATTTTCAAATAATTCGACGAAAACAGTTCTAAAATTCCACGCGGTTGTTGTTGCGATTGCGCTTGTTGAGCCAATGTCCAATCGCCTTCTAGTCTTAAGCGTTTTGCAATTTTTTGCAGGCGCTGCAAGGCGTTTTTCGGTTTTTTACTCATCAGAAAATCAATCGATTCCGGCAAAAACAGCCAAATCACAATTAAGCACACGCCGGTTAACGCCGCACCGACGAAAAACACCGATTGCCAGCCGTAACTGGCTTGTAAAAAACGGGCCGACATTCCGCCCAATACCGCACCGATGCCAAAGCCGGCGGCATACAGGCTGATCGCTAAGCCGTGCCATTTCCGCGAGGAATATTCGCTGACGATCACATTGGTGCACGCCAGAATACTCCCCACCCCTAAACCGGTGATCACCCGCCACAACGCCAATTGATAGTGATCGGTCGCAAAACCGGAAAACAGCATACCGACGGTTGACAAAGCAACCGATACCAACAATAACGGACGGCGGCCGAATTTATCGGCTAACGGTGCCAAAAACAGCGAGCCAATCGTCATACCAACCAAGCCGGCACTTAACAAATAGCCGACTTCCGCCCCGTCCAGCCCGAAGGCGTTTTTAATCGCAGATGCGGTGAACGCTAACGCCAGTACGTCAAAACCGTCCAACACATTCAGTAAAAACGCCAATAAGACAATCCCCCATTGAAACGGGCTCATCGAACTTCTGGCAATCGCTTGTCTTAAATCCATTGTTATTTCTCTTATGGTTGAAGGTTAAAAATTAATTTAAGCTCGGCTGGCGCAAGTCGGCCAATTGTTGCAATTTTTTGAGAATGATATTCAGCACCACACCATACGCCGGCACGAAGAACAGCAAGCCGATAAACAACTTAAACAGATAATCGACAAAACCGAGCGCAAACCAGTTTTCCGCCATAAACGGATCGCTGCTTTGATAAAAAGCAATCGCAAAGAACAGCAAGGTGTCGCAGGCGCTGCCGAAAGTCATCGCACAGCTCGGCGCCACCCACCAAGCTTGCAACCGGCGCAGACGGTTAAACACCAAAACGTCCAGCAACTGCCCGAAAACATAGGCGGCAAAACTGGCAATCGCAATGCGGAACACAAACAGATTAAAAGTCGCAAGTGCGGTCAGCCCTTGAAATTGCTGGTCGACGAACAAGGTGGACACCAGATAACTGATGATTAATGCCGGAATCATCACGATAAAAATAATCTGGCGGGCGGCTTTCGCGCCGAACACCCGCACGGTCAGATCCGTTGCCAAGAAAATAAACGGAAAGGTCAGCGTACCCCAAGTGGTATGAAAGCTGAAATCCGTGAACGGCAACCGCACTTCAAAGGCGTATTGCACCAAATAGTTACTGGCGGTGATGATTAAAATATGGAAAAAGCTCAGGATAATTAACGCATTGCGTTTTTGTTGCGTATTAAACAACGTAGAAGTGGAAAACATATTTGCTACCTTTTTGTTTGTGTTTGGGGGCGAGGGAACCCAAATATTGCTGTTAGCGGTTAACGATAAAAGAGCGGTGATGATACGCATTTTTACTGAAAAGGCAAGGAAAAACGAACAAGAAACGGACTGTTTGCCGCATCAGGGCAACCGCGCACTTTGTCTAATAATCAACCAACAACACCAAACATCAGCTCTGACCTGAATTCATCTGACCAACCCGCTGCTTTCAGCT
>NZ_FWWV01000012.1 GCF_900176075.1 Pasteurella testudinis DSM 23072
AACAAGAGCCCTTAGTAGTGATGCTAAGGGTTTTTTGCGTTTGGCGGATGGAAAAATAAGGAAAGGGCAAACAAGAAGAAAAGGAAAAGTCAAAGTACTGTTGATCGCCCTTTGATGTTGTTGCCGTTAATTTGATAATTCAAGCTCAAAAAAAACCGCACTTCAAACCCAGAAATAAAAGTGCGGTGAAAAAGGGGACGTTGAACGAGATTTCGTTTTCCGTCCCTGAGAAAAAGTTATGTTAATTCAGTTTGGCATACCGGATAGAAACGTTCTGATAAAGAGCGTTTGCAAGAGAAGGTTGCCATATATTGCTTTCCGAGAAATAAAAATTAAAAATAAATTACGCTTTATTTATATAATATCAAAACCAATTATTCAATGTTTTTCATAAGTATTGGCTAATGAATAGTTCTTATTGATATTTTAAATTCAATAAAATTGTAATTTTATTAAATAAATTTTAATTTTTGGAGTGAAATGAAAGAGAAAAAAGATTTGGATACTTTATCCAAATCTTAATCCGGTATTGAAAACATGAAAAGTGCGGTTAGACACCGTATTGTTGTTGGTATTGGCGCATCGCCGGTAGGTATTGTTGATATGCGGGATTGGTTGCCAAGAATTGCAATAAATCATGCAAGTTGATGATTGATAAAACTTGGCACTGGTAGTCGCGTTCAACCTCCTGAATGGCGGACAGCTCACCTTTCCCTCTTTCCTGTCGATTCAATGCGATCATAACCGCACTTAAACGGGCATGATTGGCGGCGATTAACTGCATTGACTCGCGAATTGCCGTGCCGGCGGTAATCACATCATCGACTAACAGCACATTGCCTTGTAACGGGCTGCCGATTAAATTGCCGCCTTCGCCGTGATCTTTGGCTTCTTTGCGGTTAAAACAGACCGGCTTGTCGCAGTCGAACAGATTGGCTAAGGCGATTGAAACGGTGGTTGCAATCGGAATGCCTTTATAAGCCGGACCGAATAGCACGTCATATTTGATTCCCGACGCTTGAATTGCCGCCGCATAAAACTCACCTAAGCGCGCCAGATCTTTGCCGGTGTTAAACAACCCGGCATTGAAAAAATAAGGACTTACACGGCCGGATTTTAAGGTGAATTCACCGAATTTCAAGACATTGCGGCTGAGGGCGAATTCAATAAATTGTTGTTTATAATCCTGCATAAATCACCTTAATTATCGTTTAAGGCCGCACGCTGCACGGCAAAAATCTGTGCGATTCCGCCCTGTGCCAACTCGAGTAACTGCAGCAGTTCTTGATGGCTGAACGGTTCGCCTTCCGCCGTGCCTTGCACTTCAATCATGCGCCCGTCCTCTGCCATGACCACATTCATATCGGTTTCGGCAGCGGAATCTTCCACATATTCCAAATCGCACACCGCCGTGCCGTCAACAATACCGACGGAAATTGCCGCCACCAAGCCTTTAATCGGATTGGTTTTTAAATCGCCATTGGCGAGTAAGGTGTTGACCGCATCAATCACTGCCACGCACGCACCGCTGATTGCCGCCGTGCGCGTGCCACCATCGGCTTGAATGACATCACAATCAACCGTGATTGTCCGCTCGCCAAGTGCGGTCAAATCGATCATGGCGCGCAATGAACGACCGATCAAGCGTTGAATTTCCAAGGTACGCCCGCCTTGCTTACCACGCGCGGCCTCCCGTTGCATTCTGACATTGGTCGAGCGCGGCAGCATACCGTATTCCGCCGTGATCCAACCTTGCCCTTGACCTTTTAAAAAACGCGGCACGTTGTTTTCCAAGCTGGCGTTACACAACACTTTGGTATCGCCAAACTCAACCAATACCGAGCCTTCGGCGTGTTTGGTGTAGTGACGGCTGATTTTTATCGGGCGGGTGGCTTGCAAAGGGCGGTCATTCGGACGCATTGGGATTCTCCATTTTTTATTCAGATAATTTATTTTCGTGCAGATTCTAACATGGAACCGCACTTTGCACACGACAGCATGCGTAAGAATCGGTAGAATAGCGGCGTTTAATCATCAAAATAGGAAAAAATATGATTTACAGTATGACCGCTTTCGCCCGTTTGGAGCTGAAGCAGGAGTGGGGCAATGCCGTATGGGAAATTCGTTCTGTCAACCAACGCTATCTGGAAAATTTTTTCCGCCTGCCGGAACAGTTTCGCGGCTTGGAAAATAATCTGCGTGAAAAAATCCGCCAACGGATTACGCGCGGAAAAGTGGAGTGCAATCTGCGTTTGGAATTGAAACAGCAGACCGCACTTGAGTTGCAATTGAATCAGTCGTTAGCGCAGCAGGTGCTGAAATCGCTCCAATGGCTGAAACAGCAAACCGGTGAAGGGGAGATCAATTTAACCGACGTATTGCGTTATCCGGGCGTGGTCGAAACGCCGGAGCAAGATCTGGAGCAAATTGCGCAAGATCTGCTAAACGGCTTTGATCAACTGCTTGATGATTTTATCGCCATGCGTGGGCGCGAAGGGCAGAAATTGCAAGAGATTATCCAACAACGCTTGCAGGCGATCAACGTTGAAGCGGACAAAGTGCGGTCGCAAATGCCGCAGATTTTGCAGTGGCAACGGGATAAATTGCAACAACGTTTTGACGAAATCCAATTGCAAGCCGATCCGCAACGGTTGGAGCAGGAAATGGTTTTATTAGCGCAACGGGTTGATGTGGCGGAAGAGCTGGATCGTCTGCAAATGCACGTTAAAGAAACCACGTCTATTCTGAAAAAAGGCGGCGCAGTCGGGCGTAAATTGGATTTTATGATGCAGGAACTGAACCGTGAATCCAACACCCTTGCCTCAAAATCAATCAATGCGGATATCACCAATTCGGCGGTGGAATTAAAAGTGTTGATTGAACAAATGCGCGAACAGATTCAGAATTTGGAATAAGTTGAGAAAGTGCGGTTATGCTGCTGAGGCATAACCGTAGAATTATTCTTTTACACAGCCACTCACAATCACTTCGCCCAAACTGTTGCTCAATACCGCACTTTCGGCTTTTTCCCACCAATTCCATTGGATATTGGCATAGCGTTTGCCGCTGTCGGAGACAACCGGTTGCAGATGTTGGCTGACGCCGTTCAACGTCAGTTGAATGGAAGGGTTTTTCGAGTGTTGCTTAATCGCCAACGCATTCAGCACAATGACTTTGATTTGCGTATCGTTTTCACAATGGTAAAGATATGCCTGATTGCTGCTCGGCAGCGTTTTGTTTGACGCTGTTGAGCCGGAAGTGCTTTGTTGTTGCGGCGCAGTCAGGCTGTTAATCGTGCTGGCGGACGTGTGGCAGGCGGTTAAGAAAATGATACCGGCGCCGAATAAAATGGTCTTGATCATGGAATAATCCTCATTGTGGCACGAAGAAATTCAAGTAAAAACGCCATTATCAGGAAGACAATGGCGTTTGATGATTATTTTTTATAGTTATAACTGCCGTCGCTGTTGCGGCTGAAGGTGCTGCCGTTTTGCAAGGTTAAGCGGCTGACCCGACCTTGTGAATTCAGTTGAATCGTCACTTTATCGCCCGGTTTGAAACTACTTAACGCTTTTTCACCGCCGTTGGCTTTGGTCATGGCGTTGACATCGGCAATGTTCAGGTTGTTGTTGCGGAACACCTGCATTAAGGTGACGCCTTGCGGAATCGTCAGGGTACGGCTGGAAGCCGGAGCGCTATCTGCGGCACTTTTGGCCGGAGCCGTTGTTTTCGGCTGGGTAGTGGTTCTTGTTTGCGCTGTTGTGGCGGCGGTCGTTCTGTTCGGTTCTGCTTTTCGGACAGGCTCTTTCACTGCCGTGCTACGTGTCGGTGCTGCTGTTGTTTGAGGTTGAGCCGTTGGTGTTGCTTGAGCGGCCTGTTGTGTTTGCTGCGCTTGTTGCTGCGCCAGTGTGGCTGCCGCCGCAGTATTGCTGACGGTTTCAGACAATGAAGCGCTGCTATTATCGCTTTGACTTGGTGCCGTAGCATTGATATTGCTGTCCGGCAGTAGGATATTTGTCTCCGAACCCGACTCGACAGGCTGGTTAACCATTTCTTCTTCCGATTGGTTTAACGGTTGGAACTCAATCGGTAACGAATTGGCATTTTGTGCCTGCAATGCATCGACGGTGGTGGTGGAACTTGGTTTCAACCAAAAGAAAATCAGCAGCACTAAAATTAGTGCCAGCAACGCAATAAACAGACGGCGGTGTTTAGCCGGCAAACGGTTGAGCAGTTCCCAAGTTTCCGGTTTTTTCAAGCGCTGGCTTAACGGCTCACGAGCGGTTGTTTCGCTGTTTTCATTCAGCTTTTCAACGCTGTCGTGTGTTGCGGCCTGTGCGGTATTTTCCGTGTCTGCGGGCGTTTGTGCAGATTGTTGTGGATTCGTCGGGTTCACGCTTTCCTCCTTGTGTTCACGTTTTGGCAACAGCCCTTTGGCTTTATCCAAAAATGAAGGTTTTTCTTCAATCGGTTTTTTGGGCGTAATTGGCTCCATATTGCTGAATTCGAATTTTAACTGGTTTTGTTTTTCGTTAGATGATGCGCCGGCATCGCCTGTTTTTGCCTGATTATCAGAAGTCACTTTACACCTCAAATGTAAAAATATGTTTTTATCAATAAAAATATCTGTCTATTCTAAAGGAATTAGACAAAATAAAAACCGTTTTTGCTGGAATTCAGTGCGAATTTTTTTGATTAAGGCGTTAACAGGGTTTTATTCGGCTCGCCGGCAATTTCGCGGGCTAATTTCGGCACCAGATAGCCGCTGCTGATTTTTTGCAGCTCGCGGTAAATTGCCAGCGCCTGTTGATCGTCAAGATAAAAATGGGCGGCACCTTGCACTTTGTCCAACACATGCAGATAGTACGGCAAAATACCGGCGGCAAACAGTTTATCGCTTAACTGTTTCAAGGTGGCGGCGCTATCGTTGACGCCTTTTAACAGCACTGATTGATTGAGCAATAACACATTTGCCGTGCGCAACGGTGCCAAATAATCCGCCAAAGTGCGGTCGATTTCATTCGGGTGATTGATGTGGGTGACTAACACCTTATGCAGGCGTGACTGTGCTAAACGTTGGCAAAGTGCGGTCGTAATCCGTTGCGGAATCACCACCGGCAAGCGGGTGTGGATACGCAGGGTTGTGACATGCGCAATCTGTTCAAGTGCGGTCAGCAGCCAGTCCAATTCATGATCTTTCGCCATCAACGGATCGCCGCCGGAAAAAATCACTTCTTCTATTTCCGTATGAGCGGCAATATAGTCAAGTGCGGTTTGCCAGTTCTGTTTATTGCCTTTGTTGTCTTGATACGGAAAATGGCGGCGGAAGCAGTAGCGGCAGTTCACCGCGCAACCGCCTTTTACCATTAACAGTACGCGGTTATGGTATTTATGCAGCAAATTCGGTACCGCACTTTGTTGCTCTTGCAGCGGATCACGGCTGAAGCCGTCCGCCTGAAAAAACTCCTGTTGCGACGACATCACTTGCAGGAAAAGCGGATCTTGCGGATTGCCTTTTTCCATTTTGTCGACAAACGATTGCGGCACGCGCAACGGGAATAAACGGCGCGCAAGGATATCGTTTTTAAACCGCTCTTTCGGCAGATTGAGCTGTTCCAGCAGTTTTTCCGGATCATTTATGGCGGTTGCGAGGTAATCTAGCCAGCTTAACGCTTCTCTAATCGGGGTGTTTTGGGTTATCATATGCAAGTTTTATTAAAAATTTTATGTGGTCTTGATTTCAGATCACTTTTTTCAAGTAATGAGGACATTATGGCAACCTATTCTACCAGTGATTTCAAACCGGGTCTTAAATTTATGCAAGACGGCGAACCTTGCGTGATCGTCGAAAACGAATTCGTGAAACCGGGCAAAGGACAAGCGTTCACCCGTACCCGTATCCGTAAATTGATCTCCGGCAAAGTGTTGGACGTGAACTTCAAATCCGGCACCAGCGTTGAAGCGGCGGACGTGATGGATACCAACCTGACCTTCTTGTATAAAGACGAAGATTTCTGGCATTTTATGAACAACGAAACCTTTGAGCAATTGTCAGCGGACGCCAAAGCGGTGGGCGACAACGACAAATGGTTGTTGGATCAAGCGGAATGTATCGTCACTTTATGGAACGGCGCGCCGATTTCCGTTACGCCACCGAATTTTGTTGAGTTGGAAATCGTCGATACCGATCCGGGTCTGAAAGGCGACACTGCCGGAACCGGCGGCAAACCGGCAACCTTAAGCACCGGCGCCGTGGTGAAAGTGCCATTGTTCGTACAAATTGGCGAAGTGATCCGTGTCGATACCCGTTCCGGCGAATACGTTTCACGCGTAAAATAATCTGTTGATTTAACATAGAAAACCGAGCAGATGCTCGGTTTTTTATTATCTTATTTTTTCTAACACCATAAAACGGCAGGCGTAGGCATTTTTCTCATCGGCAGGTACGATTTCTTCCTCAGCGATCTTCCATTGGTCTAAGTCAATTTCCGGAAAAAAAGTATCGCCCTCAAGTGCGGTTTGGATTTCGGTTAAATAGAGTTTATCGGCTAATGGCAAACTTTGTTTAAACAGTTCACCGCCGCCGATAATCATCACTTCTTCCGCCGCACGGCAGAACTCAAGTGCGGTTTGCAGGCTGTCCGCCCACTGTACCCCTTCATACACGAACGGCTGGCGCGACAGCACAATATTGCTGCGGTTCGGCAACGGGCGACCGATCGACTCAAACGTTTTGCGCCCCATAATCACCGGTTTGTTTAAGGTATTGCGTTTAAACCAAGCCAAATCGCGCGGCAAATGCCACGGCATTTGGTTATTTTTGCCAATAACGCGGTTTTGCGTGAACGCCACGATTAAGCTGATTTGCATAAACTTCCTTACTAAAAATGGCTAGATAACAGGCCGTTGGCGATAAAACAATAAGCCGGGCAATGCCAAACCGAATGCCAGCGCCCCAAGAATAAAACCGGATTTGACAAAATTATCAACGGCTTGTTGGAACAGGGCTTCAGAATAGCCGATATGGTGGATTTGCACAACGGCGATCATCGCTTTATAGGCGAATACGCCCGGAATCATCGGGATAATCGCCGCGACGGTGAACACTTTCGGGTGGGCGAGATAGCGCTGCGACAGATAGACGCCGATAAAGCCGATTAAGGCGGCGGCGAAAAAAGTGGCGAAAACCAACGGCATATCGACCGTAAGTAATAACAGCTTGCGAAAACCATGCCCCAACGCACCCAATAACGCACAATATTTCAGTGCGTTTTGCGGCACGTTGAACAATAACGCGAAACCGACCGCCGGAATGGCGGCGAAAAACATATCGTCCAGCAGGGTAAGTAGGAGATTCATCTTAACCTCCCCATTGCTGAATATTCAGCAAACTTAAGGCGAACACAATGCCGATACAGGCGCCGAAGGTCAGCACCGTCGCCAATGCCCAGCGCCCGATGCCCATATTGGTATAACCTTTCAGAATGTCGGACAAGGCGTTGATAAACGGAAAACCGGGCACCAACAGCAACACGCTGGAGGCAATCGCAATTTGCGAATCGTTACCGAGGTTAAAGCGCAGCGATAAGCCGGAAATGCAGGTCGCGACAAAGGCGGTGCAGGCAAACACAATTATCGGATTGTAGTGGCGTGCCGCCAATTCCTGCCGCACAAACATTGCCGCACACGCCGCCAAAAAGGTGATAAAGCAGATTAACGCATCGCCGCCGGCAAGGTGGGCGAACGAGGCGCAGGACAGCCCGACCATAAACAGCACATAATAACGGTTGTATTTGAACGGTTTAATCGCTTGCAGTTTTTTGCGCACGGTGTAGCTGTCATAAATTTTATGTTCGGCGGCAATCACAATATGCTGCACTTCGGTAACGACATGCATATTAATGCCGCGATCCTGATTGCGCCGTGCGGTGGTAATGCAATGCCCTTGATGTAAGGTGGTTAGCACCACCGCATTGGCGGTCAGCGCCACCTCGACGCTTTCCACTCCGAGCGCCTGCCCCAGACGGGAGGCGATTTGACTGACCAGCGTACTTTCCGCACCGTGTTGCAACAGTAAAAGTGCGGTATGCACGCACAGGCGGGTGATTTCCTGCTGTTCGGCATGGTCGAGATTTGAATGTCCAGACGCCATAATTTCTCCGTGTAGGGTGACGGTAAGCTGATTTAGTAAATGATTTTTCCGCCGATTAATGGTAACGTAACCCTCGTTTATCCATTTATTCTAGATCAATCATTATGCAAAAACATTCGCATTCTGCTACCGGAGAGAAAAAAATAGCGCGCGCTAAAACCATTGTATTGAAATTCGGCACTAGCGTTTTAACCCAAGGGTCGCCGAAACTGAACCGCCCGCATATGCTGAATATCGTGCGCCAATGTGCGTTGCTGCAACAACAGGGCTATCGGGTGGTGATCGTCACTTCCGGTGCGATGGCGGCGGGACGGAATTATTTGAACCATCCGCAGCTGCCGCCGACCATTGCCTCCAAGCAATTATTGGCGGCGGTGGGGCAGAGCCAATTAATTCAAACTTGGGAGCAACTGTTTGAAATTTATGGTATTTATATCGGGCAAATGCTGTTAACCCGTGCCGACTTGGAAGATCGCGAGCGCTTTTTAAACGCCAGAGATACCTTGAACGCACTGTTAGACAACAACATTATCCCGATTATCAACGAAAATGACGCGGTGGCGACCGCTGAAATCAAAGTGGGCGATAACGATAATTTATCGGCGCTGGTGGCGATTTTAGCGAATGCCGATCAGCTTTATCTGCTGACCGACCAACAGGGGCTGTTGGACAGCGATCCGCGTGCCAATCCGAAGGCGCAGCTGATTGCCGAAGTGGATAAAATTACCGATCATATCCGCTCGATTGCCGGTGGTAGCGTGTCCGGCTTGGGCACCGGCGGCATGAGCACCAAAATCACCGCCGCCGATATTGCCACCCGTTCCGGCATCGAAACCATCATCGCGGCGGGCGGACGCGATAATGTGATTGTCGATCTGGCGCACGGTGAAGCCATCGGCACTAAATTTACCGCACAATTATCGCCATTACAACGCCGCAAACAGTGGTTGTTTGCCGCGCCGTCAGCCGGCACTTTGGTGATCGATCAAGGGGCGCAAAGTGCGGTATTGGAAAAGCAACGTTCGTTGCTGCCTGCCGGAATCGTGCAAATCGAAGGGCGGTTCGCGCGCGGCGAAGTGGTACGCATTCGCACGCTGCAAGGAAAGGATATTGCGATTGGCGTGGCGTGTTACAACAGTGACGCACTGGCGCTGATCAAAGGCAAAAAATCGGCGGATATTGCCACGATTATTGGTTATGAGTATGGTTCAGTGGCGATCCACCGTGACGATATGGTGATTCTCTCGGTCTGAAATTTGTGGTAATGTCGTTGGAAAGGCTCGCTGAAGCCCGATGAGAATACAAAATAAAGGACAGAAAAATGACAACCGATTTAGTGGAAATGGGCAAACAAGCCAAGCAAGCGGCGTTTGAGTTGGCGCAATTATCCGGCGCGGAAAAAAATCAGGCGTTACAGGTAATTGCCGATCAGTTAGAAGTAAGAGTGGCGGAAATTTTGGCGGCGAATGCGCTGGATATTGCCGCCGCCGAAGCGCAAGGAATCAGCGCGGCGATTATCGATCGTCTGCTGCTCACGCCGGAGCGGTTAAAAGGGATTGCCGATGATGTGCGCCATGTGATTTCGCTTGCCGATCCGGTCGGGAAAGTGATTGACGGCGGCACGCTGGACAGCGGACTTTCGATTCAACGGCTGCGAGTGCCGTTGGGTGTGGTGGCGACCATTTATGAAGCGCGTCCGAATGTGACGATTGACGTTGCCTCGCTGTGTTTAAAAACCGGCAATGCGGTGATTTTGCGCGGCGGCAAAGAAACGCGCAATACCAATGAAGTGTTGTTACAAGTGGTGCAAGCTGCGCTGCAACAAGCCGGCTTGCCGGCAAGTGCGGTACAGGCGATTATCGATCCCGACCGCACTTTGGTTATGCAGCTGCTGAAACTGGATCGCTATGTGGATATGGTGATTCCGCGCGGCGGCGCAGGGCTGCACCAACTGTGCAAAGAGAATTCGACCATTCCCGTGATCGTTGGCGGCATCGGCATTTGCCATCTGTTTGTCGAACAAAGTGCGGATCGCACTCGCGCCTTGGCGTTAATCGACAACGCCAAAACCCAACGCCCAAGCGCCTGCAATTCTTTAGAAACCTTACTACTGCAACGCAGTATCGCCGCTGAATTTATACCGCACTTGGTACAATATTTGGCAAGTAAAAACGTCAACTATTTCGCCGACCAACAGGCGTTGCCGATATTGCAAAAGTGCGGTGCCAATGTTAGCGCGGTCAGCGATGACAGTTTGCGTAATGAAGCGTTGTGTAACAATATGAATGTGGTGATTATCGAGGATATTAATCAAGCGATTGCCCATATTCAAGAGTATGGCAGCCACCATTCCGACGGTATTTTGACCGAATCGCAAGCCTTGGCGCACCAGTTTGTCAAGCAAGTGGATTCGGCAACGGTGTATGTCAATGCCAGCACCCGTTTCACCGACGGCGCACAATTCGGCTTGGGCGCAGAGGTGGCGGTCAGCACGCAAAAACTACACGCCCGCGGCCCGATGGGCTTGGAAGCCCTAACCACTTATAAATGGGTGTGTTATGGGGATTATTTGAGCCGTAGCTAGTAAAAGATAATAAACCACCTCTTAACTTGAAGTGGTTTATTTTATATATAGTGCTGTTATCTTACTCCAGATAAAATACTTGCTCTAATTCTTGGGCTATAGGACTATTGTCCGGATTGGATGGCATGATGTCTTTCATAAAATCCCACCACTTTTGACAAGCTGTTGTTTGTGCTACCTGATCCCAACGTTCTTCTGACTCAATTTCGACATAACCGAACAATAAATTACGCTTTTTATCTAAGAATATTGAATAATTGTGAGCGCCGTGTTCCTTAAGTTCTTTGACTAACTCAGGGAAAATTTCATTATGACGTTTTTTATATTCTGCATAGCAATCGGGATTGACATGCATTAAGATACCTTTTCTTATCATTGTGTAATCCTTATGAACTTAGTTTGCCATACCTAAACCAACAATATTGGCGGCTAATACGATGATTAAACAGCCGATACAAAGTACACGCACTGGTTTAGTGCCCGTGTTCTTCCACTCTTTGAGGATTAACCCGACGATACCGCCGCATAGGACATAAAAACTCATATGTAACATCCAGCTCATAAAGCCGTAATCAGCAGGAATATTCGCATGTCCCCAAGCGTAAAAGAAAAATTGGAAGTACCACATAATTCCACCAAGAGCAGCAAATAATGCATTACTGATTAATAGGTTTTTAGTTACGCTCATATCTTTGCGGAAAGACAGTTCTGGTTTAATGATTAAACGAATAATACAATAACCAAGATTGATAATTGCGCCTCCTCCCATAATCACAACATAGCTTGGTAAAGCAACATAAAGTGGATCAACCCCCAGTTGAGCAGCAGATTCATGCATTGGCACTGCCGCTGCCATTGCAAATGACATACCTGCCGAGAAAATACCGCACATAATCGCTAAAATTAACCCCTTTTTTAAATTGAATTCTTCGGCTGCAATACCGCTAACGCGCTCTTTCAGCAATCCGGCATAGGAAACAACCCCAACCCCAATCAAAGCAACCAAAACGCCGATTAATGTCATTTTTCCACCGGTAGAGGCCAATAACTCTTCAAATCGCCCTTGTAAAATTGGAGTCATTAAGGTACCGAAAATTAGGGTGATACCGATAGCAATACCAATTCCCATCGACATGCCAAGATAACGCATCGTTAATCCGTAGCCGATATTGCCAATACCCCACATGGCACCGAATAGGAATACCGGGATTAATATATTGCTGCCAAATGAAGCATAGTAGGCGGAAAAATCAGGTAATAGCCAATAACTGATTCCCCAAGGCAGCAGTATCCAAGAAAATAGACCGGCGACTGCCCACATTGTTTCCCAAGACCAGTTTGTTACTTTTTTTAACGGTGCATAGAAGCAGGCTGCAGAGGTTGCACCAATAAAATGCCAAAATATACCTAAAAAAATTGAACTACCCATGTGGCTTCTCCTTTAAAAGATGAGATTTTTACACCGCACTTTTATGTGAGAACGAATTAAAAAGTGCGGTTAATTTTTCGAAAGATAGAACTACAAGACTCCGTCCATTGGTATTACGTCGAAACGTTCTGCCAATAGCTTGAACTCATCCTTGGTAATACCTTGTTTGCGCCCGCCCATAGCCATTACTTTGACTAAAATTTCTGCTGACTTTTCAGCCGTATCAATTAAGCCGAATGCTTCATCTAAAGTTGCGCCAGAGCCAAATACACCGTGGAATGCCCAGAGGACAAGTGAGTGAGATTTCATTTTTTCAGCAGTGGCATAACCGATTTCATCTTTCCCCGGTACGAGCCAAGGCAATATGCCTATTCCCTCGGGAAATACCACTAAACATTCGGTGCTCATTTGCCATAGTTCGTGAGTAAAGACTTTGCTATCTAATGGCAAAACATAAGTCAGTGCGATCAAATTTGTGGCATGGCAGTGCATAACAACGCGATCTTTACCGTCTGTTTTTTGCATTCTTACGATATGGGATTGTAAATGGGCTGCTAATTCGGAGGTTGCGACGCCTCCGTTGATTAATCCCCATTCAATGTAATAACCCTTACCCTGTTCATCTACCCGAACAACAGCAAGGTTATCGGCTGGATCTAAAATGATATTGCGGAAAAATTTACCCGAGCCGGTTACGATAAAATACTGTCCTGCCAATGCAGAGACATCTTGTGTTAATGCAATATGATGAGGTTTAGTATTAAATTCAGACAGGTAAGGTTCTACATCACTATCGAGTAAGCGTAAACTGACGTTACCACCGTTACGCTCATCCCAACCTTTTAGCCACATATCGTGAGTTGCCTTGATCATGCCTTGCACAAACCATGATGAAATAATATTTTGCATAGTTTTTTTCCTTTATTAACGTTGGTTCAATACGTTATTTTCATAACGATGAATATCCGCCAACCAACGGCTACCGACAGGTACGTTATGGCGTTCACAGTAAATATTCCAAACTGCCTGCCAAGGAAGTGACTTTTCTTCTTCTAATAGTGCTAAACGAGTGGTGAAATCACGTTTTTCTTCAGCTTGACGAAGAGCGGTAATCGGCTCTAATAAGGCTTTTAATAACGCTTTTTTCATATTTCTAGTACCGATAACCCAAGCGGCAATCCGATTAATCGAAGCGTCAAAGAAGTCCAATCCGATGTGAACACGGTTAAATAGTTTGTTGCGAATAATTTCATTGGCGATAGCTTGAGTTTCATCATCAAGCAGTACAACATGATCGCTATCCCAACGGACTGGGCGGCTAACATGGAGTAAAAGGTGTTCTACAAACGGCATAACGGCAGAAATTTTATCTGAAATGGTTTCCGTCGGATGATAGTGTCCCGCATCTAAGCAAAGTGCGGTTTTACGCGAAGTTGCATAAGCGACATAAAATTCATTCGAACCGACGGTATAGGACTCTAACCCAATACCAAACAGCTTGCTTTCAACTGCATCTAAATGATATTTAGGATCAATTTTTTCTTTGATAATTTCATCTAAAGATTCGACTAAACGTTGACGTGGGGCGGCTTTATCAATGACAAGATCCTTGCTGCCATCAGGAATCCAAATATTCATTACGGAAGCCGTACCTAATTCTTTACCAAAATATTCGGATATTTTTCGACTTGCTTTGCCATGTTCAATCCAAAAATTGCGAATATCTTTATCCGGGTGAGATAGTGTTGCTTCAGCACTTAACGGATGTGAGAAATAAGTTGGATTGAAATCTAAGCCCATTTGGTTTTGTTTTGCCCATTCCACCCAGTTTTTAAAATGTTCAGGCTTGACTTCATTCCGTTCAACTTTATATTCGGCTTCCAAATAGGAAGCGTGTAAATTTAAACGTTTTGCTCCCGGAATCAAGCTGATAGCTAAATCAAGATCAGCTCTTAATTCACCCGGTGTTCTTGCTTTACCCGGATAATTACCTGTCGCTTGAATCCCGCCGGTTAAATCTCCGCCGAGCTGTTCAAAACCGCCAACATCATCCCCTTGCCAGCAATGAATGGAAACCGGAAGTTGATCTAATAATGTCATTGCCGCTTCGGTATCAATGTCAAAGTCAGCAAATTGTTGTTTTGCAAGTTCATAGGCTTGTTGAGTGCTCATAATAACGTCCTCTTTTCGTTAATTTAGTTGGGAAAATTCTTGCCATTTGCGTTTTACGAAATCGGAATCAGCAAAGTGCGGTTGAAATTTAAAATGTTTTAATGGGAAGTTCTTGGTTACAATATTGCGGAATTCTTTTACGGTATGAATTTGATCTAATGCCATTAATTGGCAACCAATATTGCCTAGCACAGAGGCTTCAATCGGACCGGCAATAACATCTATACCGCAAATATCAGCACATAATTGGTTAAGAAATGCATTTTGACTTCCTCCGCCGACGATATGTAAATGCGATATAGGATGATGTTGTAATTTGGCAAGTTCTTCTGCTACTTGGCGATATAGCATGGCTAAGCTGTCAAAAATACAGCGCGCTAATTGCGCTGTTGTGGTAGGGATTGGTTGATTATGTAATTGGCAATATTGTTGGATGGCTTCAACCATTGAATTTGGGTTTAAGAAAACATCATTATTTGGATTAATTACACTGCGGAATGCTTGTTCTTGACTTGCTTGCTGCACTAATGCAGGAATATCGGTAATTTGGCGTTCGGTACATAAACGTTGGAACAACCATAATCCCATAATATTTTTTAAAATGCGGTAGTGACCATCAATTCCGCCTTCATTTGTAATATTTGCATTCATTGCATGGCTGTCATTACAAACTTGTTTACGATCAAGCCCCATTAATGACCAAGTGCCGGAACAAAGATAGGCACTATATTCATCAGATAATGGGCTGGCGATAACCGCACTTGCGGTATCATGGCTGGCAACGGACATAACTGATATGATTTGATTATTTTGTTGCCAATTACCAATTTTATGACCAGGGTGGCGAATTTGCCCGAACCAACTTATCGGAATATTTAAATAATCTAAAAGTTCGGTGTCCCAATTATCGGTATTGACATTTACTAGTTGTGTTGTGGTGGCATTGGTGTATTCACGATTAAGTACGCCGGTTAAACGGTAGTTCAAATAATCAGGTATCATGATAAAATCAGTGACATCCTCTAACCAATTTGGTTTATCGTTCATCATGGCTTTGAGTTGATAAAGCGTATTGAAGGTAAGGAATTGAATGCCTGTTTTTTGATAAATCTTTTCTTTACTCAAATCTTGTTGCACTTGCTGCATAATGCCTTCGGTTCGAGCATCTCTATAGGTATAACTATCACCTAGAATTTCGCCATGTTTATTGAGTAATACATAATCAACCCCCCAAGTATCGATGCCGACACTATGAAGCGTGATATTCTTCTCAAGAATTTTATTTAACCCCGTAATGATTTCGTGTTCTAAATAAAGTAAATCCCAACAATCATGTCTATTTCGATGATGAAGTTGATTTTTGAAACGATGAATTTCTTGCAGGCTGATTTGTTGGCTTTCCATTTGATAGGTAGCCAACATAACGCGACCGCTAGATGCGCCTAAATCAACTGCAGCAATATTCAAATTTGCCATATACCCCTCCTTCCTTTGTTAGATTTAGTCTAGATAAAGGTAGTCGGATGAACATTAATTTAGCTGCCGGTTTTAGAAAAATTTGGCAAAATATTCAAAGTGTATGTGCGAGAGATCACGAATTTGAAAAGTAGTCTTGGATAAGTTTGAAATCAGCTGGTGCATTGATTAGATATTGGCATAATTTATTGCAAGTGATTTTTTGAAATTTAAGTTTTTAAGGGGGAATAATGATAATGAAGTTATATGCAAAAGAATTTTTTCATCAAAGTTCTCAACCGCTTAGTATCGAGCCTAGAGCGCCACAAGATAATTTTCCTGAGCATACACATCATGATTTTGACGAGATTGTCCTAGTGACAAATGGTAAGGGGCGACATATCTTTAATGGTTACCCGCAAGAGTTGTATGCGGGTATGGTTTTATATGTAGAAGCGAAAGATCACCATTTATATGAAAATGTAAGTGGATTGCATTTAACTAATATCCTGTTTCGCTCGTTAGATAATTTTCATTTTATTCATAATATTAATCCATTATTAAAGACGATTAAACCTGAAAAGTCTAATTATCAAGTGATTAATAAAAAACAGTTAGTAAATCTATTGCCTTTGATTGATGTATTATCAGATTCATCAAAATATAATATTATCGAGCAAGAAAGTTATTTTTTCCAATTATTATCTTTATTACAACGCAATCAATTTAGTGATCATGGAATTGGCACCGTAATGGAGAAAGGCACACAGCTACTACATTATCTAGCTCACAATTTTAATGAACCGATAAACTGGGAACAACTTGCTGAACAATTTTCTTTGTCACTTCGTAGCTTACATCGGTATATTAAAGATCAAACAGGTGAGACACCACAAATTTACTTAAATAGATTACGTTTATCTTATGCCTATTATCAAATTCGCTATACTGATCAGGCGATCACTGATATTGCATATGACAGTGGTTTTAATGACAGCAGTTATTTCTCCACTTGTTTTAAGCAAGAGTTTAAATTGTGTCCGAGGAAATTAAGAGCGGTTAATTATTAATTATATTGCCAAAAAGCATATATTGAAGTGCTTTTATACCTTATGATATTTTTATAGTTTAACCTCAAACACCCCTTTATTCGGGTTGAGTTTAAAGCCTTGTTCATGCCAAAATTCGCGTTGGTTCGGCGCACTTTCCACCACCAATAAACTACTTTGGGTGAAACTGACAAACTCGCGGCTTTTGCGCAGTAATTCTTGTGTAATTGTTTGCTGTTGGCGGCTGTCGGAAACGAAAATATCGGTCAGTTGCCAATAACGTTGCAGGCGTAGCGAGGAGAGGCGGGGATAGAGTTGGACAAAGCCGACGGCTTGTTGTTGATCATTGACGGCAAGAAACAGAATACTTTCGCTGAAGCGGATGCGGTTTGCCAAAAAACTCAGCGCCCGTTCCGCATTTTCGCTCATTCCTTGTTGGCGGCGGTATTGTTCAAACAGCGGTAAAATCAACTCAAGGTTCCATAACTCGGCTTTAAAGATCCGCATAATTGCCTCTAAATTAATCAATTATTTTCGGAATTGTAGCGTTTTTATAAGCAATAATCATCTGTTGTTAAAGAAAAAACGCTAAAAAAGTAAAAAATGCAAAATTTTTTGGCGGATAAAAAGCAATTCAAAGCCAATTTTGCTATAGTGAAGGCACTTTTTTATTAATTAACCTTAAGTTTGCAAGGAGCAAAAAATGGCACGTCGTCCTTTAGTTATGGGTAACTGGAAATTAAACGGCAGCAAAGCAATGACCCGTGAATTGATCGCCGGTTTGAAAGCCGAATTAGCCGATGTGAAAGGCTGTGACGTTTCGATTGCGCCGCCGGTGATGTATCTGGCGGAAGCGGAAGCGGCATTGCAAGGCAGCAACATCGTGTTAGGTGCGCAGAACGTGGATACCAACGTTTCCGGCGCTTACACCGGCGATATTTCCACCGAGATGTTAAAAGATTTCGGTGCGAAATATATCATTATCGGCCACTCCGAGCGCCGTACTTATCACAAAGAAAGCGATGAATTTATTGCCAAAAAATTTGCGGCGTTGAAAGCGGCCGGTTTAATTCCGGTATTGTGTATCGGTGAAACCGAAGCGGAAAACGAAGCCGGTCAAACCGAAGCGGTGTGCGCGCGTCAAATTGATGCGGTACTGAACAGCTTAGGTGCGGAGGTGTTTAACGGTGCGGTAATCGCATATGAGCCGGTGTGGGCGATCGGTACCGGCAAATCGGCTACGCCTGCGCAAGCGCAAGCGGTACACAAATTTATCCGTGATCACATTGCCAAACAAGACCAAGCGGTTGCTGAGCAAGTGATTCTGCAATACGGCGGTTCGGTGAACGATGCCAATGCGGCGGAACTGTTTACCCAGCCGGATATCGACGGCGCACTGGTCGGCGGTGCTTCGCTGAAAGCGGCGGCGTTTGCGGTGATCGTGAAAGCGGCGGAAAAAGCGAAAAACTAAGTTAACCGCACTTTAGCCTAAAAAATAAAAACCGAATTCACTGGGATTCGGTTTTTTGTTGCCTGAATATTTAGAGAACAAATGGCGCACAGCATTGTTTAAATTTTTTACTTGAGCCGCATAGGCAGGGCTGTTTCATACTTGGATAGCGTTCTTGTGTCGGGTCAAGAAAATACCAACGTTGATTAATCCAAACAAAAGTGGAAAGCTCGTGATGTGCTTGTCGCCCTGCGGCGGTTTGATAAAACGCCTTGAATTCCACTTGCGCATGAATTTTGCCGATTTTCGGCTGGTGCTGCACAATCTCAAGCCCTGTCCATTGGGTTTGCTGCGCCCAGTGTAACATCGCCGCTTGATTCAAGTGCGGTTGTTGCGCCGGCACGGTGGTGGCAACCAAATACGCTATTTTTTGCAATACATAAGCCGCATAGCGTGAACGCATCAGTTGTTCGGCGGTTTGCGCAATGCTTGTTTCTTGATGTAATGGTTGACAGCAATCTTGATAGGATTGCGCGGATTGGCAAGGACAGGGTAAATCAGCACAAGTCATCAGAATAACATTATCAATAAACGGGAAATTTGCTGAAAAGCGAGAATTAAGAAGAAAAAATGGCGCATCCGAGAGGATTCGAACCTCTGACCGCTCGGTTCGTAGCCGAGTACTCTATCCAGCTGAGCTACGGATGCGTCGTTTGATATGTTAAACCTGTCATTTTTCCTTTGGCAAATTAACGAGAGTAAGCGTTAAAATGGCGCATCCGAGAGGATTCGAACCTCTGACCGCTCGGTTCGTAGCCGAGTACTCTATCCAGCTGAGCTACGGATGCGCAGAACAAATGGCGGTGAGAGAGGGATTCGAACCCTCGATACAGTTTCCCGTATACACCCTTAGCAGGGGTGCGCCTTCAGCCTCTCGGCCATCTCACCGCAATCGGTTTGAGCGCACATAATACGGTTTTCGGAAAATATGTCAATTGCTTTTTTAACCGAAACCGCACTTTTACCTTTTTTCGCATTCGTTTGCTTGATTTGCAAACAATTCTTGTCGAAAGTGCGGTCAGCTTTTGCGCTTTAACAGCGCTTTTAAATTGGAAACATGGCTGCTGGTTTTTTGCTCGATTTGCTGGCTGGTGAGCGGCGGTTTATCCCGCTCCCATTGCAGATCATCTTGCGGCAGTTCGAGTAAAAAGCGGCTGGCTTCGGGACGGATTAACTCGCCGTATTGCCGCCGTTCCTTGCATAACGAAAAAGTCAGCTCCTGCTGAGCACGGGTGATGCCGACATAGGCTAAGCGCCGCTCTTCTTCCACGTTGTCTTCGTCGATACTGGTCTGGTGCGGCAAAATCCCTTCTTCCATGCCGACCAGATAAACATACGGAAATTCCAAGCCTTTTGAGGCGTGCAGCGTCATCAGTTGCACCTGATCGCTGTCGTCATCGTCTTCGCCGCGTTCCAGCATATCGCGCAGGGTTAAGCGTGTTACCACCTGATTTAACGTCATGGCGTCGTTATATTCATCACCGCGCAACATACCGGCGACCCACTCGAACAGCGTGGCGACGTTTTTGCTTTGCATTTCCGCCTGTGCCGGGCTGGCGGCGTGTTCAAACAGGTATTCCTGATATTGCAAGGCGGATAACATCTCGCGCACCGCACTTTCCGGCTCGCTGCGCAGCGCTTGATCGTTCAGCTCGACAATCCAACGGGCGAAATTTTGCAACGCTTGATAAGCGCGCGGTGTCAGGCGTTGAATCAGTTCAAATTCGAAAACGGCGGCGAACAGGCTGATCTGTTTCTCTTGCGCCAGTTGTCCCAATTTTTCTAAGGTTGCGGTGCCGATTTCGCGTTTCGGGGTGTTCACAATGCGCAGAAATGCCGCATCGTCATCTTGATTCACCACCAAGCGCAGATACGCCATCATGTCCTTGATTTCCGCCCGTGAAAAAAATGACGTGCCGCCGGAAATTTTATACGGAATGCGATTCTGCATCAGCATTTTTTCCAGCAAACGCGATTGGTGGTTGCCACGATACAAAATGGCATAATCTTTATATTGGGTTTTGCGGATAAAACGGTGCGCCACCAGCTCGGCAACAATCCGTTCCGCTTCGTGTTCTTCGTTTTTCGCTTCGATTACCTGTAGTTTTTCGCCGTTATCCAAGGTGGAAAACAGTTTTTTATCAAACACATGATCGTTGTTATCGATCAAAATATTGGCGGCGTGCAAAATACGTTGGGTCGAGCGGTAATTTTGTTCTAATTTAATCACTTCCAACTGCGGGAAATCGTCACGCAGGCGGATCATATTTTGCGGACGCGCGCCACGCCACGAGTAGATCGACTGATCGTCATCGCCGACCACGGTAAAACGCGCCTGTTCGCCGACCAGCAGTTTGATCAGCTCATATTGGCTGGTGTTGGTGTCTTGGTATTCGTCCACCAACAGATAGCGGATTTTCTCCTGCCAGCGCAGACGAACGTCGGGATATTGTTGAAACAGCAAGGTCGGCAGCATAATCAAATCATCAAAATCGAGTGCATTGTAAGCACGGATTTGAGTGTGATATTGCTCGTAGCACAACGCAAATAAAATCTCTTTTTGCCCGTCGGCAATGCCTTTGGCACGTTCCGGCAGAATCAGATCGTTTTTCCAGTTGGAAATGGTATGCAGCAATTCGTTCAACAGATCTTTATCGCCCTTTAAATACGGTTCGGTCAGCTCTTTCAGCAGCGCCAGTTGGTCGTGTTGATCGAACAGGGTGATGTTGGCTTTATAGCCCAAAGTGCGGTATTCGCGTTTGATAATATCGAAGCCGAGCGTATGAAAAGTGGAAACCGTCAAGCCTTTACTGGCTTGTTTGCCGATCGAGTGCGCCACCCGCTCTTTCATTTCACGGGCGGCTTTGTTGGTGAAAGTTACCGCCGCGATCTGTTTCGGCAGATAACCGCACTTTGCAATCAGATGGGCGATTTTGTTGATAATCACCCGAGTTTTGCCCGAACCGGCGCCGGCAAGCACTAAGCAAGGCCCGTTGACATATTCGACGGCGTTTTGTTGTTGCGGATTGAGTTTCATCGGTTAATCCTGCGCAAGGGCATAAGGCAAAAGTGCGGTATCCAAAATAAACGACAGCGGCAGATCCAAAATCGGCAAGCCCCAACTTTTCGCCATTTCATAATCGTATTTCACGCCGGCATAGGCGCTATAGGGCTGGCTAGGATTGATCAAAGCCACAATCGTGCCGCAGCCGCCGAGAGACAGACAAAATAGTAGTAAAATCAGTTTATACATAGCGGTTTATCTTTGTTCAAAAACGGTATTATAAAGCAAAGTGGCTTTTTTAGCGTATTGAAAGATGCGCAGAGCGGTTGGTTTTTGCCAACATCATTAATAAACTGTCGAGGGTAAATTTTCCGATTTTCCGATTGACCATATCTGAAATCCTAGGGCGGCTGACGCCTAAAATTGCAGCGGCTTCAGCTTGTTTTAATTGATTTTCCCGAATCCAGTCGTCCATTGCCTCAACAAGCAGCAGTTTCATTTCGATAATAGCCCGACTATGCGCTTTTAAGGTTGCCGCTTCACCGGCGGAAAAGCCGAGATCAAGAAAAATATTGCCGTTGGCAGGGGTAATATGGCTAATTTTAGTGTCCATTTTCTATCTCCAGTAGAGCGTGATAACGTTTTTTAATTATATTGAGATCTTGTGGGCTCGTTTTTTGTGTTTTTTTCTGAAATACATGTAAAACGTAAATCCGTTCAGCGAATTTAGCGACATAAATTAATCGAAATGCGCCATGATTATCACGTTGTCGAATTTCAATGATGCCATGACCAAGATTTGACATTGGTTTGTAATCTCTAGGACTTAATCCTTGTTGCACAAGATCCAAATCGTGACCTAGCTCTGCTTTTATGCTATTGGGAAAGCGCCTTAACGTGTCTAATGTTGTTCCCAGCCAGGCAATATCTTTCCGTCCATTTCGCTTTTTGTATAAAATTTTATACCTTTATTCACTCAATACGCAAGTCAGTAAAGATTATTTATGGCTTCAAATAAAGTATTGGGCTGAAAAAGTGCGGTTTAGCTTCCATAAATGGACTTTAAAGCGGTTAAAACATGAAAGCAGATTCGGCGAGATAAGTACTTAAGCATTACTTAATTTCTTTCTGGTTTAATGTAGGCTAAGTTAATCGGAAAGGAGATAAAAATGAAAAATATTCAATCTTGGCTGCAAAACGGTAAGCAAAAAATGGCGGCGATGTGGCAGGCGCAGGTCGAGAAATTGCAAAAGAGCGGTCTTGCGGCAAAATTGCTTGGCGTGACGGGATTGGCGCTGACAATGGTGTTGCTGTTTACTTTTGGCGCGGTAGTATTTGTGTTGTCGGGATTGTTGCTGTTGATTGCCGCCGTGCAGCTGTTATTGGGTAAACAACCGGAGTTGGTGCCGAATGAGGTGATTATTGAGACCACGGCGGTGGAAAAGGAGCTCTACAAGTCGCCTTAATCAGCAACGGATTGGCTAAACCGCACTAAAGTGCGGTATGACTTAAATCTGACGATAAACCTGTGTAAACGGCAGGCGGAAGCGATCGCCCCAGATGCCTCTGTTTCCGTCACGGATACCGCAGACTACGATCATATTGATTTCGGCGCCGCGTGGTAATTTGAGGATCCGCTTGACCATGCGGCTGTCGAGCCCTTCCAACGGACAAGTGTCGTAGCCTTGTTCCGCCATAGCCAGCATAAAGGTTTGTGCGGCGAGGGCGCAGCTTTTGTGGGTGACGATGCGCAAATCGGCTTCGGATACGTTGGTGGTAATCGGGCGGAACAGTCCGATAGTGTGCGCGATCAGTTTGTGTAGGATACCCAACAGCCCGAAACCGCGCGCATACAGAAACGGCATCAGTTTTGCATAATAGCGTTCCAATTTTTGCAAGCGGCCGGCTTGGTTTTCCGGCGGCGTGTAGCGTTTTAGGTTGTCACGGTTGAATGCCAAGACGGTTTGCGCACGCTCGCGGTATAAATCCTGGCGAGTGGCGAACACCACCATTTGTTGCGCGCTGGTGGCGGCGTTCTGGCTGAGGCAGGCTTCGGCAAGTTGCGTAAGTGCGGTTTTGTCGGTGATGTGATAAAACTCATACAGTTGCATATTCGAGCTGCTCGGCGCCAGTTGTGCCAATTGCAGACAGTAGCGCACTTTTTCAGTGTCGAGTGCTTTATCGGCGGCATAATGGCGCACCGCGCGGCGGTGGTTCAGCATTTCGTGCAGTTGCATGACGTTTCCTCAGCAGATGATTAAGCGGACAAACCTGCGGCTATCTTACACGGCTTTGTTCTTTTCGGCTATCGTCGGTTGCGCAGACGGCCACCGCACTTTTAGCGTTGGCTGGCGGAGGCGAGGGCAGAGCGGGAGTATAAACGCTGATTCGGCAAAAAGGCTTCGGAAAAACCGAAGCCTGTCTGTTTTGCGTTGCAGCTGCGCTTTATTCCGCTTATTCCGCCAATTCCCGCATCACCTTAATCAAATCCGCTTTGCCTTCGAAACCGATGCCCGGTAATTCCGGCATGACGATATGCCCGTCTTCCACTTGGACGGAATCAGGGAAACCGCCGTAAGGCTGGAACAGATCCGGATAGCTTTCGTTTCCGCCCAATCCCAGACCGGCGGCGATATTCAATGACATTTGGTGTCCGCCGTGCGGAATGCAGCGTGACGGCGACCAACCGGCTTGTTTGACCACCTCTAACGTTCTGAGATATTCAACCAAGCCATAGGAAAGAGCGCAGTCGAATTGCAGATAATCACGATCCGGACGCATGCCGCCGTAACGTAACAAATTGCGTGCTTCATGATGTGAAAATAAATTCTCTCCGGTCGCCATCGTGCCGGGATAAAATTCAGCCAGCGCCGCTTGCAAAGCATAATCCAGTGGATCACCGGCTTCTTCATACCAAAACAACGGATATTCACGCAACATTTTGGCGTAAGCAATTGCGGTTTCCAAATCAAAGCGGCCATTGGCGTCAACAGCCAATTGGGCTTCATCACCGATTTCTTGCAATACCGCTTCAACACGGCGTTGATCCTCTTCCAAAGACGCACCGCCGATTTTCATTTTCACCACATTGTAGCCGCGGTTGAGATAGCCGCGCATTTCCTGGCGTAAGGCTTTCAAATCTTTCCCCGGATAGTAATAACCGCCTGCCGCATACACAAATACGCGCGGATTGGCTTGGATCCCTTCTCGTTCCGCCAATAAATGAAAGAGCGGTTTTTGCGCGATTTTTGCGACCACATCCCAAATAGCCATGTCCAACGTGCCGACTGCGACAGAACGCTCTCCGTGTCCTCCCGGTTTTTCATTCGTCATCATCACATTCCAGATACGGTGCGGATCGAGATTATCACCGTTATCATTCAGCAGGCTTTGCGGATCTGCTTGCAGAATCCGATTGCGAAAACGGTCGCGAATCAATCCGCCTTGCCCATAGCGACCGTTTGAATTGAAACCGTAGCCGACAACACGGCGGCCGTCGATCACCACATCGGTCACCACCGCCACTAAGCTGCTGGTCATTTGGCTGAAATCAATATAAGCATTCCGAATCGGAGAAGAGATCGGTTTGGTTACTTCGAGAATATCTACAATACGCATATTGCCTCCGTTTATTTCAATGATGTCATTTAAGAATCTAATGCATAATTTGCATAAAAAACGTTTGGCAGCGAGACAAGGTTGGATTTTATCTATCTTGTTTACTGCGCTATGTAAAAATATTAAGATTAAGCGAAAGATTCGTCCAATGTTAATCAGGAATATTGTAATGCAAAATCGTCATAACTTGGAGTTGGCATGGTTGAAAGATTGTATCGCGTTGGCCGATAAACTTAACTTTTCACAAGCGGCAGCGCTGCGCTATATTACCCAATCGGCATTCAGCCGCAGAATTCAATCGCTTGAGGAGTGGGTCGGCACACCGCTCTTTATCCGCAACCGGCGTAATGTGGCATTGACCCGTGCCGGTGAAATGTTCTGCAAAAAAGCGCCTGATTTGATTCGTGCAATCGAGGAGCTCCGAAGTGAAGCGTTGGATATTGCAGGTGCAGGGCAACCCGATGTCGTCATTGCTGCAACGCATTCCCTGTCTTTTTCCTTTTTCCCCGAATTATTGCGCCGCCACGATAAGCTGGCGCGTTTCGGTTCTTTCAGACTGCTCTCCGATACCTTCCAAGCCGGTGAAAGCATCTTGCAGCAAGGCAAAGCGCAATTTCTGCTTTGTCACTATCACCCAGCCATGCAGACGAGCTTGGACAACGCACGGTTTTCCTTTATCTGTTTGGGCGGGGAGCGCTTGATTCCTTACAGCAAAACCGCCGACGGCAGCGCCGAACCGGTGTGGAAAATCGCAAGCGGAGCAAAAATCCCGTATTTATCGTTTAGTAACGAATCGGGTATGGGGCGGATTGTAGCCAATGCCGCCGCGTTAAAGCGGATTAAAAATACAATGACGGTTATTTTTACCGCCGATCTGGCGGCGACGTTACTGGCTATGGTGAAGAGCGGTGAGGGCGTGGCGTGGTTGCCGGAAAGTCTGGTGCGGCAGGATATTAAAGACGGCAACATTGTGCCGGCAGCCGAGGATTCGGCACTTTGGCTGCCGATGCAAATCCGTTTATACCGTGCGAATAGCCACATGCCGCAAGCTGTTGAAACGCTTTGGGAGATTTTTATGGAAAATCAGTCGGCGGAATGTTGTTTTCAATAAATGCTGTTTTCAATAAAAGAAAAAGGCCTGGAAAATTCCAAGCCTTTGTATTTGCACTGAATGCCTTGCGGATTAGTTCAAACGCTCTTTGATACGGGCAGACTTACCACTACGCTCACGCAAGTAGTACAGTTTCGCTTTGCGTACCGCACCTTTACGTTTCACGCTGATGCTGTCGATAACCGGCGAGTGAGTTTGGAATGTACGCTCAACACCGACACCGTTTGAGATTTTACGCAGGGTAAATGCAGAATGCAGACCGCGGTTACGAATTGCGATAACCACGCCTTCGAACGCCTGCAGACGTTTTTTACTACCTTCAACAACCCATACTTTCACTTCCAAGGTGTCACCAGGACGGAAGCTCGGTACGTCTTGTTTCAATTGTTCTTGTTCAAGTTGTTTAATAATGTTACTCATAATAAATACCTTTTATTCCTAGATGTAACTGAATCTTTACTCTTGCCGTTTGATTTGATCCAACAGCACTCTCTGTTCGTCAGTCAGAGCTAGGCTCTCCAAGAGCTCAGGTCGGCGCGTCCAAGTGCGGTGCAATGACTGTTGTAACCGCCATTTGCGTATCTCCGCATGGTTGCCCGACATTAAAACCGGTGGCACAGCCACGCCGTCTAACACTTCAGGGCGGGTATAGTGCGGACAATCGAGCAATCCGTCGGCAAAAGAATCTTCTTCTGCGGAGGCTTGCTTGCCCAACACACCCGGAACAAAACGGGCAACGGCATCAATCAATGTCATTGCCGGCAGTTCTCCGCCGGTGAGGACATAATCCCCGACCGACCACTCTTCATCGATTTCCGCTTCAATCAAGCGTTCGTCAATGCCTTCATAACGTCCGCACACCAAAATCAAATTCTGATATTGCGACAACTGCTGCACGCCATGCTGGTCGAGTTTGCGCCCTTGCGGTGAAAGATAGATCACTTTCACTTCGCCTGCTGTTGCTGCCCGTGCCGCTTGTTTGGCGGCATGAATGGCATCACGCAACGGTTGTACCATCATCAGCATACCCGGTCCGCCGCCGTAAGGGCGGTCATCGACCGTGTTGTGCTTATCATGGGTGAAATCGCGCGGATTCCAACATTGCACTTGCAACAGCTTGTGTTTTACAGCTCGTCCTGTGACCCCGAATTCGGTGATTGCTTTAAACATTTCAGGGAAAAGACTAATAATCCCAATCCACATAATATGACCTTATGCTAAAAATGTTACCGCCAAAGCGCCCACTGTTGCTGAGGTTAGAAACCAGCGTCCCAATCCACTTCAATAGTCTTTGTGGCGAGATCGACTCTTTTAACTACTGTTTCTTCAAGATACGGGATTAACCGCTCTTGTTTGCCGAAAGCATCGTTCGGATTGGCTTTCACCATGAACACGTCATTCGAACCGGTTTCCATCATGTCGCTGACCGCACCCAATTGATAGCCTTGCAGGTTGACGATTTGGCAACCGATTAAATCGTGCCAGTAATAGCCCTCTTCCAGCGCAGGAAAATTGTCCGCACTCACCCCGATTTCCACGTTGGTTAATGCGTGTGCCGCATCGCGATCATCGACGTTTTTCAGTTTCACGATCAAATCGTTGCTGTGATAACGCCAGCTTTCCAGTTCGGTGGCTTGCCATTGGCCTTTGATATTGAGATACCAAGGCTGATAATCGAAAATACTTTCTTGCTGTTCTGTCGATGAATAAATCCGCAACCAACCGCGAATTCCGTAAGTTGAACCCAACTTGCCGACCGTGCTGATGTTTTGCGTACTCATATTCACCTACTTATTCGTTGCTTGTTAAAGCGTGTTTAAAAGCAGATTAAGCTGCTTTTTGCGCTTCTTTAACCAATGCGGATACGCGATCAGATAAAGATGCACCTTTTTCGATCCAAGCGTTGACACGCTCTAAATCTAAACGTAAACGTTCTGCGTTACCGGAAGCAAGTGGGTTGAAAAAACCGACACGCTCGATAAAACGACCGTCACGCGGGCTGCGGCTGTCCGCAACAACTACTTGATAAAATGGGCGTTTTTTCGCTCCGCCACGAGATAAACGAATGGTTACCATAGCGTCCTCTAAAATGATAGTAAAAATAAAACCCTCGTTCGAGGTGAGGGTATAATGACCTTTTCACGGCAATTAAGCCATAAAAAGTCGTCAGATTTTACTCTTTTCCTGAAGAAAAGCAAGTTTTACCGCCTGCGCAAGGCAAATTATCGGGTAGAACCGCACTTTCAATTGCAAAAGGCGTGCAAGTGCGGTCAGCAGTTGTCAAAGACCGCACAAAGCCTCTATAATGCGAACTATTCTTAATTGATAAGCGGGCAAAAGTGCGGTGAGATGAAAGTGGTGAAATGGGTTTATATTCTGCTGGGGTTTATTGCACTCGGCTTAGGGATTCTCGGGATTCCGTTGCCGGTGTTGCCGACCACGCCGTTTTTGCTGTTGGCGCTGTATTTCTTCGGCAAAAGCTCCGACCGCCTGCACGCATGGTTTTTACAAACCGCACTTTATCATAAATACCTGAAAACCTTTGATGAGCAGCGGGCACTGACCACAAAAAGCAAAGCCTATATTTTATTGCTGTCGACAGCGATGATCGCCACCAGCTTCTATTTTATGTCGTCGATTTACGGGCGTATTTTTATTATTGCGCTGTTGTTGATCGAATATTGGTTTTTCTTTTTTTGGATCAAAACCATTCCGGCAACAAAATGATAAAACGATAGCTTTTGCCGCTGTTTTTTAGCATACTGACTACGGCTTTTTTATCAGCAACTCTTCTTATTTTTAGGAAATATTAATATGAAATCTTTTTTTAAATTAAGTATTTGTACCACGTTAGTCACATCTGTCTTCGCCATTCCCACTTTTGCCCAAGCCTATGAACAAGACCGCACTTATCAATTGACCGTGTTGCATACCAACGATCTGCACGGCCGTTTTTGGCAGAATAATAACGGTGAATACGGTCTGGCGGCACAAAAAACCTTGATTGACCGAATTCGCAAAGAAGTAGCGGAGAAAGGCGGCGAGGTAGTGTTGCTGAATGCCGGCGACTACAACACCGGCATTCCGGAATCCGATTTGCAAAATGCCAAGCCGGATATCGAAGCGATGAATATCATGGGCTATGAAGCGCTGGCATTGGGCAACCATGAATTTGACAATCCGCTGCAACTGTTGGATATGCAGGAAAGTTGGGCAAAATTCCCGTTCTTGTCCGCCAACGTGTTTAATAAAAAAGACGGCAGCTTATTGGTTAAGCCTTATACCATTTTAGAAAAGCAAGGGCTGAAAGTGGCGGTGGTCGGCTTGACCACCGAAGATACGGCAAAACTGGGCAATCCGGAATTTATCTCGAACGTCGAATTTGTCCGTCCGGCGGAAGCGGCAAAAGACGCGCTGGCGGCGTTGAACAGCAACGAGAAGCCGGATATTAAAATCGGTTTGACCCATATGGGCTATTATCATGACGCCCAATATGGTTCGAATGCGCCGGGCGATGTGTCGATGGTGCGCGAATTGGAAAAAGGCGCATTCGATATGGTGATCGGCGGTCATAGCCACGATACGGTGTGTATTAATGACGACGGCAGCTTTAATGATAAATATAAACCGGGCGACGCCTGTAAACCGGCGTTTGAAAACGGCACTTGGATCATGCAGGCCGGCGAATGGGGCAAATATGTCGGGCGTGCCGATTTCGAGTTTAAAAACGGCGATCTGAAACTGGTCAATTATCAGTTAGTGCCGGTTAACCTGAAAGACAAAGTGAAAAATGCCGAAGGCAAAACCGAATATGTGCTGTTTCAAGAGGAGATTCCGGCCGATGCGGAATTGTTGGCGCACCTGAAAGTCTATCAAGACAAAGGCGATGAATTACTGGGCGTGGAAGTCGGCAGTGTCAACGAGAAGCTGGAAGGCGATCGCAATGTCATTCGCTTTCAACAAACCAATTTAGGGCAGTTGATTGCCCGTTCGCAAAAAGAGCGTGCCAAAGCCGATATCGGCATTATGAATTCCGGCGGTATCCGCGCTTCAATTGAGCCGGGTAAAGTGACCTACAAAGATATTCTGACCGTGCAGCCGTTTGGGAATATCATCAGCTATGTCGAATTGAACGGCGCCGAGCTGATTGATTACCTGAATGTGGTGGCGTTGAAAGAAGTCGATTCCGGCGCTTACGCTCAGTTTGCCGGTATCGCCATGACTGTTGACCGCACGGCGAAAAAAGTGTCGGAGGTGAAAATCAACGGCGAGCCGCTGGATCCGAAAAAAGTCTATCGCATTTCTTTACCAAGTTACACCGCAGCAGGCGGTGACGGCTATCCGCTGGTCAGCGACAATCCGACCTACGTCAACACCGGTTTTGTTGATGCGGAGAGTCTGAAACTCTATTTTGAGGAAAATTCACCGATTGACGCCGCACAGTTTAAAGCCAATGAAGAGATTATTTATAAATAATCCGAGACAGCAACAATAGATCTTATGTTTAAAATCCGATAAGGTACGCCATTATCGGATTTTATTTTTTGGTTAAACGGAAAAATGATGTTACGCAAACCGCACTTTATTCGCCCATTTCGTTATCAGCAGCTATTATTCAGTTTGTTGGTTTTTTTTGTTGTTGCATTTTTAAACGGTGCGTCTGCCAATAGCTTGTTCGGCGGCAAAAAAGAGCGGTTTTTACCGCCGCAGGAAGCCTTTATCTTTTCGGCGCAAGCGGATCAGCAAGGCTTAAACCTCGATTGGCGGATCGCCGACGGTTACTATTTGTATAAAAAAGAAATTTTGCTTGAAAATGAGCAAGGCAGCATCGCCGGTTTGAACTTGCCGCAGGCGGAGTTACATCATGATGAGTTTTTCGGCGAAGTCGAAATTTACCGTAATCAGTTAGCGTTTGCCGTGCCGCTACATAACCGCAACGGAAAAATTCTCGTTAACTATCAAGGTTGTACCAGCGGTTTTTGTTATCCGCCGGAGACACGGGAATTGGATTTGGCAGCGTTGCAAAGCGGGCAAGACGCAACGGCAACAGCGGCGGATAGCGCGGTACAAAGTGCGGTTGCAACGGACGGCGGTAAGGTTGACGACAGCCTATTTAACCGCAATAGCACTGAACAGCTGGCTTCTCATCTGGGCGAAAATAAATTCAGTATTCTGTGGTTTTTTGTGCTGGGATTAGGTTTGGCGTTTACCCCGTGCGTATTGCCGATGTTACCGCTGTTATCCTCAATCGTGATCGGGCAAAAGGAGCGCCCGCAAAGCCTACGCGCGCTGTTGCTGAGTTTGGTCTATGTACAGGGCATGGCATTGACCTATACCGCACTTGGCTTATTAGTGGTGGCGATCGGCTTGCCGTTCCAGATTGCGCTGCAAAGTCCGTATGTGCTGATCGCCTTCTCGATCCTGTTTATCGTGCTTGCCGGCTCGATGTTCGGTTTATTCACGCTGCAATTGCCGTCCGGTTTGCAAAACAAACTCAACCAGCTCAGCCAAAAACAGAGCGGTGGCGCATATTGGAATGTGTTCCTGATGGGTATGATTGCCGGCTTAGTCGCCTCGCCGTGCGTCAGTGCGCCGTTGTCGGGGGCGCTGTTGTATGTGGCGCAAAGCGGTGATTTTGTGGTCGGCGGCTTGAGCTTGTATCTGCTGGCACTGGGTATGGGGATTCCATTGGTGTTGGTGACGTTATTCGGCAATAAAATTTTACCGAAAGGCGGCGAATGGCAGGAAAAGGTCAAAATTGCTTTTGGTTTCGTGATGCTTGCCGTGCCGGTATTCCTGATTTCGCGTTTGTTGCCGGAAGTATGGGAAAACCGTTTATGGTCGTTGTTGGGCGTGGCCTTTTTTATCTGGTTGACTTCGGCAATCAGCGATAAAAAATCGATGTTGGGGATTAAATTGTTGCCGTTAGTGGCGGCAATTGTGGTGGCGCAACCGCTGGTCAACTGGCTTGCGCCGCTGGTGACCGGCAAAAGCGAAAGTGCGGTTGCGACAACGCAAGCACACGCCGAATTTGACGATATTGCCGATTACAGCGACTTACAAGCCGCACTGAAACAAAATCAAGGGCAGTTGGTGATGTTGGATCTGTATGCCGACTGGTGTGTCGCCTGTAAAGAATTCGAGAAATATACCTTCAGCGATCCGCAAGTGCAGCAGCAATTTGCCCAGATGAAACTGCTGCGTGCTGACCTGACCCGCAACAGCCCGCAAAACCGCACTTTGATGGAACAGCTAAATGTGGTGGGCTTGCCGACGATTATCTTCTTCGACCAAAACGGCAACGAGATCCCGCAAAGCCGAATCAGCGGATTTTTAGATGCCAAACAGTTTGCGGAATGGGTGCAACCGTTGTTGCAACAGATGGAAAAATAGGCGGGAAAGACAAAAGACAAGTGATTCGAACAAAAAAGTATAGCGGGAATTTTTCCGTAATGCGTTTTTTATAATCTTGATTCTTTTGGATTCCGTCTAATTCCGGATAAAGTGTGAGACTGATCACGGAATTTGAGATCGGTTCTCCGTATATTCAAGCTCTTTTTCTATTTATCATATTAAGTAAGAGAGCTTTTCATGAACAAGATAATCCTTCCCTTTGCGCTGTCGTCACTATCTTTGACAGCGCTGGCGGCGGACAATCCAACATCACCGACAGAGCAATTAGCGGAAATTACCGTTGCAACCCAACTTGAATCTTTCGTTTTGCCGGAGCAAAATACCACATCAATTTCAGGAAAAACCCTGACTGAACAATATCATAGTACGCTTGGCGATACCCTGAGTAAAATAAGCGGTGTGCAGAGCGAATCTTTCGGACCGCATGCCGGTCGTCCGCTGATTCGCGGACTTGGCGGGCAACGGGTTGAAATTTTGAGCAACAATTTATCGCTTAACGATATGGCGGCAATCAGCGGAAACCTGCCGACACCGCTGGAAAGCCAGTTGGCGGACAGTATTGAAGTGACCAAAGGGCCGGCGACAATCTTACACGGCGGACGGGCGATCGGCGGCACGGTGAATGTGAAAGACGGGCGCATTCCGAGCAAGATTGATGAAAAGCGTTTCCAAGGCAAAATCGAAGCGCAAACAGGGGAAAACACCCAGCGAATGCAGGGGTTCCGCCTAGATGTCAACGACGGTCAACATTGGGCGGGGCATATCAGTGCCATGTCCCGCCACAGCCGCTACACTAAAATTCCGGGTAGCAGCAAGGCTGCCGTTTGTCATGATGTTGACGAACTGAAAGCGGACAGTATGCTGCGTGATAAATGCCAAATTCAGATGAGTTCGTATAAAACCCGCAATGCCGCCCACTATCCTTACTTAAGCAAATTTTACGAGAAGTTTGCCGAAGAGTATGAACTGGAAGCCAGTGAAAAATACACGACTCGCGAACAAGATCGTCTTAGCTTTTTTGAAACCGTTGCCAATGATCCCAATCCGGCCTATGTGCCGGGCAGTCCGCAATACGTTGATGTTTACACCGAGCCGAAAGAGTTAGTGAAAGCGGAAAACGGGCGGATTCCGAACAGCCATTTTAAATCGAAAAATATTGCCGTCGGCGGCAGCTATATTGATGACTGGGGCTATGTCGGACTGGCTTATTCGCATTATCAAACCCGATATGGCGTGCCGGGTTTTGCTTATCGAGCTTCAAGCGTTGCCGCCGCAGGCGATCATTTCGGCGCAGTAGATGTCTTGAGCCAAGATCAGCGTTTTGATCTGCGTGCTGAAATAGATAAACCGTTTTTGATTCTGCAGAAAACCAAACTCTCTGCCAATTATGCCAAAGCGCGAAATATCGAGCAGATTAATCAAATCGATTCCAGCCGTTTTCACACGCAGCAGCGGCAAGTGCGGTTGGAGGCGGAACATCAACCGTGGGGTAACTTGCACGGTTTGATTGGGGTTGAAGCCAGTAAACGCAAAATAGCGCGCGACGGAGCGGACGCCTATCTGCCGGATGTTAATAGCGATGAGAAAAGCCTGTTTGTGTTGGAATCGTTGGTGCTTGATCCGTTTAAATTGAGTGCAGGCGGGCGTTGGGGCAGTGTGAAACACCGCTTAATCAAAGATTATGCCGGTAACGGCGGCGGTTCCGGCGAACGTGCCGACCGCACTTTTGATCTCTCTAATTACCATGTCGGTTTGCTGTACCAACCGCTTGATAGCTGGCATGTCAAATTGCAACGCTCTTTTTCGCAAAGAGCGCCGGAAGTAAACGAGCTTTATGCCAACAATAGCCACTATTCATTACTGATCGAAGAGAACGGTGATACCGATCTGAAAAAAGAAAAAGCCAACGGTTGGGAATTGAGCAGCGGCGTGGAGTTTAATAATTGGACGGCGGATATCACATGGTATCAAATCGATTTTTCCAACTACACTTATTTAGCTCAAACCGGAATTGCCAGACGCGGAACTATTGTGAAAGAGTGGCGGCAAACTCCGATTCGCTTGCAGGGGATCGAAACGGAATTGGGCTACCGTTTGCGCACGGATACATTCGGCGAATGGCAATTTAGCCTGCTGGGCGATGTGGTGCGCAGTAAGGCAAAAGACGGTTTTAACGGTGGCGAATATATCAGCGCCATGCCGACCTCGCGTTACGGTGCCGGAATAGACTGGAATTATAAAAATTGGTCAACTTCTTTTTCGGCATGGCACTATTTGAAGCAAGATAACGTCGGGGTGGATATCAATAAAGAGCTGGAATCGCCGTCGTTCACTTTGGTTGACGCCAGCGTAACTTATCAATTCCGCTTGCTGCACTCGGATATCGAGTTATATCTGATCGGAAAAAATTTAACCAATCGCGAAGCCCGATTGCATAATTCCACCTTGCGTTATCTTGCGCCGATGGCAGGACGTAGCATTGCCACCGGTGTGAGATGGACATTCTAACCGCACTTTGTTAAGCGATATCGCATCAGTATAAAACATAAAAAAACGGCTCAAATCCTTTTGAGCCGTTTTGCTGAACTATAATCTTCTGACTACAGTCCTAATGCTTTTTTCACCCCTTCGCCGTAGGCTGGGTCACATTTGAAGCAGTTGTCGATATGGCGTTGCTTGATGAAATCCGGTGCGTCGCCCATCGCGCGCGCGGTGTTGTCGAATAACACTTGTTGTTGTTCAGGGGTCATCAAACGGAACAATTCGCGCGGTTGGCTGAAGTAATCGCTGTCGTCTTCGCGGTAATCCCAGAAGTCCGCATCGCCGGTGATTTTCAACGGTGGCTCTTTATACTGCGGTTGCTCTTGCCAGTAACCGAAGCTGTTCGGCTCATAGTGCGGGGCGCTGCCGTAGTTGGCGTCGACACGACCTTGACCGTCACGATGGTTGCTGTAGACCGGACAGCGTGGTTTGTTGACCGGAATCTGGTGGAAATTCACGCCCAAACGGTAGCGTTGTGCGTCGGCGTAGTTGAATAAACGGGCTTGCAGCATACGGTCCGGCGAAACGCTGATGCCCGGCACTAAGTTGCTCGGCGCAAAAGCGGATTGTTCCACGTCTAAGAAGAAGTTTTCCGGATTGCGGTTCAATTCGAACTCACCGACTTCGATCAACGGATAGTCGGCGTGCGGCCAAACTTTGGTCAGATCAAACGGGTGGTAAGCAACTTTTTCCGCATCGGCTTCCGGCATGATTTGCACGAACATGGTCCATTTCGGGAAGTCGCCGCGCTCAATCGCATCGTACAGATCTTTTTGGTGACTTTCGCGATCTTTACCGACAATGGCTTCCGCTTCGGCATCGGTCAGGTTTTTAATCCCTTGCTGGGTTCTGAAGTGGAATTTCACCCAGAAACGTTCGTTGTCGCCGTTGATGAAGCTGTAAGTGTGCGAGCCGAAACCGTGCATATGGCGGTAGCTGGCCGGAATGCCGCGATCACTCATTACGATGGTGACTTGGTGGAACGCTTCCGGTAACAAGGTCCAGAAGTCCCAGTTATTGGTGGCGCTGCGCATATTGGTGCGCGGGTCGCGTTTTACCGCTTTGTTCAAATCCGGGAATTTGCGCGGATCACGCAGGAAGAAAACCGGCGTGTTGTTGCCGACCATATCCCAGTTGCCCTCTTCGGTGTAGAATTTCAGCGCAAAACCGCGAATATCACGTTCGGCATCCGCCGCACCGCGCTCACCGGCCACGGTAGTGAAACGGGCGAACATTTCGGTTTTTTTACCGATTTCGCTGAAAATTTTGGCACGGGTATATTGGGTGATGTCGTGGGTGACGGTGAAAGTACCGAATGCGCCGGAACCTTTGGCGTGCATACGGCGCTCAGGAATCACTTCACGCACGAAATTGGCGAGTTTTTCGTTTAACCATAAATCTTGTGCCAATAACGGGCCGCGCGGACCGGCAGTCATACTGTTTTGATTATCGACCACCGGCGCTCCGCCGTTAGTGGTTAAATGGCTGTGGGCATACGGGCATTTTTGATCTTTTTGACTCATATTGTGTATCCTTTTAAGTAAATTGTTAGGATTAAGTAGTACAGCAACGCACTAAGCAGCACGATTGGTAGGTATATTAGCAAGAAAGAAAAAAATAATCTTATATGGATTTGATAGTGTATGGCTATTATTTGATTTAGATCAATTAGTAAAACTTACCAAGATAAAAGCTATTATTGTTTTTATTTTAAGCAAAATCCGGTGATTTACATTCGGGTAGCTATAGTGGCGCAGTAAAGTGCGGTCGTAACAAGCGGTGAATTATCCGTCAAACCGCACTTTATGCTGGTTAGGCGCTCAGCCATTGTTTTACCAAATCATCGGTAATTTCTTTGCGTGACCACAGACTGCCGAAATCCGGTTCGGGGAATTTGCTGTGGTTATAAGCAATCAATTTGACGAAATCAAAGGCGGCGTGCGGATAATCGTTAATCAGCAACAGCGCAAAATTGCCGTCTTCTGACCAGCAGATTTGCAGGCTGCGCGCGGTTTCTTTTTCGTTGACCGCACTTGTGTTGTAGATATGCAGCGAATCGACAATCGGCATGTGTTGTTGACGGGTATCCAAAGCGTAGAAATAGCCGGTTTCGCCGTCGTCTTCAAACACCACCGACAGATAATCATTGCGGGTGGAGGGCGAACCGAGCTGTTTTTCTTGCCCGATAAACAGTTGATCTTCCAGCGTTAAATAGAACATGGCTATTTTCCTGATGAATAAAAGCAGATAAGAAAAAAGGTTGTCCGAATCGCTTCAAACAACCTTCTGTTTATTTAAGCAAAGCAAAAATTATGCTTGGCCTTTCACTTCTTTCAAACCGTTGAAAGGCGCTTTGCTGCCTAACGCTTCTTCGATACGGATTAATTGGTTGTACTTGGCAACACGGTCGGAGCGGCTCATAGAACCGGTTTTGATTTGACCTGCCGCAGTACCGACCGCTAAATCGGCGATAGTTGCGTCTTCGGTCTCGCCTGAACGGTGAGAGATTACCGCAGTGTAGCCAGCGTCTTTCGCCATTTTGATCGCAGCCAGAGTTTCGGTCAGAGAACCGATTTGGTTGAATTTGATCAAGATGGAGTTAGCGATACCTTTGTCGATACCTTCTTTTAAGATTTTGGTGTTGGTTACGAACAGATCGTCACCGACCAATTGTACACGGTCGCCCAATACTTTAGTTTGGTAAGCGAAGCCTTCCCAGTCGGACTCGTCCTGACCGTCTTCGATAGACACGATCGGATACTCTTTGGTCAGTTCTTCTAAGTAGTGCGTGAACTCTTGAGAAGTGAAGGTTTTGCCTTCGCCTTTCATTTCGTAGTTGCCGGTTTCTTTGTTGTAGAATTCGGAAGAGGCGCAGTCCATCGCTAAGGTAACGTCTTTGCCTAACACATAACCCGCTTTTTCGACCGCTTCTTTGATACACGCCAATGCGTCAGCGTTAGACGCCAAGTTAGGGGCGAAACCACCTTCGTCACCAACTGCCGTGTTCAAACCTTTGCCTTTCAATACTTTCGCTAAGTTGTGGAATACTTCCGCACCGATACGCAACGCTTCACGCAAGGTTTTCGCGCCAACTGGTTGGATCATAAATTCTTGGATATCGACGTTGTTGTCAGCGTGTTCACCACCGTTGATGATGTTCATCATCGGTAACGGCATGGAGTAAACGCCTGGCGTGCCGTTTAATTCGGCAATGTGTGCGTACAGTGGCAAACCTTTAGAGGCTGCAGCCGCTTTCGCATTGGCTAAAGAAACCGCTAA
Source organism: Pasteurella testudinis DSM 23072 (assembly GCF_900176075.1). Lineage (GTDB taxonomy): Bacteria > Pseudomonadota > Gammaproteobacteria > Enterobacterales > Pasteurellaceae > Chelonobacter > Chelonobacter testudinis. The sequence continues at coordinate 38,319 of NZ_FWWV01000012.1, forward strand.
AATGGCGTTTGCACCGAATTTGGATTTGTTTTCAGTGCCGTCCAAATCGATCATAATTTGATCGATTTCAGCTTGGTTAGTCGCGTCTTTGCCGACAACCGCACTTGCAATCGGTCCGTTGACTGCTTCAACCGCTTTCAATACGCCTTTTCCTAAGAAACGGGCTTTGTCGCCGTCACGCAGTTCCAACGCTTCGCGCGAACCGGTAGAAGCGCCTGACGGAGCTGCTGCCAAACCGACAAAACCGCCTTCCAAATGCACTTCGGCTTCAACCGTCGGGTTTCCGCGAGAATCAATAATTTCACGACCAATTACTTTAACAATTTTTGCCATTGTATTTTCCTCTTGATGATTAAATTGAAATCAGTTCTAAAAATCTGAGCTATATACTAAAGGGATTTGTTTTATTTGTCTTGTAAAAAGTGCAGGAATGGCGATTCCCGCACCGAATTATTTTTATATTTTAACAAATTGCTTACTTTTTCTGATGTTCTTTCGCAGCTTTAACAAATCCGCTAAATAAACGGTGGCCGTCACGCGGGGTCGAGGTAAATTCCGGATGGAATTGCGCCGCCACAAACCACGGGTGGTTCGGGATTTCGATGATTTCTACCAGCTTTTTGTCCGCCGACAAACCGCTGACTTTCAGCCCTACCGCTTCGATTTGCGGCAACAGGTTATTGTTGACTTCATAGCGATGGCGGTGGCGTTCTTCGATGGTTTCCGCTGCGTACACTTCACGCGCTTTGGTGCCTTCGATCAGATGACACTGCTGTGCTCCCAAGCGCATGGTGCCGCCCAAATCGGAGCTTTCGCTGCGGGTTTCGACATTGCCGGTGGCGTCTTGCCATTCGGTGATCAGCCCGACTACCGGATACGGCGTGTTTTTGTCGAATTCGGTGGAGTTGGCATGGCTTAAACCGGCAACATTACGCGCATATTCGATCAGCGCCACCTGCATACCCAAACAGATGCCCAAATACGGAATATTGTTTTCACGGGCATATTGTGCGGTCATGATTTTGCCTTCGACACCGCGATAGCCGAAGCCGCCCGGCACTAAAATGCCGTCCAAGCCTTTCAGTAGATCCGTACCTTTCGATTCAATGTCTTGCGAGTCGATATATTTGATATGCACGCTTAAACGGTTGCTGAGACCGGCGTGTTTCAAGGCTTCATTCACCGATTTATATGCGTCCGGCAGTTCGATATATTTGCCGACCATACCGATGGTGACATCGCCGTTGCTCGGATTGCTTTCACGGTATAACACTTGTTCCCATTCGCTGAGATCCGCTTCCGGACAGTCGAAATGGAAACGTTGGCAAATATAATCATCTAAGCCTTGTGATTTCAACATCGCCGGAATTTGGTAAATCGAGCTGACGTCTTTCAGTGACACCACCGCTTTTTCCGGCACGTTACAGAACAGGGCAATCTTCGCGCGTTCGTTGGCGGGAATGCTGCGATCAGAACGGCAAATCAGAATATCCGGCTGAATCCCGATCGAGAGTAACTCTTTCACCGAGTGTTGGGTCGGTTTGGTTTTTAATTCGCCGGCGGCGGCGATATACGGCACCAACGTCAGGTGCATAAACAGCGTGCGCTCGCGTCCGACCTGCACCGCCAGCTGACGCAAGGCTTCCAAAAACGGTAACGATTCGATATCGCCGACCGTGCCGCCGACTTCGACAATCGCCACATCATGATCGGCTGCACCGTCAATCACCCGTGCTTTGATCTCGTTGGTGATATGCGGAATCACTTGAATGGTCGCGCCCAAATAGTCGCCGCGCCGCTCTTTGCGCAGCACTTCGGAGTAGATTTTACCGGTGGTGAAATTGTTGCGTTTGGTCATTTTGGTGCGGATAAAGCGCTCGTAATGACCCAAATCCAAATCGGTTTCGGCACCGTCTTGGGTCACGAACACTTCGCCGTGCTGAATCGGGCTCATTGTGCCCGGATCGACGTTGATATAAGGGTCAAGTTTCATCATCGTGACATTTAAGCCACGCGCTTCTAAAATTGCCGCGAGAGATGCCGCTGCAATACCTTTACCGAGGGAAGATACCACACCGCCCGTCACAAAAATATAATTGGTAGCCATTTGAAATCCAATATGTAATGAAATGAGATTGCAAGAAGTAGAATAAGAAATTCTTCTTATCAGGACGGGACAATAGTGTATATCAAAGCGACGTTGAACACAACAGATAGTCATGCGGCAAACAGGGCAAGATCGCACTTTTCCTCAAAATATGATCTAATAAGCCTTTAATACGTTAAAATACAAGGTAACGTCATGGACTTATTCCGCTTTTTCGGTCAATTGGAAGACCCGCGTAAAGATATCAACCAAAAATATCCTTTTCTTGAAATCATTTTTCTGACCATGAGCGCCGTCATTTCCGGTGCGGAAGGTTGGACGGACATTAAACGGTTCGGGGAATATCATTTGGCGTGGTTGCGTCAATATTTACCTTTTGAGCGCGGCATCCCGG
>NZ_FWWV01000011.1 GCF_900176075.1 Pasteurella testudinis DSM 23072
GAATCAGATTAGCTTGTGACCGAATATGACTAACAGCAAAAGAAAAGCTGAAAGAATAAAAAATAAAGAACAGAAGAAACAAAGACAATCAAGCCGAATTATTCCGGCGGCGATAGTGCGGTAGNCCCACCTGATTCCATGCCGAACTCAGAAGTGAAATGCCGTAACGCCGATGGTAGTGTGGGGTCTCCCCATGTGAGAGTAGGACACCGCCGGATATTATTGAATAGAACAAGAGCCCTTAGTAGTGATGCTAAGGGTTTTTTGCATTTGGCGGGTGCGGATTAAGAACATGTCAGAGAAAGTGCGGTTGACTGAACTTTTAAATTGCAGGCATACCGCACTTTAGATCGAAAATTATTTTCAAAGCGCGGTTGACAGTCCTTTGAAGAAAAGTATGTTCCTTATTCTTTTTTACAGGCATAAAAAACCACCTCGAAGAGAGGTGGAAAGGGAAAATAAAAAGGCAGGTACGGCTTACTTTTTAGAAACATTGTTAATAAAAGTTTTGCGCGGAGAGGATAATCCGAGTTTTTACGAATCAACATCATCAAAATTTAGAATAGTATAAAAAAGTTATACTGCATTTTATTTTCCGGCTGCAACGAAAGCACCTAATGCACAGATAAGATTTTCTGCGTAAAACACGAGCGGAATACGCGAGCGTTGCCAAGGTGGAATAGCAAAATGTTGCCAAACTTTTTTAATGTCAGTGTTGGCTCGATTGCGGGCTAGCCGTACTTTGCCGGAATAGTGAAAACGGATTTGAATGGATTGATCCCTGTTTGGAAGCGGGAGAGTGTGTTTTACAGTACCGCTTGTTTTTTGCCAAATAACGACTATATGCGTTGTTTTTAATTGAAAAAAGAGGTTGCCTAGATTATCGGGCAGTGGAATTTCCTGTTCAAAAACCACCTTGATGATCTGCCGGGAAATATCAGCGTAGTTTGGCGTGAGATAAAGACGCTGCTGATAACGGCGGATAATGCTGTTTTCCAAGCGTAATTGCGGTTGTTTGCCCTGTGCGGCAGAAATAACTTGTTCGATTAATTGTGACAATTGTCTTTGCGAAGGCATGGCAAGAGCATTCTTTTCTAACCACAGGCGCAGTAAAAAAGCCTGTTTATGTCGGGAATACTTGGTAAAGCCACTGATATTTAAAGTGCGGTCAGTGGCACAATAGTGCTGTTCAAACACCGGCAGCAGCAGCTCTTGCAATAATTGGTATTGTTCAAAACAGTGCTGTGCCGAGCGCTGCAAAGTGCGGTCAATTTGTGGCCAGCGTTCGCGTAGCGGCGGCAAAATGTGATTGCGTAGGAAATTGCGATCGTAGCGGTTATCTTGATTGCTTTCATCTTCAATCCAACTTAGCCCCTCAGTTTGCGCATAATCCAGCAGCTGATCACGAGAATAATCCAACAACGGACGAAAAATCGGAATCTGCCATAGCTCTGAGCGCACTTGCATAGCCGCGAGACCTTTAATCCCACTGCCGCGCTTTAGTGCCAGCAGCAGGGTTTCGCTTTGATCGTTCAGATGATGGGCGGTTACTAAAATTTCATGTGGTTTCAGATGTTGTTTAAAGGCATAGTAACGGGCCGATCTGGCGGCATCTTCGATACCTTTTTGATTGCTTAACCGCACTTTTTCGACGATTAAAGGAATATCGTATCGCTGACATTGCCGGCGGCAATGTTGCGCCCAGTGGTCAGCGTGGGGGCTTAAGCCGTGATGAACATGAATAGCGCGTAATTTGAGCTGCGGCAGCTGTTGTTTGAGACGTGCGAAAAGGGATAGTAGTGCGCTGGAATCCAAGCCGCCGCTGTAAGCCAGCAGAAATGAGGCTTGGCTGATTTGCTGTTGCAGCAAAGTGCGGTGTAATTGAGCGAGAAAATCGAACATTAGCCCCACCTGTTAAAGATCTAAGTGTTTAGCGGGCGGTATCTCCGCCCTTATATAGCTTAATCAAGCAATTTTTACGGCTTTATATTGACTTTGCGGTTGCATAATCAAATGACGGGCGGCAACGATTTGCAGTTCGTATTTGCCGCTTTGTTGGGTTGCGCTCATTACATCATTCACGGCATTCGCTGTGTGTTCAAACGCCTCTAGATCGGATTTGCCGTTTAACAGATTTGCCAAAAACACACCGCTGGTTAAATCGCCGACGCCGACCGGATCACGCCCGACAAATTCGTGTAACGGACGGCTGATATGCCAAATTCCTGCTTGCGTTGCCAACACCATTTCAAATTTATCTGCTTCTTTGCCGACTTTACTTAAATGTTTGACCAGCACTTTTTTCACACCTTTTGCCAATAAAAATTTTATTGCATCAAGGGCTTGGTTAAAATTTTCAACAGGCAAGCCGGTTAATTCGCGTAATTCGACTAAGTTAGGCGCGAGCAAATCGGCGGCAGGCAGAGCGTGCTCAACCAAAAATTCGGCGACACCAGGGGCGACGATACACCCTTTGTCGGGATGACCCATCACCGGATCGCAAAAATAGATCGCATTCAGATTTAAACTTTTAATCCGTTTGACGGTATTTAAAATCTCTTGTCCTTGTTCGGCAGCGCCGATATAGCCGGAAAGCACCGCATCACATTCATGCAGTGCGTCAATATCCGCAATCCCTTGTGTGATTTCAGCAATTTGCTCTTTTGGAATGACCATGCCTTTCCATTTTTGATATTGGGTGTGATTGGAAAACTGCACGGTATTTAACGGCCAAACATCAACGCCCAATAATTGCATCGGCAAAACCGCCGCTTTATTGCCAGCATAGCCGTATACAACATGGGATTGAATGGAGAGAACATTTTTCATTTTTATAAACCTTGATAACTCGGAAAAGCGTGAAAAAGAAACCGCACTTATGGTTTGATTTTTTAGGCAAAGTGCGGTTAGGGATAAATCAGCAGTAGCCGTAGCCCATTAAGCGTTGGTAACGGCGATCCAGCAGAGATGCTTGATCAAGCGATTCAAGGTCTTGCAGATCGTTCAGCAGCCGTTGCTTCAGGTTGTTTGCCATTAACGGCACATCACGGTGCGCCCCGCCTAACGGTTCGGCGATAATATTGTCGATCAATTTCAGTTCTTGCAAGCGTTTGGCGGTGATCCCCATCGCTTCGGCGGCAAGTGGGGCTTTATCCGCACTTTTCCATAAAATAGAAGCGCAACCTTCCGGCGAAATCACCGAATAGGTGCTGTATTGCAGCATGTTGACTTTATCGCCGACACCGATCGCCAACGCGCCACCGGAACCGCCTTCACCGATGACGGTGCAAATCACCGGCACTTTTAAGCTCGACATTTCGCGCAGATTGCGGGCGATTGCTTCCGATTGACCGCGCTCTTCCGCACCGACGCCCGGATAAGCACCCGGTGTGTCGATAAAGGTGATAATCGGCATGCCAAAACGTTCTGCCAGCTGCATTAGGCGCAAGGCTTTGCGATAGCCTTCCGGCGCCGGCATTCCGAAGTTGCGTTTCACTTTCTCTTTCACGGTACGGCCTTTCTGATGGCCGATAATCATCACCGGTTTACCGTCCAAACGGGCAATGCCGCCGACGATGGCTTTGTCGTCGGCAAAGGCGCGATCACCTGCCAATTCTTCAAAATCGGTGAAAATATGTTCGATATAATCCAGCGTATAAGGGCGCTGCGGATGGCGTGCCATTTTGGAAACTTGCCAGGCATCAAGGTTAGCAAACGTTTTTTTGGTTAATTCGGCGCTTTTTTTGCGCAAGCGTTTAATCTCATCGTCAAGATTGATTTTGTCATCCTGTTGAGTAACAGAGCGTAATGATTCAATCTTCGCTTCCAGTTCGGCAATCGGTAATTCAAAATCTAAAAATTCTTGGCTCATGCTGGTTCCTGCTTGGTCAATAAGTTAAGGGCTGTAAAATAATTCGCTCATTTTAAGCTATTTCTCAGCTTGTGGCATTTTTTTCTTTAAAAAATCATTCAAACTCTAATTCTACCTGATTTTCACCGAGCATATCGGTTAATTGATCAAGCAAATTGTCGTGCGGTTGAATCCGCCACTGCGTACCTAATCTGAGTAAAGCCCGCCCTTGCGGGCTTTGGTAGTAGATATGCACCGGCATGACACCGCCGCTATAGGGATTGAGAATGTGTTTAAATTGGCGTAGAAAGTGCGGTGTGATTTGCTCTTGGGTCAGGCAGATCGCTAAACTTTTAGCATAACGGCTGCGTGCCTGATCGAGCGGCAGCAGTTCGCGCACGTTCATTTTCAGGCCTTGGGTGAAGTCATCATGGCTGACTTGACCGCTGATAATCACGATCTGATCTTTTTCCAGATATTCGCCGTAATTTTGCAGCGCATCGCTGAACAGCGTCGCATCTAAACGTCCGGAGCGATCGTCGAGGGTAATAATCCCCAAACGGTTGCCTTTTTTGGTTACGGCAATCCGCGAATTGACGATTAAACCACAGGCGGTGCTGATTTGTCCGCGATAGTTGGGTTGTAGTTCGTTGATACGGTGTGAACTGTAGTGTGACAGCTCTTTTAAATAGCGGCTGATCGGGTGGCTGCTTAAATAGAGCCCGAGCGTTTCCCGTTCGCCGTCCAAAATGGTTTTTTCTGACCATTTCGGCGTATTGGCGTAGGCGATTTCCACCGCTTCGGGCGCTTCGGTTAACACGCCGAACATATCCACTTGCCCGTTTTCTTCGTCTTTGGCGTGCTGATCGGAGGCTTTGAGCGCATCTTGTAAATTTTTCGCCAGTGCGGCGCGGTGCGGCCCTAATTTATCAAAAGCGCCGGACATAATCAGGCTGTCGAACGTACGGCGGTTGATTTTTTTCAGATCGACCCGCGCGCAGAGATCGAACAGATCTTTAAAACGCCCGCCTTGATCGCGGGCTTCGATAATGGCGTTGATCGGACCTTCGCCCACGCCTTTGATAGCGCCGATACCATAAACGATTTCGCCCTTTTCGTTGACACTAAAACGGTGGTGACCGTTGTTGATATCCGGCGGGGTGACGGTCAAGCCCATGCGCAGGCACTCATCGTAAAAACCGACGATTTTATCGGTGTTGTCCATCTCGGAGGTCATCACCGCTGCCATAAATTCCGCCGGATAGTGCGCTTTCAGCCATAGCGTTTGGTAAGACACCAACGCATAGGCGGCGGAGTGGGATTTGTTGAAACCGTAACCGGCGAATTTTTCTACCAAGTCGAAAATTTTCATCGACAGTTCGCCGTCAACATTATTGTTGATTGAACCCTCTTTAAATACCGAGCGCTGTTTCGCCATCTCCTCCGGTTTCTTTTTCCCCATGGCGCGGCGCAAGAGATCGGCGCCGCCTAGGGTATAACCGGCCAATACTTGGGCGATTTGCATCACCTGTTCCTGATACAAAATAATGCCGTAGGTCGGTTCTAAAATCGGTTTGAGCGATTCGTGTTGGTACTCTGCATCAGGATAGGAGATCTCCTCTTCGCCGTGTTTGCGCCGGATAAAGTTATCCACCATGCCGGATTGCAGCGGACCCGGGCGGAACAGCGCCACCAACGCGATAATATCTTCGAAACAGTCCGGTTTCAGCCGTTTGATCAAATCTTTCATACCGCGCGATTCCAACTGGAACACCGCGGTCGTTTCGGCTTTCAGCAATACCTCAAAGGCTTTTTGATCGTCCAACGGAATACGATCGATATTAATCGGCGGCTTGCCCTCTTTTTGCAAGCGCGCGTTAATCATATCGACCGCCCATTTGATGATGGTCAGGGTGCGCAATCCCAAGAAGTCGAATTTGACCAAGCCGGCGTATTCCACATCGTTTTTATCGAAATGGGTGACAGGGTGCAAACCTTCCGGATCGCAATAGAGCGGTGAAAAATCGGTGATCGAGGTCGGTGAGATCACCACGCCGCCGGCGTGTTTGCCGGCATTACGGGTTACGCCTTCCAGTTTGCGAGCCATGTCGATCAACGCTTTGACTTCTTCGTCGTTGTTGTAAATTTGATCCAACATCGGCTCTTCTTCAAAAGCTTTCGCCAAGGTCATGCCCGGTGTCGGCGGAATCAATTTTGCTATCCGATCAACAAAACCGTAAGGGTGGCTGAGTGCGCGTCCCACATCACGGATCACCGCTTTGGCGGCCATCGTACCAAAGGTGATGATTTGCGAAACGGCACCGCGTCCATACATTTCGGCGACGTGTTCGATCACGCGATCGCGCCCGTCCATGCAGAAGTCCACGTCAAAATCGGGCATGGAAACCCGTTCCGGATTCAGAAAACGTTCGAACAGCAGATCAAACTCGAGCGGATCCAGATCGGTGATTTTTAAGGCGTAAGCCACCAGCGAGCCGGCGCCGGAACCACGCCCCGGTCCGACCGGAATATCGTTGTCTTTCGACCACTGGATAAATTCCATTACGATCAAAAAGTAGCCGGGAAAGCCCATTTGATTGATCACGTCTAACTCGATTTTCAAGCGTTCGTCATATTCGGGGCGGCGTTGTTTGCGTACTTCCGGATCGGGAAACAGTGTTAACAACCGCTCTTCCAGCCCCTCTTCGGAGCGTTTGACCAAATAATCTTCGGTGCTGAGATCGCCGGTCGGGAATTGCGGTAGGAAATATTCGCCCAAATTAATGGTGACATTACAGCGTTGTGCAATCAGCAGGGTGTTTTCAATCGCTGCGGGAATATCGCTGAACAGCTCGCACATTTCCTGTTCGGAACGGAAATATTGTTGCGCACTGTAGTGTTGCGGCCGCTTCGGATCGTCGAGGGTAAAACTGTCGTGAATCGCCACCCGAATTTCATGCGCGTCAAAATCTTCGGGAGTGAGGAAGCAGACCTCATTGGTCGCCACCACCGGCAGATTGTACTCTTGCGCCAAGCCGAGTGCCGCTTGGATATAGTTTTCTTCGTCGCTGCGGCCGGTGCGGGTTAAACTCAGGTAGTAGTGATCGGCAAAATACTGCCGGTAAAACGAAAGTGCGGTTTTGGCGTTATCAAGTTGTTGTTTCAGCAGATATTTACCCACGTCACCGTTGCGACCGCCGGATAAAATAATAATGCCGTCGCGGCGTGCGATCAACCATTGCTGATCAACAATCGGCTTATCCATGTAACCGCGTTGATAGGCTTGGGAGATCAACAGGGTAATGTTTTGATAACCGGTATTGTTTTTTGCCAGTAGCGTCAATGAGAACGGCTCGCCGCCGCTTTCATTCTGTACCAACACATCGACGCCGATAATCGGTTTAATCCCGTTGGACAGGGCTTCGCCGTAAAATTTGACCAAGCCGCAGAAGTTGCTGAAATCGGTCAGCGCCATCGCCACCATTTGTTGCGCGGCGCAGGTTTTGATTAACGGTTTGACTTTTGCCAGCCCGTCGATCATCGAAAAATCGCTGTGCACCTGCAAATGCACGAAACGCGGCGCGGTTGGCGTCGGGATACTGTTTTCTGACATATTCTCTGAGATATTTCCTGACATAGCGCGCTATTTCGACAGATAAGCGTTTAAGTCATCATTTTTGCGCGCTTTGGTTTCAGCCGTCGGACGGAGATAATCCTCTTTGTTCGGATCGACTTTTTTGGCTTGTTGAATCATTTTCTCAATCGTCAACCCCTGTACCAAAATAGAGAACATCACCACGGCATAAGTCATAACCAAAATGACATCGCGCACGTCCAGATTGGTATCGCCGATCATAGCGGTTTGTGCAGGAATCGACAGTGCCATTGCCAGTGCCAAACCGCCGCGTAGTCCGCCCCAGGTCATGATTTTTAAGGTGTAAGGGTTGTAGGTGCGGAAACGGGTAAAGAGGGTATAGGGAATCCACAGGCTGGCGTAGCGCGCAAACAGGCAGACAGGAATCGCCAACAACATCAGGATAAAACTCTGCCAAGAAACGTTGATTAGCAGCAATGCCAAACCGATTAACAGGAATAGCAGTGAGTTTAAGAAGTGATCGATCATCTCCCAGAAGTGATCCAAATAGCGTTGGCTTTGCTCCGAGAAGCCTTTGGTGCGGGTCCAGTTGCCGACCATAATGCCGGAAATGACCATTGCCAAAGCACCGGAAACGCCCAAGGTATTGGCCAAAATAAAGCCGGCGGTCGGAATGGTCAGAGTGAGCAGAATTTCCATGCTGCCGTCATCGGTGGCGGAAATCAGCAGGTGGGCGGCTAGTCCCAAGATAAATCCGAAAATAATACCGCCGACGGCTTCATGTATAAACAGCTCGAAAATTCCGCCGACAGTCGGCTCTACCCCGCCGAAAGCGACGGTAAAAATCGTGACGAAAACCACCAAGCCGACCCCATCGTTAAACAAGGATTCGCCTTCCACTTGCATGGATAAGCGTTTCGGCGCACGCAGGTTTTTAATTATCGCCAAGACTGCAATCGGGTCGGTCGGCGAGATTAACGAACCGAACAGCACGCAGTAAATAAAATGAATCGGCAGCCCGATCAACTGTGCGGCTAAATAGATTAAGCCGCCGATAATAAAGGTCGAAGCCAGCGTGGAAAACAGCGCGAACACCGTGATTTCCCATTTTTGATCTTTCAGAATCGGTAATTTGATGCCCAGCGCGCCGGCAAACAGTAGGAATCCCAAAATCCCGTTTAGTAAAAAACTTTTAAAATCAATCTGCTGCATAATGCCGGTGGCAATGTTTTCGATACTGAACCAACCGAATGTTCCGCTAATCAATAAAAACAGGGAACCGACCATGGCCGCAGCACTGATCGCAATGGTAGATTGAATCCGCGCGCTGATTTTGCTGGTGATAAAACCAATTAAAATAGAGAGCGCAGACAGAAAACAGATGTAGGTATAAATACCCATAGCAGAAAACCTCAAGCAAAATGAAACGGCTTATAAGCGGAAAAAGTAGTGCAAATTAAAACAATTCGAGGATTAGATGTAAAGTGTTATATTGTGCTTCATCAAGATTTTTCCGACGTTAGGGGATAGAATGAAAAAATTATCGCGTTTTTGCTTATACGGCAGCGTGTTTTTAGCATTGCTGTTGAGCGTTGCGCTTTACCGCCTCAGTTTTTTAGAGATTTTTGCCCAAGCGAAAATCGAAACGTTCAATTTGCCGCCGTCGGCTTATCAACAGACCGCACTTTCCGCCAACACGGTTTGTTTTAACCATCAAGCGCCGCTTCGCGCGGAAGTTGCGCTAAAAGCGCGGTTTCAGCTGGTGGTTTGGAATCTGCATAAAGGGCAAGATGCCGGTTGGCAACAAAAAATCGAGCAATATTCGCAGCAAGCGGATTTTTTGTTGCTGCAAGAAGCGACGGTGCAAAACCAAATACCGCACTTTTTAGCCGACGACAAAACGTGGTACGGCATACAAGCCGGCACTTTTGCCTATCACGGCGATATGTCGGGCGTGATGTTGCTGGCGAATTATCTGCCGCAGCGCTATTGCGTCGGCAGTGAAAACGAACCTTGGATCCGCATTCCGAAAATCGCACAAGCGGCGGTTTATCCGCTGGCGGCAGACCGCACTTTGCTGATCATCAACCTGCATTTGGTGAATTTTGAGTGGAATCCGCAAAACTACCGCAACCAGTTAAGGGAGATGTTCCGTTTGGTCAGCCAACATCAAGGCCCGATTATTTTAGCCGGCGATTTCAACAGTTGGAACAGTAAACGCCTAAGCTTGATTCAAGAGCTGGCGCAGCAATACGCACTGAGCGAAGTGCGGTTCACACCCGATGTGCGCATGAATTTTATGGGCAATCCGCTCGATCATATTTTTGTGCGCGATATTCAAGTGTTAAGTGCCTATAGCGAACAAACAACCGCTTCGGATCATAATCCGTTGGTGGTGGAATTTGAGTTGAATGTACAGAATTAGGTGAATGTATAACGGGCTAATTTTTCAGGGTTTTGTTTGGTGGCAAATATATCAATGATTTCAATTTGATTTTTACTAGAATTGATGAAATAAATAATCTTATAGTTTGTGCTGATAATATAACGAAAATTTTTTTCTTTGCCGTCGCTGTGCCGACTTAACAGCGGTTCAAGACTGCCAAGTTGAGGGAAATCCCCCAGCTTTTTGGCGGAATCCGTGATTTTTCTCGCGATATTTTTAGCGATTTGCGTGTCGGCATGGCTTTTATAATAGAGAATGATCTGTTTTAATTCGTTTTTCGCGAAATCGGTCCAATATACTTTTAAAGCCATTTTTCAATTTCTACCACTAAATCTGCGTTTGAGGTTAATTGTCCGTTTTTAGCTTCTGCCATGGATTTATTAATTCTATGATTAAATACGTCTAGGCTCATCGGTTGGAGATCGCTTGCTGTGTCGGCGGCGGATTTTTCATGTACGAGCAAAGCTTCAAATTGAGAAATAAGCTCCTCATTTTGTAATTTTAGGAATTCTTGCACAAACGCTATTTTTCTGCTTTGGATATCCATGGTTGACCTCGATAATAACTCATGACAGAAGCCAATATAACAAAAGTTACTAAAAATCGCTATATATTAAGTGCGGTGGGCATTCGCTACAATTGATCGTGGAATAGTGTGCATTCTTCAGCTTAATTAAGCCGATGGAAGCAGGGTATGCAACGCCATTTTTTTCTGTTTAACCGCTGCAATCCGCTGCAAGGTCAATTGCTCGCGAATTTGCTGTTTTTGATAACCGGCGGCGATGATTTGCTGCACATCGACGGAAACCGCACTTTGATAAAACGCCATTGCCCAATCCGCTTGCGGATAGTCGCTGTGTTCAAAGCCCAAACGGCCGCGCGTATCGGCGATACATACGGTGATCAGCGCTTGCAGATGTTCGGGTTTGCGCCATACGTCCAAACTGTCAAACAGGCGCACCACGGTACTGGCTTTCAGCTCTTGAATGCGGTGAATATGGCTATGATAACGGCAGCTCAACAATGCCAATTGCTGATAGGAATTTGGGACTTTTAAGCGGTGGCATAACGCCGTTGTCGGCTGCACGCCGAGTGCTTCGTGGCCGTAATGATGAGGCCAGTTAGCCGGCGAGGTGCGGGCTTTGCCTAAATCGTGGCATAGTGCGGCAAAGCGGATCATGGCTGCGTTTGCTTGTTTGTCAGTCAGTTTAGCCGCTTGTTGCAGCACCATTAAGGTATGGATTCCGCTGTCGATTTCAGGGTGATGTTGCGGCGGATTCGGCACGCCGAACAGTGCCTCAATTTCAGGAAACAGCACGGCTAGCGCTCCGCAGTTGCGTAAAGTTTGGAAATAAACCTGAGGCGAATCGGTGGTTAACGCCTTTTCCGTTTCCAGCCAGACCCGTTCCGGCGTGAGATGTGCCAATTCGCCGCTTGCGGTGAGCTGCCGCATCAGTTGCAGGGTTTCGGCGGCAACCTTAAAACCCAGATGGGCAAAACGGGCATGAAAACGGGCAACGCGTAACACGCGCAACGGATCTTCGGCAAAAGCAGGGGAGACATGACGCAAAGTGCGGTTTTGCAGATCCTGAATGCCGTGGTAAGGATCGATCAATTCCCCGTCTTGGCGTTGGGCAATGGCGTTGATGGTTAAATCCCGTCGCAGTAGATCCTGTTCCAAACTGATATCGGGAGTGAAATCGACCGCAAAACCTTGGTAGCCGTGACCGCGCTTGCGTTCAGTGCGGGCGAGGGCGTATTCTTCGTGGCTTTGCGGATGCAGGAAGACCGGAAAGTCTTGTCCGACTTGCTGATAACCTTGTGCTAATAGTTGTTGCGGCGTTGCGCCGACCACAACCCAATCGCGATCTTTAACCGTTAAGCCGAGCAGTTGATCGCGCACAGCGCCACCGACGAGGTAAACGTCAAAGTGCGGTTGGTTTGTGATCATCGAAACACCGTTAAAGCAAAAATTTAAGACCAACCGTCACGGCGACGGCGGCGCGGAAGAATGTTCGGCAGAATCAAGCCGAGCAGCAACCCGACCAGCATCACCGAGCCGCCATAAATAAACCAGCGGATGATAATCTCCTGTTTTTCGGCGCTCAGCAGGGCTTCATACTCTTTATTTTTATTGGTACTGATTTCCAGTTGGCGTTTCAGCTGGGTGTTTTGTTCCAGTAACTGGCTGCTTTGCACCTCTGCCTGACGGGAGCGGCGTTGCGTTTCGGCAACCCGTTGCTGCCATTCTTCATCAATGCGGTTAAGTTTCAGGCTTAATTCTTGGATTTGGTTTTTCAGTGCGGGAATCTGCTCTTTACTGCCGGCTTCCCTACTCAGCTCACTGGTCAAAATCCAGGCTTCACGGTTGCGGCTATCGCGAATTTGGCTATATTTGTCTTTTTGGCTTAACACCGTCACTTTTTCTCCGGATTTGATAGAACCGGAGATACGGTAATCGTCACCGGCACCACGACGCAGATAGGTACTGAGATCTTCGGTGACATAGCGGATTTCTTCGGCGCTGGCGCTTTGTGCGGCAACGGTCAGGAAGGTGCCGAGCAAAACGGCTTTAAGTAGTTTTTTCATGCTTATACCAATTAATTGACAGCGGATATCTGTTTTGAGCGCTATTTTTTTGCATATTGCTTTTGAATGGCAGGCGGGGAGATAGTGCCCCGCCTTGCTTTGTTGGCTGTTATTTGCCCTGATGTTTGAGAAAAAAGGTCAAATAAAAATAGCGTCTAAAATGTAGTAGAAGATAATAGCAAAGATTGCTCCGGCTGGCAAAGTGACCACCCAAGAGGCAAAAATATTACGGATTACATTCAAGTTAAGGGCGGCGATACCGCGTGCAAAACCGACACCGAGCACGGCGCCGACCAATGTCTGGGTGGTTGAAATCGGCAGGCCGGTACCGGACGCAATCACTACGGTAATCGCACAGGCAAATTCGGCTGAGAAGCCGCGGCTCGGCGTCAAATCGGTGATCCCGCCGCCGATCGTTCCCATAACCCGATAGCCCATAACGGCTAAACCGATGACGATACCCAGCGCTCCCAATGGTAAAATCCACCAGGCAAGTGCGGTTTTGCTGCTGATTACGCCGCCGTGATCAACGATTGAAACCACTGCCGACAATGGCCCGATCGCATTGGCGACATCGTTTGAACCGTGGGCGAATGCCATGGAACAGGCGGTGAGCAGCATAAGAATACTGAAGACTTTTTCCACGCCGCCGAATGCACCGCCTTGAACGCGGTTTTTAAAGGCTTCGCTGCGGAAGTAGAAATAGCAGAAAATAATCGAAACCGCACTTATCGCCAGTGAAATTAAAAAAGTTTCCATGCCGCTGAGATGTAAGCCGACGTGTTTTAAGCCTTTGGTCATGGTGACGATACTCAGGATAAAGCTGGTCAGCCCCATATAAAAAGGCCCCCATTTTTTGGCATTATCCATCGGATTGTCGGTATCGAAAATCAGGCGTTGGGTGCTGATAAAAATGGTATAGGCTACGATGCCGGAAATAATCGGAGTGATAAACCAGCTGCCGACAATGCCCTTGACCGATCCCCAGTCGACAGTGTGCGGCCCGATGGTGACGCAGGCGAAACCGATAATGGCGCCGATAATCGAATGAGTGGTCGAAACCGGCCAGCCCATGTAAGAAGCGATTAGCAACCAAGCGCCGGCGGAAAACAGCGCCGACATCATACCCAGAATCAAAACTTCGGGAACATCGGCAAACAAGCTGGGATCGATAATACCGCTCTTAATGGTTTCCGTCACTTCGCCACCGGCCAGATAAGCGCCGGCAAATTCAAAAATCATAGCGATTAAAATAGCTTGTTTAGCGGTGATGGTGCCGGAACCGACCGAGGTTCCCATCGCATTGGAGACGTCATTGGCACCGATACCGAAAGCCATCAACAAACCGGCAATCGCAGTGATAATTACAACGGTATTACCGTATTGTGCAATAAATTCCATACAAGATCCTTTGTTATTGTTGTTTTGGGTATGGGATTAAGAACGGGCCAACATTAATTCGATACGCGAACCGACACGCTGAGCCTGATCCGCCAAGACGCCGATCCACTCCAAAATTTTATATAAGAAAATCACATCAACCGGTTTGTATTGATCTTCAATTTCCAACAGTTGGCGGCGTAATAAAATTTGCTGGTGGTCGGTATCATCTTCGATGGAATCCAGCTCGTTAATCATTTTATTGACAAAATTCAATTCGCGTCCTTTAAAGCCGGTTTCCAGCAATTCATCCATTTCTTCGATAACCAAAGAGGCTTGGTGAGTTGCATCCAGACTGCGTTTTAAATACTCCAGAAATTCGATTTGCAATGATGACGGAATGCACAGGTTGCGTCCGATAACACGTCCGGCGATATCTTTGGCATAGTTTGCCAATTTATCTTGTTGAGTAACCAATTCCAATAAATCGGTGCGTTCCACCGGCATAAACAGACCGCGCGGCAGTTTCAGACGGATTTCACGTTTTAGGGTATCCGCTTCTTTTTCCGCTTCAGAGATTTTTTTGCGGAGTTCTTCCGCCAGTTGCCAGTCATTATTAAAGGTGGCTTCAAAAAACGGCACTAAAATATCGCAGCATTCGCTGACTTTATTTGAGTGTTTTTGCAAAGGTTTGAGCGGGGATTGAGCAAATAGTCCCAAGATATTGTTGATTGGCATAGCATTAGCTCCAATATACGATAAAATAATAAAACTGAAGTTATAGGGCGGAAACCCCTCTCATTCGATACGGCATGGCGCTTATCGCACAGTTTATACTGTCTGGGCTTATGCGCCTTGTCAGGAATGAAAGCGAATCCTACGGAAATAATGTCGCATAATAACCGAAAGTACCGCATAACTCACGATTTTAATTTGAGAAATAAGCCTTTTTTGCTAAATTGTAATCAAATTGTCATATTGAATAGACACCGATAAAACCAGCAGGACTGATGTATGAGCGCAGAAATAGAATTAAAACTTTTGGTTAACCAAACATTTGCAGCTTTTTTAAGTAAAGAAATGGCGAGTTTTAAGGTTTTATCTCACACCCAGCAGGTGTTGGGGAATTGCTACTATGATACCCCCGATTATTTTTTTTCGTCACAGCGTATGGGATTGCGGGTCAGAACGATAAACGAACAGTTTATCTTGACTCTGAAAACCGACGGTAAAGTGATCGGCGGACTGCATATGCGACCGGAATATGATGTCGAATTGGAAAGTGCGGTGCCGCAGCTGCACGGTTTAAACCGCTATGGCGATTTACAGCTTGAGCGCCCGCTGGACGAGTTACAAGCCGGATTAAAACCGATTTTCAGCACGGATTTTTTACGTCAGGCGTGGGTGATCGAATTGGGTAACGGCGCCAATATTGAAGTAGCGCTTGATCAAGGCGAAATTGAAGCCGGCGATCGAGTTGAACCGATTTGCGAAGCCGAGTTCGAATTAAAACACGGCAGTGTTGACGACTTGTTGACTTTCGTCGAATATTTGAGTTTGACGGACGGTATTCGCTTGGGGGCGGTGAGTAAGGCTAAGCGCGGTTATCAGCTTGCCGGTGTCTTGCCGCCGCTTGCTTTTGATTGGCAAAGCGTATGGCAATCCTTGTCACAGCGGTTAGCGCAGCAAGCCGATAATCCAAGTGCGGTTTTGAGCGAGTTACTGAGCTATGAACAAACCTTAAGCGAATCTTATATCGAGTTGTTGACACATGCCGCGTTGAGCGAGCAACAGTTACAGCACGGACTAGAGGCATTTTCCGTATTATACCGCTATTATCAACAGCAGGAATCGCTCATATGGCAGGCTTATCAACAACAGCTCAGCGCCAAACAGCACAAAATATGTCTGGATGAGGACTCAATACAGGAATTTATCGAGCTGAACCAACGGATACTGCAAAAGATCACTGACTTACAAACCGCGACCGATGCGACATTGAATGCGCAACGTTTGCTGGAATTATTGCACCGCGGCAGTTTGGTGAAACGTCAATTAACCTTAATCAAACTGACGCTGCGTTAAGCAAGGATAACATACATTATGGCGAAAGCCCCGAAAAAAGCCTATGTCTGCAACGATTGCGGCGCCGATTATGTGCGCTGGCAAGGGCAGTGCAGCGCCTGCAAAGCGTGGAATACCATCAGCGAAGTGCGTTTGGTCAGCAGCGTTGCCAAAGGCGATCGTTTCAGCGGTTATGCCGGTGAAACCAATGCGAAAGTACAAACCCTGTCGGAAATCAGCTTGCAGGAAACGCCGCGTTTCAGCAGCCGTTTCAGCGAGCTGGATCGGGTGTTGGGCGGCGGGATCGTGCCGGGCAGTGCGATCCTGATCGGCGGACACCCCGGCGCAGGCAAAAGCACCCTGTTATTGCAAGTGATGTGCAGCTTGGCGGCGCAAATGCCGACCCTGTATGTAACCGGCGAAGAGTCGCTGCAACAGGTGGCGATGCGTGCCAACCGTTTGGGTTTGCCGACGGACAAGCTCAGAATGCTGTCGGAAACTTCGGTGGAACAGATTTGTAATATTGCCGATCAAGAAAAGCCGAAAGTGATTGTGATCGACTCGATTCAAGTCATGCACTTGGCGGATATTCAGTCCTCGCCTGGCAGTGTGGCGCAGGTGCGCGAGTGCGCTTCGTTTTTAACCCGTTATGCCAAAACCAAACAGGTGGCGATTATTATGGTCGGACACGTCACCAAAGACGGCACGCTGGCAGGGCCGAAAGTGTTGGAACACTGTATCGACTGCTCGATTCTGCTCGAAGGCGAAGCCGATTCGCGCTACCGCACTTTGCGCAGCCATAAAAACCGCTTCGGCGCAGTGAACGAACTGGGCGTGTTTGCCATGACCGAACAAGGGTTGCGCGAAGTGAAAAATCCGTCGGCAATCTTTTTAAGTCGTGGCGAAGAACAAAGTTCGGGCAGCTCGGTGATGGTGTTGTGGGAAGGAACCCGTCCGTTATTGGTGGAAATTCAGGCGTTGGTCGATCATTCGATGTTGGCGAATCCGCGGCGGGTGGCGGTCGGTTTGGAGCAGAACCGCTTGGCGTTGCTGTTGGCGGTGTTGCACCGCCACGGCAACGTACAAATGTCCGATCAGGACGTGTTTGTCAATGTGGTCGGCGGTGTCAAAGTAGCGGAAACCGGCGCGGATTTAGCCTTATTGTTGGCGTTGATCTCCAGCTTCCGTAACCGCCCTTTACCGCAAGATTTGGTGGTATTCGGCGAAGTGGGATTGTCCGGCGAAATCCGTCCGGTCACCAGCGGGCAAGAGCGGATCAGCGAAGCGGCAAAACACGGATTTCGCCGTGCGATTGTGCCGTTTGCCAACAAACCGAAATACAATATTGAGCAGATGCAGGTTTTCACCGTGAAAAAATTGGCGGACGCACTGGCGGTGTTAGATGATTTCTAAGGATAAACGATGAGCCGGGAGCACACGGTCACGGCGGCTTTTGCCGATGACGGAATGTTGAGCCGTCACATCCGCCAATTCCGCCCGCGTCGCGAACAAGTGGAAATGGCGCAGGCGGTGGAGCAAGCGATTGAACGGCAGGATCAACTGGTGATCGAAGCCAGCACGGGAACCGGTAAAACCTTTGCTTATTTGGTGCCGGCAATGTTGTCGGGGCAAAAAACCATTATTTCCACCGGTTCAAAAAATCTGCAAGATCAACTGTTTAAACGCGATCTGCCGACTATTCAAAACGCCTTGGGCTACAGCGGCAAGTTGGCATTGCTGAAAGGACGCTCAAACTATTTGTGCTTGGAGCGCTTGGACAAACTGATTGCCGACGGCGTGCTCGGCGATAAATCGGTGCTGGCGCAATTATCGGTGGTGCGCAAATGGCAAACTGCAACGGTCGACGGCGATTTAAGCGAGTGTGCCGATTTGGCGGAAGACAGCCCGATTTTACCGCAGCTGACCAGCACCGCCGAAAGCTGTCTGGGCAGCGATTGCCCCAATTATGCCGACTGCTATGTGTCGAAAGCACGCAAAAAAGCGCTGGACGCAGATTTGGTGGTGGTCAACCATCACCTGTTTTGTGCCGATATGGCGGTCAAAGAGAACGGCTTCGGCGAACTGATTCCTGATGCCAAAATCATCATTTTTGATGAAGCCCACCAATTGCCGGATATTGCCAGCCAATATTTCGGCCAATCCATTACGTCGCGTCAACTGTTCGATCTCTGCCGCGATATTAACCTTTGTTACCGCACCGAAGTGAAAGATTTGAAGCAACTGGGCACGGCAGCGGATCACCTGCAAAAGGTAGTGCAGGATTTTCGTCTGATGATGGGAGACGGCAACCTAAGAGGGAATTTGCGTGAATTGCTGACCAACGACAGTGTGCAAAGAGCGGTGCAACACCTGCAGGAAAATCTGGAATTCGTGCATGATGTGGTCAAACTGGCGTTGGGGCGTTCGCAAACACTGGACAGTATTTTCGAACGGATCCAGAGCATTCAAACACAATTCAAGCGGATTTTAGATACCGCGATCACCGGTTATTGTTATTGGTACGAAACCTTTAACCGCCAGTTCGGGCTGCATTTGACCCCGTTGACGGTGGCGGATAAATTCGGCGAACAGCTAAAACAACAAAAAGCCGGTTGGATTTTCACCTCGGCGACGCTGGAAGTCGGCGGCAGTTTTGATTTTTTCTGCGAGCGCATGGGGATTGAACGGGGGGAGCGCAAAGTGTTGCATTCGCCGTTTGATTATCCCAAACAATCATTATTATGCGTACCGCGTTTTTTGCCCGCCAGCAATCAAAAACAGACATTGAGCCGCTTGGGGGAAATGTTATTGCCGGTGATCGAAGCCAACCAGGGGCGCTGTTTTGTGCTGTGTACCTCTTACATGATGATGCGCGGCTTGGCGGAATACCTGCGCGAACACAGCGAATTGTCCGTGTTGTTACAAGGTGAAATGGCGAAAGGGCGGTTGTTGGAGAAATTCGTGCAGGAAAGCCATTCGGTACTGGTGGCGACTTCCAGCTTCTGGGAAGGGGTTGATGTGCGCGGCGAGGCGCTGTCGCTGGTGATTATTGATAAGCTGCCGTTTACCGCACCGGACGAACCGCTATTGAAAGCGCGGATTGAGGATTGCCGTTTGAAAGGCGGTGATCCGTTTAATCAGGTACAATTGCCAAGTGCGGTTATCAGTTTGAAGCAAGGCGTTGGGCGGCTGATTCGTGACGTGACCGATCGCGGCGTGATTATTATCTGCGATTCCCGTTTGGTGATGCGTCCCTACGGCGAAACCTTTTTAAAGAGTTTGCCGAATGCCGGCCGAACCCGCGATTTAAACAGGGTAATTGAATTTTTACAGAAAAAATAAGGCAACACTATTTATGAAAACAACTTTATTAGCCTTGGATACGGCAACCGAAGCCTGTTCGGTGGCGTTGTGGCATCACGGTGAAATATTGGCGCAGGACGAACTCAGTCCGAAAGCGCATACGCGCCGAATTTTGCCGATGATTGATGAAATTTTGGCGGAGGCGGGCATTGGGTTGAAGCAAGTTGATGCGTTGGTATTCGGACGCGGCCCCGGTAGTTTTACCGGCGTGCGCATCGGCAGTGGTATTGCGCAAGGGCTGGCATTAGGGGCGGATTTGCCGGTGATTCCGGTTTCCAATTTAACTGCCATGGCACAAGCCGCCTATCAACAAGCAGGGCACACACAGGTGTTGGCGGCGATCGATGCGCGCATGGACGAAGTCTATTTTGCAGGGTTACGCTACCAACCGCACTTTGTCGGGCAACAGGAATACGCGGCTTGGCAAGCGGTGCTTGACGAACAGGTTTTGTCACCGGATTCGGTATTACGGCAATTGCAGACACAGTCCTTGCCAAGTGCGGTCTGTGTCGGTACCGGCTGGGCGGCTTATCCGCAGTTTGAACAGACTACCGTGTTGTTAAATAAATGTGATATTCTGTTGCCATCGGCGAAGTATATGTTGCCATTGGCACGCTTGGCTTGGCAACAACAGGATTATTCCACGGCACTGGAGATTGAGCCGGTGTATCTGCGCAATCAAGTGACCTGGAAAAAACTCCCCGGGCGGGAGTAATCGGGTGAGATGGTCGGCTATCTATTAAGGAGCATGAGATGAAAAAGTTTATCTGGATTGTGCTGGTACTCAGTGCGATGTTAAGCGGTTGCCAACTGGCACCACAGGGCTTGGATCGCGGCGATAACGCCCTGATTAGCTATTCGCAATTGGCAACGGCGGATTTTGACTGTCAATGCCAGCAAGTGCGCTTGGGCGGAAAAGTGATTAAAGCGGCGGTGCTGAAAAATAATACGACGGAAGTTGAAATATTGAGTATGACCATTGATCGTTTTACCGCCAAGCCGGTGCTGGGCAGCCATAGCGACGGCCGTTTTATTGCCATCTTAAACGGCTTTGTCGATCCGCTCAGTCTGGAAAACCAATATATTACGGTAAAAGGGGCTTTGAGCGGCAAACGCGACGGTAAAATTGATCAGGCGGATTATATTTATCCGCTGATTAAAGCCGACAACTATCGTATTTGGCAGCAGGTGGTTGAATACTATTATGATGAAGAAGAGTGGTTTGACTATTGGGATTCATACCGTTACGGACGGTCTTGGGGCGGCTTTCCGATGTGGAAACCGCGTGCCGCATTACGTTAACAACAGACTGATAAAGAAAAACAATAAATAATAACAGGAATAAATATGGAAAAAATTTGGTTTGACAACTACCCGGAAGGTGCCGAGCGCGTGATTAAAACGGACAAATACCGCTCTTTGTTGGAAATGTTTGAAAATACCGTGCGTGAACGACCTGATCAAGCCGCTTATATCAATATGGGAAAAGTGCTGACTTTCCGCAAACTGGAGGAGCGCAGTCGGGCTTTTGCCGCTTATTTGCAAAACGTGTTAAAACTGAAAAAAGGCGATCGGGTGGCGTTGATGATGCCGAATTTGTTGCAGTATCCGATTGCGCTGTTCGGCGTATTGCGTGCCGGCATGGTGGTGGTGAATGTCAATCCGCTCTATACGCCGCGCGAGCTGGAACACCAGCTGCAAGACAGCGGCGCGGTGGCGATCGTGGTGGTGTCCAACTTTGCCGCCACGCTGGAAAGCGTCGTGGCGGAAACCGATGTGAAACACGTTATTTTAACCCGTATGGGCGATCAGTTGTCGTTCGGCAAACGGAATTTGGTCAATTTTGTGGTGAAATACATCAAAAAGCTGGTGCCGAAATATAAATTGCCGGGGGCGGTGACGTTTCGCGAAGTGTTGAGTATCGGCAAAATGCGCCAATACGTTAAACCACAAGTCGTTGCTGAAGATTTGGCCTTTCTGCAATATACCGGCGGCACGACCGGCGTGGCAAAAGGGGCGATGTTAAGCCATAAAAACATTTTGACCAATATTTTTCAGGCAAAGTGGGTTGCCAATCCGTTCGTGCAAGATTCTCTCGTGCGTGAAGCCATTATCGCGCTGCCGCTGTATCATGCGTTTGCCTTGATTATCAATTGCTTGTTGTTTATTGAATTAGGCTTGACCGGCGTGTTGATCACCAATCCGCGCGATATTAACGGTTTTGTCAAAGAGCTGCGCCGTCACCCCTATGTGGCGATTACCGGCGTAAACACCCTATTTAATGCCTTGCTGAATAATGAAAATTTCCGCGAGCTGGATTTTTCCAAGTTAAAATTGTCGGTTGCCGGCGGAATGTCGGTTAATCAGGCGGTGGCGGATCGCTGGCATAAACTGACCGGTACCAATATTATCGAAGGGTACGGCATGACCGAATGCTCGCCGTTGATTGCCGCTTGTCCGCCGCATTCAACCGAGCATAACGGTAATATCGGCGTACCGATTCCGAATACCGACATTAAAATTATCAAAGACGACGGCAGCGAAGCCGCGCTAGGCGAACGCGGCGAATTGTGGGTGAAAGGCGATCAGGTGATGCAAGGGTATTGGCAGCGTCCTGAAGCCACTGCCGAAGTGCTGAAAGACGGCTGGCTGGCAACCGGTGATATTGTGGTGATGGGCGAAGATAAAAACCTGAAAATCGTTGACCGCAAGAAAGACATGATTATTGTTTCCGGCTTTAATGTGTATCCGAATGAAATCGAAGACGTGGTGATGTTGAATTACAAAGTACTGGAAGTGGTGGCAATCGGCGTGCCGGACGCCAATGCCGGCGAAGCGGTGAAAATCTTTGTAGTGAAACGTGATGACACCCTGACCGCCGAAGAGCTTCGCAAACATTGCCGCACACATTTGACCGGTTATAAAATGCCGCGTGAAATTGAGTTTAGGGAGGAATTGCCGAAAAGCAATGTCGGCAAAATTTTACGCCGCGCGGTTAGAGATGAAGAATTGGCAAAGCGGGCTAACGTATAAGATGTGTGTAATGCAGCACATCGTGCGCACTTTCCCCTTGATTGTATCTCATTTGAGATACATAATAAGATCCCGTTTAGCAATAGGAGAATAAACGATGGCCCAAACATCAATGTTACATGTGCGGATCGATGATGAATTGAAAGTGGAAGCAGCAGAAAAACTTGCTGCCGTTGGTTTGACAATATCGGATGCGGTTCGTATTTTGTTGACTCGCATTACCAAAGAGGGCGGTTTGCCGGCTGGTCTGACGATGGATCCGGAGGCGTATGATCTTTGGTTTCGCAATAAAGTAAAAGAAGCGCTGGAGGATACCCGTGCCGCCGTTCCGCATAAAAAAGTGATGGGCGAGGTGCAAGCTTTAATTGATAGGAAACGTTATCGTGCCTGATTTGGTGTGGCTAGAACCGGCGCGTGAAGATTTGTTGGCAATAGTCGATTATATATCTGATGATAGCGTAGAAGTTGCGCAACGAGTAAAAGATAATCTTGAAATGAAAGCCGAAAAATTGTTGGATTTTCCCAAAATGGGACGACTTGGACGAGTCGAGGGAACGCGTGAGTTAGTGGCTTGGAGGAATTATATCCTTGTGTATCAAGAAACTGAATCCGCTATCAGAATATTACGCGTGCTGAATTCGGCACAACAATGGCCTTAGTTTTAACCCCAATAAAAATTATATGGCGGCGCATTGAGTACTGCTTTGATTCGAGAGGTTAGTATACCACCCAAACAGTTCATTGATATGTTTTTTCCTATGTGAAATTAACGCCCGATAATTAACCGAGATCACAAAATGCAACCACTTGACTACCTCTGGATCAATAGTAACAAACAACTGCAAACCGTCTGCCAACAGGCTCGCCAAAAAAGTGCGGTAGCGCTGGACACCGAATTTATCCGTACCCGCACTTTTTATCCCAAGTTGGGATTGATTCAGCTGTATGACGGCGAACGGTTGAGTTTGATTGATCCGCTCTCAATCGACGATTTGAGCCCCTTTACCGCGCTTTTAGCCGATCATCATGTCTTGAAGATCCTGCACGCTTGCAGTGAAGATCTGGAAGTCTTTCAGACCTATTTCCAACAACAGCCGAAACCGATGATTGACACCCAGATTATGGCGGATTTTCTCGGTTTCCAGAATTCCACCGGTTTTGCCAAGCTGGTGGCGCACTATTTTGGTTTGGAATTGGATAAAGGCGCTTCGCGTACCGATTGGCTTGCCCGTCCGTTATCCGAACAACAGCTGCAATATGCCGCTGCCGATGTGTGGTATCTATTGCCGCTTTACCACAAAATGCAACCGTTATTGGCGCAAACGGAGTGGCAAAGTGCGGTTGCGGAGGAGTGCGATTTTCTGTTAACACGCGCCGCCGAGCCGGACAATCCGGAAAATGCCTATTTAAAAATCGGGAACGCATGGCGCTTGCAGAACGAGCGTTTACTCAGTCTGAAACTGTTGGCAAAGTGGCGCATGAACGTGGCGATGGAGCGGGATTTGGCGCTGAATTTTGTGATCAAAGAACAGGCGCTGTATCAAGCCGCCGAAACGCAGGCTAAGCATACGTCGGAACTGCTGGATTTAGGCTTTCACCCGAATGAAGTGCGGCGGCATGGCAAAAAGGTGTTGCAACTGATCGCGCAGGCGCAAAAAGCCGAAAGTGAACAGTATCCGCAAGCCATTGAACAGATTGCGATTTTACCACGCTATAAAACCACCTTGAAAGCATTGCAACACAAACTGAGCGAAATTTGTCCGCCGGAGATCGCCAAAGAAAATCTGGCCAGTCGCAAAGTCTTACATCAATTGATTAAATGGGTGTGGCTGGAACAATCGGCGCCAGAGAAATTGCCACGAATATTACAAGGCTGGCGCAAGCCGTATGGCGAGGTGTTGCTGCAATTATTGCAGTCAGTGGTTTGATAAGCGATGTTATCGTCGGGCAGCAAGAAGATTGCACCCGACGTTTGACAGACTAAAGCACGCTTAACGCCGCATCATAATCCGGTTCTTGTTTGATTTCAGGCACTAATTCGCTGTGCAGCACCTTGTTTTCTTGGTCTAACACGATCACCGCTCTGGCGGTTAAGCCGCTCAACGGTCCGCTGGCAATGGCAACCCCCAGATCCTCGGCAAAAGTGCGGTTTCTAAAGCTGGATAAGGTGACGACATTTTCCAACCCTTCCGCACCGCAAAAACGGGCTTGGGCAAAAGGCAAGTCCGCAGAAATACACAACACAACCGTGTTATCCAAATCCGCCGCCTGTTGGTTGAATTTGCGTACCGAAGTGGCGCATACGCCGGTGTCGATACTTGGGAAAATATTGAGGATTTTACGCTTGCCGGCATAGCTGCTTAATGCGACTTCACTCAAATCAGTGGCAGTCAGCGTGAAATCCGCAACATAGCTTGCGGCCGTCGGAAATGCGCCTTTCACCTCGATTGGATTGCCGCCTAGGGTTACTGTTGTCATTGTACTTCTCCTTTTTGAATTTTCAATTTAAGGTTCTTGATAAAGTGCGGTAAACACGCCTTTTTCAAAATTAACCAACGGACTGCGTTTGGTGCGGCTCTCTAAATCGCCGGTCGAGTAGCCGTTGACAAATTGCACAAAAGCGATACGTTCGCCTTTAGCATTGTGCATGAATCCGGCCAGATTATAAACTCCTTTTAATGCGCCGGTTTTGGCGATCAGGTTTTTCGCCAGCGGCGCTTCGCCCATCGAACCGCGTCCGCTCAAGGTTCCGTCGTGTCCGGCGATGGGGAAGGTGTCTAATAAATTGAGCGAACTTTCATGCGCATTGATATAATCCAATGCCTGCAAAAGTGCGGTCGGACTGATTAAATTTTGTCGTGACAGTCCGGAACCGTCGGCGATCTGGCTGTTGCCGAAATCAATTCCCGCCCGTTTGCTTAAAATTTGCCGCATTGCGGTGGCACTTTGCTGGAATGAAACCGGTTTTCGGTAATATTGATAGCCGATACGGCGGAACAGGCTGTCTGCAATCTGATTGTCCGATTTCTTCATCATCTGTTTGAGCAAATCCGGCAGCGGCTTGGAAACATGGCTTGCCAGTACACTTCCGTCAACCGGTTTGATTGCCAACAGAATGCTACCGTTGACGTTAATTCCCAATTTTTTTAATTGGCTCATGACAATCGCAATGGCATAGGCATCGGTATCTTGCACGGCAAAGCTTAAGCCGAACGGTTTGGCCTGACGAGCCATGCAACCTTTCAGGGTGTAGCGGTTATTATCATTAACCACCACATCGAAGGCACAATTGCCCGCTTCTTGTACCGATACGATCCGCACTTGGCTGAACACTTGTACCGGAAAATGTGACGGCACGGTTGCTTGCACCAAATCACCGTTTGCGCCGCTGGCGTTAAGCTCGACCGAGAAACAGTTGCCGTCGATACTGGCGGCAGACGGCGGTGCGTTAAAACACATGGTCAAATCATTCCAAATCCAGCCCAAACCGCGGTCATGACTGTTAAAAATGCTGGTGTCCAATATGATATTGCCCTTGATAGTATCCACGCCTTGCTGTTTCAGTTTGGCCAGCAGTTGGTAAAGCTGGCCGCTGCGCAATGTCGGATCGCCGCTGAAACGAATGCTCAAATCCCCTTGCAGGGTTTTGCCGGCGATTTTTGCACTGCTGACCAAATCCGTAGTAAACAGGAATTGATCCCCCAAGGCCAATTTGGCGGCAAGTGCGGTAAAGACTTTTTGCGTGCTGGCAGGCAACATCAGGGTTTGCCGGTTGTAATCGGCAATCGTTTGCTGGCGGTTTAAATTTTCCGCGACAAAGCCGACACTGGCGCCGCTCGGCAGGTAGGAAACATAGTCTGCGAGATTCACTGCGGCTTGGGCAGGGCCGCCGCTGAAAAAAGTGATGTTAAGCAATGAAAACGCAAATATTCTCAATAAAGAAGGTCGGGATAGTTTCATAATTCGAATGCGTGTGGATTTTAACCGCTATTTTTAAGGTTGCCTTTTTTTATAAGATCTCCATAATAGAGCCATCAGCCAAAGAGGTAAACGATTATTTCCGGGCAAATTGTCATCCTGTGTAAATCGTGCTTTTCGGCGAAATCCCGATTATTTTTTGACTACGGCATAACGCATTATGCCGTGGTTTTGTTTTGTCTGTAGAAAATGCTTATTGTAAAAGTGAGAAAGCTATGAAACAAATTCCTATGACCGTACGCGGTGCGGAAAAATTAAAAGAAGAGCTGGATTTTTTGAAAAACGTGCGTCGTCCGGAAATTATCAAGGCGATTGCCGAAGCGCGTGAACACGGCGATTTGAAAGAGAATGCCGAGTACCATGCGGCGCGTGAGCAACAAGGCTTTTGCGAGGGGCGCATTCAGGATATCGAAGCCAAGCTGTCCAACTGTCAGGTTATCGACATCACCAAGATGAAAAATAACGGCAAGGTGATTTTCGGAGCGACGGTGGTGCTGATGAATATCGACACGGAAGACGAGGTCAGCTATAAAATCGTCGGCGACGACGAGGCTGATATCAAGAGCGGTTTAATTTCGGTCAACTCACCGATTGCACGCGGTTTGATCGGTAAAGAAGTGGATGATAATGTTGCGATTACCACGCCCGGCGGTAGAGTGGAGTTTGATATTGTCGATGTGCTGTATCAGGAATAAAAAAGTGCGGTGAAAACCGCACTTTTTGTCACATCTCGTGACTTTTGGTCATGTTTCGTTACTTTGGCAGGCGAATGCTCGGTTCTTTGCTTGGACGGTAAAGTACCAAGGTGTGACCGATTAATTGTACTGCCGCCGCTGCGGTTTCGCGTACAATCGCATCAATGATTAATTGCTTGGTTTCGCGTTCCGCACCGGCAATTTTCACTTTAATCAGTTCGTGATGGTTTAACGCATTGTCGATTTCAGCAACGACACCTTCCGTCAAGCCGTTCGCGCCAAGCATGACAACCGGTTTCAAATTGTGTGCCAGGCCTTTTAAAAATTGTTTTTGTTTGGTGGTTAAGCTGATTGCCATAAAAAATCCTTTTAAATGTAGGTATAATCTAACCAATAGAAAGTTTAAATAATTGATTATTTAGACTTGAATCTATTAATTTAAGTGCCATATTAACATAATTACCGCTTGAGTTAGGTAATTATCTCAAGAGATAGAGAAAATGGGAAAGAAAAAACGTTCTGCCAGCTCAACCCGCTGGTTAAATGAACATTTTAAAGATCACTTTGTGCAAAAGGCACATAAACAAAAATTACGTTCGCGTGCCTATTTCAAACTGGACGAACTGCAACAGAGCGATCGTCTGTTCAAACCGAATATGACGGTAGTGGATTTGGGCGCAGCGCCGGGCGGTTGGTCACAGTATGTGGTCAAGCAGATCGGCAGTAAAGGGCGGGTGATTGCGTGCGATATTTTGGATATGGATCCGATTGCCGGCGTGGATTTCCTGCAAGGGGATTTCCGTGAAGAAAGTGTGTTAAGCGCGCTCTTGGAACGGGTAGGTGACGGTAAGGTCGACGTGGTATTATCCGATATGGCGCCGAATTTCAGCGGGATGCCGTCGGTGGATATTCCGCGCGCGATGTATTTGGTCGAATTGGCGTTGGATATGTGCCGTCAAGTGCTGGCCAACAAAGGCAGTTTTGTGGTCAAAGTCTTTCAGGGCGAAGGATTTGACGAATACCTGAAAGAGATCCGTTCTCTGTTCAGTGTGGTAAAAGTGCGTAAGCCGGAGGCTTCCCGTGGTCGCTCGCGGGAGGTATATATTGTGGCAACGGGTTACAAATTATAGTAATCTATGCTACTGATTTGTTAAACAAGGAAATAACGAGGTCGAGCCTTGAAGAACGACATGATAAAAAACCTAATTTTGTGGACGGTGATCGGGGTAATCCTGATGTCCGTGTTTCAAAGTTTTAATTCCGATCCTGATGCGCGAAGCGGAGTGGATTACACCACGTTTGTAAACGATGTCGGTAATAGTCAGGTGACCGAAGTGCGGTTTGATGAGAGTCAAATCACCGTGACCAAAAATAACGGCGATCGCTATCAAACGGTAATGCCGATTTATGACGCCAAAATTTTGGACGATTTGATTAAGAAAAATATCAAGGTTTCCGGTACTCCGCCTGAAAAACGCGGATTATTCTCACAAATCCTGATTTCATGGTTTCCGATGCTGTTATTAATCGGTGTCTGGATCTTCTTCATGCGCCAGATGCAGGGCGGTGGCGGCAAAGCGATGAGCTTTGGCAAAAGCAAAGCCCGCATGATGACCGAAGAACAGAATACCACCCGTTTTTCCGATGTGGCCGGTTGTGATGAGGCCAAGGAGGAAGTGGGCGAAGTGGTTGACTTTTTGCGTGATCCGAGCCGCTTCCAAAAATTGGGCGGTAAAATTCCGAAAGGGATTTTGATGGTCGGGCCGCCGGGAACCGGTAAAACCTTGTTGGCAAAAGCGATTGCCGGCGAAGCCAAAGTGCCGTTTTTTACGATTTCTGGTTCTGATTTCGTAGAAATGTTTGTCGGGGTCGGGGCGTCGCGGGTGCGTGATATGTTCGACCAAGCCAAAAAAGCCGCACCTTGTTTGATTTTTATCGATGAAATTGATGCGGTTGGTCGCCAACGTGGTGCGGGATTAGGCGGCGGACATGATGAACGCGAACAAACCTTAAACCAAATGCTGGTAGAAATGGACGGTTTCGAGGGCAATTCCGGCGTGATCGTGATTGCGGCAACCAACCGTCCGGATGTGCTGGATCCGGCATTGACCCGTCCGGGACGTTTTGACCGTCAAGTGACTGTCGGCTTGCCTGACGTGCGTGGCCGCGAACATATTTTGAAAGTCCATATGCGCAAAGTGCCGATTTCGCCGGATGTTGATCCGATGGTGATTGCACGCGGTACTCCGGGTTATTCCGGTGCGGATTTGGCAAACTTGGTCAATGAGGCCGCACTTTTCGCCGCGCGTACCAACAAACGCATTGTGACGATGGTGGAGTTTGAAAAAGCCAAAGACAAAATTAATATGGGACCGGAGCGCCGTACTATGATTATGACCGAGAAACAGAAAGAATCGACGGCATATCATGAAGCAGGTCATGCGATTGTGGGTTATTTGGTGCCGGAACATGATCCGGTGCATAAAGTGACGATTATTCCGCGGGGCCGTGCGCTGGGGGTGACGTTCTTCTTGCCGGAAGGGGATCAGGTCAGCATCAGCCACAAACAGCTGGAAAGTAAATTGTCCACATTATATGCCGGACGTTTGGCGGAAGACTTGATTTACGGCGAAGAGAATATTTCGACCGGTGCTTCGAACGATATTAAAGTCGCCACCAATATTGCGCGTAAAATGGTGACCGAATGGGGCTTCTCCGACAAGTTGGGGCCGATTTTATACGCCGAAGACGACGGTGAAGTCTTTTTGGGGCGCTCAATGGCGAAAGCCAAACACATGTCTGATGACACCGCACATCTGATTGATGAAGAGGTGCGCGAGATTGTCGAACGCAACTATAAGCGTGCCAGACAATTGCTGCTAGAGAATATGGATATCTTGCATGCAATGAAAGACGCGTTGATGAAATATGAAACCATCGAAGAAGAGCAAATCAAGCAGTTGATGGAACGCCGTGATGTTACTCCGCCTCCGGGCTGGGACGGTGACGAAAAACCGGCTTCCGCTAGTCAAAGTGCGGATCAGCAAGCGAAACAACCGCCTGCGCCGAACGAGTTAGAGGAAGAAGTCATTTCTGATCGTGAGGATCACGAAAAGGGTGAGCCGGAAAATAACGATAAAGCCTAATTTTGCGATTTTTACCTAACAAACATTAGACAATAAAAAGTCAGTGATAAAAAAGTCCGCCGGAAACGCTCCAACGGACTTTTTATTTTTTAACGCTATTTTTTAACGTTATTGGTTTAACGTTTATTCGCGCTTAACCGCGGCTATTACCAGTTTACAACCGCACTTCAATCAAATCTGCCAACAACCGGATATGATCGTCGGAAGCGTTCAGCGCAGGGATATAGCGGTAGGATTTTCCACCGTTGTGCAGGAAGATTTCACGGTTCTCTTCGGCGATCTCCTCCAATGTTTCCAAACAATCGACCGCAAATCCCGGGCAGGCGATTGCCACCGCATGCTGTCCGTTTTGGGCTAATTTTTCCAGCGTTTCATCGGTATAGGGTTGCAGCCAAGGCTCTTTGCCGAAACGGGATTGAAAGGTCACTTGCCACTGGTTCTCGCTTAACCCCAGCGTTTGCGCCACTAAAAGTGCGGTTTGGCGGCAGTGTTCGGCGTAGTAGTCGCCTTCCTGCTGATAACGTTCGGGAATGCCGTGAAAAGAGAAAATCAGCCGCTCGTCCGCAGTTAAGGTCGGGCGAATACTGTTTGCCAGCGCACTGATGTAGAGCGGATGTTGGTGATAGTGGTGTATAAACTCGATCTCCGGCATTGCCCGATGCGCTTTCAGCGCCGCGGCAAACGCATCGAAAACGCTGGCGGTGGTGGTGCTGCTGTATTGCGGATAGAGTGGCAACACAATGATTTTTTTTACTTTTCGCGCGATTAATTTATCCACCGCACTTTGCATTGACGGCTCGCCATAGGTCATTGCCAGCTCAATATGTAACTCGGTGTTTTGCGCGGCAAAATAGGCTTGCAGTTTTTCCGCCTGCTCACGCCCGATCGCCAGCAGCGGCGAACCTTGTTCGGTCCAAATCGATTGATACAGTTTGGCGACGCGCGGCGAACGTTTCGGTAAAATAAGGCAGTTTAAAATAAACGACCATTGTAAACGCGGCAAGTCGATTACGCGCGGATCAGACAGAAACTGTTTTAAATAGCGTTTCACCGCATTTGCGGTGGGCGCAGACGGCGTGCCGAGATTGACCAGTAATACACCGGTTTGATTATTCATTGTTATCCTTTTTGTTTATCGTCTATTTTTGATTGATCACGGGTTTATGCACCACCGCCAGGGTCAGACGGGCGGCACAACACAGCTGTTGCTGTTCATCACGCAACTCGATTTGCCAGACTTGCGTACTGCGCCCTAACCGTGCCGGCGTTGCGCGGGCGGTAACGGTCGTGCCTTTTTTGACCGGACGCAGATGGCTGGCATTGATTTCGGTGCCGACCACAAAAAAATCGTCATCGACACAACAAAATCCGGCTAACGAACCGACCGTTTCGGCAAGGGTGGCTGAAATACCGCCGTGCAAATAGCCCATCGGTTGGCAGCTGCGTTGATCTACGGTCAATTGCGCCTCCAGCCAGTTTTCGCCTTGCGCACTGAAATGAATGCCGAGGTGACTGACCGCACTTTGCCGGCAAAATTGATTGAGTTGCTGCAATGATAACGCTTTTTTCCACATTATATTCTTTCCTGCCCGTGTTATGGTCTATTGATTTAATAGCGACAGCAACGCCTGCACAGGGTGTTTCGGCTGCCAATGTTCCATGCGTTTGACTTGGCTGCGGCAAGAGTAACCGCTTGCCAAACAAAAGCGAGGATCATATTTTTTCAGTTTTTGCTGCCAAGAGAGTTGATAAATCGCTTTCGACATTGCGAGATGTTGGCTTTCATGTCCGAACGTGCCCGCCATACCACAGCAACCGACGTTTTCGCTGACTAGCTCTTGGCCGAAATGGGCAAAAATGCTTTGCCACTGTTTCGGACTGTTCGGCATTGCGCTCGCTTCGGTGCAGTGCGGAAACAGATACCAAGTGCGGTTTGGCTGTTGCGCTTTGACCGCACTTTCAATTTGGATCTGCTCCAGTTGCTGCAACAGCCATTCGTGCGCCGTCAGCACATGAAACGCATTTTGCTGTTGTAAAATGTCGGGATACTCTTCCCGATAGGATAACACAATCGCCGGATCAACCCCGACCAGCGGTAGATTCAGTCGTGCCAAGCGGCTCAAAAATTCCGCCTGAGTGCGTGCGGTTTTGGCAAAACGGCCTAAAAATCCTTTGATATGCTGCGCTTTGCCGTTCGGTTTAAATGGTAACACAACCGGTTTAAACGCCAGTTTTTGCGCCAGTGCGACAAAGTCCGCCACCACTTTGGCATCATAAAACGAGGTGAACGGATCTTGCACAATCAGCAACATCTTGTTTTTATCCGCCGCCGACAGCGTTTCCAGCTGCTCTAAGGAGTAGCCCTGATAGCCGATTTCGACCAGTTGCCGCTGTAATGACGGGCTGCTTAAACTCGGCAGATCGACCATACCGATGATTTTCTCCGCTAGATAACCACTGATTTTGGCTTCGGTGAAAAAATTGAAAAAACGCGGCGCTTTTGCCATCAGCGGCGCAGCATATTCTACGTTTGAAACCACATAATCTTTCAGCGGGCGCAAATAGCGGCTGTGATAAAAATGGTTGAATTGCGCGCGGAACGTCGGCACGTCAATTTTAATCGGGCACTGGCTGGCGCAGGCTTTGCAGGCAAGGCAGGTGTCCATCGCGCGTTTGACTTCATGGGAAAAATCGTATTCGCCGTGTTTTTTGCGCCAGCTGTTGCGCACTTTTTCAACCAAATCGGTGAGTTTCACGGTGTGCGATTGGCGGAAATCCAACTGTTCGGGCGTGACATTTTGTTCGCTGAGCAAACGCAGCCATTCGCGTACCAACGCCGCGCGGCCTTTCGGGGAAAAAGTGCGGTCGGCGCTGACTTTCATCGACGGACACATGGTGCTGTGCACATCAAAATTAAAGCATAAGCCGTTGCCGTTGCAGGTCATCGCCCCCTTATAGTCCTCGCGTAAACGTACGGGAATTTGGCGGTCAAAATCGGCACGCATGGTGGCGGTAATCGGATACAGCTCGGCGTTGGAATCCAACGGCGTACAGATTTTGCCCGGATTCAGCCGATTGTGCGGGTCAAATAACCGTTTGATATAGCGCAGTTCCCGCCACAATTTTTCGCCGAAAAAACGCTCGCCGTAGGCAGACCGCATACCTTTGCCGTGTTCGCCCCAGATCAAACCGCCGTATTTCGCAGTGAGCTCAACCACCTGATCGGAAAGGGTCTTGAACAGCTTGACTTGTTCGGGATCGCATAAATCCAGTGCCGGACGAACGTGCAACACGCCGGCGTCGACGTGTCCGAACATGCCGTATTGCAAGCCGTGTTGATCGAGCAATGCCCTGAATTCAGCGATGTAATCCGCCAAATGTTGCGGCGGCACGCAGGTATCTTCGACAAACGGAATCGGTTTGGCAGCTCCTTTGGCATTGCCGAGCAAGCCGACGGATTTTTTGCGCATGGCGTAAATTTTCAGGATAGACGGCAGGTCGTGACAGATTTGATAACCGATAATGCCGTCTTGCCGGTTTGCGATACGCTGATCCAATAATTGGCAAAGTGCGGTCAGGCGTTTCTCAATCCCACGTTCTTGATTGCCGGCAAATTCGACGATGTTCAAACCCAGA
Organism: Pasteurella testudinis DSM 23072; assembly: GCF_900176075.1. Classification (GTDB taxonomy): domain Bacteria; phylum Pseudomonadota; class Gammaproteobacteria; order Enterobacterales; family Pasteurellaceae; genus Chelonobacter; species Chelonobacter testudinis. The sequence goes on from NZ_FWWV01000011.1 coordinate 33,776, forward strand.
ATCGGGGCGTTCTCGTCTTCCGCTAGCAAGTCACTGACCGAATGCCAGATAATATCCTGCTTGGCCAAATTCAGCACATTCGAATCAATGGTTTCGACCGATAGCGCATTGGCTTGCAGCATCAGCGGCGCATTGCGCAGAGCGGAATCGAACGAGTTATATTTAATGTTGATCAAAGTGCGGTATTTGGGAATCGGCAGCAGATTAAGTTTGGCCTCGCAAATAAATGCCAACGATCCCTCCGAACCGGTTAAGATGCGACTCAGATTAAATCGGCTCAGATCTTCGTTAAACACATTCTTTAAATCATAACCGGTTAAAAAACGGTTGAGCTGCGGCAGTTGCGATAAAATGGTATCGCGATTCTGTTTGCAGCGTTGATAAATTTCCTGTTGTAAATGGTAAGTTTGAGGAGAGCTTGTTATCTCGCCTTGTTCAAGTTCGGCGCTTGAAATCGAGTCGGTTTCCAGTATTTGGCCGTTCACTAATACCGATTTTAACGCCAGAACATGATCGGAGGTTTTGCCGTATTGCAGTGATCCTTGTCCTGAGGCGTCGGTGTTGATCATGCCGCCGATAGTGGCGCGGTTGCTGGTGGAAAGCTCCGGTGCAAAAAACAAGCCGAATGGTTTCAAGTATCGGTTCAACTGATCTTTTACCACGCCGGATTGTACGCGAACCCAGCGTTCTTCCACGTTAATCTCCAAAATTTGATTCATATGGCGTGAAAGATCAACGATAATATTGTTGTTCAAGGCTTGCCCGTTGGTGCCGGTACCACCGCCGCGCGGGGTAAACGTGAGGGCGGCAAAGGCGTCTTGTTGTGCCAATTTGGTCAGCCGTACCACATCGGCAACGGTTTTCGGAAACAAAATCGCCTGTGGCAATTGCTGGTATACGCTGTTATCCGTTGCCAAACTTAGCCGTGAAGCGTAAGCAGATTCGATATCGCCTTCAAAATGTTGCAGTCGCAAAGCAGCCAGATAATCAACGGTGGTTTTATTTAATTGGGGAACGGTGTGCAAACGCGGTAGCATGATAGAGTATCCGAAATTTGAGTGATCAATAATACGACGATATTTGAATGTTAATATAGCATATTTAAATCATGAAAAAAGTGCATGGAAAACACTAAAATTTAAAAAAATTTCTCAATTGAACCATTGGAAATGATGTTGTTAATGTCATTGAATTGTTTATTTTTTGGTTAAAATGATTAAAAATCACACAAAAATGGGTGTTATTTGTCTAATTAGGTTGATTTTAACACAATTGACTATAATAATAGGCGCATACTCAGAGTAGTATTTGAGTATAGGAATAGATGAATTTTTATTTTACTCGGTCTATTCGGATTTAACCGATTACTTTAATTAATATATCAATCGGTCGAAACTCAACTAAATGAAGAGGAATTTTGAAATGAAAAAAACTGCAATTGCGTTAGCGATCACCGGTTTTGCTTTGGCTTCAGTAGCCCAAGCTGCGCCACAAGCGAATACTTTCTATACCGGTGCGAAAGCTGGTTGGGCATCTTTCCATGACGGTTTGACTCAATTCGAGAAATTGGATGGTTTTGGTACAGGTTACCAACGTAACTTTGTGACTTATGGCGTATTCGGTGGTTACCAAATCACGGATAACTTAGCGATTGAGTTAGGTTATGATGATTTTGGTCGAGCTAAACTGAAATATAAAGGCGATACAACAGCTAAACACACTGCGCATGGTGCTCATTTAACATTAAAAGCCAGCTATCCAGTATTGGCAGACTTAGATGTTTATGCGCGTGTGGGTACTGCGTTAGTGCGTTCTGACTATAAAACTTATCCAAGTGCATTCGGTCTTAACGGTACTCGTGGCCACGACTTGCGTGCTTCCGCTGTATTTGCCGGTGGTTTGGAATATGCAATCATTCCTTCATTGGCATTGCGTGTTGAATACCAATGGCTGAACAACGTGGGTAAAAAATCGAATACCTTTAGCGATGACTACCGTCCGGACATCGGTTCTGTAACAGCCGGTCTGTCTTACCGTTTCGGTCAAGGCGTTGCTGCAGCACCTGAAGTCGTAACCAAAAAATTTGCATTCAGCTCAGACGTATTGTTTGACTTCAACAAATCCAGCTTAAAAGCCGGTGGTTCTGAAGCGTTAGACGGTATGCAATCTGATGTGGCTCAATCCGGTTTGGCAAACCCTAACTACAATGTAGCAGGTTACACCGACCGTATCGGTTCAGATGCTTACAACCAAAAATTGTCTGAGAAACGTGCTGAAACCGTAGCAAACTACTTGGTTTCTAAAGGCGTTGAGCAAACAAACGTAACTGCAGTGGGTTACGGTAAAGCAAATCCGGTGACCGGTTCTAACTGTGATACAGTTAAAGGCCGTAAAGCACTGATCGCATGTTTGGCTCCAGATCGTCGTGTAGAAGTATCCGTCCAAGGTGCTAAAACAGTTACTATGTAATAACCCGTTTTAGCCTGATAAAAACCCGAGGATTCTCGGGTTTTTTATGGCGAAATATCGGGTATCCCCGCTAAAAAAGCGGTTAATTTGGCTTAAATGATTAAAAAGTGAGCTATTTTTTGTAAGAAGTGTTGATTTTATTTAAAACTACTAGGATAATTTGCAAATACTCAATTCACTTAGTGGATGAATTATTATAAAAGAGTATAGGACGATTCAGCTTATTTAGGTGCGAATCAAAACTTATATATAGATTTCAATAGCCGCATTATTTACTTCAATTGAAGCTGAGTGATGCGTGCTATAGCGAAGTTTATATCATAGATGAAAACAAATAGAGGATCATCAAAATGAAAAAAACTGCAATTGCATTAGCTATCTCTGGCTTGGCATTAGCATCCGTAGCACAAGCAGCGCCACAGGCTAACACTTTCTATGCCGGTGCGAAAGCTGGTTGGGCGTCTTTTCATGACGGATTAGAACAATTTGAAGTTCCAGGTGTTATAGGAACACACCGTAATTCTGTAACTTACGGAGTGTTCGGTGGTTACCAAATCACTGACAACTTCGCAGTTGAGTTAGGTTACGATGATTTTGGCCGTGCTAAATTAAGAAATAATGGTAAAACTATTGCTAAGCACACTAATCACGGTACTCATTTAAGCTTAAAAGCAAGCTACCCAGTATTGTCTGATTTAGACGTATATGCACGAGTAGGTGCTGCATTAGTGCGTTCTGATTATAAAACTTACGGAGATGCGTCTGCTTTAGGGCGTGAGCATAGCTTAAAAACATCAGCAGTCTTTGCCGGTGGTGTTGAGTATGCAATTCTGCCTTCTTTGGCGTTGCGTGTAGAATATCAATGGTTAAATAACGTCGGTAAATTGAAATATGCAGATGGTTCTCGTGCAGACTATCGTCCGGATATCGGTTCTGTAACAGCCGGTCTGTCTTACCGTTTCGGTCAAGGCGTTGCTGCAGCACCTGAAATCGTAACCAAAAAATTCGCATTCAGCTCAGACGTATTGTTTGACTTCAACAAATCCAGCTTAAAAGCCGGTGGTTCTGAAGCGTTAGACGGTATGACTGCTGAAGTGAGCAACTCCGGTTTGGCAAACCCTAACTACAACGTAGCGGGTTACACCGACCGTATCGGTTCAGATGCTTACAACCAAAAATTATCTGAGAAACGTGCTGAAACCGTAGCAAACTACTTGGTTTCTAAAGGCGTTGATCAAGCTAACGTAACTGCAGTGGGTTACGGTAAAGCAAATCCGGTGACCGGTTCTAACTGTGATGCAGTTAACGGCCGTAAAGCGTTAATCGCTTGTTTAGCCCCAGATCGTCGCGTAGAAGTTGCGGTTCAAGGTGCTAAATCTGTTGCTATGTAATTTAAAGCATTAGCTGATTTTCTAAAACCCGCCAAGTGCGGGTTTTTTAATGCCTTGAATCGAATAAATTGAGCGTCGGCAACAAAATACTGTACAATTCTCGATTAGTGGATAATCCGAAATGACAAGGATACGATGAGATGAAGCCCCAAAAGACGTTACCAAAAGCGACATTCAAAGAGAGTATACTGCGCGATCTGGTGGTGATCAGTGCCTGCCTTATTATCATTTTAGCCGGTGTTAAAGCAGCAGGCGAGATACTGACGCCGTTACTCTTGGCGTTGTTTATTGCAATTGTTTGCTCACCTCTCGTCGGTAAGATGATGCAATATCGAATTCCGCAATGGTTAGCGATCACATTATTGCTCTGTTTTATCTTTACCCTTTTTAGTGTATTCGCGACATTGGTCGGAGCTTCAGTCAGTGAATTTACCGCTTCTATGCCGCAATATAAAGTTTTATTGTCAGAAAAAGTGGTCTGGTTAACCAAACTGGCTGACCAATATAATATTTCGCTGTTATTGCCGCAAAAGAAAATCTTGGAAAGTTTGGATCCCAATACGTTAATGAACTTTATGAGCAATATGTTAGGCCAGCTGTCGGGAATGTTGAGTAATATTTTTATTTTATTTTTGATCGTGGTTTTTATGTTGCTTGAAATTCCATTAGCCAAAAAAAAATTGACTTATTTAGTCAGCGAGCAACCTCAAGGCGAACAAATTCAGCTAAAAAGCGAGATTTATCGGGTTATCGACAGTGTGATTCGTTATTTGTCAATCAAAACATTGGTGAGCATTTTTACCGGTGCTTCAATTTATATTGTATTGAAATTATTAAATATTCAATATGCCGTTTTATGGGCTAGCGTGGCTTTCATGCTAAATTATATCCCGAATATCGGTTCTATCATTGCCGCGGTTCCGGTAGTTATACAGGCGTTTCTTTTAAACGGTTTTGCGGAAGGCGTAGGCGTTATTGTGGCTTATTTTCTGGTCAATACGGTATTCGGTAATATTGTAGAGCCGCGAGTAATGGGGAAACATTTGGGACTATCAACCTTGGTCGTATTTATTTCGCTTATTTTCTGGGGCTGGTTACTGGGAACCGTCGGCATGTTTCTTTCCGTTCCTTTGACCATGGCGACCAAGATCGCGTTGGAAGCCAGTCCGGCGACCGAACGGCTGGCATACTTATTAGGGAGTGCTGAAAAATAACCGCAGGGATAAAAGTGCGGTATGAATTTAATTCATATTAAATGTGAAAATAACGGATTTGACTATAGTAGCAATACTGACTAATTTAGACGTCTAAACATCCAGTTTGACAATGAGGTCAGTATGAGTTACGCAAAAGAGATTGATGCCCTAAACCAAAGTGTGGCAGATTTAAGCGGAAATTTAAATGTATCGTTCGAGTTTTTTCCACCGAAAAATCAAACAATGGAAACCTTGCTTTGGGATTCCATCGAACGCTTAAAAGATCTAAAACCTAAATTTGTTTCCGTCACTTACGGCGCAAACTCCGGTGAACGTGAGCGCACGCACAGTATTGTCAAAGCGATTAAACAACAAACCGGCTTAGAAGCCGCACCGCACTTGACCGGAATTGACGCGACACCGGAAGAGTTGAAAGTCATCGCGAAAGATTATTGGCAGAGCGGTATTCGAAATATCGTTGCCTTGCGTGGTGATGAACCGCAGGGCTATGTTAAAAAACCGTTTTATGCTTCTGATCTGGTGGAATTGCTGCGCAGCGTTGCGGATTTTGATATTTCTGTTGCCGCCTACCCTGAAGTTCATCCGGAAGCCAAATCAGCCCAGTCCGATTTGCTTCATTTGAAACGTAAAATTGAGGCTGGAGCCAGCCGTGCAATCACCCAATTTTTCTTTGATATCGACAGTTATTTGCGTTTTCGTGATCGCTGCGCGGCGGTAGGGATTGATGTGGAAATTGTGCCGGGCATTTTACCGGTATCCAATTTCAAGCAGCTGCAAAAAATGGCGACCATCACCAACGTTAAAATTCCGAGCTGGATGGTAAAAATGTATGACGGTCTGGAAAATGATCAAACTACGCGAAATTTGGTCGGCGCCAGCATAGCAATGGATATGGTTAAAATTTTGTCCAGAGAAGGGGTAAAAGATTTCCATTTCTATACTCTTAACCGTTCTGAATTGACTTATGCGATCTGCCATACATTAGGCGTGCGGCCAAATATCGCCGAATAATGCCATTTTGCGACAGATTGGAAATTACTACACCGCAATAAAACCGCAATAAAAAACCTCGATAATAAATTCCATTATCGAGGTTTTTTGTTGCTGGCGACATCTGAATTGATCGCTGCAAACCGCTTCAATATTGGGGGGGTCATCAATTCAGTTTTTGATCGTATTACTAACTGTATTACTAAAAATAAAAATCACAGAAAAATAAAAAATCGAAATAAAAAAATAAAATTTTTGTGGGGGGTTAGCTACTTATCTACTATTTTAGATCGATATGATTTTAACTTATTGATATTAAATGTTTTTGTTGTCAGTAGTTGACTGATTAGATGAAAAGTACCTCGTTTTTGTTTTGAAAACAGCTACTACTTTTTTACGGCAACAAAAAAGGGCGGTTACGCCCTTTCTGTATCGTTGGTTATGTTATCCCTCCCACTCCTCAAACGTGGCGTGGCGGTCTTTCCAGTAAATATTAGTGAGCTGCGCATTGTCTTTTTTGCGCTCTTCTAGCGTGGCTTTTTGCCCGGCTTCTTTCAATGCGTCAGGCAGTGCTTGCTTGAATGATAACAGGCTTAAGCGCTGGCTATAATTCTGACAATCGCAATATTTCAGATAAGCTTGATAAAGTGCGGTGTCGGCGTTGCGTTTGCTGGTGCCACTGCCCCAATAAAGTCCGCTGATTTTGGCGTTCTTGTCTCTTGGTGTATCATTTTCATTTACCGGCACCACCTTAAAGGCTGAGGCAAAATCAATCAAATGATTAGCTTTCTGCTTGATATTAAGTCCGTCCGAATGGCTTCGAAACGCTTCTAATATCTTGCGGGCTTCTTCCGGGTTATCCTGAAAACGGTTTAGTAGCAAGTGAACAATGCCATAAATTTCACCTTTGATTTTATCTATAAAATTCACATCTTTTTTACTTTCGGGAATTGGCTTATCAAAGAAAATAATCACTCGGCGGCGTGCGATACCGCCGTTTCTGTCAGTGAATAAAATCGGGTTATTGGTGATCATCATATAGTTAGCCGTTGGTTTATAATCAAACGGATCTTTATACAACAATTTAACCGTCATCACATCGCCGCCGGTGAACGCTTTTAAACCGTCTGCGCTGCCGCTATAGTCTTTTTGATCGGGTGAGTACGCAAAAGACTTTCCGATAAATAACGATCGTGTTTCAGGCTTGTCAAAATCTTTGATTGCCATGATCACGCTGTTACCGCGGCCGCTTAACGTGGCGGCAATTTCCCCTAGCAATGATTTCCCGGCACCACCAACGCCGGTTACTTCAAGAAATAGCCCCCAGTGGTGTTGATTGGTTAGAATCATGTACAAGCCAGCTAAAATAGCGGATTTCTTTTCTTGGCTGCCGCTGGTGGCAAAATTTAACCAGTCATTAAAGTGCGGTGTTGCCTTGCTGGTGATATTACAAGGGAAATTATCAATCATACGCAATCCCAAATCAGGATTGTGCGCGATGAATTCACCAGTCTTTTTATTCAGTGCGCCATTCGTGAAGCCGATATAATCCATGCTTTCTATCGGCATTTCATCAATGCTTAACGTAATCAATTCCGCTAATTTTCGTAGCGTGTTGATCTTATAGTCTGATTTGTTTTCACGGTAAAAAGACAAGGTTTTGCGCTCTAACCGCTCTTGGGCAACTTCTTCCCATACTGCGCCCGTGTATTGGTAAGTTTTTCCTAGGGTAATGTCACGTCTTAGCGGGGAATCATGCCACCCTAGGAACGCTTTAACTTTGTCGTCATCGCTGGCATGATGAAGATCAATTTCAGTATCAAGAAGCGATTCAACCACCTGCTTATTTACATCGTCTTCACCAGCTCGCACTTTAGCCAGTTTTTCGCTTAAATCTTGCCGTTGGAGTGCTGAATCATAAAAGTTCAGGGTTTTGACTTTGCTATGCTTCGCAATACTGGCAATGATCCCCTCAATCTCACTAGCCTCTAATGTGCCTGCTTGATGAATCGAGGCGATCTCTTGATCTTCCGGTACAATTGCCACATTCGGCAGTTTCTTTAATTCCCTAGTACCGACAAGGACGGGAATATCATCTTTAGACAGTTTCCGCCATTGTGAAATCTTTTCCCGTGAGGGCTTGGCATAAGCCAGCCCCCCGGCAATAACAATTAATTCATCTCGGTAATTTCGATCTTGTGAATTGAAATACCGCGCCTTAGTTAAGTTAGACATCACCCCTCCATTCCTTTTTGTGCGTTGCTGATTAGCGTTTCTACCGTCCAAACACATCACAAATCAAATGATCAGCAAGACAAACGTAATCGCCGCATTGTTGATGATAGTCTTGAAGTAACACGGTGATCGCTTTTGCCTGTGTTAAGTTCTGGTTAATCCAGTCTTGTTTATCGAATGAGATATTAGCCATGTTGTACCCCCACACGCATTGCGCCCTGTTGTTTTTGGTATAACTCTTCACAAACACGATTCAGGGAATTTTCAATAGCTGAAATGGCGTTGGCTTGAAATGGATATTCTACTGATAATCCTAAAGCCGCTAAATTCAGCAAAGCGGTAATTTGATTTAGCGCTATGGTTAAATCGTCAAATTCATTCCAGTCAAATGTGATATTACGCATAAACCACCCCCTGAACGTCAGCAGAAAGGGCAATAGGCGCATGTGTGGCGGTGTTTGGTTGGGTTTTCATGATGGTTTTTTCCGTTAGTTTTTTTAGTAAAGACTTACCGCCCTTAGTGGGGTGCGATAAGGGATCAACTACAACTACTAACGGTAGGTTGCCCGCCTTATTCGTGCGGATAAAATCCGCCTTATTTCGACGTGTCTCCCTTACCGCAAATTCGGTATTTTCAGATAGGCTTAACGCCTCATTGAAATGAATTTGAGGTAAAAAAATACCGCATGAGTTACGGCTGCGGTTTCCGCCGTGTGTAGTTGTAGTGCTGGAAATACTAACGGCATTCTTGGCGGCTGTCAATCCACCAGCGGTTAAAGTGCGGTTTGGGTTAATCTGTCCGGCGAAGAACAAGACATAATCACGGGCTAATTTGGCGCGTGCCTGCTGTTCACTGGTGGCGGATAGGCGTAAACGGTGAAGTTGATTTGTGGTGTCGGTGCGATTAATACCGATAAATAAATAGATCATGGCTGTAACTCCTTGTGTAAATTTAGAAGTTACCGCTGAAGTTCTCAGGCTTGGGCGGTAACGTGCGACGGGCTGAGAAACTGCGACACAAGGAAAGCAGCAAAGGGCGAAACCTTTCCCATCGCACGCTACCATAGAGAATAAATCACAAGACGGATCTATTTTGGGTGTGCGACTTTCACGCATAAAAAAACACGCATTATTAGGCGTGTCATGCGCCTTGTATCTATTCGAGTTCTCAGGCTCGGCAGCCGATTTTGCGACTGCGGGAACAAAATACCCTAAAGTGCGGTGGGTTGTAAAGTGATTTGGGTCACGTTTTTGAATATTGGTAGGGTGTCCGCCGTTGGCTGATACTGCCGCCAACGTTTGGGCGCTAATGGTTTTTCGGGTATAATTTGGCTTAGCCATAGTCTTATCCTCGGTAAGATGGTTGGTTAGAGGCTCTTTTAGTGCTGAGAACACTATCGGAGCCTTGTTTGTTTTAGCAATTATCGTTATACTGTAATTACATTGAATATCATCATAATTCGGAGTAATTACAATGTCAACCAAAAAAGAAAATAAATCACAACAGTACCAAATACGGCTTACTGATGAATTTCGCCAGCAATTGGAAGAACAAGCTAAAAGTGATGGCGATACCGCTTTAGCAACGTGGATTAAACGAATTTTGCGCAAAGAACTCTCCGCGCGCGGCATTGAGCCGAAAGGGTAAGGGGTTGATTTTAAAGCAAAGCCGAAAATTCGGCTCTGTACAGTGATTTCCTGATATTTCAGGAGATTCCAACGGCTCAAGGGAGTATGCCCAAATTTGGACACCCCCACCAAAAGAAAACTATTGCAATAATTTTCATATTGATTAAAATATTTATGACTTAAATTCATGTTTGGTTTTCTCTAAATTTTTCTAAATGTGGGTTTAAGTATCAGTAGGGTACTGAGTGCGTTACTGTGATCTTGCTCGTAGTTGTGAATATGATTATAAGTTTAGGCATATGCTTATAGTCATCTAGATTAGGCTGGAATGATTCCAGCCTTTTTTATTATAGGCAGACGAAGACTGCCTATAAAAACCATACGCTATGCGTATGGAATCAAAGAGCTTAAGCGATGAAAAGAAAAAATCCTCCGATATAATGAATAAGGCTGATAACCAAAATTCAAAATATAGGAGGATATGCCAATGGCAAATAAATCCAATGACGATTCGAGTTTATCACACACAAGATGGAACTGTAAGTATCACATAGTCTTTACCCCTAAATTCAGACGAAAAGCGATTTATGGGAAATTA
>NZ_FWWV01000018.1 GCF_900176075.1 Pasteurella testudinis DSM 23072
GGCAAGTGCGGAGCAATTATCGCACAGTATTCGCGGTCATTGGGAAGTGGAGAATAAGGCGCACTGGGTGCTGGATATGGTCTATCGGGAAGATGATTGTGTGATAAGCAAGGATGACGGCGCGGAGAATATGGCGATATTGCGCCGTTTTGCGTTGAATTTATCGCGGCTTCACCCGGCTAAAATGAGTATGCGGATGAAGCTGAAAGCAGCGGGTTGGTCAGATGAATTCAGGTCAGAGCTGATGTTTGGTGTTGTTGGTTGATTATTAGACAAAGTGCGCGGTTGCCCTGTCATCATCGATAGAATCTTTTGATAAAACGTAGTAATATGAAACTCTAAAGAGCCGTTTGTGAATTGTCGGTTATCAATTCACAACACTAGCCAAAATGTCTCCGAGCATTCTGAAACGGAACACTGCATTTATGCAGGGATGCCACCTAAACTCAATTGGATAGCCCTCTTACTCTATCCACGCCTATTCGATTCGCTGGTGATTGTAAGGTCATAATGGTTCTGCATCAGTGCTGTTATGACCTTGCAATCACTTGCTACTTATTCGCTACCGGAGCTCGCCGGTGAAACAACGAGTGCCCTTTGTGTCCCAAAGATGCCAGTTAATACCGATTAATGACCACAACGTAATCGGGTAAATCGTAAGTAAAATGACATAAGCGCATTGTGACGAAGATGACGCCTTTCATTTTGCAGGCGGCTTATATGGTCCAACTGATGAGTAATATTTAATCTAAAATATAGTCAAAAAACCGGCCATTATTGGGAAACTTATAATGGCCTTTTGTTTACCCAAAAATCTCTAAAATGACTTTTTAATTTTTCCTTTCAGATTATTTCAAAATCCATTATCGTCAAATCAAGCTCATATTTAAGCCGTTGTCATTGACAACACTTAATAAGCTGCACAACTCTTGAAAAGCAGCGGCTATCCGATGAGATAGTTGAGTTTAGCCCTATGTCTCCGAGCATTCTGAAACGGAACACTGCATTAACGCAGGAATGTCACCTAAACTCTTTCCATTTCAAGTTATCTTGAAATCTAATTTTTCAATTCACCCAGCGGGGAATATTTATCCCGTGTTGGGTTAGATGTTTCTCCGCTTTTTTATTTTTACTTTAGGAGAATACATCATGACTACTCAAACTAAATATTTTGACCTGCATACTCACGGTATTGGTTATTTAAGCAACATCCGCGAAGTAACACCTAAAAAAGGGAAACCTTTCTTATCGTGTGACATTACTGCGATTTCCGGCAGCTCGGATGCCATTCAATACACCAAATTTGGCTGTAATGTGGTGGGTGCCGAAGCTGAAAAACTGGTTCGTAAGTGCCAAGATGCCGTCGCACGTGAAGATAAAGTGTTAATCAGCTTTGTCCTTGGTGATTTATGGTATGACACCTATCCGATCAGTAAAGGCGAACGTGCCGGACAAACCGGCGTGATGCTGAAGTCACGACTGTTGCGTATCAAAATGGTGAAGGTAGGCGATAATATCGTTTATCGTGAAGAACCTCGTCGCACAACCGAACAGCCTGAGGCGCAGCAATAAAAGTAAGTTAAACAATAGGCTATTTCTTCAGAAATAGCCTATTAAATTCTAGTATCTAACTTAACCCCAGTGGGAATATGTTCCCGTAGGGAGGATATTCCCTCATTTTTGAAGGAATATTCTATGTCTAATTTATTAACAACATCAGAGCAATCTGTTATTAATTCAGCACTAAACATCCTTAATCGCACGATGGAAGCGCATCCGGTTTATCAAGTGCTTAGTGATCCGGATGTAGCCAAAAATTATTTGAAGTTGTTACTTGGGCTAGAGGAAAGGGAGCAATTCGCCGTCCTCTTTTTGAAGAACGATCATACATTGATTAAATCGGAAATTTTGTTTTCAGGTTCAATCAATAGCGCACATGTATATCCGCGTGAGATTATCAAAAAAGCCTTGGCATTAAATGCCGCAGCTATCATGTTGGCTCATAACCATCCTTCAGGTAATACCGTCATTAGCGATGCTGATAAGGTAATGACAGAGAAGATTAAAGCAGCGTGTGAGTTAATCGACATTCGCGTACTGGACCATATTATTATCGCTGGCCAAGAAGCCGTTTCATTCGTGGAACAGCAGCTGTTATAGGCCTTACTTTAAGAGGAAATTTATATGAAACAAGGTATTTACATCAACGGCAAAAAAGTAGCCGAGATCAATGGAAACACGGTTATTCAGCAGGTTTTCAGTAGCCGCCCATTTGCGTGACCGGTGATATTTCCGGTGATGCGGAATCGGTCTCCGGCAGTATCCATTGCAATACGCTGCATGGCGATGCCGATACGGTTTCAGGTAATATCGTCACCCGTTAATTTACTGTTATTTTTACACTTCCGAAGGGAAATTCATTTCCCTTCGGAGATGAATTTCTCTTACCCCTGTGGGAATATTCCTACAGGGGATATTCCCTCGGTTTCACTTAGAAGGAATATCACAATGAAAACACAAACCGTGGCTCTCGCCATAAAGTCAAACGATATGTTGGCAGATTTAGAACGCATTGGGTTGGATTATCTCCATCGATTCAGCTTCGAAAATACGTTATTTTCAAGCATGGCTCGCCTCTGCGCAGATTATGACGGCGGTGATTGGTCGCTATATCTTCTGCCGAACAGCGGGCTTTATTTTCAGTTGGAAACACCAGCTGATACATTACATCTAATGAGTCCAAGTGGGATGGAATGTCATCTAAGCCCACAAGCGGCTTCCATGGTGGCAAATTTATATACTTTCAGCCAACTGTCGTTTTATTCTGCGGAATATGCAGAGTTATTTGGGCGATTTTATCACCTACTACGCAATTATATTTGGGGAGTCGGTGGTGAATTCCCGTCACATCCGGAATCCGGATTAATTTATGATTTGATCGATTAAGATATCATTGTGAATCGAAATATCAAGCAGCTGCCACTAGGTAGCTGCTTTTTATGTTTTTTGTTTGCCGGTAAAAAACAATAAATGCTTATTTCCAGCGTTCATCATTGCTACAGTGACCCAGAACAAAATCAAAAAGGAGAACTCAAAATGCTAGTATCTAATAATCGATTGAATGCACTGTATCCTTCTCTCAATATTTCCTCCGTGACGGAGGATTCAGATCCCAGCGAATGGATAAGTGCTGAAACGCCGCCTTGCGAACAGGGGCATTATTTATGCTACATCCCATATTATGAGCTCCCCTACGTCATAATTGAATACGATACAGATCTGGGGGATTTTGTCGATTGCGGTAATGAAATTACTTACTGGCGAAGATTGCCCGAACCGCCAAAGGCGTAGTGTAAATGTGCAAACCGCTTTATCGCTACTTTCGCTATGCTTGATTCCAAAGCGAATTAATTGCTTCTTGAGTTTCGATAATCAGCAACAAGATATTGCTCTATCTAATGTGCCATTACCTCAAACCTAAAATTTTTTATCAATTTCTCGAAAACAATTAATTATTCAAATTTTAAGACTAATTCTCCATAGTGAAGCTAAATCCACAGACTACCGCCACTTATGGAGAATAACAATGAACAAATCCTTAATTGCCGCCTCACTTTGCTTGATATTGGGTGCCTGTGTTCAACAACCTCAATCCCAATCTGACACAACAACCTATCCTCTGCCCGAACAACCGCTTCTCACAACCGGCAGCCAAGTAAATACCAGCGGTATCACCATGACTGAAATCATTGAACCACCAAAGCCACAAGAGCGTATTATTCTGCCGGATATTTACCAACAAGCCGCTAAACTGCCGGCGGAAATCATTCGCCACGGTCGCTATACCTTGGTCAGTATGTCACCGGAAGAAGGTCAAAAATACTTGCTCGATCAGTTAGTCACCGTCAAAGTGCCGCAAAAAAATAAAAATCGTTATACCGCTACTGTCGAGCAAGGTTTAAAAACAACACTGAATCACACCGGTTTTGCCCTCTGCTCCGGATTTGGGCAAGCGGATACCGCAACCCTTTTTTCTCGCCCCTTACCGAAAGTGCATTATCAATTCGGACCAATGAAACTAAGTGATGCCCTGCAAATGCTGGCGGGTCCTGCCTACGATGTGACGTTAAACGACATCACCCGAACAATCTGCTTCCAGTCCCGCCCTGTACCGGAACGTGCCATTGCACCCATTGTATTGACGACCACAACAGTGACGACTGAAGTCATTGAGGACGAATAAAATGACACCAGGATTAAAGACTGCGGCGCTTTTATTATCGTTGCTCAGTTTTTGCAGTTATGCCAATACTACCTCAACTGCTCAGCAGTATTCACGCAATACGCCGCTAACGCAGGAACAGCTCTCCATTGCCGGCAGTTGGGGATTGAACGCAAACGAGTGGACACGTTATCTTGAACTCAAACAAGGCGAACGCGGTATCTGGTCGCCTAACTTAGATCCGCTGACCACACTCGGTATTGAAGCGACCACCGATGCTGAACGCCAACGTTATGCTCGCCTGCTCGCACAAAAAGAATATCAACGTGTGGAAAAAGAACTCGCCTTTCAGTTAGCTTATGATAAAGCCTTTCAAGAACTCTACCCGAATGAAATGCCGTTTACCGTTGAGCCACACGCTTCCCAAGCGAGCGGGCGGATTTTTTATTTTACCCGTTTAGAAAATTGTGAAAAATGTGAAACCGATTTAAGCCGAATTCTCAGCTATGCTGACGGACGGGCTGCGATTGACATTTATGTGGTCGGTGAACAAAAAAATGATGAGGCAATCCGAAAATGGGCGGTGAAACACAAAATCGATCCAGCTAAAGTGAATAAACGCATCATCACCCTCAACCATGATACCGGTTATTGGCTGCAATATGCGGAGGGAAAAATACCGGCAGCATTCCAAGTAACAGGAGACGGGGAATGGCAAAAACTCGTTTATTAATGCTCTACTGTGGCTGTTTTGCTCTATTTTCACTACAAGCACACGCTGCAATCCCCCAGGCTTATCAAGAGATTGCAGCACAACAAAACGTGCCAGCGAAAATGTTATTTGCCATTTCACTCAATGAAAGCGGCACAAAATTGGCTTCTAAAAAAGTGCTACCGTGGCCGTGGACCTTGAATGTAGCCGGTAAAAGCTACTTTTATCCGACGCGCGAAGCGGCTTGCTCAGCCCTGCAAGACTTTGTAAAACGTTTCCCATTGAAAAATATCGATGTCGGTCTTGCCCAAGTGAATATCGGCTGGAACGGAAAACGTTTTTTTTCTAACCATTGCGACGGCTTTGAACCGTTCGAGAATCTTCGTGTTGCGTCGATCATTTTAAAAACCTGTTACAACACACATAAAGACTGGGTTAATGCCGCCGGCTGTTACCATCACCCTAAAGGCGGAGCACCCGCCAAACGCTATAAAGCCGGTATTCGTGCAAAACTTGCCAGAATCGAGAAAATGTCACCACAGCCCTCCCCTTCTTTTCCGAAAACAAAACCGCTTGAAGCACGCCCTACTCTCGTTTTCTCGGCGCAAACCGCATTAGAAGAACCAACTGCAAATTTCAATTGGGTTACACCAACAGAAAAAGCACTACTCTGGGTTGAACCCGCAGATATTAACGGAGACAGGCTATGAAATCTATGAAATCCATAAAATTCAGTATTGTCTTGATCATTATGGGTGTGAATTTATTTGCCCATGCGGAACTACAGGTGATTGCCGATGTCGGCGGCGAAAGTGCGGTTCGCTTCTATGAAGCCATTCAGCCTGAACACGATGAAACCGCACCGATAATGCCGCATGCCATTCCACCTATGCTCTCTGAAGCAGATATGTTACCGGTTGTTTCACATCAGCTCAGTCCAGGCGTGCTCAAAGAACGAACAATGGATTTAGCCGGTTTGCAACCTATTTTTTTAGTCGGCAACGATAATATGTCGGTTGCTTGGCTGCAGTCTAAAAAGCAATATCTCGCCTCTCTTCATGCAATCGGCTTGGTTGTGAATGTTGATAGTCTTTCAGCCTTGATTGCCCTGCGCGAAATTGCACCGGAGCTGACACTCATCCCGACTCCAGGCGATGATTTGGCTGAACGCATGAATTTACAACATTACCCAGTATTGATTACTGAACAAGGGCTAACTCAATGAGTGATAAACATTTACTCGAAGCCCTGTTGCGTCCGCCGGTTGAGTTCTACCCTGCCGGCGTTCACGCATCGTGTGCGTTGATAAGTGCGGTTGCCCCCTGGTCATTGGCATTACATCCGAGTATCGGTTTGGGCATCGCGGCTATTTTTGCTGGTTTGAGTCTGATGCGATTTCGTCAGGGAATGCGCATCATTCGTTACCATCGCAATCTTAAGCGACTTCCGTATTATGCGATGACCTCTCGACAAATCCCGGTCAGCAATAAACACTTGTTTCTCGGACGTGGCTTTGAGTGGTTGCCTAAACACACCCAACGTCTGAACGACTGCTTTTCAAAAAGCGGTGAGCGGTTTATGCGACAATCCCATTTTTTTCGTTGGGCGAGGGAATACGAAAAAACCCATGATAATCTGCTGACGCGCCTCACGGCAAAAGATTCAACATGGAATCCGGTGCGTCCGTTACCGCCGGTTGAAGGGATTGCCGCCATCCACGGAATCGAACTGGATGAAGTCAATGTCACACAAGCCTTAAGTACGCGCGTTGGACATACTGTGGTTTATGGTACAACCCGGGTCGGCAAAACCCGATTAGCCGAGGTGTTAGTCACCCAAGACATTCACCGAGGTCATCATCCCGAAGCGCGTGAAGTTGTCGTTTTTTTTGATCCGAAGGGTGACGCTGACATGCTCAAACGCATGTACGCCGAAGCTAAACGAGCCGGACGTGAGGGTGAGTTTTATATGTTTCATCTCGGCTATCCGGAAATCTCAGCCCGCTACAACGGCATTGGGCGATTCGGACGAGTATCCGAAGTTGCTGGGCGGATTTCCGGTCAACTATCCGGTGCCGGCAACAGCGCGGCATTTAAAGAATTTGCTTGGCGGTTTGTCAATATCGTTGCCCGCGCCTTAGTAGAATTGGGGCGCAGACCGGATTACTTGCAAATTTCCCGCTATGTGCAAAACATCGATTCCCTATTTATTGATTACGCCAAAACCTATTTTGATAAGCAAGATAAAACCCTTTGGCCAAGTTTGACCGAAATTGCGGCTAAAGTCGATCCGAAAAACTTGGCATTCAGCATGAAAGACCGTCCGCTAATTGCGGTACTGAATCAATACATCGTTGAGAATAAAGTATTTGATGCGATTCTTGAGGGGCTTGCCAGTGCGGTGCGTTATGATAAAACCTATTTTGATAAAATTGTGGCATCACTTCTGCCGTTACTGGAAAAATTGACCACCGGTAAAATTGCAGAACTGCTGTCACCGGATTATTCCGATATGCAAGATGAACGCCCGATTTTTGATTGGGAAGAGGTGATCCGTAAACGCGGTATCGTCTATATCGGGTTAGATGCACTGTCTGATGCAACCGTTGCGGCTGCGGTCGGTAATTCGATGTTTGCTGATCTCGTCTCGATGGCAGGTCATATCTATAAATTCGGGGCTGATGAGGGATTGCCGGAAGCCTATCGCGATAAACCGCGACAAATCAAAATCAATCTGCACTGCGACGAATTTAACGAATTGATGGGGGATGAGTTTATTCCGCTGATCAACAAAGGCGGAGGCGCCGGTGTTCAAGTGACAGCCTACACTCAAACCCTGTCGGATATTGAAGCGCGAATCGGCAGCCGCGCAAAAGCCGGACAGGTCATCGGTAATTTCAATACCTTGATTATGTTGCGAGTGAAAGAGCCGGCAACCGCCGAGCTACTAACCAAGCAATTGCACGATGTCACCATCTTACAAAGCATTGTGATGTCCGGGACAACCGACTCCAGTAATCCCGATGATGATAAACATTTTACCTCCAACACCGGCGATCGTATCACCCAAAAACAAGTCCCCATGTTGGTACCGGCAAATATTACCAACCTACCCAAAGGACAAGCTTTTGCTCTGCTCGAGGGCAGCAAACTTTGGAAAATCCGCATGCCGCTGCCGGCAATTGATAAGGACGACATGATGCCGGAATCGATGCAGGAGCTCGCCGGCTATATGCGCAAAAATTATCACGTGGTCGCCAATTGGTGGGAGTCCGCCTTTACAGACTATGCCCCCTCAAAAGACATCGCCAATTTGTTTGAATCCATGGTTGCCGATAGTACCCAGACCATCGCTGTCAGAAAACAAATTGAAACAGAAAACAGTTCTGACACCGATTTTAGCCTCGAAAATGATACTATAGACAATGATGCCATGGATGATATGGATTCCACCGATGACGATGATATAGATGATGCAGAGGATTAAACGATGATAGATAAAACGACGGAAATGGAACTCACCAACTTGCCGGATATGCAAATTGATTTCGACGGTCCGTTTTTAGCATCCTGCCCGTTACCTAATGGGCAATTGCTGCTAGATATTTGTCATGACTACTTCCGAGATTGGTTTGAACACCAATATTCGGTGCATGCTTTCGCCAATACCGTGGCAAAAGACGGCGTTAGCCTTTGGACGGCAAATCAGGCGAATACACTGTTGCCAGAAGAAGAATTGAGTAAAGGTGCATTTTCTTTTTATCTCAGTTTCGATCAAATGCATGAAGCCTTTGACAGTATTGTGATGGTTCAATGTCATGTCACTCAACGAAACAGGTTGCAATAATGGCAACAGAACAACCTGCACCGCCAGTACGAACAGCAAAATCCAAGAAACGCTTACTTAATCGTTTATCGGCGTTATTATCGGCATTATTTATTGCCTGGATTTTAAGTATTGTTTTCGAGTGGTTAGGGATTGCTTTTATTTGGTCAGAACAGGGACATTTACACAGTCAAAACATGATGCTGCAAGAAATGCAGTGGTTCTCCGAGGATTTTACCCGTGGCCTATTTTATTATTCTCCGGTAGAGTTAGCTACGTCCGTGATTGCAACGACACATCACTGGCTATTTGTCAAAACCGGTATTCAAGGGTGGTTAGCACATCCCGAAAATCATGGACAATGGGAACAGTGGTTTTATCACTATACCAGAGCTTACGTTGAATCCGTCATTTACATCACGATCACCTTTATTATCCGTTTATTGATTATTACGCTTACCAGCCCTCTCTTTTTGTTGGTTGCCTTAGCCGGCTTTACCGAGGGCTTAATGTTGCGGGATTTACGCAAATTCGGTGCCGGTCGGGAATCCGGTTTTTTGTATCACAACGCCAGGCGCTATATTTTTCCGGTCATGATTACAGCTTGGATACTCTATCTCTCCATCCCGATTTCGGTTCACCCTAATGCTATCCTCGTGCCGGCTGCCGCTTTATTTGGCCTATCCATTTGTGTTACAGCTGCCAGCTTTAAAAAATACCTTTAACAATCTGATAGTAACTGAGTTCACCGCATATTATGCCGACATTATTTTGCCAATGCGTTTATTTTCATTGCAATCTGATCAATTTTTTGCATCATGTAATCAAAATTAATTTCATCACTATCATAAATCATACCTGCGCGACACATATTGGTATAATCATCAGCAAGTGCAGATAAACCATTTTCATCTGGCTTAAGCCGGAATCCACCTCTCAAGCAATCATCATAATGTGCATAGCTCGCATTGAAAAATAGGGATTTATGTGTCACCACATCTTCTAATAAAATACGATTATTCATCGCTTGTTTACCTATTTCCTGGTTATATAATTTCACCAAATCATACCAATGCCTAGATAAACGTTCAGCATTTTCTCTTAATCCACGATGACACTCGACATGAATAAGCGTTGCTTTTTCCCAAAATGTACGTTGAGGAGATAGCACGACGATATCCGATGAAGGTAAATCAAATTCAGGATTTTGTTGTCCTATATAAGTCTCAATACGATGAATGTCATTGGGATCAATCACATTTCTGCCGCCGAGTTCGATAAGCACTTCCTCTTTCATATAGGTATTCGATGATTTCAATACTGAAGGATAGCTGAGCCAAATTTTTTCACCGGAATCATCCGTTCTGATATCACAAATCTGAGGCAATTCTTTTAACTTTTTGGCCAACTCAGGAACAATCACATCATCACGATATTCTTTTACTTTTTCCTTTAATTTATTACTAAATACTCTGATTTGGCTCTTACTCATATCAGGATTAAACGTATTTGACTCATCAAAATCCCTATAATCTAATGTAATGTCGATATCTTCTGAAAAACGATCAATTACACCAAACACCTTAGATAACGATGTTCCGCCCTTAAATGCCATCTTATGCCGATTTGGAATACTAAAAATAGTTTTAAGTACCCAACATAACCAAATATCTTTCTCAAGGATAGTATCTCGCATTGCGAGTTTATCACTATAAAATTGTAAGATTTCAGCTTGTTCAAATACGTCCAATGTAAAGTAAGATTCTTTCACGACTATTCCACCCCAATTGTTTCTGTTTGGTGAATAACTTCATGCATCCAACCAGTTAAATTCGCATTTTTTAACGTTGTAAACTCTTCATCTTTTAAATAGGCGCGTATTTTTGCGATTACCGCTGGAGTCACTAAATCTTTACCCAAATACCACAATGCCGAGATGGCTAACCCAACTTTGGTTCCAGCATGCTGGAGTTTTCTCTGATTAGATGTATGCAGCATTTGCACTTCTTTGTTTCCGACACGAATTTTACGGGTTGCTCCGTTTGTATGAAAAACCGTTTGTACCGGCATCTGCGTACTTAATTTAAATTGTCTTGCTGCTTCAGCGCCATGAACCTGTACCGTTTCACCATTTTGTTGGGATATTGCCTCCACCACTGTCTGAACATCCAGTGGCACGTTGCCAATAAAACGGTTCTTTTTAGGCCGGAAAAAGAATCCTCTTGCCGCCCTCTCAATCTCTCCACGTCGTACCATGCGCGATAGCGCCTGATCAACAACCGCTCGATTACCTAATTCAACAAATTCTCTTGATGAAAATAAAACACCAGGCTCTAACGTTGTAATTCTTTCTCTAATTTCTTTTGCAACTGGCATAAAAACAATAATCCGATATAAAAAGTAATATATTTTCTGACATTTTAGCAATTTAAAAAAATGTGTCAACTCCGTTTCTATAACAGAAACTGTTTCAATTTCAAAAAGAGTTTTCCATTAATTTTTAATGCTGAATTTGGCAATCTTGACCACAGCAAGATTAAAAATTAAGGAGATTTTATGATGATATCCCGATTTCGTTTCATGCCACTGATTGCCGCCTTTGCACTGACTTTTTCAATGCCAACGACAGCAAGTGAGCAAGAACAACTTGCCCAAGCGATTAAACAGCTGGATGCTGCCCAAGCCTCTCTAGTGCGTGCACTACAACAATCCAAAACCTCCGCAAAAAGCCGCGAATACTTTGATTACAGCGCTGCACAACGCGATATCAGTACCGTAAAAAACGGTATTCAGCAATATATTTCGCCATCCCGTGCAATTCCGCGTAACCCACAAGCACTGCGAACACTACGCGAAGATTATACCAAGCTCAGGGGGCAATAATGGCGGGTGAAAATGCGACTAACTCACCGATTCAGGCATTCAGTCTCGTCAGTGGTATCGACCCGACTAATTTGCGGCTCATCTTATCCGCTTTTTTAATTGCCGGTCTTTTGCTTGCCTATGCTTGGGCAATTAATTCCGGTTTTAAGGGGTTTGCCCTTGGTAATAAAACGCCGCTCGAATTTTTATTTTTCATCCTCAAAGGCGCCGCCGTTGTGCTGTGCGTTTTAATTTTTTTCATCTACTAATCCATAAGGTTCCTACCATGAAAACATGTCAATCTCTTACTCAAAGCCTATCCCAACGTTATCTCGCTTTTATGCTGTTAATGTGGAGCAGTATCCAGTCTGCATTTGCCGCCCCCGATGCCAGTAAGATTCCCGATTTTAAAATTCCGGGAGTTGATAGCGAAACTAAAGACGTGACCGAAATTCTTTGGTTAATTGGTAAAGCCATCGTCACATTAGCCGCCGTGTTATTAGCTGCCGGTGCGATCTTCGTCGTGGTAAAAGCGCTGATCAGTATCTATAACGAAGCCACTTCTGAAAATGGAAGAAAAGGATGGGGACACTTCATTGTTGCACTTATCGTCGGCTTTGTCGTGATTTTCTTCTGCTTGTACTTAGTCAGACTGGCTGTCGGTATGTTCTAACCCCAAATACCACAACGGGAGCGCATAATGTCCGACTCAGAAAAAAATATCAGTTTTATTCCAACCCGCTTAAATCGGGAAGCAACCGTTTTCGGTGGAATGACCGTCTCCGAATTCGGTCTCTCGGCGGTTATCGGGTTTCTGTTCGGGCTGATGTGCGGACTGCTGTTGTGGATAGTCACCGGCTATTGGCTGCTCATTCCCGCACTGGCGATGATTCTCTGTATTCTGTTCGTTTTAATTGGTAAGGGTATTGTCGCCGCCATGAAGCGAGGCAAACCGGAAGCCTACTTAAACCGTTTGATTCAAGTCAAAATCGACAGTTTATTAGCCACCAATAAATTTATCCGCCGAGAAGGTTATTGGGCTATTCGTCGCCAAAACCAAAAAGGAAAATCCCTATGAGTCTCCCTATGAGTCGCTTAAAAGGTGAAGTTAATGAAAAAAATAAGCATATCGTGACCGCGCGTGTGGCGATTGGGACGTTGTGCCTCATCTGCCTCTGCTTGATCTACGTTATTTTTACCTCTCCTAACCGGTTGACAGTGTATATTCCGCCGGAAATGCGTGCTGGCAGTCAACGCCCTTGGTGGGAAATTCCTCAATCCACGGTATACGCCTTTGCCTATCAAACTTTTCAGCAGTTAAATCGCTGGATGGTCAACGGCGAAACTGATTATGACAAAAATATCACTGCACTGAAACCGTTTCTGACTCCAGGCTGCCAACGCTATTTAGAACAGGATTATCTTGATCGCCGCCGACACGGCGAACTGCGTGACCGCGTGCGCGGTGTGTATGAAATCATTGGTCGTGGCTACAGTGTCGATAAAGTGATTGTCCACAGTCAGGACAGCTGGACGGTGAATCTCGATCTCAGTGTCGATGAGTATTTTCAAGATGAGCCGGTAAAACGGGTACTTACCCGCTTCCCGATCAACATTGTGCGTATGGACATTGATATGCAGAAAAATCCGTGGGGGTTGGGTTTTAACTGTTATACCTCAATTCCACTACGTTTAGAGGGTGTTGATAGCCAATCCGGAGGAACCCAATAATGAAAATCACATTTCCTTTGACCGCACTTTGCTTCATGCTTGGCTTGGTAAGCCAAAACACCTCAGCAGATATTTTAATGAAGTGGGAGCGCAAACCACTGCCGATTGATTTGCAAGTCGAAAAAGAGCGGATTGTCTTTGTTGATAAAAATGTCAAAGTTGGTTACCCAGCGGAATTAGACGGCAAATTGCGTATTCAATCGACCGGCGGTGCGGTCTATTTTAAAGCCTTGTCGGATTTTCCGACGACGCGCTTACAGCTACGCGATGTGGCCAGTGGTGAGCTGATTTTATTGGATGTTGCCGCCAAAACGACGCTGACCAATCCGCAAGAGCCGATTCGTTTTATCTATGACAGCAACATTGAAAAACAATCGGCTTCACTCAATCAAGATGATGCGCCATTGGCACAACTGGGGCTTGGAGATGACGAAGCCGCACCTCGTCCACAACTACCGATACCGGCAGCTCTCACCCGTTATGCCGCACAATCGCTGTATGCGCCTTTGCGCACCGTCGAACCGTTAGATGGTGTGCGCCAAGTTGCACACCGTTTACCATCGCAAATTACTACGTTACTGCCTCAGTATTCAATCCGTGCCGTACCATTGATGAGCTGGCAGCTCGGTGATTATGTGGTGACTGCTATTCGCTTACAAAATCGTGGGCAATCGCGCATTACGCTTGATCCGCGCGAGCTTCAGGGACGGTTTTATGCGGCAACATTCCAACACCCTTATTTAAGTGGCTACGGCGGCGCTGAAGATACCACAACCCTCTATTTGGTTACAGAAGGTTATGCCGATAAAGCCGTCATTCCAGAAGCGCGCCAATATAAAGCCAAGCCAAAAGTCAAAAAAGTCACTGTCACCAAAACCACGGTAATCAATGCTGCGACGCCATCAGCCGGTACTGCGCCGACGACAACAGGAGGCGCAAATGAAAACCAATAAAATGCTGATTATTATTACTGCCAGTGTCTTTTTGGTGGTCGGTATGATGTTGTTTGTCCTCTTTAGTGGCAATTCAAGCTCAACAGAGAGCAATAAAACACAAGATGTTTTAGATTTATCACTAAACGACCTCACACCGGAAGAGCTCCGTTCAATGGGCATTGAGGGCGATACGGCACAAGATACGGTGCGCACGTTAATTGGTACAGTAAAATCTAACCAAAAACGCGTTGAGCAAGTCATTTCACAAAATGAAAAATTAAGCCGCGAAAACCAACAGTTGCGTAACCAAGACAGCAATGTGGAATATCGTGTCAGTGAAGCCGTGCGGATTGAAACGCAAGATTTACTCACTCAAGTCGATCAACTAAAAAAACAAGTGATCGATTTAAGCCAAACGGCTTCTACCCCACTTCCTAGTATTTCCGGTACGCAAACCGGCGGTAGTGATATGCCCGTCGGCTTAGGATTAGACGGTGAACATTTACCCGGAACAACGCCAAGCCAAGGCATGCGCTGGGTTGAGCCGGACGACCAAATCGGTCTGGATTCAAATGGGAAACGCATATTAGATAGTGCGTTACCGACTAAAGTCGGGTTTCCATCTGATTTCAAATCAGGGCAATCGACTTCTCAGCGTAATACACAAGACAGCAAGGATGACAATCTTGTCAACGATGTCAATCGTGTCATCGGTAAAATCACCAAGCCGTTTTATACCGTACCGGAAAATTCAACCCTACTTGGATCAGTCGCTATGACCGCACTTATCGGACGAGTACCAATTGACAACAACGTAACTGATCCTTATCCATTTAAAATTTTGATTGGTCGAGAAAATCTGATCGCCAACGGTATTGAGTTGCCGGATATTGAAGGCGCCATTGCTTCCGGTACCGCAACCGGTGATTGGACACTTTCTTGTGTACGCGGTGAAATCAAAAGCCTGACCTTCGTCTTTAGTGACGGACGTATTGTGACGTCATCACAAACGAGTAATAGTGGCAGCAACAGTGGGAATAAAATCGGCTGGCTCTCCGATGACCACGGGTTACCGTGCATTCCCGGTGATCGCAAAACCAATGCCCCAGAATACCTTGGTACGAATTTCTTATTAGCAGGCGCTAGTGCCGCCGCACAAGGTTTCTCACAAGCACAAACAACAACGGTGGTTGATGGTTCTTCTGTCGTCGGCGCAGTGACTGGTGACCAAGGCAAATTTATCTTAGGTCAAGCACTAGGCAGTGGATTAAAAGAAACCTCAGATTGGTTCCGTGCCCGTTACGGGCAGATGTTCGATGCGGTTTATGTGCCGCCGGGACATCCGGTTGCCATCCACATCGAACGAGCCATTGAAATTGACTACAACGCACTTGGTCGCAAAGTAAAATACAACCAACCCCATACTACTCGCGAATTAGATTAGAAAAGGAGTTACCATGACAATGAAAACATTACTGCTCTGCCTCAGTATCACACTGCTAAGTGCCTGTTCGACTTCTAAAGATTTGCTACCGACGGATAACAGCACCATGCGCGATGTCTGGAATCAAGGTGGCGGGACAAATGAACTTCTGCAATACCGCGGACAAAATAACCGCTTACAAGATCCGGTCAATTATGTCTCGGCAAAAGAACAAGCCACTTATACCCGCACGGCGGAAAATGAGGTCAATAATCTGTTTCCTCGCTTACCCAACCCGGATTTGGTGATGTATGTCTATCCGCATCTCTCTAAATCCGGAGAACCGATGCCAGTGCCCGGTTATTCAACCGTGATCCCTTTTTATAGTCGAACCCAATATGCGCAGCCTGGTGAACGTTTGGGAGGACTATAAATGTTCTCATTCTTAAAAGAATCGTTATCCCCTTTTGTAGCAAAAGGAAACGAGAAAGCAAAAATTGAGCCGACTGTTTCAGGAAATGCAGCGTCGGTATCAATGTCATTGGCGGCGGAGAGTGATAAAGCTATATCAGCTCAATCCGCTGCCTCGCCGACCATTCCTACGCTCAAACGCAGCGGAAAACTCACGCAGCAGCAACACGATAAACGCCTCTATTCAAAAGAGCCCTCTTTTGTCGATTATCTGCCCTGGGGCGAGTATTTAGACGAGCACGGTGTCATGCTGTTAGATGATGCCCGAAGTGTCGGTGCGGTGTTTGAAATCAAGCCAGTCGGCACCGAGGGGCGCAGTGACGAGTATCTGAACCGTATTCGCACCTTAGTCAAAGATGCGATTCAAGACAGCTTCGACGAGTTGGACATCAATCCCTACGTCGTGCAATTTTATTGCCAAGATGATGAAGATTTACAGCCTTATATTGATAATTTGCGCCGGTATATCACCCCCGATGCACAAGGCTCGGCTTTTAGTGAAGAGTGGCTCTCAATCATGGAAAAACATTTCCGTGACATCAGCAAGCCAGGTGGTTTGTTTGTAGATGATCGGGTTACCAATACCCCTTGGTCCGGTCGTGTACGCAAAACGCGGATGGTGATCTACCGTTATGTTGAAAAAAATGCCGAAGAGAATGCGATTGAACAACTCAACAATGCTTGTGATCGGATATTCAGCGCATTAACAACCGCCGGATTACAGCTCACCCGCCAAGACGGTGACGCGATTCACCAGTGGCTATTACGTTGGTTTAACCCTAATCCCAGCATTAACTTCGAAGGGCTGACCAATAATCAATGTTATGAATTTTTAAAATACCCGCAATCCATTAGCAGCGACGTACCACTTGCTTGGCAAGATTTTAGCGAAACCCTGTTTTATAACCAACCGGAAAGCAAAAAACAGTACTGGTATTTTGATCAGCAACCTCATGAAGTCGTGGTGGTGGATAATATCCGCAAAGCGCCTTCCATTGGACATATGACCGGTGAAGTAACGCGTGGGCGTAATATCAATGCGCTATTTGATTTATTGCCGGAATCGACCATTATGGTCACCACCATTGTGATCCACCCACAAGATAAGCTAGAAGCCCATTTAGAAAAATTAAGTAGCCGTGCAGTCGGCGATAATTTTGAATCCAAGTACGTCAAACAAGACTGTGATACGGTAACCGAATATTTAAAAGATAAACACAAATTGTATCCGGCATCACTGGCGTTTTATCTGCGTGGAGAGACAGATAAACAGTTGCGCGATCGGGCACGTGAATTGCGCACCATGCTGTTAAGTAATAATTTAGTTCCGGTCAAGGAAGGCTCTGAAGTTGCCCCCTTAAACAGCTATTTACGCTGGTTGCCGATGTGTTTCAATCCACAAGCCGATGCACGCAGTCGCTACTACACCAAATACTTTTTCGTCCAGCACCTTGCGAATATGCTCCCGGTTTTCGGGCGTGAAACAGGCACTGGACACCCTGGCATTACCTACTTTAACCGTGGCGGCTCACCGCTCGACTTTGATCCGCTCAACCAGAAAGACCGCACTAAAAATGCCCATAAATTGCTGTTAGGACCGACCGGCTCTGGAAAATCGGCAACGTTAAATGCGCAGATGGCACAATTGATGGCGGTACACCGCCCTCGCCTGTTTATTGTCGAAGCCGGTAACTCTTTTGGGCTGTTTGCCGATTATGCCGAGCGATATGGTTTAACCGTCAATCGTATTACCCTCGACCCTAATAGTGGTGTCGTGCTACCGCTCTTTTCCGAAGCCTATAAGCTCCTTGAGATGGATGTGAATCCGGAGGATGTGCCTGAAACAGATGATGATGACGATGATGACGGCGAAGAACAACGCGATCTACTCGCTGAAATGGAGCTTACCGCGCGTTTGATGATCACCGGTGGTGAAGCGAAAGAAGACGATAAAATGAGCCGCGCTGACCGCGCCTTAATCCGCAAAGCCATTTTAATCGCCGCCAAAAAAAGTCATGCGGAAGGGCGACAAACCTTAACCGGTGATATAAAAAATGCACTGGATTGGCTCAGTAAAAGTGATGAACTGCGTGAAGAACGTCGCCCGCGAGCCGCTGAAATGGCGGAGTCTATGGAGCTGTTTTGTAGCGGCATTAACGGACAGTTTTTTAACCGTGAAGGTGAAATCTGGCCGGAAGCCGATATTACTCTCGTCGATTTGGCGATGTTTGCGCGCGAAGGTTACGAAGCCGAACTGGCCATTGCCTATATCTCGCTGATTAATCACATCAACAGCCTTGGTGAAAAGTACCAACACAGTTTCCGCCCAATCGTCAATGTCACCGACGAATCTCATATTATTACCGTCAATCCGCTGTTGGCTAAATTTTTGGTAAAAGGCTCAAAAATGTGGCGTAAATTGGGGATTTGGTTGTGGCTGGCAACCCAAAATATGACTGACTTCCCGAACGAATCCAGTAAGTTACTCAGTATGCTGGAATGGTGGGAACTGCTTAACCTTAGTAATGATGAAGTAGAGGAAGTCGAACGCTTCAGACGACTTTCCGAGGCACAAAAAATTATGGTGTTATCCGCGAAAAAAGCCGACCGCAAATACACCGAAGGCGTGGTATTAACAACGAACATGGAAGCACTGTTCCGCGTTGTTCCACCGAGTCTCTTCCTTGCGCTTGGTATGACAGAGAAACACGAAAAAGCCGAACGCAAACAATTAATGAGCGAACACCGATGCAGTGAGTTAGATGCTGCCCTGATGGTTGCCAACCGTATTGATCATGCCCGGGGGATTTCGCATGCCTCATACGTCTAATACACCCAAAGCCAGTGCAATCGAGGTCATAGAGCACTATCGTTTATTTGAAGCAGGCCCCCGCATTCAATCGCTGGCTATCGCTTCTGATGAAGTGAGAGCAACGTTAGTGCGACTTTGCGCCATTATCCGCCAGCATATCGGTCAAGGAAAAATACTACAAGTATTTCCGCATCGTATTCTAAACCAGCGCGCCTGGCGTATTACATTGATTGGCGAGCAAGCCACATTGTATCTGTTATTTGATATCACCGGGCGATTCCGCTTACCGATTTATCCGCAAGAAGCGTGGCCGGCTCGCTGGGTTATTGATCTTGTCGATCACATCGATGCTTACTGGTTGATTGAATATCTGACCCAGGCACTTGATCTGACTTTCGAACCCATTTACTTATCCACAAAAGGTGGGGATAAGACTGTGAATAAGGCGGAGCAACACAATGAATAATGCCCCTTCACCGCAACCGCGTCATTTTTGGTCTAGACTGTTTAAAATTTTGCTCGGGTTACTCGTTATTCTGATCATCGGAATTATCATCAGCTACTTGGCAGTGACACTGATGCCCGGTACAAAACTACAACATTGGTTTAAACAGACTTGGTTTTATTGGTTTTTAGGGCGATTGTGCCTCTATTGTGTGATCGCAACGCTCATTAATGCTATTCACCGTTATACGCCCTTGCCACGCCTTTTCTTGTCGCTTATTGCGATTACGATCCTGTTATTGGAAGCCCTCAACCTGCTCTACTTATTGGGATAACCTTGGGAGGTCATAATGAAATTTACCGTCGATAGCTACCTTGAATACTTTCTGACCTTGCTGGGCTGGGTGATCAACAACGGCATTTTTGGTGTACTGATCCAAACCGGTATTTTCCTAATCCCGCTATTGTTCATTTTAGTGCGCACGTTTTTAGAGGTGAAAAAACAAGGCGATGACGAAGGCAACAAGGGCGAGTTGCTGATGCGCTGGCTAGGGATAGCTTATCTGCCTGCCATGCTGGCAATTATTTTGATGATGGCACCGGTGATTCCGATTAGTTTAGAGAAAATCAGCTTGAACACTCAACAATCGACGGTCTGTGGTTATAGTGTTCCCAAACAACCCAAGGATACCGGTTACGGCTCAATGGCAAGTGAACTCGGTGGGCAAACTGCACGCGTACCGATATGGTGGGGATTATTTCATCGGCTGAACAAAGGCATTACTCATGCGTTTATCTCGGTTATTCCATGTAAGCCGGATTTACGCCAAGTGCGGTTTGAAGTCCAACATGAAAAAATCAACAATCCGATACTCTTAACCGAAATAAAACACTTTGTTGAGCAGTGCTACGTTCCGGCCCAAGCCCGTCTTAAAGAGAGTCAGCTAAGTTTAACACCGGCGCAGGTGCAAGATACCGATTGGTTAGGCGGACATATTTTGATAACCAACAGTGAACTCTATCCCCGTTATCGTGCGAAGCAACCACACCGCTTGTGGGCATATGATGCCCAGCGTGATGCTGGATTGCCTAATAATGGCGAAGGTGGGTTTCCAAATTGTGCACAGTGGTGGAACGATGCCGACGTGGGACTGAAAAATCGGTTACTTGCCGATGTGATGCAGAACTTCTCTGCGCAGGTTATCGGTTTTTTCAAATCGAAAGAATACACCGACGAAGCGGTATTACGCGCTATTTTGCGACCGGAGAATGTCAATGTTTCAGAGGGAAAAGTCTATCCCGGCTATAGCGGCAATGTCGATACAACTGCCATGAACGTGATCAACAGTGTCGCCTCTGCCGCTGGCATGGCGGTTGGCAGCGTTGCCGCGTTTCCAGGTTTTGATGCGGTCAGACAGGCGTTACCGATGGTTCAAGCATTCATTCTGATGACGGTAATTATTTTAACGCCGGTGGTAATCGTGCTGAGTGCCTATTCTTTAAAAACCATCGTCACCTTAACCATTGTGAATTTTGCGTTGATTATGCTCAGTTTTTGGTGGGAGCTGGCGCGTTGGTTAGACTCTTGGCTATTAGATGCACTCTACAACTCTAGTACCCACAACAGCCTGAATGTGCATTTCTTGTCCAACACCCGTGACGATATCGTTGTTAATTTTGTGATGGGCAGTTTGTTCTTAGTCTTACCGGCATTATGGGTCGGGGCATTGTCTTGGGCTGGGATGAGTATTGGGAATATTGCAAACGCTTTAGCAAGCGGTAGTTCAACGTCTCAACAAGCCGGGCAACAAGGCGGAGCTATTGCGACAAAAGTATTTAATAAGCTCAAAGAATATTTTCAAGGAAAAGGCAAATAAAATATGTAGTTAATTGAATAGATGGGGCTAAAATCCCATCTGTTTTCATTATACTAAGTTTTTATGCTCTGGCACTAAAAAACCTTCTAAATAATACCCTGGCCCCTCTGGACCTGCTGCATGAAAACCATCTTCAATAACGCCGTAGAATTCAGGTTCAGAGACTGTTGTAATCTCTACACTCGGCATTTCCCAATCCAAATCTCCCCAGTCCGGATTATGTTTTTTCTGCCAAAGGTGAACACCCAGTACCGCAGCGATAATGACAATCACATTTAATAACCATACCAAGTAACCGAATGCGACTAAAGCGGCAATAACATAAAGAATTTTTAACCCGGTCGGATGTGACCAGCGTTGAAAACGACGGAATAAGATACCAAGCTTGTAGACTAAGCCTGGATTGTGAGAAGCCATATGATACCTCCGTAACGAAGTAAGCTGATTGCTTTTTATACGAACACTATAACATTTTTTAGTCAATAATGGAGAGAAATTTTTATTATCACTAACGGGGAACTGCGCTATACTACCAACGAAATATGGGTAAAAATAAAGTAGCATCTAAAATTATTGCCGTCCACTGACTAATTTGAGGTTTGCCACATGACTCCATTATCTAAATCCAAAATTGCACTTATCCTCAGTACATCTTTGCTAATAGCCGCTTGCAACGAAGAAAAAACCCTTACCTTAGAAAAACCCCCTGTCATTTTTAACTTAGCTCCATCTCAGGTAGCAAGAGATATCTACTACTGGGATACAAAAACAATCGAACAGCTTAAAAGCCTTTCTGCATCTTATCAGCAGCTCAGTCAAATAAATATTAATTATGAAACTATCGCGAATGACGATCTGCCTTTATTCCCTAGTTTTTCTGGCTTTGACTCAACATCACTTGCTGAATTAAAGAATAAATATCAACAAGTACTATCTGAGGCTAAATTACTCAAGGAAAAAGCAGATGAAATCGTTGAAGTCGATGAGCTTATACTCAAAACAGAACAAGATACCGCTAAACAACAACATTCTGCACAGAGTAAAATGCTGGCGCAATATCGTGAGAAATTGACACCATTACGACAACAAAAAGAAAATATCGAATCATTACAAGAGGCCAGTAAAACCAAGGTCGATGAACTACGAACAGATTCTATTGCAATCGTGAATAAACTCATTATTGACGAAGAAATTCCGGTAAATATTCTCGGTTCAGATGAAATGAGCTATTTTAGTTATATCAAGAAACCTTGTGATACCGAAGGCCTTAAGGCCGATGGCTCCTACAATCAAATTATGTTGACCTATCAAGGGGTGTGCTTTACGACACACTTTAAATTAAGCCCGCAATATGCTGCCCATTTTGCTCAAAATACTGCATTGTCAGACAAGCTATCCTTAAATTTCATAGAAATAGTGAAACAACAAATTGCACAAGGGCGCGTTGACGTTGAGCCATTTAAAAATAGCGGATACCAATATGAGCTCAAGACATTAAAGCATCAGATTCATAATGAAGAAATTATTGCCCGTAATAAAAATAACGGAGAGAGTGAAAATCAGCTTTCTAGACAGGTTGATCAGGCAGAAAAACACTACCTCAGCCTTGTAACGAAGCTTGAGCAATACAATAGTAATCGTGCTCACTATTTAAATAATAAATTCAAAATTAAATTTCATAATTTGTCTTCATTAGAGGAGCTACGTAGTGAAATGTCCGTATTTTATCTAAATTTTATTGATAAAATTACGCAATCTAAAGACAAGCCGACTCAAGAGCCATACCAAAAAATTGTTATTAAGCTCCAAAAAAATAAGCCCTATGTTTTGATCAAAGACACAACCCCAAGCTACACACAATACTTTTTTATCAATACTGCCAATCTCACGAAAAATAAGCAATATACAGATAAAGACACTATCTCAATCGACGATTTACACCGTGATGGTTTGCTAACGGTTAACCAGGTGAAATTTAATGCTGAAGGCATACCCATTGAGGTCATTTATACCTTATCCCAGCTAGAATAAAGTCATCTAGTCTGCGAGCAATTTAGATTGGGGGGCGATGACTACCTTTAATAGGGGGTGAGCTTTTCCCAATTTAAGAGTACCTTTGAAGTGATTGAATGCCATTGTTTTCTAATTTTTCGTAGAACTCCGCCATTACCGCAATCACCAACAAATCATTATAACTTCAACATCAATATCATACCATCGAGCGGTGAAGCACGAAAACCTTGTTCCAGATAAAATCGTTTCGCTTTTTCGTTTAAAGCGTGCACTAACAGTGCCCTCACGCCGACTTGTTCACTCACGCGTAAAACCCGTAAAATCACATCCTGTAGCAACGCCGCCCCGAAACCTCGTCCTTGTAAGGTACTATCGACGGCCAAACGCCCCAATACAATTGCCGGAATCGGATCCGGCATATTACGCCGAATATTACCCGTTGCAACCTGATGGCTAATAGAACCCGAAGCAATCGCATAGTAAGCAACCACATGATTATTCTCATCACAGATCACAAACGTGCGGCTCGCTTTGCTCAACTGATTTTTAAAGGCCGTTTTTTTCAACCAAGTATCCAAATCAAGCTCCCCGCACTGAAATAATTGCGTGTTGTGTTCTGCGGTTAAAAGCTGTGGCGGGCTATATTTCATGATTTATTTCGTTTCCCAAGGCACCGGTCTTTTCATCAACCTATCTAATTTTGGATTCGGTTCGCTGGGCGCATCTAAAATTGCCATGAATTCATTAAAACGCGCTTCGTCTAACTGAAATAGCGTCTGATCTAAAATCACATCTTTTGCACGCGAGCAAACCACATCCAACATAAAGTCAGAGCGTGTCTTCCCGAGCAATGCCGCCGCATGATCAATTAAATCGCGCTGCTCCGGGATAACCCGTAAATTAATTGCTGCTGTTCTCATTGTTACACCCCAAAAAAATACACATTTGATATACAATATATTAGTTCAAATCGATATAACCGGTCAAGGTAATTCGGGTAATCTGATAAAGTCCTTTTATACTTGTGTGAGTACAAATCGCGTAGCTCAAAAAATCAGGGAGCTTTTCAGCTCCCCGTCTATTTTAACCTCTCACTTAATCGGATGATATGCCCCATCCCAATCGACGTCATCACGCATGGCATCTGTCTGCAATTTACCGTCCTTTTTACTGACTAAGTAACTAAATATACGTCGTTCAATATCTGGGTCTCCGCCACATTGTTTGTTGTGCACTTCATAGAAGTCGAATTGATACTGTTGCGCATCTTCAGCAACCGCATATTTAATGCAGTTGGGTTTCAAACCAGTCAGTTTGTTTTTATAAATTGAGGCTTCGACCGACTTATAGGCTTGGGCTTCTGAGATGATAGATTTCGCTTGTATCGACAGGCTGATACCGGCAATAAACATTCCGGTCAAAATAAGGCTTTTTTTCATGATAAACTCCTGATTATTGTTTTCGTATGACAACACCCTGATTACATTATTTGGTCTAATTTATTTCCTCTGATAATTTTCGTCAAGGTATCAGCATAATTTGGGTCGGTCGCATAGCCGGCTTTTGCCACTTCACGCGCAAACGCAACTGGGTCATCTTTGTAGTTAAATGCATTGCGGTAACGTTTATTTTTCGTGAGAAATGCACCATAACCGTCTGCCGCTTCCCCAAAACCGCCGTAGGCGGCAAAATTATCCCGAATCCCCACTTTTTGACCGTTAATGACTTCATGTGTAGCGAAATTCACCGACCCACTACTACCAGTACCTTTTACCCCGAAATACGCATTGCCTTTTACATGTTGCCCCCAGCCTGATTCAAGTGCGGCTTGTGCGATCACAACCTCTGCCGGGACACCCCACTTTTTTTCAATTTCTTTCGCCGCCGGCAAGGCTTGTGCAATAAACTCTTGTTTTGTTTTTGCCGTTATACTGCTATTGGGAATTGAGCCGTTATAACTGCCGGTAGCACCGCCTGAACCACTATTCCCCGTGAATGACGGCATATACGGTGTGATATTGCTCACACTCGGCACGCCCAATATAATGTTTTTCCTTGGTAGGCTGATACCTTGGCTTGGTTGCATATCAGCCGCACCGGGTTCACCTTTTTCCAAATCATTGATACGTTTGTCCATGCTGTCCTGTGGTGTTGAATAAGCGCCGGCAGCCGCTTCTCGGTGTTGTTTATTTTGTAAAATCACCGAAGCGGTATTGCTCATAATCGATTTTTGCATATCCATTTCCAATTTCACTTGTGAAATTTCCCGATCGATCAGGGTGAGGACTTTTTCCAGCTCTGCCTGTGCATCCGCATCTTGTGCCACATTCGGTTCGCGCATACCGGCTAACACTGACCGGCGCGCCAACA
This sequence comes from Pasteurella testudinis DSM 23072, assembly GCF_900176075.1. GTDB lineage: Bacteria > Pseudomonadota > Gammaproteobacteria > Enterobacterales > Pasteurellaceae > Chelonobacter > Chelonobacter testudinis. The sequence continues at coordinate 25,698 of NZ_FWWV01000018.1, forward strand.
GCATTTTTTCTATGGTTTTCGATACTGCGATTTCACTGGATAAACGCTGACTTAACACTTCAACATCCGGATCTTCACGCAACGCCTCAATCAGACCGCGTGTCACCGGCACCGTTGCTGAACCCAATTCGGCTAACGTTTGCGTTGCCGGAATATCGGCATTCAAGACTTGCTGTAATTTTGCCACAGTCTTGATATTTTCATCTTCAATCTTAGGCGTAAGCCCAACACCGGCTTTTGAGCTGTTTTTCGTACCACAATCTACTTTACACGTTGAAATAGATTGCTCACCAATCACGCTGGTAAGCCAATTCGCCGCCTCTTGCGGATTATCCCAAGTTTGGCAAAGTGCACCCTGACAGTTTGATGCACTCACACTATTCGACTCCAGTACACCACGTTGATTAAGCAAGTTATAACCGGCTTTGGCAATATCTTCGACGATTTTAATCGGTTCTTGCCCTTGCCCGCCTTTTTTCTGATTACCAACCCAGGATTTTCCCTCTTTTCCTTGCTTATCATCCAGTTCTTTCTTTGCCTTAGAGGCATCCGGCTGCGATGAGGTAATATTTTTGTAACTTTCCAGATCCGCTGCTTGCCCCCATTTACCACCCAAGGTTGCATCCGCTAATTTATGCGCCATCTCCTCACAACTCGTTTTCAAATTATTAAAATCAATTTTTCCCTGATAAACCCCATTAGTGATTAAATCGTACAATTGTGGGTTTGCACGTTGTAAAATCATTGCCGGCATACTGGCAACTGCGCCTTTGGCTGATTCGATGACATTACCCATTAAATCTTTAAATCCCTCTGTAATTCCATTTAATTGGTTCTTAATCGTAGTTTTAATATCAAAATTACCGCACATCAGATTCGCTTTCCAGCCGATACCCAACTCAACAACACGCATATTGTTGCGTGTCGGCGGAGCCATATAGCCGGTTCCGCCACCAATCTGATAAAACACTCTATCCGATAAAATAGAATCGGATTTACTAAAATCCAGTTTATCGGTGATCGCATCTGCATTTGCATTGAAGCTCGCTGCACTGAGAGCACATAACACGGTAAGGGTAATTTGATTTAATTTAACTATTCTGATCGCCATTATCATGTTCCTCTGTTATTGCCAATCGGTACTGAATAAGAATTTTTGCCCACGTCTTTTGCAGCATGAATACGGTCGCCAAAGTGTCCAAGCGTAATTTCCTAAAGAAGAGAGTTGGGAAGAATAACTATCCTGCGGTGAGCCGTCAGGGAAAATCGCACAGCTACGCTGCATTCTGGGATACAACATTTGCCATTTATGCGTTTTTTTATCGCCTTCTTTGACCGGCCCCGGTGGCCAGTAACCGGCTCCGCCACGCTGCGCAGCCGGCTGATAAATATGCGGTTGCCCGGTACGACTGACAATATCCGCAATACGCTGCGCAATCACGGCAGATGCCTTATAATCATGTACCTGTGTAACAGCACCGGAACGTGGATAAATATTGCCCCATAAGTCCCCGCTCGACCGCACTTCACGCATACCGGGAATCAGTGCTTCCGGATAAACGATCTCCGGTAAATTTTCGCGCCAAGCCAGAAAATCCAAGCTACTCAAGAAATAAGGTAAAAACGGTGTCGTCTGTGTACGGCAAGAATAGCCCAAACCACTCATTAAATTCATAATGGCGCCTTGCGGATGGCCAATAGCATCGGCATTTTTAAAAATCAGTTGTGAATATTTTTTCTGCGGAGAGCTGTATTCACCGGCATGAACGCCTTTACTTAAGATGTTCATCTCTTTCCACGGATTTTGATTTTCATGGTTATATGCCGATACCACCATTTCCGGGATATAGTGCCGCACTTTGACGGATGTGCGGATACGACACCCGCCCCACCCGCAGCGTAGCCAATAGCAAACACCGACCACCTTATATTCCAAGCAACTCGGTGAGGCACTGGATGCCATTATTGACACCGTATTGATATCTGCCAATGCTCGATGTGCCGGTAAAAAAGAAATTGCGGAGAACAATATTAGCGATAATGCAGGATAGGATAATTTCATCTTATTCCCTCCATTTGTTGCTGTTGCAGCCAGTTTAACCAATGCTGCCGAGCCAGCGCCAAATCAGTGATACCATATGTCACCACCGATTCAGCGCCGGGATAATCAAACAAGATCGCCGGCACTTTTTTAATACCGTTTTGCCAACCACTAATTACACCGGCATACGCAGCTTGTAACTGTTTCTCATACTGTTTCCATTCCTGACTGTTAAATAGTGCTTGAGCTTGTTGCTCCGCCTGCTCCGGTTGCTCACTAAAGTGCGTACTAAACCGATCTTCTATCTGCTCTGCCCCATCCAAATAGTAAATGGTGGCCAGGTCAGGGTCAGTCATATTTTTAATCGGGTAGGCTGCCGTGGTATAGATCGTAATGGTTGGATTTGGAACTGTTTCAGCCCATATCATCATTGGCTGGAACAATAATGTGATACCGATGCCTACACATTGCTTTTTCCGCATATACTGTTCTCCGAGAATAGAAAGGGATACTAGGCACAGTATCGGCATTTACAGAAGATGAGTAGAAAAAACTCAATTTGGATTTGAGAGAATTTTCAACATTTTTTCTCTCAATTATTTTTTTAATTTTACGCTGGAATTTGCCGTTTCTTTTGTTAGAATGAAAGTCGATTCATATTTAAGCCGTTGTCATTGACAACACTTAATAAGCTGCACGACTCTTGAGAAGCAGCGGCTATCCGATGAGGTAGTTGGGTTTATTATGTCTCCGAGCATTCTGAAACGGAACACTGTATTGATTAATACAGGGATGCCACCTAAACGCCTGCTTTAGCCTCGGCTTAAAGCGCTTCTAAACCCTGTAGGGAGTCCATTCCCTACGGAATGCTCCTTACATCATTTATTAAGGAGTATTGAATGGAACATAGTATGCAGCGACTGAATTTTGACAAACTCCGGTTTGTGAAAAAACTGAGTGATGATAAAAGCTATACAAACGAACAAGCAGAAGCCCTGGCTGATGCATTCGATGAAGCTTTGACTCAAAGCCAATCGCCTTTAGCGACAAAATCTGATCTGGACTCATTACGTCAAGAACTCAGACAAGAGCTAAAAGCGACAGAAAATCGATTATTGTATGCGATTGGCGCCTCATTTGCGGCGACAACAACCATACTGATCGCTGTTCTCGGCTTAATGAAGTTCGTATAACCTTTCACTATTTTTAACCACCTGCCAAGGGAAAACAAACGCCCTTGGGTCGTTCATTTTCCTGCGGTATCTTACAAGGAGAATGATTATGAACCGCCAATCTGAAGCTGACATTTTTGTCCCGGGATTTGATGATACCTATCTAACCGGTAAAAAACCTTCATTACTTTATCGGGCCGGACACAAAGTAGGTTCGCTTTTCTCAACTTTAAAACGCGGCACCCGTGCCGGTGTGAATGCTGTCACCGAAGAAATGCATGAGCAACTGGCAGATATTGCAAACGAAATTTACCTCAATCAAGAAATGCATTATGCCGAGCAGCTGAAAGCGCTCCGGCGGAAGTATTTATTGACCGGCATCATCTCCACGTTCGTGGGTTTTATCGCCGGCGGAATCGTTGCCATTATCAGCCTCATCTAAATTAACCAAGCACCCATGTGGGAAATACATTCCCACTGGAATGGTATTTCCCATTTCTTATATTAAGGAGAAATACCATGAGAGTGTCTATTCACCATACGATTTTTCAAGAACTTGCGCAAAATCTACAAGGGTCTGAATTGCAAAAATCAATTGAAGCCTTTACTACTGCCGCGCTACTCGCTTGGAATACAAAACCTATCGAACAAGCGCAGTATCATTTTTTACAGATGATGCCGACAACCGGAAATCAACCGCACTTTAAAGCCTTTTCATTGCGATTGCACCCAAGTCAGTGCCTCATCATCTATTAACTATTCCATGGGAACAGACTCCCATGGGGACTGTTCCCTTATTTTTTGGAGAACAGTTATGAAAAATCAACAACGCGAAACCCGTGATTTGTACCAGCAAGTCACCGATGACATCATCGAAGCCCTAGAGAGCGGCGTTATGCCGTGGATTAAACCGTGGAATGATGCCGAAGCTGAGCGTATTGCCCTGCGATTACCTTACAATGGTGAAAGCGGCCGCCACTACTCCGGCATCAATATTTTGCTCTTATGGGCAGCACAAATTAAACATGGCTTTAAACAAGCCAAACAAGCCCGTACAGCGACAGATTATCTGATGCAGCATTTAACTGTACCGCACTTGGCGCAAGCCTGTTAAACCGAAACCCGATCCACGCTCGCAAGTGCGTGGATCATTTTACCCAGCGGGGGATCAATCCTCAGCAACAAATATGGGTTCAAGCACAGGATATTGATTTTACGGCAGCGATGATGTGCTATATCCAAATGACTTTACTTCATATACCTGGCGAAGTGATTGTTGGCAACACTTTAACTAACGAAGTGCGGTATAAACTATACACGCTTGCACATGTTATGGGAAACTGGGAGGCACGTTTACAGTCATCGAATCTGCCAACAAACTTGCCGGTTTCTAATATCACCAATACCGGGATATCTGAAATTATTGATACCGAGACAATACCTTCGCAACCTATTGACGAATTTGAACAAATTGACTGGCACAAGGAAATCATTTTTTATTAGTGCTATCAAAAAACCCTATTCTGATCTACAGAATAGGGTTTTTCTTTATATCTGAAAAACAATTAATTCTTTTATCATATGCAACGAGAGTAGATACTTCCTGACATAGCTCAAAACCAAATAGTAACTATGACAAAGCCAAAGCAACTGTTTATTTTTCTACTTGTAATATCTCACCCAGTATGCGGCGTTGACGTCGGTGATATTTGCCATGTTGAAGCCGAAGCCTACTATCCCGGTGTTTGGGAAGAATATGGCGATGATGAACTGATTTGTAATTATTGGCGTTGGTTGGGTATTGAAAATCCAGAGTTTGAGGATAATACTTATATGACAGAAGAATAACCTTTATCAAAAGATCAGTATCTATCCTAAAAAAGACTTCTGGCAGGAGCAATGATTAATTCAAATCACATAGAAAGAGTTTTTCAAATTTATTCGCTAATTATTACTCCCAATATTATTGATGAGCCTAACCTTTACACTCTGACGCAAAATTCTTTTGTGATCTCATCACCAATTTCACTAAGCTCGGGCTACAGCCCGCTAACATTGCAGTTTCTTTAATAGTATGCGTTTTTCTCAGTTCAATAATTAACTGGTGTTTTTTATGATTAGCGACTTTGCCTCGATACATCTTATTTAATTTCGCACGCTCAATACCGGCAGCTTGGCGTGCTCTACGCTGTTCATAGTCATCGCGTGACATCTGTATTGCAACCTTAAACAACATAGTTTGTACACTTGCCAGTACAATTTTTGCGATCTCAGAATCCGTCGCGATTTGACTCAAATCAACGATGCCGGGAATGGAAAGAAATGCGCCTTTCTCTTTGATACGTTCAAATAATTTTTCTGCTTCAGCCAAAGGTAAACGAGTTAATCTATCAATATGCTCTGCAACTACGACATCGCCGGGCTGTAAATCTTCAATCAGCTGATTCAGTACCGGTCGATTTAAATTTGCACCGGATGCCTTTTCTCGGTAAACGCCGGCAAGATAATACCCCTCTTCTCGAATTTTATCGAGAAGTGAATCTTGTCGAACTAAATTTTGCTCTTGCGTGCTGACACGCAAATAAACCCGTGCAACTTTCATAATTTTTTCCTTCTAAGACAGCATTGGACACTTTAGGTATACCCGAGATGACTAATTAAAAACAAGGAATAATTTAGAAAAAATAGTATCCTAACTGACCATATCTAATTTAACCATGTTATTTGGCTAATCAACCAGATTTTAATTTTGTATCTAGATGAAAAAGGAAAATGGAAAAGGCTAAGGGACTCCTTACGGAGTTAAGGGTAACCTTTCCAAGGGGAAAGGTCTTACCCGAAAAGGCCAAAAGGCCTAATGTTCCACATAAAATAACGTTAATAAATTTAAAAAGAATTTTTTATTCATTCTATGCACTATTTTTTGTTTTAATGGCTATACTTTTAATCATCACAGAAGCATAAAATGAACCTATGGCCATTTAAACGCAAAGCCACAATACTGCGAGAAGTAACACCAAAAAACAATTCGACATTCGATATAGATGGCTGGCACATTCCCCTATCGGCTGAACAGCTATTGAAAACTGAACTACGGCAGAAGTATCTAGGTGTGCTGTGGCAGCAAGTATCTATGACTAAAAAGATGTTTACCACACTTTATCAAAAGCCCATTGAACGATACGCCGAAATAGTTCAACTGCTCCCGGCTTCGGAATCGCATCACCATTCGCACTTAGGCGGAATGCTAGATCATGGATTAGAAGTCGTTTCCTTTGCAGCTAAACTTCGGCAAAATTATGTGCTGCCGCAAAATGCAGCACCGGAAGAACAATCTAGGCAGCGCGATGCTTGGACTGCGATTGTCATTTATAGTGCGTTGGTACACGACATTGGTAAAGTTATCGTTGATATTGAAATTCAATTACAAGACGGTTCGCGCTGGTTAGCATGGCATGGTATTCCTAAGTTACCGTACAAATTCAAATACATCAAAAGCCGCGATTACAACCTTCATCCAACACTTGGCGGTTTTTTAGCTTCACAGCTTATTCCTAATGATGTTTTTGATTGGCTCAGCCAATATCCGGAAGCCTTTACCGCTTTTATGTACACAATCGCCGGACACTATGATAAAGCTGGTATTTTATCGGAAATTATTCAAAAAGCAGATCAACACAGTGTTACACTTGCTCTAGGCGGGGATATTAAAAAACTGGTACAACAACCAACTAAATCTTTTTCAAAACAATTAATTTTAGCCTTACGATACTTGTTGGAACACAAAATAAAATTAAACACACCAAAAGGACCTGCCGATGGCTGGTACACCGAAGACGGGCTTTGGCTAATGAGTAAAACCACAGCAGATAACATCAGAGCCTATCTACTTGGACAAGGCATATCCGTTCCTAGTGACAATTTAAAATTATTCGATGAGTTACAATCTCTCGGAATCATAGATCCAACACCAAAAAATACCGCTATTTGGCATTGCCGAATCAAGGCTAATTCGGGCTGGACACCGCCAAATACGTTTACGCTTTTGAAAATTAAGCCGGAAGTGATCTGGGAACATATTGACGATCGCCCATCATATTTTGCCGGTACCGTCTATATTAAAGAGAAAAAATCTCCAGTAATAGAAGCGGAAAATGAAAAAGAGAATAAAATAGCAATAGGAAAACCGGAAGTCACCACTCCAGCTGAACAAGCATTTACAACAGCAAAGATATCCTCTGCTTCAGAAAGCTCACAAGTGCCACAAGAAAGCCACTCATCGGATCTAAATAGTTTTGTGCTCGATTTATTCTCTAGCGAACAGACCATCAATAATGATATGCCATCAGAAGATGGTAGCTCAAAAGAGTCTCCTCCCTTCCCTGCTAACTCCATAACAACTAAAAATAAATTGGAAAAAGAAACTGATAGCAACAAAATATCACGCTCGAAAATGCTACCAACAGAATCTAATGCTGAGAACTTTATTCAGTGGTTAAAATCCGGAATACAAACCGATAAATTTGCAATCAATAAGCCCACAGCCAAATTACATATTATAGATGAGCAATTATTTATGGTTACCCCATCAATATTCCAACTATTTCTTCAGGAAGCAGGAATGTTATACGATCAAGAGTCAGTTACTGCACTACAGTATGATTTCCAAGCCCTTAGATTTCACAAGAAACGTCCTTTACCGGATAAACAAGATAGTGTTAATTTTTGGAAATGTTCTGTTATTGGACCAAGAAAATCGTCATATCTTATAGGTTATTTAATACCTGATATCCGCTCATTTTTTGGTGATAAAGTATTATTAAATAACCAAAGATTAATATTGTTAGACAGTTAATATCAATTAATATTGATGACCGCATGCTTTTCTGATAAATAATAAAAAGATAGTAGGGTCATTAATCTCTGATCAATTTGTTGTTTCAATAACACATTATTATTCTTAGAAAAATCGAATAACAGTTCTTCTACGCTAATATTCTCATTAAGCTGTTTTTCTAAATTATGAGTAATCGTTTTTAAGCGTGATATTGTTATTCCCTTTCCGTTACTCTCTGCGGTTAATAACTCTTGCTGCAAATTATCCAAGGTTTGCTTTACCTTACTATAATTACCATGATTTTTTAGAGCTGAATCAGCTAATACGAAAATTTTTTGCTCCCAATTAGTTTTTATTGGATCCGTAACATCAGGTCCAAGCTTATCAGCACTAATAGCAATCAAAGACTCTGCCTGCTGAAATGCAAATAAAGGAGATGACATCGCCTTATCGACTTCAATATTCAGCTTTTCTACATTCCAGGTAAAATCTGCTTTAATATAATCAGAATATTGTCCACCATTAGAAAAACCACCTATCTTCCAAACTATGACTAGCATAATAATAGCGCCTAAGGCAAAATTGGCACAAGATAGCCATACTTTAGATATTAGTTTATTCTTTATTATTTTATCTTTATTTGCATCATTATTTATATTTTTCACTAAATCATGCTGCAAGTTTTTATCTGTTGGCTTTATCGCTTCAAAAGATATTGATTTATTTTCATCTAGTAGTAATGATGAATTTTTCTCTTTTATATTCTCAGAAATATTTGAATTTGGTGCATTATCTATAATAATACCAGGAGAATGACTTCCATCTACAACATCGTATGCCTTACGAATAGTAACATCTTCTAATTTAGCGATGATTTCTGTTATAGAATATAATAAAGTACACAGATTACAGTATGAATCCGGATAGCTCCGGTTTAATTTATCAACAATCAACGATAAAGAATGCTCTAACTTATAAAGAAGTTTAAGATCAGATATACTAAAATCAGTATTTTGTATTACCTTAGAAAGTTGACTATTTAACCAATTTAATATAACAATACGCTGTCCTTGCTCTTGAGGCCATATATCATTCCAATATGGGATTAAGGATAACACGAGCAGATCAATAGATTCTACAATCTCTTTCAGTCCATTCACATTAGCTTGCGCTGAAGCATAGTAAGAGAGTGTTTGCAAATCAAAACCATTTTCTTGAAATAGTTTTTCTGAAAGATTTTTAATTTTGTGCCAATTAACCTCTCTTCCGATACGATTAAGACAGTTTATTTCATTTCTAATCGAAATAAAGAAATCGAGATCTTTAGGTGAGGAGCCTAATTTAATATTTAACATTAGAGTTTATTCCTGTTATCCAATTCTTTTTCCAACAATACCAAGTCAAGATATGATATATATTTTTTATATTTTGAAATATCACTAGTTATAGATATTTTAAAAATCATAATCATCAAAATAATGACAAGACACATAAAAATCCAATATCCTGGTTTAGAAAAATTCATTATATTTTGCGATAAAAAATCATTCCATTGAATATATCCATACGACTCCAGTGCAGTTAACACAGTAACACTCAAAGGAACAAGCCCCCAAGAAAAAACACCATTCACATAGTCTTTCTTTTTAATCTCATTTTCTAAAAAGGTTTTAACTGTTTTCAATGAGTGTAATTTAAACTTAATTAATCTATTAACACTCACTATATTATATGCCAACTTATGCTTTAAAAGACGATATCTACCCCCTTGCCGAATAACGTTATAAATATCAATAACCATAGAAATAGCGAGAAAGATATAAAGCACACCATAAATAAAGTTAAAAATATAAAAAATCGTTATAAAACATTCAAAATATGTCATATTTATATTTCGATATAAAAGTGCCATCAATAGAGAAATGCCCATTAGAGGAAGAAAAGTCCAATTTAGTCTACCTAGCCACTTATAAATTTTATTTTCTAAATTACTCCGATTAGGCCTACCATTTTTCGAGATAAACTCCAATGTATCTATAATTTCTTCAATATCTTTTTTCAACGCCATAAATTATCCTACAAGCATAGATTGAATTATAAAATAATAAAGATTGTACACTGCGATAGCCAAGGAAATTGGGTAAGCTAATTTATCATTATTTTTCAGGCGGCCATTGTTGACCACGTTCTATCATGATGGCTTTTACTTGTTTAACAGCCTCTAACCTTCTCTCGTACATTGCTAAGTCGCCCTTATAAAGACCACTTTTTATACCGGCAACTTCTTCTGTTAAAAACTTCTCCGCCTTAAATGTTGCCATTGCAAATGACTCCTGAGAGTATTTATTTACCACATCAATATCAGCACCTATTGATACTAAATAAGATGATATTTCTGGGCCAATTCCATTTATAGCCGAAAAAGCCGGTGTCTCCCCAGCACTAT
>NZ_FWWV01000001.1:0-161243 GCF_900176075.1 Pasteurella testudinis DSM 23072
AATGGTATCATCGACCGGGATGCCGCGCTCAAAAGGTAAATATTGACGCAACCACGCCAAATGATATTCCCCGAACCGTTTAATGTCCGTCCAACCTTCCGCACCGGAAATGACGGCGCTCATGGTCAGAAAAATGATTTCAAGAAAAGGATATTTTTGGTTGATATCTTTACGCGGGTCTTCCAATTGACCGAAAAAGCGGAATAAGTCCATGACGTTACCTTGTATTTTAACGTATTAAAGGCTTATTAGATCATATTTTGAGGAAAAGTGCGATCTTGCCCTGGCGGTCTTGACGGAAGTGCGGTAAATTTACTGGTAATTTCCGGCTGGCTATGGTATAAAATGCGCCGTTATTCCGAACCGTCGGAATGGCATTATGATTAACTAAGACTTCACACACATATCACACACTGTCAGTCGGGGTGCCAAACGGTCGATGCGACAGGATATGTGGAGGCTAAACCCCAATTAAATAAGGAATTTATCATGGCACAAGTTTCAATGCGCGATATGCTGCAAGCAGGCGTACATTTCGGTCACCAAACTCGTTACTGGAATCCAAAAATGAAATCTTACATTTTCGGACCACGCAACGGCGTTCATATCATCAACCTGGAAAAAACCGTTCCGATGTTCAACGAAGCATTGGTTGAGTTGACCCGCATTGCAGGCAACAACGGTAAAGTGTTGTTTGTCGGTACCAAACGTGCAGCTACCGAAGCAGTAAAAGACGCGGCATTAAGCTGTAACCAATACTTTGTCAACCACCGTTGGTTAGGTGGAATGTTGACCAACTGGAAAACCGTTCGTCAATCAATCAAACGTTTAAAAGATTTGGAAGCACAGTCTCAAGACGGCACTTTTGAAAAATTAACCAAAAAAGAAGCGTTAATGCGTGCGCGTGAGATGGAAAAACTGGAATTAAGTTTAGGCGGAATCAAAAATATGTCCGGTTTGCCGGATGCGATTTTCGTTATCGCTGCCGATCACGAACACATTGCAATCAAAGAAGCCAATAACTTGGGCATTCCGGTATTTGCGGTTGTTGATACCAATACGAATCCGGATGGTGTTGATTACATTATCCCGGGTAACGACGATGCGGCGCGCGCAATTCAATTATATTTGACAGCGGCAGCGGCAGCAGTCAACGAAGGTCGTGCGCAGTCTAACCCAACCGTAACAGAAGAAAGCTTTGTTGAAGCGGAAGCAGCCGTAGAAGCAGCAGCTGAATAATGTTATCGGTAATAAGGCTGTTTGCCCTTATTAACCACACGAATTAATTGGTTAGCAGGGGGCTTTATGTTCCCTGCTTTTTTATTCAAAGTGCGCTTATTTTTACAATAGGTTGTACGGACAAGAGGATTAAAAAATGGCTGATATTACAGCGGCATTGGTAAAAGAACTGCGTGAGCGTACCGGCGCAGGTATGATGGAATGTAAAAAAGCCTTGGTGGAAACCAACGGTGACATCGAATTGGCAATCGACAATATGCGTAAATCCGGTCAAGCAAAAGCGGCGAAAAAAGCCGGTCGTGTTGCAGCGGAAGGCGTGATCTTGGCACGCGTTGACGGCGGTTACGGCGTGTTGGTTGAAATGAACTGTGAAACTGACTTCGTTGCCAAAGATGCCGGTTTCTTGGCATTGGCAAACAAAGTGGCCGATGCGGCGTTAGCGGGTAAAATCACCGATGTCGAAGTGTTGAAAGCGCAATTTGAAGAAGAGCGTGCGACCTTGGTTGCCAAAATCGGCGAAAACATGAATATCCGCCGTGTGGCTGCGATCAGCGGTGACGTGGTGGGTTCTTACCTGCACGGCGCGAAAATCGGTGTGTTGGTTGCGGCAACTAATGCGAATGATGAATTGGTTAAACAAATCGCGATGCACGTTGCGGCGAGCCGTCCGGAATTCGTGAAACCGGAAGATGTTTCTGCGGAAGTGGTGGCGAAAGAGCGTGAAATCCAAGTGGCTATCGCCATGGAATCCGGCAAGCCGCGTGAAATCGCAGAGAAAATGGTTGAAGGCCGTATGAAGAAATTCACCGGCGAAGTCTCTCTGACCGGTCAACCGTTCGTGATGGATCCGTCCAAATCTGTCGGCGATTTGCTGAAAGAGAAAGGCGCGGACGTTTCCGGCTTTATCCGCTTTGAAGTGGGTGAAGGCATTGAGAAAGTCGAAACCGACTTTGCCGCTGAAGTGGCAGCGATGCAAAAAGTGTAATACTGAAATAAAAGGCGAGGAAACTCGCCTTTTTAATGAATTTTATTTGTAATGATTTTGGGATAGAAAAGTTTTGATCAAATAGTAATGCTATTCGATCAGCACTTTGAACAGAGCGAGGAACAAAAAATGGCTACACAACCGGCATACAAACGTATTTTATTGAAATTAAGCGGCGAAGCCTTGCAAGGCGAAGAAGGCTTCGGCATTGATCCTTCGGTATTGGATCGCATGGCGATTGAAATTAAGGAATTGGTCGATTTAAACGTGCAGGTAGCGTTGGTGATCGGCGGTGGGAATCTGTTTCGTGGTGCAAAATTGGCTAAAGCGGGCATGAATCGTGTGGTGGGTGATCACATGGGAATGCTGGCGACAGTGATGAACGGCTTGGCGATGCGCGATTCGTTGCACCGTGCCGAAGTGAATGCCAAATTGATGTCGGCGTTTCCGTTAAACGGCGTATGCGATACCTACAGCTGGGCGCAAGCGATTCGTCTGTTGAACCAAGGGCAGGTAGTGATTTTTTCCGCAGGTACCGGCAACCCGTTCTTTACCACCGATTCCGCCGCCTGTTTGCGCGGTATTGAGATCGAAGCGGACGTGGTATTGAAAGCGACCAAGGTAGATGGTGTGTATGACTGCGATCCGGCGAAAAATCCTGATGCCACGCTATATCATAATTTGAGCTACCAAGATGTTTTGGAAAAAGAGTTGCAAGTGATGGATTTGGCGGCATTTACGCTGGCACGCGATCATAATGTACCGATTCGGGTGTTTAACATGAATAAACCGGGGGCGCTAAAACGTGTTATTATGGGTGAAGCCGAAGGTACATTAATCAGCCACGAATAATCAGCCACGAATAATTTAGCCTCGAATAATCGGCCATTGATAATCTATAGCGGAATAATTGGTTGTTCGGCTAGGTTGTCAATCTTGATTTGTCGGCGAGAATAGGTTAAAAATAGCTGTTTATAACATCATAGTAGCAACTGAGAAAGGAAAAGAGCGTGATTAACGAAATTAAACAAGATACTGAACAACGCATGGAAAAAAGCATTGAAGCGTTTAAAACTCAGATCTCTAAAATCAGAACCGGCCGTGCCCACCCAAGTCTGTTAGACGGCATTCAGGTTGAATATTACGGTGCGGCAACGCCATTACGCCAGCTGGCGAATGTGGTGGCGGAAGACGCACGAACCTTGGCGGTGAGCGTGTTTGACCGCTCTTTGATTCAGGCGGTGGAAAAAGCGATTATGTCGTCGGATTTGGGGTTGAACCCGTCATCTGCGGGTACTACAATCCGAGTTCCGTTACCGGCGCTGACTGAAGAGCGTCGCCGTGATTTAACTAAAATCGTGCGCGCTGAAGCGGAGCAAGGCCGTGTTGCGGTGCGCAATATCCGTCGTGATGCCAATGATCAAATCAAAGCGTTGTTGAAAGACAAAGAGATCAGCGAAGATGACGAGCGCAAGGCGCAAGACGTGATTCAAAAACTGACTGACGCTTTTGTGAAGAAAGTCGATGACGCCTTGGCTGACAAAGAAAAAGAGCTAATGGAATTTTAATGCTGTTTAAGGCTTTATTTATTGTGAAAGTGCGGTTGTCATTGAGGTGGTAACCGCACTTTTGGTTTTTATGCCCTAAAATAGTGATGTTTGTTTTCCCCCTTCTGCGGTGCCTGAGCGTGTGTGAAATTTGTAGGGAAATTTTTTTGTTTGAGCGAAGCGAGTCTGCCCGCAACGCGGGCGAATTAAAAATTTTCCGTTAAGCAAATTCACACTAAGCGAAGATCAGCACCGCAATAGGGTCGCCTTTCTTTTGCATACTTTTCTTTGGCGAAGCAAAGAAAAGTATGGTCGCCATCGGCGAAATACGATGTGGGTGGCAAGAGAAATGTGATAAATTTCAATATATTTCAATTTTTTCAATACGGTGATCTATGCAACAAAATATCGTGATTCTGGGTTCGACCGGTTCGATCGGTAAAAGCACTTTATCGGTGATCGAACACAATTCCGAAAAATACCGCACTTTTGCGCTGGTCGGGGGACGCAATGCCGAGTTGATGGCGCAGCAGTGTTTGGATTTCCAACCGCACTTTGCCGTGATGGCGGATAGCGAAGCGGCGAAACAGCTTAAACAACGGTTAAGCGAAAGTGCGGTTAAGACAGAAGTCTTGAGCGGTGAGCAGGCGATTTGTGAAATTGCGGCGCACCCTGAAGCGGACTGCGTGATGGCGGCGATTGTCGGCGCAGCAGGTTTACGTTCAACCTTGGCAGCGATTCAAGCCGGAAAACGAGTGCTGCTCGCCAATAAAGAATCACTGGTCACCTGCGGACAACTGTTTATAGATGAGGTGGCGAAATCGGGCGCAACCTTGTTACCGGTGGACAGCGAACACAACGCGATTTTCCAAGCGCTGCCGCAGAGCGAACAGCAGCGGATCGGGCATTGCCGATTGCACGAAAGCGGTATTGAACGCATTATTCTGACTGGTTCGGGCGGGCCGTTTCGCCATACCGCACTTGAAGATTTTGCTGCGCTCACGCCGGCACAAGCGGTGGCGCACCCGAATTGGTCGATGGGGCATAAAATTTCGGTGGATTCGGCGACCATGATGAACAAAGGTTTGGAATATATCGAAGCCCGTTGGTTGTTCAACGCCTCCGCCGAACAGATGGAAATTATCATTCACCCGCAATCGATTATCCACTCGATGGTGCGTTACAGCGATGGCAGTGTATTGGCGCAAATGGGCAATCCGGATATGCGCACCCCGATCGCCCACACGCTAGCCTACCCCGACCGCACTTTTGCCGGCGTTGCGCCATTGGATTTCTTTAAACTTAAAGAATTGACTTTCATCGAACCGGATTACCAACGCTATCCGAACCTGAAATTGGCCATTGACTGCTTTGCCGCAGGGCAATATGCCACCACCGTGATGAATGCGGCGAATGAAGTGGCGGTTGCGGCTTTTCTGCAAGGCCAAATCCGTTTTACGGATATTGAACAAATAAATCGCCGCACAGTGGAACAATTTCCGTTTTCCGCTATCAAACAAATAGAAGATGTGTTTGAAATCGATCAAAAAGCACGGCGATCGGCACAACAACTGATTTTAGCTTTTTAAGTTATTTCAGGCTTGTGATATAGTTAGCCGGATATTATTTTTAAATTTGGATAGTTATGAACGAACGTTTAACTTCTGTAGCGATTCCTATGTCCGTCGAGCGAAAGGGACAGATGCCGAAACATGTTGCCATCATTATGGACGGCAACGGACGCTGGGCGAAGGAAAAAGGAAAGCTACGTCTGGTCGGGCATAAAAACGGCGTGCAGGCGGTGCGCAAAGCGGTGGCGTTTGCGGCGGAGCAGCGGATCGAATCGTTGACCTTATACGCCTTCAGCAGCGAAAACTGGGCACGACCGGCAAGCGAAGTCAGCGGCTTGATGGATCTGTTTATGTTGGCGCTGAATCGCGAAGTAGGGAAATTACACAAAAACAATATCAAATTACAGATTTTGGGCGATGTCAGCCAATTTAGCCGCGCGTTGCAAAAGAAAATCGCCGAAGCCGAAGCGTTGACCGCCGCAAACAGCGGTTTGATGTTAAATATCGCGGCTAATTACGGCGGTCAGTGGGATATTGTGCAAGCCGCGCAAAAGTTAGCCGAAAAAGTCAAGCGGGGCGAGCTGGAAACGGCGATGATCAGTGCCGCCGTGTTTCAAGAGCAGCTGGTGACAGGACGGCAGGCTCCGGTGGATTTATTGATCCGTACCAGTGGTGAACAGCGCATCAGTAATTTTTTACTGTGGCAACTGGCTTATGCCGAATTGTATTTCAGCCCGGTGTTATGGCCGGATTTTGATGAGCAAGAATTTTCCAACGCAATTGTGGCGTTTCAACAGCGTGAGCGCCGTTTTGGCGCGACAGACTGATCATCAATAATTCAATAATAAGAAAGGGGAATCTTAGGTGCTTAAACAGCGTATTATTTCTGCGATAGCATTACTTATTTTTGTCATAGCGGCCTTGCTGCTGTTTTCACCCTATGCATTTGCTTTAACCGTCGCGGCGATTGTGGTGCTGGGCGTGTGGGAGTGGTGCCAGTTTGCCAAACACAAAAATGATATATGGCGTTGGTTGATCACCGGATTATCCGCTTGCGCTTTATTTATGATCATTTTTTCTTACCGCGATTATATTAATGCCGGTATTGTGCTGAACAGTGATACGGTTTGGTTGTTGGTTGCCGCACTGCTTTGGTGGCTGTTGGCGTTACTGTTGGTGGTGAGCTACCCGAATTCCAGCAAATATTGGCAGAAACCGGCGTTGTTACAACTGTTTTTCGGTTTCTTCACCTTAATGCCTTTTCTATTCGCTTTACTGGCGTTGCGTTTGTACAACTATAACCAAAACAGTTATGAGGGGTTGCTGCTGCTGTTGTATGTGCTGATTTTGATTTGGAGCACAGATACCGGCGCCTATTTTTGCGGCAAAGCCTTTGGTAAACATAAATTGGCACCGCACGTTTCACCGGGTAAAACTTGGCAGGGCGCCATCGGCGGCGTGGTTGTCGCATTGATTATTGGTATCGTTTTTGTGCAGTTTACCCCAAGCAACTTTGTTCTGCGTCACTTTTCACAGCCAACATTATCGGCAATCTCTTTTGGAACTGTTGCGATTTCGATTCTCGGTGATTTAACCGAAAGCATGTTTAAACGCCATGCCGGCATTAAAGACAGCAGCCAGTTGATTCCGGGACATGGTGGCGTCTTGGATCGGATTGACAGCCTGACGGCGGCGTTGCCGTTCTTTTGTGCCATGTTCTATTTTTATCGCTAAGGAAATCGCATGATGTCTTCGCTTTGGTATGTTTTCGCTTTCCTGATCGTGATCAGTGTACTGGTGTTTGTGCATGAGTTCGGACACTTTTGGGCAGCACGAAAGTGCGGTATTAAAGTGCTGCGCTTTTCGATCGGTTTCGGTAAAGTGTTGTGGCGCCGCACCGATAAGCAGGGGACGGAGTTTGCCCTCTCCCTGATTCCGTTAGGCGGTTATGTCAAAATGTTAGACAGTAAGGCGGAAGCCGTTGCCGAAGCCCAGCGGGAGCAGGATTATAGCAGCAAATCGGTGTGGCAACGGGTTTTTGTGATTGCCGCCGGCCCGTTGGCGAATTTTATTTTTGCCGTGTTGGCATACTGGGCGATTTATATGATCGGCGTGCCGACGGTGAAGCCGGTGATTGAAAGCGTTATGCCCGACTCGATTGCTGCACAGGCGGGATTGCAACCGGATAGCCAAATTTTTGCAGTGGACGGAAAAGCGGTGGAAGATTGGACTACGGTGAATATGTTGCTGACGACTAAGGTCGGCTCATCGCAGGTGGTGTTGACGGTCGCCCCTTTCGAACAACCGCAAATGCGGCAAGAGAAACGTTTGGATTTGAGCGCTTGGCACTATGAACCGCAACAGCAGTCTGCATTTGCGGCGTTGGGTATGGTGCCAAAGAGCGGTAAAGTGGAGCTCACCGTATCGAAAATCACAAAAAACTCGCCGGCGGCAATAGCCGGCTTGCAGGTTGGTGATAAAATTCTGACGGTTAATGGGCAAACGTTGCCATGGCAAGAGTTGGTCCAGACCATTCGCCGTCATTTGAATCAGCCCTTGCAATTCCAAATCGAGCGCAATCAACAAATTTTCACCTTATTGATGACTCCGATCAACAATAAAGACGGTCACGCCTATGTCGGATTTTCCCCGACTTTTGAACCGTTGCCGCAGCAGTACCGCACCGAATTAAAATATGATATTCTAAGCGCCTTGCAGCAGGGCGTGGAAAAAACGGCGGAATTATCGCTGGTGATTGTCAAATTGGTTGCAAAATTATTCAGCGGTGATATTTCGTTGAATAATATCGGCGGGCCGATTTCGATTGCTCAGGGCGCCGGAATGTCATTGGACAGCGGTTTGGTGTACTACCTCAGTTTTATGGCGCTGATCAGTGTCAATTTAGGGATCATGAATTTATTTCCATTGCCGGTATTGGACGGCGGACATTTGCTGTTTTTGGCGGTTGAAGCCGTGCGCGGACGTCCGGTGACGGACAAGGTGAGAGAAGTTTTTTTCAAAATCGGTGCGATGTTATTGCTTATCCTGACATTTTTTGCCGTATTTAATGATATTATACGCTTTATTTGATTTTGAACCGAATCTCAGACAATCTGAACATTTTATTTAACAGGGCTTATTGAACAGGAAAGCTACAATGAAAAAACTCCTAGTGACCAGTTTACTCTTAAGCAGTGCCAGTGTATTGGCGGCGCCTTTCACCGTACAGGATATTCGGGTAGAAGGTACTGATCCGGTAACCGCTGAAAACATTATTGCCGGTCTGCCGGTTAAAGTCGGACAGCGTGCCAATGATCAGGATTTATCGCAAATCGTACGCAGTCTATTCTTGCGTGGCGGTTATGAAAACGTGGAAGCGGTGCGCGAAGGCAATGCCTTGGTTTTACGCATTCAGGCGCGCCCTTATATCAGTTCGCTGGAAATTGAGGGTAACAAGCAAATACCGAAAGATGCCTTGGAAACCAATTTGCGTGAAAACGGCATTGCCAAAGGGGAAATTCTGGAGCGGGAAAAATTGGAATCGTTCCGTCAGGAATTGCTCAATTATTACCATTCCGCCGGTTACACTAACGCCGAAATCAATACCATTGTTGATGATTTGGGGCAAGGTCGGGCAGCGTTGAAATTAGAAATTAAAGAAAACGACGGTGCTTTGGTTAAAGAGATTAACTTTGTCGGCAACAATGCTTTTAGCGACAGCAAATTACTCGACCAAACCGAAATTCAACCGGATGTGTCATGGTGGAATATTTTTTCCAGCAGCAAATTCTCGAATCCGAAATTTGAAAAAGATCTCAACACGTTGCGGGATTTTTATCTGAACCAAGGTTATGCCAAATTCAAAATTGTTGATACGGACGTGCAATACAGTGATGATAAAAAAGACATCAATTTGACGATCACAATGGACGAGGGTGAAAAATACACGATTAACGATGTACGGATTATCGGCGATACCGCCGGTATGAGCGCCGATTTGAATCAATTACTGGCAAATATCAAGCGTGGCGAGCAATTCCGCGGCAACACGGTCAAGGCTATTGAAGACGGGATTAAAAATACCTTGGGCGCACGTGGCTATGCCAATCCGCAAATTACTATCCAACCGGACTTTGATGACGCCAACCACACCGTTGATTTAATCGTGGTGGTTGATGCCGGCCGCCGTTATTATGTGCGTTCTATCCGCTTTGAAGGTAACGATGTCAGTGCGGATTCGACATTGCGCCAAGAAATGCGCCAACAAGAGGGCAGTTGGTTGTCGACCGCACTCATCGAACAGGGAAAATATCGTTTGGAAAGAACCGGTTTCTATGAAACGGTGGAAAGTCAAACCTTGGCGGTACCGGGCGTCGATGACCAACTGGACGTGTTGTATAAAGTGAAAGAGCGCAACACCGGCAGCATTAACTTCGGGATCGGTTTCGGTACCGAGAGTGGTTTAAGCTATCAAGCCAGCGTGAAACAAGATAACTTTCTGGGAATGGGGTCATCGGTCAGTTTGTCCGGCGTGAAAAATAAATATGCCACCAGTGTCAATCTGGGGTATACCGAACCGTACTTTACCCGTGACGGCGTGAGTTTGGGCGGAAATATTTTCTATGATACCTACGACTATAAAGACAGTGATACCACCGCCTCTTACGCGCGTACCAGTTATGGTATCAACGGCACGTTAGGCTTTCCGGTGAATGAAAACAACTCCTATTATTTGGGCGTCGGTTATGTGCATAACAAACTGAAAAACATGTATCCGGAATATAACCGTGCCCGTTATTTACGCTCGATGGGCGTCAATGACTGGAGAATCAAAAGCGATGACTTTGAATTCAGTCTGGGGTGGAATTATAACACGCTCAACCGTGGCTTTTTGCCGACTAACGGGACTCGAGCCAGTATCGGCGGGAAAATTACGATTCCCGGTTCCGATAACAAATATTATAAATTAAGTGCGGATATCACCAGCTTCTATCCACTGAATTACGATCAGACCTGGGTGTTATCGGGGAAAGCCACGCTTTCTTACGCGAACGGCTTCGGCGATAAAAAATTACCGTTCTATCAAAACTATAGCGCCGGTGGTATCGGCAGCTTGCGCGGATTTGCCTACGGTGCGGTCGGGCCAAGAGCGATTTATAATACCCAGAGCGGTGCTTCGGTTAATGATCCTGCCAGAAATTACAACAATATCAACTATGATGTCGTCGGTGGCAATGCTATGGCGACAGCGAGTGTTGAATTGATTATGCCGACTCCGTTTGTCAGCGATAAAAACCAAAATACGGTCAGAACGTCGTTATTTGTTGACGCGGCCAGTGTTTGGAACACCGAATGGAAGAAAGACAAGGCGAATTTGTTTACGCAAGGCAATATTCCGCAACGTATTACTGACTATGGTGATCCTAGCCAAGTCAGGGCTTCCGCCGGTTTGGCCTTCCAGTGGAACTCGCCGATCGGGCCGTTGGTTTTTTCGTATGCCAAGCCGATCAAAAAGTATGAAGGTGATGAAATCGAGCAGTTCCAATTCAGTATCGGTGGTAGTTTCTAATCTTAAACGGCAACTTTTTATTTAAAATAGCGTCATATTAAACAGGCGGATTGATTGTGAATCCGCCGTATAAACTCAATAAGGGATATCATATGAAAAAAGTATTAAAAATCGCAGGTCTGTCTTTGGCTTTGGCACTAACTTCTTCATTGGCGACGGCAGCAGAGAATATTGCTTTTATTAACTCGGCTTATTTATTCCAAAACCATCCGGATCGCGAAGCTGCCGCAGACAAAATTGATGCGGCGCTAAAAGCACCGGCAGAAAAATTACAAGCCAGTGAAAAAGCGATTGTCACGAAGATTGAAGCCCTACAAAAAGAAGCACCGAAATTGCGTTCGGCGGATATTCAAAAACGCGAAGACGAAATCAATAAAATGCGTGAAGCCTATCAAAAACAGGCGGAAGAGCTGCAGGCGCAAAATGAAGAATTGCAGTATCAAGAAAGAGCAAAATTATTGGCCGATATCCAAACCGCAACCAACGAAGTGGCGGCAAAAAATAACTACAGCTATGTAATTGATGCCAATGCAATTGTCTATGCCGCTGCCGGTAAAGATATTACCGAAGAAGTATTAAAAGCAATTAAACCGGCTGCCGCAGAAGCTAAAAAATAATTTATGGCACAGTATTTATTACAACAACTCGCAGAACATGTCGGCGGCGAATTACGCGGCAATCCTGAAAGTGCGGTAGAAAGTATCGCCGCGTTGAATAAAGCCGAGCCTAATCAGCTGAGTTTTATTTCCAACGCTAAATTCCGCGAATTACTTGCGGACTCTAAGGCAGGCTGTTTGTTAGTCACCGCACAGGATATTGATTTTTGCCGTGCGGACAGCAATTTGATTATCGTTAAGGATCCTTACATTGCTTATGCGTTAATCGCACAATTAATGGACGCTACGCCTCAAGCGGCAAGCGGAATTGCCAAAAGTGCGGTTATTTCCGCTTCGGCAAAAGTGGGCAGCAATGTGGCGATCGGTGCGCATGCCGTGATCGAAGACAATGTTGAATTAGGCGATAATGTCGTTATCGGCGCCGGTTGTTTTATCGGTAAAAATACGAAAATCGGCGCCGGAACCCGACTTTGGGCGAACGTGACGGTATATCATGAGGTGGAAATCGGACAGGATTGCTTGATTCAATCTTCTTCCGTGATCGGTGCTGACGGTTTTGGTTACGCCAATGATAAAGGCAAATGGATCAAAATTCCGCAACGCGGGCAAGTTATCATCGGCAACCGCGTTGAAATTGGCGCTTGCACTTGTATTGATCGCGGTGCATTAGATGCGACGGTTATCGAAGATAATGTCATTATTGATAATCTGTGCCAAATTGCGCATAACGTGCATATCGGCACAGGTACGGCGGTTGCCGGCGGGGTGATTATGGCCGGCAGTCTGACCGTGGGTAAATATTGCTTAATCGGTGGCGCCAGCGTACTGAACGGCCATATGGAAATCTGCGACGGAGTGACGGTAACCGGCATGAGCATGGTTTTACGTCCGATTACCGAACCGGGGGTGTATTCTTCCGGTATTCCGGCACAAACGAATAAAGCATGGCGTAAAACGGCGGCGCTGACAATGAACATCAGTGAAATGAATCGCCGCTTGAAGACATTAGAACGAAATTACGACAAGTCATAAGTCAGCAACAAAATCATTTTTGCTACGGACAGTCTGCCGTAGCAATGGATATAATACTTAAGGGAATTAGAACGTGACAACTGAAAACAATCAAACCGATTCGCAGGCAAGAGAAGCGAAAATTGTCGATATTAATGAAATCATGCAGTTATTACCGCATCGTTATCCGTTTTTATTAGTGGATAGAGTCATTGATTTTGAAGAAGGCAAATGGCTGAAAGCGGTGAAAAACGTCACTGTCAACGAACCTTGTTTCACCGGTCATTTTCCGCAGAAACCGGTATTTCCCGGCGTATTGATTTTGGAAGCCATGGCACAGGCGACCGGCGTGTTGGCATTCAAAACGCTGGAACTGCCGAAAGACGAACTGTTCTATTTCGCTGCTATCGACAATGCCCGTTTTAAACGCCCTGTCGAGCCGGGCGACCAAATGATTTTAGAAGTTCACTTTATCAAGGAGCGCCGCGGCGTGACCCGTTTTACCGGTGTAGCGACGGTGGACGGAAAAGTGGTGTGCGAAGCCGAATTGATGTGCGCACGTCGTCCGATGTAAACCCACAAGCATAAACAGGATACGAGATGATTAATCCAACGGCGAAAATTCATAGTTCAGCGATAATCGAAGACGGAGCCAAAATCGGCGCCGATGTTGTCGTCGGCCCTTTCTGTATTATCGGTGCCGATGTTGAGATTGGCGAACGTACGGTGCTGCACTCCCATGTGGTGGTGCGCGGACACACCAAAATCGGACGGGATAACCAGATTTTTCAGTTCGCCAGCATCGGTGAGGTCAATCAGGATTTGAAATATAACGGCGAACCGACCAAAACCATTATCGGTGATCGTAACCGCATTCGTGAAAGCGTGACTATTCACCGCGGTACGGTGCAAGGCGGTGGAGTAACCCGCGTTGGGGACGACAATTTATTGATGATCAATACCCATATTGCCCACGACTGTCAGATTAAAAACCGCTGTATTTTAGCTAACAACGCCACGTTGGCAGGACACGTTGAACTGGACGATTTTGTGATCGTCGGCGGTATGTCGGCAATTCACCAGTTTGTCGTGATTGGCGCCCATGTAATGTTGGGTGGCGGTTCGATGGTCAGTCAAGACGTGCCGCCGTATGTGATGGCGCAGGGCAACCATGCACAACCGTTCGGTGTCAATTTGGAAGGGCTGAAACGCCGCGGCTTTGACAAACCGGCAATGCATGCGATCCGCAATGTGTATAAATTGATTTACCGCAGCGGCAAAACCTTGGAAGAGGTTATCCCTGAAATTGAACGGATTGCAGAAACGGAAGCCTCAGTCAGCTTCTTCCTGTCATTCTTCAAACGTTCGACGCGCGGAATTATTCGCTAATTATCGCGTGGTTCGCGTTGTGTTATGCAGTTTAACCGCACTTTCAAGTGCGGTTATTTTTTAACGGGGGATTTATGCAACCACCAAAAAACGCACCGTTGATCGCCTTGGTCGCCGGTGAAATTTCCGGTGATATTCTGGGCGCGGGATTGATTAAAGAATTGCGCCGGATTTATCCCGACGCCCGCTTTATCGGCATTGCCGGCCCGCAAATGTTGGCGCAAGGGGCGGAGAGCTACTTCGAAATGGACGAATTATCAGTGATGGGCTTGGTTGAAGTGTTGAAGCATTTGCCGCGCTTGCTGAAAATCCGTAACACCTTAATTCAAAACCTGTTGGCTGAAAAACCGGATATTTTTATCGGTATCGATGCGCCGGATTTCAATCTCGGTGTGGAGAAAGTATTAAAACAGAACGGGATTAAAACCATTCATTACGTCAGTCCGTCGGTGTGGGCATGGCGGCAAAAACGGATTTTTAAAATTGCCGCCGCCACCGATTTGGTGCTGGCTTTTTTACCGTTTGAAAAAGCCTTTTATGACCGTTTTAACGTGCCGTGCCGTTTTATCGGGCACACGATGGCAGATGCGATTCCGCTTGAAGTCGACCGCAGGCAGGCGTGTACCCGACTGCAACTGGATCCGCAGCAGCGTTATGTGGCGATTCTGCCCGGCAGCCGCGGCTCGGAGCTGGAATTTCTCAGCGAACCGTTTTTGCAGACCGCACTTTTGCTGAAACAACGCTTTCCCGATCTGAAATTTTTAGTGCCGCTGATCAACGCCAAACGCCGGCAACAATTTGAACGGGCGAAACAGCGTATCGCACCGCAATTGCCAATGCACTTGCTCGACGGGGAAGCCCGTGCGGCGATGATGGCAGCAGACGCCACTCTCTTGGCTTCCGGCACGGCGGCGCTGGAATGTATGTTGTGCAAATCACCGATGGTGGTGGGTTATCGCATGAAGCCGCTGACCTATTGGTTGGCGCAGCGCTTGGTCAAAAGCAAATATGTCTCGCTGCCGAATTTGCTGGCTGATGAAATGCTGGTGCCGGAATTGATTCAGGACGAGTGCAATCCGCAACAGCTGGCGGACGCTCTATCACGCTATCTCAGTCCTGATGAGCGCGCACAAAACCGCACTTTGGCGTTGAAGCGGTGCTTTGTCGAGCTGCATAACATGATCCGCTGCAATGCCGATCAACAGGCGGCGCAAGCCGTTGTCGAGGTATTAAATGGACAGCTTTGAATATCCGCAAGCGGTTGGTTTGATCGCCGGTGTTGATGAAGTCGGACGCGGCCCGTTAATCGGCGCGGTAGTCACCGCCGCCGTGATTTTAGATCCGAATAAACCGATTGTCGGCTTAGCCGATTCAAAAAAATTATCTGAAAAAAAACGCCTATTATTGGCGGAAGAGATCCAAGCCAACGCCTTAGCATGGGCGCTAGGCAGAGCGGAGCCGGAAGAAATTGATCAACTCAATATTCTGCAAGCCAGCCTGCTCGCCATGCAAAGAGCGGTTGCCGCACTCCGCATTCAACCGCACTTTGTGTTGGTGGACGGCAATAAACTGCCGAAATTGCCGATGCCGGCGCAGGCAGTGGTCAAAGGTGATAGCTTAGTCGCAGAAATCAGCGCTGCGTCGATTTTGGCAAAAGTTGCACGCGATCAAGAAATGACGGAGTTGGATCGGCAATATCCGCACTACGGTCTGGCGCAGCACAAAGGCTATCCGACCGCACTTCACCTGCAAAAACTGCAACAATACGGCGTATTGCCGCAGCACCGCAGAAGTTTTTCGCCGGTGAGGAAATTGTTGGAACAGGCTTAAACAGAGTGCGAAAGCAAAGAAAAAAGGTATCCGCAGATACCTTTTATTGTTTATCGGCTTGATAACCCAATTATTGGCGATAGTTTTCCAAAAAACGGGCAAATCGTGTCAAGGCGTCTTCAATTTGATGGACATACGGCAGGGTGACGATTCGGAAGTGATCCGGTTGCTGCCAGTTGAAGCCGCGTCCGTGCACCAGCAACACTTTTTCCCGGGTCAGTAAATCGAATATCATTTTTTCATCATCATAGATATTGTATTTTTTGGTATCGATTTTCGGGAACATATAGAGCGCCCCCATTGGTTTAACGCAGCTGACCCCCGGAATCTGGTTGAGCAGCTCATGCGCCCGATTGCGCTGTTCCAACAAACGTCCGCCGGGCAGAATGTATTCGTTAATGCTTTGATAGCCGCCAAGTGCGGTTTGAATTGCATTTTGCATCGGCACGTTGGCACATAAGCGCATGGAAGCCAGCATATCCAAACCCTCGATGTAGCCTTGCGCCGCTTGTTTCGGGCCGTGCAGCATCATCCAACCTTGACGGAAACCGGCGATCCGGTAGGCTTTTGACAAGCCGTTAAAAGTCACGGTCAGCAGATCCGGCGCCACTTCCGCCATATGATGGTGTACTGCGCCGTCGTATAAAATTTTGTCATAAATTTCATCGGCAAAAATAATCAGCTTGTTTTGCCGCGCCACTTCGGCGATTTCCAGCAACAGTTCGCGGCTGTAGACCGCGCCGGTCGGGTTGTTCGGGTTGATAATGACAATGCCTTTGGTGCGGCTGGTGATTTTGCTTTTAATGTCGGCGATATCCGGAAACCAGTTGGCTTCTTCGTCACACAAATAATGCACCGCCGTGCCGCCGGAAAGGGTAACCGCCGCAGTCCACAACGGATAATCCGGCATCGGCACCAGAATTTCGTCACCGTCATTCAGTAGCGCCTGCATCGACATGGTGATTAACTCGGACACGCCGTTGCCGATATACACATCATTCACCGACGGATTGCGCAGTCCTTTTGACTGATAATATTGCACAATCGCTTTGCGCGCGGAATACAAGCCTTTGGAATCGCAATAGCCTTGTGCGGTCGGCAGGTTGCGGATCACATCAACCAAAATTTCGTCCGGCGCCTCGAAGCCGAACGGTGCCGGGTTGCCGATATTGAGTTTTAAGATTTTATGTCCTTCTTCTTCCAAACGCAGTGCTTCTTTGTGCACAGGTCCGCGAATGTCGTAGCAGACATGTTCTAATTTGTTGGATTTAGGAAAAATATCCATGCTGAACCTTTGATGTCAATGTGTGATAAGTGAATTTGTTTACTCTACGCTGATTTGCGAAAAATGAAAAGATTTCGGTCAATATTTCTTTTAAAGTGCGGTAGAATGAGTGTTTTCAAGTTTTATACGATGACTTGGTTTCAAGAAATAAAAAAGGTCACTGGATATAATGGACTGTTGGCAACAGCTAAAACAACAATTATTACAACTGCTGCAAAATCATCAGGTTGTCGCGGATCAAGCGATTACGCAATATCAATTTTGTATTGCGTTGCCGCCGGATTGCGGCAATGTACTGGCATGGCTGAAAGGGCAGCCGCACTATCCGCGTTTTTTCTGGCAGGCGCGAGAATCGGAAAGCCAATGTGTCGCCCTCGGTGAGGTGCAGCGGTTTTCACAGCTTGATGCGGCGCAGCAATTTTTAAATCAGCACGCGGATCAACCGCTGCATTTGGTCGGCGGTTTAACCTTTGAAGGCGAGGCGAGTTTTTATTTGCCGCGCTTGTGGCTTGAGCAGTGCGCAGAGCGGTTGAAAGTGACGTTCAGTTTGTCGGCAACGGATCGGCAAAGTGCGGTTTACGCCTTTATTGAGGGGTTGCAAGGCGCGCAAACGCTGAATGCGGTGACTGCAGGTTTATACCCCGGCGAACAAAATTACAGCCAGACACAATGGCAGGATTTGGTGCAGGAGTCGCTGGACTGCATCGCACAAGGGCGGTTTACCAAGGTCGTTCTGGCGCAAAAGAAAACCTTTGCCTTAAGCGAAGCGCTTGATCCGCATGATTTGCTGGCGCAAGCGCGCCGTCAGCAGCCGTGTTGTTACTATTTTTTATGGGCGCAATCGGCGCAATCGGCATTTTTGGGTATCAGCCCGGAGAGACTGTATCGGCGGCAACGGCAAACCCTGTTTACCGAAGCCTTGGCTGGCACGGCGGAATACGGCGGCGATCAACGGCAAAACCAACAGCAGCAGCAATGGCTGTTGCAAGACGGTAAAAATATTCATGAAAACCGACTGGTGGTGGAAGATATCTGTGCCAAACTGTCAAATTTAAGCCAGCATTTGGATATCGGTGAATTGAGCAGCCGCACCTTGCGTTATGTGCAGCATTTGGTGCGGAATATCGGTGCCAAGCTCTATCCCGAGGTCGATGATCAGGCTTGTTTAACCGCCATTCACCCAAGCGCCGCCGTCGGCGGTCTGCCTTATGCCGCCGCATTAAAATTTATTGCTGAACGGCAAAATTTTAAACGGGATTGGTATGCCGGCACTTTGGGAGTGATGTCGTTGGCGAGCAGTGAATTTTGCGTGGCGATTCGTTCCACTTTGTTAAGTAAAGATCCGCAGGAACAGGACAAAATCGCGATTTTCTCCGGTGCGGGTATTGTTGCCGGTTCCGTTCCCTTGCTAGAATGGCAGGAGATTGAAAGAAAAGCGGCGGGAATCCTGTCATTATTTCCAACATCAGGTTGATAGAATTCAGGTTTTCTGGTTAAAAATTGGAGAAAAATCATGTCAGTTTCGGCATCCGTAGCGTTATCTGTTGCAGTAATGAACCGCTGTTGGGCGAGAGTTGTTTTAGAAAGTATAGTACGAAATGGCGTGCGGCATATTTGTATTGCCCCGGGTTCGCGTTCGACGCCGTTGACATTGGAAGCCGTGCGCTTGCAAGACAGCCACCGCGCCGTCTGTCATACCCATTTTGATGAGCGCGGCTTAGGCTTTTTTGCGCTCGGACTGGCAAAAGCCGACAATACGCCGGTGGCGATTATCGTTACTTCCGGTACCGCAGCGGCCAATTTATATCCGGCGATTATCGAAGCCGAGCAAAGCGGACACGATTTAATCGTGCTGACTGCCGATCGCCCGCCGGAGCTGATCGATTGCGGTGCCAATCAAGCGATTCAACAACAGGGCATTTTCGCCGATTATCCTGTCGTCAGCGTCAATTTCCCCCGGCCGAGCGAAGATTATAGCAGCGCATGGCTGCTGAGCCGTATTGATCAGGCCTGTCAGCGACAAAAAGTGCAACACGGCGTGATCCATTTTAATCTGCCGTTTGCCGAACCGCTGTACCAAGCCGATGAAAGTGCGGTGCAGCACGCGGCTTGGTTAGCGGAGTTCAACCGTTGGGCAAGCAAAAAGCAGGTGTGGATTGAGTATGCCGCACAGCAGAGCGAAGTGTTGATCCACGAAAATTGGGATTATTGGCGCACCAAACAAGGCGTGATTGTTGTCGGCAAATTGCCGCCAGAGCAGAGCATGGGCATTTCCGCTTGGGCGGCAACCATGGGCTGGGTGGTGATCACCGACATTCAATCCGGCTTGGAGCCGTCTTTGCCGTATGCCGATATTTGGCTGGCGAATGAAATCGTGCAGCAAAAATTATTACAGGCGGAAATCGTGCTGCAATTCGGCAGCCGGATTATCAGCAAGCGCGTCAATCGCTTCCTCGAGCAGTTTAAAGGTGAATACTGGCTGATCGAAGCCTCGCAGAAAAACCTCGATCCTTATCATCATCAGCACACCCGTTTTAATGTGAAAGTGCATCACTGGCTGCGTGCGCATCCGCCGTTGCGCCAACGTCCGTGGCTGTTGGAGCCGTTGGCGTTGTCGCAATTCTGCGCCGCTTTTATTGAACAGCAGATCGGCGGGCAGCTAAACGAAGCCTCGCTGGCACACCATGTCAGCCGCGTACTGCCGAGCAACGGCTCGCTATTTTTAGGCAACAGCCTGTTTGTGCGTTTGGTCGACGGTTTGTGCAAACTGCCGGAAGGCTATCCGGTTTATACCAATCGCGGCGCCAGCGGCATTGACGGGCTGTTGGCGACCGCCGCCGGTGTTGCCGTAGCGACTAACCAACCGTTAGTGGCGATGCTTGGCGATATTTCCGCTTTATACGATCTTAACTCGCTGGCGCTGTTTAAGCAGGTGCGCCAACCGACGATTCTGTTTGTGATCAACAACAACGGCGGTGCGATTTTTGATCTGTTGCCGGTGGAAGAGAGCGTCAAAGATCAGTTCTACCGCTTGGGACACGGCTTGGATTTCTCCTCGGCGGCGGCGATGTTCGGGCTGAGTTACAGCCGCCCTTATACTTGGGCGGATCTCAATTCGGTGTTGAAACAGGCTTACGGGCGCAAAGAAGCGACGATAATCGAAATTAAAGTCAATCCGAGCGACGGTAGCAAAACCTATAAATCACTGATTGAGCAAATTGCCGGAGCGGTGATCGGTGGTTAACACAAACCATAAGCCTGTGCTGGTTTTTTTACACGGCTTATTGGGCGATAAACAGGATTGGCAAGCGGTGATCGAGCGCCTACCGCACTTTGAGTGTATCGCACTGGATTTGCCGTTGCACGGCGCACAAAAAAGTACAATTGTTGCCGATTTTGCGCAAACTTGTGGCTATTTGGCGCCAAAAATCCAAAGTGCGGTCGGCGATGCGCCTTATTGGTTGGTCGGTTACTCTTTGGGCGGACGGCTCGCCTTGTATTATGCGTTTCAGGCGCAGATCGAACGTGGCAAGCTGCAAGGCGTGATTGTCGAAGGTGCGAATTTAGGGCTGGGTAGCGCTGCGGAAAAACAGGCGCGTTGGCTGAATGATCAGGCTTGGGCGCAGCGTTTTAGCACCGAATCGCCAAGTGCGGTGTTAAGCGCTTGGTATCAGCAAGCGGTGTTTAGCCATTTGAATTCGGCACAACGGCAAGCGTTAGTTGCAAAGCGTGCGCCGAATTGCGGCGAAAATATCGCGCGAATGTTGTTGGCGACCTCGCTGGCGAAACAGCCGGATTTCACGGCAAAAGTGCGGTCCGCCGCGTTGCCGATCCACTTTTTTTGTGGCGAATGCGATCAAAAATTCCGTCGGCAAGCAGAAAATAACCAATTAAATTTGACCTTAATTAAACGGGCGGGGCATAACGCCCACCTTGAAAATCCGACAGAATTTGCCGCTCAGCTTGTGGCATTGTTAAGATAACCGCACTTTTATACGAAAAACCGATCTCTATTGTTATAAAAAATAAAGGAAAAATTATGTTATATCCAAGTGAAGAATTTTTATATGCTCCGGTTGAGTGGCAGGATTGTAGCAACGGCTATAGTGATATTTTGTATCACAAATCCGCCGACGGCATTGCCAAAATCACCATTAATCGTCCTGAAGTGCGCAATGCGTTTCGTCCGCAAACGGTGAAAGAGATGATTAACGCCTTTGCCGATGCGCGTTTCGATGACAAAATCGGTGTAATCGTGCTGACCGGACAAGGCGAAAAGGCGTTTTGCGCCGGCGGTGATCAAAAAGTGCGTGGCGACTACGGCGGTTATAAAGACGAAGCCGGTGTTCATCACTTGAACGTGTTGGACTTCCAGCGTGATATTCGCAGCTGCCCGAAACCGGTGGTGGCGATGGTCGCCGGTTATGCGATCGGCGGCGGTCATGTGTTGCATATGCTGTGCGATTTAACCATTGCGGCGGAAAATGCGGTCTTCGGGCAAACCGGTCCGAAAGTCGGCTCATTCGACGGCGGCTGGGGCGCATCGTACATGGCACGCATCGTCGGGCAGAAAAAAGCGCGCGAAATTTGGTTCTTATGTCGCCAGTACAACGCACAAGAAGCGTTGGATATGGGCTTAGTCAATACCGTTGTGCCGTATGCCGAACTAGAAAAAGAGACCGTGCGCTGGTGTCGCGAAATGCTGCAAAACAGCCCGATTGCGCTGCGCTGCCTGAAAGCCGCGTTAAACGCCGATTGTGACGGACAAGCCGGTTTGCAAGAGCTTGCCGGCAATGCCACCATGCTGTTCTACATGACTGAAGAAGGGCAAGAAGGGCGCAACGCCTTCAACCAAAAACGCGAACCGGACTTCAGTAAATTTAAGCGTAATCCGTAGTTTTTTTAATAATTGCTTAACAAGGTGTATTTATGACAACGCGCAGTTATCAACTTTATCGTTATTCAATTCCGGTGGATTCGCAAGTGGTATTGCGCAACCGGTTTTTAAAACGGCGCGAAGGGCTGCTGGTGCAGGTGAAGTGCGGTGCGCACGAAGGTTGGGGAGAGATTGCGCCGTTGCCGGAATTTAGCCAAGAAACGCTGGTGCAGGCACAAGAGCAGACCGCACTTTGGTTGCGGCAATGGGACGAGGCGCGCAGCCGCAACGAAAAGTTAGCGCTCGACGGGTTGTATCCGTCGGTGGCGTTCGGCTTGAGCTGTGCTTTGGCGGAGATGAAAGGTGAATTGGGCGAAGCGGGTAATTATCAGGCGGCTCCATTGTGTTATGGTGATCCCGACGAATTGTATGAACAGCTGGATCAAATGCCGGGCGAAAAAGTGGCGAAAGTCAAAGTCGGTTTGTATGAAGCCAACCGCGACGGTTTGATCGCCGATATGCTGCTGGAAGCCGTGCCGGATTTAAAATTGCGCCTTGACGCTAACCGTTCTTGGACACCGGCAAAAGCACAGATGTTTGCCAAGTATGTCAAACCGGAACATCGCACACGGATTCAGTTTTTGGAAGAACCGTGCAAAACTCGGGAGGAAAGCCGTCAATTTGCCGCCGAAAGCGGAATTGCAATTGCATGGGACGAATCGGTGCGCGAAGCGGATTTTCAGGTGACAGCCGAACCGCATTTAGCGGCGATTGTCATCAAACCGACACTGGTCGGCTCGTTACAAAAATGCATTGAATTAATTCGACAGGCGCAGGCGCAAGGCATTATGGCGGTGATCAGCTCCTCGATTGAATCCAGTTTTGGTTTAACTCAGTTGGCACGCATCGCGCAACAATATACGCCGAATGTGATTCCCGGTTTGGATACGTTGGATTTGATGGATTTTCAGTTGATCCGCACTTGGCCGGATTCAACCTTGCCGATTATCGGATTTGACAGCGAGCGGTTGGAAAAAATCATCTGATTTAACTATCGGGTAAAATATGGTTATAATGGCGTGATAGTTACTCTTGGAAATTACTTAATGTGTCATGAGAAATCAAAATGAACAAAAAAATTTTGTTATTGAACGGGCCGAATCTGAATATGCTGGGCAAACGCGAACCTCAGCATTACGGCAGTTTGACTTTGGCGGATATTGAGCGGCAACTACAGCAACAAGCGGCAACACTAGGCTTTGAACTGGATTGTTTTCAAAGCAACAGCGAAGAAAAGCTGATTAATAAAATTCACCAAGCGTTTGAGCAAGTGGATTTTATCCTGATTAATCCGGCGGCATTTACCCACACCAGCGTGGCGTTGCGCGATGCATTGTTGGCGGTGAATATTCCGTTTGTCGAAATCCATTTGTCGAATGTGCATGCGCGCGAGCCTTTCCGTCATCACTCGTATTTAAGCGATAAAGCCGTGGGTGTTATTTGCGGTTTAGGTGCGAAAGGCTATCAGTTCGGCTTGGAATTTGCACAGCAATATTTGCGTGATAAAAGTCATAAAAAAGCCTGATTTTCGATAAATTTCAGGCAAAATGCAGATTTTTATCGCCAAAATGCCAGAATTCAGGTAATCTCTGCGTTTAATGTAAATCAATATAATGTTACGGCGCTGTTGCGGAGAAGATCACGTCAACTGTGCGGTAATGTCACTTAAATTTCAATCAGCGGAATCAAAACATGGATATTCGTAAAATCAAAAAATTAATTGAATTGGTAGAAGAGTCGGGCATTATGGAAATTGAGATTTCCGAAGGCGAAGAATCGGTGCGTATCAGTCGTGGTACACCGGCGCCGACTGCCGTTCAATATAGCTTGCCTGCGGCAGCGCCGGCAGCTGCTCCGGTTGCCGCACCGGCAGTGCCTGCGGCGGCGCCGGTTGCAACGGAAGTATCCGGCCATGCGGTACGTTCGCCGATGGTAGGAACGTTCTATCGTAGTCCGAGTCCGGAAGCCTCTCCGTTTGTGGAAGTCGGCAGCACCGTTAAGGTGGGTGATGCGCTTTGTATTGTGGAAGCGATGAAAATGATGAATCGTATCGAAGCGGATAAAGCGGGCGTGGTGAAAGCGATTCTGGTAAATGACGGGGAAGCCGTTGAATTCGACCAATCGTTGATTATTATCGAATAATTTGATTATCAACAAGCAGCTGACCGCACTTTGCCTTCAGCCGCAATCACATCTTAAAGAGTAAACGGATAATCGTATGTTAGAAAAAGTTGTCATTGCCAACCGTGGCGAAATCGCCTTGCGAATCTTACGCGCCTGTAAAGAGTTGGGCATTAAAACCGTTGCGGTGCATTCAACCGCCGATCGTGAATTAAAACATGTTTTATTGGCCGATGAAACCATCTGTATCGGGCCTGCGCCGTCGAGTAAAAGCTATCTGAATATTCCGGCATTGATTGCCGCAGCGGAAGTCAGCGGCGCCGACGCCATTCACCCGGGTTATGGTTTTTTATCGGAAAATGCCGATTTTGCCGAGCAAGTCGAGCGTTCCGGTTTTGTGTTTATCGGTCCGACGGCTGATGTGATTCGCTTGATGGGGGATAAAGTGTCCGCCATCAATGCAATGAAAGCGGCCGGTGTGCCTTGCGTCCCCGGATCTGACGGACCGGTTGGCAGTGATGT
This sequence comes from Pasteurella testudinis DSM 23072, assembly GCF_900176075.1. Lineage (GTDB taxonomy): Bacteria > Pseudomonadota > Gammaproteobacteria > Enterobacterales > Pasteurellaceae > Chelonobacter > Chelonobacter testudinis. Next base: position 24,623 of record NZ_FWWV01000001.1, read on the forward strand.
GAAGAAGAACAAGGAAATTGCCGAACGTATCGGTTATCCGGTGATTATCAAAGCATCCGGCGGCGGCGGCGGGCGTGGTATGCGTGTGGTGCGTTCTGCCAATGAGTTGGAAGAGTCGATTGCGATGACCAAGTCCGAAGCCAAAGCGGCGTTTAACAATGACGTGGTGTATATGGAAAAATACCTTGAAAATCCGCGCCATGTCGAAATTCAAGTGTTGGCAGATACCCACGGCAATGCAGTGTATTTGGCGGAGCGTGACTGTTCGATGCAGCGCCGTCACCAAAAAGTGGTGGAAGAAGCCCCTGCGCCGGGGATCAGCGAAGAACTGCGCCGCGATATCGGCAGCCGTTGTGCCAAAGCCTGTGTCGAAATCGGTTACCGTGGTGCGGGAACCTTTGAATTTCTGTATGAAAACGGCGAATTCTATTTTATCGAAATGAATACCCGTATTCAGGTTGAGCACCCGGTTACCGAAATGATCACCGGAATTGACTTGGTAAAAGAGCAATTGCGTATCGCTTCCGGCTTGCCGCTTTCTTTCCGCCAAGAGGACGTGAAAGTCAAAGGCCACGCAATTGAATGCCGGATTAATGCGGAAGATCCGCGCAACTTCCTGCCGTCTCCGGGTAAAGTCACCCGCTTGCATACGCCGGGCGGTTTCGGTATCCGTTGGGATTCGCATATCTACGACGGCTACACTGTGCCACCGCACTATGACTCGATGATTGCCAAATTAATCAGCTACGGTGAAAACCGCGCCGAAGCGATCAGCAGAATGCGAAATGCGTTGTCGGAAGTGATTATCGAAGGTCTGAAAACCAATATTCCGTTACATGAATTGATTATGGAAGATCCGAATTTCCAACAAGGTGGCACCAATATTCACTACCTTGAGAAAAAATTGGGTATGCACGATTAATTCGGCGTAAAAATCAGTAATAAAATAATGAAGTGGAATCAAATGATTCCACTTTTTTTCACAGGGTCTTTTTCTGTTTGAGGTGTTCATCATGAAATTGCAGCAAAAGTATCAACAAGCCAGTAAAGAAGCCCGTTGGGCGTTGGGTGTAACTGTTTTGTATGTGATCGGTTGGTGTTTGTGTGCCTATTTGCCAAGTGGTACGCAAGGACCGATTGGTTTTCCGTTATGGTTCGAACTTGCCTGTATTTATTTGCCGGTTTTATTTATCGTGGTTGCCTATTGGGTGATTCGGATCGTGTATCAGGATTTTGATTTGGATAATCATGCGGGCAGCGCGCAACAGGAGAAAAAATAATGAATTTAGGCATTATTTTACCGCTGGTCATTTATCTGGCGTTTGTGTTCGGTGCGGCGCTCTATGCCTATGTTAAACGCAGCAAAGGCGACTTTTTGACCGAATATTATGTCGGCAACCGTTCAATGACCGGCTGGGTGTTGGCGATGACCACCGCCTCGACTTACGCCAGTGCCAGTTCATTTATCGGTGGGCCGGGGGCGGCGTATAAATTCGGTTTGGGTTGGGTGTTGCTGGCGATGATCCAAGTGCCGGCAGTTTGGCTGGCTTTGGGCGCATTAGGCAAAAAATTCGCCCTGCTATCGCGTGAAAGCAACGCATTGACTATTAATGATCTCTTGCTGCACCGCTATAAAAACAAATATTTGGTCTGGATTGCCTGTGTTGCCCTACTGATTGCCTTTTTTGCTGCGATGACGGTGCAATTTATCGGGGGGGCAAGATTGTTGGAAACAACCGTCGGCATTAGTTATACCCAATCATTGTTGATTTTTGCGCTAACGGTCGGTATTTACACCTTTATCGGCGGCTTCCGCGCGGTGGTGCTGACCGATACCATTCAAGGTACGGTAATGATTTTCGGTACGCTGATGTTATTGGGTGGCGTAATTTACGCTGCCGGCGGAGTCGAAAGTGCGGTCGCGGCGTTGGCGGCACAAGATCCGCAGTTGATCAGCCCATACGGTCCGAACGAGATGTTAGACTTTCAGTTTATGGCCTCATTTTGGATTTTGGTCTGTTTCGGCGTTGTCGGCTTGCCGCACACAGCGGTGCGTTGTATGGCATTTAAAGACAGCAAAGCCTTGCACGGCGGTATGTTAATCGGCACGGTGGTGCTGAGTATAATTATGCTGGGCATGCATCTGTCCGGTGCGCTCGGGCGTGCGATTTTGCCGGATTTGACCATTCCGGATCAGGTGATCCCGACCTTAATGCTGCAAGTGTTGCCGCCGATTGTCGCCGGAATTTTTTTGGCGGCGCCGATGTCGGCGATAATGTCGACTATTGATGCGCAGTTGATTCAATCATCGGCGATCTTCGTTAAAGATATTTATCTGGCGGCAAAACCGGAAGCGGCGCAAAACCAACGTAAAATCGGGTTGTTCTCTTCAATGGCAACCTTGATTCTGACCGCACTTTTGGTATTGGCGGCGCTCAATCCGCCGGATATGATTATCTGGCTGAATTTATTTGCCTTCGGCGGCTTGGAAGCGGCGTTTTTATGGGTGATCGTGTTGGGTTTATATTGGGACAAAGCCAATGCCTACGGTGCGATTGCCTCGATGGCGGTCGGCTTGGGCAGCTATGTGTTGCTCACCGTTGCTTCGCTGAAGCTTTTGGGTTTTCATGCCATTGTGCCATCGTTGGTCTTCGGCTTGATTGCCTTCTTAGTCGCCAATAAAATCGGTGAAAAACAGTTTGATAAAAGAGGAACGACAGATGCCTTGGGTGCAAATTAGAATCAACAGCAATGATAAACAAGCGGAAGCCATCGGCGAGGTGCTGGAAAATCTCGGCTCGGTTTCCGTGACCTTTGTCGATAGTCAGGATACACCGGTGTTTGAACCGCTGCCGGGTGAAACCCGCTTGTGGGGCAACACCGATGTGATTGCGCTGTTTGATGCCGAAACCGATATGCAACAAATTGCAGCCGAATTAACCGCACAGCGGATTTTAAACGACAGTGCCAGCCATAAAATCGAACAGATCGAAGACAAAGACTGGGAGCGCGAATGGATGGAGAATTTCCACCCGATGCAATTTGGCACGCGCTTATGGATTTGTCCGAGCTGGCGACCGGTACCGGACGAAAGTGCGGTTAATGTAATGCTCGATCCGGGGCTGGCATTCGGCACCGGAACCCATCCGACGACCGCACTTTGCCTGACTTGGTTGGACGGTTTGGAGCTAAACGGCAAAACCGTGATCGATTTCGGCTGCGGCTCCGGAATTTTGGCGATTGCCGCCCTTAAACTGGGCGCAAAACAGGCGATCGGTATCGACATTGATCCGCAAGCGATTCTCGCCAGCCGTGATAATGCCGAACGCAACGGCGTAGCTGATCGTTTACAATTATTTCTTGCCAAAGATCAACCGCAAGATTTAAAAGCCGACGTGGTGGTTGCGAATATTTTAGCCGGCCCGTTGAAAGAGCTGGCAGAACCGATCATCGCTTTATTAAAACCAAACGCCGATTTGGGGCTGTCCGGTATTCTTGCCAACCAAGCGCAATCGGTTTGCGAGGCCTATCAAGCCCAAGTACGGTTGGATCCGGTGGCGGAACAAGAAGAATGGTGCCGGATTACGGGCGTTAAACCGCTGTAGCTATGGATTGATTTAGACATAGTAGATAGAAATTTTAATTTTTTTCTACTATGTCTTTTTAGCTATATTGAAGACGTTCGGATAATTATTGGATTTCGATTATGCCGTTAAACAATTCTGTCCATTGGCTGTTTTTCCTATAAAAGAGAGGCGGTTTGCCTATTGGTGCCGGGACAGTGATATATTGTCCTCCCTGAACTTCTTGTTTATCCCAAACGTAAACCCAAGTTTCGTTTGCCGGCAAGTATACTTTCCATTCATCTGCATTGGCTTCATGAACAGGAGCGACTAAGAGTTCCGAACCGTAAAGATATTGATCTTGGATATCGTAAGTGTTCAAGTCATTTTCGAAATGTAAAAATAGGGCTCTTTGAACAGGGTATCCTTTAGTGTGCGCTTCGTTTGACAGGTGTTTTAGATATGGTGTCAAATGTTTATATACCTTGACCATTCTAGCAAGATGGGCGATGGTATTTGCATCATGATCAAACTGAAAATTTTCATCAGGGCGATTCCCTTCATGGGTTCTCATCATTGGCGTAAAAGTTGCCATATCAACCCAACGCTCAAAAACCTCTTTCGTTCGACGATTGCCAAAAAGACTGGTGTAGCCTCCTATATCGCTATGGTGATATGCGTTGCCTAATATTCCCGAAGAAAGTGCGCCGCAAATAACAGTATTGAGACCATCATGGCGAGAGAAATCGACACATTGGTCACCGGCCCAAAGCATAGGGCAATATTTTTGCGTGCCAGTGAATCCGGCTCGCATGAAATACATGATTTCTCCACTGAGGCCCCTTTCAGCCACAGCTTCAGCATTAACACTTGCCCAAAGGGGCGGCCAAGCATTATGCATGATAGTTGAATTGATTCCGTTAGCTAAAAGCAAATTATCAGTCGGTAGGTATTCGCCGAAATCGGCCATCCAGCCGGATACGCCTAAATCAAGCATATTCTTTTGAATAATTTCCTGTTTAAACCATTCTCTGGCTGCTTTATTGGTGAAATCTAATACGCCGCAATTAAATTCGCCAAAATCGACTAACGCGACTTCACCCGTATTATCAAGGGCGAATAATGATTTTTCTTTTGCAATCGGAAATAGTTCTCCATCCTCGCATAAGTATGGACTAACATAGGCAAGGAAGCGGATGTTTTGCTCTTTTAGGGATTGAATTCTTTTATCTAAGTTGGGATAGCGTTTTTTACTCCATTTCCAATCCCAAAATAACCTTTTGCCAAAGGAGGTTTCACGTATTCCAGCCCAATCTTCACACCATAATCCGGACACCGAAATCCCATTTTTAACAGCATTCTCTAATCTTGAGAATGTGTTTTCTTCTCCGCCTTTTAAGCCTAAGATTATACCGCTATAAATCCACTCGGGTAATTTAGGTTGTCGGCCAAAGCGTAAACTGAGTTTCTCAACCAAATCCAGAAACGAGGGTGCCGTAAAAAATTCGATGGTTTCCGGAATTTCCCAAATTTGCAATTCATGATAAGCCGGATTTCTGAAATCAAAATCGGCATAAGCACTGCTATTCACATGGCAGGCATAATGCAGGGAAGACACAAAAGTCGGTTGCGGATAATTGGTATTGTAGTAGTCTCCACCTGCTTGGTTATATTTGTCAGATAGAAAAGTCATTTCGGTTGTTTTATCCCTACCGACACCGGGCTCTGAAGTCCATAATGGGAAGTGTCTGCCGCGTAAATTGAAATAGGACATTTGTTCGCCACAACCCCAAACTTTTTCGGATTCAACCACACTTAGGCGAATCCAAAAACGGTTTAAATCGGGGTTTTCACTTTTGCAAGATATTATGGCATTGCCATTATCTGATGGAATAAATATTAACGTTAATAGTGGAGCCGTATTTTGTTGGTATGAGAGTAGGACACGGTCATCACCGACTTGAGAATGCGTTAAAGGTATTCTTTCAACCAATTGATCTTGGATATTAAAATTTCCCCGATAAGTCTCAATCTTCTCATATCCGATACCGACAAAAAATGCAGGATTATTAGGAGTATGATTGAGTAAAACTTGTTCATTGTGGATAATTTGAAATCCATCTTTTATTTGTTTTAATTGCATAATTTGCCTCATTTATCTGATAAGAGACTATCCGGCTAATTAAAGTGGCTTCATGCTGTGAATGATTTATCTTGATGCCATCATTTCATCGACGATTGTGCCTAAATATTGCATTCTAGGCGCAGATATATCTCGCAGCATTAAATTCGTATCAGGTAAGCCTATCGTTGATGCCCAAATTGCACGACCGGCAAGAAAGCCTGAAGCACCAGCTTGCATAGCTATTCTTACGGCACGACAAAATAAATTTTCATTAATTCCCGAAGATAAGATAACCCAAGGAATATTGATGTTATCATTCAACTTTTTAGCTGCTGCTAATAGTACTTGCGAATCGCCTTTACCGAATAGCGGCATTTCCCCTTTGTATAGATCCGAACCCAGATCGCCAAGTTCCTTTGCTGCGTCTAAGATACATTGCTCACGGTCAAATTTATCACCAATTCTAGGCGGTCTTACGACGGGCTCTATAATGCTGAGTAATCCGGCGGAATGACACTTTTGATTAAATGCTTTTACCATTTCAATACGTTGTTGCGCATCTTCATCTTGACGCCAAAGAATAAGAAGTTTTAGCGCTTTGCCGCCATTTTGTTTTACTTCATTGGCATCAATATCAGGATCAATACATACGCTGTCAACAGGTATCCCGTTTCCTGCAATAAATTGATCGCCGGCCACGATGAGTGCCGAATTTTTAGAAAGTGCTTTTTGTTTCACAATTTCTTTATAACAGAATTGATTGTCTACCAGCACGGCTGAAGCATAGGGTGATATGATTTCTGCTGCGCTGACTTTAAAATCAGTCAGGGTTTTATCGCTGACAGGTTGTTTCATACCGGCAGCAGAAAACATATTTCTCATTGCTTCACGCTGATCCACAGCTAACATTGCGAAACCGCCAGAGGGTCTGGCAATATCTTTGAGGGTATAAATAGTCGTCATTTTAAAGTCTCCTGCGTTATGACATCATGGGTTGTTATTTTTTAAACCGGAATTACTGCGGGTCTGTTCTAATATGGCCGTCCAATCCAGTTGTCCTTTTCCAACCGCTCTGGCTTGGCTATAAATTTCTCTAGCGGCAGCTCCCATAGATAGGGGGACATGTAGCTGGTTGGCAACATCTAGGGCGATGCTTAAATCTTTGTGTGCAAGGTCGATCATGAAAGCCGGGGTTAAATCATTTTTTAATACTTTGTTCACCCAGGTTGTTGTGAAATGACTTTTAATTGCAGGGGTTCCTTTCATGACTTCTATCGCAATATCCAAAGGAAGCTCCAAGGCTTCGCAAAGTGCGGCCGCTTCTGCGGATAGTGCGTTGAGCGAGATACTCATAAAATTATTAATTAATTTAACTCGGATTCCTCTTCCGGGACCGCCGGCATCCACTATCTCTGACCCCATACAGAGCAATATCGGCGATGTACGGTTAATTTGTGTTTTAGTTCCTCCGGCTAAGATTAGCAAGGTTCCTGTAATGGCATTATCCGAAGTCCTTCCAACCGGAGCATCCATGAATTCAACGTTGTGTTTTTCTAATCGGTTACGTAAGTTGTCGCTTTCTAAAGGATGGATTGTTGACATATCAATTATCAGGCTGCCTTTACCAATAGAATGGATTACGCCGTCTTGTCCAAAAATTACCTCTTCAACCAGCTTTCCGTTAGGTAGCATTGTAATGATGAATTCACATCCTTTTGCTGCTTCTTTGGGGGAGGTTGAACTTTTTGAGCCGAGAGACTGAACTTCGGACATCGTGATTTTATTGACATCGTAAACGGTTAACGCATGTCCTTTTTTAATTAGGTTAGAAGCCATTGGCTTACCCATTTGGCCAAGACCAATAAACGCAATGCTAGACATTTGAACTCCTTTTGTGTTCGAATATTTTCGTTTGTTATCATATTTGTAATTTTTGATTAAGTAAAGTGACATGGATCACTTTTTTTAAAATTATAATTCGATACAATTCGCAACAACCTATTTTTATTTATTGGGGAAAATAATGGTAAAACTGGCGTGCGTTGGAATAGCGGTACAAGATAGAATTTATTACTTAGATAAAATGCCTCACTCCGGAGGAGGGAAGTTTGTTGCGCATAACTACAAAGAAGTCGGCGGTGGACCAGCGGCGACTGCTGCTGTAACTATTGCGAAACTCGGAGCGGAAGTTGATTTTATTGGTCGCTTAGGAGATGACAACATAGGTAGTGCAATTATTTCAGAATTAAATAGCTATCAGGTCGATACTAGTAAAATTAAAGTGTATGAAGCTGCCAAGTCATCTCAATCGGCTATTTTTGTTGATAATAATGGCGAAAGAGTGATTGTTAATTATCCAAGTCCTGATCTTTTAAATTGTACGGATTGGTTGGAAGAAATTGATTTTACTCAATATGATTTGGTTCTATGTGATGTCAGATGGCATGAAGGTGCAGAATATTGCTTACGAAAAGCGAAAAACTTAGGAATATCGACAGTGCTTGATGCTGATATAACTCCGCAGAGTATAGTATCTTTAGTCAAATTAGCAGAGCATGCAGTATTTTCTGCACCCGGTCTAGAAAAAATGACAAATGAAAAAGATATGAACTGTGCTTTGACAATGGCAAAGAAAATTTGTGCAGGTACAGTATATGTGACGAAAGGTAGTGAGGGATGTGATTGGATTAAAGACAATTCACAAACTAGCTTTAAAGGATTCAAGGTAGAAGTCGTCGATACGACGGGAGCCGGGGATGTCTTTCATGGTGCGTTTGCTTTTGCAATTGCTAATAATTATTCTATAGATAAAGCAATTATATTTGCCAATGCGGTAGCTGCATTAAAATGTACTGCTGAAGGAGGACGTGATGGTATTCCTGATTTGCAGCAAGTTGAAAAATTTATGCTGCGTATGAATAGATAGGCTATAATTAAAGCATGATTTAAATGCTATAAACTAAGGAAATATTTTGAACCATACTGCAATAACTGGAAATCCAAGACATGATAAGCTAATTTCTTTGGTGATGGATAATGGTTATATTAGTAATGAAGAGTTAGCTAATATTCTAAATGTTACGACTCAAACTATCCGTAGAGATATCAGACTATTAAGCCAAATGAAATTAATCTCTCGCCATCATGGAGGCGCGGGACGAGTATCGAGCATTAATAATACTGATTTTTCTATCCGAGAGACATCTCATATAAAAGAAAAAGAGACAATAGCTAAAAAGATAGCTGAATATATTCCGGATGGCTCTACACTATTTATTACCATCGGTACAACAGTGGAATTTATAGCAAAAGCATTAGAAATTCGGAAAAATTTGAGAATCATTACAAACAGCCTACGTGTAGCTAATTTATTATATCAAAATGAAAATTTTGAAGTGATCACGGTAGGTGGTGTGCTTCGAGCGCATAACAGCGGAATAATCGGTCCGAATGTTATATCTTCAATCAATAGTTTTCGGGCGGATTACTTGATCACAAGTTTAGGAGCCGTTGCTGAAGATGGAACGCTTTTAGATTTTGATATTAATGAAGTTGCTGTTGTTAAATCAATGCTGGAAAACTCAAAAAAACTTATTTTAGCCTTAGATAGTTCGAAATTTCATACTTCGGCTGCTGTTGAGGTCGGGCATTTGAAACAAGTGGATTTACTTTTTACAGATAAAAAACCACCTATGCATATTATGGAGCTGCTAAAAATAAATAAAGTAGAACTATTTTTAACGAATAAGTAGATTGGTTTTCCCTGTACTGAGTTTGTCTTAAATTCTAAATTTAGCCCCATACTTTTGATGGGGTTCGCTTGACTCTATTTAAAACACTTTTTTCCATTAAAAATTTTCGTTTTCTTTCTTATAAAAAAATCTTCTTCATCTGCCAAACTTATTAAATATATTTTATATCAATAAGATATGTCTTTTTACAAGGTGAATGCATCATTCTTTATCAATAAATCTTACTCTCTTTATCCTAAAAAGTTTGACTTCTCTCACAAAATTTGTTTTTTTGTGTTGTTTTTATTTTCGTTTTTGTCATTATTTATTCATATTTAGTCAGTCTTGATAGTTTTTATTTTAACGAAGGGAATATATAGGATGAAATGGATCAATACTAGAGCGCATAACTCTTGGTTGGAAACCGAGGTCGATCGAATTTTTGAATTCGGAAGAAGAGCGGTTGTACCAACTGGCTTCGGCTGGCTGGGGAATACCGGGAATATTAGAGAAGAAATGGGAACTCAACTGTGGATTACCGCAAGAATGTTACATGTTTACTCTTTAGCCGCTCTTATGGGAAGGCCGGGGGCATATGATCTCGTCGAACACGGAATTAGTGCTTTGGAAGGTTCTTTGAAAGATAAAAATTATGGTGGTTGGTATGCAACCGTTAATGATTCAGGTGTCGTAGATCCTTCTAAACAAGGTTATCAACATTGTTTTGTACTTTTGGGCGCTGCAAGTGCGGTACTGACAGGGCATCCTAGGGCAAGAAATTTGTTGAACGAAGCAATTGAGATTATAGAGAAATATTTCTGGAATGAAGAAGAGCAGATGTGCCTTGAATCATGGGATGAGCAGTTTACTAAAACCGAAGAATACCGCGGTGGTAATGCAAATATGCACGCAGTGGAAGCATTTCTGATTGTATATGATGTCACTAAAGAGAAAAAGTGGTTGGATAGGGCGCTGCATATTACATCGGTAATTATCCATCATTTTGCTAAGAATAATAACTATCGTGTTAATGAACACTTTGATCCAAATTGGCAACCTATCGTTGATTATAACAAGGAGCAGCCAGCCAGTCATTTCCGCGCTTATGGCGGTACGCCCGGTCATTGGATTGAATGGGGGCGCTTGATTTTGCATCTTCGTGCGACGCTAATTTCTATTGATGCAGAAGCTCCGGAGTGGTTACTTGACGATGCCAAAAATTTATTTGCAGCCGGTATTCGAGATGCGTGGTTTGTGGATGGTGCTCCTGGCTTTGTTTACTCCGTTGATTGGGATGGTAAACCGGTCGTTAGAGAGAGAATTCGTTGGGTTATTGTTGAAGCTATTGGCACTGCCTATGCATTATATACGGTCACCAATGATAGCCGATATGAAGAATATTACCAACGTTTCTGGGATTATTGCCGGACATATTTGATGGATTACGAAGAATGTTCTTGGTGGCAAGAGTTAGATGCGAATAACCAAATATCAAGCAAGGTATGGGATGGAAAACAGGATATTTATCATCTTATGCACTGCTTGATTATTCCAAGATTACCTTTAACACCCGGTTTAGCGCCAGCTTTAGCACAAGGGTTGCTTGATTGTTATGTGAATTAGTGCCTTACCTTAATCATTAGCTATTGCTGTGATTTTATGCTTTAAATTTAGAGAGGTTCATAATGATTTTGAAAAATATCGAATTGTTCCTATTAAAAATTAATAATCCGATTGCAAGAGTTGGAAAGTGGAGTGCAGGGTTATTATTAATCATCATGATGATAATTGTTCTTTTGCAGGTAGTCTTCAGATATGTTTTGAATAATCCTATTAGTTGGAGTGATGAATTGTCATGTTATTTAATGATATATATGACTTATTTATGTATGCCTTTCATTTATCTAAAGGATAAAAATATTGCGATGACGTTCTTGTTGGAAAAAACGCAATCTAGTAGGTTTTTCCATATGTTGATGGTTATTATCCATATTTTTGCGTTAGTCACTATTTTGATTTGGGTCTATTTTGGATGGAGCTTCTTTTTAAAAGGGAATGTTATGGCTAATAGTTTGCCTTTTAAAATGTATTATATTTATATTGCACCACCATTATTGTTTGCAATTACCTTGTTATCCGTTGTTCAAAAAATTATCAGTGAACTCAATAATTTTATTAATTTTGAAATGATTGATAAGAGTAAAGGAGTGTAGAATATGGTTTCCCCGATTTTTGTCATTTATTTTCTTATTCTTTTATTAATTGGCGTTCCTGTTTTATTTGCATTAGGATTATCTCCGGCGATAGCGTTATTCCAAGATGATAAAGTGTTATTTATTAATATGCTTTATCAAAGGCTGTATTCGGGGCTGGATAGCTTTTTATTACTAGCTTTACCGTTTTTCATGCTTGCCGGCGAATTTATGGTGAGCGGAGGTATAACGACACGTATTATTACCTTTTCTCAAACTATGGTGCGTCATATGCGTGGTGGCTTAGGTCATGTTGTCATCCTGGCATCTACGCTTTTTGGTGCTTTAACCGGATCTGCAGTCGCGGCGACATCGGCTATTGGGAATATGCTGATACCTGAGATGGTGCGTTATAAATATGATCGAACCTATGCAGCCGCACTTACGGCAGCGGCGACGGTACTTGGCACAATTATTCCACCGAGTGGAATAATGCTCATATATGCCTTTGTAATGAATACTTCCGTAGCAGCAATGTTTATGGGAGGAGTTGTACCCGGAATTATTCTTTGTATCGGTTTAATGATCGTTAATCGATTTCAGATGAAAAAGTATCCTCAAGTTGAACAATTTACTCGAGCAACAAGAACAGAGCGTATTGCAGGTTTCAAATTGGCCATTCTTCCTTTATTTACACCAATAATTATATTGGGAGGAATTTATGGTGGAATTTTTACACCAACAGAAGCTGCTGCTGTTGCAGTATTCTATGCGTTGATATTATCCGTATGGATCATGAAAAACTTGAAATTACGTGAAGTTTTTCCAATGTGTGCTCGTGTAGGCGTAAATGCCGCAGCAATATTGATTATTGTTGCTGCCGCCAGTGGATTCGCTTCGGCAATCAGTTTATCAGGCGTTGCGCGGGAAATTACTACATTCTTATACTCCATAACGGATAATAAATATATTCTTATTTTTATTATAAATGTTTTTTTATTTATTGTTGGAATGTTCCTTGATGCTGGTCCGGCAATATTAATCTTTGCTCCTATCTTAGCACCAATCATGACTAATGTAGGGATTGATCCTGTTCATTTTGGGGTTGTCATGGTGGCGAATTTGTCAATAGGTCTGGCAACACCGCCAATGGGATTGGTTCTTTTCGTGGCATCGGGTGTTTCCGGCGTACCGTTGCAGAAGATATCAAAAGCCATCTTACCTTTTTTATTCGTTGAATTTTTAATTATATTCTTAATTTCATTTTTTCCTGTACTCGTTATAGGGTTACCAGAGATGTTAAATCTAATGTAGTTATTTTAGATTGAGTTTATATATAAAAGGAGATTTTTATGAGCTTTAAGAAAAGTATAGCATTATCTTTATATGCCTTATCATTTTCGGCAGCAATTCAAGCGGCAGAATATAAAATTACTGTTCCAATTGTTACCAACCCGGATAGTTACAATTATCAATCGTTATTAGTCTTTAAAAATATAGCCGAGTCTTATTCTAATGGTGAAATTATCGTAGATATTTATCCAAGTGGACAATTATGTGGAAATGCAAAAGAGTGTCTGGCAGGTGTACAGTCTGGCATGTTTGATTATTTCCAAACCACTGTGCCTGAATTGGCTTACTATTGGAGGCCAATGGAAGGTTTTGACTTGCCGTACATATTACCTAACGATAGAGTTGCTGAATGTGTTTATGATGATAAAGATTTTATGCGTGATGTTAGAGAAAACGTATTAAAACAAACCAATAATAGCTTGAGATTGATGATAGTGTCTAATTCGGGCGGTTGGAGAAATATTGCAACAACGAAGAAAGTTATTCATAGTCCGGAAGATGTAAAAGGGTTGAAATTAAGAACAGTTCCGGCTGCGATTCAACAAAAACTGGTGACCGCACTTGGTGGTTCGCCAACTCCAATTGCATGGCCTGAAGTTTATACCGCTCTTTCAACAGGCATGGTTGACGGAACAAAAAATGGTATTGTGGATATTGTTCAAATGAAATTTCATGAGAGCTTAAAAAATATTATTTTAGATGGTCATGCCTATATGGGGGGCGCATGGATTATGAATAATGACAAGTTTAAATCCATGCCGGATAATTTGAAAAAAGTTATTCTCGATGCCGTTTCGGCACAAAATCAATATTTACGTGCTTATCCGAAATGGAAAGAATATGAGGCATATGAAGAGTTTAAGAAATCGGGCGGTAAAATTTATAATCCTAGCGTCCAAGAAAAAGATGCATTTAAGGCGATGTCCGTTTCTGTAATTGATAACTATATTAAAGAGAGTGATGACGAGAGTAAAAAGTGGTTAACAAGATTTGAAAGTGTAGTGAAGTCTTGTGAAACTAAAATTTATGAAGAGGATAATGCTGCGTTGCAATAATACGTCTAATTAAAAAGAGGGCTATATTGAAATTTTTATCAATATTTTCCTCTTTTTATTAAGTTTTATTCGTTAAAAGTTTGTTGGTGAGTGTAGGTTGATATATGAAGCTTCAAGTCAATGATTTTGGCAAAATAGATGGTGAAGATGTTGTTTTAATTACATTAAGCAATCAAAATGATATGAGTATTAGTGTTACAAATTATGGTTGTATTGTGACGGCGATAAACGTAAAGGATAAATACCATAAAATTGATAATGTTGTTTTACATTATGATACTCTTGAGAAATATCATCTTGGCCATCCTTTTTTTGGTGCGGTAGTCGGTAGGTTTGCAAATCGTATTAAAAATGGTGAGTTTATAATAAACGGAATAAAGTATAAGTTGGATACAAATGAAATAGACACTTTGCAGCATATCCATGGAGGGATTAAAGGTTTTGATAAGTATGTTTGGGGATATGTTATTGAAGAGCAAGAACAATCCATAATGGTTCATTTTCACCGTATATCTGTTAATGGTGAATCAGGTTATCCCGGAAATCTAGATGTAGTCCATACTATAGGGTTAGATGAAGATAATCAAGTCCATTTTTATTTTAGAGCAACAACTGATCAACCAACAATTTTAAATTTAACAAACCATAGTTATTATAATTTATCAGGAGTAGGTAAAGGGGATATCTTAAGTCATAACTTAAAAATATACAGTGATTTTTATCTTCCTGTGGATAACCAATCTATTCCTACAGGTGAAATTTTAAGTGTAGATAAAACAGGGTTTGATTTTAGAAAAATAAAGGTGATTGGGGATAATATGCAAAAATTTGCAGATAAGAGTATTGATAATACATTTATCTTACGAGGTGAATTGGAATATAGCCGATTTAAGAAAGGAATTGAACTGCATGATCCTAAAAGCGGACGTTGGATGACTATGATTACAACACAGCCTGGTGTTCAAGTATATAATGCGTCTAAACTATCAAATAAAATATGGATTGGCCCAAATAATCTGCGTTATGAATCTTTTATGGGGATCTGCTTTGAGGCGCAGCATTTTCCGGATAGCCCTAATCATGCACATTTTCCATCAACTCAGTTAAATCCCGGGGAAGTTTATGATGAAAGAACGATTCATAAGTTCGGTAATTAACTTACTATAAAATTAACAACAGAAGAATATTATGGATGCTATTATTATTTCCCTTATTATTGCATTTGGTGGATTTGTACAAGGCGTTACGGGGTTTGGATTGGCACTGGTTTCAGTTCCATTACTATCTCTATTTATAGATGTGAAACTAGCAATACCAATAGCCGGAATTTTTGGTTGGTTCGTGACTTTTCCTATTGTGTATAAAATGAGGTACTATGTTAACTGGAAAGCCGGCCTAATTTTGTTTATTGGTTCTCTACCCGGTTCGTATCTTGGCGCGGATCTTTTGAAACACCTTCCGGCAAATATAATTTTAATTGCGATGGGGATAATTTTGCTTGTTTCGAGCATATATTCTTTTACGGCAAAAAATACATTATTTAAATCTGAATCAAAGCCTGTTTCCCTTGGCGTCGGATTTTTCTCTGGCGCATTAGGAGCGAGCGTAGGCGAGCCTGGCCCTCCTGTCATTGCTTATACATCGATGCTACCTTGGTCAAACCACGAAACAAAATCGACTTTAGTTTTTTTCTTTATGTTACAAATGATAGGTGCTATTTCCGGTTTTTGGTTGAAAGGATTATTAACGGAAAGTGTTTTTAAGCATGTTGGGCAAGCGATACCGGCATTTTTGATAGGCGTGTTTTTAGGTATGTTTTGTTACAATTTACTTAATAAGTATCATTTTAATTACCATAAAATTATCTACATTTTTCTAATTTTTATCGGTACTATTTTGATTATAAAAAATGTTTAGATGATTAAAATCAAATAATTTTTAGCGATGGCCTGGTTTGGTTGTCAGACAGGAAGAATGGTGTGCGGGCGTGAAAACCGTTTAGAACTTCAATTGAATGAAAACAGGCTGGTTGTCAACTGATAAACAGCCTGTTTTTTGATTTTTTTATTATTCTTTTCGCTGTTTTTTTAACCAGATCAAAAAAATGCAAAAAAACGCATTTTGGATAAAAAATGTACTTCCCTAATTGACAAAAAGTGCGTATTATAGCCCCCCTTGTTCGATGATGGTTCTGTTACGATTCTGTTTATTATTGTTGTGGTGAATGCGTGCGCATTGGAAAATTTCAATTAAAAAATCGCGTATTGCTGGCACCGATGGCAGGAATAACCGATCAGCCGTTCAGACGACTTTGCGCCCGCTATCATGCCGGACTGAGTTATTCTGAAATGATGTCGGCGAATCGTGATGTGTGGCACACCGAGAAATCTCGCTTGCGTGTGGCGCATCATGCGGAAATCGGGATCAATGCGGTGCAAATTGCCGGCAGTGATCCGCTGGAAATGGCACAGGCCGCAGCATTGAATGTAGAGCACGGCGCACAGTTGATTGATATCAATATGGGCTGTCCGGCCAAAAAAGTGAATCGCAAAATGGCGGGTTCGGCATTATTGCAATATCCTGATTTGGTTGGAAAAATTCTGCAAGAAGTGGTGTCGGCGGTGAATGTTCCGGTAACATTGAAGATTCGGACGGGGTGGGACAAAGCCAATAGGAATTGTGTTGAAATCGCCGAAATAGCGGAACAATCCGGTATTCAGGCGTTGACCGTACACGGCAGAACCCGCAGTTGTTTATACGAGGGTGAAGCGGAATACGAACATATTCGTGCGGTCAAGCAACAGGTTTCTATTCCGGTGATTGCAAACGGTGATATTACTTCACCGCAAAAAGCGAAACAGGTTCTGGATTACACCGGAGCGGATGCCGTGATGATCGGACGGGGTTCTCTCGGCCGACCGTGGCTGTTTCGACAGATTGAGGCTTTTTTGCAGTCGGGCGAGCTGTTGGCTGAGCCTGATTTGACGGAAAGGTGTCAGGTGGCGCTTGAGCATATTCAAGGCTTGCACGATTTTTACGGCGAGCAGAAAGGCTATCGGGTTGCCCGTAAACATGTAAGTTGGTATTTGGATAACATCAAACCAGATTCTGCTTTTAAACGTACTTTCAATACGATTACTGATCCGCAGCGACAGTTGGCCGAATTGAAAGAGTTTCTTGACTCAATCCAATAGGGGATTGGGGTGATTTTTTAGTTAAATGGAACACATAACAATGTTAGAACAACGTAGCACTTCAGACGCATTAACCGTTTCGACTTTAAATGCGCAATCTCAACTTACCAATAAACCATTAAGAGATTCCGTTAAACAAGCGTTGAAAAACTATTTGGCTCAATTGAACGGGCAAGATGTGAATGATCTTTATGAGTTGGTATTATCCGAAGTTGAGCATCCGATGCTGGACATGGTGATGCAGTACACCCGCGGCAACCAAACCCGCGCAGCCAACATGCTGGGGATTAACCGTGGTACGTTACGCAAAAAACTGAAAAAATACGGTATGGGTTGATTTTCGATTCGAAATCAGGTTATCAAAAGCGGCTGTCGGAGCAATTCGGTGGCCGTTTTGTTTTATTTATTCCAAACAAACCGAATGGCTTTATAAAGCATTTGGTTATTGCTAAAATTCTTTTTTATTTCAGAATAATAATCAGGATTAATGATGTTTAAAAAAGTGGTGTTATCTGCTGCGGTAATGTTGCTTGCCGCTTGCGCGCAGGATACTGAGCAGCAAGCTTTTCCGGCAGAATTTGCCAATGCGGATTATGTTTTGTCTGACAACGCGGCAAAACAGTGGGTAATTGCCAGTCACCAAGCGGAACAATGCGTCTATCCTAATTTAACGCGCATTCAGCAGGAACATTTTTCCAAAGAAGATGCCTATATCCATTCCCAGTATGTCTTTTTTTATCCGCTGGAAAAGATCATCGGCGGCGAATATTTGAAAATGATTCAGGAAGATGAAAAATCAATGGGCTATGCGCAATATCAATATAAAAAATTTAAGCAGCTGAGTGCCGAGCCGTTGGCTGGTGCGGAATGTGAAAATTTAAGACGTCAAGCCCGTGATGATCTTTCGGTGGTAAAAGGCCAATATAAGAGCGGTATGGTAGAAGAAGCGGGGGCGACTGGCGGCAGTAATGATGCGGTTGCAACCAATGATAATAAATTTTTCTTCGATATTATCAAGTGGGGAGCCGCATTATTGCTCTAAGCGAACCGGTTTTTCGGGCTTATCGATATAGTCTCATATGATTAACCCACCTGGATAGGTGGGTTTTTTTATCGGTAAGGATTATTTATCCTGGCATCCGCAGCCGGCCGCTTTTTTCTCGAAACGGGCGTTGGCTTCGTCCCAGTTGACCACGTTCCAGAACGCTTTGATGTAGTCCGGACGGCGGTTTTGGTATTTTAAGTAGTAGGCATGTTCCCACACGTCCAAGCCGACAATCGGGTAGCCTTCGACACCGGCGATCTCTTTACCCATCAACGGCGAATCTTGGTTGGCAGTGGAAACAACGGACAGTTTGCCGTCATTTAACACCAGCCATGCCCAACCGGATCCGAAACGGGTTGCCGCCGCTTTTTCAAATTCGGCTTGGAAGGCTTCCACCGAGCCGAAATCACGCACGATTGCCTCTTTTAATGCGCCTTGCAAGGTTGTGCCTAGCTTCAAGCCTTTCCAGAACAAGGAATGGTTGGCGTGGCCGCCGGCGTTGTTGCGCAGTGCGGTACGTTTGTCGGCAGGAATTTTATCCAAGTTGGAAATCAGTTCGCCCGGACATTTGTCTTGCCATTCAGGCAGGGTTTCCAACACTGCGTTGGCATTGTTGACATATGCCTGATGGTGCTTTGAGTGGTGGATTTCCATGGTTTGTTTGTCAAAGTGCGGTTCTAACGCGTCGTAAGCATAAGGTAATTCAGGTAGAGTATAAGCCATTTTCGTTTCCTCATTGGTTGAATAAAAAAGAGCTACATAAAAGTGCTTCTGTAGGGAAGAAGCGGATTGAATTTTCGTAACCATTTTCGTAACCGTAGTGTAGCAAAAAAATTGATCGAGATCATTAAATGTTTCTTTTTTGTTAGAAAAGGGCACTAAAACAAAACGGGCGGAATGGTGATATTCCGCCCGTTTACTTCTTATTGCCATCGATTTAAGCGGCGCTAAACCGCACTTTTATTCGGTGTCTTTCGAAGCGTTGACCGCCGCCACAGCCACCATGTTGATGATACGGCGCACGGAGGCGACCGGTGTCAAAATATGTGCGGATTGGCGCAAGCCCATTAACATCGGCCCGACGGTAATCGCGGTGGTGGCAGAGCGCAGCAGGTTGTAGCCGATACGCGCCGCTTCCATATTCGGCATCACCAGCAGGTTGGCAGAGCCTTTCAACGGGCTGTCCGGCATGATGTTTTGGCGCAGTTTTTCCGATAGCGCAATGTCGGCGTGCATTTCGCCGTCGATGATCAATTCCGGATCGCGTTGCTGCACCAACTGTAAGACTTTGCGCATTTTAACCGCACTTGGGTGATCGCTTGCGCCGTAGTTGGAGTGGGAAATCAATGCCACTTTCGGTTCGATCCCGAAACGACGAACTTCTTCCGCCGCCATCAAGGTGATTTCCGCCAGTGATTCGGCGTCCGGATCTTGGTTGACAAACGCATCGGTGACGAACACGTTACCGGTCGGCATCACCAATCCGTTGACCGTAGCCGCTGTTTTTACGCCCTCTTTCAAGCCGATCACATTATGGATCGATTTAAGGTGATCGGCATAAGATCCGACCAAGCCGCAGATCATGCCGTCCGCTTCGCCCAAGTGCACCAACATGGCGGCGATAGTGGTCGAGTTGACGCGAATTTCTTGTTTTGCCAGCGCCGGTGTGATCCCGCGACGTTTCATAATGTCGTAATAACCTTTCCAACAGGTTTCGTAGCGCTCGTCCTTTTCGATATTGATAATCTCAAAATCCGTGCCTTCTTCCAGTTGTAAGCCAAGTTGCTTGATGCGCTGTGTGATCACGTCCGGACGGCCGATCAGAATTGGTAATGCCACTTCCAGAGTCGCAATTTCCTGTACCGCATGTAATACTCGTGGTTCTTCGCCGTCGGAGATGATGATCCGTTTTTTGTCTAAACGGGCTTGGGCGAAAATCGGCTTCATGAACAGATTGGTTTTGTATACAAACTGGGTCAGTTTTTCAACATAAACATCGAAATCGTTAATCGGGCGCAGGGCGACACCGGAATCCATCGCGGCTTTGGCAACTGCCGGTGCGATTTTGATAATCAAACGCGGATCGAACGGCTTCGGAATCAAATATTCAGGGCCGAATGCCAATTCCTGATCGCCATAGGCGGAAGAGACGACTTCGCTCTGTTCGGCGTGGGCTAATTCGGCGATTGCGTGCACTGCCGCCAGCTTCATCTCTTCGTTAATGGTGGTCGCGCCCACGTCCAATGCCCCGCGGAAAATAAACGGGAAGCACAACACATTATTCACCTGATTCGGGAAGTCGGAACGGCCGGTGCAGACGATCGCATCAGGGCGCACCGCTTTGGCGTCCGGCGGCAGAATTTCAGGATCGGGATTTGCCAACGCCAGAATAATCGGGCTCGGCCCCATGCTTTTCACCATTTCTTGGGTCAACGCGCCGGCAGCAGAGCAGCCTAAGAAAATATGCGCATTCGGAATCGCTTCCGCCAAACTACGGGCGCCGTTGTCTTCGATAGCATAGAATTTTTTGGTTTCGTCCATGCGCTCGGCATCTTCACGCTGTTTGTAGATCACGCCTTTGGAGTCGCACACGGTGATATTGTCTTTTTCCATGCCCAGTGCGCGCAGCAGGTTCAAACAGGCAATCGCCGAAGCGCCGGCGCCGGAAACGACCAGTTTGACGTTTTTAATATCTTTGTTCACCACGCGTAAACCGTTCATTACCGCCGCAGCACAGATAATTGCCGTGCCGTGTTGGTCATCGTGGAAAACCGGAATTTGCATACGTTCACGCAGTTTTTGCTCGATATAGAAACATTCCGGCGCTTTAATGTCCTCCAGATTGATGCCGCCGAAGGTCGGTTCCAGCGAGGCGATAATTTCCACCAGTTTGTCCGGATCTCTTTCGTCGATTTCGATATCAAACACATCGACGCCGGCGAATTTTTTAAACAGCACGCCTTTGCCTTCCATCACCGGTTTGCCGGCCAGTGCGCCGATATTGCCCAAACCGAGCACCGCCGTACCGTTGGAGATCACCCCGACCAAATTGCCGCGAGCGGTATATTTGTAGGCGGCGAGCGGATCTTGTTGAATTTCCAAACACGGAATGGCAACGCCCGGCGAATAGGCGAGCGCCAGATCACGTTGGGTGGCGAGGGATTTTGTCGGGGTTACTTCAATTTTTCCCGGAACCGGAAATTCATGAAAATCAAGAGCGGCTTGGCGAAGTGATTTATCCATTATGGCTATCCTTATACAAGAGGTTGTTAAAAAAGTGAGAGAAATTATACGCTTTATTTTTACAAAATTGAAAACTCTTCCGGCAGTATGTGATATGGAACACATATTTTTACCGGATAAATTTATTCGCACTAAACTGTATCTTTAGCACTAAACAGGTACAATATGGACAATTCGAGAATTAAGATAAGGTTTATAGTATGCGGTTAGATAAATTTTTAGCCGAGCAAACGGGCTTGACCCGTTCTCAAGTCACCAAAGTGCTGCGTAGCGGCGTGGTGGAACACAACGGCAGCGTGGTTAAATCGGGCGCATTGAAAATTGCGCCGACCGATCAGATTGTTTTTGACGGCGAACCGCTCTTTTGGCTGTCGGCCGGACAATATTTGATGTTGCACAAACCGCAAGGTTATATCTGCTCCCACGATGACGGCGAATATCCGACGGTGTACCAATTTTTTGATTATCCGTTAAGAAACAAGCTGCATTGTGTCGGGCGTTTGGACGTAGACACCACCGGTTTGGTGCTGCTGACCGATGACGGGCAGTGGTCGCACCGTATCACTTCGCCTAAATTTCAGTGCGAAAAGACCTATTTGGTGACGTTAGCCGATCCGATCGAAAACCATTATCAAAGTGCGGTCGAACAGGGCATTTTGTTGCGTGGCGAAAAAGCGGCGACCAAGCCGGCTAAATTGGAAATCCTCGATGATTACAATTTGAATTTAACCATCAGCGAGGGGCGTTATCATCAGGTGAAGCGCATGTTTGCCGCGTTGGGCAATAAAGTGGTGGAGCTGCACCGTTGGCGAATCGGTAGTGTGGTTTTGAACGATGATCTGCAAGAGGGCGAATACCGTGCGTTAAGCCCGATCGAAATCGACGATTTTAACTAATCGTGGTAGCAAACAGTGTGAAAAATGGAATAAATTATGCCGCAAACAGAAAAAATCAGACAAATTAAGAAAAGCCCGATTTTCGTGCTTATTTTAGGTATTTTGGCGATGTTGCCGCCGTTGGCGATTGATATGTATCTGCCGTCGTTTTTGGATATCGCCCGCGATTTGAACGTCAATTCCGAACGGGTGCAGAACACGTTGGCGTTGTTCACGCTCGGTTTTGCCGCCGGACAACTGCTGTGGGGGCCGGTGGCGGACAGTTTCGGGCGTAAACCGGCGATTGCGATCGGCACGCTGGTGTTTGCCGTGACCGCACTTTTTCTGACCCAAGTGAATGATATTCAGGATTTCCTGCTGCTGCGCTTTGTGCAAGGCTTTTTCGGCGCTGCGCCGGCGGTGGTGTTGGGCGCATTGCTGCGTGATCTGTTCTCGAAAAACTATTTTTCCAAAATGATGTCGATGATCATGCTGGTATCAATGATTGCACCGTTGCTGGCGCCGTTTATCGGCGGTTATTTGGCTAAGTTTTTCCACTGGCATTCGATTTTCTATGTGTTGGCGTTTTTCGGCATTTTAAGCTGCATCTTGGTTTTCTGGAAAATCCCTGAGTCCCACCCTGTCGAAAAACGCGTGCCTTTCAGTTTGAAAATAGTGCTGCGCAATTTTGCTTCGCTGATTCGGGTCAAAGCGGTGGTCGGTTATGTGTTGGCAGGGGCGTTTTCTTTTGCCGGCATGTTCTCTTTTCTTACCTCCGGATCGATTGTTTACATTGATATTTACGGTGTCGCGCCGGAGAATTTCGGCTTTTTCTTTATCATGAATATGACGGTGATGATTCTGTTCACCTCGATTAACGGCAAAATGGTGGTCAAAGTCGGTGCAGAAAAAATGCTGCGCTTCGGGCTGAGTATTCAATTTTTAGCCGGTTGCTGGCTGCTGTTGGTGGCGGTTTTTGATTTGGGCTTTTGGCCGATGGCATTAGGCATTTCCGCTTTTGTCGGCATGTTGTCCACCATCGGTTCCAATGCAATGGCATCAATTTTGGATCGCTTTCCGCAAGTCGCCGGTACGGCTAATTCGCTGGCGGGCACAATCCGTTTCGGCACGGGGGCAATGGTCGGATTTTTAATCGCCTTAGTGCCGTTGACCAGTGCGGCGCCGATGCTGCTGTCGATGTTTTTCTGCACGTTGTTGTCCGTGTTAAGTTACTACTTTTTAACCTATCGCAACTGACAAGCATAGCGGTTATGAAGCTGACGATTAAAGATATTGCCCGTTTGAGCGGCGTGGGAAAATCGACCGTATCCCGCGTGTTGAATAACGAACCGAACGTAAGCGAAGCCACTAAAGCGCAGGTGCTGGCGGTGGTGGCGGAACACAATTTCCAGCCGTCACGCAGTGCCAGAGCCATGCGCGGCATTGAAAATCGGGTGATCGGCATTATCGTCACCCGTTTGGATTCGCCGTCGGAAAATCGGGTGCTGCGCGGCATTTTGAATGCCTTACGGCAGGACGGCAGCGAACATTTTATTGCCGAAAGCCGCTTCGAGCCTAAAATGGTGAAAGAACACCTGCAATTTTTCGCCCAACGCCAAGTGGACGGCATTATTGTGTTCGGCTTCAGTGCCCTGAAACAGGAACTGTTGCTGCCGTACCGTAACAAATTGGTGGCGGTGGCGCAAAACTACGCCGAATTGTCATCGGTTTACTACGACGATTACGGCTCAATCCGCTTGTTGATGGAGCGCCTATATCAGCAGGGCAAACGCCGTATCGGCTATCTTGGGGTGGAATCAAGCGACCGCACCACCGGTTTGCTGCGCCACCAAGCCTATCTGAATTTCTGCACTGAAAAGCAGCTTACACCGCACTTTGCCTTAGGCACGCTGGATTATTACCACGCCTACCAACTGGCGGCAGATGTGATCCGTGCCGATACCGATGCGCTGGTTTGCGCCACCGACAGCATTGCAATCGGTGTCAACAAATATCTGGCGGAGCAGCAGCGCAGCGATATTCAAGTCTGCGGCGTCGGCAACAACGACCTGCTGAAATTCCTCTTTCCGCAAACCCTCAGTATCGAATTCGGCTTTTATCGTGCCGGAGAGCGTGCTTTTAAACAATTATTGCGTTTATTAAATACGCCGGAAAAGATTGAGCATTTTTGCGTGGATTGCCATTTTCCCGAAGAGCAAAAAAACGGATAAAAATATCGCATTGAGGACGGGAAAACCTGCTATTGATAACGCGAATTTTCCCTCGAATCGAGTGGCAAAGCTACTCAATCACGCTGAACCGATTGCGGTGTAGCCGCTGTCGGCTCAAATAGACGGAGGGCGGAAAATCCGCCCTCGATGACGAGGTATCAGCCCCTATTCGACATAAGGATCAAAAATGGTCGCTTTGCGGGTCGCCATTTCTTCATAAAGCCCCCATTTGCGGTTAGCCACTTTTTGCGCACGAACGGCGATGTCGGCGGCTTCCTGCGGGTGCAGCCGTTGCAGCATTTGGAAACGGGTTTCGTGGCTGCGGTACTCTTCTAACGGTACACTCGGGCGCAGGCTGTCGAGCGAGAACGGAATTTCGCCGACCTCTTTCAGCGCCGGATTGTAGCGGAACAGCGGCCAGTGTCCGGATTTGACCGCTCTTTGTTGCTGCTGCAAACCCTCTTCCATTTGAATGCCGTGCGCAATGCAATGGCTATAGGCAATGATGAGCGACGGGCCCGGATAGGCTTCGGCTTCGCGCATGGCGAGCAACGCCTGTTGCGGATCGGCGCCGAAGGCAATCCGTGCCACATAAACATTGTTATAGGTGATCGCTTGCATGGCGATGTCTTTTTTACTGGCTTGCTTGCCGGAGGCGGCAAATTTGGCGACCGCACCCAACGGAGTCGATTTTGACATCTGTCCGCCGGTGTTGGAGTAAACTTCGGTGTCCATCACCAAAATATTGACATCAGTACCACTTGCCAACACATGATCCAAACCGCTGTAGCCGATATCATAAGCCCAGCCGTCGCCGCCGACGATCCAGATTGAACGGCGGATCAGGTGATCGGCGATCGATTTTAAATTCAACGCACTGTCACTGCCGATCTGCGTCAACCGCTCTTTTAATTGCGCCACCCGCTTGATTTGCGCTTGAATCTGCGATTCGGTTTTTTGCTCGCTGTGCAGCAGTTTTTCGACCAATTCGGCATCAAGTTGCGCCGCGTGTTGCTGCAACTGCTCCCGTGCCAATTCGTGATGTTTGATCTCCGCCAGTCGGAAACCGAAACCGAATTCGGCATTGTCTTCAAACAGCGAATTTGACCACGCCGGACCGCGCCCTTCGGCGTTTTTGCTCCACGGGGTGGTCGGTAAATTGCCGCCGTAGATTGAGGAGCAGCCGGTGGCGTTGGCCACCATTAAACGATCGCCGAACAGACGTGATAGCAAGCTGAGATACGGCGTTTCGCCGCAACCGCTGCATGCACCGCTGAACTCAAAGAGCGGTTGCAGAAACTGAACGCCGCGCACATTAGAGAAATCGATTCTGGCACGGTCGTTATACGGAATGGTTTCAAAGAAGTCGAGGCTTTGTTTTTCCTGTGCCAAATACGGCGTTTTTTCGTGCATATTAATCGCTTTATGGCTCGGGTTTTCCAAATCGCTCATCGGGCAGGCGTCAACGCAGAGCGAGCAGCCGGTGCAATCTTCCGGATAGAGCTGAATGGTGTAACGGGTATCGGGAAAACCGCGCGCGGTCGTCATTGCGGAACGGAATCCCGCCGGCGCATTATCCAGCAGATCTTTGTGGTAAAACTTGGCGCGAATCGCACTGTGCGGACAGACAAAACTGCAATTGCCGCACTGAATGCACAGTTCTTGATCCCAAATCGGGATATTTTGCGCAATGTTGCGTTTTTCCCATTGGGTGGTGGCAGAGGGATAAGTGCCGTCCGCCGGCAGCATGGAGACCGGAATCAAATCGCCTTTGCCCGCCATCATTTGCGCGGTGACTTGGCGCACAAACTGCGGCGCTTTGTCGGACACCGCTTGATACGCCTGCTCAAGTGCGGTCACTTGCGACGGGATTTTCACCGGATAGAGATGGGTCAGGGTGTGATCCACGGCGGCGAAGTTCTTTTTCACCACCTCCGGCCCTTTGCGTTGGTAGGTTTTTTCAATCGCTTTTTTGATTTTCGCGATCGCTTTGTCTTTCGGCATCACGTTGGACAGCGCAAAGAAACAGGTCTGCATAATGGTATTGATTCGTTTGCCCATGGCGGTATCTTTCGCCACTTTATAGGCATCGATCACATACAGCGCAATATTTTTATCGATAATCTGCCGCTGTACCGCACTTGGCAGCTTGTCCCAAATGGTATCGGCATCATATTGGCTGTTCAGCAGGAACGTGGCGTTTTGTGCGGCGTTCCCCAACATATCGGTGGTTTGCAAAAAGGTTTCCTGATGACAGGCGATAAAATTGGCGGACTGAATCAGATACGGGCTGTCGATCGGATTCGGGCCGAAACGCAAATGGGAAATGGTTTGTGAGCCGGATTTTTTCGAATCGTAGACAAAGTAGCCTTGTGCAAAATAATCCGGGTCGTCGCCGATGATTTTAATGGTATTTTTATTGGCGCCGACAGTGCCGTCCGCGCCCAGTCCGTAAAACATGGCGCGCACCGTATCTTGGCTTTCGATATCATAGTTCGCATCGATGTCCAGACTGGTTTGGCTGAGATCGTCGTTGATACCGACGGTAAAATGTTGCTTCGGCTTGCTTTGCTTCAATTCATCAAAGATCGCTTTCACCATCGCCGGCGTAAATTCCTTACTGGAAAGCCCGTAGCGACCAGCGATCACTTTTGGTAATCCGTCGAGCTGATCCTGATTTTCGATAAGTGCGGTCAGAATGTCCTGATAGAGCGGTTCGCCGTTCGAGCCGGGCTCTTTGGTGCGATCGAGCACGGCGATCCGTTGAACGCTGCGCGGCAATTCCGCCAAAAGGTGCTCGGCGCTTAACGGACGGTATAACCGCACTTGGATTGCGCCCAGCTTTTCGCCTTTGGCATTTAAATCGCGGATCGTTTCTTTAATAGTTTCAATGCCGGATCCCATCGCGATAATCACCGACTGCGCCGTCGGATCGCCGTAATATTCGATGATTTTATAGTGCCGTCCGGTCAGTTCCGCCAGCTGTCGCATTTTTTCCGCCACGATTTGCGGCGTGTTTTGGTAGTACGGATTCACCGATTCGCGCGCCTGAAAATAGACATCGGGATTTTGCGCCGTGCCGCGGATAAACGGATTATCCGGACTCAGTCCGCGCGCGCGGTGCGCTCTGACCAAGTCGTCCGGAATCATCGCTTTCACGCTTTGATCGTCAATCAGCGTGATTTTATTCACTTCGTGAGAGGTGCGGAAGCCGTCAAAAAAGTGGATAAACGGAATGCGGGCGGACAGGGTGGCGGCATGGGCAACCAGCGCCATGTCGTGGCTCTCTTGCACCGAAGACGCCGCCAGCATGGCAAAGCCGGTGGTGCGCGCCGCCATGACATCTTGATGATCGCCGAAAATGGACAGCCCCTGCGCCGCCAAAGAGCGGGCGGCGACATGGAACACGGCGGAGGTCAGTTCGCCGGCGATTTTATACATATTGGGCAGCATTAACATCAAGCCTTGCGAGGCGGTGAAGGTGGTGGTTAGTGCGCCGCTTTGCAGGGCGCCGTGCACCGCACCGGCCGCACCCGCTTCGCTTTGCATTTCCGCTACTAACGGAATGTTGCCCCAGATATTTTTTTGTTGTTCCGAAATCCACAAATCGACCAATTCCGCCATGGTTGAGGAGGGGGTGATCGGATAAATCGCGCAGACTTCGCTGACACGGTAGGCAATGGAAGCGGTGGCTTCGCTGCCGTCACAGGTAATCATTTGAGTATTCAATGCGTTCATAATCTTCTCCTAACTGGCAACCGCCACCATTTCCAAAGCATGACAAGGACATTGCAGATAACAGGCTTCGCAGCCGGTACATTTGGCGTAATCCACCTGATAGCCTTTCCCTTTGCCGAGACGGATAATCGCATCTTGCGGGCAGGCGCCGAAACAGCCGTTGCATTCGAAACAGTTGCCGCAGGAATAGCAGCGTTGCGCTTCATACACCGCCTCCTGTTCGCTCAAGCCGCCCAGCACTTCATCAAAGGTTTTGGCTCGCAAATGCGCCGCCATTTCCGGCTGTTCGCTTTGCTCGGCATCGGTTTTATACCAAAGGTGCAGACGGTTATATTGAATCAGCGGATGTTTGCCGGCTTTTTGGTAAGTGCGGTTATTCAGATAGGCGTCAATGTGATAGGCGGCTTTTTTGCCGTGCCCGACCGCAATGGTGACGGTGCGATCGGACGGCACCATATCGCCGCCGGCAAACAAACCGGCATAGCCGGTCATCATGTTTTCATTGACCATCACCGTGCCGTCGGCTTTGTAGTCCACACTCGGAATGCCTTGCGTCAGCCGGCTGTCGATATTTTGCCCCAACGCCAAAATTAACGAGTCGGCTTCCAGATAGTCATATTCGCCGCTTGGCTGCGGACGTCCTTTTTCGTCGAGCAGCATTTTTTCCAGTTTAAAACGGCAACCGTCGATCTCATTGATGGTGCGCAGCCAGTGGAAATCGATGCCTTCGGCAATGGCCTCGGCGCATTCGAAATCGTGTGCCGGCATATGTTCCCGATCACGGCGGTAAATCACCATGACGTCTGATCCCAAGCGTTTGGCGGTGCGGGCGGCGTCCATTGCGGTGTTGCCGCCGCCGTAAACCGCCACCCGTTTGCCCAGTGTCGGCGCTTGTCCCATGCCGATGTCGCGCAGATAGCTGACCGCATCGGTCACGCGCGACGGATCGTCGTTCGGAATATCGGCGCCCCGCCCGATATGCGCGCCGACCGCCAAAAAGACCGCATCAAAATTGCCTTCCAGTTTGGCTTGCAAAATGGTATCGACTTTACTGTTGAGCACGATTTTCACACCCATTTCTTCAATCCGTTTGATCTCCGCTTCCAAAATGTGGCGCGGCAAACGGTAGGCAGGAATGCCGAAGCGCATCATGCCGCCGGCAAGCGGAGCGGAATCACGCACTTCCACCTCATGTCCTTTCAGACGCAGATGATAGGCGGCGGACAAACCGCTGGGGCCGGCGCCGACAATTAGCACTTTTTTACCGCTGGCAGGATTGCGGATCTCAACCGGCCAATGCTGTTCGATCGCCAAATCGCCCAAAAAACGCTCGACGGCGTGGATACTGACCGCCTCATCAACATAAGTGCGGTTGCATGAGGTTTCGCAAGGGTGATAGCAAACCCGTCCGTGAATCGCCGGCAGCGGATTATTGCGCATTAACTCTTGCCATGCCGCTTGATATTGTTTTTCCTGTGCCAGCGAGAGCCATTGTTGGATATTGCTGCCGGTCGGGCAGGCGTGATTGCAGGGCGGAAGCGAATTGGTGTACACCGGCACTTTGACTTGCACCGGCCCGGATCCTTTCTTCGCGGTGAGATCCGGTGGAAATGTCATATCGGCTTTTGCGTCTTTCATGGCAATGTCCTTTTTGTTTGTGTGCAAACAACGGACTGCATTCGCCCGAAAAAGGCGAATCTCGTTATCATGTAGAGTCGTTTTGGGGTAAAAGTATTATTCGTTACTCGTGAGAGTAAGATTACAATACCTTATTTTTATTAAGGATATGCGTTTATCTTCGGTTTCTGCGAGAGAGATCAATTTTTAGTCGGACGAGGCGGTGAAAAATGAGAGGTCGCCCAAAATCCGGCAAGATTTCGGGCGTTAAAAAAAGGCTTAATAGCGGGTTTTATCCTGTTCGGTAATCGGGCGGATCACGCGGCAAGGCACGCCGCCTGCGATCACATTATCCGGAATATCCCGATTCACTACGCTGCCGGCGGCAATCACCACATTATTACCAATGGTCACGCCAGGCATGACTTTGACACCGCCGCCGAACCAAACATTGTCGCCGACGGTAATCGGGTAGGCATATTCCAAGCCTTGATTGCGGCGCTCGCTGTCCAGCGGATGACCGGCGGTGTAGAAACCGCAATCGGGGGCGATAAACACGTTATCGCCAAAAGTGACTTTCGCACCGTCCAAAATCACGCAATGATGGTTGGCAAAAAAGTTATCGCCGATCTCGATGTTATAACCGTAATCGCACCAAAACGGCGCAACCAGACAAAAATTCGCTTGTGTTTTGCCGAACAGTTGACGAATCAGAGTTTGCTGTTGTTCCACCGCCGACGGACGTAATTGATTGTAATCGTAGCACCGCTCTTTGCAGCGGAGCCGCTCTTGGATTAAATCTTCATCATTGTTGGCATCGTAAATCAGTCCGGCTAACATTTTTTGCTTTTCGCTCATGTCCGGCGTGGGTTGTTTGCTCATAGCGTTAAGTTTCCTTCACTAACGTTGTAAATAAGGCAACAGCTCGCGCAGGAAAACCTGATAACCTGCCAGCGTTAAATGCAGCCCTTCGCGGGTGTATGCCAGCGCCAGCTCGTTTTCATGATTCACAAAGTGCGGGTGCAGATCGATAAACACCACACCGCACTTTTCCGCCAGTGGACGTAAATGGTGATTCAACGCTATGATCCGCCGGTTATCGCTCAGGCTCAACATTACCTGATCGATTTTCGGATCTTGCGATTGGTTCACCGGCAACACGGAGGATAAATGCAGCTCGCAATCGGGCAGGTGGGTTTGCAGGTTGCGGATGATCTGCTCGACGCGTTGGCTGACCGCCAGCGGCGTATCATTGGGGTATTTCGCCAAGTCGTTGACTCCGATCAGTAAAAACAGTTTGCGCGGTTGCAGCGGATAAATGTGCTGCGCCAAGCGGTTCAGCACATCATAAGTATCGTTGCCGCTGATGCCGCGATTGTAGATCGTCAGCTCGGGCAGCATTTCATGAATCGGGAATTCTTCGGTAATGGAATCGCCCAACAACACGATTTGTCCGGGACGGGTAAATTCATGCAGGCTATTGTAACGTTCCACCATCATTTCTCTCCGTTGCGCACTGAAATTGATTAAAAATGCTTCGGCTTGTTGTTGTTTATTTTCTGCGATAAATTGCAAGATCTCTTTTAATGCCATCGGGATAACCTCAAAGGTTGTTGCAGGGAGTAAAAATGGTACGCCTGCACGTCGAAAAAGGCAATCGACAAGTGGAAAGTGCGGTTTTCCGCGTAAGTTAAGTTCTTGTTTTTCCGCTTTAATGCGATAAAACTCCACTTGATTATAAAAAAAGATAAAAATTAAGCATTAAATAATTAATTTAGGAATCCATATCACAAAAAAAATATTTATCTAACTCAAGCTGTTAAATTGTAAATTAATATATTTGTACACTTAACCTTGGCTTTACATGGAGTAAGTTTACTTATGAGAAGTGTACAACAACATACTTATTGGGTTCGTAAACAGCTGGATCGGTTACTTGATGACGTTACAACAAGCAGCCTGTTTTCCGGTTACGGATTTTACCAAAATAATCATCTGTTCGGTATTCAACAATACGGTATATTTTATCTGCGTGCGGAAGGGGATCTCGCCCGTTTGCTGGAAAAACAAGGGGCAGTGCCTTGTATTCCCAGCGATAATAACGCGCTGTCTTTATCCCGTTATTACCGTTTGCCGTGCGAGATCAGCAACAATGATACGTTGTACCGTGAATTTCTGTTACGCTCAATAGAGCAGGTCAAGCAGCAAAAAATTGATTTTCAACTCGCCAAGAAAACCCGCATCAAAGAATTGCCGAATCTCAGCATTAAGCACGAACGGTTATTAATAAAAATCAATATTATCAATGTCGCCCAACTGCGTCGGGCAGGTGCGGAAAAAGCGTATACAATTGCCAAAAAACACGGCTTTTCAATTAATTTGGATTTTTACTGGAATTTGGTCGCCGCACTCCAAAATATCCATGTTTCCCTGCTGCCGCCGGAGCAAAAAGCCAAGGCGTTGGAAAAGCTAAATCACTATTTGCGTAAGGCAGGATTACGCCCTGAAAAAGTAAAACAATAACGCTCGGTTAATTGTCAAGTAAGCCAAATACATACCGCACTTTTATCCCAAGATCACAAATCTCTTCCAATTTGTGATCTTGAACACTAGTCGGGAACGTTCCCATTGATAAGGAAATAAACAGGATTAAAATGCGTGCAGAATTTAAAAAACCCTCTGCAAGGATAAATATTATGGCAAAGAAGCTGGATGCGAAAAATGTGACGCGCTTGATTGAATTGGTCGGCGGTGGTTTGATTTTGGGCTTCCGCAATATGATCGGAGATGTAGAAAACGGTTTATGATTTCCTGTGGTTGTTGGGTGATGCGATCGCGGTGAAAGCAGTGATGAAACCGCACTTCGCACGGTGTCGACAAAAATGTTGGCGTTGGTGCTGAAAATTTTAGCGCAGAAATCCCGTGACAACAGCCGCACGCCGAAGCAGTGGAACAGCCAACCGCATGCCGGTTTCAGCAGCGGCGAGCCATGGATTGGAGTGGCGCAAAACTATCCGGAGATCAATGCCGAAAGTGCGGTCAACGATCGCGGCTCGGTATTCTATTGTTATAAAAAATTGATTGAATTGCGCAAATCGTTACCGTTACTGACCGACGGCAACTACCAAGATTTATTGCCCGAACACCCGTCGGTTTGGAGCTATCTGCGTGATAACGGCAAACAGAAACTATGGGTGCTGGCAAATTTGAGCGGCCAAACACAAACAATCGCACGCCCGACACAAACCGGCGGCGAATGGAAATCCCTGCTCAACAACTATCCGCAAGCGCTATTGCCGCAGGATAAAATAGAGTTGGCGCCTTATCAGGCGGTTTATCTATTGCAAGCATAATTGCTGCAAGTGCGGTTTTAGATTATTCGCGTTAACCTATTGTTTTGGGATAGGCTTGGAAGAAATATCGCCAATTAGCAAAAATAATACTTGCATAATAAAAACGGATTCAGTATTTTAAATGCAACCGATTTTTAAGGATATCAACATGAATTTGACTCGTACTGCAACTCACCACCACCATACCTGATTTTTCTTTCAGGCGTTTGGTGTTGCTTGGAAGATCAACCTCTTCCGAGTCAAGTACGATAAAGTAATAACGACCCCTCGGAAGGAAACTTTCGAGGGGTTTATTTTTTTAACCGTTTTAAAATTAAATAATTTAAGGATTGACTATGTTGGATAAAAAACGTTTACGCATTGCCATGCAAAAATCCGGTCGTTTGAGCAAAGAGTCGCAAGAGCTGCTGAAACAGTGTGGGGTGAAAATCAATTGGAATGAGCAGCGTTTGATAGCCTATTCGGAAAATATGCCGATTGATATTCTGCGCGTGCGTGACGACGATATTCCGGGCTTGGTGTTTGACGGCGTGGTCGATTTGGGGATTATCGGCGAAAACGTGCTGGAGGAAGAGGAGTTGGGGCGTTTGTCCGCCGGTGATGACGTGCAATATAAAATGCTGAAACGCCTCGAATTCGGCGGTTGCCGCCTTTCGTTGGCGATTCCGCGCGATATTGCTTACAACGGCGTGCAAGATTTGAAAGATGCCCGTATCGCCACCTCTTATCCAAACTTGTTAAAACGCTATATGCAGGAAGAGGGCGTGCCGTTTAAAAACTGTCTATTGACCGGTTCGGTCGAAGTGGCACCGACTGCCGGTTTAGCCACAGCGATCTGCGATTTGGTGTCGTCAGGGGCGACGCTTGAAGCCAACGGTTTGCGCGAAGTGGAAATTATTTATCAATCCAAAGCCTGTTTAATCCAGCGCGCCGCTGAGTTGAGCGATGAAAAACAAGCGCTGGTGGACAAACTGCTGACCCGTATCCAAGGGGTGCAGCAAGCCAGCGAAAGCAAATATATCATGCTGCATGCGCCGAAAGACAAACTCGATGAAATTACCGCACTTTTACCTGGCGTGGAACACCCGACCATTCTGCCATTGGCGCACGATGACGACAAAGTGGCAATGCATGTGGTCAGTCAGGAAAACCTGTTCTGGGAAACCATGGAAGAACTGAAAGCGGTTGGTGCCAGCTCGATTTTGGTGCTGCCGATTGAGAAAATGATGGGCTAAAACCGCACTTTAGCGCATATCATCGAATATATAATAGAAGAGATAAAATATGAAAACCCTGATTTGGAATGAACTGAACGAGAATGAAAAACAGCAGGCGCTGACCCGTCCGGCGATTTCGGCCTCCGATGAAATTAAACGTGCGGTGGAAAATATCGTCAATTTAGTGAAGCGCGACGGCGACAGTGCATTATTTGCGTTGAGTGAAAAATTCGACAAAGTGAAATTGGACAGTCTGGTGGTGTCGAAACAACAAATCGAACAAGCCGCCGCGCGCATTCCCGACGAGCTGAAACAGGCGATTCAAAATGCCAAGCGCAATATCACCGTCTTTCACCAAGCGCAGCAACCGCAAGCGGTCGATTTGGAAACCCAAGCCGGCGTGCGCTGCCAAGTGTTGACCCGTCCGATCAATCGGGTCGGTTTATATATTCCCGGCGGCTCGGCACCGCTCTTTTCAACGGTGTTGATGTTGGCGATTCCGGCGCAAATCGCAGGCTGCAAAAAAGTGGTACTGTGTTCGCCTCCGCCGATTGCTGATGAAATTCTGTATGCCGCCGATTTATGCGGCGTGGAAACTATTTATGCGGTCGGTGGTGCGCAAGCGGTTGCGGCAATGGCGTTCGGCACGCAAACTGTGGCTAAAGTGGATAAAATTTTCGGACCGGGCAATGCTTTTGTGACCGAAGCCAAGCGCCAAGCCAGCCAAAGCATTAACGGCGCAGCAATTGATATGCCTGCCGGCCCGTCGGAAGTGCTGGTGCTGGCGGACGAATTCGCTGATCCGGATTTTGTCGCCAGTGATTTATTGTCACAGGCTGAACACGGCGCGGATAGCCAAGTGATTTTGGTTACGCCGAGCCAAGCACTGGCACAAGCGGTCGAACAGGCGATTGAGCGTCAATTGGCACAATTGCCACGCGCTGAAACGGCGCGCAAAGCCTTGAGCCACAGCCGCATTTTTATCGCCGCCGAT
Source organism: Pasteurella testudinis DSM 23072 (assembly GCF_900176075.1). Lineage (GTDB taxonomy): Bacteria > Pseudomonadota > Gammaproteobacteria > Enterobacterales > Pasteurellaceae > Chelonobacter > Chelonobacter testudinis. Next base: position 60,149 of record NZ_FWWV01000001.1, read on the forward strand.
TTGGCGCAGTGTGTGGCGATCAGCAATGAATATGCCCCAGAGCATTTGGTGGTGCAAGTGGAAAACGCCCGTGATTTATTGCCTGAACTGGATAATGCCGGTTCGATTTTCTTGGGCGCGTATTCTCCTGAAAGCATGGGCGATTACGCCAGCGGAACCAACCATGTTTTGCCGACCTACGGTTACACCCGCACTTATTCCAGTTTGGGCTTGGCGGATTTCAGTAAACGCATGACGGTGCAAGAATTAACGCCGCAAGGCTTTAAAGATCTGGCGCGTACGGTAGAATTGATGGCAAGTGCCGAACAACTGGACGCACACAAACAAGCGGTCAGTATCCGCTTGGCGAAGATGGGATAAGAGGAAAACACCATGACGATTTCACAACTTTCACGCAAAAATATTCAAGCCTTAACGCCGTATCAGTCGGCACGCCGTTTGGGCGGTAAAGGTGATGTGTGGCTAAACGCCAATGAATATGCGACCTCGCCCGATCTTAATCTGCAAAACCGCACTTTCAACCGTTATCCCGAAGCACAGCCGCAAAAACTAATCGAACACTATGCCGCTTATGCCGGTGTAAAAGCAGAGAATGTGTTGGTCAGTCGTGGCGGTGACGAAGGCATTGAATTATTGATTCGCGCTTTTTGCGAACCGGAACAAGATACGATTTTATACTGTCCGCCGACTTACGGCATGTACGCCGTCAGCGCCGAAACTTGCGGCATTCAAAGCAAAACCGTGCCGCTGACTGCCGATTTCCAATTGAATTTGGCGGAAATTGAAAAAAATTTGGAAGGCGTAAAAGTGGTCTTTGTTTGCAGTCCGAACAACCCGACCGGCAACCTGCTCAAGCGCGCGGATCTCGTGGCATTATTGGAAATGACCCGCGATCGCGCGATTGTGGTGGTCGATGAAGCCTATATCGAATTTTGCCCGCAGGCGACGATGGCAAACGAACTGGCGAATTACCCGCACTTGGCGATTATCCGCACCTTGTCGAAAGCCTTTGCCCTCGCCGGTTTGCGCTGCGGTTTCACCTTAGCAAATCCCGAATTAATCAACGTGTTGCAAAAGGTGATCGCCCCTTATCCGATTCCCGTACCGGTTTCCGATCTGGCGTGTCAGGCGCTGGACAGCAACGGTTTGGCAGCCATGCACAATCGGGCGGAGGAAGTGTTGCAATACCGCACTTGGCTCATCAACGAACTGCAACCGCTGCCGATAGTGGAGCAAATTTTCTCTAGTGAAGCGAACTATATTTTGGTCAAATTCCAAAACGGAACAAACGTGTTTAACACCTTATGGGATCAGGGTATTATCTTACGCGATCAAAACAAGGCTCTCGGCTTAAGCAACTGCATTCGGATTACCATTGGTTCAGAACAAGAAAACCGCCGCGTAATTGAGGCGGTTCGAGCGATTTCCGCAAAATAAGGACAACATCATGACACAAACCACTCCACAAAAAATTCTGTTTATCGACCGCGACGGCACTTTGATTGACGAGCCGAAAACCGATTTCCAAATTGATACGTTGGAAAAGCTGAAATTCGAGCCGAATGTGATTCCGGCACTGCTGAAACTGCGTGACAAAGGTTTTCGGTTTGTGATGGTCAGCAATCAGGACGGTTTAGGTACGGAATCGCTGCCGCAAGCTGATTTTGACAAACCGCACAATGCGATGATGGAACTGTTCCGCTCGCAGGGAATTGAGTTTGATGAAGTGCTGATTTGTCCGCACCGTCCGGAAGACAACTGCGCCTGTCGTAAACCGAAACTCGGTTTGATGAAAAAATATATCAATAAAGGGCTGTTCGATCCGAAACACAGCTATGTGATCGGCGACCGCTCCACTGATATGCAACTGGCGGATAATTTGGGTATTGCCGGCTTGCAGTATCACCCTGAAAAGTTGAATTGGGATCTGATCGCCGAAAAAATTCTGGCAAAACGTGTGCGCAAATCCGGTTTCAAACCGCGCCATGCGGCGGTGGTGCGCACCACCAAAGAGACTGATATTCGGGTGGAAGTGTGGTTGGACGAGCAAGGCATGAACGAAATCAAAACCGGTTTAGGCTTTTTTGATCACATGCTCGATCAAATCGCTACCCACGGCGGTTTCCGCATGAAAGTGACGGTGGACGGCGATCTGCATATCGACGATCACCACACCATCGAAGATACCGCACTTGCCCTTGGCGAAGCGTTAAAACAAGCCTTAGGCAACAAACGCGGCATCGCCCGTTTCGGCTTTGTGTTGCCGATGGACGAATGCAAAGCGGAATGCGCGATGGACTTGTCCGGCCGCCCGTACCTGAAATTCAAAGCCAAATTCACCCGCGACAAAGTGGGCGATTTCAGCACCGAAATGGCGGAACATTTCTTTATGTCGCTCTCCTACGCACTGGCGTGCACATTGCATATCAGCGTCAAAGGCAAAAACGCCCACCACCAAGTGGAAGCGATTTTCAAAGCCTTCGGGCGCACCTTACGCCAAGCGATTCGAATTGAAAGCGACCAGTTGCCGAGCTCGAAAGGGGTGTTGTAAGAGGATGAATATTGTAATTATCGACACCGGCTGTGCCAATTTATCATCGGTAAAATTCGCCTTTGATCGTTTGGGCTATCAGGCGAAAATCAGCCGAGATCTAAATCAGATTCAGCAAGCGGATAAGTTGCTCCTCCCTGGAGTTGGCACAGCGGCAGCAGCGATAAAAAACCTCACCGATCGCAATTTAATCGAAACGATCCGTCAGCTAACACAGCCGGTTCTTGGCATCTGTTTAGGCATGCAGTTGATGACCGAATTTTCAGCAGAAGGCAATTTAGCCACCTTGAATTTGATGTCGGGACATACGGATTTGATCCCGGATACTGGCTTACCGTTGCCGCATATGGGTTGGAACCAAGTGCGGTATCAAGCGGATCATCCGCTGTTTGCAGATATTGAACAAGACAGCCATTTTTATTTTGTGCATAGCTATGCGGTATTACCCAACGAAAACACCATTGCCAGCTGCAACTACGGTGTACCGTTCTCCGCTGCGCTGGGCTACAAAAATTTCTACGGCGTGCAGTTTCATCCTGAACGTTCCGGCAAGGCTGGGGCGCAGTTGTTGAAGAATTTTGTGGAGAAAATATAAAAGTGCGGTTGGTTTGCTCACATTTGCGATCCCTGTTCCAGAAATGCGGATATGCTGTTTCATATGAATAAAATACTGTATATAATTACAGTTATTTTGTTTGGAGGGAAAGGCGATGAGTGAGATTAAATTGTTTGAAAATAGCCAAATTCGTTCCGTTTGGAACGATGAAAAAGAGGAATGGTTTTTTAGTGTTGTGGATATGGTTGCAGCGCTGACTGAGAGCCCTAATCCGAGAGATTATTGGTATCGTGTTAAAAAACGGATGTCCGATGAAGAGAAATCCGAACTGTCGACAATTTGTCGACAGTTGAAATTACAAGCTGCCGATGGAAAAATGCGAGAAACTGATGTGGCTGATACACAAGGCATTTTCCGCATTATTCAATCTATTCCGTCTCCCAAAGCTGAGCCGTTTAAAATGTGGTTGGCGGAAGTAGGAAAAGAACGGATCGATGAAATTATCGATCCTGAATTAACGATTGATCGCGCACTGGAAACCTATGCTAAAAAAGGATATTCCCGTGAATGGATTAATCAGCGCTTACAGGCGATTCAAGTCAGAAAAGAGCTGACCGATGCTTGGTAGGATCACGGAGTGGAACAAGGGCGTGAATTTGCTATTTTGACCAACGAGATTACGCAAGCATGGAGCGGCATGACGGCACGTGAATATAAATCGTTCAAAGGGTTAAAAAAGGAAAGTTTACGTGACAATATGTCCACGACGGAATTAGTACTGAATATGTTAGCAGAAGCGGCAACCAAAGATATTACCCAAATGACAAATCCGCAAGGGCTTGATGAAAATCTCCAAGTCGCAAAACGCGGTGGGAATGTCGCAAAAGTTGCACGAGAGAGTTTAGAGCAAGAGACTGGAAAGCCCGTGATCACGCAAAAAACAGCGGTTGATTTTGCAGAATTAATTAGCAATATCGCCAATATTAATAAAAAATAGGAAATATCGTTCAAATGAAAAAATCCATTATTATTCCGGCACTTGATTTGATCGACGGTCAAGTGGTGCGTTTGCATCAAGGTGATTATGGCAAGCAGACCAACTATTCGTCCAATCCGACCGCACTTTTTGCCGATTATGTGGCGCAAGGGGCGGAGCAGTTGCATTTGGTGGATCTGACCGGGGCGAAAGATCCGAATAAACGTCAAACCGCCTTGATTGGCGAGATTATTAAAGCGACAAATTGTCCGGTGCAAGTAGGCGGTGGAATTCGCTCTGAAAAAGACGTCGCCGATTTATTGGCGGTGGGGGCGAATCGGGTGGTGATTGGCTCAACGGCGGTGAAAGAACGCAACATGGTGAAAGGCTGGTTTGCAAAATACGGTGCAGAGAAATTTGTGCTTGCCTTAGATGTGAATATTGCTGCCAACGGTGAGAAAATTATTGCCATCAGCGGTTGGCAGGAAGCGAGCGGCGTGTCGCTTGAGGAGCTGATTGAAGATTACCAATCAGTCGGTTTACAACACGTTTTATGCACCGATATTTCTCGTGACGGCACATTAGCAGGCTCAAACGTGGATTTATACCGTGAAATCTGTACGAAATATCCGACAATTCAGTTCCAATCCTCCGGCGGTATCGGTTCGCTTGCCGATGTGGCAGCGTTGAAAGGCACGGGCGTAGCCGGGGTGATTATCGGGCGTGCTTTATTAGAAGGCAAATTTAATGTAGCGGAGGCAATCGAATGCTGGCAAAACGGATAATTCCTTGTTTGGACGTACGTGACGGGCAGGTGGTGAAAGGCGTACAATTTCGCAACCACGAAATTATCGGCGATATCGTGCCGCTGGCAAAACGCTATGCCGATGAGAGTGCCGATGAACTGGTTTTTTATGATATCACCGCTTCGTCAGATGGGCGCACGGTGGATAAAAGCTGGGTCGAGCGGGTAGCAGAAGTGATCGATATTCCGTTTTGTGTTGCCGGTGGAATTAAGACCATCGACGATGCCGAAAAGCTGTTCGCTTTCGGTGCGGATAAAATTTCCATCAACTCCCCTGCGTTGGCTGATCCGGATTTGATTTCCCGTCTGGCGGATCGGTTCGGTGTGCAGGCGATTGTGGTCGGCATTGACAGCTGGTTCGAGCAAAGCAGCGGTAAATATTGGGTCAATCAATATACTGGCGATGAAAGCCGTACGCGTCAAACCAACTGGCAGTTGCTGGATTGGGTGCAAGAGGTGCAAAAACGTGGTGCTGGCGAAATCGTATTGAATATGATGAACCAAGACGGTGTACGCCAAGGCTATGATTTAACTCAGCTCAGTGCGGTGCGGGCAGTGTGCCATGTGCCATTGATTGCTTCGGGCGGTGCGGGCGAAATGGTGCATTTCCGTGACGCTTTTGTGCAGGCAAACGTGGACGGTGCACTGGCAGCGAGCGTGTTTCATAAGCAAATTATCAATATCGGCGAATTAAAAACTTACCTTGCAGCGCAAGGGGTGGAAGTGCGCCGTTAATTCTCTTGGCGAAGAGTAACAACGGAATAAATAGGACAAAATATGTTAGATATGCAAAAAATTGACTGGCAAAAAGTCGATAACTTACTGCCGGTGATCGTGCAAAATGCCGTAACTTGCGAAGTATTAATGCTTGGCTATATGAACCTAGAGGCACTGGAAAAAACCGTAACTGAAAGTAAGGTAACATTTTTCTCACGCACCAAGCAACGCTTATGGACCAAGGGCGAAACGTCGGGTAACTTCTTAAATGTTGTTGATATGAGCTTGGATTGCGATAACGATACCTTATTGATTTTAGCCAATCCGATTGGCGAAACCTGCCACACCGGCGCGGAAAGTTGTTTCCATCAGTTTACGGACAAAAACCAGCCGGATTGGATTTTCTTTAGTAAATTAGAACGTTTAATTGCCGAACGCAAAGGTGCAGATCCGGACAGTTCTTATACTGCGCACCTCTATTCACGCGGCACTAAACGCATTGCGCAAAAAGTGGGAGAAGAAGGGGTTGAAACCGCACTTGCCGCGACAGTGAAAGATCGCAATGAAACCATTTGCGAAGCGGCGGATTTAGCCTATCACTTAACCGTGCTATTGCAAGATGCTGAGCTGTCTTGGGCGGACGTGATTGGCAAGTTGAAAGAGCGGCATGCAAAATAAGGCAACATAACAAAAAAAGTCTGACTTAATGTCAGACTTTTTTATTCCTCTTATTTCAGTAAATCCTCTTTTTTGGCGTGCGTCCATTTACCGCGTTTTTTATCAATATATTGAAAATATTCATTGGTAAAACTGCCTTGAATCGCGGTCAATTTTTCCGGACGGACACTCATTTTTCTATCGCCGATGGCGGTATTAAACGGCACCGGTCCGGTCAGATTATAAACGCCGTGTTCAATTCGACGCTGTTCAATATTGTCCACAATCAGATCTAGAGTATCTTTTAAAATCGGATTGCCTTTGGCACAGGCGATAAAATAGTTGTTATAGCGGCCTTTGCGATAGACCAATACTTCATTATCTTCCGCGCCAATCATGTTGGCTAACGGCCACACCAGTTGCCCGTCAATATCCATATAAATTCCGCCTTGCTTATACAACACCAATAAACGCCAAAAATCGGCTTGGGCTGCGCCGTCAGTGAGTTTGCTGTAAGCGGCAAACATGCGCTCATCGGCATTTTCACGAATAAATTCAACCCGCTCTTCGGTGCTGACATAGCGGTAGTCATAGCTGAGCGACATTAAACGATTGAACAAGTAATTTAGATAAACTGGTAGGCTGACATGATTAGTGTAATTTGTCTGCCAAATGGTTTTATTGATTTTGGTCGGCGTATTCGATTGTACTTTTGCCGGACTGAATGCCGGAATGGTAAAACGTTTTTTAGGGAAAAGGGCATGAAACGGATAGCACAGGGTCTTCATGATATTCCCCAGCAATCTGCTGCAGCGGTTGACGATCAGAATGGCTGTTTTGTATTTGATTTTATTATATTCCATTAATTCACCTGACAATATTTAGCGTGCGTAAATGCACACGCAATATAACACAAATTAAGTGCAAATCGTTAGAATCTCAAGAGGAATTTGAAGAGAAAAAGAAGTGGTGGGCGATACCGGTCTCGAACCAGTGACCCCCTCCTTGTAAGGGAGGTGCTCTCCCAACTGAGCTAATCGCCCACTTAAGATTACCTTAAAATCATGGGATAAGTTTGCGCGGAAGTGGTGGGCGATACCGGTCTCGAACCAGTGACCCCCTCCTTGTAAGGGAGGTGCTCTCCCAACTGAGCTAATCGCCCGTTTGTTGTGAGCGAGCATTATAATTGGTGTTGCATTTCAGTCAACGATTTTTTACACTTTTCTCGCCAATTGTCGTAAAAATAAACATATAAGATCAATTTTATCTATCAATAGCCGTCAGTCATAGTACAATAACTGATGTTTTATTTTTATCAGCGAATTTACAAGGTCAACCAATGGATATTCAACCACTTTTCAAGTTTAATCCCGATGTCAACGTCAGAACCCGTTTTGCCCCGAGCCCGACCGGCTTTTTGCATGTCGGCGGTGCGCGTACCGCACTTTACTCTTGGCTGTATGCCCGCCACAATCAAGGCGAATTTGTATTACGGATTGAAGACACCGATTTGGAACGCTCAACCCAAGCCGCCACCGATGCGATTCTGGAAGCGATGGAATGGTTGGATTTAAATTGGGAACACGGGCCGTATTATCAAACCAAACGCTTTGACCGCTATAATCAAGTGATTGACCAAATGTTGGTGCAGGGGTTGGCATACCGTTGTTATTGCAGCAAAGAGCGGTTGGAAACCTTGCGTGAACAGCAAGAGCAAAACAAAGAGAAACCGCGTTACGATCGCCACTGTCTGCACGATCACGCCCATCAGCAAAACGAACCGCATGTGGTACGTTTTAAAAATCCGACCGAAGGAACGGTCGTGTTTGACGATGCGGTGCGGGGCAAAATCGAAATCAGCAATCAGGAACTGGACGATTTGATTATCCGCCGTACCGACGGTTCGCCGACCTATAACTTCTGTGTGGTGGTGGACGATTGGGATATGGGTATTACCCATGTGGTGCGTGGCGAAGACCATATCAACAACACTCCGCGTCAAATCAATATCTTAAAAGCGCTGGGTGCGCCGGTGCCGGTTTATGCCCATGTGTCGATGATTTTGGGTGATGACGGGCAAAAACTGTCTAAGCGTCACGGTGCGGTCAGCGTGATGGAATATCGTGATAAAGGCTATTTGCCGGAAGCGTTGAACAATTATCTGGTGCGTTTGGGCTGGGGGCACGGCGATCAGGAAGTGTTCAGCCGCGAAGAGATGATTAATCTGTTTGATCTGCACTCGGTCAGCCGCTCTGCCAGCGCATTTAATCATGATAAGCTGTTATGGTTGAACCACCACTATATCCGCGAATTACCGGCGGAAAAGGTCGCAGGCTATTTACAATGGCATATGCAAAATCAAAATATCGACATCAGTAACGGACCGGCCTTGACGGAAATCGTGCAAATGTTGGCAGAACGCTGCAAAACACTGAACGAAATGGCAGCAGCCAGTCGTTATTTCTTTGAAGATTTTAGTGAATTTGACGAAAGTGCGGTCAAGAAACACTTTAAAGCGGCAACCGTTGAGCCGCTCAGCCTTGTATTGCAAAAACTGACCGCACTTAGTGATTGGAATGCGCATGATATTCATCAAGCGATCGAACAAACGGCGGCGGAACTGGAAATCGGCATGGGCAAAGTCGGCATGCCGTTGCGTGTCGCCGTGACCGGCAGCGGACAATCGCCGTCTTTAGATGTCACGTTAGTCGGAATCGGGCGAGAACGCAGCTTGGCTCGGATTCAAAAAGCGATTGAATTTATCCAAAGCATTCACGCCGTTTAAACACAACTGATTTAATTTTAGGCATTTAAACCATAAAGCCGATAAATCAGATTGACAGATGCAAGTGCGGTTATTAATATAGCCGCACTTTGATGAACAGCTCATCAAATCCATTCTAAAATGGGGATATAGCTCAGTTGGGAGAGCGCTTGCATGGCATGCAAGAGGTCGTCGGTTCGATCCCGTCTATCTCCACCAAATAACTTCTTGAGATTCATACTCTTTTTTCAAAAAATCTGTTTCGGTGTTTTATTTGAATAACCGCACTTTGGTCTATTTCGGGCGTATATTTGTTTTTAATTCGGCGGTACTTATATGTTTACGTTATTTTTTCAGATAAGCGGTAAAACAGTATAACGTCAGTTGAATCACCCAGCCGATCGAAAAAGCAAATAATAGAGTGGCGAAGCCGAGCGTGCCGCCGAGCAGAAAGCCAATCAGGGCGACGCTGCTTTCCATTACGGTGCGCACCAAGCCGACTTTTAATTTAAAGCGCTGGCAAAGTCCGACCATTAAGCCGTCGCGCGGACCGGCGCCCATATGGCAGGTGAGGTAAAACGCCGAGCCGATTCCCATCAAGAGAATGCCGATCACGGCATAGCCGACTTGGCCAAGTGCGGTTGCCGGCGTTTGCATTGTTCCGGCGCTGATGTCGAGCGCCAGCGCAATCAAAATAATGTTTAAAATCGTACCTAAGCCGATTTTCAGGCGTAGCGGCAGCCAGCACAACATAACCAGACAACTGACGATAAACGAGGCAAAACCGACACTGATGCCGGTTTGTAGTGCGATACCTTGTGACAAAATCGTCCACGGTGCCGAGCCGAGATCGGAGGTCAACAGAAAGCCTTCGCCGAGCCCGAACAGCAGCAGCGAGAGACACAGCGGCACGAAACTGTGGAATTTCACTTCCCACAGCCGATTGGCGCTCCATTCGGTTTTTGGTAAAACCGTGTACTGTTTTTTCAGGGTTTCGCTGTTCATCGCTGTCCTATCGCCAAAAGTATTATTATGTATTCTAAGGGGCTTGCGCATAAACTGTGAAATAACTTTTTCATATGAGATATATTCATGACAGGCCTTGTTCATTATGCGGCGAGTATGGGGAATTGTCTTTATTTTATAAGGATTTCTTGACCATGATCACGCTTTCAACCTTGCGGGTAAGCACTTAATTTCATACTATGGCTAATCTTTTCTAATATGTAAAGCAGGAATCGGGAGCGTGTTATGCTGGCGACATTACAAGATATTTTGGATACCGTTAAGGCTGAAAATTTAACTTATCAGCAAAAACTGATGACATTGGGCAATATTGCGGAACGGCTGTTTGATCCGCGCGAGCTGTTGGGATACAGCGAAGACGAGTGGCACTATCTGGAAAATCAAATGATTTGCGATTTAAACGAGGGATATGCCGTTTACCGTCCCCGCTATATTTTGCCGGATTATTCGGTTTATATTAAAAACGGCTGCCGATTTCTCGATCTGCCTGCGCCGCAAACGCTGGACGAGGTGCTGGACGGGTTGCTGATTCTTTATTCCCATGTTCCTTCGATTACCACATTTCCGGTTTATATCGGGCGCTTGGACTGTCTGTTAGAGCCGTTTATCAGCGACGAAGCGCAAGATTATATCAAAATAAAACGCTTTTTAAATCATATTGATAAAACCGTGCCGGACTCTTTTTGCCATGCCAATATCGGTCCTTATGAAACCCGTGCCGGCCGCTTGATTTTGCAGGCGGTGATCGAGTTGGAAAACACTACGCCGAATATGACGATTCGTTACGATAAAAATAAGACCTCGCGTGAGTTTGCCGAATTGGCGGCGAAAGCCTGTCTGTTGGCTTCCAAACCGTCTTTCGCCAACGATGCGTATTACACGGCGGATCTGGGGGAATACGGCGTCGCCAGCTGCTACAACGCCTTGCCGGAAGGTGGCGGCGCTTATACCTTGACCCGTTTGCGCTTGGGCACGATTGCCAGAGCTTGCGCTTCGGTTGAGGAAATGGTGGATCAATTATTGCCGAAAGTGGCGAAACTGGCGCTTTCCACCATGGATAAACGCCATCGTTTTATCGTGGAGCAAAGCAATTTCTTTACCAGCAGCTTTTTAGAAAAAGAAGGCTTTATCAAACGGACGAATTTTACCGGTATGTTTGCCATCGTCGGTCTGGCGGACGCGACCAATCATCTTTTGCAGCAGGAAGGGCTGAACGAAACCTTTGGGCAAAGTGCGCGCGGTGAGGAGATCGCAACCGCAATCATGAAAAAATTGAAAACGATCAATGATAGCCATCAAGGCGTTTACGCCGAAAGAACCGATAATCACTATTTATTACACGCGCAGGTCGGTGCCAGCAACCATGAGGAAGACCGCGCCAATACGCCGGCGCACCGAATCAAAGTCGGGCAGGAACCGACCTTGCTGGCGCACTTAAAACAGTCCGCGCCTTATCATCAATATTTCCCGTCGGGCACCGGCGATCTGTTTGCGTTTGATCAAACCTATGTTGATCATCTTGATGCGGTGGTCGATATCATTGACGGCGCATTTGCTTTGGGATATCGCTATATCACCACCTACCTTAAAAATACCGACTTGATTCGCGTGACCGGTTATCTGGTGAAGAAAAGCGAGGTGGAGCGCTTCCGTCAAGGCGAAGCGGTGCTGCGCGACACGACGTGGTTTGGTTCGGGAACGGACGAATGCGCACAGGTTTTTGATCGCCAACTGCGTGATCAAGGCGATGTCAATGCCGCTTGACGACACAAAGTGCGGTTTGCCGACCGCACTTTACGACATAACCCTGCCGCTGCACCGCATTATTCCGTTTTCCAATGTCGAGGGCGCAGGCAACCGAATCAGTCTCTTTTTGCAAGGTTGCAAACTGAACTGCCTCTATTGCCATAATCCGGAAACCATTGCCAGATATACGCCGGACAGCAAGCCGGTGAGCTTGGCCTACCTTTATCAGCAGGTGCAAGCTTCGATGCCGTTTATTCGCGGCGTTACCGTTTCCGGCGGCGAGCCGACCATTCATCACCGTAAATTGGTGCCGTTATTTCATGCGTTACGGCAATTGGGCTTGACTTGTTATTTGGATTCCAGCGGTTTTTTTGAATTTGAAGCCATGCAGGAATTGATTCAGGTGACGGATAAGTTTCTGTTTGATCTGAAAGGAAGCGGATTGGGGCTGCAAACCTTGTGTTTTGACCGGCGTAACCAATCGGGAAAAGTACCGGATAGACTGATTGAAGCGCAAAGAATCAAGCATGTTAACTTGGAGCGCAATCTTGAAAACCTGCGCCGTTTATTGCCGTTGGGGAAGATCGAAGAAGTGCGGTTGGTGTTGATCAACGGTTTTTTTGATCCTTACCAGTTGGTTGACAAGGTTGCCCCGTTACTTGCGCCTCACCCTGAAGTCCTGTTTAAACTCATTCGGGTGCATGCCAAAGGCACGCGCGATCCGCAAGGAATCGGTGCATTGGTTCCCGAGGTGGCGGACGTCGATAAACTGGCGAACTACGCCGAATCGCAAGGGATAAAAAATAGGCTAACTATTTATTAAATCACCAGAAAGCCTGTTTTTTATACAAAAAAATAGCAGCTATTTTTTCACAACTTGATTTTGATCGCATTTTGGAAATTATTTTCAGATTTTTTTTTGAAAAGATGTATAGTGAGCAAACTCAATTTTCTGTCGAAACGTTTTTTTGGTTTGCTAGAAATTGCAGGTGGTTTTTTATAGTAAAAAAATTCTAAAAAATATTATTTTAGGGGTAACTATGGATTTATTGATGAGCATTCTTGGTATTGTTGTGCTTTTGGCAATTGCGTTTTTATTGTCGAATAACCGTAAAGCAATCAATTACCGTACCGTTTTAGGCGCGTTGGCGATTCAAATCGGAATCGGCGCGTTGATTCTTTATGTGCCGGCGGGCCGTGATGTATTGTTAGCCGCGGCGGAAGCGGTACAAAAAGTGATTAACTATGGTAATGACGGTGCAGCTTTTCTGTTTGGCGGGTTAGTCAGTGATAAAATGTTCGAGGTATTTGGCGGCGGCGGCTTTGTGTTTGCCTTGCGCGTATTGCCGGCAATCGTTTTCTTCGCCTCGTTGATTTCTGTGCTGTACTATATCGGCGTTATGCAGTGGGTAATCAAAATTATCGGCGGTTTCCTGCAAGTGGTGTTGAAAACCTCGAAAACCGAATCCATGTCGGCAGCGGCCAATATTTTTGTAGGGCAGACCGAAGCGCCGTTAATTGTGAAACCTTATATCGCCAAAATGACCGAATCGGAATTATTCGCCATCATGTGCGGCGGTCTGGCTTCCGTTGCCGGTTCGGTGATGATCGGTTATGCGCAAATGGGCGTACCGTTACCGTATCTGATCGCAGCATCGTTTATGGCGGCACCGGGCGGCTTATTATTCGCAAAAATTTTGCTGCCGCAAACCGAGCGGCCACATGACGATTTAGATCGTGACGCCGTAGAAGAAAAGCCGGCGAATGTGTTGGACGCAGCCGCAGCCGGAGCATCTTCCGGTATGCAACTGGCGTTAAACGTCGGGGCGATGTTATTGGCATTCGTCGCATTAATCGCGTTATTAAACGGTATTATCGGCGGCGTCGGCGGCTGGTTCGGACAACCGGATTTAACGTTGCAGGCCATTTTAGGTTATGTTTTCCAACCGTTGGCATTTGTTATCGGCGTGCCGTGGGCTGAAGCGAATATTGCCGGTTCGATGATCGGACAAAAACTGGTGATTAACGAATTTGTGGCTTATTTGGACTTTATCAAATACTTAGGCCCTGAAACACCAGTTGTTCTGAATGAAAAAACCAAAGCGATTATTACATTTGCGCTGTGCGGATTTGCCAACTTCAGCTCGATTGCGGTTTTAATCGGCGGCTTGGGAACGATGGCACCGAACCGTCGCTCCGACGTGGCACGTTTAGGGATTAAAGCGGTTATTGCCGGTTCATTATCGAATTTAATGAGCGCCTGTATCGCAGGTCTGTTCATCGGTTTAACCGGTGCGGCGTTAATCGGCTAACCACCGTTCTATTGGTTTAAATCTTGAACACCACGCTTGGCGTGGTGTTTGTCATTCGATGACAGGGTGGTTTTAGCGCCGGTCATCTTTGCAGGAGTCACTATGACACAATTAAACGACATTAAACAAACGGCAAAACTGGCGTTAAGCCTGATGGATCTGACCAGTTTAAACGACAACGATACCGACGAGGCGATCATCGCGTTATGCCGTCAGGCGAAAACCGAATTCGGTTCGCCAGCGGCGGTTTGCGTTTATCCGCGCTTTGTTCCGCTTGCACGCAAGACCTTGCAACAATTGGGCTTAACCCAAGTCAAAATCGCCACCGTCACCAATTTCCCGCACGGCAATGACGATCTTGAAATCGCACTTGCCGAAACCAAAGCGGCGATTGCTTATGGCGCTGATGAAGTTGATGTGGTATTTCCATACCGCACTTTAATCAACGGCGATGAAAAGTGCGGTTTTGAATTGGTTGCCGCCTGTAAAAAAGCGTGTGCCGACAGCGGCGTGTTGCTGAAAGTGATTATTGAAAGCGGCGAGCTGCAAAGTGCGGTATTAATCCGCCAAGCTTCTGAAATCGCGATTCGAGCCGGTGCAGATTTTATCAAAACCTCCACCGGCAAAGTGAAGGTCAACGCGACGTTAGAGTCGGCAAAAATCATGTTGCAAACCATTGCCGATCTGAAGGCACAAGACCGCGTCGGCTTTAAAGCGGCAGGGGGCGTGCGCACGGCGCAAGAGGCGCAGCAATATCTGCAACTGGCGGCTACTATTCTAGGCAATGACTGGATTCACCCGAGCCACTTCCGCTTCGGCGCTTCCGGTCTGTTGAACGATTTATTGGGAACTTTAAACGGCAGTTCCCAGTCTAACCAAGCGAACGGTTATTAATAAACAGCAGCAATAAACTCACAGTAATAAAACAACAGTAATAAAATAAGGAACGATACAATGAAAAGAGTTTTTATTTTGATGATGGATTCCTTTGGAATCGGGGCGGCGGCAGATGCCGATAAATTCGGCGACGTAGGTTCGGATACCTTAGGCCATATCGCCGAGCAGTGCGCGGCAGGCAAAGCGGATAACGCCGAGCGCAGCGGCGCCTTGAAATTGCCTAACTTAACCAAATTGGGTTTGGCACTGGCAGCGAAAGAATCGACCGGACGCGTGCCTGCAGGTATGGACGCAAATGCAGAGATTATCGGCGGCTACGCTTTTGCCAAAGAGATCTCGTCCGGCAAAGATACGCCGTCAGGCCACTGGGAAATCGCCGGTGTGCCGGTGCTGTTCGATTGGGGCTATTTTAAAGATCACCAAAACAGCTTTCCGCAAGAGCTGCTCGATCGTATCGTGGAAAAGAGCGGTATTCCCGGCTATTTAGGCAACTGCCATTCATCGGGCACAGTGGTGTTGGACGAATTGGGCGAAGAACACATGAAAACCGGCAAACCGATTTTTTACACCTCTGCCGATTCCGTGTTCCAAATCGCCTGCCATGAAGAGACTTACGGCTTGGAAAAGCTGTACGAACTGTGCCACATCGTGCGTGAAGAGCTGGAAGGTTATAACATCGGGCGTGTCATTGCCCGTCCGTTCGTCGGCGAAAAAGCCGGCGAATTCAAACGCACCGGCAATCGTCACGACTACTCGGTCGAACCGCCGTCGGCTACCGTGCTGCAAAAACTGGTGGACGAGAAACAGGGCGACGTGGTTTCTATCGGTAAAATCGCCGATATTTATGCCCACACCGGCATCACCGGCAAAGTCAAAGCCACCGGTTTGGAAGAAATTTACGACAAAACCATCGCCGAAATTAAAGCCGCCGGCGATAACACCATTGTGTTCCCGAATTTTGTGAATTTTGACTCCGACTACGGCCATCGCCGTGATGTCGCCGGTTATGCACAGGCATTGGAATACTTCGATTCGCGCTTGCCGGAAGTATTGGCGCTGGTACAAGAGGGTGATCTATTGATTATCACCGCCGATCACGGCTGTGATCCGACGTGGAGCGGCACCGATCATACCCGTGAACACGTTCCGGTATTGCTCTACGGCAGCGATGTACCGAAAGGCTTTTTGGGCAAACGTGAAACCTTTGCCGATATCGGGCAAACCATTGCCAGCTATTTCGACCTGTCGCCAATGGATTACGGCACAACGATGATTGATTTTCAAAAATAACGATTGATTAAAGAGGATACTATTATGGCTACACCACATATTAATGCTGTTGACGGCGCATTTGCCGATGTTGTTCTGATGCCGGGCGATCCGCTGCGGGCAAAATACATTGCGGAAACTTTTTTGGAAAACCCGCAAGAAGTGACCAACGTGCGCAATATGCTGGGTTATACCGGCACTTATAAAGGGCGTAAAATTTCGATTATGGGACACGGTATGGGCATTCCGTCTTGCTCGATCTATGCCAAAGAACTGATCACCGAATACGGTGTGAAAAAAATTATTCGCGTCGGCTCTTGCGGTGCAGTGCGTCATGACGTGAAAATCCGCGATGTGGTGATCGGCTTGGGGGCGTGTACCGATTCCAAGGTTAACCGTATCCGCTTTAAAGACAACGATTTTGCCGCGATTGCCGATTATTCAATGGTTGCCGCCGCAGTTGAAGCGGCAAAGCAAAAAGGGGTGAAAGTGCAGGTCGGTAATCTGTTCTCCGCCGATCTGTTCTATACGCCGGATGTGGAAATGTTTGATTACATGGAAAAATACGGGATTCTAGGCGTAGAAATGGAAGCCGCCGGTATCTACGGTGTCGCCGCCGAATTCGGAGCCAAAGCGCTGACCATCTGCACCGTCTCCGACCATATCCGCACCCACGAACAAACCAGCGCGGAAGAACGCCAATTAACGTTCAATGAAATGATTGAAGTAGCGTTGGAATCGGTATTGATTGGCGATCAGCAGTAAAAGTGCGGTTTATTAACTACTGAAGCAGCCGAAAGGCTGCTTTTTTGTACGCAATTTTTGAAAAATACGATCTAAATTCCCGATTATTATTGCTATAAAAGAAAATTATTGTGATGCGCGCATAATCAGGTTTATCACTTAAACTTGATAATAACGTTATGTTCAACAACATTCGGCCGTATCAGCGGCTTTCTGCATAAAAACCGTACTCAGCGCTTTGGTGATAAATATTTATAAGCCTAGATTAATCGGGTAGAATAACCGCACTTTGTTTGATTGTTGGAAAGAAACATGAATTTTATCGGAAAAATTATCGGTTTTATTCTCGGCTACCGTTACGGTGGGTTCTGGGGGGCGGTTTTTGGTGCGGTGCTGGGGCATTTTGTAGATAAAAAAATCTATGAAATGGGCAGTGTCAGTTCGTCATTTTTTAGTAAAACCTTGACCCGCCAGCAGCTTTTCCTGCAAACCACGTTTGCGGTGATGGGGCATTTGAGTAAATCCAAAGGGCGGGTGACGGAAGAGGATATTCAACTGGCGCAAGCGTTTATGACCCGACTGAATCTGGATTCGGCGGCGCAGCGCATGGCGCAGGACGCCTTTAACCGCGGTAAAGGCGCAGATTTCCCGATTCGTCAGGTGATCCGCGAATTCCGTTTTGGTTGTGGGCGTCGTCCTGATTTGCTGAGAATGTTTTTGGATATTCAAATTCAGACCGCACTTGCCGATAACCATTTGGATCAAAACGAAAAAGAGTTGCTGTCGGTGATCGCGCAGGAGCTGGGCTTGTCGCAAATGCAGTTTGAGCAGATGATGGCGATGATTTATGCCTCGCAGCAGTTCGCCACCGGCGGACAATATCAACAACAAGGCAATTATCAGCAGCAGAGCGGCGGTTATCAGCAGTCTTACCGCACTTCGAGCGCTGATAATCTGCAAGCGGCGTATCAAGTGTTGGGCGTGAGTGCCGGTGATGATCAGTTGAGTGTAAAACGGGCTTACCGCAAGCTGATGAACGAATACCACCCCGATAAGTTGGTCGCCAAAGGCTTGCCGCCGGAAATGATGGAAATGGCAAAAGAGAAAGCGCAGAAAATCCAAGCCGCTTACGATCTGATTTGTAAAAACAAAGGGTGGAAGTAATGGCACAAGCACGATGGTTTCCGCCTGCTTTGGCGCTCTTTGTTGTGGCGCTGGCGATTTGGTCGGGCGTGCAGCCGTATGATAGAGCGGTTTGGTATGCGGAAGTCGCACCAATTTTTATCGTGTTGTTTGCGCTGATGGTAAGCTATCGCCGTTTTCAGTTCAGCAATTTGGCGTATATTTTTATGAGCCTGTGGATGATGTTGCACCTGATCGGCGCCCATTACACGTTTGAATTGGTGCCGTTCGAGTGGGGCAGCCGAATGTTAAGCGCTTGGCTGGGCGAAGGGCGCAACCATTTTGATCGGGTGGCGCATTTTATTATCGGATTTTACAGCTTCCCGATGGCGGAATGGCTGCTGCGCCGCCGTTTATGCGGCCCGGTTTTAGCCGGTTTTTTCTCGCTGTTTTTTATTATGAGCGTGGCGGCAAGTTACGAATTGATCGAATGGCAATATGCGGTGCTTGCCGGCGGCGAGCAAGGGATCGCTTTTCTCGGATCGCAGGGCGATGTTTGGGACGCACAAAAAGATATTTTAGCCGACACCTTGGGCGCGCTGACCGCACTTTTGGTGTTTTATTGGGTGCGAACCGATAAACGCTATTCATCATGAACGTGATATTAGCGCCGATGCAAGGCGTGTTGGATCCGTTCTTGCGCCATCTGTTAACCCAAGTCAATGACTATGATCTGTGCCTGTCGGAATTTGTGCGCGTGGTTGATCAGTTGTTGCCGAAAAAAGCGTTTTACCGTCTTTGCCCCGAATTGCAGCACGGCGGTTATACCGCTGCCGGAACGCCGGTGCGGGTGCAGCTGTTGGGGCAGTTTCCCGAATGGCTGGCGGAAAATGCGCAAAGAGCGGTCGAACTGGGATCGCACGGCGTCGATTTGAACTGTGGCTGTCCGTCGAAAACGGTGAACAACAGTCAGGGCGGCGCTTCGTTATTGAAACAGCCGGAACTGATTTATCAAGCGACCAAAGCGATTCGCGGCGCGCTGGATAAACGACATCGGGTCAGCGTAAAAGTGCGGTTGGGTTGGGACAGTGATACAGCGGCGTTTGAAATTGCCGATGCGGTGCAACAGGGTGGTGCCGATGAAATCACCATTCACGGGCGCACCAAAACCGACGGCTACCGTGCCGAGAGGATCAACTGGCAAAAGATCGGTGAAATCCGCCAACGTTTGCAGATTCCGGTGATCGCCAACGGGGAAGTTTGGAACTGGCAAGACGCACAAGCCTGTCTGGCGGCGACCGGTTGCGACAGCCTGATGATCGGGCGCGGCGCGTTGAATATTGCCAATCTCAGCCGAGTGGTGAAATTCAATCACGAAAAACTGGCGTGGGCGCAGGTGTTACAACTGTTATGGCAATACGTCAATCTGGACAATCCGGCGGACAGCGGTTTTTATCATGTGGCGCGGATCAAACAATGGCTGCGTTATTTGGAAAAAGCGTATCCGCAAGCGCAACAACTGTTTCAAATCATTAAAACCGAACACGGCTATGACGGCTTAAAAGCCGAAGTGGAACGCCAGACCGCACTTTGTATGCTTTAATTGAAGTTAAGGAAACTAATTGAAATACCAATGGATCTTTTTTGACGCCGACGAAACCCTGTTTTCGTTTGATTCTTTTAGCGGACTGCGCAACATGTTCGCCGATTACGGTGTGGAGTTCGGTGCGCAGCATTTTGCTGATTATCAAGCCCTGAACAAACCGTTATGGGAGGCCTATCATCACGGCAAAATCAGTGCCGACGAATTGCAAACCACGCGCTTTAACCAATGGGCGAAACGCTTGAGCCGCGATCCGCGTGAGCTGAATGAGGCTTTTTTAATTGCAATGGCTGATGTGTGCAAGCCGTTGGACGGCGTGGAGCAGATGTTGCAAACGTTATCGGATAAAGTGCGGTTTGGGATTATCACCAACGGTTTCAGTGCCATGCAGGATTTGCGTTTGCAGCGCACCGGCTTGAAACCGCACTTTGACTTTGTCGTGGTGTCGGAAAATATCGGTTTGCCGAAACCGCATCACGGTATTTTTGAACATGCGTTGAATTTAGCCGGACAACTCGATAGAAGTGCGGTGTTAATGGTCGGCGATACCTTGGAAACCGATATTTTAGGCGGGCAAAACAGCGGTTTGGATACCTGCTGGATCAGTCACGGCAAAGAGAATCACGGTGAAATTCAACCGACCTATCAGATTGCCAAAATGGATCAGCTGGTGCAAATCGTACAAGGACAATCGGAATGACCCGAATTAATGTCGTGCCGGTGACGGAACTGTGCGATCAACATTTGCTGGCGGAACACCGCGAGCTGACCCGCATTCCGAATGCGATCGCCAAAGGCAAATACAATTTAGCCGGACAGCCCGACGAGTATAAATTGGGGACGGGGCACGTTAAATTTTTTATGAATAAGCTAACCTTCCTGCACAAACGCTATCAAGCGTTGCACCAAGAGTGCTTGGCGCGCGGCTTTAATGTCAGCAACCGCTGGGCGCAAGATTTGCCGCAAGCACCGCACTTGTGGCAGGATTATGTGCCGACGGACGATGCGCTGCGTGCCAACCGCGCCAGAATTGCGGAACGTATGCCGCTGAAAGCCCGTTTCACGTCGCATAAAACCGAATAAGGAGCACAATAATGCAGATTGTGATTGCCTCGACCAATCCGGTGAAAGCCAATGCGGTCAAAACCGCATTCAGTCAACTATTTCCGCACCGCACTTTGAGTTTTCAGGCTATGCCGTCGCAATCGGGCGTGGCGGAACAGCCGATGAGCATGGCGGAGACCAAACAAGGCGCATTCAATCGGGTGAAATTTTGCCAACAACAGCTGCCGAACGCAGATTTTTATCTGGCGATTGAAGCGGGTGTCGAGCGCTTCGATTACGGTGCGGCGACTTGCGCCTATGTTGTGATCAGCGATAAAGTGCGGTTTGCCGTCGGACGCAGCGCCGAATTGCCGATTCCGGATTGTGTGTATAACCAACTCAGCGCAGAAATGGAATTGGGCACAGTGATGGATCGGCTGTTCCAAACCGAGAATATCAAACAAAAAGGCGGCGCTATGAGCCTGTTGACCAACGGCAACGCCAGTCGCGAAAGCGTATATGTACAAGCGGTGATCTTGACGATGGCGAAATTTCTTAATTTATCACTTTTTGAGCAGTAACACGGCTTGGCAAGCATATGGTTATTTTGCCGAAGTCGGCGGAATTTAAGAAATTATTAGCATTCTGATGGAAAATATCGGTATAATGGCAGCGCTTATACTCTTTGTCAGCGTGCGGCTATCAAAAATGATCTATTCAAGTTGTATGAAAACCATTTTTATCCCTATCAACTCTTAATCTAAATCACGAAGCAGATTATTTTTGCTAGTCGCAATAAAGAGATAAGCATCATTGAATGACTTATTTTAAAAAGGAAAAAAAAGTGACTCCAATTGTTAAACAATTTAAATACGGTCAGCATACCGTAACTCTGGAAACCGGTGCAATGGCGCGTCAAGCCACGGCGGCGGTGATGGCAAGCATGGACGATACCTCGGTTTTGGTGACGGTCGTCGCGAAAAAAGAAGTGAAAGCAGGACAGGATTTCTTTCCGTTAACCGTCAACTATCAAGAGCGTACTTACGCAGCCGGTCGTATTCCGGGTGGATTCTTTAAACGCGAAGGCCGTCCGTCCGAAGGCGAAACCTTGATTGCACGTTTAATTGACCGCCCGATTCGTCCGTTGTTTCCGGAAGGGTTCTACAACGAAATTCAAATCGTAGCGACCGTGGTATCGGTTAATCCGCAAATTTCTCCGGATATCGTGGCGATGATCGGCGCTTCCGCCGCACTTTCGCTGTCCGGCGTGCCGTTTAACGGTCCGATCGGTGCGGCGCGTGTCGGCTTTATCAACGATCAATTCGTGTTGAACCCGACCATGGCGGAACAAAAACACAGCCGCTTGGATTTAGTGGTCGCCGGTACGGATAAAGCAGTGCTGATGGTGGAATCGGAAGCGGATATTTTAAGCGAAGAACAAATGTTGGCGGCGGTGGTATTCGGGCACGAGCAGCAACAAGTTGTGGTTGAAAACATTAAAGAATTCGTCAAACAAGCCGGTAAACCGCGTTGGGATTGGCAAGCGCCGGCGGTCAACACCGCACTGGTCAACCAAGTGAAAGCGTTGGCGGAAAGCCGTTTGGGCGAAGCCTACCGTATCACTGAAAAACAAGCGCGTTATGCGCAAGTCGATGCGATTAAAGCCGACGTGATTGCGGCGGTATTGGCAAGTAACGAAGATGAAAGCGTAAATGAAAACACCATCGCCGATATTTTAGGTGCACTGGAAAGTGATGTGGTGCGCAGCCGCATTTTAGCTGGCGAGCCGCGTATCGACGGGCGTAGCGTGGACACCGTGCGTGCGTTGGATATCTGCACCGGCGTATTGCCGCGCACTCACGGTTCGGCGATTTTCACCCGTGGCGAAACACAGGCGTTGGCGGTGGCGACATTGGGTACGGAACGTGATGCACAAACGATTGACGACATTACCGGCGAGCGTACCGATCACTTCTTGTTCCACTACAATTTCCCTCCGTACTCCGTGGGCGAAACCGGTATGATCGGCTCGCCGAAACGTCGTGAAATCGGACACGGTCGCTTGGCAAAACGCGGGGTGATGGCGGTCATGCCGACGATCGAAGAATTCCCGTATGTGGTGCGCGTGGTGTCTGAAATCACCGAATCCAACGGTTCTTCGTCCATGGCTTCCGTTTGTGGCGCTTCGTTGGCGCTGATGGATGCCGGTGTGCCGATTAAATCTGCGGTTGCCGGGATTGCAATGGGCTTAGTCAAATCCGATGAGAAATTTGTGGTGTTATCCGATATTTTGGGTGACGAAGATCACTTGGGTGATATGGACTTTAAAGTCGCCGGTACCAAACAAGGTGTGACCGCGCTGCAAATGGACATCAAAATCGAAGGGATCACGGCGGAAATCATGCAAATTGCCTTGAATCAAGCCAAAGGTGCGAGAATGCACATTTTGGGTGTGATGGAACAAGCGATTGACGCACCGCGCGGCGATATCTCCGATTTCGCACCGCGTATCCACACCATGAAAATTGATCCGAAGAAAATCAAAGATGTGATCGGTAAAGGCGGTGCGGTGATTCGTTCCCTGACCGAAGAAACCGGCACTTCAATTGATATTGCCGATGACGGTACGGTGAAAATCGCCGCCACCGACAACTCGGCGGCGAAAGCGGTTATGCTGCGCATCGAAGATATTGTCGCCGATGTGGAAGTGAACCGTGTCTATAACGGCAAAGTCAGCCGGATTGCGGATTTCGGGGCGTTTGTATCGATTGTCGGCAACAAGGAAGGCTTGGTGCATATTTCCCAAATCGCAGAAGAGCGGGTGGAGAAAGTGACGGATTATCTGCAAATCGGTCAAGAAGTGGCGGTGAAAGTGGTCGAAATCGACCGTCAAGGCCGCATTCGTCTGACCATGCGCGATATTAACGCACCTGCTGCTGACAGCAATTCAGCCGAGCAAGCTGATCAGGAGTAATAAAACGATTTCGGGTTAGGCTGATTGAAGGCGTAACCTGAATCTTTTATCCATAAGGACTATGGGACATGAAGATCGCTGATAAAGTTGTGCATTACACAAAATCATTTTGTGTGCTGGCATTTTTGCTTGCAGCGGCGGCATGTTCAATGCGTCCGACCAGTCCATTGATTTCCGAACAAAAGGTGACGTTGGCCGAGCAGAATCCGTTACTGCATTTTGATCAAGAAGTGATGATTGCACGGATTAGCCAAGTGTTGCTGGTCGGAAATCTGGGAAAAGACGAACGGGCATCTTTACACTTTGAGCGTGGTGTATTGTATGACAGTTTAGGCTTGTGGGGTTTAGCCCGTTATGACTTTACCCAAGCCTTAATGCTTCAACCGAAATTAGCGCCGATTTACAATTATTTAGGTTTATATTTGCTGCTCGACGGCGATTATGACGGCTCGTTAGATGCGTTTAATGCGGTATTGCACTTAGACTCGAATTACGAATATGCCTACCTGAATCGGGGATTGAATTTCTACTATGTCGGCCGTTATGGGTTGGCCGAACGGGATTTTTTAACATTCTATGAAGCGGATCCGAGCGATCCGTACCGCACTTTGTGGTTATATCTGAATGAATTGAAATATAAACCGCATGAAGCAAAACGGAATTTAGCCGAGCGGGCAAAAGGGTTGTCCAATGAATTTTGGGGAACCAATATTGTTCATTACTATTTGGGGGAACTATCGTTTGCGGATTTGCAGCAAAAAATTGATAATTTTGCTGTGCCGTATGCGCCTCAATATGCTGAAATTTTAACAGAAACCTATTTTTATTTAGCAAAACAACAACTCAATCTGGGGAAGGTTGACGAAGCAACCGCTTTGTTTAAATTGGCTATTGCCAATCAAGTATTTAACTTTGTTGAGTATCGTTTTGCCTTGTTTGAACTCTCGCGTTTACGCTTGAATGAGAGCCAAACATTAACGGTTGTACCTGATACGAACTAAGTTATTCTCCGTCTTGATTGGGATAGTATGGCTTTAGCGCCTGTAAAAACGGCTTGCAACAATAGTTGCAAACCGCACTTCGCCTGTCACGTCGTACAAGATGTATTATTCTATCACGCAACAATTTATCATTTATCGCGGGCAACGTCCGCTTTCTACTATTGAGTAAAATATGACTGAAACAACTTTAACATTCAATGATTTAGGTTTGCCTGAATCGCTTATCTCCGCTGTCACCGCCATGGGATTCGTCAATCCGTCCCCGATTCAGCAAATTTGCATACCGCACTTGCTAAACGGCCGTGACGTGCTGGGTATGGCGCAAACCGGCAGCGGCAAAACCGCCGCGTTCTCCTTGCCGTTATTGGCACAAATTGATGCCGATGTGCGCACGCCGCAAATGTTGGTGATGGCACCGACCCGTGAATTGGCGATTCAGGTTGCCGATGCTTGTGAACAATTCAGTAAAAATATCAAAGGGTTGAATATCGTCACCCTGTACGGCGGGCAACGCTATGACATTCAATTGCGCGCCTTGCGCCAAGGCTCGCAAGTGGTGGTCGGTACGCCGGGCCGTATTTTGGATCATATCCGTCGCGGCACGCTGAATCTGTCCGAATTGCGCTTTATGGTGCTGGACGAAGCCGACGAAATGTTGCGCATGGGCTTTATCGACGATGTAGAAGAAGTGATGAGCAAATTACCAGAGCAGCACCAGACCGCACTTTTCTCCGCCACCATGCCGGAACCGATCCGCCGAATTACCCGCCGTTTTATGCGCGATCCGCAAGAGGTTAAAATTCAGGCAACCCAACAAACGCTGCCGGATATCACGCAAAGCTGCTGGTATGTCAACGGCGTACGCAAAAACGAAGCCTTGCTGCGTTTCTTGGAAGTGGAAGATTTTGATGCGGCGATTATTTTCGTGCGCACCAAAACCGCAACCTTGGATTTAGCCGAATTATTGGAAAAACACGGTCATAGCGCGGCGGCATTGAACGGCGACATGACCCAACAATTGCGCGAACAAACCTTGGATCGTCTGCGCAACAACCGTTTGAATATTTTAATCGCGACCGATGTGGCGGCGCGCGGGCTGGACGTGGAACGGATCAGTTTGGTCATCAACTACGATATTCCGTTAGATGCCGAATCCTATGTACACCGTATCGGTCGCACCGGTCGTGCCGGTCGTGCCGGTCGTGCCTTGCTGTTTGTTGAATCGCGCGAAAGACGTTTATTGCGCAACGTTGAACACTTGATCAAAAAACAGATCGATGAAGTGGAATTGCCGAATCATAAAACATTGGAAGCCTGTCGCCGTGAGAAATTTAAGCAAAAAATTTCCGCGCAATTGGAACATCACGATTTGGAAAAATACCGTAATCTGTTGGAAGACATGTTTACCGCCGATCAGGATCACGAAGATTTGGCTGCGGCGATGATGATGTTGTTGCAAGGCAAACAAAAACTGATTCTGCCGCCGGATCCAGTGATTAAACCGCGTCGTGAACGCCAAGAAAATCCACGTTCCGCCGATAGACGCGGCGGACGTTTTGAGCGTGAAGAGCGCTCCCGTCCGGCGCGCGAGCAGATGCCGATGGATTTATACCGCATCGAAGTCGGACGTGCCGACGGCGTGGAAGTGAAACATATCGTCGGGGCAATCGCCAATGAAGGCGATATCGACAGTCGTTATATCGGACATATCAAACTGCACGATGATTATTCGACCATTGAACTGCCGAAAGATATGCCGAAAGAGTTGTTACAGCACTTCGGCAAAACACGGGTGCTGAATAAACCGATGCAAATGCGCTTTGTGGAAGAAGTAAAAGGTGACGGCGGCTTTGCTGGCCGTGGTGAACGCAAAGGCGGTTATGGCCGTAAAGAAGGCGGTTTTTCGCGCGACGGCGGACGTGAGTTCCGTGGCGGACGAGGCAAAGACCGCTTCCAAGATCGTAACGATCGCGGCGGCAAACCGAGTTTTGAGCGCAAACCACGCCGTAGCGGACGCAGAGAGGGGTAATTTCTCTTATTTTTAACCGAGGTTTTTGATAAGTAGAGTAGCGGCGGATTATATATCCGCCCGTTTACGAAATACGATATAAGCATTTAATCTATAAAGGTAAAATGCAACGTGCGGTTCGGGCGGATATATAATCCGCCCCTACTTTTACCATAGAAATTTCATATTTGTCTTTTGTTAGCAGTCTAATTGAGATCACCATGACCGCACTTGAACATGATCAACACTTTATGCAGCGCGCGCTCGAGCTTGCCGATTATGCCGAATCGCTGGGTGAAATTCCGGTGGGAGCGGTTTTGGTCGATGAACAGGGTAATATTATCGGCGAAGGCTGGAATGCCTCGATTTTAAAAAACGATCCGACCGCGCATGCCGAAATCGAGGCCATTCGCAAAGCGGCAAGTGCGGTGCAGAATTACCGTTTGCTCAATACGACGTTATACGTTACCCTCGAACCTTGTACCATGTGCGCCGGCGCGATTTTGCACAGCCGGATTAAACGCTTGGTTTTCGGCGCGAGTGATTATAAAACCGGTGCGGTCGGTTCGCGTTTTCATTTTTTTGATGATTACAAAATGAACCATTTTTTAGAAATTACCACCGGCGTGCTGGAAGCGCAGTGCAGTGAAAAACTGAGCGCGTTTTTCCAACGGCGGCGGCGAGAGAAAAAAGCCGCAAAGTGCGGTGCGGAAACGGCAGAGTAAACAGCAGAGTAAACAGGCAGCCGATAGAAAGTTGTTTCTATCGGCTTTTTTGCGAGTTTAAAACTTAATAGGGGTGGCGTTTTGTTGCAAGACGGCATCTAATTCTTGAATATTTTTAATGCCCTCTGTTTTCAGCCATTCGATCGAGGCGTCTTTACCTTGCGCTTTATAGATTTTCGCGCCGTCCGCCCACGTTGCGCGTCCGCATAATACACCATTGTAGTTCGAACCGGCTTGTTTGGCGAAGACCAACGTTTGTTGGAACAAGGCGGCGGAAACGCCGGCACTGAGGAAAATAAACGGCAATTCGGAAACCGCACTTTGTGCGGCAAAATACTCGGCGGCTTGCTGTTGGCTGTATAGCGCTTCGCCTTCGGCAAAGCCTTCCACATATTTCATATTGACCGGCACTTCCACTTTAAAGACGTCCACGCCGTATTTCGGATCGGCATAGCTGCGCATGGCTTCGATCACTTTGCGCGGTTTCAGTTTGGCGTAGGCTTTTTCGTCTTCCACATTGGCATCGTAAGTCAGAATTTCCAAAAAGAGCGGCATCTCTTCGGCTTTGCATTCGGACGCAATCCGTTCGACAAACGCCTTTTTGCGATCATTAATGCAATCCGGCTCGTCAACATCCACATACAGTAATAATTTGACCGCATCAGCGCCTTTTTCTTTTAAACGCAACACTGACACATCATCGATCAAATCGGGAAAACGTCCGACTGCGGTTTTGTCATAACCGGTTTTTTCATACGCCATCATCAGCCCTGATTCGCTGTCGCGCACCTTTGCCGCAGCCCAGCCGAATTCCGGATCCAGTAAGATTGAAGACGCATAAGGGGTTAAAATCGTGGAAACCAAGCTCTTGAATTCACTGATTTGTTCGGCAGTGATGTCGTCGCCTAGCATTCTTTTTAATGCGCCGCGCTGGTCAATCGCCAGTGCGCTGATCACGCCTTGGGCATTACAAATTTTTTTCAGTCGTTCTGTTCTTTTAGACATAATATCAATCCTTTAGATTCCGTCGTCTTCCTGTGTGGTGTTATGCGATTTGCTTTGGGTTAATTCTTCACTGAGTTTGACGATGCCTTGCTTGCCGCTATGGATAGCCAGTTCGACTAATTCGGCAAAGGGTAATTCGTCTTTTTCCATGGCACATTCAATCAACATTTGCAGATTAGTGCCGGTGATCACTTCGCTTATCGGCAATTCTTGTGCGATAAGCGAAGCGGTTCTGAACGGCGAGCCGCCGAGAATATCGCAACAAAACAACACGCCGTCACCGTGATCAAGCTGGGTAAGTGCGGTTAAAATTTCATCTTTAAGTTGAGCGGGACTTTTGCTTTCCGGAAAATCAATAAACGCCATATTTTCCTGTTCACCGATAATTTGGTTCAGGGCATACTGAATCCCCGAAGCAAAGTGACCGTGTCCCAGCACAATAATACTGATCATGAGAGCTCCTCAAATCTGGCTGGGGTTGCCCCCAACCAAGCCTGTGTGTTAGTGGTGAGTTACATAAATCCGGCAAAGCGTCCGATAATGCCCAAGGCAACGGTCAGAATAATCAAACGCAGTGGTGACCAGCCTTTTTTCACTAACCAGTACATCAGTAAAGTATAAACCAGCGGGAAGAATGCCGGCATCAGTTTGTCGATCACATCGGTTTGCACCTTGACGACAGCATCACCGGCGGTGATTTCCAAGGTGGTATTGAAGCGGATATAGGTTGCCACCAATGCGCCGATAACGGTCATCCCGACGATAGACGCCGCATGGCCGACTTTCTTGGTGTTGGCTTTGATCACCGGAATGGCTGCGACCCCCATGCGGTAGGAATAATGTGCCAAGCCGAAGCGTAAACCGAAATGCACAATGTTAAATACCACAAAGAAGAAGATAGCACCCATAATCGACCCCTGCAATGCCAAACTGGCGCCTATCCCGCCGCAGATAGGTAGCAAGGTCAACCAGAACATCGCATCGCCGATCCCGCCTAACGGCGCACCGACCGCAATTTTGGTACTTTGGATACTGTTGACGTTCTGTTTGGAACGCTCCATTGCCAGAATAATCCCCATCACAAAAGTCACTAAGAACGGGTGAGTATTGAAGAAACCCAGATTCCCTTTCATGGATTTGCTCAAATCCGCCTTATTGGTATGGATTTTTTTCAGTGACGGCGCAAGCCCGTATAACCAGCCTGCCGCCTGCATTCTTTCATAGTTGAAAGAGGCTTGCAGTAGTAGCGAACGCCATGCCATCACATTAATGTCATGTTTGGTCAGTTCGGCACCGATAGTTTGATCTTCATAAACATCGTCATTTTGTGCCGTTGCTTGAGTATTCAGTTTAGATTCCATCTTCAAACTCCTCTTTTTTTACTTCCACTGTTTCAGTGCCTTTACGCATATAATCGATAATTGCCATGGCGGTCGCCGCTGCGGCAATTGCCAAAACCGGTAATTGAAGCCAAGCTGCGGCAACGAATCCCAAAATAAAATACGGAATATAGACGTTTTTCATCATGATTTTCATCAGCACGGCAAAGCCGATAGCCGGCATGATACCACCGGCGACGCCCAAGCCGTCGATCACTTGTTTCGGCAGCATTTCGATGATTTTTCCGGCATGTTCCGCACCGAAGTAAACCGGCAGGAAAGCACAGAAGAAATAGAATGTGCCTAAGACTAACAGCCCGAAATAGTTGACATAATCAATGCCTTTCAGGTTGGCGTCTTCCGCCATTTGGTCACAGCGCGACATTACGGCAGACATGATGGAGAACAGGAAGGTGATCCCCATTTGCACCGCAATCGCAAACGGCACGGCGACCCCGACTGCAACGGTCGGATCGGTTTTGGTGGTAATCGCAAAAGTCGCACCGACCACGGTACCGATAATCACGTTCGGCGGTTGCGCGCCGGCGAGTGGCGCCAAGCCCATCCAGACCAATTCCAACGTACCGCCGACCAAAATACCGGTTTGCAAATCGCCCAGCACCAAGCCGACGATAGGTCCCAGTACAACCGGACGGTGGAAGTGGGTTAAGCCGTTATAGAGATCGAGACCTGCTATAAAAGCAATA
The DNA here is from genome assembly GCF_900176075.1 of Pasteurella testudinis DSM 23072. Lineage (GTDB taxonomy): Bacteria > Pseudomonadota > Gammaproteobacteria > Enterobacterales > Pasteurellaceae > Chelonobacter > Chelonobacter testudinis. Next base: position 90,737 of record NZ_FWWV01000001.1, read on the forward strand.
ATGCCAAGGATAATTGATTGTAGTAATCCAATTTCCATGAGTTGCCTCCTTACTTGAGTAATTTAAATAGATCAGCGGATTCTTCGGTTGGAACGCCTTGGATATAGCATTCCACACCAAGTTGTTGCAGCTTTTTGAAGGCGGCGACATCTTGCGGATCGACTGATACCGTTTTGTGGATTTGTTGTTTTCCATCGGCAAAGTGCATATTGCCGACATTGATTTTTTTCACCGGCACACCGCCTTCGACCAATTTCAAGAAATCGGACGGACTGCGGCAAACCAACAGGATTTTTTGTCTGTCGGCGGCACGGTGAATGTTGTCAATCACTTTTTGTAATGGCCAGAAGCGCACGTCAATACCGTCCGCCAACACCATTTCCATTAAATTCTGTTGCATTTCGTCTTGCGCCACTTCATCGTTGGCGACCAGCACCAGATTGGCACCGGCAAATCCAACCCACTGCACCCCGACTTGCCCGTGAATCAGGCGTTCGTCAATTCGGCTTAATACGATATTCGGCATAGTTGTTCTCCTTTGAATAATAATTCGGCACTTAAAGTGCGGTTAAGGTTGATACGCATGAATCGTGACGCCCTGCACCACGCGATTGACTTCGCCGGTCGGACACGGATTATCAGTGGTGTGGCCGGTGAGGTAAGAGCGGTAGAAGGCAAACATTTGGGCAAAGGTGACGTACGGAAATGCCAGCGCCATATCCGAAACCGCACTTAATGCGCCTAAACAAATTTGATGCTCCGCAGGCAGGCGGCTTTCTACTTCAGCGGTTAAAATCACCAAACGTTGAACTTTGCCGTCACGCAGGATTTCATTACATAAATCAATGTCATATTGACGGGTGTAAGGATTGTTGGAGAGATAGACAATCACCGTGGTTTGATGATTAATAATGGATTTCGGCCCGTGGCGGAAACCGAGCGGCGTGTCATAAATCGCCACCACCTCGCCGGCGGTCAGTTCCAATAATTTCAAGGCGGACTCTTGCGATAAGCCTTTGAAACCGCCGCTGCCGAGATAGACAATCCGTTCCACCGCTTCGGCAGCCACGTTTTTTATTTGCCAATGTTTGTCTTGGATAAAGCGCTCGGTGCAATCGGCAATCTGCTGCACTTGCGCCAAGTCAAAGTGCGGTTGGAAAAAGATGATCGCCGTTGCCAAGGTCATACTGGAAAAGCTGGAGGTCATGGCAAAACCGTTATCGTTGGTTTGCGGCGGTAAGGCTAAGGCATACGCATTGTCGGCTTGGCAATTCTCTTGATAGAGTTTGCCTTCTTGGTTGCAAGTGATAATCAAGTGATAACTGTCATCGACAATTTGATTGACCAACTGCACCGCCGCCGCACTTTCCGGGCTGTTGCCGGAACGGGCGAAGGAGATCAGTAGGGTGGGCTGATCTTTTTTCAGATACTGATACGGATTGGACACCAAATCGGTGGTGGCAATCGCCGCCGCTTGCAGTGCGGTCCATTGGTTAAAAAACGGTGATAACACCTCGCCGGAAAAAGCGGAAGTGCCGGCACCGGTTAAAATGATATGTAAGTCACTTTTGGCTAACAGTGGCGCTAAAAAATTATCAATCGCTTGCCGTTGTGAATCAATTATTGACGCGGTTTGTCGCCAGCAGTCAGGCTGCTGGCAAATTTCTTTTGCCGTCCACAACGCATTGGCTTGTTCGAGGGATTCGGTGACGATGCCCAAATAGTCCATTTCTGACTCCTTATCAGTGGATAGGTGCGAATAAATACGGCGTTCGGTAAGGAGTCGAATGATGGTGCTAATGTGGAAAACGGCAAATAATTATCCGAGCTATTCGTGATTGACTAAAATAACCTTTACGCCTTGTTGTTGAAAGGCTTGCAGGTAATCGGGCGGAATACCGTCATCAGTGATCAACACATCTATTCCGGCAAAATCGCGAATCACATGAAAGCTGCGTTTGCCGAATTTACTGGAATCCGTAACGACAATAATTTGCGTCGAAATATCACACATCAAGCGGTTTAAGCTGGCCTCTTGTTCGTTATGTGTGGTAATCCCGACTTTCAAATCATAGCCGTCCACCCCTAAAAAGACTTTGTCAAAAACATAGTTTTCCAAACTTTTTTCTGCGGAAATACCGGAAAAAGATAACGCATTTTTTCTCAAACTACCACCGGGCATGCGTACCTGAACGCCGTCCGCCATCGTCAGCTCCATCGCGACGTCCAAACCGCTGGTCATCACCACCACATCATGCAAATGCTGCATATTGGCAGCAATTTCTTTGGTGGTGGTGCCGGAATCGAGAATAATCGACTCGCCGTCATGAATCAGTTTTACGGCGGCTTGACCTATCAGGCGCTTTATTTCGGCATGGTGGTTGCGTTTTTCTTTTATGGATAATTCGCTGATCATTCGGCTATTCGGCAGGGCAAAACCATGCGAGCGCAGTAGCAGCCCTTGTTTTTGCAGGTAACTGAGATCATTGCGAATTGTCACGCTGGAAACCGAACAAAGTTGTGCTAGTGCCTCTACCCGAGTACTGCCTTGAGTATTGACAATTTGTACGATCTGAGCGCGTCTTTCCACAGTACTTATCATTTTCAACCCCTTACGAAAACAAATTTTAATCTTTCATTTGCTTTCGAGTTAATTGTGAATGGCTTCATTTTTGGAGTAAAGCGCAATGTTTTAAAAAGAGAGTTGTATCACACATTTTTTATTATAGTGCGATATATTGGTGATAATTATAACGGTTTAGTCTTTATTTTGACAGCGGGTGAGGTTTTGAAATAATGGAAACGAAAGCAAAAGAAAATTATTTTAAATAACTTATTAAATGGGGATAATGGGCGGTGATCTGTTGCCATTTGTGATTATCTATTTGTAATGAAAGGGAAAACTCACCGTTTTCAGTGATGTTTTCAGTGCGGATATGATTTTGTTGATAGAGCAAGTGTCTTACTTTTCCTTCCGTTACCGGCAGTAACAATTGCAAATGCAAGATTTCATTTTCCAGTCGCTTTTGAATGGCTTCGAGTAATAATCCAATGCCTGCGCCGTTTTGGGCGGAGAGATAGACCGCACTTGGCTTGCCTTGATCATCATATTCGATATGCGGCGGCACGTTTTCGCACTGATCGATTTTATTGAACACCAGCAGAGAAGGCACGCTATCGGCGCCGATTTCTTCTAAGACCAAATTGACTGCTTCGATATTCTCTTGGCGGCGTTCATCGGAGGCATCGATCACATGCAATAACAGCGTGGCTTCGGTGGTTTCTTGCAGCGTGGATTTAAAGGCTTCGACTAAATCGTGCGGCAAATGGCGGATAAATCCGACGGTATCCGCCAGAATTGTAGTGCCGACATTTTCAATATTCAGCTTGCGCAAGGTCGGATCAAGCGTGGCGAACAGTTGATCAGCGGCGTAAACTTCGGCGGTGGTCAGCGCGTTGAATAGGGTGGATTTACCGGCATTGGTATAACCGACTAGAGAGAGCGTCGGAATTTCGGCTTTCTGTCGGGTGCGACGGTTAAGGTTACGTTGTTGGTTGACCTTTGCCAGTTTGGCTTGTAGCTGTCCCAACCGCACTTTAATTAAACGACGGTCGGTTTCTAGCTGGGTTTCGCCCGGGCCGCGCAAGCCGATCCCGCCTTTTTGCCGCTCCAAGTGCGTCCAGCCGCGAATCAGGCGGGTGGAAAGATGTTTCAATTGTGCCAGTTCGACTTGCAGTTTACCTTCATGGGAACGGGCGCGTTGGGCGAAAATATCCAAAATCAGGGTAGTGCGGTCAATAACACGGCAGCCGCACAATTTTTCCAGATTACGATTTTGTGCCGCACTCAGAATGTGGTTTACCAGTACGATATCGGCATCATGCAGTTTGACCGCCTCGGCGACTTCTTCGGCTTTCCCCTGACCGATATAGTATTTTGGTTGCGGCGCGGAGCGGGAAGTCGTGAGTACATCAATGACTTCAACCTGTGCAGACGCAGCAAGTTGTCGGCATTCTTCAATGTTTTCCGGATCTTTCTGTTGGGAAAAGAAAACATGTACCAAAATAGCCCGTTCATTTTCTAGTAATTGATCACGGATATCTTTGGTTACGCCAACAGTCAAATCAAAAACGGCGCTCTGCTTTTTGCTGGGAGCGCAGTCGTTATCATGGTCAAACAACGTGCTTGTCCTGTGGCGATATTATTCGCTGTCTGTGGCTTCGGTTTTATTCTCGTTGCTTTGGGCTTGAGAATTATTGTGGTGCGAAATTGCGCGTGCCGGCACGACCGTAGAAATGGCATGTTTGTACACCATTTGACTAACGGTATTTTTTAACAAGATAACGAATTGGTCGAATGATTCGATTTGTCCTTGCAGTTTGATGCCGTTTACCAAATAAATGGAAACGGGAATACGTTCGCGACGCAGTGAATTCAAGTAAGGATCTTGTAGAGATTGTCCTTTTGCCATAATTGGATTCCTTATATTTTAGTTATGATGTTTTAGTTATAGTGTTATGAATTTTAAGTATAACCGGAAACGACGGCAGTATGTCTGTCCCTCTTTTTCAATATAGCAACTTTATTTGATAAAGTCATCAGTCTGCAAGGAGCGGGAAGCGCTTTCTTGCAAAATTTGTATAATTTTTTGTTTTGCTTGCGAAATCGCCAGACTGTCCAACCAATGAATCTCCGATTTCCAACCTCTCAACCAAGTGATTTGCCGCTTGGCCAGTTGTCGGGTGGCGCAAATACCGCGGTAAACCATTTCATCGTGCGTATAATCGCCGCGCAGATATTCCCACATTTGGCGATAGCCGACGCAACGGATTGACGGCAGATCCAAATGCAAATCGCTGCGTTGGTATAGTCTGCGCACTTCTTCTTCAAAGCCTGCTTCGATCATGTTATGGAAACGCTGTTCGATACGTTGGTGCAATACCGCCCGATCTTGCGGCGCAATGGCGAATTGCAGGATTTGGTAAGGCAGTTTTTCCCCTTGTGTTGCTGTCAGCTCGGTCATGCTTTTGCCGCTGATGTAATACACTTCCAAGGCGCGGTTAATCCGTTGCGGATCGTTGTGGTGAATCCGCGCGGCGGCAATCGGATCAATATGTTGTAGCTGTTGGTGCAGATAGTGCCAGCCTTTTTCGGCGGCAACCGCTTCGATTTCAGACCGCACTTTTTCATCAGCCGACGGCAGTGGTGATAAGCCTTCCAACAGCGCTCGATAATACAACATCGTGCCGCCGACCAAGAGCGGTATTTTACCCTGCTGTGTAATGTCTTGCATTTCACGCAGTGCGTCGTGGCGGAAATCGGCGGCAGAATAGCTTTCCGCCGGATCTTTGATATCAATCAAACGGTGCGGCGCCAGCGCCAATTCGGTTGCATCGGGTTTTGCAGTACCGATATCCATACCCTTATAAATCAGGGCGGAATCGACACTGATCACATCGAACGGCAGTTGTTGGCATAGCTGAATTGCCAAGTCGGTTTTGCCGGACGCAGTCGGCCCCATTAAAAAAACAGCCAAGGGCTTTGAACGGCTGCTGGTGTTATCGGCAAAGGTCACGCTGATTTTTCCTGTGATAAATAGGGTTGCAGATCAAGCGGCATCAGTAGCGGTTTTAGGCTTTCGCTTTGATTGCCGGCCAGTTGTTCGATACGGGCAAATTCATTGGCGGCATCGGCGAGCGACTGCATCGGGGTCAAATTCAGCGAATTAACCAATGATTCGATAAAATCGTCAAATTGCTCAAGCGGTTGATTCAAGAGTTTGACGAGGCAGGCTTGCAGATTTTGCCGGCGTAAAAATACCGGTACCGCACTTAGGGTTAAACGGCTTCTTTCCGCCGAGCCGTATTGGGTTATCTCAAAGCCGCAACGGGCAAAGTGCGGTTGCAGGGTTTGCCAGTGCCGGCTTTGGTTTTCGTCCAGATGGATAACCAACGGGATCAACAGCGGCTGGGTCGGAACCGCACTTTGGGTCAGCGCCGCACGAAAAGTGGCACGCTGTAATGTGCCTGTTTTTACAAAATAGAGTTGCTGCTGTTGTTGTAATAAAATCAACTGTTCCGCCACTAACAACGTTAATAGGCGCAGATGAGGACTGAGTGCACTCTTCGGTTCGGATTCGATCGAGAACGGCTTTGGCGTATCAACAGCGGTGGGAGCCGGTTCGCTGCGTAGCAATTGTTGATAAGCCGCGCCTTGTGCTTTGGAATATCCGCTGTCGGAACGGGTGAAATAGGGGCTTTTGGTATCCGTAGCGGAAACAGGGCGCGGCGCCGTGGGGCTGCTGCCGGCTGATGAAGCAGGGGGGGCAGAATAGCGCGGGCTTGGTTCAAATACCGCACTTTGAGGCATAACCTCGCTGTTTTTGGATTCGACGGCAAAGATATTTTCACCTGCCGCAATGCGGTTGCCCTGCGCCGTTGCCATCGTCGGATCAACAAAATCCAACTGGTTGGCTGCCTGCAACGCATTGCGCACGCCTTGGTGAATAAAATCATGCACCAAGCGGTTTTGGTGAAACCGCACTTCGTGTTTCGCCGGATGAACATTCACGTCCACTTGCGACGGATCCAAATCGATAAACAGCACGAATGCAGGGTAGGCTTCCGTTTGAATTTTTTCGCTATAAGCAAGACGTACGGCATGGTTAATGGTTTTGTCACGCATCATGCGCCCGTTGACGTAGCTGTAATTCAGGTCGTTTTGCGCACGCAAAAAACGGGTGTCCGCTACCCAGCCGTAAAGGTGCAAATCATTGTGTTGCCAATTGATTTCGAGAGCATGATCGACAAAATCCTGTCCGCAAATTGCCGCCAAGCGTTTGATTTTCTGTTGCGGATTGTTTGCCTTGCGATATTGGCGCACGATTTTGCCGTTATGGGTCAGGGTAAAGCCCGCCTGCGATTTAACCAATGCAATACGGCGAACCACTTCGTCAATATGGCTGAATTCGGTTTTTTCGGTGCGCAAAAATTTGCGCCGTGCCGGCGTATTATAAAACAGATTGGCGACTTCCACCGTTGTGCCGACAGGGTGCGCCGCCGGCTGAACGGTGGTTTCCATCTCGCGCCCTTGGGCGAAAACCTGCCATGCCTCCGCTTGTTGCGGCGGGCGGGAGGTTAGGGTGAGGCGTGAAACCGAGCTGATACTGGCAAGTGCTTCACCGCGAAAACCCAAGCTCAGAATCGCTTCTAGATCTTCCAGCGTACTGATTTTGCTGGTGGCATGGCGCGATAACGCCAAACCCAGCTCTGCTTGCGGAATGCCAAAACCATTATCGCGGATTCGAATCAAACCGGCGCCGCCTTGTTCGATATCGATTTGGATTTCGTCGGCTCCGGCATCCAAGCTGTTTTCGATCAGTTCTTTCACCACCGAAGCCGGACGTTCCACGACCTCGCCGGCGGCGATTTGGTTGGTGAGTTGGGGCGAAAGAATCTGAATCGGCATGGTACTCACTCCGGACTAATCACGCAGTTTGATTTTTTGTCCGACCCGAACGTTATCATTGCTTAAATTATTCAGGCGGCGCAGTTCACGCAATTTGATATTATACTTGATCGAAATTGCGCCTAAAGTTTCGTTCTTTTTCACGGTATGATACTGCGGCGTATTGTCATTGACCGCACTTTTATTCGTGCTTTTGGCTGTTGCGCTGCTTTTTGTGCTGACGGCTTCACCGCTGGTGTTGTAATAATCAATCAGACCACGATAAATCGCATTGGCGATTTGGCGGCGGTAAGCGGCGGTTGCCAGCTTGCTTTCTTCTTCATGGTTGGATAAAAAACCGGTTTCCACCAACACCGACGGAATATCCGGCGAACGCAAAACTCCGAGGCTGGCGTGCTGCGGTACGTTTTTGCTCAATTTGGCAAAGCTGCCGAAGCGTTTCAGAATGGATTGGCCCAACTGATAACCAGCGCGTTGCGAATGACCGAACTGTAGATCCAATACGGTTTGGTTCAAATATTTTTCATCGTGCGACGCCAAAACATTACCGGCGCCGCCCAATAATTCCGATTGTTTCTCATGGTCTTCCAGCCAGCGCCCCATTTCGCTGCTGGCACGTTTATTCGACAGCACCCAAACCGAAGCACCACGCAAGGAGGAGGAGCCGTTGGAGTCGGCGTGAATGGAAATCAGGTAATTGGCCTTGTTTTTGCGGGCGATTTCCGAACGGTTCGGCACAGAAATAAAGTAGTCGCCGGTACGGGTCAGCACGCTTTTGAAACGTGGATCTTTGTCCAGTAACGCCTTCAATTCTTTGGCAATTTGCAGGGTGACGTTTTTTTCACGCAAGCCCAGACTGGTGCCGATTGCGCCGGGGTCTTTACCGCCATGTCCGGCATCAATGGCAATGACTAATACACCGGTTCGGGCAGTGTTGCTGCGGGCGGCGGTCGCTCTATTTTTATCGGTGGTGGCGGTTTTTATTGCGCTGTTTGTAATTTTAGCCGCGGCTGTTTTTTTATCGGAAGAGGGGGGGGGTTTCGCCGTCGGATTATCAACCGTCACGACGATTTTTTTGCCGTTATTTTGGAATTTAACCGCACTTTTTTGACTTAATTCCAGCACAACCCGCAAGGTAGTCGAGCGGGGCGGATTGCTGGTGCGAATATTGGTAACCACGCTGTCGGCGACTTTCTTTGGCAGCAGATTGGCGTGGCTTTGGCTGTTGGCAAAATCAATGACCAAACGCTCCGGATTTTGCAACGCAAAATAGCTGTATTTGGTTTGCAGCGAAAAGGAAAATTCGATTTTGGTATTTTTAGCCTCATTTTTAACGCTGACAGCCGTTAATGTGCCGGCATGAGCAGAAAAACTCATTAAACCGAGTAGTAAAGTTAAAAAATAGGTCAAAAATAAGGCAATTTTTTTCATTCTATCGTCTTTCGTCAGGTCATCATTAAAGGTAAGCAGCGTATTTTGCGCAGTTTTAGCGCAATTGGCAAATAATTTGTGCCGCAATTTCACTATGGGCGGTCAATTGTAATGCTCTGCCTTGCGCCAGATAATTCAAGCGGATAGTGAGATCGGCGGCAGGAATCATGCCCCGTCCTTTATCCGGCCATTCCAGCAAAAGCAGCGAACCGGACTGAAAATAATCACGAATGCCCATAAATTCCAGCTCTTCGGGATCGGCTAAACGGTAAAGATCAAAATGATAAATATCCCATTGTGGCAAATGGTATTCTTCCACCAGCGTGTAGGTCGGGCTTTTCACATTGCCGTTATGTCCTAACGCTTGAATAATGCCGCGGCTGAACGTGGTTTTCCCTGCGCCGAGATCGCCATATAGATAGACAACAAAACCGCTCTTTTGTTCGGCGGCGTTGAGTTGAAGCAAGATTTTGCTCAAACGGTTTGCAAATTCAAGCAGCTGTTGTTCGTTTTGGCATTCGGTAGTGTAAGTTTGCGATAATGGCATGGCTGATTATTGGCGTTAAATTAAAGATCAATCAAGGTGCTAATCATAGAGTAATTTCAATTGCAATGCACGGTTAAAACGCATGTGACTAAAAAGCAGAATTTTTATTAAACAAGATTTGAAAATTTGGAGCGGGAAACGAGACTCGAACTCGCGACCCCAACCTTGGCAAGGTTGTGCTCTACCAACTGAGCTATTCCCGCATTAGATAGGTACTGTCGTAATCAGTGGGGTGCATTATACAAAAATTTTTTTTGCCTGCAACCCCAAAATATAAAAAAAAATTTGATTGCCTAAAATGAAAGCAAAAGACGGTTAATTTTTAGCTTTCCCCGGCGGTTTTGGTGAGATTAATAAAATGCTCGCGGTAATAGGCCAACTCGGCAATGGATTCTCTGATGTCGTCCAGCGCCAAATGCGTGTTCTGTTTTTTGAAACCGTCTAAAATTTCCGGTTTCCAACGGCTGGCCAGTTCTTTTACGCTGCTGACATCCAGATAGCGGTAATGAAAATAATCCGCTAATTCAGGCATATAGTTAAACAGGAAACGTTTGTCTTGCGCCACGCTGTTGCCGCAAATCGGCGAGCAGTTTTTCGGTACCCATTTTTTTAAGAAATCGAGGGTGCGTAATTCCGCCGCCCGTTCGGTTAATTTGCTCTCTTTCACCCGTTGCACCAAGCCGTTGGCGGTGTGGGTTTTGACGCACCATTCGCTCATGGCGTTGAGCAGCGTATCGGGCTGGTGAACTGCCAATACCGGACCTTCGGCGAGAATGTTCAAATCTTTATCGGTAACAATGGTGGCGATTTCGATGATCCGCTCTTTTTCGGGGTCAAGGCCGGTCATTTCCAGATCGATCCAAATCAGATTTTGTTTATCTAATTGCATAATATAAGGTATCCTATCCATTCAAATTTGGGCGTTATTCTAACGCAAAAATGATTAGGGGTAAGGAAATTTTTTGAGCAAGCAGAAGCTAACCAAAAACCAGAAACGCAGGATTCAGTCCAACAAACAGAAAACCTTGAGCGATTATCAGCGGCGCAAAAAAGAAAAACGGGACAGTCTGGAATGGCAAGACGAGATGTTGGGCGATGTGCAGCCCGGACGGGTGATTGCGCGCTATGCGCTGCATGCGGATATTGAAAACGCCGCCGGTGAGGTTTTCCGTTGTAATTTGCGCCGGACGATCAGCAATCTGGTGGTCGGCGATTATGTGTTATGGCGTGCCGGACACGAGCAATTGCAAGGCATTAACGGCGTGGTGGAAGCGGTTCAGCCGCGTAAAAACGAGCTGGCACGGCCAGACTATTATGACGGGATCAAATTAATTGCTTCCAATATTGATAAAATTTTTATCGTCTCGGCAATCCTACCGCACTTTTCCAGCAATATTATCGATCGTTATCTGGTGATTTGCGAAAATTTGGGCATAAAGCCGATTTTAATTTTGAACAAGATCGATTTGTGTGATGCAAACAAACGGCAAGAAGTCGAGCAATTGTTTGATATTTATCGCAATATTGGCTATCAAGTATTGATGGTGTCGGCACAATCCGGTGAGAACATGCCGCAATTCAAACAGCTTTTGAGTGATGGCTGCGCTATTTTTGTCGGGCAGTCCGGCGTGGGAAAATCCAGCCTGTTAAATGCACTCGAACCGCACTTGGGCTTGCAAACCGGCGCAGTCAGTGAGAATTCCGGCTTGGGGCAGCACACCACCACAGTTTCGCGTTTGATTCACCTAAAGTGCGGTGGTGAAGTGATCGATTCGCCCGGCATTCGCGAGTTTGGGGTGTGGCATTTGGACGCCAATACCATCACCAACGGCTACCGAGAATTCCAACCCTATTTGGGCGGTTGTAAATTTCGTGATTGCAAGCATTTGGACGATCCGGGCTGTGTGTTGCGCGCCGCCGTTGAGCAAGGCAAGATCGATCCGTTGCGTTTTGAAAATTATCACCGCTTGATTTTGGCGTTGGAGGAAAACAAGGCGGGACGCCATTTCGTCACTGCCTAGTTGTAACAAACCGGTAACTTAATTCAAGTTTTCACACTGCAATAAAGCCGTTAAAATAGCGTTCAGATAGGTAGACGAAATGTGAATATTGCTCAAAAAATAAGCTTTATTTAATAAAAAATGTGCGATATCTCATATTTTTTCCAGTTATGGCTTGATTATTTAAGTGGAATATTGATACTAACCCCACTAATTATTTTAATCGGTAAAATAATTATGAAAAAATTGTAATAATCGCGGCGTTGGACGTATTTTCCGATTTTTTACGGAACTTATGGCCAACGTATTGATTTATATTCAATATTATTCATATAAATTAAGGAAATTACTATGTACTCAAAAGACGTTACCATTACTGCTCCAAATGGCTTGCATACTCGTCCGGCTGCTCAATTTGTGAAAGAAGCAAAAGCGTTTGCCTCTGACATCACTGTAACTTCCAACGGCAAAAGCTCAAGTGCGAAAAGCCTGTTTAAATTGCAAACCTTAGGTTTGGTGCAGGGTACGGTGATTACCATTAGTGCGGAAGGGGAAGACGAAGAAAAAGCGGTTGAGCATTTGGTCGCGTTGATCCCGACATTGGAATAATGCGCAGCAGATAATTTCATGTTGAGTTTCATCAGGGCGGCGGTGAAAACGGCTTGCCATCATCGGTGAATCCAAGGTAACAAAAGCGGGTAGAGTAGCCTATTCGCTTCTACTATTTTATCCAAGAAAAGGTTTTATTATGATTTCAGGTATTTTGGCTTCGCCAGGGATTGTCTTCGGAAAGGCATTGGTTCTGAAAGAAGAAGAAATTGTTCTAAATACAAAATCAATTGCTGAATCTCAAATTGATACTGAAATTCAGCGCTTTTATAGCGGTCGTGAAAAAGCCGTAGAGCAATTAACTGCGATTAAAGAAAAAGCAACGAGAACATTAGGCGAAGAAAAAGGCGCGATCTTTGACGGGCACTTAATGATTCTTGAAGACGAAGAACTTGAAGAAGAAATTATCGCGTTTATTCGTGACGAGTCGGTGAGCGCCGATTTTGCCGCCAGCACCGTGATTGATCAACAAGTCACCATGCTGTCGGAAATTGACGATGAATACTTAAAAGAAAGAGCGGGCGACATCCGTGATATCGGTAACCGTTTGATTAAGAATATTTTGGGCATGCATATCGTTGATTTGGGTGAAATCAACCAGGAAGTGATTTTGGTTGCCAACGATTTAACCCCATCGGAAACCGCACAATTGAACTTGGATAAAGTACTGGGTTTTATCACCGATATCGGCGGACGCACTTCCCACACCTCGATTATGGCACGTTCATTGGAACTGCCGGCAATCGTGGGAACTAATGTGGCGACCAAATCGATTGTCAGCGGCGATATATTGATTTTGGATGCGGTGAATAATCAAGTATTGATTAATCCGAGCCAAGAAGCACTGGAAAATATTAAAGGCTTGCAGCAACAATTGGCAGAAGAAAAAATTGAACTGGCCAAATTGAAAGATCTGCCTGCGCTGACGCTGGACGGACATCAAGTGGAAGTGTGCGCCAATATCGGTACGATTCGTGATATTGATGGCGCTCACCGCAACGGTGCCGAAGGCGTTGGCTTATACCGTACCGAATTCCTGTTTATGGATCGTGATCAACTGCCGACGGAAGAAGAGCAGTTCCAGGCTTACAAAGAAGTGGTTGAAGCAATGGACGGCAAACTGGTGGTGTTGCGCACCATGGATATCGGTGGTGACAAAGATCTGCCATATCTGAATTTGCCGAAAGAAATGAACCCGTTCTTGGGTTGGCGTGCGATCCGTATCGCCTTGGATAAACGTGAAATCCTGAATACACAATTAAGAGCGGTTTTACGCGCGTCTGCGTTCGGCAAGTTGGCGGTGATGTTCCCGATGATTATTTCGGTTGAAGAGATCCGCACTTTAAAAGCGGTTATCAGCGAATTAAAACAAGAGCTGCGCAACGAAGGCATTGCGTTTGACGAAGAGATTCAAATCGGTGTGATGGTGGAAACGCCGTCGGCGGCGGTGAATGCCAAATTCTTAGCGAAAGAAGTGGATTTCTTCAGTATCGGCACTAACGATCTGACCCAATATACTTTGGCGGTCGATCGGGGGAACGAACTGATTTCCCACCTGTACAACCCAATGACACCATCGGTATTGAACCTGATTAAACAAGTTATCGACGCCTCCCATGCCGAAGGCAAATGGACCGGTATGTGCGGTGAGCTGGCCGGTGATGAAAGTGCAACTTTGCTGCTGCTGGGCATGGGTTTGGACGAGTTCAGCATGAGTGCGATTTCAGTGCCTAGAATTAAGAAATTGATTCGTAACGTTAACTTTGAGGACGTGCAACGTTTGGCGAAAGACGTTCTTGAGCAACCGACTGCGGCCGATATCGAAGCAAAAATTTCTGATTTTTTAGCCGAAAATGGTTTAAACTAGATACAAATTAAAAAATTTCGGGTAACATAATACCGATTTTTGATGGATTAATGAGGAGAATGTAAAATGGGTTTATTTGATAAACTGTTTGGTTCAAAGGATAACAAGGGTGCGGAAGTCGAAATTTATGCGCCTTTGTCTGGTGAAATTGTCAATATCGAAGATGTGCCGGATGTTGTCTTTTCTGAAAAAATCGTTGGCGACGGCATTGCAATTCGTCCGACCGGAAATAAAATTGTAGCGCCGATTGATGGTGTGATTGGCAAAATTTTTGAAACCAACCACGCATTTTCAATGGAATCCAGAGAAGGTGTTGAATTGTTCGTTCACTTCGGTATTGATACCGTCGAGTTGAAAGGCGAAGGCTTCACCCGTGTTGCCGAAGAAGGTCAGGAAGTGAAAAAAGGCGACGTCATTATCGAGTTTGATTTGGCGTTGTTAGAAGCGAAAGCAAAATCGGTATTAACGCCGGTAGTGATTTCCAATATGGACGAAATCAGCAGCATTGAAAAATCCAGTGGCGCCGTCGTTTTAGGCGAAACTGTGATCTTGAAATTGAAAAAATAATCTGATTTTTTATCCGATCAATCTTTCAATAAAAAACCGAGCCGTGTGCTCGGTTTTTTTATATCTGATACATGTGCGGACAGCGAAGTTTTCAGGTGTAGATCATAAAAAATCGGAGCAGCTCATGACTGTTTCCGATTTTTATACTTTGTTTATTTTTTGCGAAAGTGCGGTCGGAAATTTATTCCAATTCGCCGCAGAAACGGTAGCCTTCGCCGTGAATGGTTGCGATAATTTCCGGCGTATCCGGATTGGCTTCAAAATGTTTTCTGATACGGCGAATGGTTACATCGACAGTTCTGTCGTGCGGTTTCAATTCGCGTCCGGTCATTTTTTTCAACAGATCGTCGCGAGTTTGAATTTTGCCCGGATTTTCACAGAAGTGTAAGAGCGCACGAAATTCACTGCGCGGCAATTTGTTGCTTTCGCCTTCCGGAGAGATTAACGTGCGGCTGTTAATATCCAATACCCAGCCGTTAAAGCGGTACTGATCAACGTGTTCATGCGACACCGGCTGATCTTTTTCCGACATGGTGCGCTGGAGTAAATTTCTGGCGCGAATGGCTAATTCGCGTGGGTTGAACGGTTTGGTAATGTAATCGTCAGCGCCGATTTCCAGACCTAAGATCTTATCGACTTCATTATCGCGGCCGGTTAAAAACATCAGCGCGGTATTGGCATTTTCACGCAGTTCGCGTGCTAACATCAGCCCGTTTTTGCCGGGCAGGTTGATGTCCATCACCACCAAATTGACGGTATTGTTAGACAGAATAGTATGCATTTTATTACCGTCTGATGCTTCCATTACTTCGTAGCCTTCGGCTTCGAAAATATTTTTTAGAGTATTGCGTGTAACGGCTTCATCTTCAACGATAAGGATTTTAGGAATACGCATTTATTTTTTACCTATAAAATCACAAGGGCGATAAGCTGTCTTAGCGTGTTAGTTTTTAAGACAGCGAATTTTACTTTTAATAAACAAAATAAAATATTAATTGCAGAATTGCAACGTAACTATAACATAAAGAGAATAAAAAGCGCACCATTCTCCGCGAAACTTTGACATAGGTCATTATTTATTATTGCCACTGTTAGTGAAAGCGGCAAAAATATAGTGGTAATAGGCTGCGCTTTAGTTTCTAATGCTCTTTAGTTTTGAAGAATTGCACGTCGGGATAGCGCTCTTGCGCTAAATTCAAATTCACCATCGTCGGGGCGATATACGTCAGATTATCGCTGCCGTCCAAGGCGAGATTTTGTTCGTTTTTACGTTTGAATTCTTCAAATTTTTTCACATCAGCGCATTCAACCCAACGGGCGGTTGACACGTTGACGGTTTCATAAATCGCTTCCACGTTATATTCGCTTTTCAGACGTGCGACCACCACATCAAACTGCAATACCCCGACCGCACCGACAATCAGATCGTTGTTCATCAACGGGCGGAACACCTGCACGGCACCTTCTTCGGAAAGCTGCACCAGCCCTTTCAACAGCTGTTTCTGTTTTAACGGATCTCTCAGGCGGATACGGCGGAACAGCTCCGGCGCAAAGTTCGGAATGCCGCTGAATTTGAGTTTTTCGCCTTGGGTAAAGGTGTCGCCGATTTGAATCGTGCCGTGATTGTGCAGCCCGATAATGTCGCCGGCATAGGCTTCTTCGGCGTGCGTGCGATCACCTGCCATAAAGGTTAAGGCATCGGAAATCACCACGTCTTTGCCGATGCGTACATGGTGCATTTTCATGCCTTTTTCATATTTTCCGGAGACGATTCGCATAAAGGCGACGCGGTCACGGTGTTTCGGATCCATATTCGCCTGAATTTTAAACACGAATCCGCTCAGTTTGTCTTCCGCCGGCGAAACATCGCGCACATCGGCGTGGCGAACTTGCGGGCGTGGCGCCCATTGGGTTAAACCGTCCAGCATATGATCGACTCCGAAATTACCAAGTGCGGTACCGAAAAAGACCGGCGTGAGTTGCCCTTGCAAAAACAGTTCCAGCTCAAACGGATTTGAAGCCCCCTGCACCAGTTCCAACTCGTCACGCAGTTGTTGTGCCAAATCGGCGCCGACCGCACTTTCCAACTCGGGATTATCCAGTCCTTTAATGGTACGCACGCTTTGAATGGTATGCCCTTGACCGCTTTGATACAGATAGGTTTCGTCATTATAAAGGTGATAAACCCCTTTGAATAACTTGCCGCAGCCGATCGGCCAAGTGATCGGCGCGCAGTGGATATTCAGCACGTTTTCCACCTCGTCCAATAACTCCATCGGATCACGGATATCGCGGTCGAGTTTATTCATGAACGTCAAAATCGGCGTGTCGCGCAAACGGGTCACTTCCATTAATTTAATCGTTCTTTCCTCGACCCCTTTGGCGGAGTCGATCACCATCAAACAGCTGTCAACAGCAGTCAAAGTGCGGTAGGTATCTTCGGAAAAGTCTTCGTGACCGGGCGTATCCAACAAATTGACCAAACAGTCGTTATACGGAAACTGCATGACGGAGGTTGTAATCGAAATCCCACGTTGTTTTTCCATTTCCATCCAATCCGATTTGGCGTGTTGGCCGGAGCCGCGCCCTTTTACTGTGCCGGCGGTTTGAATCGCTTCTCCGTACAGCAACACTTTTTCGGTAATCGTGGTTTTACCCGCATCGGGGTGCGAGATGATCGCAAAAGTGCGGCGCTTATCAACTTGTTGTGGATATTGATTTAATGACATTATGCTTTCGGTTCTATTAGGGTTAATCATGATTAAACGGCGTATTGTCGCTGATTTGCCACCTAAACACAATCAGTGATTTGTACTTGGCTTTAGACATTCCGCGAGCTTGGTTCTATAATGCGTTTACGATTAAAATTTAAGGACTGTTTATGCAATTTTCAAAAATGCACGGCTTGGGGAACGATTTTATGGTGGTGGACGGCATCACCCAAAACGTGTTTTTCCCGGAAGGCACCATTCGCCGCTTGGCGGATCGGCACCGTGGCGTGGGCTTTGATCAACTGTTGTTGGTTGAGCCGCCTTACGATCCGGATATGGATTTTCATTATCGCATTTTTAATGCCGACGGCAGCGAAGTGGCGCAATGCGGCAACGGTGCGCGCTGTTTTGCCCGTTTTGTGCAGCTAAAAGGATTGACCAATAAAAAAGAGATCAACGTCAGCACCCAAAAAGGCAAAATGGTGCTGAGTATTAAAGAGGACGATCAAATTCGGGTCAATATGGGCGAACCGATTTGGGAACCGGCTAAAGTGCCGTTCAGCGCCAATAAATTCGAGAAAAATTATATCTTGCGTACCGAGTTGGAAACCGTGTTATGCGGCGTGGTGTCGATGGGCAACCCGCATTGTGTTTTAACCGTTGATGATGTAGCGACTGCACCGGTGCTGCGTTTAGGTGCGCTGCTGGAAAGCCACGAACGTTTTCCGGAGCGTGCGAATATCGGGTTTATGCAAATTCTTAACCGTCAGCAGATTAAATTACGGGTTTTCGAACGCGGTGCTGGCGAAACCCAAGCCTGTGGCAGCGGCGCCTGTGCGGCGGTGGCAGTCGGCATTATGCAAGGCGCATTAGATTCGCAAGTGGAAGTGGAACTGCCGGGTGGTAAATTGCTGATTGAATGGCAAGGCGAGGGCAAACCGCTGTTTATGGCCGGCGACGCAACCCATCTGTTTGACGGTTACATTCGTTTATAAGGGAAATCAAATGAGTGAAGCATTAAGCGCCAGTGCGGTAGCTGATTACCTGCGGCAACATCCGGATTTTTTCCACCAATATCCCGAACTGCTCGATGAATTGCAGGTGACCCATCGGCAAAAAGGGATTTTATCCTTGGTGGAAGCCAAATTGCAGCGCCAACGTGATCAGCTGCAACAACAGCAGCTTGAACTGGATAAAATTCACAAATTAGCCGAACACAATGAACGGATGTTTTTCAGTTTGTTACCGCTGCAAACCCGCTTTACCCAAGCCAAGCGTTTTAATGACGGAGTGGGTGTGTTGCAAGCGTGGAGCAGTGCGCTGGGCTTACAAAAGGGTACGGTGTTGTTGTTCCGTGACAGTTGGGTGGAGAGTGAGGAAATCGCCGCGGCAAACTGGCTGGATCGCACCGCCTTTGAAATTATCCGACTGGAGCGCTTCGGCTTACAACGTTACTATTTGGGCACCTTGACCCATCGTGAAAAAACGCTGATGTTTCTGCCGGAGGATTTTCCGCTCGGTTCGGTGGCAGTTTGTCTGTTGGGAAAACGCAAATCCAGACACCCTTACACCGCAGTGTTGCTGTTTTCCGCTAAAGACGAACGCCATTTTCACCGCAATCAGGAAACGGCATTTCTACAGCAACTGGCGGAAATGATTGAACAGCATTTGGATCACTGGCTGATCGAGAAAATCTAGATGAGCGCAACCGCACTTTCGCAACCGCTGCAAGGCTATTGGAACTACTTGCGGATTGAACGTCAGCTCAGTCCGCATACCCTGAGCAACTACCAACATCAGCTGGAACAAATTATCCTGATGTTGCAGGCGCAAGGGATTGATAGCTGGCGACAAGTTGATGCCGGCGTAGTGCGTTATCTGTTGGCGGCAAGCCGTCAGCAAGGGCTGAATGCCAAAAGCCTCGCGTTGCGCCTCTCCAGTTTGCGCGGCTTTTTGAATTACCTGCTGTCGCAAGGCGAGATTGAGGTGAATCCGGCAAGTGCGGTTTCCGCACCGAAACAGGCGAAGCGGCTACCGAAAAATATCGAAGCCGAGCAAGTCGCGCAATTGCTGGATAATAGCAGTAACGAGCCGATTGACCTGCGTGATTTGGCGATGATGGAGTTGATGTACAGTGCCGGTTTGCGCTTGAATGAATTGCAACAACTGAATGTACAAGATCTGCAAAGCCGCACGCGTGAATTGCGGGTGATTGGTAAAGGCAACAAAGAGCGGATCTTGCCCTACGGACGCTATGCCGCGCAAGCACTGCAAAAATGGCTGGCGGTGCGCGTGTTGTTTAATCCGGAAGATGATGCGCTGTTTGTCAGTATGCGTGGAAAACGTATTACTCACCGTGCGATCCAAAAACGCTTGGAAGTGTGGGGACAGCGGCAGGGCTTGCCGACCCATTTAAATCCGCACAAACTGCGTCATTCGTTTGCCACCCATATGTTGGAATCCAGCTCCGATCTGCGCGCAGTGCAAGAGTTGTTAGGACACGCTAATCTCTCCACCACCCAAATCTACACCCACCTCGATTTCAAACATCTCGCCGACGTGTACGACTCTGCCCATCCACGGGCGAAGCGGAAATGAATTAGGCAGTGTCCTTCGCCCCTTCTTCCAGCAAAACCCCCTTACACACCCGACAATGATAACGCACTTTATTACGCAGGATATTGTTGTGGCGGCGCACGCTGAGGCGGTGGGTTTGGCAGTCGCAGCGGTAAGCGAACGTTTTGCCCTGCACATTTTGCACATCAAATTGATGGCAGGTGTCGGCAGGCAAGTTGAACACCTGCTGCATCAGCATTTGCCACTCTTTGCCGTGCGGTTGCACCCGCCCAAAGACTTGATACACGATTAAATGCGCCAGTTCGTGCGGCACGACTTGACGCAGAAATTCCTCGTTGTTTTCCAACAGCAAAGTGCGGTTCAGGCGGATTTCATTTTGTTGCAGATAGGCAACGCCGGCTTTCATGCCGCGCAGGTTAAAACTCAACTCCGGCATGGCGAAAGTGCGGTTAAAATGGCGCTCCGCCAACGCCAAACAGGCACGCAAGCGCCGTGAAATCTGCATTTTCAGTTGGCGCAAGTGTGATGAATCGGCCGGTGGTAATGAGGTTGTCATACTGAACGGGGATTGACCTTAAAAGTGCGGTTATACGGCATGGCGCGCCATTGCCAAACCCTGTGCTTCCGTCGGATAATACGGATTGTCCGGCGTGCGGCGCAAGACAATTTCACCGTCTTGAAACAACGCCAATTCATTGACCGCCAGTTGCTGCCAGTTTTCGTTATCGGTCAGTGGCAGCGTGGCAATCACCGCCACCCGATCATTCGGCGTGGTGACGGAAGCAAAATCAATCTGCACGTCATCATCAACCAATTTTGCCTCGCCAAACGGCGCTTTACGCACGATATAGTGCAACAGCGAACCAGTGTGGGCAATCAACCACTCGCCATTTGACAACAGAAAGTTCAGCAAACCATATTGACGCAACTCTTGCGCAATCAAATTCACTTCGGCAAAAATCTGTTCCAAACTTGGCGCGTGATCGAATTTCTGGCGCAGAGTTTCCAACAGATAACAAAAGGCGGCTTCGGAATCGGTCGTACCGACCGTACGGTAATATTGTCCTTCGCGCGGCTGAAAGCCCTTCAAATTGCCATTGTGGGCGAATAGCCAATATTGCCCCCACATTTCGCGCATAAACGGGTGCGTGTTGGCAAGCAAAATCGGACCTTGTGTCGCCTTGCGGATATGCGCAATCACATTTTTCGACTGGATCGGATAATTACGCACCAAATCCGCCACTGGCGACGTCGCACTGGCTTTGTCGTCATGGAACAAGCGCACGCCCTTATCCTCAAAAAAACCAATCCCGAATCCGTCCGCATGCGAATCGGTCAACCCGCCGCGGCAACGGAAACCCTCAAACGAAAACACAATATCGGTCGGGGTGTTGCAATTCATTCCGAGGAGTTGGCACATTGTTTTTCCTTAAGTTGTAGGGTTGATTTTGACTTAAGTGTATATAAGGGCTGGGAGAATGTAAAACAATCTCGTGATCTAAATTAGATTGTTAGGTTATAAATAGGGGAGAAAGATCAGCCCGTCAGTCATGGGCCGAGCATTATAATCCCGGCGCTTTCCACAGTGATGTGGTGAGCTCGGAATCGACTAACAGTAGTTGTTGATGATAAATTTCTATCCATTTCTTTTTATGGGCTTGATAGACGGCGTGGTTTTGTGCGTCAGGCTGATGTTGCCGCTCAAATTTAACCAATTTTTTTCCGGCGGCGGAAAGCGAAGGATAGATCCCCACGCCGACACCGGCAGCAATGGCGCAACCCAGTGCGGTGGCTTCTTTCACCACCGGAATATTCACGGTCAGTCCGGTGACATCAGCCAAAATTTGGCTCCACAGATGCCCTTTGGAGCCGCCGCCGGCAAACACGACGGAAGTCAGTTTCACACCGGAAAATTTCTCTACTTGATCTAAATTGCAGGAAGAAACAATCGCGGCATTTTCTTCTAAGGCGCGGAACAGTGCCGCTTTGTTGCATTTGGCGGAATCCAATGAAAGATTAATAAATGACGGCGAAGCGTGATACCACGATTTAAAGTGCATGGCATCGGAGAATACCGGCACAATATCGTTGGAACCGACGGGTACTCTAGCCGCCATCTGTTCTAATAAGGTATAAGTATCAATCCCGAGTTGTTCGGCAAGGTGTTTTTCGGCTTCGCAAAAGGCGTCTCTGAACCAGCGCATGGTTAAGCCGGTGAAAAAGCTGATCGATTCGGCTTGGACGAGTGGCGGGATCACATGCGGATTAACCCGAATATTCATCTCCGGATCGGTTTTTGCCACGGGTAAATTCACGACTTGTTGCCAAAAAGTACCGCCGATAATCGCCGCTTGAGAGGCCTCGGTGATCCCCAACCCGACACAACCGAGTTGTACGTCGCCACCGCCGACAACAACGCGGGTTTCAGGGCTCAGTCCGGTTGCCGCCGCCACTTCTGACCGCACTTTGCCTAATAAGGTACCGGTTTCTTTGACCGGCGTTAAAATATCCGATTTCAAGCCGACGGCTTCCAACAAATCAGGTTGCCAGTTTCTGGTTTGCAGATTCAGTATGCCTGTGGTGCCGGCATTCGACGGCTCTACCGCAAGTTCGCCGCTCAACATAAAAGCCAGCCAGTCGCTAATCATACTGATGGCATGAACTTGCGCATAGAGCGTCGGTTCGTGTTCTGACAACCACAATAAACGGGGAATGGCGCTCAGGGCTAAGGTTTGTCCGGAAATGTCATAAACGGCTTTTTCAAAAGTGCGGTCATTCAGCATTTTTAATTTTTTGACTTCCTCGACCGCTCTGGCATCGACATTGCCGCATGCCCAAATCGGACGTTGCCGTTTGTCGTACAGCACGATACCTTCACGCATCGAACAGGTCGAAATGGACATAATTTGGACAGCGTCGATTTTGGCGTTTTGAATGGCTTGCTTAATACATTCACTGGCGAGATTCCAATTGGTATCTAAATCAAAATTCATTGAGCCCGGAATATGCGGATCGGCCAAATGCGTCCATTCTTTTTGCGCCGAGCCGATTTGATGACCGTCCAAATCGAAAATAACCGCTCTTACACTTCCCGTTCCCGCATCTAACGCCATGAGATAACGCTTTGATTTATTTTCCATTTAATTTCCTCCAAGTGAATGAAATAAATGCATAGTTTTTAACGCCACTACACAAGTTGTGCCAGAATCATCTTTGCCGTCACCTCTTCCGTAACCAGTGAATTGATATGTTTTCCTTTTAATGCGCTTAAAATGGCATCAACTTTATTTGTGCCGCCGGCAACACCGATAACGGTCGGTATTTTGACTAATTTTTCCAACGGAACGCTGATAAGCTCATCATGCAACGGAATATCCGCTTGAATCGTACCGTCCTGTTGCATGAAATAGCCGAGAATATCGCCGATTGCTCCTCTGGCGCGTAATTCTTGTTGCCCTTCTTCGTTGATATAGCCTGAACGGATCAGAGTTGCCTGTCCTTTTTGTTGGGTAGAGCCGATTCCGACAATGGCAACGTCGGCAGCACCGGCAGCAAGCATAATATCCCTGACGCAAGCTTCCCGTTTAAACAATTTTGCCGCTTCGATCGAAGAGGCCCTCAGTGGTGCGGGAATGATGCTGATGCTGCAAGAGCCGTCCAACTCTCCGATTCCCTTCATGTAAGGACCGACACCGCCCGAAAGCGTAATTAATTTCAATTGGTTGCTGGTGATAAACTCATTGCAGTATTTGATGGTCTGCATAATGGTTTCGCCGAAACCGATTGCCAGCAATTGATTCGGTTTCATTAACGACATCAGCATCTGTGATGCGCCTATGCCTAATCGGGTGTTAATCTCATGTTGCTCCAGTGCCGGTAAAACCCGGATATGCTTTAAGTGGAAATATTGCTGCAACGCCTCTTCCAATTCCAAACAGCCGGTAAAACGCGAGTTGATTTGCACTTTTATCACGCCGAGTTGCCGCCCTTTTTCGAGTAAGCGCGAGACTTTCAGTCTGGGAATGTCGAGTCGCTTGCCGATTTCGCTTTGGGTTAAGTTGTCGTGATAGTAAAACCACGCAACTCTGGCCAACATTTCCTCTTCATTCATGCTATGCGGAATAGATTCCGTTTCTTTTACTCGGCTCATCTCAAGGTTCCTTATTCTTGTTTAACTTATTATTCATATGATTTTGTTTTTATCAATTGTTCATTTTGTTTTTGTTACATAACCGTGATTAAGATCACAGATAAGTTTTAAATGTGGGTTTTGGCTTATTTTACACCAATTTAATCTCTTTTTTGTGATGTTGATCACTGTTATTTAAATTTTTATCTGATAGCTTGTTGAACAAATGATAAATAAAAATATATTTGTTCACTTTGTTGAGCGAGGGATTATGGAAAACCGATCGGCAAAAAGTAGGCTACTGCTGCGAGCACGGGGTGTCAGTAAAGCGTTCTCCGGAGTTGAGGTGTTAAAAGAGATTGATTTTGAACTGTATTCCGGTCAGGTTCACGCACTATTAGGCGGAAACGGCGCGGGGAAATCAACGTTGATGAAAATTATTGCCGGTATCCAACCGCAAGACAGCGGCGAAATTGAGATTAACGGTCATGTGCAGAATGCATTATCGCCTGGTAAAGCCCATCAATTAGGGGTTTATTTGGTGCCGCAAGAACCGCTTTTGTTTCCTAATTTAAGTGTGAAAGAGAACATTTTATTCGGCTTGAAAACCAGTCGTCAGCATGATGAGAAGCTGGATTCATTACTACAAGAACTGAATTCGCATCTGAAATTAGAGATGCAGGCCGGGTTGTTGGAAGTGGCGGATCAGCAGTTGGTTGAAATCATGCGTGGTTTAATGCGTGATGCTTCCATCTTGATTTTAGACGAGCCGACCGCGTCTTTAACGCCGGTGGAAACAGAAAGTCTGTTTAAGAAAATACACTCTTTATTGGCAAAAGGCGTGGGAATTGTCTTTATTTCGCATAAATTGCCGGAAGTTTGGCGCATTTCCGATTTTATCAGTGTGATGCGTGACGGTTATATTGCATTAAGCGGTGCAACGGCTGAAATTAAGCGTGAAGCGGTGATTACGGCGATTACACCCAGATCAAAATCGGCGAATTTAAGTGAAGCGCAAAAACTTTGGTTAGAGCTGCCGGGACATAATCGGATTAAAACAACGGAACGTCCGATTTTGCAAGTTAACAATTTGACCGGCGAAGGATTTAAAAATATTACCTTTGATATTTATCCCGGGGAAATTTTAGGTTTGGCGGGTGTCGTCGGTGCAGGCAGAACGGAATTGGCGGAAACGCTATATGGTTTGCGTCGCGAGAAGAGGGGAGAGATTATTTTTAATAACCACAAAATTAATCAAACCAGTATCAAAGAGCGGTTGGAGCAGGGGATTATTTATTTGCCCGAAGACCGGCAGGCTTCGGGACTCTATTTAGATGCGCCGCTGTCTTGGAATACTTGCGGTTTGACGTATACCAAAATGGGATTTTGGCTAAATCAAGCGAAAGAAGAGGCGATTTTAGAGCGTTATCATCGGGCAATCGGAATCAAATTTAATCGCCCTTCGCAAGCGGTTAGAACATTATCCGGCGGAAATCAGCAGAAAATTCTTATCGCAAAATGTTTGGAAGCAGATCCGGCATTATTAATTATTGATGAGCCTACCCGAGGTGTTGATATCGGCGCCAGAGCGGATATTTATCAACTGATTAAAAATATCGCAAAACAAAATGTGGCGATTTTATTTATTTCTTCGGATTTGGAGGAAATTGAACATATGTCCGATCGCGTTTTCGTTATGCACGATGGAGAGATTGGTTCGGCATTAAGCGGTGAGAATATTAATTCGGACAATATCATGCAGATGGCATTCAGTGGTGAAACCGCACTTTAACTAATCAGGATATTTATTAATAGATGTATTAATCAATCAAAGGATTTTATTATGTGGAAGTTCATACAGAATAACCGTGAGTTGACAATTGTATTAGCCATCGTATTTCTGTTTTTACTATTAATAATGTGGAGTGACAGCGGTTTCAATTTTCAAACGGTTACGATGATATTTACCTCTGCTCAAATAGTCATGCTTTTATCAATAGGGGCGACTTTCGTTATTTTAACCAGAAATATTGATGTGTCTGTCGGTTCTATTATGGGACTGTGCGCAGTCATTATGGGCAGTTTGCTCAATTTAGGCTATCCGTTGAGTGCCGCTTTTATTATTACGGTATTCTGCGGCTTTTCAGCCGGACTATTCAATGGGGTTTTGGTGACAATCCTGCGAATTCCCGCCATTGTGGCAACATTGGGCACGTTAGGTTTATATAAAGGCATTATGCTGTTACTGACCGGTGGTAAATGGATTGAGGGATTGCCGCAAACATTAAAATCATTATCCGAACCGGTATTTTTAAATATTTCACCAATCGGTTGGTTGTTGGTCATCTTAATTATCAGCGCTTATCTTTTCTTGGGTAAAGTGCGGTTAGGCAGGAATTTCTATGCCGTTGGCGATAATTTGCAAGGTGCGTTACAGCTTGGAGTAAGTGTCAATGTGATCAGAATCTCGGCATTTGCAATTAACGGGATGACGGCAGCGTTAGCTGGAATCGTATTTGCCTCGCAGATAGGATTTGTGCCGAATTCGACGGGTAACGGATTAGAGATGAAAGCCATTGCCGCATGTGTATTGGGTGGCATCAGTTTGTTGGGCGGGTCGGGGAATATTATCGGTGCAATATTAGGCGCTTATTTTTTAATTGAAATAGACACTATTTTGGTTTTATTAAAAGTTCCGGCGTATTGGAATAATTTTGTTGCGGGTGTTGTTTTGTTGGCGGTTTTGGTATTTGACGGGCGTATTCGGATAATGATTGAAAAAAATATTAAATTACAACGTTATGCACGTTTTCTAAAAGACGATTTGCCACATAATAAGCCATAGGACGGATTATATGTTGAAATTAAAAAGCTATATCAAGAACTATGCTTGGGAAAGCGCACTTTTTTGCCTGTTAATTATAGAAATATTAGGGTTTGGCATGTTGAATCCTAGAATGCTAGATATTAATGTTTTGTTATACAGTACCAGCGATTTTATTTATATTGGTATGTTGGCATTACCGTTAACCATGATTATTGTCAGTGGCGGTATTGATATATCGTTTGGCTCGACAGTCGGCTTATGTGCTATTTTTCTCGGCGTGTTATTTAAAGCGGATATTTCCCTGTTTCTTGCTATTCCGTTAACGCTTTTATTAGGCGGAGTCTGTGGTTTATTTAATGCCGGATTGATTATTTATACCAAAGTCAATCCATTGGTTATTACGTTGGGCACCATGTATCTCTACGGCGGCGGTGCATTATTGCTATCCGGATTTGCCGGCGCAACCGGTTATGAAGGTATCGGCGGTTTTCCGGATAGTTTGCTGGAATTCGCCAATCAGACGTTATTCGGTATTCCGACGCCGATTCTCTATTTTCTCATCATGTCAGTTATTTTTTGGCTGCTAATGCATAAAACAACTGTTGGCAGAAGCACTTTTCTTATCGGGCAAAGTGAAAGAACGGCACGTTATAGCGCTACGCCCGTAAATAAAACACTGTTTACGATTTATTCGGCTATAGGATTGGTCGCCGCATTTGTTGCTATTTTATTGGTTTCCTATTTTGGCTCTGCCCGTTCGGATTTGGGCAGTTCGTTATTAATGCCGGTATTAACCGCAGTGGTATTGGGAGGGGCAAATATTTATGGCGGTTCGGGGTCTATTCTTGGAACGGCGATTGCCGCTTTATTAATAGGTTATCTGCAACAAGGGCTACAGATGATTGGCATTCCCAATGAAATTTCCAGTGCATTATCAGGGGCGCTCTTGATCATTGTATTAATCGGCAAATCTATCAGTTTGCATTATAGCTCAATACATTATTGGATTCGTCGTAAAAGTGGAAAGCAAGTGGTTAGTCATCATCAATAAGGAGCATACTGATATGCAGTATGTTTGATAAAACTCAATGAGGAGCACAATTATGAAACATTTACTGATTAAATCAACCGCACTTGCCGTTGCACTGGGATTATCTGCAATAAGTACCGCAAGTGCTGCGGATCGTATCGCTTTTATTCCTAAATTGGTCGGCGTAGGATATTTCACCAGCGGTGGACAAGGTGCAGTTGAAATGGGCAAAACACTTGGGGTTGACGTGACTTATGACGGGCCGACGGAACCCAGCGTTTCCAACCAAGTACAGTTGATTAATAACTTTGTCAATCAAGGTTATAACGCGATTGTCGTTGCCGCAGTTTCGCCGGACGGACTCTGTTCCACATTGCAACGGGCGATGAAACGCGGCGTGAAGGTGCTGACATGGGATTCGGATACCAATCCGGAATGCCGTAGTTACTATATTAACCAGGGTACGCCAAACCAGTTAGGCGCGATGTTGGTTGAAATGGCATCAAGCCAGATTACCAAACCGAAAGCAAAAGTTGCCTTTTTCTATTCAAGCCCGACCGTCACCGATCAAAATCAATGGGTTAAAGTGGCGAAAGAAAAAATTGCAGCGGAACATCCGGAATGGGAGATTGTTACCACCCAATTTGGCTATAACGACGCGATTAAGTCCTTACAAACTGCAGAAGGCATTTTGAAAGCCTACCCGGATTTAGACGCGATTATCGCCCCTGACGCCAATGCGTTACCGGCGGCAGCACAGGCAGCCGAAAATCTTAAACGCGAAGGGGTGACGATTGTCGGTTTTAGTACACCGAATGTTATGCGGCCTTATGTGAAGCGCGGCACGGTCAAACAGTTCGGGTTATGGGACGTGGTACAGCAAGGCAAAATCTCGGTAGCGGTCGCCAATGATGTTCTAAAAGGAAAATCGTTGAAAGTCGGTGATAAATTAGAGGTCGCAGGCGTGGGAACGGTTGAGGTTTCACCGAATAGTGTACAGGGGTATGACTATGAAGCGGCAGATAACGGTATCGTTGTGTTACCGGAACGGGTGGTATTTACCGCAGAAAATATTGATAACTACAATTTCTAACGGTTTGGCAATGAGATAGGAGATAAACAATGGCAGATTTAGACGATATCAGAGACGGCAAAGATTTTGGTTTGGATACCCCGCAGCGCAATAAAGCGTTTTACATGAAAGGGCTTGGCGCTTTGGATTGGGGAATGCAATCACGTTTGGCAAATATATTTAATCCCAAAACGGGAAAAACCATCATGTTGGCGTTTGATCACGGCTATTTTCAAGGCCCGACAACAGGTTTGGAACGTATTGACTTAAATATTGCGCCGCTGTTTGAATATACCGATGTGTTAATGTGTACTCGCGGTATTTTAAGAAGTATCGTACCGCCGGATAGCGGGAAACCGGTGGTGCTGCGGGCATCGGGCGCCAATTCGATTTTGAGCGAATTATCCAATGAAGCGGTTGCCGTCGGTGTGGAAGATGCGGTGCGTCTGAATGTATCGGCGATGGCGGCTCAGGTTTATATTGGTTCGGAACATGAACATCAATCGATTAAGAATATTATTCAACTGGTGGATAGCGGCACTCGTTACGGTATACCGACTATGGCGGTTACCGGTGTCGGCAAAGATATGGTAAGGGATCAACGTTATTTCTCATTGGCAACCCGAATCGCAGCGGAAATGGGCGCACATATTATTAAAACGTATTATGTTGATAAGGGGTTTGAGCGGGTAACCGCCGGTTGTCCGGTTCCGATCGTCATTGCCGGTGGTAAAAAACTCCCTGAACAAGAAGCTTTGGAAATGTGCTATCAAGCGATTGATCAGGGAGCGGCAGGGGTTGATATGGGGCGTAATATTTTCCAGTCGGACGCACCGATTGCCATGCTAAAAGCGGTACATGCCATTGTACACGGAGGCGAAAACACGGAAAAAGCCTATCAGCTTTACCTCAATGAAAAAAATAAATAATGATCAATCAATATTAATGGCAAGCGGAACGGCGCTTGCCATTATATCGTGATTCAGAACTTGCGATATTTAGGAGCTTACTATGTTTGCTATGTTGGTGGAAATCAATATCAAAGAAGGGAAAGAGCAAGCCTTTTTAGAGGTTTTTGCCGCGAATCATTACGGGACAAGAAAAGAGCCCGGTAATCTGCGCTTTGACGTGCTGCAAGATCCGCTGGTTAAGACGCGATTCTATGCTTACGAAGTGTATAAAAGTGAAGCCGCTTTAGAAGCGCATCGTAAGACGGCACACTATCATCAATGTGTCAAAGATCTCGAACCGTTAATGACCGGCTCGAGAAGTAAAAAAGTCTTTAATTGGATTTTACCTCAAGACATTAGCGGTGAAGAAAATTAGATGAAAAAAATGAAATGGCAAGTTATTCAAGCGATTAAATCTCAGTATATCAGTGTAGGGATTCTCTCTTCAAACTGGTTGGAGTTACAGCAGAATTTATCGATTTTGCAGAACAATCAACTTAAATTGTTACATTTTGATATTGCCGACGGACAATTTTCACCCATGTTCACGGTTGGTGCCGGTGCAATAAAACAGTTCCCCGATACGTTTTATAAAGATGTGCATCTGATGGTTGAAAATCAGTGTGAGCTGGCAAAAATGTGCGTAGAAAACGGTGCGAATATCGTCACCTTACAGCTTGAAGCGGGCGGGGATTTGGCGGCGACATTTGAGTGGTTAAATACGCAAAGTGCGGTCGGAGAGCGGCCGCCTGTTTTGGGCGGGATCAGTTTATGCCCCGACACCGATCTGTCACACCTAGAGCCTTACTTGGATCAAGTCGATGTAATCCAAGTGCTGACCTTAGATCCCCGAAACGGCGAAAAAGCCGATGAGTTTTCACTGTTGACGCGAATTAAATCCATAATCAATATTTTGGGAACAAAAAGACAGGATAAAATTATCAGTGTTGACGGTGCGATGACCCTGGATTTGGCAACGAAAGTGCAGGCATTGGGCGTAGATTGGGTCGTTTCCGGCAGTGCGTTATTTGCCGACGGGAATTTGGATAATACCTTGAAAAAATGGCATTCACAGTTATTGCAGTAGAGGGACAAAAAGTGCGGTCAGATCACAACTCTAAACCGCACTTTCACTTTCCCGTCAAAGATTATTTCAACCCAGCCGCGTTTCTCAGTTCTTCGGCGCGGTCGATTTTTTCCCATGGGAATTCATCGCGGCCGAAGTGGCCGTAGGTGGCGGTTTTGCGGTAGATGGGTTGGATCAGATCCAGCATTTTGATCAAACCGTATGGGCGCAGGTCGAAGAATTCGCGCACCAGTTTGACCAATAATGCTTCGCTGACTTTCGCCGTGCCGAAGGTTTCGATCATGATCGAGGTCGGTTCGGCTACGCCAATCGCGTAGGAGAGTTGGATTTCGCAACGATCGGCAAGACCGGCGGCAACGATGTTTTTTGCCACATAACGGGCGGCATAAGCGGCGGAACGATCCACTTTGGACGGATCTTTGCCGGAGAATGCACCGCCGCCGTGACGGGCTGCACCGCCGTAGGTATCGACGATGATTTTACGTCCGGTCAGGCCGCAGTCGCCCATCGGTCCGCCGATCACGAAACGTCCGGTCGGGTTGATAAAATATTTGGTGTCGGCGGATAGCCATTCGCTCGGTAAAATCGGCTTGATGATCTCTTCCATCACGCCTTCGTAGATCTGCTTTTGATCCACCTCTTCGCTGTGCTGCGTGGACAGCACCACCGCATCTATACCGACGATTTTATGGTTGTCGTATTGGAAAGTGATTTGGCTTTTTGCGTCGGGGCGCAGCCAGTTCAGCGTGCCGTTTTTGCGCACTTTTTCTTGCTGTTCCATTAAACGGTGGGCGTAAGTAATCGGTGCAGGCATAAAGACTTCGGTTTCATTGGTGGCGTAACCGAACATAATGCCTTGGTCGCCAGCGCCTTGCGCCAGCGGATCTGCACGGTCAACCCCTTGATTAATATCGGAAGATTGTTTACCAATCCCGTTCAATACCGCACAAGAATGCCCGTCGAAGCCCATGGTGGACGAGGTATAACCGATGTCGCAAATCACTTGGCGCGCGATGTGTTCGATATCAACCCATGCGGAAGTGGTGATTTCGCCGCCGACCAACGCCATGCCGGTTTTGACATAGGTTTCGCAAGCGACGCGCGCCTTCGGATCTTGCTCGATAATTGCGTCCAGCACTGCATCGGAAATCTGATCGGCGATTTTGTCCGGGTGGCCTGCGGAAACGGATTCGGAAGTAAATAGATAGTTAGCCATATTTTCTCTTTTGTTTGCTATTGCGTAATCTGGGGTTACGCAACTTTGGACGCGTAACCATCTGGACGGCTATAATACCGATTTTGCGCGTAAATACCAAACGGTTTTTCATTCACAACCGCACTTTTACCCAAAAGTATTATTTAGGTTGCCGTGAGTGCCAAATCACCGGCTTTAATCCAACCTTTGCGTCGAAATAGCGCTGCAATCATCAGGGTTAAGACGGCAGGCAGGATAAAATGTAGCCCTAAAATCGCCAGCCAAACTTGAGCTGAATTGCCCATTGCGTCGATGGTGCCGATTTGCCCGACCAGACCGCTGGTGCCCATGCCGGCGCCGCTGGGGATATTCGACATTTGATAGGCGAGCGTAGCGACAGGGCCTAAAATCGCGCTGCTGATAATCGGCGGCAGCCAGATTTTTGGATTGCGGATAATATTCGGCATTTGTAGCATGCTGGTGCCTAAACCTTGGCTGAGTAAGCCGCCCCAACGGTTTTCTTTAAAACTCATGGTGGCAAAACCGATCATTTGGCAGCAACAGCCGACCGTTGCCGCACCAGCTGCCAAACCGCTTAGGGATAACGAAATGGCGATCGCCGCGCTGGAAATCGGCAACGTCAGCACGATTCCCATTACGACTGCGACTACCATGCCCATTAACAGCGGTTGTAACTCAACCGACCACATAATCAAGCCGCCGATTTGATTCATTAAAGTCGCGATCGGTGCGCCAAGTAGTTGCGCCGTGGCGACCCCGGTGCACAGCGTCACCGCAGGGGTAACGATAATATCCACCACAGTCACTTTACTGACTAATTTACCGAATTCCGCCCCAACCGCTGCGGCGAAAAAGCAACCGACCGGTCCGCCTAAGGCAGCTCCGGCAAGACCAGTGATGGTACTGCTGAGCAACACTAACGGCGGCGCTTGTAATGCGTATGCTACACCAACCCCAATTGCTGCTCCCATCGCTTTTTGTGCTTGCGTGCCGACCTCAACCAACCAGGCAATATCCGCCCAAGTGCCGAGATTTTTTAGGATCAAGCCGATAATCAGGCTGGAAAACAAACCGAGCGCCATAAAATTCAGGGCATCAATGGCGTAACGTTTTAAGCTGAATTGGATATTTTGTTGCTGTAAAAAATTGCGAATGGTCATAGTTGTGTTCCGATGTTAGTTTTTATGTAGCATATCGTTTTCATTTTTATCGTCAAGTGCTTTTTAATTTGAAAAATAGAATTTATAAGCGAGATCACACGCCACAGTGAATCGGCATTACTCAAGTGCGGTACGATCTGCTAAGATAAACGCAGAGAATATGGGAGGGCGTATGCAAAAAACCGTGATTTTTGATTTGGGCAATGTGTTGATCAAATGGGAGCCGGAGACGATTTTACAGCGTTTTACGGCTGATCCTGTCGAACGGGAACAATATCGGGCGGTATTTTTCAGCCAAACTTGGTTGGCGTTGGACGCCGGATTAATCGAGTATGATAATGCGCTGAAGCTGTTTTCATTGCTGTTAAATAAACCGTTGGGTGAAATGGAACGCTTTATGCAAACCGTGCGCGAGTCTTTTGAGCCGTTGCCGTTAGCGGTCGATTTATTGCATGATTTAGCCAAGCAAAACGTCGATTTGATCTGTATCAGCAATATGCCGCTGCACGCCTATGCCTACCTTAAAAAACGCTATGATTATTGGCATCTGTTTCGTGGCATTGTGATTTCGGCGGAAGTGCAATTATTGAAACCGCACTTGGGGATTTTTCACCAGACTGTCGAACAATATCGACTCGACCCGAACCGCACTTTTTTTATTGACGATTCGCAAGCCAATATTGAAGCGGCGCAAAAGTGCGGTATTAGCGGCGTTTGTTATCAAAACGACCAGACCGGCATTGAGCAAGTGTATCGATTTTTAGCTCAAAAATAAGATATAAAACAATAGACAAAGGAAAGGATATGCAACAAAAACAACAAAAAATCGTTTTAGCAACCGGTAATCAAGGCAAAGTGAAAGAGATGGCGGACGTGTTGGCGCAGTTTGGCTTTGAGGTAGTGGCGCAGAGCGAGTTCGGCATTGAAAGCCCGGAAGAAACGGGGCTGACTTTCGTAGAAAATGCGCTTTTAAAAGCGCGCCACGCGGCTAAAATCAGCGGTTTACCGGCGATTGCCGACGATTCCGGTTTGAGCGTGACCGCACTTGGCGGCGCGCCGGGGCTGTATTCTTCCCGTTACTCCGGCGAGGACGGTAACGACGCTAAAAATCGGGCGAAATTATTGCGGGAAATGGCAAAGCAAACGGATCGCAGCGCAAAATTTGTCAGCGTGATTGTGTTGTTGCGGCATGAGCATGATCCGACACCGATTATCGCCGAGGGGGAATGTCACGGCGAAATTTTATCAGAAGAACGTGGCGAAAACGGTTTCGGTTATGATGCGCTGTTTTTCTATCCGCCGAAAAATGCCAGTTTTGCCGAGATGGAACAGGCGGAGAAAAAGCAGGTTTCGCACCGTGCCAATGCGCTGCAGGTGTTACGCCGCAAATTAGAGGGCGTTAAGTAATCGATATGTTACAGCCACGACCGATTGTTCTGCCACCGTTAAGTCTTTACATTCACATTCCATGGTGCGTGCAAAAATGCCCCTATTGCGATTTCAATTCGCACGCGCAGAAAGGAGTGATTCCCGAAGCGGAATACATTCAACATCTGTTAGCCGATTTGGATCAGGATTTAGCCTATGTGCAAAACCGCACTTTGCATTCGATTTTTATCGGCGGCGGCACGCCGAGTCTGTTTTCAGCGCAGGGCATTGCTTATCTGTTGCAACAGGTGGAACAGCGCATTCCATTTTCACCCAAGATTGAAATCACACTGGAAGCCAACCCCGGCACAGCAGAAGCAGAGCGGTTTATCGGTTATCGCCAAGCCGGCGTGCCCCGCATTTCGATGGGCATTCAAAGTTTCGATCAGGAAAAATTGCAACGCTTGGGGCGGATTCACAACGTGGAAGAAGCGGTGCAGGCGATCCAGTTTGCCAAAAACAGTGGCTTAAACAGTTTCAATATTGATTTAATGCACGGTTTGCCCAATCAAACCGTTGAGCAGGCGTTGAATGATTTGCGCCAAGGGATTGCACTGAATCCACCGCACTTGTCGTGGTATCAGCTCACGATTGAACCGAACACGATGTTTTATTACCGTCCACCCAAACTGCCCGATGATGACGCATTGTGGGATATTTTCGAACAAGGGCATCAACTGCTGACGGCGGCAGGCTATCAGCAATATGAAACCTCCGCTTATGCCAAGCCGGGCTATCAGTGCCAGCATAATTTGAATTACTGGCGCTTCGGCGATTATCTGGCGATCGGTTGCGGTGCGCACGGTAAAGTCAGTTTTGCGAATGGCGAAATTTTACGTTATGCCAAAACCAAACACCCGAAAGGCTATATGCAGGGTAATTATCTGCATACGCAAAGTGCGGTTTCCGCCGCTGAGCGCCCGTTTGAATTTTTTATGAACCGCTTCCGTCTGCTTGAAGCGGTGGAGAAGAGTGATTTTACTCGCTTGACCGGTTTACCGTTGAGCACGGTTGCAACGCAAATTGCATGGGCAAAGCAACAAAAATATATTGTGGAAACCGACCGCACTTGGCAGGTGACGGAGCAGGGAAAATTGTTTTTGAATGAATTGTTGCAATGTTTTTTAGAGGAGTGATAAGCGCGATGATAGAGCCGATTATGTTAGAAAAAATTCGCCATGAATTAAAAAGAATCGAAGCGGAAGAAAATGTTGTGATTTTGTATGCGATAGAATCGGGCAGCCGTGCTTGGGGCTTTCCTTCGCAAGATAGCGATTATGATGTTCGCTTTATTTACAGTCGGACAAAAGAGGATTATCTGTCGATCGATGATCCGCACGATGTGTTGGAATATCCGATTAATGATCTGCTGGATATTAGCGGTTGGGATTTGAAAAAAGCGTTGAAGTTATGCCGCAAAGGGAATCCGGCGCTTGCGGAATGGCTGTACTCACCAATTGTTTATCAGGCTAATTCGTTATTTTTAAATGAGTTTCGCCAGCTTGCCGATAGCTATTTTTCTGCGAGCAGTATGATTCATCACTATTTACATATGGCAGACGGAAATTTCAGAGGCTATTTGAAATCCGATTTGGTGAAAATCAAAAAATATTTTTATGTGCTCCGCCCTATTTTAGCCTGCATGTGGATTGAAAAATATCGTTGCAATCCGCCGATTCTGTTTGTCGATCTGTTAAATGATCCGATCTTAGCGCCTGAATTAAGACGCTGCATCGAGGCTCTGCTGGCACGCAAACTGGCTGGCGAGGAGTTTGATCTGGAGCTGAAAATTGAACGGATTAATCAATTTATCGAAGAAAAAATTAATTATTATCAGCAGTATGTACACACATTGGCAAAGTTTGATGTGCCGGATAACCAAATGGCGAATGCGCTATTTAGAAAATGGCTTAAGCAATAAGTTATTGCGGAGGATTGAACAATCGCAATAACATAGTAAGATAAATCAATTCTTTCATCATCATAAGGATAACTCATGGATCAGCTCGAAATGAAAAAACAGGCGGCGCAAGCGGCGTTGAAATATGTGGAAGCGGACAGTATCGTCGGGGTCGGCAGCGGTTCGACCGTCAATTGTTTTATCGAAGCCTTAGGCTCGATGGCAGATCAAATCAAAGGTGCGGTTGCCGCTTCGAAAGAGTCCGAGCGGCGTTTGCAGGCGTTGGGGATTGAGGTGTTCAGTGCCAATGACGTTTCCGGACTGGATATTTATGTGGACGGTGCGGACGAAATCAATCCGCAAAAAATGATGATTAAAGGCGGCGGCGCGGCGTTGACGCGTGAAAAAATTGTGTCTTCATTAGCAAAAAAATTCATCTGCATTGTGGATTCCAGTAAACAAGTTGATGTGTTAGGCTCAACATTTCCACTGCCGGTTGAAGTGATTCCGATGGCGCGTTCTTATGTGGCGCGTAAATTGGTTGGTTTGGGCGGACAGCCTGAATATCGCGAAGGTGTGGTTACCGATAACGGTAATGTGATTTTAGATGTGCACCATTTTAACATTATGCAGCCGATAGAAATGGAAAAAACCTTGAATAATATCGCCGGTGTGGTCACCAACGGAATTTTTGCCTTACGCAGCGCTGATATTGTGATTGTCGGCAGTGCGCAAGGCGCCAAGATTTTAGATTAACTTAAAAATCAGAGGGAAGAAAATGACAGTAAAAGTCTCATTGGATAAGGCAAAAATCAAATTTTTGTTGTTGGAAGGCGTGCATCAAAGCGCATTAGACAGCCTGCACCATGCCGGTTACACCAATATTGAATACCACAAAAAAGCGCTGGATTCGGAAGACTTGATCGAAGCGATCAAAGACGCCCATTTTATCGGTATCCGTTCGCGCACCCACCTGAGCGCCGAAGTGTTGCAACACGCACAAAAACTAATCGCCATCGGCTGTTTCTGTATCGGCACCAACCAAGTGGATTTGGAAACAGCCAAACAGCGCGGTATTCCGGTATTTAATGCGCCGTTTTCCAACACGCGATCCGTTGCCGAACTGGTGTTGGGCGAAATTTTACTGTTAATGCGCAAAATTCCGCAAGCCAATGCGGAAGTGCATCGCGGCTTGTGGAATAAGTCGGCGACCGGTTCGCATGAAGTGCGCGGCAAAAAACTGGGCATTATCGGTTACGGTCATATCGGATCGCAATTGAGCATTTTGGCGGAAGCGATCGGGATGCACGTTTACTTTTATGATTTGGAAAATAAACTGCCGTTGGGCAATGCGCAGCAGATCCGCACGTTGGAAGAACTGCTTTCCACCTGCGATGTGATTTCGTTGCATGTGCCGGAAAACGATTCGACCAAGAACCTGATGAGCAGAGAGCGGATCGAGCAGCTCAAAGACGATTCGATTTTGATCAACGCCGCACGCGGCACGGTGGTTGATATCGATGCGCTGGCAGATGCGCTGGACAGCGGTCGTATTTTGGGCGCGGCAATCGACGTGTTCCCAACCGAACCGGCGTCAATCAACGATCCGTTCGAATCGCCGCTGCGCCGTTTCGACAATGTGATTTTAACTCCGCATATCGGCGGCTCAACCTCCGAGGCGCAAGAGAATATCGGCTCGGAAGTGGCGAATAAACTGGTGAAATATTCCGATAACGGCTCGACTTTATCCGCCGTCAACTTCCCGGAAGTTTCGTTGCCGGAGCATTTAGGTACCAAACGCTTAATGCACATTCACTACAACCGTCCGGGCATTCTGAACAAGATCAACCAAATCTTTACCGACGAAGGGGTAAATATTGCGGCGCAGTTTTTACAAACCAATCCGCAGATCGGTTATGTGGTGATCGACGTGGAAACCACCAATACCGATAGCGTGCTGCAACGTTTACGCAGTATCGAAGGCACGATTAAGGCGCGCGTGTTGTTCTAACCCAGCGTTTGAAAATCGGTTTAATCTCTGCAAAGTGCGGTTTTCTCAGATGAAAGCCGCTTTTTATTTCGGAACAGAAAATGTCACAACAAACAAACACCAACTACGCCGCACCGCTGTTGATTATCGGCTGTGTCATCTTCGGTCTGGGCAGCCTGATCGTTAAATTTGTGCCGGTGGGCGCTTATGCGATTGCTTTTTGGCGCTTGCTGGTTGCCGCCCTGATTTTTTGGGGCTTAATGCGTATGTTTAAGCAAAAACTGCCGCAAAGTCGCAAAGCAATCGGCATGGCGCTGCTGTCCGGCGCGTTTTTGGGCTTCGATTTGGCATTATGGCACGAAAGTATTTATGCGGTCGGACCGGGCATTTCCACGTTACTCAACAGCCTGCAAATCTTCTTTCTGTCTGCGATCGGGTTTATCTGGTTTGCAGAACGGCTAACCAAATTACAACTGTTCAGTCTGATGTTGGCGATTGGCGGTGTCGCGCTGATCGCCAGCCCGGAATTCGGGCACAACAGTAATGCCGGTTGGGGCTTTGTCAGCGGCATCGTATCCGGCGGCATGTTGGCATTGTCGATGGTGTTTGTGCGCAAAACCCAGCAAGTCGAGCAAACCGCACTTTTCCCGTTAATGTTGCTGATCAGTTTGGGCGGTATGTTGGCGCTGTTCCTGCCTTCACTACTGCTTAACAGCCACAATTTATACCCGACCACCTGGCGTGATGTCGGCTTGATTTTGCTTTACGGCGCATTAATGCAATGTTTTGCTTGGGGACTTATCGCCTACGCGATTCCGCTGTTATCGCTCTCCGTCACCGGCTTACTGCTGCTCAGTGAGCCGGTCGCCGCCCTGCTGATTGACTATTTTTGGCTGTTAAAACCGATTAACCGCCTACAATGGCTCGGTGCAGGCTTAACGCTTTTGGCGATCTATTTAGGTTCTTTGCGAACGAAAAAACGCCGTAAAAAAATCAAATAATGCCTTGAATTACTTTAATAATTTAAATGTAAAATACCAATTAGACGCGGGATTAGATTACAATTGGACGGAGTTGTAATTAACAATTGAACGACACTGTAATTAACAATTGGACGCCAACTAAGATTGCAATTGGACGGAATATTAGATTACAATCAGACGGAAGATTAGATTGCAATCAGACGGAAGCGAACGAAAAATGAGTGATTATTTTCCCCGATATTTAAAAAGCGAAATTGAGATCGCATTATCCGATACGCCGGTGGTGTGCTTGTTAGGCCCGCGACAGGTGGGGAAGACCACGTTGGTGAAAGAGTTTGGCCAACAGCGTGAGTACATTACGTTTGACGATACCGCACTTTTAAATATGGCGAAAGCCGATCCGGGCGGATTTGTGCAGTCGCTGCCGGAATATGTGACGTTGGACGAAGTGCAACGTATTCCGGAATTACTGTTGGAAATCAAAGCGGAAGTGGATCGTAACCGCAAAAACGGACGGTTTTTATTAACCGGTTCAGCGAATTTATTGCTGTTGCCAAGCGCACAAGACTCCCTTGCCGGACGCATGGAAGTGATCTATTTGCAACCTTTGTCGGAACAGGAGAAGCAGGGCGGTCAGGATTCCTTGCTCGAACGCTTGGTTAAGCGCCGAATCACGCCGCAAATCAAAGGCGGTGCGGCGGAAATTGATGAAGTAATTAGCGCAGTGGTGTCCGGCGGTTATCCGGTGGCGCTTACCAGAGAGGGGCGACGGGTCAAAGCCTGGTATCAGCAATATTTGAATGCGGTGATCCAGCGCGATGTGAAGGATATTGCGCACATTCGCGAGGGTGATGAGTTGGAAACCTTGCTGAAATTACTGGCGCTGCGCACCGGTAATCTGCTTAATGTCAATAATATTGCCAACGATCTCAATATCAGCCGGCAAACGGTGGATAAATATCTGACGATTTTAGAGCGGTTGTTTTTGGTTCGCCGCTTACCGGCGTGGCATAAAAACGGCGCTAACCGTTTGATTAAAGCGGCTAAACTGCATGTGATCGATTCAGGCATCGCCTGTTATTTAAGTGATCAAAGCAAAGAACAATGGAACGATCCCAATGGGCGGTTCGGGGCGCTTGTGGAAAGTTTTGTGGTGCAACAATTGATTTGTCAGGCAGGTTGGGTTGATCCGGAGCTGAAATTTTCCCATTATCGTGATAAAGATCAGGTTGAAGTCGATCTGGTGATTGAACAAGGCAATAAAGTCTGGGGCATGGAAGTGAAAAAAGCCACTTCGATTCAAGCGAAAGACGGCACCGGATTACGCCGCTTGGCGGAAGTCGCCGGACAGGCGTGGCAGGGCGGAATGATTCTCTATAGCGGCAACAGTTGTCTGGCGTTAAACGTGGCTGAAAACAGTTTTGCCGTACCGATAAACTGGTTATGGAAATAGCAATCGGACGGTAACTTAGATTACAATTGGACGGAGTTGTAATT
The DNA here is from genome assembly GCF_900176075.1 of Pasteurella testudinis DSM 23072. Lineage (GTDB taxonomy): Bacteria > Pseudomonadota > Gammaproteobacteria > Enterobacterales > Pasteurellaceae > Chelonobacter > Chelonobacter testudinis. The sequence continues at coordinate 131,783 of NZ_FWWV01000001.1, forward strand.
AACAATTAGACGGAATAATAGTTTGCAATCGGACGTTGACTCAGCGTGCAATCCGCCGAAAAATTCGTTCGTGCAGATTGCTATCGCCAAGTGCGGTTTCCTGCTACACTACACCCGTTTTTTGCGCGTTTTTATTTGAATGATTAAGAGTTATGAAAAAACTGATTTATTGCTTTTTGGGATTGAGTTTGTTGCTGTTTATTGCGGTTGCCGCTGGCGGTTATTGGGGCTATCAGCAGATCCAAAACTTAGCGCAACAGCCCATTCATGCCGAAACCGATCAACTGCTGACGATTGAGCGCGGCACGACCGGCAAAAAACTGGGCGAGTTTTTACAACAACAGGGTTTGGTAAAGGACACCACGTTTTTCCCGTTTTTATTGCGCTTGCAGCCTAAGCTGAGTGCGGTCAAAGCCGGCACTTACTCCCTCAACGGCGTGACGAATTTGCGTGAATTATTGCTGCTGCTGAACAGCGGCAAGGAGGCGCAATTTTCCATTCGCTTCGGCGAGGGCGAAACCTTTAAACAGGTGTTAAGCAGCTTGCGTAGCGCAGCGCACTTGCGCCATACGTTGCAAGGCGAAAGTCAGAGCGATATTGCCAGCCAGTTGCAAACGGCACTGCCTGAGCTGAAGGAAACGGCAAAACTGGAGGGGTGGATCTATCCCGATACTTACCATTATACGGTGAACTCAAGCGATAACGAATTACTACAACGTGCGATTGCGCGTATGGTGCAGGCGTTAGACAAGGCGTGGCAGGGCAGAGCCGATAATCTGCCGTTGAAAAATGCGTATGAAATGTTGATTTTAGCCTCGATTGTGGAAAAGGAAACCGCACTTGACAGCGAACGGGCGCAGGTGGCGGGCGTGTTTGTCAACCGCTTGAAACGCGGTATGCGCTTGCAGACCGATCCGACCGTGATTTACGGCATGGGTGACAATTATAACGGCAATATCCGGCGTAAAGATTTGGACGAAAAAACGCCGTACAATACCTATCAAATCGACGGCTTGCCGCCGACGCCGATTGCGATGCCGAGCGAAGCCTCGCTGCAAGCGGTGGCGCATCCGGCGGCAACCACCGCACTTTACTTTGTGGCGGACGGCAGCGGCGGACATAAATTCAGCAACACCTTAGCCGAACACAATCAAGCGGTGCAGCAATATCTGAAATGGTTGCGCACGCAAAAAAATGGAAACTAATATGCAAAAGTGCGGTAAGTTTATTGTTTTGGAAGGACTGGAAGGTGCAGGAAAAACCACCGCGCGTGAGGCGGTGCTGAAGGCATTGCAGGCGAACGGTATTGATCAGGTTGAATTCACCCGAGAACCGGGCGGCACGCCGTTGGCGGAAAAATTGCGCCAACTGATCAAATTCGGCGACGGCAAGGAAGTGATCAGCGATAAAGCGGAACTGTTAATGCTGTATGCGGCACGGATTCAGCTGGTGGAAAATGTGATTCGTCCGGCGTTAACATGCGGTAAATGGGTGTTAGGCGATCGGCACGATATGTCGTCGCAGGCTTATCAGGGCGGCGGACGGCAAATCGACCGCACTTTGCTGGCGACCTTGCGCGACACGGTATTGGGCGATTTTAAACCGGATTTAACCCTGTATTTGGATATCGATCCCGAATTGGGCTTGAGCCGTGCCAGAAGCCGTGGCGAACTGGATCGGATCGAACAATTGCAACTGGATTTTTTCCAGCGCACCCGTCAACGTTATTTGGAATTGGTTGCCGCCGATCCGAATGCGATTTTGATTGATGCCGCACAATCGATCGAACAGGTCAGTGCTGCCGTGCAAAGTGCGGTCAGTGCTTGGTTGGCAAAACAGGAACGCTAAAAATGTATCCTTGGTTTGAGCCGCTGCTGCAACAGTTAGACCGCACTTTCGCCGACGGGCACGGGCATCACGCCTTGCTGTTCAAAAGCGATCAGGGCTTGGGCAGTGAGCAGTTGTTGCAAAGCATTGCCGCCGGATTGTTGTGCGAACAAAAAAGCGGTTTGCAAACCTGCGGTCAGTGTCAGCACTGCCAACTGTTTGCCAGCGGCAATCATCCGGATTTTCATCAACTGCTGTTGCAGGACGGTAAAAATATCGGGATCGATCAGGTGCGCGAGCTGATCGCCGCATTGCAGCAATACGCACGGCAGGACGGCAATAAAGTGGTGTATTTGCCGAATTTGGAATTGTTGAGCGAAGCGGCGGCGAATGCGCTGTTAAAAACCTTGGAAGAGCCGAGCGAGAAAACCTATTTCTTGCTGTTGGCGGATTTGGCGGCACCGTTAATGCCGACCATTTACAGCCGCTGCCAAGTGTGGACGTTGACTGCACCGTCGCCAACATTGGCGAAAAGTTGGTTGCGCCGACAAATCGAGGCGACGGACGAGGATTTGGACACCGCACTTCGGGTCAATTACAACCGCCCGTTAGCGGCGTTGAATGCGCTGCAAAAAGCGTGGCTGCCGCTGCGCAAACAGTTTTTACGCCAGTTTTGGCTGTTTTATCAACAGCGCCAACTCGAACCGTTTTTGCAGCAGTTTGCCTTTAAAGATGAGATGTTGTTGCAACGCCAGTTAAATTGGCTGTCGTCGTTTTTCAGTGACAGCCTGAAATGTAAATTGCATATCAAACAAGGCTGGATTAATCAGGATATTGCCAACGGCATTGAGCAGTTTAGCCAACGTTTGCCGCAGACCGCACTTTTGCACGGCAACCAGTTAATTTTGCAGTTGCGGCAGGATTTCAGCCAAATCAATGCCGTCAACCAAGAGTTGATGGTGTTGGATTGTTTAAGCAAATTAATTATGCAAGTTTTTGAACAGAATATTGAGGTATAAGTGTTTATTGTCGATTCACACTGTCATTTGGACAGTTTAGATTATGAAAATCTGCATCAAAATATGGACGAGGTGGTGGAAAAAGCCAAACAGCGCGATGTGCAACATCTGCTGTCGATCAGCACCACCTTGAGCGGTTTCGAACGGTTGCAGACCGCACTTTCGCAGCGACAAGACGTGTCGTTGTCTTGCGGCGTGCACCCGTTGAATGTGGAAGACGAAGCCTTTGACGGCGAAAAAATGCGGCGCTTGGCGCAAAATCCGCAAGTGATTGCGATTGGCGAGTGCGGTTTGGACTATTACTACAGTGCCGATAATAAAGCCAAACAACAGCGGATTTTTGCTGAGCAAATCGAGATTGCCAAGCAATTGAACAAACCGCTGATTATCCATACCCGTGCGGCGCGTGAAGATACGATTGATTTGTTAAAACAAGGCGGTGCGCAAAAGTGCGGTGGGGTAATGCATTGCTTCACCGAAAATCAATGGACGGCGGATCAGGCACTGGAATTGGGATTCTATATTTCCGTTTCCGGCATCATTACCTTTCGCAATGCGCAGGAGATTCGCGATGTGATTCAAAGCGTACCGCTGGATCGGCTGCTGGTGGAAACCGATTCGCCGTATCTGGCGCCGGTGCCGTATCGCGGCAAACAGAACCAACCGGCGTATGTGCGCGAAGTGTGTGAGTATTTGGCGGTGTTAAAAGGGGTAAGTGCGGTCGAAATGGCGCAGATTACTACACAAAATTTTGAGCGTTTGTTTAAGGTCAACCTGTTGACCGCCCGACAAGCCTAAACGAATAACAAAGGGGAAAGTTATGGCTAAATTTACGTTTCGCAGTTCGGTTAAACTGTTTTTTATCTTAGTGGCGTTGTTGATTCACGGCGTGTTGTTTGCCACGGTCAATTTTTATTTTCCGCACTATGAAGTCACCCAGATTACCGGTGTGGAAGTGAAGCGGGTGGACAAAGACGGCCCGATCACCAAAGCCAATCCGGCGGACGGCCCGACCCGTGATGTGTATTATATTTACACCCAAGCGCCGAAAACCGAAAAAGTGATGGTGTACCGCAACGAAGATACCCGTTGGGGTTTTCCGTTCTATTTCAAATTTAACTCGGCGGATTTGCAGGCCAAAGCGCAAGGCTTTGCGGTGGATAAAAAAACGGTGCAGGTGAAATATTACGGCTGGCGTTTAGTGATGTTCGACGAGTTCCGCAATATGACGTCAATGAAAGAAGTGGATCAAAATGCCAGCGCCGGTTTGCCGATCGCCAGCTATGTATTATATTTCCTGCTGCTGATCACGCTTTTCCTCTCCATTCAGTTTATCCGCGGTTGGTTTGACAGCGAACAAGCCTGATCATTCAACCCGAATTCGGTAAAAATTCCTTTATATGAAGTGCGGTTATTAAACCGCACTTTTTTTATATCTTTAAAGAATATTTAAATTTACAATCGCTCAAAAAAAAAACAAATGGAGTCTATTTTTTAACTTTTTGGGTTGAAAAATAGACTTTAATGTAGTGTGACTACTTTAATTATGGTTTAATGAACACAATTTTACTAATTGGTTTATTATTTGATCAATTGTCAGTTTGTATTATTTATTCGCAACAAAGATTTGTTGTGGGTAAGTAATTATTCTTTATAAGGAGGCTTTTTTATGAATAAGGTTTACAAAGTTATCTGGAGTACGGCAAAACAAGCGCTGGTCGTTGTATCAGAATTGGCTTCAAATGAAGCAAAGGCGGCCGGTGAAAGCAAAAGCGTTTCAGTAGGCGGCCGACCAAGAGCCTTCTCGTTGAGTAAAGTCTTTTTAATGTTATCTATGGCAATTAGCGGCGTTTCTGCCTATGCGGCTGGGACGGAATTAAATGGTAGCGCAGTAGATAGCAGCATTGCGATTGGTTCAAGTGCGACCTCGAAAGCTGGTGCGAAAACAACCGGCTCAATTGCCATTGGTTCTAATGCCAGTGCTGGTCGGGCGGATATGCAGGATTTAAGAGCCGCCGGCGCCGCACGAGATGTGTGGATCGGCAAACAAAATAATATTGCATTGGGAAGCGGGGCAACAGCGGACGGCGGACGCGTGATTTCCATCGGTGAAAATGCAGGCAGCGGTACGGTTGATAATTATAATATCCAAAATGTAAATGTCGGTACTAATGCGGGTACGAATGTGCGTGGCCGCCATAACGTGCTGTTGGGTTTTGAGGCGGGTATGCTAACCAGCGGCAATACCACCGGCAGTGCTTCCAGTAATGTAATTATTGGTCATCAGGCAGGTAAAGGTACGACGGCTAGCACCAATGTGCTGCTTGGACAAGAAGCCGGCAATAATTTGACAACAGGGACGCAAAACATTGCTATTGGTTTGCGTGCTGGCTCAAATTCTACCGCGGTAGGTTTTGCGCCTTATATTAATGCCCAAGGTCATAGCGTTTCGATTGGTAATGGTGCTGGCTCCAGTGTAACAGGTGATGTCAACGTTTCCGTGGGGCAGTTGGCTGGTCGCAATTCAACCGGCAGCGCCAATACATCTACTGGCTTGCAAGCGGGTATGCAACGCCAAGGTAACCAAAATGTATCCTCTGGTTTTTATGCCGGAGCTGGTACTCACGGCGATAATAATATCGCTCTGGGTCATGCCGCCGGCTCAGACATGGGGAAAACGGGCGATACGGTAAACCGCTCCACCTCTATTGGACAACGAGCTAAATCCTTCGGCGATGATTCAATCGCATTCGGTACAGGATCGGTTGCGGGCGTAGACGGTTCGGCAAGCACGGTTGCCGGTGATATTGCAATTGGTTTAGCGGCTTCCGCTACCGGCGGTTCCAGCATTGCGCAGGGTAGTAGTGCAAACACATCGAAAGAAGCAAAAAATGCAATCGCGATTGGCTCTGGCGCGACGGTAGAAACCAACCAATGGTATGCGGCAAATTCAGGAACAGCTAATTTAGCAAAAGAATATTCAAGCACCGGCGCCGTTGCTATTGGTAATAATGCCAAAAGTATCAGCGAAGGTTCGATTTCATTAGGTCAAAATGCAAAAGCGTTACAACAAAAATCCTTGGCTATCGGTGATACCGCGACATCAAACGGCTGGAATACCATTGCCATCGGGAATAATGCCACCGTAGTTAATACCTTTGATCTTGAAACCAATAATGATGAAGTAAATAAAAGTAAGGGTGCTATTGCAGTAGGCTTAGATTCAAAAGCACAGTATGAAGGTGCGATTGCCATGGGTAGCGAAGCCCAAGCCATTTCACAACAAGCCATTGCGATTGGTACAAAAGCCAAAAGTACAGAAACGTTGTCAACAGCGGTTGGCGCGCAATCGAGTGCAGCACAAATTGGATCAAGTGCTTTTGGTGCAGGTGCAAAAGCAGACAATTTTAATACTACTGCATTAGGCAACCAAGCGCGTGCTTTTGGTGAGTTGTCTTTATCAGTAGGTGCAACCGCGAGAAGTACGCAAGCTTATTCAACCGCACTTGGCACGTTGTCAGAGGCGTTAGGGAAATATTCTTTAGCATCAGGCGCGATGTCATTGGCTTCCGGTGATAAATCAGTGGCGAGTGGTTATGGTATGGTCGCAAGCGGTAAAGGCGCAGTGGCTATCGGCTCGAATACCGAAACAGTAACCGCTTGGAAACACGAAACCAATAGTCGTGCCGCAGTGGAATCTGTGCACCCATTGGAAAATGCGACGGGTGATTATTCAGTGGCGATTGGTACGGATGTTGTTTCAAGCGGTGAAAATGCGGTTGCTATCGGTAATGCCGCACAAGCCACGGCAGCCAATACTATTTCTATCGGTACCGGCAATGTGGTCAGCGGCGAAGGTTCGGGCGCAATTGGTGATCCGAGCACAGTTAGCGGCACAGAATCTTATGTATTGGGTAATAACAATATCGTTGCCAACAACAACACTTTTGTGGTCGGCAACGACGTGACGTCCAGTCAAGACAACAGCGTTATTCTCGGTAATGATGCTACGGATCGTGCGGCGACGTCGGTAAATGAAGCAAGCGTTAACGGCATCACTTATAGCGGTTTTGCCGGCGTCGGTAGTGCCGAAAACGGCGTAGTGAGCGTGGGCGCACAAGGTAAAGAGCGGCAAATCATCAACGTTGCCGCCGGTGAAATCAGCGCGACGTCTACCGATGCGATTAACGGCAGCCAGCTGTATCAAGTATCCCACGAACTGGCAGAAAACTTGACGCATTATTACAGTGTCAACGATAACGGTACGGTAGGAAATAACTACGATAATGATGGGGCAACCGGCGTCAATGCGTTAGCCGCTGGCGTCGGTGCCAGCGCTACCGGTAGAAGCGGTATCGCTATCGGTAATAATGTGACGGCAGGTAATGCTAATTTTGTAACGGCTATTGGGGCAAACACTACCGTGAATGGTCGCCAATCAACTGCGATTGGGGCAAGCACGACAGTTAATGGCGAAGGCAACAATGCCTTGGGCAGCAACATTACCATGAATAGCACCCAATCGGTTGCGGTAGGTAACGGTGCGGTTGCCGGTACGGATCGTACGCAAACAGAAATTACGGTAGTAGGCCGCAGGGCTTCGGCTACCGGCAATCAATCTACGGCTGTGGGGGCGACCGCACAAGCAACCGGCAGTACTTCTTTAGCCGCCGGTTATGGTGCTCAAGTAGACGGTGATAATTCCATTGCAGTGGGCGCAGCCACCAGCGTTGACGCCAGTAATGCCAACAGCACCGCTGTTGGGGGCGGCAATGTTGTCAGCGGCCAATATTCCACCATTCTGGGTAGCGGTAACAACAATACCTTCGGTCAAGACAACACCACCACCCGTAGCACCAATACCTTGGTTGTTGGTGGCGGCAATACCGTTGAAAAATACTTCGCCGCTTCGGTGATCGGTTCGGATAACACGGTGAAAGCCGATGAGGTTAATATTTTGACCTCTGCCGGAGTAGGCGTTTACGGTACGCAAAATATCGTCAACAATTCATTCGGCGTGAGTGTGACCGGCGGTCAAAATAGTGTTACCGATTCGCGCAATACCTTTATCGTGGGCGGTTCAAATACGGTCAACAAAGGTGCGAACGGTGATTTGTCCAACGATATCGGTATTTTTGGTGCGAATAATGACGTCACTAATACCGAAACTTTAAGTATTATCGGTGATCACAATACCGTGATCAACGTCAGCAAGGAGGCTACCGGTGGCACTACTGAAGATAGCCTTAGCGGTATTCATGGTTCCTACAATACCGTCAGCGATGTCGGCAACGTGCGCGTAGTGGGTAACCAAAATGAGGTGACTGCCAGCAATCTGCAAGTATTGGGTAACAGCGTTACCGCCGATGTGGCAAACAGTGTTTATCTGGGCGATAACGCTGCGGCTGCCGCAGGCTCGGCCATCGGTACATTCAATAAAGATGCGGCCGGTGCAAACGGCACCACCACCACTGCCGGCGATAGCGGCACGGTTGCCAGCGCGACTGTAAACGGCATGACTTATAGCGGCTTTGCCGGTGAAACCGCCAATGGTGTGGTCACAGTAGGTTCGGCAGGCAGCGAGCGCCGTATCCAAAATGTTGCCGCCGGTGAGATCAGCGCGACGTCTACCGATGCGATTAACGGTAGTCAGTTGTATGCTGTGGCTTCTGAAGTGGCAGGAAGTGCGACTCACTATTACAGCGTCAACGACAACGGCACGCAAGGCGGCAACTATAACAACGACGGTGCTAGCGGTTTACGTGCGTTGGCTGCCGGTGTGAATACAACAGCCGCCGGCCAAGAGGCGACGGCAGTGGGTAATAAAGCCGATGCCAGCGGTTTGGGGGCTGTGGCAATTGGTAGTGCGGTTACCGCGTCAGGTCAGGCAACCGTTGCCATGGGATCTTATGCCAGTGCCAGTGCCATCGCGGCTACGGCGTTGGGTGAAGAAACTAACGCAAGTGCAAATGGTGCGACTGCGGTTGGGCGCAAGGCGAAAGCCAGCGGCGGTGACAGTGCGGCGTTTGGTAGCGGCGCGAATGCTTCCGGAGAGTCGGCAGCGGCATTAGGTGCAAGTTCAACGGCGAGTGCGAAATATAGTATTGCCGGTGGTGTGCAATCTGTTGCAAGCGGTATTCAGTCTATTGCACTGGGACGTGAATCCCAAGCGGCACAAACACATGCTACAGCTATCGGTTCTGCAGCAAATGCTTCAGCTAAACAAGCAACAGCCATCGGCACCAGCGCCACCGCTTCCGGTGAGCGTTCGGTCGCATTGGGCTCTGCGACTCTGAATAATAGCGATGTTGTTACCGCTTCAACCACCGCTTCGGCGGCAGATACCATTGCGTTGGGTACGGTAGCGCAGGCGACAGCGGGGAATGCCATTGCTATCGGCCGTGGTGCACAAGCGATTGCCGGCAATATTATTGCGATTGGCGCAGCTGCCGGCAATAACATGACTACGCCAAACCCCCATTCGATTCTGATCGGTACCAATGCCGGTGCAAGTAGCACCGCCACAGGTGGAACGGCGGATGCCAATATTTATGTGGGGCAAAATGCCGGTCAGTTCTCCAACGGTATGCGCAACACCGTTGTCGGTTCGCAAAATGCCGGTACCAATTTGAACGGTAGCATGAACACCGGCTTTGGTATGGCGTCACTGCGTAGCGTAACCGGTGAGGAAAATGCCGCTTTCGGTGCTTATTCAGGCCAATTGAGCACCGGCAATTTTAACACCGCCATGGGGGCGCAAGCCGGTCGTCGTGTCAATGGTGATAATAATACCGGTATTGGTTATAACGCCGGTACGGTCGTCACCGGCAGCAACAACGTAGCTCTGGGTGTGAATGCAGGGCAGACGATTACAACCAGCAATACTATCAGTATCGGTAATACCGCCAGAGCCAGTGCCAATAGCGCTACCGCGATCGGTAATACCGCTGTTGCTACCGCAATTGGGGCTAATGCGATGGGTATGCGTGCCAATGCTGCCGGCGCTTCCAGCGTGGCAGTCGGTACGATGGCAAATGCCGCCGGTGCCAATGCAATTGGTGTAGGTACGACCGCCAATGCCGCAGGTGCAGATGCCGTGGCTGTCGGGCGTCAAGCGAATGCTTCTGAATCTTCTGCGGTGGCGATGGGGACACGCGCGACTGCCAGCGGTGAATCTTCCGTTGCCATTGGTGACGGCGCACAAGCCACTGCGGCCAATACCATTTCTATCGGTACCGGCAATCTGGTCAGTGGTGAAGGCTCAAGTGCGGTCGGCGATCCGTCGATTGTCAGCGGTACGAACAGCTTCTCGGCGGGTAACAACAATGCCGTCGGCAGCACTACCGACAATTCGTTTATCTTGGGTGGGCGCAATAATCTGGGTGGCGAAGCCGTTACCCGTGATGCCAACGGCGTGATTACCACTGCAGGCGGCATTCAAAACGAAGTGGACGCGTCCAACTCGGCGATTGTCGGTTACAACAACAGTGTACAAGACAGCAATGTGTTTGTGGTCGGCAACAACGTTACCGTCGATCAAGGCATGAGCGGTGCGGTGGTGTTGGGCAATGATTCAACCGCCGATGCCTATGTGCAAACTATCGAAGCCACCGTTAACGATGTGACCTACGGGGCGTTTGCCGGTTCTGATGCCTTAACTGATGGTTCGATCGTGTCGGTGGGGGCAGCCGGTGCCGAACGCCAAATCAAAAATGTGGCAGCGGGTCAAATCAGTGCAACCTCTACCGATGCGATTAACGGCAGCCAGTTGTATGCGGTAGCAGATGTGGCTTCCAAAGGCTGGAATCTGACTGCTAACGGTGAAAACGGCAGCAATGTAGCGCCGGGCGAAACGGTTGATTTGAACAACACCGACGGCAATATCATCATCAGCAAAACAGACGATGCTGATAATGTGGCTTTCAATTTAGCTAATAAAGTCGTAATCGGTGATACCGCCAACGGCAATCCGGTAACCATTGACGGCACAACCGGTACGATCGGTGGTTTGACCAACACAACCTTTGATCCGACTAATATTACCAGTGGTCAAGCAGCGACAGAAGATCAACTGTCTGTCGTGGCCAAATCGTCGAAAACCGAAGTGGAAGCCGGTAGCAATATTGCCAGTGTTGATTCGGCAACCGGCGCTGATGGTCAAACCGTTTACACCGTGAATGCCGACGGTGCTTCCGCTTCGGCAGGTTCAAGTGCGGTGACGGTGAACGCGGCGGACAAAAATGCCGATAACGTAACCGATTATGTGGTTGACTTGTCTGATGCGTCGAAAGCAAGCCTGAGCAAAGCTGACAGCGCACTGCAAACCGTGGTGACGCAAATTGACGGCACTGATGTGAAAACCATTAATCAAACCAGTAACACGGCGAACTTCATTACCGGTGACAATATTGAGTTGACGGCGGAAAATCAAGGAATCAAGATTGCAACGGCGAAAGATGTGACCTTTACCAGCGTGACTACTGATCTATTGACGGCAGGTCCGGTGACCATCAACAACGATGGCATCAATGCCGGCGGCAGCAAAATCACCAATGTTGCAGCCGGTACGGACGGTAGCGATGCGGTTAACTTGGATCAGCTGAACAATGCCATTATCAATGTCGGTGGCGGCACGACGGAAGTAGTGGCCGGAACCAATGCTACGGTTGACAGTGAAACCGTAGGCACAGTGACCACTTATACTGTTAATGCCGACGGCGCTTCGGCTTCGGCTGGTTCAAGTGCGGTGACGGTAACCGCAGGCACGAAAGATGCGAATAATGTAACCGACTATGCTATTGATTTGTCGCAAGCGGCAAAAGACAGCTTAGCCAAAGCTGACAGTGCACTGCAAACTGTGGTGACGCAAATCGACGGCACTGACGTGAAAACCATTAATCAAGCCAGTAACACGGCGAACTTCATTACCGGTGACAATATTGAGTTGACGGCGGAAGATGAAGGAATCAAGATTGCGACGGCGAAAGATGTTACGTTCGACAGCGTGACTGCAGGTAACATAACGGCGAATACCTTAAGCGTCGGTCCAGTGACCATCAACAATAACGGTATTAACGCCGGCGGGCAGCGCATTACCAATGTGGCGGACGGTGTGGATAATACGGACGCGGTTAATGTCGGACAACTGAATCAATATCTTGCCGGTAGCAAGGTTAATGTTGAGCAGGGAAATAACGTCACAATCAGCAAAACGACGAATCCTGAAAACGGCACTACTTATGTTGTCAATGCGGAAAAAACCACAGTTAGCGGTTCTGACCTGATTGCGGTTGAAGCAGGGCAAACCGATGCCAACGGCGTGACCAATTACAGCATTGATTTGTCGGAAACTGCCAAAAATGATCTGAAGGCCGCTAAGACGGAAGTAGTTGCCGGTGATAACATTGAAGTCAGCAGCGAAACCGGCGCGAACGGTCAAACCGTTTACACCGTTGCGACTGCAAAAGACTTGAATGTGGACAGTGTGACTGCCGGTGATACCGTGGTGAATAATAACGGTGTGACAGTCGGCGACAATGTTGCCTTGAACAAAGACGGTTTGACCGTCGGTGATGTGAGCATCACGGAAAACGGTCTGAATAACGGCGGCAACAAAATTACCGGCGTAGCAGCAGGTGATATTTCTGCTACCAGCACTGACGCTGTGAACGGCAGCCAGCTATATCAAGTGGCGCAGCAAGCCGGTCAACACAGCTCCGTAGTTGCCGGTGACAATGTTGTGGTGACAACGGGAACCAACGATAAAGGCGGCGTGGAATATACCGTAGCAACGGCGAAAGAAGTCAGCTTTGACAAAACAACCGTAGGTTCTGTCGTAACCGATTCCGCTACCAACAAAATCAGCGGTCTGGCAAACGGTGATATCGCCGTAGACAGCACCGATGCGGTGAACGGCAGCCAGTTGTATACCACCAACCAAAATGTGGCAACGAATACGACAAACATTGCCGCCAATACCGCCAACATTGAGAAAAATACCGCTGCAATCAGCAAAGGTTTGAATTTCAATGCCGATAGCGGAAGTTTGGTAAACCGTCAATTGGGTGATACCGTGTCCATTACCGGCGATAGCAATATCACCACCAAAACAACGGAAAACGGGGTTCAAGTGACCCTAAACCGTGATTTGAATGTAGATAGCGTGACCACCGGCAACACCAAAGTCGATACCAACGGGGTAACGATCAGCGGTGGCGGTAACGGCACGGTTTCCTTGACGGCGAACGGTTTGAATAACGGTGGAAATCGTTTAACTAACATTGCGGCCGGTGTTGACGGTACTGATGCGGTGAACGTCAATCAGTTGAATGCGGTGAGCGGCAATCTGAACAACCGTATCAACAAAGTTGACAGTCGCGCCAGTGCAGGTACGGCTTCTGCCATGGCGGCAGCCGGTTTGCCGCAGGCCTACTTGCCGGGTCATTCCATGGTGGCAGTTGCCGGCGGTACGCACCGTGGTCAAAATGCAATCGCATTAGGGGTGTCACGCATTAGTGACAACGGTAAAGTGATTGTGAAACTGACCGGTGCGACCAACAGCGAAAACGATACCAGCGCCAGCATTGGTGTCGGTTATCAGTGGTAATAAAATCGAAAACCGCACTTGATATTTAAAGTGCGGTTTATCTTCCGCCAATTTAAAAATAGGACGAGCAAAATGAAAAAATTTAAATTATCGGCATTATTATTGTCATTGGTAGTTGCCGCAACCTTAACCGGTTGCCGATTAAGTGATGTGAAAGCCGATGGTACGACTGACGAACTGGTCTGGCCGAAAATCGAAGATGCCGGGGTGAACTTCAGTGGCTCGCAATACGGTATTTGGCCGAATTGGGACAACGTGCGCATGATCGAAAAAGGCATGAACAAAGATCAGCTTTACTATTTGATCGGCCGCCCACACTATGCGGAAGGCCTGTTTGCCGTGCGCGAGTGGGATTATGTGTTTAACTACCGTCAAAACGGCGAACACAAAATTTGCCAATACAAAGTGTTGTTCGACAAAGAGATGAATGCGCAATCGTTCTTCTGGAAGCCGATCGGTTGTAATAATCAGTACGAGCTGTCCGGTGATTTCTTGTTTGATTTCAATTCGGCTACGCTGAGCAATAAAGGCAAATCGGCGATTGACGGTGTGATTGCCGGTCTGAAATCTCAGGCAGTGAGTCAAATCGTAGTCGACGGTTATACCGATCGATTGGGCTCGGATCGCTATAATATGGATTTGTCACGGCGTCGGGCAAATACGGTCAAATCGTATTTGGTACAGCACGGGTTTGCCGAGGATAACGTGATTGCAGTCGGGCACGGCAAAGCCGATCAAGTGGTAGCTTGTGAAACGGAGCAGGGACAAGCCCTGCGTGACTGTTTGAGACCGAACCGCCGCGTGGTGATTTCGGCCAAATAATCGGAAGTCTGATCCGAAAAAGTGAACGATCAAATTCAGCTGAACCGCACTTTGTTGCCTAACATAACAAAGTGCGGTTTTTATTGGTAACGTATTACTCCATTATTCGACTCTATTTTTATTAAAACGGATAAATTATTAATCAAAAGAATCAAACCTCAGAATAAGATAGGCCGTGGTTTGTCATCATGCAAGTGATTTTTCTTTGCATTCAAAATTCCTGATTTAAAAAAAAGCAGAAAACTGACCATTGGTTTTCTGCTTTTTTTCTCTGTTAAGAACGAAACAATAAAATTCAGTTGCTTTCCTCGTTTATAAAACAATCGGTTATTGGGTTATTGTAAAGTAGAAAATTAAACATTGTAAATTTTTACTGGCAAGTGATAATAAGGTAATTATTTACACCTTGTTTTTACTCGCAATTTTAAAAACTCAAGGTGTGGTTGAGATTTTTTACGTTTATTTTATTTCTAATGGAGCGTTTCCGGGAGGCTATATGAATAAGGTTTATCGAGTAATTTGGAACAAATCAACCCAGAGTTGGGTAGCAGTATCAGAATTGGCAAGCGGCTATTCCCGTAGCGCACGCTCACATTCCAATCCAAGCGGAAAAGTAATAAGCCGAACCGCACTTTTGCTGTCCGGCTTGTTTTTTGCCGGATTTGCGTTGACACCGGTCGCACAAGCAGCGAATGCAATTTGTATGAACGGTGCAACGGCGGTCGGTACAGCAAGCGGCACAAACACCATTGCTTGTGGTGAGGGTGCGACAGCAGGCGGAACCAACACGATTGCGATTGGCACCAATGCCAGTGCAAGTACGGGTAATTCCTCGATTGTGATTGGTGCCAATTCAACGATCACCAACTCAACACAAGCGATTGCCATCGGTACGTCAAATATAATTAATAATGCCGCACAATACACCTCGGTTGTCGGCAACAGTAATACCGTCGGTGCAGGCAGTACTTATGGTTCGGTGTCAGGCTATAAAAATACGCTGGGCAACAGCAACCAAAAAGTCAGTATTCAAGGCAATGAAAATACCTTGGCAGCATCGAACAGCGAAGTGCATATTGACGGTTCACGCAATTTAATCGGCATAACTAAAGCAACAGATGAGCTAAATGCCACACCGGCAAATACGGTTGCCAGAACCACTGTCAGCGGAACAGTAAACCAAGTGTTAAAAACCGAAGATAGCCAAATTGTCGGTTCTGCCAATAAAATCGGGATTTTAAACACGGCTCAAGCCGGTGCGGACGCAGCAAGAAAAATACAACATACCACCGTCAGCGGCAACAGCAATACGATTTACCGCAATGTAAACGGCGTTGCGGTCAGCGGAAACAGCAATATTATCGGCGACGGCAGTGCCAATGCCGTGACGACAACCACCGTGAGCGGTATGTCGAATACCGTAAAAGGCAAGGTCAGCGGCAGCAATATTGATGGGGTGAGTAACACGCTGGGTGACGGCACCAATGCTGTGACTAAAACCGTGGTCAACGGTGTTGACAATACCGCACTTGGCGGCACGTTGAGCAGTGTGACCGTGACCGGTTCGGGCAATAAAACAGGCGTGAAAGGCACAGGCGCAATCTCACAGGTTTCAATCACTGGTCGGGCAAATACCGTAAACGGCAGTGTCACAACCAGTAACGTTGACGGGGTGAATAATATTTTAGGCGACGGCACCAATGCCGTGACCACCACCGTCGTCAACGGAACTGCTAACAACCTTGCCGGCAAGCTGGTAGGCGTTACTGTAACCGGTAACAGTAATAAGACGTTGGCAGATACGGTAGCAAGCAATAATATCAGCGGCGTGACTGTCACCGGAAACTCAAACACGATTAAAGCCAATACGGCAAGCAGCAGCGTGACCGGACATTCGAATACGCTGGGCGATGGCAGCAACAAAGTAACGCAAACAACGGTCAACGGTTATCAAAATACCGTGGTCGGCGCGGTGCAAAATGCTATCGTTGCCGGTTATGGCAATACGTTAGGCGAAACGACCAAAGTTGCCGATACCACAACCACAACGGGAAGTGCGGTTTACGGTATTTCCAATACGGTGCGTGACAGCAATGTGTATGCGTTTGGCGAAGGCAATAAATCGGAATTAAATGACGGCGTTGCCAATCGTCGGACTGCCTTGATTGGTTATGGCAATAGCATTCGTAATACAGCGGTGATTAACTCGGCAGCAGTGGGTTCAGGCAATACACTAAATGCCGCGAATACCTTTGTATTGGGAAGCAACATTAACGCCAATGTCGCCAATTCGGTTTATTTAGGCAACCAATCCAATGCAACGGCGGCAAAAGGGGCAACGACAGCGGGCATTGTCGATTATTCCGAGCAAACTCTGTTTAATCAAACCATTAAATTCAGCGGCGCCTCGGCAGCGAACGGTGTTGTGGCTGTCGGCAACCGTCGTATTCAAGGGGTCTCCACCGGATTGGTGGCTCAAGGTAGCACTGATGCCGTGAACGGCAGCCAGCTATATCGTGCTTTTGAAGCGATTAATGCAAACAAACCGCGCTATCTCAGCATTAACAGTGGCGTAGCTAACAATCCGAATGATAACTCTAGCAATAACGGTGCAGTTGGCGCAGTAGGGCAAGCGGTTGGGGTGAATGCCAAATCTGCCGGTTCCTATTCGATTGCAAGCGGCTATAACAGCAAGGCATATGGCGAAAATGCTATTGCCGAAGGTAACGGTGCAGTTGCTTATGGTAAATACAATGTGGCGATTGGCGGTGGTGCAAGAGCCGGCGCATTGGCAGCGGCACAGACGCTGAAAGATATTGATACCAAACAGACCGAGTTGAATACTGCGCGAACCAATATCGTGACGAAACAACAGCAGTTGGCAACCGCAACGGCAGATAAAGATGCGAAAGCAACAAAATGGCGTAATGAAACAGATGTAACCTTAAAAGCGCAGTATAAAACAGAACTTGATGAAGCAACGGCGACCATAACCACATTAAACACAGAACTGACGGAATTAACTCGCACTGAAACGACACTGAAAACAGCGTTAAACACGTTGACTGCAGCGGTGACAGAACAAAATGCGACTGCTGTCGGTAATACCGCCACAGCAACCGCACTTCGCGCCACCGCAATAGGTGGCGCGGCGAAAGCCAGCGCTGAAAATGCAGCTTCGCTTGGCTATAATGCCAATGCCAGAGGGGAGGGCGCGACGGCACTAGGCGCAAACTCAAGTGCGGTTAAAGGTGCGGTCGCTGTTGGCAGAGCGACGGCAGGGACGGAGAGCAGTGTCGCTATCGGTGAAGGTGCCAGAGCGTATCATCAGGCAAACGGAATTGCGATTGGTAAAGGCGCAGTGGCTTCTAATGATCGTGCCGGCAAAACCGTGCCTATTTTCGGTACGCCGATCAATACGCCGAATCCGACTCCGGGGATTTCCATCGGTGCAGGGGCTTATTCAACGGAAAATGCCATTGATATCGGACACCGTAACAATCCGCTTTACAATGGCGCCAATAACCAAAATTATCGAGGTTCTACGACCGTTGGTACCAACTCCTATGGCGGTGCGACCTACAGTACCATTATCGGTACGGCTTCGGTGATCAATAATAACGGACGGCAAGTCAGTTTAGGATTTATGGACTTTACCGCCGGCGGTTTTGCCTCAACCATTTCCGGTTCGTGGAACCATATTACCGGCACATCAATGTTCGCAGACAATACCACGCCGAAATATTTTGACGGTATGTCCAGCATTATTAACGGGGTTGCCAATAAGATTGAAGGCAGTAACGGTGTGATCCAAGTTGGGGTGGGCAATAGTGTCAGAAACAGTTATTTGGATTTGTATGACCCAAATCGAGGCGTGAGCTGGTTGGGCGGTTTTCTCGGCTTGGAAAGTATTAATGACCCGCAAAAATTCCTGACAGACATTGCAAATCTTGGCGAACTGGGTTCGGTCGGCACAATTGGTGCGGCAAACCATGCCGATTATGCCTTATTCTCAACCCTGACCGGTGTCGGCAACCGTTTGACCGGCAGCCAACCGGACAGCAACTTCAGTTATTTGAATAATGGGCAAAATGTGACTGACGGCTACGGTGGATTCAGCGCCTTTAACGGCTTGTCGGGCTATCGTAACACCGGAACCAATATTGATAACACCATTATTACCGGTAGTTATAACACCGTAGAAAATGCGAATGAAAATGTCGTGATCGGTAATTTCAACGAGCTGAAAGGTTCGGAGGGTAACGTGGCGCAACGCAACGTGGTGATTGCTTACCACGACGGCGATGACGGTGCGGAGAATTTTACCAACGGCACGGCAGACACCAAATACCAGCGAGCACCGAAAGAAAAATATTTGGGCGAAGATCTGAATAATAATTTCATTGTTGGTAGCAATGTCAGAGTGGGCGATAGAACCGATGATGGCGTGGTGATCGGTACGGAAGCGGAGTTGGGTGAAGACGCAGATGGTGCGATTGCGATCGGTAAAGGCGCCAAAGCCTTGGCAAAACGTGCTATTTCAATCGGTACCGACAATGAGGTCAATGCAGAGAATTCGGGGGCGATTGGGGATCCAAGCATTATCAACGCCACCAATTCTTATTCGATTGGTAACAATAATGAATTGCAGAAAATTGACGGTGCGGAAAAAGGCATTTTTGCCTTGGGTAATAGCATCACTCAAACTGTTGATAATTCGGTATTTTTAGGTAATGAAGCAGCTTATATCGCGGCAGGAGCAACGACCAAAGGCATTGATAACACTTACATTAAAGAGACGATCGGCGGTGTGGAAAAAGCGTTTGCCGGTGGTGATAATGTAGTCGGTGTGGTGAGCGTCGGTAATACGGAAGGCACTCGTCGTATCCAAAATGTGGCGCCGGGCTTGATTTCCGCTACTTCAACCGACGCCATCAACGGTAGTCAGTTGTATGCGGTGGCAACAGAGATTGCTGACAGTGCCGGAACGCATTATTACAGTGTCAACGACAATGGTGTACAAAAAGGCAACTACAAAAATGATGGCGCGACTGGATTGAATGCCTTGGCGGCAGGAACGGATACCACGGCTTCAGGCCAAAGTGCGGTAGCGGTTGGTAACTCAGCCAGCGCTTCAGCTTCTGAAGCCACTGCCATCGGCACCAGCGCCACCGCTTCAGGCGAGCGTTCGCTCGCGTTGGGATCTGCAACGTTGAATGATAGCAATGTTATTACCGCTTCAACCACGGCTTCAGCGGCAGATACCATTGCGCTGGGTACGGTAGCGCAGGCGACAGCAGCGAATGCCATTGCTATCGGCCGTGGTGCACAAGCGAGCGTCAATAATATTATTGCGATTGGCGCAGCTGCCGGCAATAACATGACTACGCCAAATCCCCATTCGATTCTGATCGGTACCGGCGCCGGAGCGAACAGCACCGCCACAGGTGGAACGGCGGATGCCAATATTTATGTAGGGCAGAATGCGGGTCAATATGCAAACGGTATGCGCAACACCGTTATCGGTTCGCAAAATGCCGGTACCGATTTGATCGGCAGCATGAACACCGGCTTTGGTATGGCGTCATTGCGCAGCGTCACCGGTGAGGAAAATGCCGCTTTCGGTGCTTATTCAGGCCAATTGAGCACCGGTAACTTTAACACCGCTATGGGGGCACAAGCCGGTCGTGATGTCAATGGCAGCAGCAATACCGGTATCGGCTACAATGCCGGCACGACCGTCACCGGCAACAACAACGTGGCTCTCGGTGCGAATGCCGGACAGGCAATTTCGAGTAGCAATACCATCAGCATCGGTAACACCGCCAAAGCTAGTGCTCAGAGCGCTACTGCGATCGGTAACACCGCTGTTGCTGCCGCTACAGGTGCTAATGCGATGGGTATGCGTGCCAACGCTGCCGGCGTTTCCAGTGTAGCAGTCGGTACGATGGTCAATGCCACTGGCGCTAATGCAATTGGTGTAGGTACGACCGCTAATGCCGCAGGCGCAGATGCCGTGGCTGTCGGTCGACAAGCGAGTGCTTCTGAATCTTCTGCGGTGGCGATGGGAACACGCGCGACTGCCAGCGGCGAATCTTCCGTTGCCATTGGTGACGGCGCAAAAGCCACTGCGGCTAATACCATTTCCATCGGTACCGGCAATCTGGTCAGCGGCGAAGGCTCAAGTGCGGTCGGCGATCCGTCGATTGTCGCCGGTACGAACAGCTTCTCGGCGGGTAACAACAATGCTGTCGGCAGCACTACCGACAATTCGTTTATCTTAGGGGGGCGTAATGACCTCGGCGGTGCGGCGGTGACGCGTGATGCCAACGGCGTGATTACCACTGCAGACGGTATTGAAGAGGAAGTGGACGCATCGAATTCGGCGATTGTCGGTTATGACAACAGCGTGCAAAACAAAAATGTGTTTGTGTTGGGGAATCGTGTGAAAACCACGGTTGAAAACTCGATTTTCTTGGGTGATTCTTCTGCTTACGTTGCGGCAAGTACGGCAACCAAAGGCATTGACAATACATATACTTCAGACACTATCAACAATTTAACCTTGAATTTTGCCGGTGGCGACAAGGTTGGTGGCGTGGTCAGCATTGGCAGCAGCGAGCAAACCCGCCGCTTGCAAAACCTTGCACCGGGCTTGATTTCAGCCAATAGCACCGATGCGATTAACGGCAGCCAGCTGTTTAGCGTTTTAAATGCGCCGATGTGGAATATTTTTACCAGTGGCAATGGCGAGCACGGTGGTTATAACAACACAACGCCGTTTGCGATTAAGTTTGGCGATACGCTGGAATTAGTCGGCGGAACCGGAATTAATGTCGATCAGGACGGTGGAAAAATCACCTTCTCGTTAAATAAAGACTATATTAAAGACGATCCGGATTTTAAAGGCCCGAAAGGTGACACCGGCGAGACAGGTCCGAAAGGGGATACCGGCGAGACAGGTCCGAAAGGCGATACCGGCGATACCGGTCCGAAAGGTGATACCGGTGAGACCGGTCCGAAAGGTGATACCGGCGATACCGGTCCGAAAGGTGACACCGGTGAGGCAGGTCCGAAAGGCGATACCGGTGAGACAGGTCCGAAAGGTGATACCGGCGATACCGGTCCGAAAGGTGATACCGGCGAGACAGGTCCGAAAGGCGATACCGGTGAGACAGGTCCGAAAGGTGATACCGGCGATACCGGTCCGAAAGGTGACACCGGCGAGACAGGTCCGAAAGGTGATACCGGTGAGACCGGTCCGAAAGGCGACACCGGCGAGACAGGTCCGAAAGGTGACACCGGCGATACCGGTCCGAAAGGCGATACCGGCGATACAGGTCCAAAAGGTGATACCGGCGATACTGGTCCGAAAGGTGATACCGGTGATCAAGGTCCGGTTGGTCCTCAAGGGCCGAAAGGTGAGGACGGTAAAGACGGCGTCGACGGCAGCGGTGTGGAATGGAAATTGGCAACAGACGGCGATGCGGAAAAAGATCCTGCGCAACAGCCTAGTGTGGTTTCCGGCGAAACAGTGACGGTGAAACACGGTACCAACAGCAAAGTGTCTGCGGTAGCCAAAGATCAGGACGGCAATTACAGCTATGAAATTGATGTGGTCGGTTTGCCGATGGAATATCTCGACAGTAACGGCAATTCCCTGACCAATGTCGGCGGTAATTTCTATAGTTCGCAAACCAATGCCGACGGCACGATAACCCTCACACCGGCTACACCTGCCAAAGTGCGGATCGTCAGTGATCAGCCGATGCAGTTGACCAATGTGGCGAAAGGCAAGGTAGCGGCCGGTTCAACCGATGCGATTAACGGCAACCAGTTGCACGGCACGGCGAAATCGGTTGCTGATGCGCTGGGCGGCGGATCGACTGTCGATGAAAACGGCAAAGTCACGGCGCCAAGCTATGTGATCACCCAAACCGACGGTAAAACCACTACGGCAAATAATGTCGGCACGGCGCTGAAGGCGTTAAACAACGAAGTGATTAAACCAATTACGTTCGGCGCGGACAGCGGTACGGCGTATGCAGCGACCTTGGGAAGTGCGGTTAATATTCAAGGCGACGGTAAAAATATCTCCACCGAGTCTGACGGCAAAGGCAACATCAGGGTGAAAATGAGCGATACACCGACCTTTACCAGCGTGACTGCCAACAGCTATAAAGTGGGGGATAAAACCTATATTGACGGCAGCGGTATCAACGCCAACAACCAAACCATCAACAATGTGGCTGACGGTGAAATCTCGGCAACCTCGAAACAAGCGGTTAACGGTAGTCAGTTACATGCGGTGAATCGAAATGTGAATAGCCTGAGTAACCGAGTTGACGGCTTGGCGAAAGACATTGACGGTGTGGGTGCAACGGCTGCGGCGATGGCGAGCTTGCCGCAAGCCTACCTGCCGGGTCACTCGATGGTGGCGGTTGCCGGCGGCGCGCATAAATCGCAAAATGCGGTGGCGTTAGGGGTATCACGCATTTCGGATAACGGTAAAGTGATTCTGAAACTGAACGCCTCTCACAACAGTCGCGGCGATTTGACCGGTGGCGTTGGTGTGGGTTATCAGTGGTAACAAATCTGACCGCACTTTGCATAAAACAGGCAAAGTGCGGTTTCTAACGAAGAATAAAATGGAGAACATGGAATGAAAAATGGTGCAAAATATCTGTTACCACTGGCTGCCGCAATGGCGTTAGCCGGTTGCCGCCTGAGTGATGTTAAAGCCGACGGTACGACTGACGAACCGGTGTGGCCGAAAATCGAAGACGCCGGCGTGAATTTCAGCGGCTCGCAATACGGCATTTGGCCGAATTGGGACAACGTGCGCATGATCGAAAAAGGCATGAACAAAGATCAGCTCTATTATCTGATCGGCAGACCGCACTTTAGCGAAGGCCTGTTTGCGGTGCGTGAATGGGATTATGTGTTTAACTACCGTGAAAACGGCGAACACAAAATCTGCCAATACAAAGTGTTGTTCGACAAAGAGATGAACGCACAATCGTTCTTCTGGAAACCGACCGGTTGTAATAATCAGTATGAACTGTCCGGTGATTTTCTGTTTGATTTTGATGCCGGCAATTTAAATGCCAAAGGCAAAACGACCCTTGACGGCGTGATCAAAAATTTAAAAGAACAGAATGTGCAAGCCGTTGAAATTTCAGGTTACACCGACCGTTTGGGATCGGACAGCTATAATCTGGCGCTCTCGCAGCGTCGTGCCGATACGGTGAAGGCTTACTTTGTGCAGCAGGGCTTCGCCCCAAGTGCGGTCACGGCAATCGGGCGTGGTAAAGCCGATCAGGTAGTCGCTTGTGAAACAGAACAGGGGCAAGCCCTGCGCGACTGCTTAAAACCGAACCGCCGCGTGGTGATTTCGGCTAAATAATTGACTTATTTTTCAGGCTAACCGCACTTTGCTATAAAAATACGGCAAGTGCGGTTTTTTATTATTACCAGATTATGAACACAGTGAAAAATAGTCGTCGTTAATATGTATTATATATACTTATTATTGCCATAGACAAAATTTATATAGCAATAATTTAATTATCTTTATTTATTTACCTTGATATTTTACATCTATTGTGTGTCATTGATTCTCGCTCCAGTTGAGGTTTTTCTAGGCTAAATGGAATGCCTGAAATAATTGATTTTAAGCGAATTTTCTATTTTTATAAGACTATTTCTTTACATTGAATATATACCGATTTATTTCTAAAGCATGGTAAAAATCACGTTGGGTTACTTTCTTTTCATTGTTGTTAAACGTTATTTTCAAAAAACACAAATGTAAATATACTTGAAATTTATTTGCATTATGGTTTAATTTGCGCCCAAAATTACTGTTATGTATGTATGTATGTATGTATGTATGTATGTATTAAATGGTTTTTATGTAAATCCGACTTAATCAAAGAGGGGTAGTAATGAATAAAGTTTATAAAGTCATTTGGAATAAAGTAACGCAAGCTTTTGTGGTGGTTTCGGAGTTGGCAACGGCGCGTGGTAAAGCGGCTTCCGAATCAAATGGAGATGTGATTGAATGTGCGGTCAACCGAGAATTATTTTCTCATTTCATATTCAGCTTAAAGGTTTCAGTTGTTGCTGTTACCGTGGCACTGTTCGGCTCGAATGCGTTTGCCTATCAAGTAAACGGCAGTGGTGCGCCAACGACGGATCCTAATAATGTGACGAATGTGGTTATCGGTGGCGGTAGCGGTGCAAATCAGGCAACTAAAGTGGTCAATGGTGGCGACAGATCAACGATTATTGGCGCAGGTGCAAAAGGGATTGCCGCAGATGATTGGCGTGCGGAAGGCGCAACGGCAATCGGTGCAGGGGCGCAAGCAACCGGCGGGGCAACCGCATTGGGCTGGAACGCGAAAGTTTCTAATACCACCGGTGGCGTAGCTGTCGGTTCCGATACGCGCGTGAGCGGCGCAAATGCCATTGCGATGGGGTGGGCGGCGCAATCTTCCGCCTCAGATGCCATTGCAATCGGTACGCAAGCCGTAGCTGCTTTATCGCAGTCAACGAATACGAATCAAGGCGGCAACATTTCAATCGGGGCGCACGCCTATTCTTCGAATTTTGGCCCTTCTTCTCAGATAATTGCTGATCGTACCGATGGCGGTGAACTGAGCTTCCGTAACACGAATGGGCAAATGGTTACCAACATGCTTCCTTCTGCGGTGAGTATCGGTGAATACAGTAAAGCCTATGCCGGCGGTACAGCGGTGGGTTATAACAACATCGCCGGTATTGAAGGGCAAGAAGGCGCAATGGCATTCGCTTTTGGTAATAACAATGATGCAACCGGTTTTTATTCAACTGCACTTGGCGCAGCAAATAAAGCAACCGGTCCATCGGCAATTACGTTGGGGGTGGCGAATAGCGCAGACGGTAATACTGCGGTAGCGATTGGTCGCCAAGTTACCGCCTCCGGACAGTATTCGACGGCGTTGGGTAATATTGCAACAGCGAGTGGTGACAATGCATTTGCAGTCGGTCATTCCTCACAAGCAACAGGTAATCGTGCAATTGCAATCGGTTCTTCTACAGCAACAGATTCGAATTTAGCGCTGGCGACAGCAACACAAGCAACCAGCACCGATGCCATTGCAGTGGGTACGAATACCAAAGCCAGTGGTGATTATTCATTGGCGTTGGGTAGAGCAGCGCAGGCGACGAATGATTCGTCTACCGCATTGGGGAATAATGCTAAAGCGCAGCACAGAAACACTCTGGCTTTGGGGAATACATCAACTGCCAGTGGCGCTAATTCGGTAGCTGCGGGTTATGCTTCGAGTGCAACTGCCACCAATTCTGTCGCCGTCGGTAGTAGTGCCAAAGCAGCAGGTGCTGCGTCGATTGCACTGGGAAATTCTGCCAGTGCCAGCGGCACGAATGCCATTGCCATGGGGAGCAGCAGCACAACCAGCGGCGTGGCTGCCATCGCTATCGGTGATGCGTCTAATGCTGCTGTCCGTGGCGTTTCAATTGGTGAGAAAGCAAGCAGCAATGCTTCTTCTGTTGCTATCGGTGAGAATGCGAAAGCGTCGGTTTCGGTCGGCGATGTGGCAATCGGTAAAAACTCGGCAACTACTGCTGCAACTCAGGTAAGCACTGCCACTGTAAACGGGGTAACCTATAGCGGTTTTGCCGGTAGCGCGCCGACAAATGCCTTCAGTGTCGGCAGTGCAGGCGCGGAACGCCAAATTCAAAATGTGGCGGCAGGCCGTATCACAGCAACGTCAACTGACGCCATTAACGGTAGCCAGTTGTATGCGGTCGCGGAAGTGGCGGGCAAAGGCTGGAATATTCAAGCTAACGGCGGCACGGCATCAAAAGTCGCGCCGGGCGATACGGTGAACTTTATCGATGGCAGCGGTACAACTGCGGCGGTGACTAGTGCGAATGGCACTTCAACCGTCAGTTATTCAGTGAATAAATCGGGTTTAACCGTAGCGGATAACGGTGTTGTCAGTGCGCAAACCGCCGGCGATAATTTTGCGACGGCAGATGATGTAGCTAAAGCGATTAACTCGGCAAACAAAACCACCGTTGTGGCGGCAGGCAATAATGTCACGGTAAATGATCCGGTAGTCAACGGTACGGTTACGACTTATACCGTCAATGCTGATGGCACAAGCGTCTCGGCAGGAAGTGCGGTTCAAGTGACCAAAGGCGAGAAAGATAGCACTACGAATATGACGGATTATGCAGTTGATTTAACTGACGCCACTAAAGAAGACATCAAAAAAGGTGTTGACGCGGCAACCGATATTGCGCAAAAAGGCTTGACCTTTACCGGCGACAACGATAGCAAAACCGACGTTAAAAAGCTGGGTGAAACAGTGGCGGTGACAGGTGATGAGAATATTGTCTCAACTGCCAGTGCGACAGGTATTGCCTTGGCGTTAAGCAAAAACCTGACGGTTGACAGCGTGACAACCGGCAACACCACTATGAATAATGACGGAATTACCATTGCTAACGGTGAAAATCCGGTGAGCTTGACTAATACCGGCTTAAACAACGGCGGCAACACCATCACCAATGTGGCTGACGGCGTGAACGGCACAGACGCAGTGAACAAGTCGCAGTTAGATACCGTTGAAAATAAAGCAGACAATAACACAACCGATATTGCTAATCTGCAAAATCAAACGTGGAAACTGCAAGCGAATAGCGATGAACCAAGTGCGGTTAAAGCTAACGATACGGTGCGGTTTATTGATGGTGAGAATATCGACATCAGCCGTGACGGTAACAACATTACCATTGCCACGGCAAAAGAGGTGAACTTTGATAAAGCCACTGTCGGCACCGGTGCCAACCAAGTGGTGTTGGACGACAATGGTGTGAATGTTGGCGGCAAGACTTACATCAGCAAAGATGGTATTGATGCGAATAACCAAGTTATCAGCAATGTTGCCAGCGGTGGTGATGTGAACAGCAATGCCGCTAATATCGGTGATGTGAAAAATGCAGCCGCAGCGGCAAAAAGCGAAGTGACAGCTGGCACGAATGTGGCGTCCGTTACATCAACCGTTGGGGAAAATAAACAAACGGTTTATACCGTAAATGCCGACGGCGCCAGTGTTTCTGCGGCAGAAGGAAGTGCGGTCAGTGTGGCGAAAACCGAGAAAAACAGCACCACCAATGTCACTGATTATGTACTGGACTTAACCCAAACCACGAAAGACGATATTCAAAAAGGCGTTGATGCAAAAAGTGCGGTTGACAGCAACGGCTTAATCTTTACGGCTGATAATAACAGTAAGACGAATGAAAAATTATTAGGCAGTGAAGTTGCAATCAATGGCGATGACAATATCACAACTACGGCAACCGCAGACGGGGTAAATATTACCTTAAACAAAGCCTTGAGCGTTGATAGCGTTACCGCCGGTAATACGGTGGTCAATAATTCCGGCGTGACGATCAATGGCGGTGCGAATAATCCGGTGAGTTTAACCAATAACGGATTAAACAACGGCGGCAATACCATTACCAACGTTGCCAGCGGTGGTACGACGCCGACGAACGCAGCGAATATTGGTGATGTGCAAACTGCAGCTGCAGCGGCGAAAAGCGAAGTGAAAGCCGGCACTAACGTTGCTTCAGTGGATGAAAGTAAAGGCGATAATAATCAAACCGTTTACACCGTCAATGCAAATGGCGCCAAAACTTCAGCCGGTTCAACTGCGGTCACAGTAGCGGCAGGTACGCCGGATACGAATAATGTCACCGACTATAAAGTCGATCTATCGGACAGTAGCAAAGAAAGCCTAGCTAAAGCCGACACCGCACTTCAGTCGTGGACAGCGCAAGTCAACGGTGCGGAAGCGAAAGTGGTGGATAAAGATAACGCTAATGTTAATTTTGTAAATGGCAGCAATATTGAAATTACTGCCGAAGCAGACGGTGAGATTAAAGTCTCGACTGCAAAAGCTGTGACTTTTGATAGCGTTACGATTAATAACGGCGGAAGCGTGACCGAAGGTAGCAAAAGTGCGGTCAACGGCGGTGATGTTTATAACGCGATTCAAAATAGCGAATCCCAATTTACAGGGGATAACGGCGAAATCGTGAAGCGTAAACCGGCGGATATTTTGACACTGAAAGGCGGTGCAACAGAGAGTACGGAAAACAATATCCAAACTATCGCCAATACCGATGGCAGCATTGCGATTCAGTTGGCGAAAAGTGTGAGTGGTTTAAGCAGTATCAGTACGGAAAAACTGACCGTGGGAGATAAAGTTGAAATCACGGAAGAGGGTATTAACGCCGGCAATACGGTGATCAGCAATGTAGCCAGCGGTGGTACGACAACGACGAACGCAGCGAATATCGGCGATGTGCAAACCGCAGCGGCGGCAGCGAAAAGCGAAGTGAAAAACGGTACAAACGTAACCTCTGTAGTTGAAACCAAGGGTGAAGGCGGTCGCAGCATTTATACTGTTAATGCCGATGGTGCGAGTGTGTCGGCAGCGGCAGAAAGTGCGGTTCAAGTGACCAAAGGTGAGAAAAATACCGAAACGAATGTAACGGATTATGCGGTTGATTTGACTGACGCCACTAAAGCAGACATCAAAAAAGGTGTTGAAGCGGCAACCGATATTGCGGAAAAAGGCCTGACCTTTACCGGCGACAACGATAGCAAAACCGACGTTAAAAAACTGGGTGAAACAGTGGCAGTGACGGGCGATAACAATATCACTACTACTGCCGGTACAGACGGTATCACATTGGCATTAAATCCAAATTTAAATGTGACCAGTGTCACTGCCGGCAATACTACCTTGAATGATGCAGGGGTAACAATTAAATCGCCGACAGCGGAAAATCCAGCGAATACGGTGAGTTTAACCAACACCGGCTTAAACAACGGCGGCAATAAAATCACCAATGTTGCAGCAGGTGAAGATGCAACCGATGCGGTGAATAAATCGCAGCTGGACGCTTTGAAAGATACGATTACGGCAGGTGAGAAAAGTACGGTTGTCGAACAAGGCAACAACACTACGGTCACTTCGGCGGTTGACGGCAATGTCACGACCTATACTGTGAATGCTGAAAAAACCACGGTATCACAAGGCAACGGCATTACGGTGACGGCAGGTGAGACAGATGAAAGCGGTGTAACCGATTATGAAGTTGC
>NZ_FWWV01000001.1:162602-351884 GCF_900176075.1 Pasteurella testudinis DSM 23072
TGACGGTGAAAGGCGAGAACGGTAAAGACGGTATCAGCCTGAACGGTGCAGACGGCACAATCGGCTTGAACGGCAAGGACGGCGCGAGCGCAACGATCGGCGTGAAAGCCGGTCAACCGGGCTTGAATGGCGCAGACGGTACAACCCAACCACGCTTAACCGTGGGTGATGACGAAGTGGCGACCTTGAATGACGGTTTGAACTTTGCCGGCAACCAAGGTGATGTAATTGCCAAGAAACTGAACGACACATTAACGGTGAAAGGCGGATTGGCAAATGATTCTGACGCCAGTGCGGCGAACCTGCGTGTAGACAGTGAAAGCGGGGAGCTGGTTGTAAAATTGGCGAAAGAACTGACCAATCTGACCAGTGCGACCTTCACCAATACCGCCGGTACGCAAACCGTAGTCAATGGCGGCGGTGTGACCATTACGCCAACGGCAGGGAGTGGCAAAGCGCCGGTTAGTTTGACTGAGACTGGCTTAAATAACGGTGGTAACCAAATTACTAATGTTGCGAGTGGTGGAGATGTAGATACCAATGCAGCGAATATCGGTGATGTTAAGAAGGCTGTTAATGCCACTAAAGTAGAGGTTGAAGCCGGTAAAAATGTTCAGGTGAATAGTAGAGCCGGAACAGACGGTCATACCATTTATACTGTGGCTACGACGAATGATCTGGACGTAAACAGCGTTACGGCTGGTGATACCAAGGTCAATACCAATGGCGTAACTGTTGGTGATGAAGTCAATCTGACTAAAGACGGGCTGACTGTAGGGGATGTGAGCATCACCACCGGCGGTATTAATGCTGGCGGTAATAAAATTACCGGCGTAGCCGCAGGGGACATTTCCGCGAACAGTACTGATGCCGTGAATGGTAGCCAATTGTACGCAATTCAGCAGCAAGCAAGTGCGCACAGCTCAGTGGTTGCCGGAGACAATGTGGTGGTGACAACAGGAACCAATGACAAAGGCGGCGTGGAATATAAAGTTGCTACGGCAAAAGAGGTCGCTTTTGATAAAACGACCATTGGCAGCGTGGTCACCGATTCCGGCAGCAACAAAATTACCGGCTTGGCAAACGGTGATGTGTCTGCCTCAAGCAGTGATGCGGTAAACGGTAGCCAGTTATACAACAATGCTAAATCCGTTGCGGATGCCCTCGGCGGCGATTCAAGCGTGGATGCAAACGGTAATGTGACGGCACCGACTTATACCATCACTAAAACAGATGGTTCGACGGTGACAACCAATAGTGTTGGCGGCGCATTGAATTATTTTAACCGTGAAGTCGTGAAACCGATCACCTTTGCTGCAGACGACGGTAGTCATGATGCGCAATTGGGTACAACGGTTCATGTGAAAGGTGACGGTAAAAATATCAGCACTGCGGTGAAAGGCAATACGTTGACGATCAGCATGACCGATACGCCGGAATTTAGCAGTGTAACCACCGGTAACACCACCATGAGTTCACAAGGTATCGTGGTAAAAGGCGGTGAAAACGGTGATGTTTCATTAACGGCAAACGGCTTGAACAATGGAGGCAACCGTATTACCAATGTGGCTGGCGGCGTGGAAAATAATGACGCGGCAACGGTAGGTCAGGTGAAATCCATGGGTAATGCCTTGAATAACCGTATCAGCGAAGTTGACAGCAAAGCGAGAGCCGGTATTGCCGGTGCCTTGGCAACCGCAGGCTTGTATCAAGCCTATCTGCCGGGTCATTCTATGGTGGCGGTCGGTGCCGGTACATATCGTGGCGAAAATGCGTTGGCAATCGGGGTATCGCGTATTTCCGACAACGGTAAAATCGGGGTCAAGTTGAGCGGAATGTCAACCAGTCAAGGTGATGTCGGCGGTTCTGTCAGCGTGGGTTACCAATGGTAGTGGATTTGTAGGGGGAATTCCCCCTACAACAGATAATTTGTTGTAAGGATTGGAAAAATGAAAAACACAGTAAAAAAAGCATTTCCGTTGGCGGCGGCATTTTTATTAGCCGCTTGCGGAAATTTAAGTGAAGTTAAAAAAGACGGCACTACCGACGAACCGGTATGGCCGAAAATCGAAGACGCCGGCGTGAACTTTAGCGGCTCGCAATATGGCATTTGGCCGAATTGGGACAACGTGCGCATGATCGAAAAAGGCATGAACAAAGATCAGCTTTACTATTTAATCGGTCGCCCGCACCATGCGGAAGGCTTATTTGCCGTGCGTGAATGGGATTATGTGTTTAACTACCGTGAAAACGGCGAACATAAAATTTGCCAATACAAAGTGCTGTTCGACAAAGAGATGAACGCACAGTCGTTTTTCTGGAAACCGACCGGTTGTAATAATCAGTACGAACTATCCGGTGATTTTCTGTTTGATTTTGATGCGGACAATTTGAGTGCGAAAGGGAAATCCGTACTGGATGGCGTTATCAGCGGCTTGAAATCGCAGGCGGTGAGCGCGGTTGAAATTGCAGGTTATACCGACCGTTTGGGCTCGGACAGCTATAATCAAACATTGTCGCAAAAACGCGCCGATGTGGTGAAAGCCTACTTTGTACAGCAGGGCTTTGCCCCAAGTGCGGTTACGGCAATCGGGCGAGGCAAAGCCGATCAGGTAGTCGCTTGTGAAACAGAACAGGGGCAAGCCCTGCGCGACTGCTTAAAACCGAACCGCCGCGTGGTGATTTCAGCGAAGTAAGCAGCTTACATGAAAGATAAAACCGTATTGATTGAAAAATTGATACGGTTTTTTATTTAGCTGGTTGTAAACTTGCGCCATCTGTTTTTTAAACTTAATTTCGATTTTCAGCCAATCCCATATAGATATCAAAGCGGTGGTTTTTGGTTTGCTGACTAAAGTGCGGTTTTTGTTCTGCTAAAAACGGAGCGTAGTCGGGGCGTTTGACCACCACCCGTTTGCGTGCCAATTGCATGGCGGGGGCGAGGAGTTGGTCGGAATCCAAATCGGCACCGACCAAATGTTGGAAAATGCGCATCTCTTTTTTCACCAGTGCGCTTTTTTGTTTATGCGGATACATCGGATCGAGATAAACCACATCGGCGCTATCTGCGGCAGGCGAAAGTGCGGTCAGACTGTTGATTGGCAGTAAGCGCATTCTCTGTTGCAGCCAGCCACCGATTTCCACATCCTGATAGCCGCGCCGTAAGCCGTCTTGCAGCAATGCAAAGACCACGGCATGGCGCTCGATTAACCGCACTTTGCAGCCGATTGCCGCCAGCACAAAGGCATCACGCCCTAAGCCGGCGGTGGCGTCAATCACGTTGGGTAAATAGCCTGATTTTATGCCGACGGCTTTGGCGACCGCTTCACCGCGTCCACCGCCGAATTTACGCCTGTGTGCCATTGCGCCGCTGACAAAATCCACCGTGATTGCACCCAATTTCGGCTCGTCCAGTTTGCGCAATTCCAAGCGCTCGGCGGTTTGCACCAACGCTAAAATTGCGTTCGGGTCATGCTGTAAATGTAACTCGGCACAAGTGCGGTCAAATTGCGCTTGTTGGGTTTGATCTTCGCACAGTAATTGAACGGTCATCAGCGTTTTACCAACCAAACCGCACTTTCCATATGTTCGGTATAGGGGAACTGGTCAAACAACGCCGCCCGTTCGATACGGTGGCTTTGGCATAGGATTTGCAGGTTGTCGCATAAGGTGTGCGGATTGCAGGAAATATATAAAATACGCGGGTACTGCTGCACCATTTTCACGGTTTCTTCGTCTAGTCCGGCGCGCGGCGGATCAACTAAAATGGTTTCGCACTGATAGGCATTGAGATCAATGCCCCGCAAGCGGTTAAACGTGCGTACGCCGTTGATCGCTTGGGTAAATTCTTCCGCTGACATACGGATAATTTGCAGGTTGTCGATACGGTTTTCGGCAATATTGAACTGCGCCGCCGCCACTGACGGTTTAGCGATCTCGGTTGCCAGCACGTTACGGAAATTTTGCGCCAACGCCACGGAAAAGTTGCCGTTGCCGCAATAAAGCTCCAGCAAATCGCCTTGACTGCCTTGCGTGCAGGAAAGCGCCCATTCAATCATCTTCACGTTAATCCCAGCGTTCGGCTGAGTGAAGCTGTTTTCCACTTGGCGGTAGGTATAATCGCGCCCGTTGATGGTCAGTACTTCATCGATATAGTCTTGTTCCAACACCATTTTTTGTTTGCTGGCACGTCCGATCAACTGTAGATCAAAGCCTTGCTGCTGCAATTGTCGGCGCAGCGCTTCGGCTTTTTGCAGCCATGCCTCGTCCAGTTTTTTGTGATACAGTAGGCTGACGATGATTTTTCCGCTGGTGGTGCTGAGATAATCAAGCTGAAACAGTTTATGCGCCAGCAAAGGTTCTGGTTGCAATAACGGCAAAATCGCCTGCATCATTCGGTTGATTAAGCGGCTTGTCACCGGAAATTGATCGACCCGATAACGCTGACGGGTTTGCGGATCGAACATAATGTGATAAATCTCGTTGTGATCGTGCCAAATCCGAAATTCGGCTCGCATACGGTAATGCTGCGGCTCGGAGGCAAAGACCTCGATTGGCGGCGTGCCGAACGGGGCGAGCAGGGCGCTCAATTTTTGCTGTTTGTCGCTTAACAGTTGTGAATATTGGGAAATCGGTAACGCTTGCTGTGGCATAGGATCTATTTAGGTTAAAAGTCAGAATGCGGCTAGTGTAGCATTTTTTAGGCTTGAACAGAATAAAAGTGCGGTATGGATAATAAGAGCGGCGCATAAGGCATGCGCCAGATCGTTAAGGTATCCGTTAAGATGGTGAACGGATTAATCGTTGTTGCTATAGTCGTCGACGGTATCGCTGCCGGCAAGACCGGACAAGGTGTAAACCCGTTTTACACTGGAAATACGCGCACGGTATTTGCACCAGGTTTTTTCAAAAAAGGTTTCCGCTTCACGCTCTTTGCGGCAAACCGCGACAAATTGTTTTTCTTCCGCCGTTACCGGTGCACGGTTGCCTAAATCCAGCTCGATAAACGCTTGTCCGTATTTTTCCAAGGTATCGGATTCACGAATGGTGTAATCCCCGTGACGGGAAAAACCGCGCGGATAATTTTTGTCATCGAAAAAACGACGGGTGACGCTAAAACTTTCGGCCATAATGGTTCCTCTATAATACAAAAGATAATTCGGTGTGCATTAAATCAATTCATAAAAATATGTCAATATTTTTTTGTAATATCGCTAAAATTCATGTGTATTTTGGACTGGAGAAAGGGTTAGAAAAAATCATCTCGTGATAACCCATGTTTTAGCAGATATTCAATTGCGGATAAGATTGTTTCCATTTGAGTGTCGTCATACAGCAAGGCTGAACGACCAAATTGAAAAGCGGTAATCACCGGTTTGTTATGGACAAAAGAAAAATAGCAACTGATTTGCTGTTTTTTAGTGATTTTAACTAAATTAGCATTGACCACGCGCGAGCAGAAGTAATTTTGCTCTTTAATTCGGGTGCGGATTTCAGCCTGTGTGCTGGAGCTTAACACCTGATGAAAAAGAAAGGCGAGAAAGGGATTTTTGAATACTAGCATTCAGCTAATCTCTTTCTCAGTTCATCAGCAGATTGAATTTTCCCTTGCCAAAGATCGTTGCCTAGGGCTGCCATTTTTTCAGGATCGGCTTCAGGCTCAATCTGAAAGGTGTTGTTGCGGATTTCCGCATCTGTTTTGACAAAATGGGCTTTGGCATAGTCGGGTAATTCATTGAACCAATCTTGCTGAGCGGCATTTGCCAGATCTTTTTCGATTAATGCAATGATATATTCGCGCATAGTTTGACCGGTTACCGCAAGGCGGGTTTTAACCGATTTTTTCAGATCGATTGGGAAATCCAGTGTCGTTTTTACGGTTTGTAACGGCATAATCGAACCCTCTAAGTATAAAAGTATATTTATGTATGCTATAGCATTTAACCGAGGGTTTCAATCGGTAAAAAATAGATAAAAAAACGCCGGTTAAATGGTTTTAACCGGCGCTGTGATAGCCAATCGAATTACTGATTTAACAAATACAACACCGTTGCCGTGTAGTTATCGACAAATTGTTGCACGCTGCTGGAGTCGCTGAAGCCGCCCATGTCAACCTGTTTGTTGCCGTTGACGAAGAAAGCCGGCACGCCGCGCACTTGGTAGTCTTCCAGCGCTTTGATTTGCTTGTTGACCAAGCCGTTGACGGCAAAGCTGTTGATGCCGCTGTCGAACAGTTCGCTGTCAATGCCTTTGTCGATAAAGATTTTACGGATATCCGCCATCGAATTGATACGGTTGTTTTGGGCGGCTTCAAACAGAGCGTCTTCCACTAACTCGGTGTTGTTGGTTGCCATGGCAAACGCCCAGGCACGGGTTAAGTCTTCGGAAGCACGTCCCAAAAAGTTGACGTGATATTTCACGAAAGTAGTGCCTTGCGGCATTTTTTCCTGAATGGTTTGCGGAATTTTGTATTCTAACTGGAAATTGGCACAGTGCGGGCAGTAGAACGAAAAGAATTCGATCACCTCTTTGTCGGCGCTGGCAGGCTGCGCCACCGTGACGAATTGTTTGCCTTCCTGCGGCACGAAATCGGCGGCTTGCGCCATGTTAACGCTGAACAATGCGGTTAAAATTAAAAAGAGCTTTTTCATAAATATCCTTATAAAAGTCAATATCGTTGGTGAATTTATTTGATGATGCCGCGTGCTTTTAAAAGTGCGGTTTTGAAATCATCTTCATAATCTTTTTTAATGCCCGGAATCGGCTCGTGTTTGTCGGTTCCGCGCATTTTGAGGTGATAGATAATCACCTCGTCACTCAATTCGCCGAGCGGTTTATCGAACCCTGCTTCGACCGCGATTTTTTGCAAAAATTCGATTAAACTGAGATCCGGTTCTTGTGACCAGTGTGGTTGGATCAGATCCAATACTTCGTTAAGGCGATGACATTTCATAGTTTATCCCGTCTTTGTTACCCTTTGTTTATGTTTTGATTTGTGCGATGATAGCACCGAACGGCAGAATTGCAAAAGAGAGAGTCGATGAAAAAACAACCAGTCAGTGCAGTGATTTTATGCGGCGGTTTGTCGCGGCGAATGCAAGGGGCGGACAAAGGTTTACAATTATTCCGCCGACAACCGTTATTTATGCACGCCAAAGTACGCTTGCAGCCGCAGGTCGAGCAACTTCTGATCAATGCCAACCGCCATCAACAACACTATGCCAAGTGCGGTTTGCCGGTATTTATTGACGAACTGGACGGTTTTCTCGGGCCGCTGAGCGGCATGTTGAGCGGACTGAAACACAGTGCGCACGACTGGGTGCTGTTCGTGCCGTGCGATTCGCCGTTTTTGCCGTTGGATCTGGCAGAACGCCTGCTAAGTGCGGTGTCGGCGCAAGATTTAACACTTGCTTACGCCAGTGACGGCGAACGCGAACACCCGACGTTTGCGCTGCTGCATAAATCATTGGCTGCCGATCTACGGGCCTATTTGCAACAGGGCGGGCGCAAAGTGCGCGATTTTATGCGCCGACAGCGTTATGCGGTGGTGGATTTCAGCGATCAGCCGCAGGCATTCGCGAATGTCAATTATGTGGCGCAATTGGACGAACTGAATCGTGAACAGCCGAACAGCGGCATTCCGATGTTGGGCATCAGCGGTTACAGCGGCAGCGGGAAAACCACGCTGTTGGAGAAACTGTTACCGCACTTGCAGCAAAAAGGGCTGCGGGTGGCGGTGATTAAACACACCCACCATGATCTCACCACTGATAAGCCGGGCAAAGACAGCTGGCGCATGACCCAAGCCGGCGCATCGCAAGTGGCGGTGGCGTGCGATCAGCGTTGGGCAATCATGACGGAAACGCCGCAGCGTGAAAACCGTTCGGCAGAAAACCAAAGTGCGGTTTCGCTGGATTATTTGGCACGTCAGCTGGATCCGGCGTTAAGCGACTTAATTCTGGTCGAAGGTTTTAAACAAGAGCCGCTACCGAAAATTTTATTGCACCGCCAAGCGATGACTAAGCCGTTGCCGCAAGCGGACGAATGGGTGCTGGCGCTGGCGACGGATTATCCTTTACCGGCAGCGCAAACTGTCAGCCGTTTGGATTTAAATGCGGTGGAACAAATTGCGGAATTTATCCATCAGTGGTGGCGGCAACAGCGTGGGCAGGATCAAAACGGGGAGGCGGTTGGCAATGGGTAAAAGCTATCAAGGTTTGGCGTGGGTGGCTTCGACCGCACTTTTTATGCAAACGCTGGACGCAACGATTTTAAATACTGCGCTGCCGGCGATTGCGGCGGATTTGCACGAAGCGCCGCTGGAAATGCAGTTGGCGGTGATCAGTTATGCACTGACGGTCGCCCTGCTGATTCCGTTGAGCGGCTGGCTGGCGGATCGCTTCGGCACGCTGCGTATTTTCCGCACGGCGATTGTGCTGTTTAGTCTCGGTTCGGTTTTTTGCTCGCTGGCGATCAGTCTGGACACCTTGATTTTGGCGCGGATTGTGCAAGGGGCAGGCGGCGCATTGATGATGCCGACCGCACGGTTGGCGATTATCAAAAGTGTGCCGCGCCATGAAATTATTTCCGCCTTGAACATGATGGTGATGGCAGGGCTGATCGGCCCGATTGTCGGTCCGATTCTGGGCGGTTGGTTGGTGACTTACGCCTCGTGGCACTGGATCTTTCTGATTAATATCCCGATTGGCGTGCTCGGCTTTTTCCTCTGCGGCTATTTTATGCCGAACCTGACCGCCGTGGTACGCCGTTTCGATTGGCTCGGATTCGTGTTGTTCGGCGGCTCGCTGCTTGGTATCACCCTCGGCATGGATATGATCGGCAACCGCACTTTTAGTTTGTCGGCGGCGGTGATGGTGTTGTTACTCGGTTTGCTACTGTTTTTGCTCTATTTTTATTATGCACGCAAAGTTGAAAATCCGCTGATCGGCTTTTCACTGTTTCGATACCGCACGTTTAACATCGGTACTCAAGTCAATCTGGTGCTGCGTTTGTGCGGTTCGGGCGCGCCGTTTTTGTTGCCGTTGATGTTGCAGGTGGCGTATGGGTATCCGGCGGATATCGCCGGTTGGTTGTTGGCGCCGATAGCCGTCAGTTCGATTTTGTGTAAGCCGTTTTTGCGGCCGCTATTGATCCGTTTCGGGTATAAAACGGTGTTGATGGCGGCGAGTCTGTTATTGTGCGTCAGTCTGATTATTTTCGGTTTGATGGACAAAAGTTGGGGGATTTGGGGGCTGCTTGCGCCGTTGGCATTGTACGGCGCAGCGATGTCAACGCTGTTTACCGCCACCAACACCTTAACCATCAGCGAATTTTCGCAAGAAAACAACAGCGAGGGCAGTACCTTGTTGAGCGTAACCCAACAAATGGGCTTGGGGCTTGGCATCGCCTTTGCCGCAGTGGTATTAAATATTTATCTGTCATTGCTGGACAAAAGTGCGGTGGCACAAGCCTTCAGCTACACCTTTTTCTCGGTAGCCGCCATCGGCATCGTACAAATTGCGCTGTTGTTGAAATTGCAGCCCCACGATGGCGAAAATATGAGTCGCAATCAGGAATAGGCATTGTTAGACGATTTGGTTATAATCAAGATGATTTTGATCTTTTGAAATAGGCAACGGAACGGTATCTTTAGCGATACTTTGTGATTGATTAACGATTTCGGGGGTTCCATGAAATTACGCAGCAAACTTTCCCTTACCGCACTTTTAGTCGGGCTGAGCACGGTTGCTCAAGCCGCAGACAAAGATACTTTCATCAACTGCACCAGCCGTGCGCCGAGCGGCTTCAGTCCGGCGTTGGTGATGGACGGAATTTCGTATAATGCCAGTTCGCAACAGGTTTATAACCGTTTGGTCGAATTTGAACGCGGCACAACCAATCTCGAACCGGGCTTGGCAGAGAGCTGGGATATCAGCGAAGACGGTTTGGAATACACTTTTCATCTGCGTAAAGGGGTGAAATTCCACTCAAATAAACAATTTACCCCAAGCCGCGATTTCAATGCCGACGATGTGGTTTTCTCTTTCCTGCGCCAGTTAGATCCGAACCACCCTTATCACACTGTGTCTAACGGCACTTATCCGTATTTTAACTCGATGAATTTCGGCAAATTATTGAAAGCGGTGGAAAAAGTGGACGATTACACCGTGAAAATCACCCTGAATTATCCGGATTCGCCGTTTTTGTCCAGTTTAGGTATGGATTTCATTTCGATCTATTCGCAAGAGTACGCCGATAAAATGTTAGCAGCCGGCAAACCGGAAACTATTGACACCATGCCGATCGGTACCGGTCCGTTTGTGTTCGCCGGTTATCAGCTCGATCAAGCGGTACGTTTCTTGGCGAATAAAGATTATTGGAAAGGCGAAGCGCCGATTAAACGCCTGATTTTCAGCATTACACCGGACGCAACCGCGCGTTATGCCAAACTGCAAACCGGCGCTTGCGATATGATGGATTTTCCGAACAGCGCCGATTTGGAAAAAATGCATAGCGATCCGAAAATCCAGTTGATGTCGCAAGAGGGGTTAAATGTCGGATATATTGCGTTTAACACCGAAAAAGCACCGTTCGACAATGTCAAAGTGCGGCAGGCGCTCAATATGGCGGCAGATAAAGACACCATTATCAAGGTGGTGTACCAAGGCGCAGGCGTGCCGGCGGTGAATCCGTTGCCACCGACCATTTGGGGCTATAACACGGAAGTGAAAGACTATCCGTACGACTTGGAAAAAGCCAAACAGTTGTTGGCGGAAGCCGGTTATCCGAACGGTTTCGAAACGCAGTTATGGGTGCAGCCGGTGGTGCGTAACTCTAACCCGAATCCGCGCCGCTTAGCCGAAATTCTGCAAAGCGACTGGGCGAAAATCGGCGTGAAAGCGGAGTTGGTCAGCTATGAATGGGGCGATTACATCAAACGCACCCGTGAAGGTTTGTTGACCGCCGGAATCTACGGTTGGTCGGGTGACAACGGCGATCCGGACAATTTCTTAACGCCGTTGCTCGGTTGCGATAGTGTCGGCCACAGCAACTATGCCCGCTGGTGTAACACCGAATTTAATGATTTGCTGAAAAAAGCGTCGAGTTTGTCGGATAAATCGCAACGCATTGCATTGTATGAACAGGCGCAAGTGATTGCTAAAGAGCAAGCGCCTTGGATTCCGGTGGCACACTCGATCACCGTTACACCGTTGAGCCTGCGTGTGCGCGACTACAAACAAAGTCCGTTTGGCTACAGTGCATTTTACGGCGTGAAACTGGCGGATTAAACCGCACTTTCGCTAACAACCGATGAAAGTGATATCACATAAGTGGCAGGAAATCCTGCCACTCTTTTTTTTAGCGTTTTTAAATAAAATACATTAAAAATTGATAAATGTTCAAATTTCTATAAAAAGTCAGCTTGTGTGTCTTGTGAAATAGTGGAATTGGTGATATTAACTATAAAGCCATCACCATTTTGGTGGTGTAAATAAAAACGAACAGCTTTTTTAACTGTCCTTTGAAAAACGGAGTGTAGGAATGAAACGATTGACCACCTTATCGCTCACGGCGATTGCCTTATCAGTCTCTTTATCGGCGGCAGCCGAAACCAAAACCCTAGTCTATTGTTCGGAGGCCTCCCCAACCTCCTTTAACCCGCAACTGGTCACTGATGGCGCATCGATTGATGCCAGTGGTCAGGCGATGTATAACCGTTTGGTCGAATTCGAGCGCGGTAAAACCACCGTTCAGCCGTCATTGGCGGAAAAATGGGAAGTGAGCGAAGACGGTAAAACCTATACGTTCGCTTTGCGACAAGGGGTGAAGTTCCAGTCGAATAAAAATTTTAAACCCAGCCGTGATTTCAATGCCGATGATGTGATTTTCTCGTTTGATCGCCAGATGAATCCGGATAATCCGTATCATAAAGTGTCAAATTTGGGCTATGAATATTTTGTCGGTATGGATATGCCGAATATTATCGACAAGTTGGAAAAAGTGGACGACTACACGGTAAAAATTCACTTAAAACAACCGAATGCACCATTTTTAGCTAACATTGCTATGGACTTTGCCGGTATTCTGTCCGCAGAATATGCTGAGAATATGTTGAAGGCAGGTACGCCTGAAAAAATCGACCAAGATCCGATCGGCACCGGCCCGTTTGAATTGGTCAACTACCAAAAAGACGCCACCATTCGCTATAAAGCGTTCGACGATTATTGGAAAGGACGC
The DNA here is from genome assembly GCF_900176075.1 of Pasteurella testudinis DSM 23072. Classification (GTDB taxonomy): domain Bacteria; phylum Pseudomonadota; class Gammaproteobacteria; order Enterobacterales; family Pasteurellaceae; genus Chelonobacter; species Chelonobacter testudinis. The sequence goes on from NZ_FWWV01000001.1 coordinate 174,840, forward strand.
TCGAAAATCGACCGTCTGGTCTTTGCCATCACCCCTGACGCGTCGGTGCGTTACGCCAAACTGCAAAAAGGCGAATGCCATGTGATGCCTTATCCGAATCCGGCGGATTTGGAATTGATGAAGAAAGATCCGGCGATCAATTTAATGGAAGAAGCCGGTTTGAACGTCGGTTATGTGCATTTTAACGTGCAAAAAGCGCCGTTTGAAAATCAAAAAGTGCGTCAGGCACTAAGTTATGCGGTGAACAAAGATGCGATTATCGACGCGGTTTATTTGGGGGCGGCGGAAAAAGCCAAAAACCCGATGCCGCCGACCATGTGGGGCTATAATGACCAAGTGGTCGATTACGCTTATGATCCGGCTAAAGCCAAGGAATTACTGAAAGAAGCGGGTTTTGCAGACGGATTTGAAACCGAATTGTGGGCAATGCCGGTTTCCCGTCCGTATAACCCGAATGCGCGCCGCATGGCGGAGTTAGTGCAGGCTGACTGGGCTGCGGTGGGTGTGAAAGCGAAAATCGTCAGCTACGAGTGGGGCGAATATCTGCAACGTATGAAGAAAGGCGACGATCCGACCGGTATGATGGGCTGGACCGGTGATAACGGCGATCCGGATAACTTCTTGGGTACGTTGTTGAGCTGTGCCGCTGCCGAGCAGGGTTCCAACTATGCGAAATGGTGCTACAAACCGTTTGATGATTTAATCAAAGAAGCGCTGTTGATCACGGATCAAGAGAAACGCAGCGAGTTGTATAAACAAGCGCAAGTGATCTTTAAAGAGCAGGCGCCGTGGATCACCATTGCCCACTCGACAACCTATCTGCCGATCCGTAAGGAAGTGAAAAACTATGTGATCGATCCGTTCGGTTTGCATAACTTTTATGCGTTAGAATTAGAATAATATTTGTATTCGACCGCACTTTTGTGGTAAAAGTGCGGTTTTTCTTCTCTTCTGTTGTCATTGACAGTGGGATTATGACAAATTTCGAGAAATTATCATGTTTCAATTTATCTTAAAACGCATTCTGATGGTGATTCCGACCTTTATCGGCATCACCTTGCTGACTTTTGCGTTAATCCACTTTATTCCGGGCGATCCGATTGAGATCCGCATGGGCGAACGTGGTTTAAGTCCGGAAATGCACGCCCAAATGTTGAAACAAATGGGGCTGGACTTGCCGCTTTATCAACAGTATTTCAATTATCTTACCGATTTGGCGAAAGGCGATCTGGGGATCTCTTTTAAAAACAGCCAACCGGTTGTCGAAGAATTTTTAAACCTGTTTCCGGCGACCATCGAATTAACCACGATGGCGATTTTGTTCGCCGTGATTTTAGGAATTCCGATTGGGATTCTGGCGGCGGTGAAGCGCGGTTCGTTTTTTGATCACAGCGTAATGGCGGTGTCGTTGACCGGCTATTCGATGCCGATTTTCTGGTGGGGCTTGCTGCTGATGTTGGTGATGTCGGTGCAACTGGATCTTACCCCTGTTTCGGGGCGGATCGGCGCACAATTCTGGATTGATGATATTACCGGTTTCATGCTGATTGACAGTTGGCTCTCCGATGAGCCCGGCGCATTTAAATCGGCGGTGTCGCATTTGATTTTGCCGTCGATTGTGTTGGGGACGATTCCGTTGGCGGTGATTTCGCGTATGACCCGCTCTTCCATGCTGGAAGTGTTGGGCGAAGATTATATCCGTACCGCCCGCGCCAAAGGCTTGTCGAAAATGCGGGTGATTGTGGTGCATGCGTTGCGTAACGCCTTGATTCCGGTGGTGACGGTGGTCGGCTTGATTGTCGGGCAGATGTTGTCCGGTGCGATTTTAACCGAAACCATTTTTGCTTGGCCGGGCATCGGCAAATGGGTGATCGAAGCGATTCGTGCGCGCGATTATCCTGTGGTGCAAGGGGCGGTGTTGATTATCGCCACCATTATTATTTTGGTGAATCTGTTTGTTGATCTGCTTTACGGGATTTTGAATCCTCGTATTCGTCATCGTAAATAGTGCTGCAACACGACTGAATAGAGGAAATTATGTCAGATACTGTGCAAATTCAAGCGACTGCACCCGCACCAAAAGGGCCGATTGCCGAATTTTGGTCGCATTTCAGCCACAGCAAAGGGGCTGTAGTCGGATTAAGTTATATTATTTTTATTTTTGCCGTCAGCCTGCTGGCGGATGTGGTCGCGCCGTATGATCCGATTGCGCAGGCGCGTGATGCGTTATTGATGCCGCCGGCATGGTTGGAAGGCGGCAGTTGGAACTATATTCTCGGCACTGACGATGTGGGGCGTGATATTTTGTCACGTTTGATTTACGGCGCACGTTTGTCGCTGTTTATCGGTTTGTTGGTGGTGAGCCTGTCTTTTATTTTCGGCGTGGTTTTAGGTCTGATTGCCGGTTACTTCGGCGGCTGGATTGATATTTTTATCATGCGGATTATCGACATTATGCTGGCGTTGCCGAGCTTGCTGTTGGCAATTGCGATTGTGGCGATTTTAGGACCATCACTGTTGAACGCGTCGTTTGCGATTGCGTTGGTGTCGCTGCCGAGCTATGTCCGTCTAACCCGTGCTTCGGTGCTGAACGAATTAAACCGTGATTACGTCACCGCCTCCCGTGTGGCCGGTGCCGGACCGATTCGCTTAATGTTAATCACCATTTTGCCCAACTGTTTGGCACCGTTAATCGTGCAAACCACGTTGGGTTTTTCCAATGCGATTTTGGACATGGCGGCGTTGGGTTTCTTGGGGATCGGCGCACAGCCGCCGACGCCGGAATGGGGAGCAATGCTCGCCGAAGCCCTACAGTTCGTGCAGCGAGCTTGGTGGGTGGTGACTTTTCCGGGATTGGCGATTTTATTGACCGTGCTGGCATTTAATTTAATGGGTGACGGTTTGCGTGATGCCCTTGATCCTAAGTTGAAACAGTAAGGAACACGCAATGACACTAGATAAAACCTTAGATGCCGAGTTGCAGCAATCCTTACTGCAAGTCAATCAGCTTTCCGTCCATTTCGGCGATGAAAAAACGCCGTTTAAAGCGGTGGATCGGGTCAGCTACCAAATCAAACAGGGCGAAGTGCTGGGGATAGTCGGCGAGTCCGGCTCCGGCAAATCGGTCAGTTCGCTGGCGATTATGGGGCTGATTGATTTTCCGGGACGGGTGCATGCCGACAGCCTGAATTTTGACGGTCATGATCTGCTGGCGATTTCGGAAGATAAAAAGCAAGAATTGGTCGGTTCGGAAGTGGCGATGATCTTCCAAGATCCGATGACCAGTTTGAATCCGGCTTATACCGTCGGTTTTCAAATTATGGAAGCGTTAAAAGTGCACGAGGGTGGCAGTCGACAGAGCCGCCGCCAGCGCACCATCGAATTGTTGACGCAAGTGGGGATTCCGGATCCGGAGTCGCGGCTGTCGGTTTATCCGCACCAATTGTCGGGCGGCATGAGCCAGCGGGTGATGATTGCGATGGCGATTGCCTGCCGCCCGAAACTGCTGATTGCCGATGAACCGACAACCGCACTTGATGTGACTATTCAATCACAAATCATTGATTTACTGCTGGAATTACAGAAAAAGCAGAATATGGCGCTAATCTTGATCACCCATGATCTGGCGCTGGTAGCGGAAGCCGCCGAGCGGATTTTGGTGATGTATGCCGGACAAGTGGTCGAAGAAGGCAAGGCGGCGGATATTTTTTCAACGCCGAAACACCCTTATACCCAAGCGTTATTGCGTTCGCTGCCGGAGTTTGCGGTCGGCAAATCCCGTCTGCACTCGTTGTCGGGTGTTGTGCCGGGCAAATATGACCGCCCGACAGGCTGCCTGCTCAATCCGCGTTGCCCTTATGCAACCGATGAATGTCGTGCGGTTGAACCGCAGTTGTACCAATTAGCCGATCGTCAGGTGAAATGCCATACGCCGTTAAATGCCCAAGGAGAGCCGGTTCATGTCTGATAAGCAAAAAGTAGCTGCCGCTGCAGAAAATGTGCTGTTGCAAGGCATCGATCTCAAAAAATATTATCCGGTGAAAAAAGGACTGTTTTCCAAGACCCGTGAAGTGAAAGCGCTGGACGGCGTTTCCTTTGATTTGCGGCGTGGTCAAACGCTGGCGGTAGTCGGCGAATCGGGCTGTGGCAAATCGACCCTTGCCCGCTTACTGACGATGATCGAACAGCCGACTGACGGCGAGCTGTATTACAACGGACAAAACTTTCTGGTGAATGACAGCGCAACGCAAAAACTGCGTCGGCAGAAAATTCAGATTGTGTTTCAAAATCCGTATGCCTCGTTAAATCCGCGCAAAAAAGTCGGCACGATTTTGGAAGAGCCGCTGCTGATTAATACCGATTTAACGGCGGCGGAACGCAAAGAAAAAGTGCTGAAAATCATGGAGCAGGTCGGCTTGCGCGCTGAGTTTTACGATCGTTATCCGCATATGTTTTCCGGCGGACAACGCCAGCGGATTGCGATTGCGCGCGGTTTGGTGCTGAATCCGGATATTGTGGTCGCCGACGAACCGGTGTCGGCGCTCGACGTATCGGTGCGGGCGCAGGTGCTGAATTTGATGATGGATCTGCAAAATGAGTTGGGCTTGTCCTATATCTTCATTTCGCATGATCTGTCGGTGGTGGAGCATATCGCTGATGAAGTGATTGTGATGTATTTGGGGCGCTGTGTCGAGCAGGGTACGACCGAGCAGATTTTCAGTAATCCGCGCCACCCTTACACCCAAGCCTTGCTGTCGGCGACCCCGCGCTTGTCGCCGGAAAAACGCCGTGAGCGGATTAAACTGAGCGGCGAATTGCCAAGCCCGCTCAATCCGCCGCAAGGCTGTGCTTTCAGCGGACGTTGCCGTTTGGCAGAGCCACGCTGTTTTGAGTCAAAACCGGCATTGCGCCAATATCCGGACGGCAGCAAAATAGCCTGCTTTGTGGTGGAATAATCCGTCACTGAAAGCTGCTCGTCAGCAAACACATTAATCTGACCGCACTTTTCTTTTTTCAGCCGAACGGCTGTTAGGAAAGTGCGGTTTTTTAGTTTTAAAATAAAAATGTGGCGCATTTTTTGAAAATAATTTAATAAAAATAATATTTATATAAATTTTATTGTTGTATTGTGTCATAAATATTGAAAATGATCTAAATGCAGCTGTATGATTATCGGCAATTTATAAACAGAAAAATACGTTTTAAAACGGAGTAATAATTATGTGTGGATTTGTATTCGCCTCCGAACAGCAGATGTCGCAGGCAGATTTTAAGCGCGGTTATGATCAAATTTTTCACCGTGGCCCGGATAACCAAAGTTTAACCCGTGAGGACAGCGGTTTGTGGGGATTTCACCGTTTGTCGATCATGGATCTCTCCAACAACGGCAACCAACCGTTTAAATATAACGGTTTTGAGCTGATCTGCAACGGTGAAGTGTATAACTTTGCAGCCTTGAGGGAATTGCTCAAAGATCAATTTGAATTTCAGTCTGATAGCGACTGCGAAGTGCTGATTCCGCTGTACGAACGTGTCGGTTTTGAAACAATGGTTAAAATGTTGGACGCTGAATTTGCGTTGGTGCTGTTTGATCAAACAACCGATCAGGTGATGGCGGCGCGCGATCCGATTGGCATTCGTCCGATGTTTTACGGCTATGAGAAACACAGCGGCAGCATTGCTTTTGCCTCTGAAGCCAAAGCGTTGGTTGAATTTTGCCGTGAGGTGCAGCCTTTCCCACCGGGATACTATTATAAAGACGGTAAATTCACCCAATACAATGATATTGCCGATCCGCAAAGGATTTATGACCACGATATTCCGACTATTGCCAAAAATCTGCGTGAAAAATTGGAAAGTGCGGTGATCAAACGACTGCATGCTGATGCTCCGTTGGGCTTTTTGTTAAGCGGTGGCTTGGATTCTTCGTTAGTGTGTGCAATTGCGCAAAAGAACTTGAATAAGCCGATTAAAACCTTTGCCGTCGGCATGGAAACCGATCCGATCGATTTGAAATATGCCAAAGAAGTGGCGGATTTTTTAGGTACGGATCATACCGAAGTGATTATGACTAAAGACGATGTGCTGGATTCGTTGGAAAAAGTGATTTGGCACTTGGAAACCTGGGATATTACTACCGTTCGCGCCAGTATCGGCATGTATTTGGTGTGCAAATATATCCGCGAAAACACCAATCTGAAAGTGCTGCTGACCGGTGAAGTGAGCGATGAAATTTTCGGTTACAAATATACCGATTTCGCACCGACGGCGGAAGCGTTCCAACAAGAAGCGCAAAAACGGATTCGCGAACTGTATATGTACGACGTGCTGCGTGCCGATCGCTGTTTGGCGGCGAACTCGCTTGAAGCCCGCGTACCGTTCGGCGATTTGGATTTTGTCGATTATGCCATGAGTATCAACCCGGAAAAGAAAATGAATGTGTACGGCAAAGGCAAATATTTGCTGCGCCACGCATTCGAAGGGTTGGATTATCTGCCTGACAGCATTTTAATGCGTGAAAAAGCGGCTTTCAGCGATGCGGTAGGTCATTCGATGGTCGATTATCTGAAAGCTTACGCCGAAGAAAAATACAGCGACGACGATGTGGCGGCAGCAAAAAGCAAATATCCGCACGGCACGCCGTTCACCAAAGAATCGTTGTTATACCGTGATATTTTTGAAAAATTTTACCCCGGCAACGCCGGCTGGATCAACGACTTCTGGATGCCGAACAAAGAGTGGGAAGGTTGCAACGTCAACGACCCAAGCGCCCGTGTATTGGGTAACTATGGGGATAGCGGGAAGTAGTTTTTTATTCTCAGGCATTAACAGCAACCGCACTTTACTCTCCGTTTTAGGGAAGGGGAGTAAAGTGCGGTTTTGTTTTATAGAATAAGAGAATATTCAGATTGTTCATTATATGATATTATTTTGTCACTAGATCAGCTAAGGAAAAATAAAAATGAATAAAGATCCGATTCAAATGGTATGGGTTGGCGATTCGATAAGCCGTTTAGAATATCTGTGTATGCGGTCATTTATTGCTAATGGGCATCCTGTTCATTTATATACCTACAGTCAGATTGATCGATTACCTAAAGATGTTTTATCCTTTGATGCTAATGAGATTATTCCTAAAGAGCAGATTTTTTTATATAAAGGTTCTTATGCGCTTTTTGCGGATTTTTTTCGTTGGACATTATTAGCTTTAAAGGGGGGATATTATTGTGATACGGATATGCTGTGTATTCGCCCTTTTGAATTTGAGGAAGATTCTGTTATTGGTAAACAATCACATGATATGATTAATAGTGCTTTTTTAAAATTTCCACCTCAGCATCCTATAGTATTAGAAATGCTAGATTGCGCTTTAAATCCTAATAAGATTAAACCCTATGATACAAGGCGAATAAAGCGTAAAAAAATCTTGAAAAAATTATTTAATAATACTAAGCAAATTGGTTGGGGAGAAACTTCCGGCCCGCCAGCATTAACTCGTGCGGTTAATTATATGGGACAGCAAGCAAATTGTAGTTTAAAAGATTTTACCTATTTTTATCCTGTAGATTGTGGAAATTTTAATTCACTATTTGATGAAACCTTAACAGGTGAAAAATTATATAAGAATACCTATGTCGTACATTTATGGAATGAAATGCTACGTCGAGGAAATATCGATAAAAATAAACCATTTAATCCTGATTCATTTGTCGGGCAATATTTTTCTTTATATTGTCCGGAGTATGATTCTTTATAGAGGATGATTATGTATGGTATTTTTAAACGAAATTTTAAAAAATAAGATATTTGAATATGCCATGTTCTTATCTGTATTGGGATATGCACTATTTAAAATAGCAAACCGCAGTGTTGGCGATGTTTTTTTAACCTTATTATTCTTGGGTACTCTTTTTAGTTTTATCATAAACTGGAGAATTTTAATCAAAAATAAGATTCTTTGGTTGTTTGCATTAGCTTTAATCACTCAAATCGTATCATGGCTGCACGGGTTGTACTTTACCCCCTATACTCCGATTTATTCTCCATTCAAGCCATTAGCCAATTTATTTTATTTTTTTATATTGGCTTACTGGATAAGAGGAAATCCGTATTATATATTTTCAACGCTGAGTGCATATTGTTTAGGGGTTATTTTAGCTTGCTTCTTACATTCTAGCGCCCCGATAGATGAGTTTCTCTTGGGATTAAGTGGGCAAAGAGTAGATTTTGGTATTACGGATGCTAATCATACGGCAGCATTAGCCGGTGCTGCGGTGTTAGCTGCTGGTTTTATGCTCTATACGTTTTTTAAACAAGTGAAAAATTATTTAGCACCAGGGTATCGATATAGCTATCTTCTTTTTTTGATCATTATATTAATAATTAATCTGCTATTAGTCTATATGACGCTTTCTCGTGCGGCATGGTTAGCATTGTTTATCGTATTGCTGATGACAATGGTTTTTCTATTGGCTAACAATATTTCTTTTAATAAAAAGTCTTTTTTAAAAATTTTGATTATTTTAGTCGGTTTCATATCGGTAACCTATAGTGTAATAAGATTACCGCAAATTCATTCTCGGGTATTTGAAGAACGCGAAGTGATAGTCAGTATTTTAGACAAAACACCTGGCGAGATTGCCGGTTCTAGTATTGGGAATCGTATTAAGTTTTGGTATTCGGCCATTGACTGGGTTAAAAAATATCCTTTATTAGGATTAGGAGATAGAGACGCCAGAGAGTTTATTATTCAAGAATCCCCCTATTTATCACAAGAGATAAAAGATGAATTCAAACATTTACATAATGGTCATATCGAGATTTTGGTATCGTATGGTTTATTAGGATTAGGTGTGGTTTGGGGAATTTTTATTATAATCTTAACAGAAGCTTTTACACTGAAGTCTAAATATAAGAGCTATGCTGTTTATGCTATGGTAATTTTTATATTGTATTATTTTACTATCAATGTATTTGAGTCGTTCTTTATGTTTAAGTCAGGTGAATTGATTCAAACGGTTATTTTAGGTTGTCTATACAGTATGTGCTTAAAACAAAAATTAAGCCATTAGACCTACTTTCCATTATAGTCTATATTTTAGATTATGCAGAAAACGCTGAATATTATCTTTTGTAGAATAATATTCCCGTCTTATCTTAGCTAAAGGTGCTAGTGAAGCGCGTTTTCTACCTTCTTGTGTAATGATTGATTCTAACCCCGCATCGGAAATACAAGGAGGGACTAATCCGATATTTTCGATTTTATTTTCATAGAATCTAGCCATTTGGTCATCAACCGGATAAATCACTTCTGCAAAATAATCAATAAGCCGTTGTGCGGTTTGAGGGGTGATTAAATACCCGGTTGTACAGATGTATTCGCGGAAATATTTTGCGATAATAAAATTCTGAGTTTTAGCTATATTGGCATATTTATCCGAGCGAGGATTTTTATGTAACCATAGGAACTGATATTTCTCAGCCAATTGTTCCGCTTCTCGCATAAAATCAGCGAAATTATCCAGCAAATTAGCATCATCTTCTAATACAATGATGGGTTTATTGTCTGTTAAGCATTGTTGCCAAAGTTGATAGTGACTGGCAAAACAACCTAATTCAGAGAGCGATAAATTACGCCCTTTGCGTAAAAAATGTTTTTCAGCATTATATTTTTTAAATAATGGATGATCCGGATTTTTTGTGCCGTGTACTGCAGGAAAATAGGCTACATCTAATTTTAATTCAGGAAACCGCTCAGCTAATTTTTTAAATTGTTGATCCATATGTTTCCGTCTATCTACAGATGTTTCTAAATTCACAATATAAATTTTGGGGTACATATTTTTTCCTGAAAACAAATCGGTATCTTATTTTTTCAATACCCCCTTCGCAAGCAAAGGGGGAGAATAGATGATAAAAAATGGGAAAATATAAAAATTAAATATCCAAATTCGCCTGCAATGCGTTGCTTTCGATAAAGTCTCGGCGCGGTTCGACTTCGTCGCCCATCAGGGTGGTGAACAGTTGGTCGGCGGCGACGGCGTCTTTAATCGTCACTTGCAGCATATGACGGGCGTTCGGATCCATCGTGGTTTCCCAAAGTTGGTCGGGATTCATTTCGCCCAGTCCTTTATAGCGCTGGATCCCCAAACCGCGGCGGGATTCTCTGACCAGCCATTCGACTGTTTCTTCAAACGAACTGACGGTGGCTTGGCGTTCGCCGCGCACCACATAAGCGCCCGGTTCGATCAGATTGCGCAGTTGTTCGCCCAATTTGACCAGACGCTGATATTCCGAGCCTTCGGCAAACTGGAAGTCCAGACGGTAGTCGGTGTCGATGCCGTGAGTGCGTACGGTCAGCACCACTTCGTGCAGATGACGTTCTTGATTGTATTCGCTGCGAATCGAATAGTGATTGCCGCCGATATCTTTGTTTTTCAGTTTTGCCAGCAGTTGCTGTGCCCAGTTTTCCAATTCGGCTTGGTTTTTCATCAGTTCTGCACTCAAGGTCGGCGCATAGATCAACTCTTGCAAAAGTGCGGTCGGGTAGTGACGGCTCAAACGGGTGATCATTTTATTCACGTTGTTATATTCGCCAATTAATTTTTCCAACGGCAAGCCGCTCATCACTGGTGCGGTGTCGGAAATATGCAGACCGGCACCGTCCAACGCAATCGCCAATTCATACTGGGTCATGGCTTCGTCGTCTTTAATATATTGTTCTTGCTTGCCTTTTTTCACTTTATACAGTGGCGGCTGCGCAATATAAACATAGCCTTTTTCGATCAATTCCGGCATTTGACGATAGAAGAATGTCAGCAGCAGGGTACGGATATGCGCGCCGTCCACATCGGCATCGGTCATGATGATGATTTTGTGGTAACGCAATTTTTCCGGATTATATTCATCGCGCCCGATACCGCAGCCAAGTGCAGTGATCAGGGTGGCAACCTCTTGTGAGGATAGCATTTTGTCGAAACGGGCTTTTTCCACGTTCAGTATTTTGCCTTTTAACGGCAAAATTGCCTGATTTTTACGGTTGCGCCCCTGTTTTGCCGAACCGCCGGCGGAATCCCCTTCCACGATATACAGTTCAGAAAGTGCCGGATCGCGCTCTTGGCAATCTGCCAATTTACCCGGCAAACCGCCCAGATCCAATGCGCCTTTGCGACGGGTCATCTCGCGGGCTTTGCGCGCGGCTTCACGGGCACGGGCGGCGTCGATAATTTTGCCGACGATAATTTTGGCGTCAGTCGGGTTTTCCAACAGATATTCTTGCAGGCGTTCGCCCATTGCCGATTCCACTGCGCCTTTGACTTCGGAGGAAACCAGTTTGTCTTTGGTTTGCGAGGAGAATTTCGGATCAGGCACTTTCACCGAAATAATCGCTACCAAGCCTTCGCGTGCATCGTCGCCGGAGGTATTGATTTTCGATTTTTTGTTGTAGCCCTCGTTTTCCATATAGTTGTTCAGGGTACGGGTTAAAGCGCCGCGAAAACCGGCTAAGTGCGTACCGCCGTCACGTTGCGGAATATTGTTGGTGAAGCAGTAAAGATTCTCTTGGAAACCGTCGTTCCACTGCATTGCCACTTCCACCCCGATATCGTCTTTTTCGGTGGATAAATAGAAGGCTTGCGGGTGAATCGGGTTTTTATTTTTGTTTAAATGTTCGACGAAGGCACGGATTCCGCCTTCGTATTTGAAGTGATCCTGCTTGTCGGTGCGTTTGTCGATTAATTTAATCGAAACGCCGGAATTCAAAAACGACAGTTCGCGCAGGCGTTTTGCCAAGACTTCATACTGATATTCGATATTGGTGAAAATGGTCGGGCTCGGCCAGAAACGCACCGCCGTACCGGTCTGTTCGGTTTCGCCGATCACGCTTAACGGCGCTTGCGGCACGCCCAAATGGTAGGTTTGTTCGTGCACTTTGCCTTCGCGGCGGATGGTCAGCAATAATTTATCGGAAAGCGCATTCACTACCGACACGCCCACGCCGTGCAAGCCGCCGGAGACTTTATAGGAGTTGTCGTCGAATTTACCGCCAGCGTGCAACACGGTCATAATCACTTCCGCCGCCGAAACGCCCTCTTCTTCATGGATTCCGACCGGAATCCCGCGCCCGTCGTCTTGCACCGAAACGGAATTATCGGTATGAATTGTCACGATAATGTCTTGGCAATGTCCGGCGAGGGCTTCGTCGATGGAGTTATCCACTACTTCAAATACCATGTGGTGCAAGCCGCTGCCGTCGTCGGTGTCACCGATATACATTCCAGGGCGTTTTCTCACCGCATCAAGCCCTTTCAGGACTTTGATACTGGACGAATCATAGCTATTTGTGGTGGTGTTATTTGGCATATCTGACGACATAATTTCTCTCAGTTTTTATTCAAAAAATTTAAATAATTATAACAGATTTTGGCTGTATTTTGTCTTTTTTCTTTTATTCATTCGTTATCTCTTTTTCGCTTTGTGGCGACCATACTTTTCTTTGCTTGTGCAAAGAAAAGTAGGCAAAAGAAAGCACACCCTGATGAACTGCTGATCTTCGCTTAGTGTGAATTTGCTTAACGGAAAATTTTTAATGCGCCCGCTTCGCGGGCAGACTCGCTGCGCTCAAACAAAAAAATTTCCCTACAAATGTCACACACGCTCAGGCAGTTCATAAGGGAACCCGAAAAACACAACGCAAAGCACGAGGTTTTATACCGCACTTTATACGTTGAACTTCGTGATGAGCGAAAGTGCGGTGCGCTTGGTTTTAAATTTCCCCATCTGTAGTGCCTGAACGTTTGCGTGAAGATTTCAAGGTCAATTTGTCGTGTTCGAAGCCTGCGCAGCAGGCAAGTTTACAAATTGACCGTAGAAATTTCACACATGCTCAGGCAGTTCATAAGGGAACCCGAAAAACACAACGCAAAGTACGAGGTTTTATACCGCACTTTATACGTTGAACTTCGTGATGAGCGAAAGTGCGGTGCGGTTGGTTTTAAATTGCCCCATCTGTAGTTCCTGAACATTTGCGTGAAGATTTCAAGGTCAATTTGTTGTGTTCGAAGCCTGCGCAGCAGGCAAGTTTACAAATTGACCGTAGAAATTAGCAAAGGTGAAGATCAGCACTACAATTGGGGTCGCCTTTCTTTTGCTTATCTTTTCTTTGGCGAAGCACAAAAGCGATAGCTTTTGAGCGTTGCCTATGGCAACGAACCGTAGGGTGAACAAAATCATTTATGATTTTGTGAATCAAAAAAGAAAGTCGCCACAAGGCGAAAAATAATAGCGATAAAAAAATCAGTCGTCATCGGCGAAACCCGATAGTTAACTTTTAGATGAGCAAGAAAAAACCAAAGTACGGTCGCCGCAAGGCGAAAAACAATAGCGATAAAAAAAATCAGTCGTCATCGGCGAAATCCGATAGTTAACTTTTAGATGAGCAAGAAAAAACCAAAGTGCGGTCAGCCCAACTGTACTAATTCCCCACGTTGCAGCTCAAACAATGATCCCTTTGTCACAGGCATTTGTTTTAACTGATCTTGGGTGATGGCGGTGACAAACACTTGCGAGCCGCTGTTTTGCAGGCGTTCGGCAAGGAGTCCGCGTTTGGTTTGATCCAATTCGGAGGCAAAATCATCAAGTAAAAACAGACAATTCCGCTGCTTTGTGGCAGTTAAATGCTCGCCTTGTGCCAAACGCAGCGCGCACATCAATAGTTTGAGCTGTCCGCGCGAGAGTACGTCATCAACCGGCAAGCCGTTGGCTTTAAAACGGAAATCGGCTTTTTGCGGGCCGGAAACCGTATAGCCGATATTTTTATCGCGTTCGAAATGTTGCGCCAGCAGCGCTGCATATTCAGTCTCTTTATCCCAACCTTGATGAAAGCTGACCTGAATCTCCAGCTCCGGCAGAAACAAGCGGCAGGTTTGTTCGATATTCGGACGCAGGGTTTCGACATATTCTCGGCGCCAATCGCTGACTTGGTGCGCCAACAGCGACAGTTCGCCGTCCCAGATTTTGAGCGGTGCATAGTGCGAGCTTTGCTGCAAGGCGGCGTTGCGCTGTTTCAACAAGCGGCGCAATCTTGTCCAAACGCTGTAAAATTCGCTTTGATGATGGAACAGCCCCCAATCCAAAAATGCGCGGCGAAAAGCCGGTCCGCCGTTGAGCAGGGTTAAGCCCTCCGGCGAAATAATCTGCATCGGCAATAGCTGTGCCAGATCGGCGATTTTATTGCCGTCCTCGCCGTTGATTTTGACCAGTGTGTCGCCTTGGCGGGTTTTCTGCAAGCCCAACGCCCATTCGTGTTGTTGCTCGTTTATCCGCGCGTGCAAGGTAAAGTGCGGTTGATCGTAATGGATTATGCGTTGGCTGACCGCACTTTTAAACGAACGGCCATGCCCCAGATAATAGATCGCTTCCAGCAGGCTGGTTTTGCCGCTGCCGTTATTGCCGACAACAAAGTTAAAGCCGTGATTCGGTTCAAAATCAACGGCTTGTAAATTGCGAAACGCATTAATAATCAGTCTGGATAATGCCACTGCGACACCGTTATAAGCGCATCGGCATAATCACATATTCCGCACTGGCTTCGTTGCAGTCTTCGATTAAACAGCTGGAGTTGGAATCGCTGAAACGGAACCGCACTTTTTCGCATTTCAGTGCGTTGAGTACGTCCAACAGATAACTGACATTGAAGCTGATCTCCATTTCATCGTTATCATATTGAATATCAATCACTTCTTCGGCGACATCTTTTTCCGCATTGCTGGAGGTAATGCCCATTTGATTTAAACTTAATGCCAAACGCACGCCGTGAATGCGGTCGCTGGAGAGAATCGCCGCACGGGAGAACGCCTGTTTTAACGTCGCCCAATCGGCTTCGATAATGTGATCGGCGTTGCGCGGCAACACGCGGCGGTAATCCGGAAAACGGCCATCGATCAGTTTGGAAGTAAAGACCGTATGCTCGAATTGCACCCGAATATTGCTGGTGCCGATTTGAATCCGCACCGGCTGGCTCGGTTCGTTTAATAAACGGTTGAGCTCCAACACGCCTTTGCGCGGCATAATCACCGAATGATTCGGCAGCGCTTGTTCGAGGGCGATGGTGCAAACCGCCAAGCGGTGGCCGTCGGTGGCGATGGTGCGTAGCAAATTGCCTTCGGTTTCGAACTTCATACCGTTTAAGAAATAGCGTGCGTCTTGGTTTGCCATTGAGAACTGGGTGGCATCAATCAAGCGGCTCAAGGTTTCTTGCGCAACGGTGAAATCCACTTCCGCTTGCCAGTCGGTCAGTGACGGATATTCGTTGGCAGGCAGGGTAGAGAGCGTGAAACGGCTGCGGCCGCTGCTGACAATCGCGCGGTCTTCTTCAAAGATCACCTTGATTTCGGCATCGTCGTTAAAACTGCGGCAAATATCCAAAAACTTCTTGCCCGGAATGGTGCAAAAGCCGTCTTGATCCGCACTTTTCAGTTGCGATTGGGTGGAAAGCTCCGCTTCCAAATCGGTACCGGTCAAAATCAAACGCTGATTGTCCACTTGCAGTAATAAATTATGCAACACGGCTGTCGGCGGACGGGAATTCAGCACGCCGCAAACTTGTTGTAACGGTTTGAGCAGGTTTTCCCGAGTGATAGAAAATTGCATTGTCACCCTCTTTTATGCTGATAATGTTCGTATTAAATTGGAAAAATCTTCTTGGATATTATTGTCTTTTTCACGCAAATCCGCAATCGTGCGGCAGGCGTGCAACACGGTGGTGTGATCGCGGTCACCGAATGCTTTGCCGATTTCCGGCAAACTGCGGTTGGTCAGCTCTTTTGCCAGTGCCATCGCCAGTTGGCGCGGGCGAGTGACCGAACGGGAGCGGCTTTTTGATTTTAAATCGGAAACTTTGATTTTGTAATATTCAGCAACCACTTTTTGGATATTTTCAATCGTGACCAGTTTGTCTTGCAGCGCCAACATATCTTTCAGTGCTTCGCGCACCAAATCAATGGTGACGTGTTCGCCTTTGAAATCCGCCCATGCCCGTACCCGATTGAGCGCACCCTCCAGTTCGCGCACGTTGGTGCGCAGTTTTTGTCCGATAAAAAAGGCAACGTCTTCCGGTAGTGCGGTTCCGCTTTCTTCCGCTTTTTTCATTAAAATGGCGACACGGGTTTCCAGATCCGGCGGCTCGATGGCAATACTCAAACCCCAGCCGAAGCGGGATTTCAGGCGATCCTCGATTTTGTCGATCTCTTTAGGGTAGCGATCCGAGGTCAGGATAATCTGGTGATTGCTTTCGAATAACGCATTGAAGGTATGGAAAAACTCCTCTTGCGTCCCTTCTTTGTTGGCAAAAAACTGAATGTCATCGATTAGCAATGCGTCCAGATTGCGGTAAAATTTTTTGAAGCTGTCGATTTTGTCGTTACGCAGCGCTTTTACCATCTCCTGCACAAAGCGCTCCGAGTGCATATATACCACTTTGGCGTCCGGATTATTGGCTAAAATGCCGTTGCCGATGGCATGCAGCAAGTGGGTTTTCCCCAAGCCGGTGCTGCCGTATAAATACAGCGGATTGGAATCGGAGCTGCCCGGATTATCCGCCACTTTTTGCGCCACCGCGCGTGCCATCTGGTTGGATTTACCCTCAACAAAATTGTCGAAAGTGTGCTTGGGATTTAAATTGCTGCGAAAGGGTTTGCCGTCGGCTTGCGCGTCGTTTTTTGACGTGTTGTTTGCTGCCTGCGGTTTGGCTTCCGGTTTGATCCCGTCGATAACTTTGACGCTGAAACTGTCGTTTTTAGACAAAAAGCGGGTGGTTTCTTTAATTTGAACCAGATATTTTTCTTCAACCCATTTTTTGACAAAGCTGTTTTGGGCATACAGCATGAGCGTATCGTTACTGATTTCGGCCTGCAACGGTCTCAACCAGGTGCTGAAATCTGTGGTAGAAACTTTATCTTGTAAATGCGAAAGACAATCTTGCCAGAGAGAGGACACGCTTGTTACTCCATTATTATTCTTTATATGATGATGTGAAAACGGGATAAGCGCTAATGATACAATAAAGTGCGGTTAAGATCCCGAATCGATCTCTAAAAAACAAAAAAAAACTGCTTGCTTTTTCAGGGTTCTACTCTTTCTCGAAATTGCTGTCGGCAGGGGCGTGCGGCGGTCTTGCGTCAGCGCGGATTATTTTTGCACGATTTGGTTGCCGAGGCGCGCTTTGGCTCAAAATACGCACCCGAAAATCGCTTTGTACGCTATTGCCGTTGGCGTCCACAATCACCAAGCGATAACTGCCGTTGCCGTTGAGGGATAATAAAGTGCGGTTCGGATAGCCCTGTTCGATCAGATTGTCGTTTAAAAACCATAAATAGGGCGCGCTGCCGCCGCTGATTTGCAGGGTGAGATCGCGCGCCTGCGGCAGTTCGAGCACGCTGTTATGCAGTGGGGTAACAATCGCCAACGGCAAGGTTGCGGCGGAAACCGCACGTTGTGCCTGATTTTGCTGCGCTGCCGAATTGACCCGTTGCAAATGTGCCGGCAAGCGACCGCTGCGGATTGCCAGCGGATAGCTTGGTGCGAGATAGCGGTGCGGCGGATTCGGTAACAAGCCCAACACTTTGCGCAATAACGGAATCAGATCTTCGGCGCTGGCACGCTGATTGGCAAATTTGCCGTCCGCCCGACCGCCCCACAATACCAGACTGTACTGTTCGGTGTAGGCAAATAACCATTGATCGCGCCACCCGTACGCCGTACCGGTTTTAAAGGCGACCGGCGCTTTGCCCCAGAACAGCCGTCCGTTTTGATCTTGGCTTTGCTGCAAAATTTCTGTTATTTGCCAGCAGCTTAATGATGACGCTAATGCAGAGCGGGTGTTTGGGTCATAACCACAATTCGCCAAAGTGCGGTACAGCTTGAGCAACTGCGCGCCTTTGATGCCGACACCACCCAAGGCGACGGATAAATTCGGTTGCGCATTGGCAGGGAAGTAGAGCTGCAAACCTTGCTGCTGCAAATGGTGACTGAAGCGAAATGGATTGATAGCGCGTAATAGCCGCACCGCCGGCACATTGCGTGAGCGCACCAGTGCATTTGCCAGCGTCATTTCGCCTTGGTAGTAGCCGTCGTAATTGTTCGGGCGGTATAGATCATCGAGAATCGGCGTGTCTTGGATCAGGGTAGTGGGCTGATAATTTAACCAGTCAAATGCGAACAGAGTGACAAAGGGTTTCAGTGCCGAGCCGGGCGAACGCACCGCTTGCAGCATATCGATTTGCCCCGAACGGGCTTGCGCAAAGAAATCCGCCGAACCGACATAGGCAAGGTATTCGCCGCTTTGGTTATCCATAATTGCCGCCGCCAGATTGCTGTTTGCGTGGCGCTGTTTAAGGCTGTCGTTGAGCAGTTTTTCCAGTGCGATTTGCAGCGGTTTGTGCAGCGAGGTTTGGATAACGCAGGGTGGCTTGTCGGCCTGTTCGGCTTTTATTTGATTATTTTTTACTTGAGCATTTTTTACTTGGTCACTTTTTACTTGGTCACTTTTTACTTGGTCACTTTTTACTTGATCACTTTTTACTTGATCACTTTTTACTTGATCACTAAAGTGCGGTGCAATCAATGGAAACGCAGTCGGGCGAATGCTCACCGCCTGCGCAACCGCACTTTGATACTGCTGCGGTGTAATTAATCCGGCGCTGAAGGCACGGTTTAGCACCTGATCGCGTGCTTGTTTCGCCCGTTGTGGATAGCGCAGCGGATGATAGGCGGTGGGCGATTGCGGCAGTGCCACCAGCCACGCGGCTTCCGCCAACGACAATTTATCCGCCGGTTTGTTGAAATAGTGATAGGCGGCGCTGGTGATTCCTTCCAAATTGCCGCCCATCGGCGCAAGTTGCATATACATCTGCAAAATCTGTGTTTTGCTGAAGCGGCGTTCCAATTGCCACGCCCGAAACAGTTCGCCGAGCTTGCCTGTCCAACTGCGTGAATGCGGCATTAACAAACGGGCGGTTTGCATGCTCAGGGTTGAAGCGCCGGATACAATGCGTCCGTGACGGAGGTTTTGCCCGATGGCACGGATAATCGCCGGATAATCAATACCGTTATGTTGATAAAAACGCCGATCTTCAAAGTTGATCAGCAGTTTGAGATAGTCGTCCGGCAGTTGGTCGGCTTGCAGCGGCAAGCGCCAGGTTTGATCGGGAGAAAGATAGGCTCGCAGCCATTCGCCGTTGCGATCGGTGATCAAGAGCGAACGGTGTTGGTAACGCTGCAAATCTGGCGGAAAACATCGATCCAACAGGTGCGGCACGGCAAAAAACAGCAGACCGGCGAGCAAGACAGCGCCGAGCCAACAGCGGCGATGGCGGACAATGGAATTTTGCTTTTTGCTTGCGGCTGCCATGTTGTTGGTTTATTTCAATCCGTTGAGAGTGTTATCGGGGACGGTGCTGAAATCCGTCCCCGTTCGAGAGTTATTTTATTTCAACCGTGCTCACCGGCAAGACGGCGCGATATTGCGGTTGATACATATTTTCCAACGTGGTCGCCGGTGCCGTCCATAAGCCCCGTTTGGCGGCACGCACCACCAGACGGTGAGTCACTTGGCTTTGAGTTTTGGCAAAAGTGAAGGCGAGCAGATGCCGATCGTCGCGGTTTTCGCTGAAATCGACAAACAACATGGAATCGTCATTTTGCGCAACTGGCGGTGTCATATTTTCTTGCACGCTGAAGCCGGCAGGCAGGGCATAAACCAACATCATCTCGGCATCGGTCTGCGGCGCAGAGGCGGTTTTGCTCAATTTGAATTCGATCGTCAGCAATTGATTCAGTTGCAGCGCGCTCGGATCAAGCGGTTTGCCCTGTAGATCACGCAATGCGGTTTCAATCCGATAGCCGTTTTCCAGCCGTTCCGCCGTAGCCGGCGTGATCCACTGGTTCAAACTGATAAATGCCGGCGTCGAACCGAGATTGCGCACGCTGAGCGCCGTGCTATCCTGCGGCTGAATGTTGGCGGAGCCGTCGATACGCCGCTGTTCGCCGTTGACTTCCAGTTCAATCACACCGTTGCTTTGCGGCAATAGCGTAGCCAGTTTTGCCAGCCAGTGGGCGGATTGGGTGTCGAAATAGCGGCGGGCTTGCAGCTCGTTTAACAACGTGCCCCAGACGGTGTTGATGGCGCTGTCAATCTGTTGCGGCAGTTGGTTTTCGCTGATATGCAGTTTGGCAATTTGATTTTTCAATTCATACAGCAGCACCATTGAGCTGGCGTAATCACGCAATTCGGCGCCGTAGTTGGCATAACCGAAGCTGACCGCTTGCGGTGCCTGAGCAATCAGGCGCATTTGTTCCGCCACTTTGCCGACTTCGCCCTGTAACAATAGCGCATTCAGCACAAACAGCCGTGCCGGATAGATGTCGCCGCTTTTCGCCACCACCGGCAAGGCTTTTAACAGTGCGCCTTGCGTTTGCTGGCCGGCTTTTGCCAACACATATAATGCGTAGGCATAGCCGGTGGTGTCGGCGGTGGCAGGTTGCAAGCCGTTATAATTCGCATGGACGACGGTTTGGTAGAGATAGCCCAAAGTGCGGTTTAGCATGTGGTTTTGGTTGAACGCAGGGGTATGCAATTGGTTGTCGAGCAGGAAATCGCCGACAAATGCACTCAGCCATAACGTTGATTGCTCATCGCCCCACAACGAAAATCCGCCGTCGCTCGCCTGTTGGTTGGCTAGGCGCAAGAGCGCGTTGTTGAGGTTGTTTTGCCGTTGCGCCGGATCGGCATATTTGGCACTCGGCAGGCCGTAGCCCGGAATCAATTGATCCAACAGCAGGTTGTTCCACGCGGCGCTGGTGGTTTGTTCGACGCAGCCGTAAGGATAGCTGTTCAAATAATCCAACACCGCTTGCGGATCGAACGGCGCACGGTTAGACACCTGCAAATGGTTTGTCAGCGACGAGCCGTTTGGCAAATTCAGCGCCGGAGATTGCCAGGTTGCGCCGGATTCCAGTTGGGTCAAGGTCAGGCGGTTAAACGGTAGCGCCGGCTTGCGAATGTCGGCAAAACGTTGTTGTTTATCGCTAATATCGCCGTCGATGTGCAGATTGAACTCGGCTTTTCCGCTGTTTTCCACGCTGAAAGTGCGGTTCAGGATGATTTCTTGCTGCGCTTGCAGTTTAATCATCTGCTGTGCCTTGTTATCGTGGAATGTCACCGCCGGATTGGCGCTCAGCGCTACGTTTAATTGCAACGGCTGATCGGTGGTGTTGTGTAACCGCACTTGCATTTCACTATGGTCGCCGACGGATAAAAACAGCGGTGTGTTGAATTGGCTCACCAGCGGCTGTTTGACAATCATGGTTTTTTCCACGCTACCGATTTGTTGCGGATTCCACGCCACCGCCATAATCCGCACTTTGCCGTTAAACTGCGGCAATTCCAGCTCTGCCTGCGCTTTGCCTTGTTGGTCAAATGGAATCGGCTGCGACCAATAGGTCAGCAAATCAATATCCAAATCCGGCAGTGCGGCAGTACCGATTTCAGCGCTGTCATCGCCGTCCGCACCGCTACGGATCGCCGCCTGACGGGCTTTGATCTGTTTAATCACGCCGCCCCAGACATCAAACATGTCGAGATCGATCTGCTTTTTGCCCCAAAAGGCTTGCTGCGGATTGCTGAAGCTGGCTTTGGCGAGCTGATATAACCCTTCGTCCACCACCGCCACTTGCGCCCAAGTGTCCGGCGTGGCGTTATCCAGTTGTAACGGCAGGCTGATTTTTTGGTTCGGCAAGGTTTGTTGCGGACTGTCGAGTTGTAAATTCAGAGTTACGTTGCCTAAATCGCTGCCCAACCAGTGCAGCCCGACCGCACGCAGATTTTGATTTTCGCTCGGCGCTTGGTTCCAGCCGTTTGCCAACAGCCATACGCCTTGTGCCCATTGCGGCTGCCATTTGAAATCCAGTTCGGCTTCGCCGTTTTTGAAATTCAGCTGATAATTCGCCACAATTTCACGGGTGGCTAATTTCACGCTGGCAGGGCCGTCAAACGGCGCACGCAACCGCACTTTTACCGTTTCTCCGGCTTGATAGCGCATTTTGTCGCTGCTGATAGAAAGGGTATCCGGCGCATTGTTGATGTTCGGCCGCACGCCGTTGCCGTATTCAATCGGCAAGGACGCGGTGCTGAGCGGGTCGTCCCCTTGCACTTCGAGCAGCCAGCTGCCGTCGTTAATCGGTAATTCGAATGCTGTAATTTGACCGCTGTCGGCGGTTACGCTGCCTTGATCGCTTAACTGGCGCGTTTCGTTGACTTGGTAATCCCAGCCGTTATTGTTGCTATACCAGTACCAATTATAGTGCACCCGATACAACTTCCAGCGGAGTTTTCCGCTGAGTTGTTCGCCCTGATCGTTGATAAGTGCGGTCTGCGCCGTTTTATCTTTGGTTTTTAACACCACATAAGGCGCTTGGCGTTGAATCGCCGCCGTCAGTGAAGAGCGCACTTCTTGTCCGCTCGGTTCAATGACCGCACTTTGTAATTGCAATACTAGCGGTTTGCTGCTGCGCGGCAGGTTATTCAACGGCAAGGTAAATCGGGTGATGCCCTGTTGATCGGTGGCGGGCAGCGAATCCTGTTGCGACAGCGATTTGACGTTTTCGTCAAACACGCCGATTTGCCAGTCTTTCCATTTTGCCAATGAATCTGTTTCATAGGCAGGTTGAACCGTCCACTTCACATAACCGGACTGATTGACCGCCGGTGCACCGTATAGCCAATCGGCTTTGATTTGGAAAAGTGCGGTTTCGCCCTGCTGTAAAACGGGATTCAGCGCTTCGGTTTTCACTTCGATTTGCTGCGGCAGAATCGAGGCGAGGTTGATTTGCCGTTCGGCGATAAAACCTTTGCCGTCTTTAGCAAGCGATAATTGCAGTTTCCAACTGCCCAAACGTGCGATCGCAGGGAAGTAATGGCTAAAATAGTATGCGCCGTTGGCGTGCGGTTTCAGTTCATTGACGGAGAAGGTTTTGCCGTCGGGGCGAATCAGGGTTGCCCAAATTGAGGCGGAGGAAAAAGCGTTGCCGTCGGGTGTTTTCAATAAAAACATGGCGTTGGCGCTATCGTTCGGACGATAAACACCGCGATCAAACCAGATCCAACTTTGCATTAACGGATTTTCCAGTTCACCAGACAAACCTTTGTCGGACAGATCGATGGTGTTGCCGAGCAAATCCAAATATCCCATGCGGTTATCGTCCAGTGTGATCAGATGGCTAGGGGTAGCGCCTTTTTCACCGGCAATGGCGGCTTGTGCAAAAAAGGCGAGCCCGTTGCGATCGGTTTTGGCGCTTGCCAGAATATCGTTGTCTTTGGCATAAAGGGAAACGGTTTGTGCGGAAATTGGTTTTTTGCTCTCTAAATCGCGCACTTCGACCCATAAGCCGTGTGCGGTTTTGTAGGCGGTGAAACCGCTGTTGCTTAAGGTGAAGGTTTGAATGGTTTGTTCGCCGTTGCCATACTCATCGTTGTTGTCCTTATTGTTGGCGCGCAGCAGGTAAACGCCGGATTTGGCGTTGTCGGTCAAATCGTCAAAGAAAATATTGCTGACCGCGGTTTGGTTGGTTTGTGCGCCTTCAATTTGAAAATGCCCTTCGAACAGGAGTCGAGCGTTGTTATTTAAATCGCTGTCCAAACGCCACCCGGCACCGCTGTCGTTGAGCAGCGAACGCACGTCATAACCGGCAAGATTGCTGACGGGAATTTGCCAAAGTTGTAAGTCGACATGATTGATATTAGCGGATTCCAGTGTCAGATTGCGTTCGCGATACGCATTTAATACGTTGCCCTTGTTGGCAAAGCGCAGCATCGGCGAACGGTCGCCGGTGGCAATCTGTAAGGTGAGCGGCCGCCCCTGTTCGGTCGGATTGGTTAAGCCGAGCCGATATTCGTTTTGTAACTTCGGATTGAGTTCGATTGTATAGTCGTGCCGCCATTCGCCTTGAAAGCAGAGGCGTTTGCCTCGATATTGCCACTGAATGTTTTTATGCTCGGCAACGTTGACGTACTGTTGCCAATTTTGCAGCGGTTCGGGATTGACCACTTGGGAAAAATTCAAACAAACCAAAGGATTGTCCATATTGCGTTGCACATTGGTACTATTTAGTTTAAAGCCGTAATGATTCACAAAACGCTGCCAATACTGATCGGCTTGCGGATCGCGGCTTTGCTGCGAAATATAGCGCTGAAACGCCGGAAAAGCGAATTCGGTATTGCGCGGGTTATAGTCGATAATCGTGCTGTAGAGCTTATATTGCTGCTCGACGGAAGGAAAATATTGGTTGTATAAATAGAGGTAAGGCACGAATTCGTCGCCGTAAAGGTTTTGTTCGGCGATTTTATATAGCTGCGATACCAACGGTTTTTTGTGTTGCAGATTGTGTAAACTCGGCGCCTGTTTCGGGTCGAGTGCGCTGTCGCTTTCCGCTGCGGCGCGCAATGCCTGCTGCTGGCTCAGACTGAGGGTTTTATACAGCGACGATTGCGGATTGTCGTTCAGAAACAGATCGAGTTGTTTCACCAATTGCTCGGCGGATTGTTGCAGCGCGGCATGATTCCAATCGGCGGCGAAGGCTTGGGAAAGAAACAGCGGCAATGCCGACAGGAGGGCGATAATTGTTTTTTTCATATCGAGTACTCACGTTAAGTGCGGAATGGTCGGTTAAAAACAGCTTTCACTGATTTTTTGCACGGTTAAGCGGTGCTTTTCACGATTAATAACAATCTAATGCTTGCCAGTATCGGCTATTTAATCGGCATAAACAAGCGGTTTGTGCAAGTAAGCTAGCATTCTGTTTAAGCCGTTTTCACACGCCGCTTTCGCTCGGACTATTTTTCTCAATGGCGCTAAAGTGCGGTTTCAAATGGCGTGTCGGCAAAATAATTAAGCGTTTTTGTGAATCGGAATTGACTTGCGGACGATTTGTGATTAAAATTCCGTTCCTTATTTTTGGGTAATCGTGGTAAAGGCTTTTTTGCGGAGCGCTTGCTTGCGGAAGATAACGATGCCTGAATTATCCTTGAGAAACCTTTAGTTAAATAATAAGTAGAGATTAGTTATGAAACGTACATTTCAACCATCAGTATTAAAGCGTAGCCGTACTCACGGTTTCCGCGCCCGTATGGCGACCAAAAACGGCCGTCAGGTTTTGGCACGTCGTCGTGCGAAAGGTCGTAAGCGCCTGTCAGCCTAATTGACGTTGCCTAACCGACCGCACTTAGTGTGATTAAGCACAAGTTTCCTCGGGAGTTGCGTCTGTTGACTCCCGAACAATTCAAATTCGTTTTCCAGCAGCCTGTTCGGGCAAGCCGCCCTGAAATCACAATTCTGGCAAGAGCCAACCAACTGAATTTTCCCCGTTTAGGGTTAACCGTTGCCAAAAAATATTTGAAACGCGCCCATGAACGCAATCGTATCAAGCGCCTGTGTCGTGAATATTTCCGCTTACACCAACATGAATTGCCTGCGATGGATTTTGTGATTGTGGCAAGAAAAGGAATCGGCGCATTGGATAACCGCACTTTGAGTGAAATTTTGGATAAACTATGCAACCGTCATCGTCGTTTGGCGCAAAAATCCTGATTTTTTTGATTAAAACCTATCGTCTTACCATTAGCCCGCTGTTGGGCCCCCGCTGCCGTTTTAATCCGACCTGTTCACAATATGGGCTGGAAGCCATTCAAACGCACGGCGCAGTAAAAGGTGGTTGGCTTACGGTGAAACGTGTATTAAAATGTCACCCTTTAAGTGCGGGTGGTGACGATCCCGTGCCGCCGCCACATTGTGGTGGAAAAGACGGCGGCGAGAAAAGCCACAAACATTCGACATCTAACCAATACAGAGAAAAATAATGAATTCAAAACGCAGTTTATTAGTTATCGCTTTACTGTTTATTTCGTTTTTGGTGTACCAGCAATGGCAAATCGACTATGTTTTGCCGAAACCGGTCGCGGCAGAAACCACAACAGTGAATAACGGCAGTGATACGCCATCGGCTTCGACTTCCGGCACTGCCGCTGTCGACACACAAACAACGGGGCGGGTGATTACCGTTGAAAGTGATGTGTTAAGCCTGAAAATCGACACGTTGGGCGGTGATGTGGTTGATTCCGATTTATTAAAATATGATGCGGAACTGAATTCAAATACGCCGTTTTCGTTAATGCAAAACGACAATAATCTGGTTTATATCGCACAAAGCGGTTTAATCGGTAAAAACGGTATCGACACTCCGGCAGGGCGTGCGCAATATCAAATCAGCGGTGACAACTTCAAACTGGCGGACGGTCAGGATCAGATTCGGATCCCGTTGACCTTGGAAAAAGACGGCGTGCAGGTGATCAAGACCTTTACCTTGACTCGCGGCAGCTATGCGGTTGAGGTGGATTATCAAATTACCAACCAAAGCGGACAGGCGATTGAACTGCAGCCTTATGCGCAAATCAAACACACATTAGTTGATCACTCTACTAATTTGGCCATGCCGACCTACACCGGCGGTGCGTATTCTTCTTCCGAAACCAACTACAAAAAATACAGTTTTGAAGATATGCAGAAAGCTAATTTGGCGATTGCGACCAAACAGGGCTGGGTTGCGTTATTACAGCACTATTTTGTGACGGCGTGGATTCCGGATCAACATAGCGATAACCAGCTGTACACCAGCACCAATAAAGATTTTGCCTTTATCGGTTTCCGTGCACCGACCGAAGTGATTGCCGACGGTGCCAGCCAAACCATCAGCAGTAAATTGTGGACCGGTCCGAAATTGCAAAACCAAATGGAAGCCGCCGCGCCGAATCTGGATTTGACCGTCGATTACGGTTGGGCATGGTTTATCGCCAAACCGCTGTTTAAATTGTTGCAATTTATCCAAAGCATCGTGTCTAACTGGGGCTTGGCGATTATCGGCGTGACCATCGTGGTGAAAGCGATTCTGTATCCGCTGACCAAAGCCCAATACACCTCGATGGCAAAAATGCGGATGCTACAACCGCGTATGCAAGAGCTACGCGAACGTTTCGGTGACGACAGACAACGCATGAGCCAAGAGATGATGAAAATGTATAAAGAGGAAAAAGTGAACCCGTTGGGCGGTTGTTTGCCAATCCTGCTGCAAATGCCGATTTTCATCGCCTTATACTGGACCTTTATGGAAGCGGTCGAACTGCGCCACGCGCCGTTCTTCGGTTGGATCCAAGACTTATCGGCACAAGATCCGTACTACATTCTGCCGTTGTTAATGGGCGGCTCGATGTTCTTGCTGCAAAAAATGTCGCCGACACCGGTTGCCGATCCGACCCAGCAAAAAATCATGATGTTTATGCCGGTGATCTTTACCGTGTTCTTCCTGTGGTTCCCGGCGGGTCTGGTATTGTACTGGTTGGTGTCCAACGTAATCACGATTATCCAACAACAGTTAATCTATCGTGGTTTGGAGAAAAAAGGGCTGCATTCGCGCGGTAAGAAGTAATCACGAATTAACATTCGAATAAGGTTAAATTAAGGCATCCTAACAGGATGCCTTTTGCTATACTGCTGTAGATAAAAGTGCGGTTAAACAGAGGAATGATGATGACCAAAGAAACCATTGTTGCGCAAGCCACGGCACCCGGTCGCGGTGGAATCGGGATTTTACGCGTATCGGGTCCAAGTGCTGTTGCGGTTGCCGAAGCGGTGTTGGGCAAATGCCCGAAGCCGAGGGTGGCGGACTATCTGCCGTTTAAAGACAGTGACGGTACGGTGTTGGATCAGGGTATTGCGTTGTATTTTAAAGCGCCGAATTCATTTACCGGCGAAGATGTGCTGGAACTGCAAGGGCACGGCGGACAAGTGGTTTTGGATCTCTTGCTGAAACGCATTTTGCAGCTGGACGGCATTCGTATCGCACGCCCGGGCGAGTTTTCCGAACAGGCGTTTTTAAACGATAAACTGGATTTGGCGCAGGCGGAAGCGATTGCCGATTTGATCGATGCCAGCTCGGAACAGGCGGCACGTTCGGCGTTGAAATCGCTGCAAGGAGAGTTTTCCAATAAAATCAATCAATTGGTTGATGCGGTGATTTATCTGCGTACTTATGTTGAGGCCTCCATTGATTTTCCCGATGAAGAGATTGATTTTCTGGCGGACGGGATTATCGAAAAGCGGTTGAATGAGATCATTCAACAATTAAGCGGCGTACAAGCGGAAGCGAAGCAAGGCTCGTTGTTGCGCGAAGGTATGAAAGTGGTGATCGCCGGTCGCCCGAATGCCGGCAAATCCAGTTTGCTGAATGCCCTTGCCGGACGCGAGGCGGCGATTGTGACCGATATTGCCGGCACAACCCGTGATGTGTTGCGTGAACATATCCATATCGATGGCATGCCACTGCACATTATCGACACCGCCGGTTTGCGTGAAGCGACCGATGAAGTGGAACGGATCGGGATTGATCGCGCTTGGACGGAGATCGAACAGGCGGATCATGTGCTGCTGATGATCGACAGCACCACCACGCAGGAGCTGAATCCGCATAAAATCTGGGTGGAATTTATCGAGCGCTTGCCGACATCCATGCCGATCACGGTGATCCGCAATAAAGCGGATTTGAGCGGTGAAGCGGAAGGGATTGAGCAGCACGACGGTTACACCATTATCCGCTTGTCAGCCAAAACCAAGTGCGGTATTGATTTATTGCGTGAGCACCTGAAACAGTCGATGGGCTACCAAAGCGTGACCGAAGGCGGTTTTCTGGCTCGCCGCCGCCATTTGGACGCATTGGATACGGCTGGCGAACACTTACAACGCGGTCATATTCAACTCACTCAATTCCACGCCGGCGAACTGCTGGCGGAAGAGTTGCGCATGGTGCAAGATGCTCTGAGTGAAATCACCGGACAATTCACCTCCGATGACTTGTTAAGCAATATTTTCAGCTCGTTTTGTATCGGCAAGTAGTTGCAATTTGCCTATAAAGGAGAATTGCGATAAATCGGAAGTTTTGCTATGTTGCACCTTCCGATTTATTTTATGGACTTTTTTATTATGCAAGCGTTGCTTAAACTTAACCATTTCGTCAGCAAAACCTTTGCCGTTTGGGTTTTGCTGTTTGCTTTTTTAGCCTTCCAATTTCCCGCTTATTTTTCGCCTTTCGTCAGCTACATTCCGTATTTGCTCGGAATCGTGATGTTCGGTATGGGGATCACCTTGACCTTCAATGACTTCGGCGAAGTGTTTAAACACCCGAAATCGGTTTTGATCGGTGTGGTCAGCCAGTTTGTGATTATGCCGGTGATTGCATTCGGTCTGGCAAAAGGCTTTTCCTTACCGACTGATCTGGCGATTGGCGTGATTCTGGTCGGTTCCTGTCCGGGCGGCACATCATCAAATGTGATGACCTATTTAGCGCGCGGCAATACCGCACTTTCGGTCGCTTGCACCACCATTTCAACCTTGCTCGCCCCGATATTAACACCTGCCGTTTTTTATATTTTGGCAAGCCAGTGGCTGGATATTGATGCCGGTGCGATGTTTGTCTCGGTGTTGAAAATGGTACTATTCCCGATTTTCTTAGGTTTAGTGGTGCGTGCATTGTTTAAAAAACAGATGGCGCAACTGAGCCAAAGCATGCCGCTGTTGTCCGTGATTGCGATTGTGTTGATTTTGTCGGCAGTGGTGGCGGTCAGCAAAGATAAAATTGTCGAATCGGGTCTAATTATTTTTGGGATCGTGGTGTTGCACAACGGGTTGGGCTATTTGATTGGCTTCTTCACCGCCAAATTCTTCAAGCTCAGCACTTATGACAGCAAAGCGGTTTCGATTGAAGTCGGTATGCAAAATTCCGGTTTGGGCGCGGCGTTGGCGAATGCGCATTTTAACCCGCTGGCGGCGGTGCCAAGTGCGGTCTTTAGCTTTTGGCATAATGTTTCCGGTCCGATTTTAGCAACATTTTTTGCCTCGTTAAAAGAGAAAAAAGCCAACGTGGACGCAAAATGAAACTGCTGATTTCCAACCAACACGGCGCAATCGTGATGGCGCTGCTGCCGTTTTTATACGGTATGCTGTCATCACCAACGATTATTTGGCAGCATGCGTTTTTGCTGTTGGCGTGGGCGTGTTTGTACCTGTTCACTTATCCGTTTTTTAATCTGTTTAAAGGGCGCAATTCGGCGCAAAACCGCACTTGGGCAATCGGTTACGGGCTGGCCGCACTTTTATTTTCAGTTCCTGCTTTGTGGCATAACTGGCAGTTGCTGTATTTTTTGTTGGCAATGCTACCGTTCGGTTTGTTGGCGATTTATTACGTTAAGCAAAAAGACGAGCGCGCATTGGGCAATGATTTGGCGGCGATTGCCATTTTCGGTATTGCCGGTATGGCGGCATATTATTTTGCCGACCGCACTTTTGATCAGCAACTCGCACGGGTTTTCCTTTATCCGAGCTTGTTTTTTGTCGGTACCACGCTGTATGTCAAAAGCATTCTGCGTGAACGCAAAGATCCGCGTTACCTGCAAGCCTCGATTATTTTTCACTTATTGTGCGTGTTGCTGATCGCCTATTTTGATTGGCAAACCGCACTTTGCTTTGTGCCCGCCTTACTGCGCGCCGTCATCGTCCCGTTATGGGTGATGCCGCGTAAACGGCTAAATCCGAAGCAAGTCGGGCTGATTGAAATGGGGATTTCTTTTTTGTTTTTATTTGGATTGTTGGTGTAATTCTTTGATTTAAATGAGGAAGTGTAGAGGCGAATTATATATCCGTCCGAACTAAATTTGCATTTTTCCATTGTAAATTAAATGCTTATACCGCACTTTGTCAACGGGCGGATATACAATCCGCCCCTACGCTGACTTATCCATGACCTTTGTCAATAATCCGGTTTACACCGCACTTGATGCCATCAATAACCGCTTAAATCACCGGTTCAACCTGCATATTGCCCTTGATTTGGCAGCTGCACGCCAGCACATAACCTTGTTCGATTTCTTCTGGCGTCAACGGTCCGGTGGTGCTGGTTTCATATTCGCCTTGCAGCACTTTGGTTTTGCATGAACCGCAAATACCGGTGCGGCAGGCGGCGATCACCGGAATGTTATTCTCTTCCAATGCGCTTAATAATGAAATGCCGAACGGTACGGAAACGGTTTGCTCGCCGATAATGCCGTATACGGTTAAACCGACTTGCTTGCTGTTGTCGGTCATACAAACTTCGGTCGAGGAGTGGAACTGTTCGAGGAAGAACCGCTCTTGCGGCACGCCGAGTTGCTCGGTGATGTCGCGAATGTGCTGCATATAGCTTTCCGGACCGCAGGTTAACACGGTGCAATCGGCGATATTCGGCACGAGTTCTTGCAGCATCTGTTGTGAAATCCGTCCGGCGTAGAAGCCTTCGCTTGCCCCTTGCGACGAGTTCATATACAGATTCAAGTGCGGATATTGCGCTTTCAGTTGTTCCCACTCGCGTTTAAAAATCACGTCTTTCGGCGAATGCACGCTGTAGAACACGGTTAAATTGGCTTGCGGACGATTGACGCATAACCAACGCACCATCGACATAATCGGTGTGATGCCGCAGCCGCCGGCAACCAACAGATAATTGTCGCTGACAATTTTCGAGCAGGTGAAATCGCCCTTCGGATCGGACAACCACAGGGTATCGCCGACTTTGACATCACGGGTCAGCCACGTCGAGCCGACCCCGTTTTCAATGCGGCGCACGGTTAAGGTGACATAACGGCTTAAACCGGGCGTGGACGACAGGGTATAGGCGCGGGCAATATCCGGTGTGTTTTTAATGCTGACCAGCGCGTATTGCCCCGGCTCGTAGGGATAAAAATCTTGTGCAATCAGTTCGAGGGTGTAAACATCGTCGGTTTCCTGCACGATGTTGTTCACCATCATCTCATTGATACAAAAAGCATTTGGGTTTGACATAGTGAAATCCTGAAACAGAAAAGTGCGGTCAAGTCGAAGCTGACCGCACTTGGAATTAAATGATGACGAAATTAGCGCGCCAAGGCTTCTTGCATATCTTGTTGCGGATTAGTTAAGCCGCGCAGACCGAATTTTTCATTCAGAATCGCCAACAAGTTATCGTTCAAGAATGCCGGTGCGGTCGGGCCGGTGTAAATATCTTTCACACCCAATGCCAACAGGGTCAGCAAGATCACAATCGCTTTTTGTTCAAACCAAGACAGAACCAAGGTCAGCGGCAGATCATTGACACCACAGCCCAGTTTTTCTGCCAAGTTTACTGCCAGCATAATCGCCGAGTAGGCGTCGTTACATTGACCGACGTCCAACAAACGTGGTAAACCGCCCTCCAATGTGCCGAACTCCAGTTTATTGAAGCGGTATTTACCGCAACCTAAGGTCAAGACCACACAATCTTCCGGCACGTTACGCGCAAATTCGGTGTAGTAGCTGCGTTCGCCGACACTGCCGTCGCAACCGCCGACCAAGAACACATGGCGTAATTTTTTCTCAGCAACCAAGTTAATCACTGCGTCAGATGCGTCTAACAGGGTTTGGCGACCGAAACCGACGGTGATGTTGTGTTCGATTTCACTGTAAGGGAAGCCAGCCATTGCTTGCGCTTTGGCGATCACTTCGCTGAAATCGCGATCGTCCAAGTGGCGTACGCCCGGCCAACCGACGATGCTACGGGTGTAGATTCGATCCGCGTAGTTACCCACGTTCGGGTCGATAATACAGTTGGAAGTCATGATTACCGGTCCCGGGAATTTGGCGAATTCACGTTGTTGGTTTTGCCAGCCACCGCCGTAGTTGCCGACTAAATGGCTGTATTTTTTCAGTTCAGGATAACCGTGCGCCGGCAACATTTCACCGTGGGTGTAAACGTTAATGCCCGTGCCTTCGGTTTGTTCCAACAAGGCTTTTAAGTCTTTTAAATCATGACCGGAAATCAGGATACATTTGCCGGCAATCGGTTTGACGTTGACCGTGGACGGGGTCGGGTTGCCGAAGGCGGCGGTTTCACCTTTATCCAATAAGCCCATCACGCTAAAATTCATTGTACCGATGCCGAGTGCATTTTTCAGCAAGGTGTCGATGTCGGTCGGCTGCGTGCCTAGCCATGACATATATTGGTGGAATTCCAGATAGACTTGGTTGTCAAATTGTCCTAAGACGTGTGCGTGTTCCATATAGGCTGCCGCGCCTTTTAAGCCGTATAAGCACAGCATTCTTAGACCGTGCACTTCTTCACTGATCTCGTTAATATCTTTATTTAATGCAAAATCTTCCGCTTGTGCCGTCAAGGTCGCAATATCGCTGCCGTTTAATTTCAAATGCGCCAACGGGTGATCGCTGTCGGTGCTCGGGTTCACCGCCCGGCAGCGTTGGATCAATTGGTCACGATAGGTTTGCGCTTGTTGGGCGTATTCGACGATACGGTTCGAATCAAAGTTGACGTTGGTTAAGGTAGAGAAAAATGCTTGCGCGGTGAAGGCATCAATTTCATTGTCGATAATCGCCAGTTCGCGCGCTTTGATCGCCCAAGTGGACAGGCTGTGTAGCACCGCAATCAATAAATCCTGCAAGTCGGAGGTTTCCGAAGTTTTTCCGCACATGCCTTGAGAATAGCTACAGCCGTTACCGACAGGAGTTTTCATGGTTTGTTCGCATTGAATACAGTACATAATTTCAATTCCTTTTATTAAATGTCTGTTGATAGAGTCGAGTGAGTAGAGTAATCCCAATCCCAAAAATACCTGAGCGTTGTTGAACTCGCTTGCTGTACTACTTGGTACTATCTGCGCTCGTTCGCCTCGCTATCTGAATTTTTTGGAATGGTATAACAAGTAAACTAAATGTTAATTCGTGTTAACGGGCGTATCATAAAAGGAATGACTTGATAAAAGAAGTATTTATTATACCTATTTAAAGTTTTTTTGATTTAGATCGTATTTTGTTTTTAATGAGAATGGCTACATCGGTGATGAGATCAAAAAAATGCGAAAACGTGAGCACGTTCTTGTGTAGCGAAAAAGAACCGGAATTTTATTTGCGGTTAACAAAAATCCCTTAAAATAGCGCTATTTTAAGGGATTTGTCTGATAGTTAGGGGCTATTGCGCATTCGGTGCGAGTACATTGGGCACGGTCAGGGTGACATCGCCTTCCGGAACAGGCACTTCGGTAAAGGTTTTGCCCTCGCCTTGTTTGATTAAATCGGCGATTTTAGCGGCTGGCTCGGTCAGATTCATTGCTTGATAAGACTTTTCCAGCAGTGGCAGGGCTTGGTGGGTAGCTTCGCTATCCGGATAGGTATCCAGTAAGCCTAGCACTCGGTTGACTGTGGCGACATAGGCGTTACGCTTGAAATAGAATTGGGCAACGCGTAATTCGTGGCGTGCCAGCGCATTACGCAGATAGTTGGCTCGCAACGTCGCATCGGCGGTATATTGGCTGTTCGGGAAATGCTGTTGTAAGGTTTCGAAATTATGCAGCGCATTGGTCAACGTTAACGGATCACGCAAAGCACGGTCAGTACCGAATGTTCTTTGTAAAAAGTGATCACCCAGTTCGGTATTGATTAACCCTGCCAGATATAATACAAAATCCAGATGTTGGCTGTCGCTGTGCAGACGCAGGAATCGCTCGGCATTAGCGAGTGCCAGCGTATATTCGGAATCTTTATAGTTTGCATAAATTAATCCCAATTGCGCTTGTTCGGCGTAAGCACCGAATGGATAGCGGCTGTCGACCGCATCGAGATAACGGATCGCCTCTGAATAATTTTCATCCAAAAGATAGGTGTTGGCTTTACTGTATAACTCTTCTACCGGCGCATTTTCGACTTCTTTATTACCGGAAGAGCAGGCAGCAACGCTAAGTGCGGTTAATAACAGTAAAGCAAGCGATTTTAGTTTATGCATAATATAACAATCCTAAATAGTGAAAGCTGAGAAATACGCAGACTATGACAACGGTTTTCAGCCTAAGTTTGGTTACTTCACCGTAAACTTCGGTTACAATGGCAACAATCAGGTTATGACCCCAGTATTTTAACCATACTGGGCAAATAAGCAAATTAGAATTAAATGGATTTTATTTTTATTTATGGCAAAACAACTGCAATTAAGCACACAAATTCAATTACATCAGCTGGGGCAACGGCTGGATCAGGCGTTGGCCGAGTGTTTTCCCGATTATTCCCGTTCGCGGATTAAAACTTGGATTGAACAGGATCGGGTACAGGTTAACGGCGTGGTGGCAAACAAACCGCGCGAAAAAGTGTACGGTGACGAACAGATTTTGATCAACGTTGAAATCGAAGAAGAAGATCGGTTTACGGCGCAGGATATTCCGCTCAATATCGTGTATGAAGACGACGATATTTTGGTGATTAACAAACCGAAAGATCTGGTGGTGCACCCTGGCGCTGGCAATCCCGACGGTACGGTGTTGAATGCGCTGCTACACCATTACCCGCAAATTGCCGAAGTGCCGCGCGCCGGCATTGTACACCGTTTGGACAAAGACACCACCGGCTTGATGGTGGTGGCGAAAACCATTCCGGCGCAGACCCGTTTGGTGTACGCACTGCAAAAACGCCGGATTACCCGCGAATACGAAGCGGTGGCTTACGGCATTATGACCAAAGGCGGCACGGTGGATCAACCGATGGCACGCCATGCGACCAAACGCACGCATATGGCGGTGCACCCAATGGGCAAACCGGCGGTGACCCATTATCGGGTTATGGAACGTTTTCGCAACTACACCCGTTTGCGCTTGCGTTTGGAAACCGGACGCACCCATCAAATTCGGGTGCATATGGCGCACATTGCCCACCCGTTATTGGGGGATCAAACTTATGGTGGGCGGCCGCGTCCACCGAAAGGGGCGAGTGAAGCCTTTTTGCAGGTGTTGCGCAACTTCCAGCGCCAAGCCTTGCATGCGGTCATGCTGCGCTTGGAACATCCGATCAGCGGTGAAGTGATGGAATGGCACGCGCCGTTACCACAGGATTTTGTTGAGCTGGTGAACGCGCTAAAAGCCGATTATGAGTTACACCAAGACGAATTGGACTATTGATGGAATTGAAGAAACCGCACTTTATCCGCCCTGACTGGGCGCTGCTCGGAAAGGTTAAGGCATTGTCAACCCAGCGCACAGGTGGTGTCAGCCAAGCGCCGTATGACAGCTTTAATCTGGGGGCGCATGTGGGAGACGAACCCAGTGTAGTGACTGCCAACCGCACTTTGTTGGTGGAAGCGGCGCAGTTGCCGCAATATCCGTTGTTTTTGAACCAGATCCACAGCACCGAGGTGATTGCTTTACCGAGTGAAGAAACGTTGCCCAATGCCGACGCGGCTTATAGCGATCAAGCCGGACAAGTCTGTCTGGTGATGACCGCAGACTGTCTGCCGGTGTTGTTTGCCAGCGAAAACGGTGATGAAGTGGCGGCGGCACATGCCGGTTGGCGCGGTTTGTGCGACGGCGTGTTGGAGGCAACGGTGGCAAAATTCCGCGCGCCGCGCGAAACCATTCACGCATGGCTCGGGCCGGCGATCGGCAAAAACGCTTTTCAGGTCGGAGCGGAAGTGCGGTCGGTATTTATCCGGCACGATCCGGAGGCGGCGCAAGCGTTTCGGAGCGATATGGCTGACCCGCAAAAATATTTGGCGGATCTGTATTTGTTGGCGGAGCAACGCTTGAGAAAATCAGGCATTCGCCATCTTTACGGCGGCGAATATTGCACGTTTGCGCAAAAAGAGCGGTTTTTCTCTTACCGCCGCGACGGCGCCACCGGCAGAATGGCCAGCTTGATTTGGTTTGAATAGTCGATAAGCATTGACTTTTTGCAACACAGCCCTTACATTCTAACTGATATTTTAACAATAATTTTGGGGCGATAGACCCAAGTTTAACCTTTTCATTTTTAATAGGAGAACAACGAGATGCAACAACGAATTGTTACCGATGCCCGTCGTACTGAAGACTCGGTGCTGGCGACCAATAAAGTATTGCGCAATACCTATTTCTTGCTCGCGTTAAGTGTCGCTTTTTCCGCATTGACGGCGTATGTTTCAATGGTAATGAACCTGCCGCGTCCGGGATTGATTGTTATGTTGGTAGGCTTTTACGGCTTGCTGTTTTTAACCCATAAACTGGCGGACAGCGCCTTGGGAATTCTATCGACTTTTGCCTTTACCGGCTTTTTGGGCTACACCGTCGGGCCGATTTTGAATGCTTATGTCCGTGCCGGTTTGGGGGATGTCGTGGTGCTGGCCTTTGGCGGCACTGCAGCGGTATTCTTTGCTTGTTCCGCTTATGTCCTGACCACCAAAAAAGACATGTCGTTTTTAGGCGGCATGTTGTTCTCGCTGTTTATCGTCTTGGTTATCGGGGTGGTTGCCAGCCTGTTCTTTAACTTCGAGGGCTTGCATTTAGCCTTGAGCGCGTTGTTTGTGTTATTCTCGACCGGTGCGATTTTATACGAAACCAGCAATATCGTGCATGGCGGCGAAACCAACTATATCCGTGCCACCATCAGCATTTATGTGTCGTTATACAATTTGTTTATCAGCTTGCTGAATCTGATTGGCGCATCGCGCGATTAACTATCAATTTAAAAAATTTAGATTATTGATAGATATTTAGTAAGGAAAAGTAGGGGCGGATTATATATCCGCCCGTTTACGAAGTGCGGTATAAGCATTTAATCCGCAATGGAAAAATGCAAAGTGCGGTTCGGGCGAATATATAATCCGCCCCTGTTTTAGTAATATCAACCGCATATTTTAATTTTTTCAAAGATCTAAACAATTAGATTGATTTGTTTCTTATGCCCCTGTTTAGGGGCATAATTGTATCGGTCAAAAATGAAAACGAGAAAATATGAACGTCAACGGCGAACAGATTGAATTGGATAAAGACGGCTATTTGCTGCATAGCGAACAGTGGAATGAGCAGGTTGCTTTGGTATTGGCAGAAAAAGATCAACTGCCGTTAAGTGAAGCCCATTGGGAGGTGATCCATTTTGTGCGCGATTTTTATCAGGAATATCAAACCTCTCCGGCAATTCGTATGTTGGTAAAAGCGATGGCGGATAAGTTGGGGGCGGACAAAGGCAACAGCCGTTATTTGCAACGCTTGTTTCCCGACGGGCCGGCGAAACAGGCGACTAAACTGGCGGGGCTGCCGAAACCGGCCAAGTGCTTGTAATGTTGGATAACCCTATAAAACAGGTGTAAATTAATATAAATGATAATGATTATCATATCCTGACTTGCTATAGTTTTGCTCAGGCAAAATAGGTTGCCTAGAATTACTCTAATAACAAAAAGGAGAAGCAAAATGAAATTCATCTTGAAAAGAGCCCTGTCGGTATTACTGTTGGGCGGATTGGCGTTTGCAGTGCAAGCCCAGACGCAGGATAAACCGTTTAAGGTTTTGACCACGTTTACCGTGATTCAGGATATTGCGCAAAATGTTGCCGGAGAGGCGGCGGTCGTTGAGTCGGTCACTAAACCCGGCGCAGAGATTCACGACTATCAAGTCACCCCGAAAGATGTGATCAAAGCACAGCAAGCGGATCTGATTTTATGGAACGGTTTGAATTTGGAACGCTGGTTCGAGCGCTTCTTTGAAAATATGCCGAATAAACCGGTGGCGGTGGTGACCGAAGGAATCGAGCCGCTGCCGATTTCGGAAGGGGCTTATCAAGGCGCGCCGAATCCGCACGCATGGATGTCACCGAGTAATGCGCTGATTTATGTGGAAAATATCCGTCAGGCGTTGGTGAAACATGATCCGAAAAACGCCGACAGCTACAACCGCAATGCGGCCGCTTACAGCGAAAAAATCAAAGCGATCGACAGCCCGCTGCGTGAAAAAATTGCCGCCATTCCGGCGGAAAAACGCTGGCTGGTGACTTCCGAAGGCGCATTCAGCTATCTGGCGAAAGATTACGGCTTTAAAGAACTCTATTTATGGCCGATCAATGCCGAACAGCAAGGCTCACCGCAGCAAGTGCGGTCTGTTATCGATCAGGTGAAAGCCAATAAGATTCCGGTGGTGTTCAGCGAAAGTACGGTTTCCGATCGTCCGAGTAAGCAAGTCGCCAAAGAAACCGGGGCTAAATACGGCGGTGTGTTGTATGTCGACTCCTTGTCGCAAGCGGACGGCGCAGTGCCGACCTATTTGGATTTGTTGCAAGTGACGGTTTCAACCATAGTGAAAGGATTTGAATGATGATAAACGGCAAGGGCGCAGGCGGCGGTGATCCGCTGTTGGAAGTTCATGATGTCAGCGTGCGCTACAATAACGGGCACACCGCACTTCATGATGTTTCGTTTTCTCTTAACGGAGGAACCACTTGCGCTCTGGTCGGTGTTAACGGCAGCGGTAAATCAACCTTGTTCAAAAGTTTAATGGGATTGGTGAAACCGCTGCAAGGCTCGATAAAATTGCACGGCTTGCCGGTTAAACAAGCATTAAAACAGAATTTGGTGTCCTATGTGCCGCAGGCGGAAGAAGTCGATTGGCAATTTCCGATTTCGGTGTATGACGTGGTGATGACCGGACGTTACGGTTACATGAATTTTTTGCGTATTCCGTCGCAGTCGGACAAACAAAAAGTCGAACAGGCGATGCAGCGGGTGGATATCGTCCATCTGCGCGATCGTCAAATCGGCGAACTGTCGGGCGGACAGAAAAAACGGGTGTTTCTGGCGCGTGCTTTGGCACAAGAGAGCAAAATTATTTTATTGGACGAACCGTTCACCGGCGTAGACGTGAAAACCGAGAACGCCATTGTCGAATTGTTGGGACAGTTGCGCAGCGAAGGGCATTTAATTCTGGTTTCCACCCATAATCTGGGCAGCGTACCGCACTTTTGCGATCAAGTGGTGATGATTAACCGTACCGTAATCGCCGCCGGCAACACTGAAACGACTTTCACGCAAAATAATTTGAAACTGGTGTTCGGCGGCGTGTTGCGCTATCTGACTTTAGACGGGCAAGAACTGCACGATGACGAGGATAACCGCACGTTAACCGTGCTGACCGATGACGAGCGGCCGGTGGTGTTTTACGGCGAAAAAGGCACGGAGATTCCGCCGACCAGTTTGGCGACACACGCCGCTCATGCGGGCAATGCCAATAAAGCGGAACCGTAGCGATGTGGGAACTTCTATTGCAGCCTTTCGGCTATGAATACATGACCAAAGCGATTGTCATCAGCGCATTGGTCGGCGGGGTATGCGCGTTTTTATCCGCTTATCTGATGTTAAAAGGCTGGTCGCTGATCGGCGATGCGCTGTCGCATGCGGTCGTGCCCGGCGTGGCGATTGCTTATGCGTTGGCATTGCCTTATGCAATCGGTGCTTTTCTCTCCGGTTTATTGGCGGCGCTGGCGATTTTATGGGTCAAATCGATCACCAAACTGCGTGAAGATGCGATTATCGGTTTTATTTTCACCACTTTTTTTGCGCTTGGGCTGTTTATTATCTCGCTTAATCCGACCTCGGTCGATGTGCAATCGATTATCTTGGGCAATGTATTGGGTATTGACGATAGTGATATGCTGCAAGTCGGCATTATCATTGCGGTTTGCGTGGTGTTTTTACTGATTTTTTGGAAAGATTTACTACTGGTTTTTTTCGACGAAAGCCACGCGGTTTCGGTCGGCATTTCGCCGCTGCGGCTGAAAGTGCTGTTTTTTACCTTATTGAGCGCTTGTGTGGTGGCGGCATTGCAAACCGTCGGCGCGATTTTGGTGATTGCGATGGTGATCACGCCGGGCGCGACGGCGTATTTATTAACCGATCGCTTCGGACGTTTGCTGACGATTGCCGTTGCGTTGGGCGTGGGTACAAGTGCGGTCGGCGCCTATTTAAGCTATTTCCTCGACGGCGCGACCGGCGGTGTGATTGTGTTTTTGCAAACTCTACTGTTCTTGGCGGCATTTTTCTTTTCACCGAAATACGGCGTGTTGAGCCAAAAATATCGGCGCTATGCGTTGCAAAGTCATTCTGCGCAAAGCTATCTTCCGAAAAAAAAGAAACTGCCAGAAACCAAAAGTGCGGTTGACAGCGCTGATACAAGGGGGCGGTTATGATGAATGCGCTGTTCAACTGGTTTTACGAGCCCTTTTCCTTCGCTTTTATGCAGCAGGCGTTGTATACCGCACTTTTGGTGGCGGTGGTTTGCGCCTTGCTCTCCTGTTATCTGGTGCTGAAAGGCTGGTCATTGATGGGCGATGCGATTTCCCATGCGGTGTTGCCCGGCATTGTGTTGGCGTTTATGTTGGGCTTGCCGTTGACCGTCGGCGCGTTTGTCTCCGGCATTTTTTGTGCGCTGTTCACCGGCTATTTGAAAGAAAACAGCCGCTTGAAAGAAGACACCGTCATGGGCATCGTATTTTCGGGCATGTTTGCTTTCGGTTTGATTCTGTTTGTCAAATTGGAAACCGATCAGCATTTGACCCATATTTTGTTCGGTAATTTGTTGGGGGTCAGCAAAGAAGCATTTCAGGTGACGTTGTGGGTGTCGTTGATCACCTTTGGCGTCGTGTTTGTCAAACGCAAAGATTTTTTACTGTATTGTTTTGATCCGATTCAGGCACGGGTTGCCGGAATTTCGGTGAAAACCCTGCATTATCTGTTGTTGATTCTGTTGGCGTTGACCATTATCAGCGCCATGCAGGTGGTCGGGGTCATCTTGGTAGTGGCATTGTTGATTGCGCCGGGCATCACCGCCTTTTGTTTAAGCAAACGCTTCCAGACCATGTTATGGATCGCGATCGGCGTGTCGGTTTTTTCCACGCTGTTCGGCACGATTCTCAGTTATCATCTCGATTCCGCCACCGGCCCGACAATCGTGTTGATGCAATCATGCTGCTTCATTGCCGCATTGGCGTTGAGCGCTTGGCGCAATCAGCGGATTAAGACGGGTGCAGCGAGCTAAGTAATCTCAAACCCGCTGAATGGGGTTTGTCCTTGATAGGGTTGCTCCAGCAACTCATCGACACGGGCGGAGCGCGGACCGTGATGTAACCACTGGCGAAGTGCGGTAATTTGTGATGCGTCGCCTTCGGCGATGACGATCACACTGCCGTCAGACAGATTGCGCACCGTGCCTGTTAAACCCAATTCGCAGGCTTTGCGCCAGGTAAAATAGCGAAATCCGACCCCTTGCACCCTGCCGTAAACGTTAAATTGCTGTCGAATAGGCATCTTGACCTCCCTAATTTGGATAAAAATAGCAAATGACTATTTTATTTTATAATGTTTTGGCTTAGGATAGGCAACACAATTTGGTTTTTGTGAAGCATCGCATCCGGCGTTTGCTGCGGTGCGGCTGATTTTTCTGATTATTGAGGAAGTAAAATGAAATTAACTCGTTTAGTTATTGGTGTTGTCGCGGTATTCACCGGTTTAAGTGCGGTGGCGGCAGAAATTAGTACCTCATCTAACATCACGCTGTTAGCGGTTGACGGACAAAAAGCCGGCGGCGGATTGTTGAAACAAACCAAAAATGTGACCGTTTCCGATAACGAAACCCATCAAGTTGTAGTGCAGGTGAGCGAAATTATCCGTTCCGGCTCTGATCGTCGGTTATTTGAATCTTCCCCGATCGTGGTGAAATTTAATGCCGGCAGTGGAAACATCGTGATTAGCGCCGATAATATCGGTGATGAAAACGGGGCGGAGAAGTTCAACAAACAGCCACAAATTAAGGTCAGCAGCAACGGGCAGGCGCTTGCTAACCAACAAGAGTATTTGTCTCAGGAAGGATTATTTCCCGGTGTGAATTTGGTCGAGAATTTGTCTGCCTACAACAGCGGCAATGGCAAAGCCGCCGTTCCGGGATTTGCTACCGCCAGCATGCCGGTTGCGATGGGCATGACGAATGTGGGCAAAGCACAAAAAGGCAAAGTGACCGTGCAAGGCGAAAACGTAGCGGAACAACAGCTGCAATATTGGTTCCAGCAAGCGGATAAAGAAACCCAGCAACGTTTTTTAAACTGGGCGAAAAAACAGTAACCGCGATCAATAAAGATAAAAAAGTGAGCTTGGCTCGCTTTTTTACTTTTTGTTCCGTTTTATTACTCCGTTACCTTGTGAAGGAAAAATTATGCAAACCACAACCCGCTTGCTTCCCGACAGTAAAAACGTAGCGTTGGTCGCTCATGATCACTGCAAGCAGACCTTAGTCGATTGGTGTATCAAAAACCGCACTTTGCTTGCACAGCATAAACTTTACGGCACCGGCACCACCGGCAATATGATTCAACAAAAGAGCGGTTTGGAAGTCAATGCGCTGTTGAGCGGGCCGATGGGCGGCGATCAACAATTGGGTGCGATGATTGCCGAGGCGAAAATCGACCTGCTGGTGTTTTTCTGGGATCCGATGAACGCCGTGCCGCATGATCCCGACGTGAAAGCGTTAATGCGGATTTCTACCGTGTGGAATATTCCGGTGGCGATGAATCCGGCAAGCGCCGATTTTTTGATCAGCTCGCCTTGTTTTAACAATACGGTCAAGATTGAGATTCCGGATTACGCCGGTTATCTGGCGGAACGCCTGAAATAAGCGGCGGCATAACAGGGATACGGCTTGATAGCATGAATTTAGCACTAAATCTTTTCAATTTTGTTTTCT
Source organism: Pasteurella testudinis DSM 23072 (assembly GCF_900176075.1). Classification (GTDB taxonomy): domain Bacteria; phylum Pseudomonadota; class Gammaproteobacteria; order Enterobacterales; family Pasteurellaceae; genus Chelonobacter; species Chelonobacter testudinis. Next base: position 218,509 of record NZ_FWWV01000001.1, read on the forward strand.
TCGGTTTCGGCACGGTGATCGGTTGGTTTGTCGCCACTGTGTTAAGTGCGGTGTTGATCGTCACTCTGCCGTACACCCGAAGCTGTTGGGAAATCACCAAAATGTCGCTAGTGCCTTTCGGCAACGAAATCGTGCATGTAAAGTATTTACAGCCGACAAGTGCGGTCGGCAACGGAATCGGCAGCGTTTTGAACGTCGTTTGGTTTGTCTGTTGCGGTTGGTGGCTTTGTTTATTGCATATTTGTGTCGGCATCGCACAGTGTCTGACAGTTATCGGCATTCCCAGCGGCATTGCCCATTTCAAACTGGCGGGCATTGCACTGTTTCCGGTCGGACAACGGGTGGTATCGAGCGAAGTTGCGCAGGCGGCGAAATTAGCGCAAGTGCGGCAGCAGTTCGAGAGTCGGCGTGAATAATGACGAAATATTGAGAACATGATGTGAAAAAAACAAGTTGGTTGAACAGCAACGTCATTGCGATTATTCCGGTTTTTATTGCTGTCAATCTGGCGGCAATATTAGTTTGGGGACTGAACATTTCTGCCATTGCCATGCCTTTCGTGCTGGGCATTATTGCCGCCGGACTGGTCGATCTGGATCACAGCCTCAGCGGAAAAATCAAAAATATTGTAATTACCGTCGCCGCCTTCACCACCTCTGCTTTCGGCGCACAAATTTCGCTCGACAATCCGTTGTATTTTGCCTTAATGATGACCCTGTTCACCTTTGTGTTCACCATGATGGGCGCATTGGGGCAGCGTTACAGCACGATCGCCTTCGGCACGCTGATTGTCGCGCTTTACACCTCGCTGACCTACCTGCCGCAAACCCAATGGTATATCAATCCGGTTATGATTGTGTGCGGTACGCTGTTATACAGTGTTTCTTCGGTGTTGACCTACCTGTTTTTTCCACGCTACAAAGTCGATGAAAATCTGGCGAATGCCTATCTGGCGCTGGCGGATTATCTGGACGGTAAATCCAAATTTTTTGATCCCGACGAAGCGGAAAGCGTGGAACAGCTGCAACTTGAGCTGTCATATCTGAACAGTCGGGTGATCAATGCGTTTAATCTTTGCCGCCAATCCCTGTTTTATCGTTTGGGGAAACAGCACCGCCATGGGAAAACCAGCCGCCTGATTCGCTACTATTACGCCGCACAGGATATCCACGAGCGCGCCAGTTCTTCGCATTTCGATTATCGCAAACTGGTTAAAAAATTGCAGAACAGCGATTTGATTTTCCGTATTCAGCGCCTGTTGGAGCTGCAAGCGGACGATTGCCGCGATATTGCCAATGCGATTTTAAACCGCGAATCGTATCAGCCCAAAGATCGTCTGCAACGGGCGGCAAGCGGCATTGATGCCTCGTTCCAATATTTTGTCAGCCATTCGCCGAACAGCTCGCAAGTGGAAAATCTGCGCACCGTGATCGCCAATTTGAAAAATATCCTGTGGCAGCTGCTGTTTTTAGGCAAAGAGAGCAACGACATTCAGGACTCTTTCAGCCGGATTATCACCACTGACCGCATTCGCGGGTTGCGCGAAATCAGTGCCGCAGTCAAAAGCCACTTAACGTTTGAATCCCCGCTGTTTCGTCATGCGGTGCGTTTATCGCTGGTGGTGTTGGCGTGTTGTATTATTGCTGACAGTTTGGCGTTGGAACGTGGCTATTGGGTGTTGCTGACGGCGATTTTTGTTTGCCAGCCGAATTATTCCGCCACTAAAAAACGCTTGCGTGACCGCGTGATCGGTACTTTGTTTGGGGTGATTATCGGTTCGCTGTTGCCGTATTTTGCCGCCACGCTGGAAGCTAAACTTGGGATCTTAGTCGCCACCAGTACGTTATTTTTCTTCTTTAAAAATAATAATTACCGTTTTTCCACTTTATTTATCACCATTCAGGTGTTAGTCAGTTTTGACATCAGCGGTTTTGATTTGCACGCCGCGATGTTGCCACGGGTGCTCGATACTTTAATCGGTGCAACGCTGGCTTGGCTGGCGGTGTCTTATTTATGGCCGGATTGGAAATATATGAAAATCGGCGCAATTATCCGCCGCAGCATTAAAAATAATGCGCGTTATCTGTTGTATATCATGGCACAGCTACAGTTCGGTGAAAAAAATCACGTCAATTATCGGGTGGTGCGGCTGGCAGCGCATGAAAGTGCGGCGGAATTGAACACCGTGATCGGCAATATGAACAGCGAAGCGGAGAAATACCGCACTTTTCTGCCGAACGGCTTTCAATTATTGAAGCAAAATTACCGGTTACTCGGTTATATTTCCGCCTTGGGCGCTTTCCGCCACACTATGGGCGAACATGGCGATGATAAATATTTTTTGACCGCACTTTATCCCGCCTCCAGAGAATTGATTGGGGTGCTGCAACAACTGGAACAATTGTCGGAAGCGCAGTTGGCGCAAAAAATGCGTAAAATTGCGAAACGTTTGGAAATCAAAACCGATGAGCAGTTCGGCAGCCAAACGCAATTACAGCAGGATCGGGTTTTGCGCCAACAATTGAAAATGATGGCGCAGTTGCTGCCGGATTTTTATCAAAGCGTCCAACAGCAGTTGAAATTGGAAATGGAGAAGTAAGCGTTAAACCGTCAATGGTGCGGCTAAGTTGAGCGGCTTAATCTGTAAAGGCAGGGGGCTGGTTTTCAGCTGCCAAATATCATAAGCCGCTTGTAATTTCAGCCATAGATCTGCGTTGCTGACTCCGGCTAATTCTAGACGGTAAGCCAAATTTGCCGATACAGGGGCTTTTTCGTGCAGAATACGCGAAATAGTTTCACGCGCAAATCCTAAATGTGCCGCAAAATCCGTTATGCTCATTTGCAATTCAGGCAACACATCTTCACGCAAAATCGCCCCGGGGTGGGTTGGTTTTCTGATATTCATCGTTTTGCCCTTAATGATAATCTTCATAATCTAAAATATAAGCATTGCCCTGCTTAAATTCGAAAGTGATACGCCAGTTTCCCGAAACGGTCATCGACCAAATGCCAGCCCGATTGCCTTTTAACTCGTGCGATTTATAAAAAAAACGGAAATCGCTAATGTTACCGGCTTTATCAATAACATCGAGCATACGCAGTAGTTTAGCGATATGCGCAGGATTGACGCCGTTGCTATATCCTTTTTCAAATAATTGCTTTAGCCCTTTATGTTTAAAACTTTTAATCATACGCCGTTTATCTGTGATGTATCGTATCACAAAATTGATACTCAGGGGAGTCAAGAAGATTATTTTAATCGGATAAAAACTCGACGCAGTCCTTGGGGCTAATTTTTGCGATGAAGATCGTAAAAATAAAAACTATCTTATTCTTCCTCGCCATCTTCTTCCAACTCGTCTGCCATTGCCGACAGCGCATCACGGCAGAGTTGCGCCGCTGCACGGTAGAAACCCTGATCGTGCGCTTCGACTTTGCCAAGAAATTTTCCCATTACCGGCAATAAAAAGCGTTCGAACAGTTCTTGTTGGGCAGCAAGCGAATCGGCATGATCTTCCAGCCAAGAAGCGGTTAACAGCAAATGCGCAACGTGATCCGCTTGCGGCAATTCCGGCATCGCGCGCAATTGGCGAAACGCGACAAAATCGCTTAAGTTATCGCTATAAGCAGAGATTTGCGTCGAAACTGCGCCGTTGTCGGCGAACAGTGCCTGATAGTCGGCTGCCAATTGCTCGACGGCAACCGCACTTTGCAGTTGTTGCAGGGCTTTTTCGCTTTGCGGATCGGCGGCAAGCGCCCAAAGTGCGGTCAGATTGCCTTGTTGCAGCCAAGTGAAAATCGGGGCGATTACTTCGTCTTGCGGCGCACGGTAAAACAAATTGCCGAACAGGCGGCAAAGCATAGAGAAATCGTTAATCGTGTTGGTTGTCGTCATTATTGTACCGATAGGTTCTTTGTGAATAAAATTTGGGTACAATACTAGCATAAAATCCGTTTGAAATAAGGAAATCAAGCATGAAATATATCGGAGCGCACGTCAGTGCCAGTGGCGGTGTGGAAAATGCCGTTGCCAATGCGCAGGCAATCGGCGCCAACGCCTTTGCCCTGTTTACCAAAAACCAGCGTCAATGGGTCGCCAAACCGTTAACCGAAAGCAGCATTAAAAAATTCAAACAAGCTTTGCGGCACGCTAACATCGATCCTAAGCATATTTTGCCGCACGACAGTTACCTGATTAATTTAGGACACCCCGAACAGGACGGCTTGGAAAAATCGCGCGCGGCGTTTATCGACGAAATGCAGCGGTGTGAGCAGTTGGGTTTGTCGCTGCTGAACTTTCACCCGGGCAGCCATTTGCGTAAAATTTCAGAACAAGATTGTATCGCCATTATAGCCGAATCGATTAATTTGGCGCACCAACAAGTGCCAGAGGTGATCGCGGTGATTGAAAATACCGCCGGACAAGGTTCGAACATCGGCTATCGTTTTGAACATTTGGCGGAAATTATCGCACAGGTTGAGGATAAAAATCGGGTCGGCGTTTGTTTGGATACCTGTCATACTTTTTCCGCCGGTTATGATATTTCCAGTGCTGCCGGTTGCGAGCAAGTGTTCGCTGAATTTGCGCACGTCGTCGGCTTCGAGTATTTAAAGGGCATGCATCTCAACGGCTCGAAAACCGCACTTGGCAGTCGGGTTGACCGCCATGATTGTTTGCGCGGCGGTACAATCGGCACGGCGGTGTTCGAGTATATTATGCAACATGCGGAATTTAACGATATGCCGTTAATTTTGGAAACCATCGAGCCGGAAAATTGGGCGGACGAGATTCGCTGGCTGCGCAGTTTGGCGGTCTGAGATTGAATAATCAGCGGTAATAGGCTTATTTTGTTAGCGATTTTTTGAAGTGAGTCAAAAAAAACGATTTTAATCCGAGAAAATTCGGCATTTTACTGGATAAACCGGCATGGTTCCCGTAGAATGACCTCGTTTTGTAAATTTTAACATTTAAACCTATAACCGATAAATCCATAACTATATCCATAACAATTATGTTGCGTAAAATCCTTTTAATTTTGGCAATCGCTACTTTGGCGGCTTGCAGTAACAGCGGACGGCAAACGGCGTCGCAGCAGGACAACCGCATTCGCACCAACTTGCCGGAAAACAGCGGCAATGGCGTGACCTTGGATCAATTTGCTAAACTGCATGAGTTTTATAACAACTGGCAAGGCGTGCGCTACCGCATGGGCGGCACGACCAAAAAGGGCATTGATTGCTCCGCTTTTGTGTTGAATGCCTTTGACCGTGCTTTCGGCATGGTGATGCCGCGCAGCACTGCCGAACAGCGCCATGTTGGTAAAAAAATCAACAAAAGCGAATTGGAATTCGGCGATTTGGTTTTTTTCCGTAAAAACAACCATATCGGTATCTATATCGGCAATAACCAATTTATCCACGCCAGCACCAGCCAAGGCGTGACCACCAGCTCGCTGTCGGAAAGTTATTGGGCGCGAAATTATACCCAATCTCGCCGCGTGATAAATTAAGCGGTGCGTGAAAAGGAAAGTGCGGTTATGGCAACAAATCCGATTCTCGGTTTTCATCATGTTGCCGTGATTGTCTCCGATTATGCGCGCTCAAAGCGGTTTTACTGTGAAGTTTTGGGCGCGGCAGTTGTCGCCGAAACCTACCGTACCGAACGGCAAAGCTACAAGCTGGATCTGGCATTTGCCGACGGCAGCCAAATCGAACTGTTTTCTTTCCCTAATCCGCCAAGCCGTGCAACCCAACCCGAAGCCTGCGGTTTACGCCATCTCGCCTTTAAAGTCGCCGACGTGCAAAGTGCGGTTGCCTATTTGGCGCAGCATAATGTGCAGTGCGAACCGATTAGAATTGATCCGCTGACCGGCAAGCAATTTACTTTCTTCCAAGATCCGGACGGTTTGCCGTTGGAGTTTTATCAGATTTGAACGCTACGCACGGTTAAAGTGCGGTTGAACCGCACTTTTGTGTTTAAGCCTGCTTTTTAAACTCGGCGATCCGTTGCAAATGTTGCGAGATTTTCTTGAATTTGTGGCTTTCGTTTTCGTCCCACACAATGTCATAGAACGGGGAAAGGGTATCGGCGCTGCGTTGCGAGTCTAAAATCCCGTCGTCAGTGGAGAGGAACACCAAACATTTGCCTCTGTTTTTGTCACGGAAATTGCTGACGCATTTGGTGGCGATGTCTTGATACTCTTCAGGGCGGTCGATTTTGCCCTGCATATTTTCATACGGAAACAGGTTCGGGTTAAAAATCGCCTGTTTAATGCCGCATAAAAAACCGACCCGTTCCGCCCAATAGCCGCCCAAACCGACACCACAAATCAGCGGCGCCGAATCTTTGCTTTCGCTGACCAGTTTATGCACTTCGTTCAACAAATGCTGCATATCATGGCGCGGGTGCAAGGTGCTGTAGGTCACGAAGCGCACATCGGGATCAATAAATTTCAATTGCAGAATTTTTTCATGGTTTCCCGGACTGTTACAATCAAAACCGTGTAGATAAATAATCATTTTTCATTCCTATTAAATTTATTGTCATATAACCATAAACAATTTATGCCTATTAATCAACTGTACACGCCAAAACCTGTTTTTCCAAATGGGCAATCATCTGCAAGGCAATGTCGATTTTACTGGTTTTTTCGATCAATTCTAAGCCGGGACTGGCATTCACCTCTAAAATCAGCGGGCCGTGGTTGGATCGGATAATATCCACGCCGGCAACATCGAGCCCCAGTGCCTGCACCGAATTGAGCGCCAGCGTTTTTTCCCGTTCGCTTAACTGAATCGGCTGCGCCTGCCCGCCGCGGTGGACATTGGCGCGAAATTCGCCGTTTTGTCCGTTGCGCTGCATACCGGCGATCACCTTGCTGCCGATCACAAAGCAGCGGATATCCGAGCCGTTGGCTTCGTGGATAAAATCCTGTAGCAGCGATGAAATCTGCGCCTGTTTCAAGGTTTCCAGAATACTGACCGCACTTTGCCGTTTTTCCGCCAGCATCACGCCGATGCCTTGCGAGCCGGACAGCGTTTTCAGAATCGTCGGCGAAGCGACTTGGTTGACGGCATATTTGGCATCGAATTCATTGCCGCACAGCGCACTCGGCGGTACGGCGATGCCGTGTTGTTGCAGCAACATCAGGCTATGCCATTTGTCACGCGCGTTTAAAAAGGCTTGCGAGCCGTTGAGGCAGGGAATATTCATCGCCTCAAAATGGCGCAACAACGAGCAGCCCATCGCCGTGCTGCCGGAGCCGAAACGGGGGATTACCGCATCATAATGCGGCAGCAAATACGGTTGTTGATCAAACCGCACTTGGTAAAAAATTTTAAAGCGACGGGTTTGTTCCTGATCCAGTTTTAGCAGGCAACGGTTGGGATCGATAATATCCAATGTATGTCCGCAGCTTTCCGCTGCCTCCAGTAACCGCTGGCAGCTATATAAGCGCGGTTCGCGGCACAGCATTAACAGTTTCATCGCCGATCTCCGCTATTTTTTAGCAAAGCCTTGTTGCTGCAAATAAGCCAAAACATGCGGACGTACCGGTTTGTTCAGGCTTTTGATCACGTTGCGTGACCAATCCATGTCAAGTTGGTTGCGCTGCCAATAATAATCGGCAACTTGGCGATCATATGCTTGTAACAGCTGCGGATCGAGCGCTTGGTAGCGGTTTTCACTGACCAAAACCGCACTTGGCAGGCGCGGTTTCAGCGGCGGATCTTGATCCGGATAGCCTAAACACAAGCCGACAACCGGAATAACGTGCTGCGGCAAGCCCAACAGCTCGCCGACTTCTGCGATTTTATTGCGGATAGAACCAATATACACGCCGCCCAAGCCGATGGATTCTGCCGCGAGCAGCATATTTTGCGCCATAATGCCGGTGTCGACGCAGCCGATCATCAGCACTTCGCTGTAATCGGTTTGCGCGTCGGGCAGGATTTGGTGATGGCGGTGAAAATCGACGCAGAAAACCAGAAACTCGGCAGCATCGGCAACATACTGTTGATCGGAGGCGTAGTGTTTCATTTTTTCCCGTCGCGTCGGATCGGTGACACGGATAATGGAAACGCATTGCAGGTGGTTCGAGCTTGAAGCCGCGCGGCCACAGTCAATTAAGGTTTGCAAGGTTTCAGCTGCAATCGGCTGTGCAGTGAATTTGCGGATAGAGCGGTGGGCAAGTGCGGTTTCGATAGTGTGTGAGGTGGTGGTATTTTGTTGCGTCATGGGGCGTCCTCAATAATAAAACAAACGAATTCGAGTCTTATAGTCTGATATATTACACCAATCGCAGCAATGCGGAAAAATCTTTTCTTATTTGCTTATGGATCAGCTAGAATAGCAGTGTTTTTATATTTTGATTAACTATCTCAGGAGTAAGCTATGTTTACCGTTATTTTTGGCCGCCCGGGTTGCCCGTATTGTGTTCGTGCAAAAGAGTTAGCCGAGAAATTACAAAATACCCGTGATGATTTCGAATACCGCTATGTTGATATTGTCGCCGAAGGCATCAGCAAAGCGGACTTGTCCAAATCCGTCGGCAAAGAGGTGCAAACCGTGCCGCAAATTTTCATCGATGAGAAACCGATCGGCGGCTGCACCGATTTTGAAGCAATCATCAAAGAAAAATTCGGTGTGGTTGCTTAGTATACCCTTACCGAATTTTGTCAGTCACAAGCAATCAACGCTTTGCGCTTCGGCACAAAGCGTTTTTTTATGCTATACTGCGCGCGAATTTTATCAGAAGAAAACCATTAAGAGGAAACCAGAGTGGAACAAATGCCAAATTGCCCGAAATGTAACGGCGAATATGTTTATCACGACACCATTCAGTTTGTCTGCCCGGACTGTGGCAACGAATGGAGCGGCGAAGAAGTGGCGGAAACCGCCGATGAATTTATCGTTAAAGACAGCAACGGCAATCTGTTGCAAGACGGTGATTCCGTTATTCTGATCAAGGATTTGAAGGTCAAAGGTTCGTCTTTGGTCTTGAAAAAAGGCAGCAAAGCGAAAAATATCCGTCTGGTCGATTCCGATCACAATGTCGATTGCAAAATTGACGGCGTCAGCTTGGCATTGAAATCCGAATTCTTAAAAAAAGCGTAACCGCACTTTTCCGAACAAAGCCGTTATGTTTCGATATAACGGCTTTTTTTCAGCGTCTGATTTGCTATGCCTTTACAAATACAGTGCCATCACCAACGCATCTTCGCGGCCGCCGTTTGAGGTTGGGTAATAATTTTTGCGTTGCGTCACCAGATTAAAACCCAGCCGGTCATACAATTTTTGTGCCGCCGAATTGGATTGGCGCACTTCCAACCATAGGGTTAAAACCGCACTTTGCCGCAGTTCGGCAATCAGTTGTAACAGCAGTTGCTCGCCCAATCCCTGTTTTTGATAAGCCGGATCGATCGCAAGATTGAACAGGGTGGCTTCGTCCAAGACCGTTTGGCAAATGGCGAAACCGACAAGCCGATTGTCTTTCAGCAGTTTTAAATTCAGATAACGTTCGCCTTGGTTATTCAGCAACGTGCCTTTTGACCACGGCGTGATGTGTGCTTGTTGTTCGATTTGATACAACCGTTCGAAATCAGCGGCTTGTAGCGGCAGAATTTCAATCATAGCCCGTCGTCCCGCAGTTGAAACTGTTGCAGTTGCTGCCACAGCCGGCGTTTGGCGGTTGCTTGTTTCAGTTGTTGCCAACTTTCGGCGCTCACCAGCGTATTGTTATCGCCGAGCGCTGCCAACTGTTGTGCGGAAAGTGCGCTATTTTGACCGACAAACCACACAGCCAGCGGTTTATTCAGCTGTAAACGCGCCGCTTGTTCGCTGTTCAGAATCAGGCTGTTTTCGTATTGAATGCCGAGCGCACGGTAAATATCGTGCAAAAGTGCGGTCGGCAGGTGTTCGTCATCGCTGATAATCAACAACTTGACTGCCTCACCGACAGCAATGGCCGCCGCGCCTTTCAATGCTTGCGGACGGCGCAAAATCCATTGTTCGATTCCCATTTGTTGTAACAGCAACGTGCGGCGTAGCGGCATGGCGTTCCTTAAATAAATAGCTCAAGGCGGCGAATAAGTATTATAATAGCGCTTGATTTTAACCAATAACCATCAGGATTTATAGTGATTTCAGTCGAAAGCCAAGTTTTGCAGCGCCACTTGCCGTTTTTTGCCGGAAAATCGGTATTGTTTGCCGGCAGCCTTAGTGATAATTTCCCCGCCCAACTCAAAGACAGCGGCTCGGTGCAGGTTGTCAGCAGCTATTATGATTATGTACGGCGTATTCAAAGTGCGGTCAGCGCCGATTTCAGTATCGAAAGCCGCGGGCATGTCGAGGTGATCGTGTATTACTGGGGCAAAAACAAGCAGGAAGTCGGCTTTCAATTGACCCAACTTTTATCGCAAGCGCCGATTGGACAAGCGCTGCTGATTATCGGTGAAAACCGTAGCGGCGTGCGTTCGGTAGAAAAAATTCTGCAACCGTTCGGCAATATCCATAAAATTGATTCGGCGCGCCGTTGCGGTTTGTATCATTTTGAATTGCAAACCAAACCGCACTTTGTGTTAGAACATTACTGGAAACAGTATCAACACCCGCAATTATCCGACTTGACGGTGCACAGCCTGCCGGGCGTGTTCAGTGCCGGCGAATTGGATCAGGGAACCGCACTTTTATTGTCCACTTTAAGCCACAAAGTGAGTGGACGGGTGCTGGATTTGGGGTGCGGCGTCGGTGTGATCGGCAGCTATTTGAAACGGCAAAACCCGAATATCAGCTTGGTGATGAGCGATATTCATGCCATGGCGTTGGCTTCGGCGAACCGCACTTTGCAGCAAAACCGGTTAGAGGGCGAAGTGGTCGCCAGTGATGTTTTCTCCGATCTGCAAGGCAAGTTCGATTTGATTATTTCCAATCCGCCGTTTCATGACGGCATTGATACCGCCTATCGTGCAGTGCAGGAGCTGATTTCTCAGGCGAAGTGGTTTTTACGCCAAGGGGGCGAACTGCGGATTGTCGCCAATGCGTTTCTGCCATATCCGGAATTACTCGATCGCGCATTTGGTGAGCATCGGCTGTTGGCTAAGAGCAATAAATTTAAAGTCTACGCCGCTTACGCCTGATTGCGCGGGTGCGTAGCGGACTAAATTTTGCTATACTTCTCCAAATTCATTGCAAGGATTGATTATGGCTGACAGCATTTCACATTCAACGACCCCGACCGACACTAACAATACTATTATTATCGCCATTGCCGGCGCTTCCGCTTCCGGCAAAAGTTTGATTGCCTCGACCATTCACAAAGAATTGTGCGAAGAAGTCGGCGGCGGCGATATCGGGATTATTTCGGAAGATTCCTACTATAAAGACCAAAGCCATCTTTCGTTTGAACAGCGGATCCAAACCAACTACGATCACCCGAGTTCGATGGATCACGATTTGTTGGTGGCGCATTTGCAGCAGCTTAAACGCGGCGAGAGCATTCAAGTGCCGGAATACAGCTATGTCGAACATACCCGCACCAGCAACAGCCGTGAATTTACCCCAAGACGGGTGATTATTTTAGAAGGTATTTTGCTGCTGACCGACGAACGTTTACGCAACGAATTAAGCGCCTCGATTTTCGTCGATGCGCCGCTGGATATCTGTTTTATCCGCCGTTTGCAGCGCGATATGCAGGAGCGGGGCAGAAGTTTGGAATCGGTGGTGTCGCAATATCGCAAAACCGTGCGCCCGATGTTTTTGCAATTTATCCAACCTTCGAAGCAGTTTGCCGATATCATTGTGCCGCGCGGTGGAAAAAACCGCATTGCGATCAATATTTTAAAAGCTCAGATTTTGCAAATGCTGAAACAGAAATAGAGGGGAAACCGAATGAGATTATGCGATCGTGATATTGAAGCCTATTTGGATCAAGGGATTATCGCCCTCGATCCACGCCCGAATAATGACAAAATTAACGGCGCTACCGTTGATGTGCGTTTAGGCAACTCGTTCCGCGTGTTCCGTGAATATAATGCGCCCTATATTGATTTGAGCGGTGAGCGTTCGGAAATTTCAGCCCAGTTGGATCGTGTGATGAGCGATGAAATCGTGTTAAACGACGATGAAGCCTTTTTCCTGCATCCGGGCGTTTTGGCGTTGGCGACCACTTACGAATCGGTCAAATTGCCGGCGAATGTGATCGGTTGGCTGGACGGGCGTTCTTCTTTGGCGCGTTTGGGTTTGATGGTACACGTCACCGCCCACCGTATCGATCCGGGTTGGGAAGGCAAAATCGTGCTGGAGTTTTTCAATTCCGGCAAACTGCCGTTGGCGCTGCGGCCGAAAATGACCATCGGCGCTCTCAGTTTTGAAATCCTCAGCGGTGAAGCCGCCCGTCCGTACAACAGCCGCAGCAATGCCAAGTACAAAAACCAGCAAGGTGCGGTCGCCAGCCGGATTAATGAGGATTAGCGGTCATGTGGAAAAGGCGCGTGTTGTATCCGCTGATCACGGGCAGTGCCGCGCTTGTTCTGCTGACGGTTTATCAGCTTCAGCGTTTGGAGGATCGTTTGCAGGATTTACTGCAACAGCAGCTCCCCGATTTACACTTTGACACCCATTCCTTCTCTTATCTGCCGACCCCGACAATCAGTCTGTCACAAGCTACATATCAGTACCAACACTGGGCGCTGTCCGCACAGCAAGTCAAAACCGCATTTTCTTGGGGTTCATTACTGGGTTTATCGCCGAGAATCACGCAGGCTGAACTTGTCGGCGGCGTACTGACGGCGCAACAGCAGCCGGAATTGGAAAATATCGCGGTTAAGTTGGAAAACATCGATCGCCATTATAATTCGGCGCAACTGACGATGTCGGCAGACACGCCGAGCAGCCGTTTGAATGTTACGGCGCTGGCACAACGTTTTGCCAACGGAATCGAGCTTAACCGCTTGCAGCTGAATGCGGTCATGACGCAAGGTTATTTCTTAAACAATCCGAATCTTGCATTGCAGGCGGATAAACTGTCATTGTCGTTACAGCAAAATATGTGGCAATTGGCGCTGCAACAGGGAAAATTGAACCAATTAGCGCTGACAAGAGCGGTGCTGCACTATTATCCGGCTGAGGGTGACGCAAAACCGCACTTTGATTTGCAGCTGCAGCCGCCGCAAGGAAAATTACGGATCAGTAGCCGGCAACAAGCACAAGGTAATCTTTTGAATTTGCAGGGCGAGCAGCTGGTATTAGCGCCATTGCTGGAATTTTTACGTTTGCCGATCTTGCTTGAGGGGGTCAGCTATTTTAGTGGCGATACCTTGTTTGACAATGGCGTTTTAGCGCGTGGCGATTTAACCCTGAATGTCGGTCATACCAAGTTAAACGGCTTGAATTTACTGGATTTAGTCAGTCAGTACTTCCCGATTCGGCAAGGGGCGAAAAAATATAGTGATCGGATTGAAACCCCGTTTGAGCAAGTGGATATCGCTCTGGATTGGAATCGTGAAAAGGTGAATTTCAAGCGCATCTCCGCACAAGGCAACGAGCTGAATTTAAGCGGCAAGGGCGAGATGGATCTCACGGATTTCAGTTGCCGTGTCGAGCTGAAATTATCACCGAATATTGCCGGCTATTCACAATATCAACTGCCCGTCAGCCTGTTTGGCCCTTGCCGCTCGCCACAATACCGTGTCAGTCTGGATAAAAAATTGGGTGATCAGTTGAAGCAGATACTGAAGGATAAATTAAAAGAAAGGCACTGAGGTGAAAATAAACCGCACTTTATCATTATTCAAACATAAAGTGCGGTAGCTGTTTTACATTGCACCTATCCAGTTAGGCAAGGTGAGTGAAATCGCCGGGATATAGGTGGTGGCAATCAGGAAGCCGAGCATCAGCAACAGCCAAGGGGTTGCCGCTTTGATGACTTGCGGCAGGCTGAGGTTGGTAATTGCCGAGGCGACAAATAGATTGAGTCCGACCGGCGGGGTAATCATACCGATTTCCATGTTTACCACCATGATAATCCCCAAGTGAATCGGATCAATGCCTAATTGCATGGCGATTGGGAACAGAATCGGTACCAGAATCAAGATGATGGCAGAGGGTTCCATAAAGGCGCCGGCGATTAACAACACAATATTCACCACGATCAGGAACTGCCACGGTTGCAGATTCATTTCCACCACAAGTGCGGTCAGTTGCTGTGGAATCTGTTCGGTGGTCAGCACATGGGCGAACAACATCGCATTGGCAATGATAAACATCAACATAATGCTGAGTTTGCCCGCTTCCAGTAACACTTTCGGGCACTCTTTCAATTTGATGTCTTTATAGACAAATACCGCAACAAAGAACGAATAAACGGCGGCAACGGCGGCAGCTTCGGTCGGGGTAAAAGCGCCACTGTAAATACCGCCGAGGATAATCACCATTAAAATTAATCCCCAAAGGGCTTTTCTGGCGGCGCTGAACCACTCTTTTACCGAGGCGCGCGGTAACGCCGGCAGGTTTTTAATGCGGGCAACGATATAAATGGCAATCATCAAGATAACGCCCAACATTAAGCCCGGCACGACACCTGCCATAAACAGGCGGCCGACAGAGGTTTCGGTGGCGGCGGCATAGACCACCATCACGATTGACGGCGGAATCAAAATCCCTAATGTACCGGCATTACAAACAATCCCTGTGCCGAATTCCACGGGATAACCGGAGCGCACCATGCCCGCAATTGCAATCGAACCGACCGCGGCAACGGTTGCCGGACTAGAACCGGATAACGCCGCAAACAGCATACAGGCGAGCACCGAAGCGATTGCCAAGCCGCCGCGGATATGACCGACGGTAGCGTTGGCGAAGTCGATCAAACGGCGTGCCACGCCGCCGGTGGTCATAAACGCACCTGCCAAGAGGAAGAACGGAATGGCGAGCAGGGTGTAGTGTTCCGAAGTTTCAAACAGCTTGATCGCAACCGAACTAATCGAATCTTGACTGAAGAAAATAATGATCAGGGAACCGGACAAGCCGAGCGCGACCGCAACCGGCACGCCGATCAACATCAGGGCGAACAGGCAAATAAATAGAAAGACGACAGTCATAGCGGCTCCTTAATGATTCTCTTCTTGTAATTTCATCGCATCTTTGGCTTCATCAGCCAGTCCCAAATCGCTTTGTTGACCTTTCAGCAAGCGAATGAAGATTTCAGCGAAGCGCATAAAGACCATCAGATAGCCGATCGGGATAATCAAGCCGATATGCCAAAGCTGAATGCCGAAATGTTGCAGATCTTCCGCGCCGATTTGCGCCTTAAACATGGCGCTGACCCATTCGATACTGGCGTAACCAATCATGGCGGCATAAATCAGGCAGGCGAGACAGGCTACGATACTGATGCGGCGCTGAATCGGGGTGTTAAATTTTTTCACGACCGCATCGATTCCGATATGTCCGGCAGTCCGTACGCCGTAAGACGCGCCGAAGAAAATCAGCATGGCAAAGAACAGTTTGGTTAGCGCGACGCTCCAAGTCATTTCTTGGGCAACCGTGATGGAAAAGTCGGCGATAGGCAAAAACAGCGATTCCAGCGACGGATAGGCGTCAGCCAGATCATAAAACGGTGAGTAGAGATTATTAAAAAGCACATAGACAAAGGTGATAAGGGTCATCAGCGCCAATGACAGCGCGATCATGATTTCTTCCATCTTTCCCCATAACAATTCAAGCGATTTCATGCGTATTCCTTAAAACTTGAACCGGATCAAAGTGCGGTCAGGAAAACCGCACTTTGGTCGGAGTATTATTGCTGATTGGAGGCTTCGGCGGCTTTAATTAACTCGGCACCGATTGCGCCTTCAAATTTCTGCCATACCGGACGCATCGCTTCACGCCACTGCGCTCTTTCTTCCGGCGTTAAGGTGATGATTTCCGTAGTTTTGGCATCCAGAATTTTTTGCTTGTCCGCAAGGTTGAATTCGTGGGATTTTTTATTCACTTCATCACTGACTTGTTCCATGATTTCACTTAATCCGGCGCGCAGTTCCGGTGTCAAGCCGTTCCAGAATTGGGTGTTGACGATAACCATGTACGACAGCAAGCCGTGGTTGGATTCGGTAATGTATTTTTGTACTTCATGGATTTTTTGCGAGTAGATGTTGGAATACGGGTTTTCCGCCCCGTTGACCACGCCGGTTTGCAAACCTTGGTACATTTCACTGAACGCCATTTTGCGCGGCACGGCGTTTAGCTGCTTGAATTGCGCGTCCAGCACTTCGGAGTTTTGCACTCGGAATTTCTGTCCGCGGGCGTCTCTCGGCACACGCAACGCTTTATTGGCAGAGAGCTGTTTCAGGTCGTTATTCCAGTAACCCAAGCCGGTAATGCCTTTATCGGCCATGCTGTTCAGCAGCCCTCTACCTGCGTCGCTTTTTTCAAAACGTTCTACCGCCGCAATGTCGTCAAACAGGAAAGGCAAATCGAATATTTGGATTTGCGGCGCGTATTTATCAAATTTTGCCAACGACGGCGCCAACATTTGTACGTTGTTTAATAATAAGGCTTCCATTTCTTT
This sequence comes from Pasteurella testudinis DSM 23072, assembly GCF_900176075.1. Taxonomy (GTDB): domain Bacteria; phylum Pseudomonadota; class Gammaproteobacteria; order Enterobacterales; family Pasteurellaceae; genus Chelonobacter; species Chelonobacter testudinis. Next base: position 235,074 of record NZ_FWWV01000001.1, read on the forward strand.
GCCATCGCCGTATAGTGAGGAGTTGGCATAAACTTCCACTTTGACTTGGTTAGGATATTTTTCTTCAACCAGTTTTTTAAACAGAAGCGCCCCCTGTCCTTTCGGGGTTTCATCGGCAACCACATGTGAAAATTTGATGACGACAGGAGCGGCTGCCAATGCGTTGGCAGACAGTAACAGGCCTAATGCGCTGGCAGAAGAAAGGAGTTTAAAAAATGTCTTTTTCAGTTTCATGTAGAGATCCTCGGTTAGGGTTAAGGAAAGGATGTTTGGAAATAACATGCTTATAGATGAATAGCCTTTTATTCCGGCTGGCGACATCATTTTGTGCCGTACTGCTGTATTACCTGAGATAAAATCGTATCTCTGTATAAGACTAAGGAAACTCTAAAGTATAGTAAATGTAATTTTTATGAAATGTTGATCTACTTCACATAAAATTAACATTTTATTTACAGTGAATTCAGATATTGCGGTTTTTAGTGCTTTATAGTAACGTTGGTTATAATAAAACAATCATACTATTCTAGTGAGGAGATAAATCATTTATGCATAATTTTGCTGAAATTGAAGCGTCAATCAAACAATGTGCGCAATCGGAGCCGGGAATTCCTCTGGAAAAGGTATTGTTAATCCGTTTGTTGCTGCATTCAGTGAGTGGTTATTTGGAACATCGTAATACATTACTGAAACAGTGGGGATTGAATGATACGTTGTTTATGGCATTGATCGTGATCTATACCCAACCGAATCACACTATTCAACCGTCAAAATTGAGTGATATTCTCGGTTCTTCCCGCACCAATGCGACCCGTATTGCGGACGATTTGGTAGGACGAAACTGGATTGAGCGCGTGACAGATGAAGTCGATCGCCGCTGTTTTCTATTAAAGCTGACGGAAGAGGGGCTTGGTGCTATTAAGGCGCGTATGCCGTTGCAATGGGAAAATATTCATCAGGTGTTTGCAGGCATCAGTGAGAAAGAGATGCGGCAGCTATCCTCGGTATTGCATAAAATCGTGGCAAACGTCGGGATCACCAACAAAATTCCCGCCACTAAGTTGCCGGATCTGAGCTAATCCGTGCTGTTTTGCTTGCGGTGTTAATGGCATTTTATCAAAATTATCCGCCCCTTAATCGGCCGTGCGTAATCGGTTTTTTAGGCGGCGGATTTGTTTTTTGGGCTAAGCCGATAAATTTTGTAGGGTAATCTCGGCCGCCTGTTTTAACATCTGTTGCCGAGCCTGATCATCAACCAGATGAATATCATCAAAAATACGGTGCTGAATATCGTAAATTCCACAATAATTAAACAGCCCGTCCACCAAGGTATCTTGCAGCGATTTGGCGAAACCCGATTGCTGGTATTCAGCCAGATTACTGCCGATTAGGATAAGTTGCTGTATTTTTTTCCCGTTCAATAAACCTTCGGAGACACCGTTTTCGGTTTTGTAGGCAAAACCGTGCGTCAGCACCCGATCCAAATACCCTTTCAAAATCGCGGGAAAGCCCATCCACCATAGCGGATAGACCAGCGTGATCAGATCGGCTTGTAAGATCAAGTGCTGTTCGTGGCGGATTTCCGCCGGTACGATACCTTGATAAGAGCCTTGCAGCTCTTCATGGGATAGAATCGGATTAAATCCCATTCGATACAAATCGCGGATCACCACTTCGCTACCGCACTTTTTACTGGCGGCGGCAATGCTGTCAGCCATTGCTTTACTGAAGCTGTGTAGATTGGGGTGGGCGTAAATGATTAAATGTTGCATCTTCTATTTTCAGCCTTTTTCTACGGTCAGGGTAATGCCGTCAACTGCGGTTACGATTACCGTATCACCGATCTGCAAATCATATGCGCTGTTTTGCCAAGTGATCCGCCAAGTGGTATCGCCAAAATGCGCGCGCCCGATATTGTTCGAACTGATTTCCCTGATTACGCCTTGTTGTCCCAACATCGCAATGCCGCGTTGATTAAGTGCGGTATGCGGATCATCTTGTTGATCCTTGCGATGTTGATAGCGCCACCAGACTATGCTGGCAACCACCGCAAGGGCGGCGAAAATAATCCAGTTCCAAGCGGCGGTGAGCGGGAAAATGCTGCTCAAACCGGCAACCACCAAGGCGGCGAGTCCCCACCACAGCAGGAAAATGCCGGGGATAATCGCCTCGGCAATCAAGAGGATAAAAGCGAAAATCAACCAAGACCAAGATGTCCAAGCAGCAAACCATTCCATGTTGTCCCCCTATTTACTGTTTTAATGTGGCTCAGGCTTTTTTGTCGCCCTTGAGCAATTCGCTGATACCTGCCACCGAACCGATTAAATTTCCGGCTTCCAACGGCATTAATACCACTTTGCTGTTCTGTGCCTGTCCGATTTGTTGCAACGCTTCGGTGTATTTTTGTGCGATAAAGTAGTTGATCGCTTTGGTGTCGCCTTGTGAAATCGCATCGGAAACCATTTGCGTGGCTTTCGCTTCCGCTTGTGCTTCCCGTTCACGGGCTTCGGCTTTGAGGAACGCTTCTTGTCTTTCCCCTTCGGCTTTCAGAATCCGTGATTGTTTGTCCCCTTCGGCACGCAAAATCGCCGCCTGACGCACGCCCTCCGCTTCCAATACGTCGGCACGTTTATTCCGTTCGGCTTTCATTTGCGCGTTCATCGAATCGATCAACTCTTTCGGCGGACGCACGTCACGAATCTCGATCCGCGTGACTTTTACGCCCCAAGGGTTGGTGGCTTCATCGACAATCGATAACAAACGGCTGTTGATCGAATCCCGCTGCGACAACATTTCGTCCAGCTCCATTGAACCGAGGACGGTACGGATATTGGTTAAGGTCAGGTTGATGATCGCCTGTTCCAAATGGTTGACTTCATAAGCAGCGTTGCGCGCATCGACCACTTGTACGAAACAGACCGCGTCAATTGATACGTTGGCGTTATCTTTGGAAATCACTTCCTGCGACGGAATATCCAACACCTGTTCCATCATATTGATTTTGCGCCCGACGCGATCAATAAACGGTACGATAAAATTCAGACCCGGCGTTAAGGTGCGGGTATAGCGGCCAAAACGTTCAATCGTCCAGTGATAACCTTGCGGCACGGTTTTCAGGGCGGAGAACAGGGTGAAAATAACAAACAGAACAAAAAACAGCGTGGCTACCGGCAGACCGTCTAAAAAATCCATAAATGCGCTCCTCTATTTTTTAACATTAACAGCAGGTTTTAACAGCGGGGTTTTAAACGTGACGTTAAAAAACACCGACACAAAATAACTTATCAACTTTGATAATAATCGTAAGTGCCGTTATTTGCAATAAATTCAAAAGTGCGGTTGATACACTTCGGCTGATCTTCAAGATGGTGCGAGACAAACAGCAGCTGGGTGGCGCTGTTGTCGATCAACTGCTCGATAAACGTCAGCACTAAGTGGCGATTGATTCCGTCCAAGCCCATCAACGGTTCGTCTAAAATCAGGATCGGCGGGTGTTTCACCATCGCACGGGCGATCAACAGTAGCCGTTGTTGTCCCCAAGACAGCGACCGGAACGGTTTATTGGCGAACGGCGTCATGTGGATTCTTTCCAGCCACTGCAACGCATTCAAGCGCAAGCTGTCGGGAATTTGTCGATAAACGCCGATCGAATCGAAATAGCCGGACACAATCACCTCCAACGCACTGCAATTGACCCGATAATCCAAGTGGAACTGGTTGCTGAGAAAGCCGATTTTCTGTTTGATTTGCCAGACGGTTTCACCGCTGCCGCGCTGTTTGCCGAAGATTTTCACCTCGTTGCTGAATGCTTGCGGGTGATCGCCGCTAATCAGGGCAAGCAGCGTTGATTTGCCGCAGCCATTCGGCCCCTTAATCCACCAATTTTCGCCTGGTTTTACCTGCCAGTTTAAGCGCTGCAGAATGTGTTTTTCGCCGTAACGCACGTTGACATTGCGCAAGGCAAATACGAATTCCAAATCTTGCGCCAATGTTTGCGGCGCTTCGGCCGGCAAGGGAATGGCTTGGTAGGCGCTGTTTTCGGCGTGGCAAAGTTGTTGGAAAACCGCACTTTGCCGAATCGCCGCAGCGTTGTCCTGTATCATCAGGCGGCAGTTGTTCATCATGGCGATTGAATCAACCTGTGTAGGGATATCGTCGAGTCGGTTGATAATCAATACCACTGTCATTTCTCGGCAAAGTGCGGTCAGCAATTCAAGCCAGAAATGTTGCGATTGCTGATCCAAGCCTTCGAAAGGCTCATCTAAAATCAACAAGTGCGGTCGGTTGATTAATGCCGTTGCCAGCAAAACTTTGCGCCCTTCGCCGGTGGATAAAAATTTAAACGGGCGATCCAGCAGGGCGGTGATTTGTAAGGTTTCTGCCAATTCAACGAGCGCGCGATGATCTTGTTGTCCGGCTAAAATCACCTCGGCAGCCGTTCTGCCGTGATAATCCGGATCAACACAGTCGTTATTGAGATCGCGATAGATTTGTTCAATCAACTGTTGTTGCTGTTCAAAAGAGAGCAGACTGATCCGCTCGAAACGGTTGTGATAACTGCCGTTGTAAGGCGCGGTTTTCTGTGCCAAAAATTTTGCCAACGTACTTTTACCGCTGCCGTTATGTCCGACAATAACCGTAAATTGGTGCGTTTTAATTTGAAAATCATCGATTTTCAGCAACAGTTGGTTGGTGATTTTAATTTCAGCGTGTTGCAATCGAATAGCCGGCATGGGTTTTCTCTACATTAAGACGGGTAATAAAAAAGCGAATCCACGCAGAGGCGACGGATTCGCTTTTTCAGGATTAAGGCTAACGTTAACCGTTTTTACGTTGTTCCGCAAGATCGGCGGCGGCGGTAAAGATCACGTCAGTTGAAGAGTTCAAGGCGGTTTCGACCGAGTCTTGAATCACCCCGATAATAAACCCGACCCCGATAACCTGCACGGCGATATCGTTCGGAATCCCGAACAGGCTACATGCCAACGGAATCAGCAATAACGAGCCGCCGGCAACGCCGGACGCGCCGCAGGCGCAGACGCTGGCAACCACGCTTAATAAAAGTGCGGTACCGAAGCCGACATCAATGCCTAAGGTGGTGACGGCAGCCAAGGTCAAGACGGTAATGGTAATCGCCGCACCTGCCATATTGATGGTAGCGCCCAACGGAATGGAAACCGAATAGATCTCTTCGTCCAATTCAAGGCGTTTTGCCAAGTTCATATTCACCGGAATATTGGCGGCGGAGCTGCGGGTGAAGAAGGCGGTCAAGCCGCTTTCGCGTACCGCAGTCCAAACCAGAGGATACGGATTTTGGCGGGTTTTCCAAAAGACCAGAATCGGGTTGATGACAAACGCCACGAACAACATGGAACCGACCAGAACATACAGCAGACGGGCATACGCACCCAACTCTTCCAGTCCTTTGTCCGCCATTGCAGCCGCAACCAACCCGAAGACCCCGAACGGCGCGAAAGCGATCACGACTTTCACAATCATGGTCACGGCTTCCGCCAATTCGTGAATAATGCGTTTGGTGCTGTCGGACGCGTGGCGCAGGGCAATCCCCAAGCCGATAGCCCATGCCAAAATACCGATATAGTTGGCGTTGTACAGCGCTTGAATCGGATTGTCCACAATGTTCATCAGTACGGTGATAATCACATCGCTTACGTTCTGTGGCGGGCTTAACTCCGCGTTACCGGTGACTAAGGTCAATTGGGTCGGGAACAGGTAGCTGGCGATCACTGCGGTTAAAGCCGCCAGAAAAGTGCCGAGGATATACAACACGATAATGGATTTCATCGCTTTGCTGCTGTGTTCGGCATTGCTTGGCTTACGGTTAGCAATTGCCGATAACACCAAGATAAACACCAAAATAGGGGCGATTGCGCGTAAACCGCGTACAAACAGCGTACCTAAAATGCTGACATTTTCGGCAAGATTGAAACCGAGTGAGGGAGCCAAGGGTTGAGTGATTAAACCGACAATGATCCCGAGCACCAGACCGATGGCGATTTTGGTAATCAAACTGCCTTGAAACAAAAGTTTGGTTAAAAAGTGATTTGAGTTACTCATGGTTTTCTTCTTTTTATGGTGGATGAAAAATTTTCTGCATAATCCCTGAATCAGGATTCAGACTAAGATTAGCGCAAAAATTTCAAGAATAAAACATAAAATTCAAAAAATAGCGTTTTTTGTATGGCTATATATACTCTAGGCGTTATTTTTTATTTTTTGACTAAGAAATTTGCTAAAAAACCATAAGATTATTCAATGAATTAGCAATCCCTATTCTGTTTTTGACCCTATTTTTGTAATCGGAAGTAAAAAAACAGTTGAATACTGTATGAAAAACCAGTATAAATTACTGTATAAATAAACAGTTCATTGCGTGTTTTATAGCAAACGATGATGAGACAATGAAATAATGAAGAGACTTGACTTGAGAAGGAGCGGATTATGTATAACAGTATGAATGGCATGAGCAACTCAGCCGAACAAATCTATTCTTACCAACCGATGCCGGTGTATGATGACCAGCAGCAAGCGACTTTTCATTTTGATAAGCAAAGTGCGGTCAAATATAAAATGGATCTGAATCTTTACTGTATTAAAAAACCGCAACAGACTTTCTTTATGCGGGTGAATAATCCCAATTTGACCTCGTGGGGCATTGAACAGGGCGATATGCTGGTTATCGAGCAAACCTCACAAATTGCGCTCGGCGATTTAGTTGTTATCGAACAGCACGGCAGTTTGCAGCTATATGAATTCTTTTCGGCAAAAGAGAACAATTTGGTCTTTTTCTCGCTGGATTCCAAACATCGAAATTTGCAGATTTCCTCGTTGCAAGAAGTGGTGTTGCAAGGGGTGGTGACTAACACGATTCACCAATTCAAGGGGCGGATTAAAAAATACGGAACGGCGGCCTGAGCGTGATATTTTTTGTCAATGGCACAAAATTAACCTCGCTTCTATGCTATAGTGGCAGAGCGTAGATCACTCTAATATGGAATGGAAAAGTGCCTGTGGAACACTATTTGTCAATTAGCCCGCAACTATTTTTGGTGTTAGCCTTTTTGGTCGTTGCCGTTTGGCTGTTTATCACTAACAAAGTCAGAATGGATGTGGTGGCGCTGTTAGTCATGATTGCTTTCAGCCTGAGTGGTATTTTATCCGTTCCTGAAATTTTGGCCGGTTTCAGCGATCCGAATATTATCCTGATTGCGTTACTATTTATTGTCGGTGAAGGTTTGCTGCGTACCGGCGTGGCATATCAAGTCAGCGAATGGTTGATCAAAGCCGCAGATAACAACGAAGTGAAAATTTTAGTGCTGTTGATGAGTGCGGTGGCCGGTTTGGGGGCATTTATGAGTTCCACCGGCATTGTCGCAATCTTTATTCCGGTGGTGCTGGCAATTTGCGCCCAAATGAATATTTCGCCGAAACGGTTGATGATGCCGTTGAGTGTCGCCGGTTTAACCAGCGGCATGACAACGCTGATTGCCACACCGCCCAACTTGATCGCCAATGCCGAGTTGGTGCGGGCTGGGGAGCCGGCACTCGGTTTTTTCACTTTTACGCCGATAGGTTTAATGGTATTGGTGCTAGGCATCGGTTATATGCTGTTTGCCCGCCGTTTTCTGGACAGCGGCAGTGAAAGCAAGGAAAAAAGCAACTACAACCGCACTTCTATGAATGACCTGATTGAAAGTTATCAAATTCAGGATCGCTCCAAACAGGCATTGGTGATGGCAGGCTCATCATTAATCGGTAAAACCTTAGATGAATTGCATTTACATTCGCAATACCGGATTTTGGTGGTTGCCGTTGAGCGTTGGCGTCGTATTCGCCGGATTGTGGTCACGGCTTCGGCGCTGACCGATGTGCGCGAAAAGGACATTTTGTTGCTGGACATTGCCAATAGCGAACTGGATTGGCAAGCGTTTTGCCAAGAATATGGTTTGAAACCGATTGAAGTGCGCGGTAATTATTATAGTGAGAAAGCTAAATCGGTCGGCATGGCCGAAATTTCGCCGATTCCGGAAAGTACCAATTTGGGGAAAACGGTACGCGAAATTAAATTCCAGCATAAATACGGCCTAATTATCGGTGGGGTAAAACGTGGCAATAAGTTGATCACTGAAGATTTGGCTAATGTAGTGATTACTATCGGGGATCAATACTTGGTGATTGGTGATTGGAAACAGATTCGTGAATTACGCAGCAGTAATCAAGATTTCTTCATGTTGAATTACCCAAGTGAGATTGATCAGGTAGCACCGGCAATTACACAGGCGCCGCATGCGATTTTGTCGGTGGTGACGATGGTGCTCTTGATGGTGACGGGATTGGTACCGAATGTTATTGCCGCTTTGATAGCTTGTCTGATGTTGGCTAAATTCCGCTGTATTGATGCGCGCAGCGCCTATAATTCGGTGCATTGGCCGAGCTTGATTTTGATTGTCGGTATGATGCCGTTTGCGATTGCGTTAAATAAAACCGGCGGGATTGCTCTTGCCGTCGATGGTCTGATTGAATTGGTCGGGGAGTGGGGTATTCACGCGGTGCTGGCTAGTTTGTTTATTTTGTGTGCTGTAATCGGATTGTTTATTTCCAATACCGCCACTGCCATTTTAATGACTCCGATTGGGGTAGCGCTGGCCGCAGAATTACAAACATCGGCATTGCCGTTTGTGATTACTATCGCGGTGGCTGCATCTGCCGCCTTTATGACGCCGGTTTCCTCGCCGGTCAACACCATGGTGCTAGGGCCGGGCGGTTACAAATTCTCGGATTTCCTTAAAATCGGCGTGCCGTTTACACTGATTGTCATGATTGCAACCGTATTGGTCGTGCCGATTTTATTTGCTTGATTTGCTGCAATTTTGTTTTGATAAACCGCATAAAATAAAACCCCCTGTCCGTGGTGGAAAGGGGGGTGTTTGTTTCCGCAAACTTACCGTTAGCGTTTAGTTACCTGATCGATTTCCGAAATTATGGTCGTACTTTCTTTTTTCACACTGCCGTTGATTAACGGGAATTTACCGTCTTTCAGATCCTTGACCGCTTCTTGAATCAGCACCGGAATGTTGTTGGAGAGCGTCAGTTCACCTTGATATTGATGGTTGTGGCTGGCAATATCTTTTACCCCGATTGAGCCGGTGTTGATAGCCGGACGGCTGTCGGTTGAGGTGATGGAAGCGCCGTTTAACTGCGTATGGTTGGTCACATTCAGAGCCACATTGCCGCTTTGGATACCGGCAACGGTGGTGACTTCATCTTGTGAAACGATCTTGCCCGACACATTAAACGTGGATGGTTTTAAGGTTTTTCCGGTCAACGGGTTGTGTTCGGCAAAGCCGGCGGATTCCGCCGCATTATTCACCGCCGTCGTGATTTTACCTTTCACTTCATCGGTTTTTTTGCTGGACGGAACTGCTTTCATCAAGCCGGTCAGCGCACCGCCGTTCTGTGAATTGGTCAGGTTCAAGCCCAAATCAAGTGCAAATGCTTTTTCTTTATCGGTACGGCTTTCAACGGTTAAATTGTTGCCGACGTTGGCGGTGACGTTATCCCCTTTTACGGTTGCGCCAAGCAGTGCTAAATCGTCGGCGGTGTCAAAGCGAACGTTTTGTGCGTCGATACGGCTGACCACTTGCGTTTCTTTTTCTTGCTTATCGACCTTGACGCTTAGCGTGCCGCTGCCGTCTTGGGTGGTTTTTTCTTCATTTGCCGCTTTTTTGATGCTGGCATTGCCGCCGACATTGAAGCCCCAGTTATTTTTGTGTTCCGCATTTTGCAGTGATTCCAGCAAAATACCGCCGTTGGTCGCTTTCAGATCGACATTACCGCTTTGAATGTTGCCGCCGGCAATGTGTATCGCGGTATTGCTGTCGCCTGCGGCAGTGATTTCGACCTTATCGGCTTTCAAAGTGGTCGCGGTGTAATTAATATCGGCTTGATCGGTATTTTTAACGTTCACGCCTAATTTAAATGAACCGCCGTTGCTGGCTTTGTCGCCGCTGCCGCTAGAATTGCCGCCTGCGCCGACATTCAGTGACCAGTCAAGCCCTTTCTCGGAAGACGAGCCTTGTTGGGCTTTGACGACCGCACTTTCACGCGCATCGACTTTAACCGTTTTCGCTGTTCCGTTTACCCCCTGCAGCAGCACGTTTTTACCACTGAGGTTGATGTGTTGCACTGCAATCTCGCCGGCTTTAGCCGTGATGGTTTGTGCGTTTGCGTTATTAGCGCCGCCGCCGATGCCGCCGGAACCGGATTTACTGCTCGGACTGGTGCCGCCGGAAGCGCTTAAATCCAAGTTGAAACCGCTCTTTTCGCTCTGTTTGATATTGTTGGCTTGCAGCAGACGGACATCGCCTTCTGAACTCAGAACCAACGAACCTTGTTGCGATTTCAGTTCGTTGCCTTCCAGAACAATGCCGTCTTTTGCATTGATTTTAATATCGCCGACGGTGTTGAAACCACCGCTGACCGCATTAGAGCTGGCAACGGTGCTTTCGCTGTGGCCGCCTTTGCCTTTGACAGAAACGCTGATGTCCAGACCGGTGGTGGTGGATACGCCGACACTGCCTTCGCCTTTGTCTTCAATGGTTTTGACGGTACTGGTATCCGCTGCGGCAAGATTGGCGTAGTTTTGCGTACTAATGGTTACGCCGTCCTCAGTAGTGTTGTAGCGGGTTGCCACATCACGCACGCTGTTGGCGGCAGAATTCACGCTACCGGCTTGGATTTGCGTACCAAGTGCGTTACTGTTTGCGCTGTTTTCGGTTTTTTTACCGCCGCTCAATTTTAGTGTGGCATTGGCATTCGGTGCACCGACTGAGCTGACGGAACTGAATGATCCGACCGGATCGCCGTTCGCCAAACCGTTGACCGCTTTTTCCAGCGGACGGGTGATGCCGCTGATATCCGCACCAGCTCCTATTTCTGTATTCAGATTAATGGTTTCAGTGTTCTCTTTTTCATTGTTACGCGCAACTTCACGCACAATGTTTTCCGCGTTTTCTGTCAGTTTGCCGCTGACCTGATGTTTACCGCCCTCATATTGCAGGGTGTTTTTTGCATTCAGGGTTAAATTGCCGGCAATTTCCGAAGCGGAGGTTTGCGCGTTTTCTGTGGTTTTATCGGCAACGGTTTTGTTGAAACCGCTTTCCAGCCCGACGGTAACACGATCGATACCGCCGCCGACATAAACACCGATGTTGCTTTTACGGCTGTCGCTCTGCACGTTTTTCTGATCTTGTTGTGCGGTCAGACGGATATTTTGCGCATTAATTTCCGCATTGCCATGATCGGTTTTCAGGGTCGAACCTTTCACGTTGACATCACTCTCGGTTGTGATATTCAATGATCCGCCTTGTACCAAGCTGCCTAAATGGGTGGTTTCCTGGCGTTTTTCCTGATTGCTGCCCATTTCAATGCCCACTCCGGCACGATACTGTTTATCACCGTCCGCTTTGGCATAGGCAACGCCTTTTAGTTCAGTGGTGGTGCTATCTTTGTTTAACGCCTGTTTCGCCCCTTCGATATTGATATTACCGACGCTTTTCAGATTCAGTTGATCCGCCACTTTAATGATACTGCCGATTACATTGATATTTTGCTGGGCAATCACATTAAATTTCGCTTCGGAACGCAGCTCGGCACTTTGCGCACTTTCATGCTGTTCGTCGCTGGTAACGGAGTCTTTGGTGATGTTGAAAATCGTACCGTTACGCTGATCGATAATTTCATGGGTGAAATTGGTGGCGTTATCCACCGTTACGCTGCCGGCGGTTGATTGGGCATAGCCGCCTTTTTGCGCTTTCACTTTACTGCCTTGCACGTTGACCCCTTGTGCGCCGTTCAGTACGATCACGCCTTTGGCACGCAAATCTGCAGCCATTTGCAATTTATCGCTGCGATTGTTGTCGGTGTCGTGTCCGCCGCCGATGCCGCCCCAGTAGGTTTGATTGTTGCGCGTGACTTTATTGTTGCTGATTTGCTGAGTGTTGATGGCGACTTTACCCTCGGAAGCGTTCACTAGCATGTCACCGTCTGCCCATACATCGGAACCGCTGACGACAACGCCGTCTTTGGCGGCAATTCCCATATTGCTATTGGCAGTCAGCCATGATTTTTTCAGAGTTTCGCTCTCTTCCACCTGATTCCAGCTGCCGGTTTCCAAATTGGCGGTGTGGTTGCGTTTATTACCGACATCGACACTGTAGGATTTTTGTCCCGCGCCTTTGACCGACACTTTGCCGCGATCGGCACTGACGGACAGGTTATTGTCGGCGTGTACCGCACTGCCGGTGATTTTCACATCGCCTTGCGTAGCGTTGATTTTTACGTTTTCACCACGAAAATCATTACCGATTTGGCGTTCGTCGGTTGTGATTCGGGTTTGATTGTGTTCCCAAGAGTAATACCAGTTGTGATCAACGTGCTCTTTTCTGGCGGTCAGTTTTTGCGTATTCAATTCAACGTTTTGCGAGTTCAGCTGAATATCTTTGCCGCGCAGTTTAGCTGCTTTTGCCGTCACTTTTTCGGTGGCGTTCAAATGAATGGTGTCGCCGTGAATTTCGGTTTGATCCCATTGCTGGTTATCGGTTTTGATATATTTTTTGCTGGCGCCGTTGTAGGCGGAATAGTTGCCGTCCAACTGTTGATGTTCACTGCTGTCGCTGACTTTACCGGTTAGAACCACTTCTTTACCGTTGGTTTTGATGTTACCTTGCACTTTTGCCGAAACCAGTGTGATCACGCCTTGCGCTTTCACGTCCAGTCCTTGTGTATCGTGAGTTTTTATCTCACCGCTTAAGTTGACGCCGTTTCCTTGTCCGGTGCTGACCACGTTGATCCGTCCGGCTTGCATACCGCCTAGATAGTAGCCGTCCAAGCCGCTTTGACGGCTATTGCCGTTGGTGACTTTTTTGCTTTGATAATCAACTCGGCTATTGCCGCTGACCGCAGTGATCTCTTTTGTCGCCTTAATGCTTGCCGAAGCGTTGATGGTCGGGGCAACCAAATCCAGCACTTCACTGCCGGAAACCCCTTTGCCTTGAATCGTCAGGCTGTTTTTGTTGCCGCTGCTGTTAAGGGTTTTGATGTTACCGTTTTCCAATTCGGCCGTGCCGACCACCATCGAAGCGCGCGGCACATTGATAAATCCGCAGCCGTCGCAAGTGATGCCGTTCGGGTTTGCCAACACATAATCGGCAGCCATACCGAACACTTCCTGCTGTCCGAGCAACAGCGACGGATTGCGGCTGACGACTTCGTTCAGAATCACTTTCGCCGCCTGATCTTTCACGTTGGCGTTGGCTTGCAGTTGACCGGCCAGTTGCGAAGTGCCGTTTTTGTCGGCGTTATTCAGCACCGCACCGGCTTGATTGACATTATATTGATCGTAGGTGTTGTGCGACAATCCCTGCTCGTTGGGCTTGACGATATTAATCACCGCAGCGCCGTTGGCGGCGGCAGAAACCGTCGGGGCGTGTTGTCCGCCGGCGATGATTTGGGCATTGATTTGGGTATTGGTGTTCGCAACGGCAGCACCTGCACCGGTCAGTAAGGCAATGCTCAAAGTACAGCTCAGCTTGCCGTGAAATGACAATTTAAATGATTTCATTCAGAAATCTCCTCTATATTATTCGTTGTAGCGGTGTACACTTTCGCTTATCCCGCTATCTTTTGTTGAAATATTTATAAATTAAAACGTGATTACAAATTTGCCTAATAATTGGCTTTCATTTTGACGTTCGGGCGAAGATAAAAACCACCCTCGATCAAAAGAAAGAGATCCGCTCAGCTGTTTATAAGCCAAGCTGATCCCAAAGCTCGTACCAACCGCACTTTGCCACGCATTCGGCGCGTTACGGTTGAAAATTCGTCCTGCGTCAAGTCCGATAAACGGCGTAATATTGACTGCTTTATAGCTTGTCGGATAAGAAACGGTATTGTGCAGATACCAACCGCTGTCGCTGCTTAAATTGAGTCGATCAAAACCGCGCACCGCACTTTTATCGGTTAAATCAAAGGTTTCCATCGAAGGTAAGCGATCTTTGGAAAGTTGGGCGGTAAAGTGATGTCGAATTTGCAGTGTATTTTCCAGCACGGTATATTGGCGGTTGGCGCTCAAACTGAATTTGTGAAAGTGCGGTTCGGTAATCATTTGTGCGTTTGCATGACTGGCGCCGAACAACCCGACACCTCGCTGCATACCGATATTGAATGAAAACGTACCGTTTTGCAGAATCCGCAATTGATCAAAGCTGAGATCAAACACGCTCAGGCGTAAGTTTTGATCAGGATTACGATAACCGAGCAGATGATTGCTGCTCTGTTTATGGCTGAAGCCGACACTGAGCGTATTGATTTTTACCTGATCCCGCGACAGCACCCGATCGGCACGCACGCCCAGCTGACGGCTTGAACCGTAGTATTTGGCATTTGACACCGGCAAGCTGACGGCGGTATCGGAACGGGCGGCAAAGGCGCTGAAAGTCCAGTAGCCGTAAGGAATAAAATAGAGTCCGCTGTAGCTGCGGCTGTAGCCTTGCGAACGGTTATCCAAATTTTGGCTGTGGTGCAACGATAGAAAATCGTTGTAGCCGCTGAGATTATCCACTGACAGCCCGATCCGTCCGATAATCCGGCCGCTGTTTTTTCTGCCGTAGTTGTCGACTGAGGTATAAAAACGATAAGGTGAAAGTGCGGTCGCGCGATTTTTCAGGCGGATAATCGAACCGCCATACTGTGTGCCGGGCAGAATATCGACCGCAATTCGATTGGATTGCAAACGGTTGAGCTGATCCAAACCTTGATCTAAATCGCGAATATTCAACGGCTTGCCCGATAGTGCCGGAAAGATGTTGCGCACGGTGCCGACAGAGGTGTTTTCGTCGATTTCAATGTTTTCCACCACCCCTTCGACGGCATGCAGACGTAAAGTGCGGTTTTCGTCTAATGGTGCAAAGACAATGCGGGCGGTAATATAGCCGCGATCCAGATAGCGCTGTGTCAGTTCGCGTATCAGGCGGTTGACATTTTCATCGCTGATACAATCTTGCGGAATCGGTGTCAAATCGGCTAACGCCGTTTGATCCAACAAGTGAACTCCGGACAGCTGCAAGCCGTTAACCGGTAGACAGGCGGACGAGAGCGTCTCGCTGTGTTCTTGTTCGTGCTTCTGTTGCTCGGAAGTGCGGTCAGCAGCACTTTCCACCAGTTGTTGATAGCGGTTTTGTTCGATTTGCCGGTTTATTTCCCTTTCGCTGTCACGCAAATTTTGTTCGTGTTGTATTGCAACGTCGGCAACAGCGGTATAGGGCGCAGCGAATAGCGATAGCGCTGCGCAATAGCATAGGCGGTTAAAACGTAATGTCATGCAAAATAGCTCGTTTGATAATGGAATAGTTACTATTAATTACAGTAATCATGTGAAATAGTAACTCTAAGTTATTAAAATTTGGTGCAAGATATACAGATTGGTCGTGGTTCGCAATAGAATTTTCGTAAAATATCATTCTTCGATAAAGATACAGAAAAAACTAAATAAGATTACCTAAGCATATAATAACTTAAGGTGATAACAGAGAGATAAAAAGTAGCGGTTTGATTATATAGATATTGCATTTATCTGATAAATCAATAGATTAAAATATGTGATGTAGATCTCAAATAATCAATTGAATTACATAGGCTTACTCTGTTTAAACAGGATATTTACCGTAACGGAAAGGACGCGAGCTTGCGCTATAGGCAAAAATATAGGCAAAAAAATACCCGCAAGTGCGGGTACTCTTTTATTTATCAATAGGTTATGAGCGTTTCATAATCTCAAAAAACTCTTCATTGGTTTTTGCCATTGAAAGTTTATCGATAAGGAACTCCATTGCTTCGATTTCGCCCATTGGGTGAACGATTTTACGCAGGATCCACATTTTTTGCAGCTCGTCAGCGGTGGTGAGCAGCTCTTCTTTACGTGTACCGGAGCGGTTGAAGTCGATTGCCGGGAAGACACGTTTTTCGGCAATTTTGCGTGACAGATGTAATTCCATATTACCCGTTCCTTTAAATTCCTCGTAGATCACTTCGTCCATTTTGGAACCGGTATCCACAAGTGCGGTCGCGATAATGGTCAGGCTGCCACCTTCTTCCACGTTACGCGCCGCGCCGAAGAAACGCTTCGGACGGTGCAGGGCGTTGGCATCAACCCCACCTGACAACACTTTGCCCGACGCCGGCGTTACGGTATTGTAAGCACGCGCCAAACGGGTGATAGAGTCCAATAGGATCACCACGTCTTTTTTATGTTCGACCAAACGTTTGGCTTTTTCGATCACCATTTCCGCGACTTGCACGTGACGGGCGGCGGGTTCATCGAAGGTGGACGCTACCACTTCGCCTTTCACCAAACGCTGCATCTCCGTCACTTCTTCCGGACGTTCGTCGATCAGCAACACCATTAAGATACATTCAGGATAGTTATGGGTGATGCTTTGCGCAATATTTTGCAGGAGCATGGTTTTACCGGCTTTCGGCGGCGCAACGATTAAGCCGCGTTGTCCTTTACCGATCGGGGCGGCCAAATCCAGTACCCGTGCAGTCAAATCTTCGGTCGAGCCGTTGCCGCGTTCCATGCGCATACGCGAATTGGCATGCAACGGGGTCAAGTTTTCAAACAGAATTTTATTACGCGAGATTTCAGGGCGGTCGGCATTGACTTCTTTGATTTTTAATAATGCAAAATAACGTTCGCCCTCTTTCGGCGGTCTGATTTTGCCTTCAATCATGTCGCCGGTGCGCAAGTTGAAACGACGGATTTGGCTGGGGGAAACATAGATATCGTCCGGACCGGCCAAATAGGAGCTGTCGGCAGAACGCAGAAAACCGAAACCGTCTTGCAAAATTTCCAGCACGCCTTCGCCGAAGATATCTTCACCGCTCTTGGAATGCTGTTTTAAAATAGAAAAAATAATATCTTGCTTGCGTAAGCGGGCTAGGTTTTCCAGTCCCATTTGCTCTTCCCCAATGCGCACAAGCTCGGAGATCGGGGTGTTTTTGAGTTCTGTAAGATTCATAATGAAGAATTAAGTTAGATTAATAAGATTAGATTAATGGAATAAGTGAGTTTGCTACAGTTTGAAAAGTATGACTCAGATTTGTTGAGTGGCGATAAAATTACCACTAAAATGGGGCGCTGTCCAGTCAGAATTTGTTTTTTATGGCGATTCGGGGGCAAAGTGCGGTTAAAGCCGAAAATTCGCCGCTGTTTTTTTGGATTTATGCAAGCGTAGCCCGTTAGTTCGTGTTATCCTTGAACGATTTTAATTAACAGTCGCCTGATTAAAGGGCGTTTATTTTTTTTATATAGTAAATTGTATAGCAAATTATATAGCGAAGAGACAGATAGAGAATATGCACACAAATAAACATTTAAGCCAGGTTCGTTTCAGTGATTTTGCGTTGAATCCGCAGGTGTTGAGCGCCCTGAACGATAGCGGTTTTGAATATTGCACCCCGATTCAGGCGCTGACTTTGCCTTTGACTCTGGCCGGACGTGATGTGGCAGGGCAGGCGCAAACCGGCACCGGTAAAACGATGGCGTTTTTGATTGCCACCTTTCACCAATTATTGAGCCAAGAAAATAGTGAAGTGCGGTTGCAGCATAATCAGCCGCGCGCCTTGATTTTGGCGCCGACCCGCGAACTGGCGGTGCAAATTGATAATGATGCGGAGAAGTTGGCGATCCGTACCGGTTTGAAAACTGCACTGGCTTACGGCGGCGACGGCTATGATAAGCAGTTGAAAGCGATTGAAAACGGCGTGGATATTTTAATCGGCACGACCGGACGGGTGATCGATTATGTGAAACAAGGCATTATCAATCTGGATAAAATTCAGGTGGTGGTGCTGGACGAAGCGGATCGCATGTTTGATTTGGGTTTTATCCGCGATATCCGTTATTTGATGCGCAAATGCCCGTCGGTGCAACAACGCCTGACGCTGCTGTTTTCCGCAACGCTCTCTTTCCGCGTGCGTGAATTGGCGTTTGAAGATATGAACAATGCCGAATATGTCGAAGTGGAACCGCTGCAAAAGACCGGACACCGCATCACCGAAGAGCTGTTTTATCCTTCCAATCAGGACAAAATGCGCTTATTGCAAACCTTGTTGGAAGAAGAGTGGCCGGAACGCTGCATTATTTTTGCCAATACCAAGCACCAGTGTGAGAATATTTGGGGACATTTGGCAGCGGACGGCCATCGGGTCGGTTTGTTGACCGGCGATGTGGCGCAGAAAAAACGCTTGGCGTTGTTGGAAAAATTCACCCAAGGCGAATTGGATATTCTGGTGGCAACCGATGTGGCGGCACGCGGCTTACATATTCCGGCGGTGACGCATGTCTTTAACTATGATTTGCCGGACGACTGCGAAGATTATGTACATCGTATCGGGCGCACCGGACGTGCAGGGGAAAGCGGCAAGTCGGTCAGCTTTGCCTGTGAGGCCTACGCCATGAATTTACCGGCGATTGAGGAATATATCGATCACAGTATTCCGGTCAGTCAGTATGACGCAGAGGCGTTGTTGCAAGATTTGCCGAAACCGTTGCGTTTACGGCGTAGCGGCAGCCCGACCAGTGGCCGTCCGAACCAAAAGCGCAACAACAATAGCAGAAAACCGCGAGGCCGTTAATTAAGTATTGCTTAAGATCGGTCGCTTATAATCTATACAAACAAGGTCTGTTTATCTCACCACATTCAAGGATAAGCAGGCCTTGGCATTTGGCGTTTCGAACAATTGTGCTAGAATCTGCGGTTTTATTATTTTGACGACAATTCAACAATTATTTTATGAGGAAACTTTTGCAAAATTCATTAGTCAAAGCAGTCATTGAGATTCTCGATGATTTAAAAGCAACGGATATTTCTATTTTTGATGTGCGCGGCAATAACGGGATTACCGATAATATGGTGATTTGTACCGGTACATCGAGCCGTCATGTCGGTTCGATTGCACAAAATCTGGCAGAAAGCTGCAAGCAGCAAGGGATCGAATCTTTCGGCTCGGAAGGGGTTGAAACCGCCGATTGGGTGGTGGTGGATTTTGGACAGGTGATTGTGCATGTGATGCAGCAAGAGAGTCGCGATTTGTACCAATTGGAAAAACTTTGGGGTTAAGCGGATAGCATGAAAATCCAGCTGATTGTGGTCGGCACGAAAATGCCGGCCTGGGTGACAACGGGTTTTGAAGAGTATCAGCGTCGCTTCCCGAAGGATATGCCGTTTGAATTGGTGGAAATTGCCGCCGGCAAACGTGGTAAAAATGCCGATATTAAACGGATTTTGGAAAAGGAAGGCGAGCAGATGTTGGCGGCTTGCGGCAAAAACAGCCTGATCGTCACGCTGGATATTCCGGGCAAACCTTGGACAACGCCGCAATTGGCTGCGCAATTGGAAAGTTGGAAAAATGACGGGCGGGACGTCTGTTTATTGATTGGCGGTCCGGAAGGGTTATCGCCGCAATGCAAACGGGCGGCGGAGCGCAGCTGGTCATTGTCACCTCTGACGTTGCCGCATCCGCTGGTGCGGGTGGTGGTGGCAGAAAGCCTTTATCGCGCTTGGAGTCTGACGACGAACCACCCCTATCACCGTGAATAGCGGGCAGAACGGTTATTTGGAACTGAATTGAAAACCGCACTTTACATTTTTCGGGTATAAATATTAAGCCAAATATGAAAAGCGCAAATAAAACAGTTAATTAAAGATGGTAAAAGAGATTATTCGGGACAATAAAGCGGAGCAGAACCTGTTTTTACGGCGGGTGCTGGTGGCGTTTATCGGCGTTTTAATCTTGCTTTCGCTGTTGTTGCTGAATATTTATCATCTGCAAGTGAAAGATTATGAGAATTATCAAACCCGCTCTAACGGCAACCGGATTAAACTGTTGCCGGTCGCCCCGACACGCGGTTTGATTTATGATCGTAATAACAAAGTGTTGGCGGAGAATCTCACCTTTTTTGGCTTATATATTGTGCCGGAAAAAACCGAGAATCTGCAGCAGACTTATGATGAATTGCGTCGGGTTGTCGGTTTGACCGATGACGATATTGATGCGTTTACCAAAGAGCGGCGCAGGAATTCACGTTATACGCCGATCTTGTTGAAAGCCGATTTGACCGAAGAACAGATTGCCCGTTTTTCGGTGGATCAGCACCAGTTTCCCAGCTTGGAAATCAGACCGTATTTTAAACGGCATTATCCTTATGGTGACGATTTAACCCATATTTTGGGCTATGTGGCAAAAATTAACGATAAAGATGTCGAACGCTTAAAAGACGAAGAAAAATTGGCGAATTACGCCGGAACGCATGATATCGGCAAGCTGGGCATTGAGCGTTATTATGAGGATCAATTGCACGGTGAAGTCGGTTTTGAAGAAGTGGAAGTCAACAACCGTGGCAAGGTGATCCGCACTTTGCGCCAGCAGCCGGCGGTGTCGGGCAAGAGTATCAAGCTGACAATCGATCTGGAATTGCAACGCTATGTCCGTCAGCAACTGGAAGGGCGGCGCGGTGCGGTGGTGGTGCTTGATCCGCGCGATAACAGCGTGTTGGCGATGGTGTCCAGTCCGAGTTATGACAACAATCTGTTTGTCGGTGGCATCTCGTCCGCCAATTATAACAGCTTGTTAAATGATCCCGATCGCCCACTGTACAGCCGCACGACGCAAGGCGCTTTTCCACCGGCATCGACGGTGAAACCGTTTATTGCGGTGGCGGCGTTGCAGGACGGGATTATCACGACCAACAGCACGATTTACGATCCGGGCTATTGGGTTTTGCCGGGCACTGAGCGCCGTTATCGCGATTGGTTAAGAAGCGGACACGGGCGGTTGAATTTAAACAAGGCGATTATGGAATCGGCGGATACCTATTTTTACCAATTGATTTACGATATGGGGATCAACCGTTTTTCCGAATGGATGAAACGCTTCGGTTTCGGTATGCCGACGGGGATTGATATCCGAGAGGAAACCAGCGGGGTGATGCCGACGCGCGAATGGAAGCAGCAACGCTATAAAAAACCATGGGTGATTGGTGATACCATTCCGGTCGGAATCGGGCAGGGATATTGGACGGCAACGCCGTTACAGGTAACCAAAGCATTGAGTGTGTTGATCAATAACGGCAAAGTATATACACCGCACTTTATGCAGGAAATTATCGGCAATGAAATTGAACCCTATCGTGATCCGAAACTGTATGAAGATATTAGCGGCGTACCGCAAGCCTATTGGAATGCCGCTAAAACCGGCATGTACAGTGTGTTGTACGGCAGTAGCGGCACGGCTAAAAAAGCGTTTGCCAATATGTCTTATTTGGCGGCGGGCAAATCCGGTACGGCGCAGGTATTCGGCTTGAAAGAAAATCAAAAGTATGATGCCTCCAGTTTGGCAGCGCATTTGCATGATCATGCCTGGTTTATTTCCTATGCACCGTATAATAACCCGACTATCGCACTGTCGGTGTTTCTGGAAAATGCCGGTGGCGGTTCCAGTCAGGCGGCGCCATTGGCACGCTCGATTATGGATCATTATTTATTGAAAATGGGGAATTTGCAGCAAAGTGCGGTTGCAACGGATAGCGAGAGTATGCCATGAGTGAAGAAAAACATTTTTTCGGTACGCTTTGGCAGCGTTTCCACTTGGATTTTTTACTGTTGCTCGGCTTACTGACGATTAGCGGTTATGGTTTGGTGGTGTTGTATAGTGCTTCCGGCGGTAGTGAAACCATGTTTCGTAGCCGTATC
Source organism: Pasteurella testudinis DSM 23072 (assembly GCF_900176075.1). Classification (GTDB taxonomy): domain Bacteria; phylum Pseudomonadota; class Gammaproteobacteria; order Enterobacterales; family Pasteurellaceae; genus Chelonobacter; species Chelonobacter testudinis. The sequence continues at coordinate 256,904 of NZ_FWWV01000001.1, forward strand.
ATTCAAATTTCATTGGGATTTGCCGTGATGCTGGTGATGGCGCAATTGCCCTTGCGTTTTTATGAAAAAATCGCGCCTTATTTATATATTATTGCTGTCTTGATGTTGGTGCTGGTCGATTTAATCGGTACGACCAGTAAAGGAGCGCAACGTTGGCTGGATTTGGGACTGTTTCGTTTCCAGCCGTCAGAGATTGCCAAATTGTCGGTGCCATTGATGGTGGCAACCTATTTGGGGCGGCAAAAATTACCGCCGACATTGGCTAACACCTTGATTGCTTTGGTGATGATTTTTGTGCCGACAGTGCTGGTTGCGATCCAGCCCGATTTGGGAACGTCGATTTTAGTTAGCGCCTCCGGCATATTTGTTGTATTCTTAGCCGGTATGAGTTGGCGGCTGATTGCGGTTGCGGTGGTCGGACTGGCGGGATTTATTCCGGTGATGTGGTATTTTCTGATGCACGACTACCAGCGGACGCGCGTGATGACGTTGCTTGATCCGGAATCGGATCCGTTAGGGGCAGGGTATCATATTATCCAATCCAAAATCGCTATCGGTTCCGGCGGCTTGTTCGGCAAGGGCTGGATGCAAGGTACGCAATCGCAATTGGAATTTTTACCGGAGCCGCATACCGATTTTATTTTTTCGGTTCTGAGTGAAGAGCACGGAATGGCAGGCGTGTTGGCGCTGTTGGCTATTTATATGTTTATTATCATTCGAGGATTGATAATTGCCGCTAAGGCGCAAACCGCGTCGGGCAGAATTTTAGCAGGTGCAATCACCTTAATCTTTTTTGTATATATTTTCGTTAATATCGGAATGGTGAGCGGAATTTTACCGGTAGTCGGTGTTCCCTTGCCGCTAGTGAGTTATGGCGGAACGTCGTTTGTGACCTTGATGGCCGGTTTCGGCTTGATTATGTCAATTTACAGCCACAAACGCCGCCTGACGCATTTTAGATAAACAGACACTAACGTCAAAATAGGAATTTTTTTATGACATTTTTAAAATCAACCATTTATGGCTGTTTAATGATGTTTGCTGTAACAATGAACGTACAGGCCGCAACTTCAACTCAAAATTTGTTTGGTGTGAGCGGTCCCAAGCAATTAAAAACGACAACCCAAGCAGCCAAAAGCCAGACTTATACGGTGAAAGGAAAAACGTATAAAACCATCAATCGGGAAAACGCAAAAGAATATTCGATGACCGGAACGGCAAGCTACTATGGCGGCAAATTTAACGGACGTAAAACCGCAAGCGGAGAAATTTATAATGAAAATTTGATGACCGCCGCACACAAACGTCTGCCGATCCCGTCGTATGTTTTGGTGACCAATGTTAAAAACGGACGGCAGGTGGTGGTGCGCATTAATGATCGCGGTCCGTTTGTCGGCGATCGTAAAATTGACTTGTCCAAAGCCGCAGCCAAGGAGTTAGGCATGTTGAATAAAGGTACGGCACAGGTCAAAATGGAAGTGGTGCACGTTGATAAGAACGGTAACATCAGCGGCCCGGGCGGTGAGAAATTGACTCAACTGGCGAAAAATAAAAGTTTGCCATTGCCAAAAGCCAATGAAAATGCGAAACCAGAAGTGCAAATCGCCAAAGCCAAGCCAAATGCAACCCCAACAACCGGTACGGTTGTTGGGAACAGCACCGATTTGGTTACGGCAAGTAGCGGACATAAACCGGTAACCTTGAAAAATGAGCCGGATAATCTGGCTTACGAGTTACAAAGCGTTAATCTGGACAGCGATGACAAAGCCAAAGCGTTGATTGCACAATTGTCGATGAAGAATGTCAACAGCGAAATCATTAAAGAAGGCAAAAACTTCAAAGTGAAATTCGGCCCGCTTGATTCGCGGGAAAAAGTGAACCAATTAAAAACGGAATTGGTGCAAAACGGTCAACATGACAACATTTTATATTCTTATCATGCCCAATAATTAAAGGATCGGCTTTACTATGTTTTATGGACGTAAATTGAAAACAACCCTGCTGGCAACGGCGCTGCTGACCGCGGCATCGGCTTTTGCCGCAAACGAAGCGACTATTGAGTTTAATGTGGCGGCGCCGCAGTTAAATGCGCAAACTTATATTTTGATGGACTATCATACCGGAGCGGTATTGGCAGCCAAAGATCCGGATCAGCGCCAAGCGCCGGCCAGCCTGACTAAAATCATGACCAGCTATGTGGTCGGTGATGCAATTAAGCAAGGTAAGATTCGCAATGACGATATGGTGACCGTCAGCGAAAACGCTTGGGGCAGAAATTTCCCGGGTTCTTCAAAAATGTTTTTGAACGTCAATCAACAAGTGAGCGTCAGTGATTTGAATCACGGTATTATCATTGCCTCCGGCAACGATGCCTGCGTTGCCATTGCCGAACATATTGCCGGTACCGAGCAAAACTTTATCAATATCATGAACCAATATGTGCAGAAGTTCGGCTTGCAAAATACCCGTTTTGCTACGGTGCACGGCTTGGACGCGGAAAACCAATATTCTTCAGCCAGAGATATGGCGATTATGGCATCGCACATGATCCGTGATTTGCCGGAAGAGTATGCGATTCATTCACAAAAAGAGTTTACCTTTAACAAGATCAAACAGCAGAACCGCAACGGCTTGTTATGGGATAAAACCTTAAAAGTCGATGGGGTGAAAACCGGCCATACCGATCAAGCCGGTTATAATCTGGTGTCTTCTGCGGTGGACGGAAATACCCGTTTCGTGACGGTGGTGATGGGCGTACCGACGATTAAAGGGCGTGAAGTCGAAACCAAAAAACTGTTGCAGTGGGGTTTTAATAATTTCGAGACCTTAAAACCGTTAAATGCCGGCACTGTGGTTTCTGAACAAACGATTTATTACGGAAAAGAGAATAAAGCCAAATTAGGCGTGATTGAGGACGGCTATATCACTGTTCCGAAAGGCAAACAAGCCGATCTGAAAGCCCGTTACGAATTGACGCAAAAATATCTGGAAGCACCGTTGCAAAAAGGCGATGTGGTCGGACAGGTGATCTATCAGTTGGACGGAAAGGACGTGGCGAAAATTAATCTGCAAGTATTAGAACCGGTTGAAGAAGCCGGCTTCTTCGGCAAGATTATCGACTGGATTATCTTGACTGTGAAAAGCCTGTTTAGTTAAGCCTTGAAATCGGCGTGATGAGTCCCATCTATAAACCATTAAATATAAACTATCAAAAAATCCCTGCCAGGCAGGGATTTTTAATTAATTCATTGAAATAACAAAGAGAGATAAGGAAATAAAATGGAAAAAACGAAATTACACGAACTGCTGGAATTCCCGTGCGATTTTCCCTACAAAGTGATGGGCTTGGCGCATCCGGAATTGCAAGACAAAGTGTTGGCAGTGGTGCAAAAACACATTCCCGGCGACTACGCCCCGACCATTAAACCGAGCAGCAAGGGCAATTATCACTCCGTTTCCATTATGGTGCGCGCCGACAATATCGAGCAGATCGAAACCTTATATAAAGAGTTGGCGGAAATTGATATCGTCAAAATGGTACTGTAAACCGATAACAAGCCAAAAGTGCGGTCAAAGAGGGAAGAAAAATGCAACAGCTTGCAACGCAGTTAGTCGTGCGCCAATTGGGCGTTCAACCTTACGAAACGGTCTGGCAGCAAATGCAGCAGTTTACCGACAGCCGCAGTGACCGCACTTTAGATGAAATCTGGCTGGTGCAGCATCCGGCGGTGTTTACCCAAGGGCAAGCGGGCAAGGCGGAGCATTTGTTGCAGCGTTCGTCGATTCCGGTGGTGCAGTCGGATCGCGGCGGACAGATTACCTATCATGCGCCGGGGCAGCAAGTGATGTATGTGCTGCTCGATATTAAGCGTAAAAAAGCGCAGAGCGGAAACGATTTCAGTGTCAGGGATTTGGTTTCGGCACTGGAAAATTGCGTCGTGGCGACGTTAGCGGATTACGGCATCAAGGCTTATCCGAAAGCCGATGCGCCGGGCGTGTATGTTGACGGGCGTAAAATCTGCTCGTTAGGGTTGCGCATTCGGCGCGGCTGTTCGTTTCACGGCTTGGCGCTGAACATCAACATGGATTTGACGCCGTTCAATTATATTAATCCGTGCGGTTATGCCGGCTTGGAAATGTGTCAATTGAGCGAATTAATCGCTGATCAGACTTTACTTTGCGAGCAGGTTGCCCCACAATTACTGCAACATTTTATTAACGTAATGGACTACCGCCAGATCAGCTATTTGGACGGCCAAACAGACAAGCTCCAGCCTCAGACTGAAACTGAAAATGGATAACAAATCGAGTGTAGCAATGGGTAAACCTTTTAAAATGGAACGCGGTGTGAAATACCGTGACGCCGCCAAAACCTCAATTATTCCGGTTAGAAATATCAATCCTGATCAAGAATTATTGCCGAAACCGGCATGGATGAAGATTAAATTACCGGCAAGTTCGGCTAAAATTGACAGCATCAAAAATGGAATGCGTCGCCATGGCTTGCATTCGGTATGTGAAGAAGCAAGTTGTCCGAATTTGCACGAATGCTTTAACCACGGTACGGCAACCTTTATGATTTTAGGGGCGATCTGTACCCGCCGTTGCCCGTTCTGCGATGTGGCGCACGGCAAACCGCTGCCGCCCGATCCGGATGAGCCGAAAAAACTGGCTGAAACCATTCAAGATATGAAATTGCGTTATGTGGTGATCACCTCCGTCGATCGCGATGATTTGCCGGATCGCGGTGCAGGACATTTTGCCGACTGCGTGCGCGAAATTCGCAAGCTCAACCCGAATATCAAGATTGAAATTTTAGTGCCGGATTTTCGCGGCAGAATCGAACAAGCATTGGATAAATTAAAAGACAATCCGCCGGATGTGTTTAACCACAATTTAGAGAACGTGCCGCGTTTATATCGTGAAATACGCCCGGGCGCCGATTATCAATGGTCATTAAAATTACTGCATGATTTCAAGCTGATGTTCCCGCATATTCCGACCAAATCAGGTTTAATGGTGGGTTTAGGCGAAACAAACGAAGAAATTCTCGAGGTGATGCAAGATTTACGCAGCAACGGTGTGACCATGCTGACTTTGGGGCAGTATTTGCAGCCAAGCCGTCATCACTTGCCCGTGGCACGCTATGTGCCGCCAAGCGAGTTTGATATGATGCGTGAGAAAGCCGAGGGTATGGGGTTTGAACATGCCGCCTGCGGTCCGTTCGTCCGCTCTTCTTACCATGCTGATTTACAGGCACAAGGCATGGAAGTGAAATAACCGTTACTTATTGATCATACTGATAATAATTAACCGCACTTGGGTTGCAATGCGCAACAAAAGTGCGGTTTTTTTATACTTTGGAGGTACTCATTTAGAGGTATTTTATCGGGGAAATTTGATCAAGAACAAGTATCGCGAATATATCTATGCAAAAAACAAGGGTATTTGCTAATTTACTCTCGAAGAACTTTAAATGATTACTGAAATGTTATCACGTCATTAAGCCATTGGTATGGCATTTCAAATCGAATTCTTGTGGGAAAGTCTCTACGGAGGAAATTATCGTGAATATTGCAAAACAAAAATTAACCTCGCTATTCGGCATGGTTGCATTAATTGGCGGCGGCTGGTTGGCGGCACAAAGTGCGGTAGCAGAGGAACAAAAAACAGAAGCAAATCCAAAAGTGGTTATCCAGTCTAACAATCAGCAGTTTGCTGAGAAATATCCGCTGCAATTCAATACTTGGTCGGCGACCTCGGAATCCGATGAACTGGTTTCCGCATTGGAAGAAGATCCTCGCTTGGTCGTACTTTGGGGCGGTTACCTTTTTTCTCACGATTACAACAAACCGCGCGGACACTTTTATGCGATTAAAGACGTGCGTGAAATTTTGCGTACCGGCGCGCCGACCGGTCCTGACGACGGGCCGCAACCGATGGCGTGCTGGACTTGTAAAGGCCCGGATGTGCCGCGTTTGATTGCGGAATGGGGTGAAGACGGCTATTTCAGCGGCAAATGGGCGAAAGGTGGGGCTGAAGTGGTCAATTCTATCGGTTGCGCCGACTGTCACGACACGACTTCGGCGGATTTTGCCGCAGGCAAACCGGCGTTAAGAATCGCGCGTCCGCATGTGTTGCGTGCGCTGGATAAAATCGGCGAGCCGTTTGCCAATTTGGATAAAACCGATCAACGTGCGGCGGTCTGCGCCAACTGCCATGTGGAATATTACTTTGCCGGTGATACCAAGGCGGTGACGTTCCCATGGGATAAAGGAACGTCAGTTGATAAAATCGAAGAATATTATGACGAAATCGGTTTTCATGACTGGATTCACTCGCTTTCCAAAGCGCCGATGTTGAAAGCGCAGCATCCGGATTTTGAAATCTGGTCTGCCGGTATGCACGGCAAAAACGGGGTGACCTGTATCGACTGCCATATGCCGAAAGTACAAACCGCCGACGGCAAAGTGTTCACCGATCACAAAATCGGCAATCCGTTCGATGCCTTTGAAAGCACCTGCGCCAATTGCCATGATCAAAGCAAAGAAAAATTGCGTGAGATCGTGACTTCACGCAAACATGAAGTCAAGGACGTGATGATCCGTTTGGAAGATCAACTGGTGAAAGCACACTTTGAAGCCAAAGCAGCGTGGGACGCCGGCGCAAACGAAGATGAAATGAAAGCGGCACTGCAAGATATCCGTCATGCGCAATGGCGTTGGGACTATGCGGCAGCCAGCCATGGCGGTTACATGCATGCGCCGGATGTGATGTTGCGCGTGTTAGGCACGGGCTTGGATAAAGCCGGTGATGCGCGGGTGAAACTGGCTCGTGTCCTGAGTGCGCACAATGTCAACCAACCGATTGCCATTCCTGATATTTCGACCAAAGCAAAAGCGCAGGCGGTCATGGGAATTGACTACGAAAAAGAGAAAAAAGCGAAAGATGAATTCTTGAAAACCCTTGTACCTCAATGGGATAAAGAAGCCAAAGCAAAAGGCTTAATTAGCGAATAATGGCAGTTTGCACCGCACTTTGATGATGTGGACAGAGGTTCAAAGTGCGGTCAAAGACCATAAATAACCATACAGAATTGAGGAAAAGATTATGAGGGGAAATATTCTCAACGCTATCAAAATGGTAGCTGTTTTGGCGGCCGGATTATTGGCGACCAATATTTCGCTGGCGGATACGGCGAAAAGTGCGGTGCAAAACAGTGGTGCGGGTGAGCTGACTTATCAGCCGCAGCTGGAAAATCAGCGCGATCCGAACAAATATTGTGCGCAATGTCATAAGTTTAATGACGAACAATTTCATGGTATCCATTTAAGCAAAACCAATCCGTCAACGGGAAAACCGATTAACTGTGTCAGCTGTCACGGCAATATTTCGGAAGATCACCGGCGCGGCGTGAAAGACGTGATGCGTTTCCACAGTGATATTTTTGACGGTAAAACACCAATGTACAGCGTACAAGAGCAGAATCAAGTCTGTTTCTCTTGCCACCAGCCGGAGAAATTGCGCGAAAGCTTATGGGCGCACGATGTGCATGCGATGAAACTGCCGTGTGCCAGCTGCCATACCTTGCACCCGCAAGCGGATCCGATGCAGGGAATTGCACATAAAGATCAAGTGAAACTGTGTGTTGATTGTCACGGTAAGCAACAAGCGTTGTTAGAAACCAAAACCAACCCGCAACCTGTGATTCAGGATAAGGAGAAAAAATGAGTTGCTCACGCCGAAACTTTGTTTCCGGCATGGGGGCTGGGGCTCTTATCCTGATGACCGGAAAACCCGCACAAAGTCTGGCTCAGACTTTGACGATTAATGATGTACGTTATGGTATGTTGCATGACGAGAAGCTCTGTATCGGCTGTACCGCCTGTATGGACGCTTGCCGTGAGGTGAATAACGTACCTGAAGGGGTATCGCGTCTGGAAATCATTCGGGGAGAACCGCAAGGGGAATTTCCTGACGTAACCTATGAGTTTTACCGTCATTCTTGCCAACATTGTAGCAACGCACCTTGCGTTCATGTCTGCCCGACCGGCGCTTCGTTTATCGATGAAGCAACCGGCATTGTTGATGTGAAAGCGGATCTTTGTGTCGGTTGCCAGTATTGCATTGCCGTGTGTCCGTATCGGGTGCGTTTTATCCACCCGGAAACCAAAGCCGCTGATAAATGCAACTTCTGCCGCGATACCAATTTGGCAAAAGGGCGGTTACCGGCTTGCGTTGAAGCTTGTCCGACCAAAGCCTTGACCTTTGGCGATTTGGACGATCCAAACAGTGAAATCTCGCGTCAAATTCGGCAGAAACAGGTTTATCAAACCAAGGTAGAGTTGGGAACGAAACCGAATTTGTATCATGTGCCGGCTAAAGTTGGGGAGATCAGACGATGAACAGTCCATTCCACTTCCCGTCGTTAGTATGGGACGAAATTATTGCGATTTACCTTTTCCTGTTGGGCATTTCTGCCGGCGCAACTTTGCTGGCGGTGCTGCTAAAACGCAGTGCAGTCTTGGAAGGAAGCGACGTCAGCCGTAACAGTGTGATTCGCAGTGCCGCCGTTATTGCGCCGCTCAGCCTGATTATCGGCTTGACCATTTTGATTTTCCATCTGACCAAACCGTGGACATTCTGGCTGTTGATGTTTAATTATCAACCGCAGTCGGTGATGTCAATGGGGGTAATGCTATTCCAAGTGTATATGCTGTTCCTGTTCCTGTGGTTGGCGATTGTGTTTAAGCATCTGCTTGCCGACTGGATTAACCGCTATATTCCGGCATTGGGCTTTGTGAAGAAAATCATTAATCTAGCGGAAAAAGCCACCAATCCGATTGAGTTGATCCTGATTCTGTTATCGGTGTTGCTGGGCGCTTATACCGGCTTCTTGCTGTCGGCGCTGGTCAGTTATCCGATGTTGAATAATCCGGTATTGCCGATTCTGTTTCTGGCTTCAGGCACGTCTTCAGGGATTGCCGCGCTGTTGCTGGCGGCGGTTTGGTGTTGCCGTGAATCGACGCATTCCGCCTCAATTTCATTTTTGCACAAGTTTGAAACGCCGGTGGTATTGCTGGAAATCTTCCTGCTGTTTGCCTTCTTTGTCGGGTTGTATTTCGGCGGCGGGCAAAAAACGGTGTCGATGGTGACGGCAATCGGCGGCGGCTTCTGGTCTTGGGTGTTCTGGATCGGAGTGGTGCTGATCGGTTTGGTTTTGCCGTTAGTCTTGAATGCCTGCGCCGGAGATGCTATAAAACACAAAAAAGGGTTTATTATTTTCACTGCCCTGTGTACGCTGTTCGGGGTTTTCTGCCTGCGCTTCTTTGTCCTTTATACCGGACAAATGACGCTGGCATAACGGCAACGTTGATACCAAGCGGGATTAATCCAGAGGAGTCCCGCTTTTTTATTCGCTGGAAATCAATTTATCGGGTGAGAAAAACGACACTATGCTTCCGGAAATCGGCTATTTAGCCTTGCTTGCCAGCTTGCTGACCGCACTTTTGCTGTTGGCGCTGCCGTTTTTAGCCAAACGCTATCCCGTTTTGCCGCTGCTCAAGCTGTTATCGGCGTTGCTGTTTTTATTTGCCCTCAGTGCGATCAGCATGTTGGCGTACAGCTTTGTGCAAGATGATTTTTCAGTGCTGTATGTGGCGGCGCATTCCAACAGTGAATTACCGCTGTTGTTTAAAGTGGCGGCGACTTGGGGCGGACACGAAGGTTCGATGTTGTTCTGGCTGGTCACGCTTTCCCTCTGGACTTTTCTGTTTGCCTGTTGCGGTCAAAAGACGGAAGTGCGCTTTAAAGCGACGGTTATTGCCGTGCTGGCCTTGATTTACAGCGCATTATGCCTCTATACCTTGATGTTATCCGACCCGTTCGAACGTTTTTTCCCCGCACCGTTTCAGGGACGGGATTTGAATCCGATGTTGCAGGATATCGCCTTGGTCTTTCACCCGCCGTTGCTTTATCTGGGCTATGTCGGCTTTGCGTTGAATTTCGCCTTATCGCTGGCAACGCTGTTATTGCAGACCGAAGCGCAAGTGTTCGCCCGCCACAGCCGCACTTGGGCGTTGCTCAGTTGGGGCTGGCTGACGTGCGGCATCGTGTTGGGCGCTTGGTGGGCATATTATGAATTGGGCTGGGGCGGCTGGTGGTTCTGGGATCCGGTGGAAAACGCCTCATTGATCCCGTGGCTGTTGGGGTTGGGCTTGATCCACAGCCTGATTGCGACCCAGCGGCAGGGCTTGTATCCTTACTGGAGTTTACTGTTATCACTGTTGGCATTTTCCGCCTCGCTGCTCGGTACGTTTATCGTGCGCTCCGGTGTTATCACCTCGGTACACGCCTTTTCCATCGATCCGTCGCGCGGTTACGCCTTGTTGGCGATGTTTTTTGTGTTCAGCGGCTTCGGTTTGGCTATTTTTGCTTTCAAAGCCAAACCGGCGCACTCGCCACGCCGTTGGCGGTTGTGGTCGCAAGCAACCGGCTTGCTGTTGCTGAATATCCTCACTGCGATTGCCGCATTCAGCGTGCTGCTTGGTACTTTTTATCCGCTGCTGTTCAGCACCTTCGGCTTCGGTTCGATTTCGGTCGGTGCGCCGTACTTCAATACGATTTTTACACCGTTGGTCATTTTGTGTCTGGCGGTGATGTTACTGTGGCTGAACGGCGGTCTGCAAACGGCTTGGCGGCGCTATCTTTCCGGCTTTACCTTGGCACTCGCTAGCACGTTAGCCACTATTTTTTACAACCTGCAACAAGATCCGCACAACAGTTGGCAACTGTTACCGACGGTTTTTGTATTATTGGCGTTTTGGCTGCTGTTCAGCCTGTTTCTGTATGCGATTCGCGCTTATCAACAACGGCGCTTGCACACCGCACTTGCGATGTTGTTGGGGCACGGCGGCTTGGTGTTGGTGGTGATTGCCGCCATGATGAGCGGCTATTATTCCTCGGATTTGGGCGTGAAACTGGCGCTGGACGAAAGTGCGGAATTACACCGCTACCAATTTGATTTCCAAGGCATCGAATATCGCTTGGCGGCAAATTACACCACCGAAACCGCACTTTTGGCGGTCACTCATCACGCTGAACGGTTTATGTTGCAGCCTGAAAAACGCTTTTACGATATTCGCAACAGCATGATGAGTGAAGTGGCGATCAAAGCCGGTCTGCTGGGCGATCTGTATATTGTGATGGGTGATAAATCGGGTGATCGCTACGCATTCGGACTGCATTACAAGCCGTTGATTCAGTGGCTGTGGCTGGGCGGTATTTTCATGGCGCTGGCGGCGTTTTTTTCGATTGGTTTACGGCGTTTCGCACAGCGTTCAGCGACGGAGGCCGCAACGGAACAAGGAACGCGCTTATGTTAAAGCACCGTCTGAAACTGTTTTTGCCGTTGTTGGCGGTGGTGGCGCTAGCCGTGATGTTATTGCTTGGTTTGCAACGTGATCCGAACCAACTCAGCTTGGCACGTCAGGACAAAGCGCTACCGGCTTTTCAAGTAACGGATTTATTGCAACCGGCGGAATGGATTGACAACCGCACTTTGCCGCGACAACCGTTTTTGCTTAATGTATGGGGCAGTTGGTGCGCCAGCTGTCATGTGGAACATCCGTTTTTAATCGAATTAAAACAACAGGGTATACTGATTTACGGCTTGAATTATCGTGATAATCCGCAAGCGGCGCGGCAAATGTTAATCGGCAAAGGCAATCCGTTTGCACGGGTATTAAACGATCACGACGGCAGACTGGCATTGCAGCTCGGTGTCTATGGCGCACCGGAAACCTATTTGATTGACGGCGATGGCATTATCCGCTTCCGTTACGCCGGCGAGCTGAATCCGCAGGTGTGGCAGCAGCAATTTGCGCCGTTGTTGGCGCAATTCGGCGTAAAAGCAGGGGAGAAGGAGAAATAAGATGTGGCGTCAATTCAGTCTGTGGCTATTGCTGTGTTTCTCGTTTTCACTGTCGGCGGAAATTGTCGATACCTATGCGTTTCAGTCGCCGGAAGTGCGAGCAAGAGCGGTTAACCTGGCGAAATCACTGCGCTGTCCGCAATGTCAGAATCAAAATTTGGTCGAATCCAATTCACCAATCGCTTATGATTTGCGGCTTGAAGTCTATAAAATGGTCGATGCCGGTGACAGTGATCAGCAAATTATCGAACAGATGACCGCCCGTTTCGGCGATTTCGTGCGTTACGATCCGCCGTTTAAAACCACCACTTTGTTGCTTTGGCTCACGCCTTTTGTGCTGTTGATTCTGGCGTTGGGCGGGGTTTGGCACAATCAGGCAGCAAAAAAATCCCATTTGCAAGCGCAAACAACGCCGGATATTGCCATTCAAAACAAATTGGAAAGTGCAGGGCAAAGTGCGGTTAACACGTCTGCCAACGTATTGCATCTGACGGTGTTGCCGCTGTTGATTGTGCTAAGTGCGGTATTGATTTACGCCGCCGGTCCGCGCTATGCAGCGTTACAGCAAGGCGTATCCGCACCGCGTGACGTGATTCAAAGCAGCGTAGAACGCGGGCAACAACAGACGCTTGAGCAGCTGCAACATGCGCTGAGCGCCGATTACAACAACGGTGAAAACTGGTATCAATTGGGCTTGCTATATCTGCAAAGCGAGCAATATGCCAATGCGCTGGAGTCGTTTTCACGCGCCGAATATCTACTCGGCGCACGCAGCGAACTGCTCGCTTCCGCCGCCACCGCACTTTACTATCAAAGCGGACAAAAACTGAACGACAAAGCCAAATCGTGGCTGGCATTGGCGTTGCAGCAAGAGCCGCAGCAGAGGCAAGCCTTATCCCTGCTCGCTGCCGATGCTTTTGCGCAGGGGGACTATCGGCAAGCCGCACAACACTGGCGCCGGATTTTGGCGAGTAACAGCGCCGATTTGGATCGGCGCAATGTGATCCAAAATTTACAAGCGGCGGAAATGTTGGGCAAGATGCAACCTTAAGTTGAAAATTGCGCTATAATCGCTTTTTTAAATTGACCGGATATCGCCGACATGATGCAAATCAGTGCTGCCAACCCTTCTCCCGACCACTATCACGACACCATTATCATCGGCGCCGGTGCGGCCGGTTTATTTTGCGCCGGACGGCTGGGGCAGGCGGGCAAATCGGTGTTGGTGCTGGATAACGGCAAAAAGATCGGGCGCAAAATTTTAATGGCGGGCGGCGGTTTTTGCAATTTCACCAACTTAGAGGTGACGCCGCAGCACTATCTCAGCCACAACCCGCACTTTGTCAAATCGGCACTGGCACGTTACAACCAATGGGATTTTATTGCGCTTGTGGCGGAACACGGCATTGCGTATCACGAAAAGGAGTTGGGGCAGCTGTTTTGTGACAACAGTTCGCAGGATATCGTCGATCTGCTGCTGAACGAATGCCGCAAAGGCAACGTCGAAATCGCTTTACGCCAGCAAGTGCAAGCGGTTGAGCGGCTTAGCGATCCGCAAGCTGCGCAAGTGCGGTTTCGGGTGCAACGCAACGGCGAGTGGTTGGCTTGCCGCAATCTGGTGATCGCGAGCGGCGGCTTATCCATGCCGGCACTGGGCGCCAGCGCATTCGGTTATAAAGTGGCGGAGCAGTTCGGCTTAAAGGTGATTTCGCCGCGCGCTGCGTTAGTGCCGTTTACTTGGCGCGAGCAGGATAAAGCCTATGCACAATTGGCAGGTGTTTCGCTGGCGGTGAATGTCGCTGCGCAGTCCGGCAACGCCTTTCACAATCAAATGCTGTTTACTCACCGCGGACTTTCCGGTCCGGCAATGTTGCAAATTTCTAACTATTGGCAGCCGAAGCAAACGCTGACAATCGATCTGTTACCGACGGAAAATATCAGTGATTACCTGCAACGGCTGCGGCGACAATCGCCTAATTTACAGCTGAAAACCGCACTTTCGCGCGTGCTGCCGAAACGCTTGGTGGAATTATGGCTGGAATTGCAACAGTTTGACGATCAAGCGCTGGCGCAATTGTCGAAAGTGCGGTTACAACAGCTGCAACAGTTGATCCATCATTGGCAATTTGATCCCAACGGCACGGAGGGGTATCGCACCGCCGAAGTGACGTTGGGCGGCGTGGACACCGCTGCGATTTCCTCGAAAACCATGCAGGTGAACGATATTGCCGGTCTGTATTTTATCGGCGAAGTGCTGGACGTTACCGGTTGGCTCGGCGGTTACAATTTCCAATGGGCGTGGAGCTCGGCTTATGTCTGTGCCGAGGCGATTGCGGCGGAATAGCGCCGGATAGTAATAGCAAAAATGCGGTTGAAAATAATTTAACCACACTTTTGTCCTTTTATTTAATGCTAATGCTTAATCCAACAAGAAATTACGATCTCGGTTAAACAGTTGTAGGAACAGTGCCAGCGGCGGTTTGGCGGAGTCGATTTGCTGGTATTGGGCGTTGTATTCTTTGTAATCCCCTTGCGAGTCGATGTGATATTGTTCGCCGTTGGCGGTAACAATTACGTTCCAACGCTGATTGGCGACCAGCACCCAGTCGTCGCTGTGCTGTAAGTCGAACAGATCGTTGCCTTGCGTATAATCCTGCTGCGGGTTTTCCACTTGGAACAGCTGCTGCATCACCGTCGGCACTAAATCCATTTGTGAAGAGATTTTGCTGATTTTTTGCGGCGTTTGTTGCGGTAATGCTATTAATAGCGGCACTTGGATTCGATCCCGCCCGAAATAGTTCTGGTTGCGGTTGTTTTCCGTATGGTAGGAATAGCCTTGATCCGCCGTGACGATCACCACCGTATTGTCTAACCCTTTTTGTTGCAGCCCTGCCAAAACCTGTGTCAGTTGGCGATCGATCTCCTGCAATTGCAAACGGTAATACTGCTGCTGCGCCTCAGGATCTTGCGCCGGATAATTCGCCATCACACCCAAGAGATCATATTGCAGATAGCTGAACCAAACCTTGTCGCTCTGCTGTTGATACCAATCTAGCCACTGTTTGGTACTTTGCTGATTGGAGCCGTTGAAGTTTAACCGTTGTTGTTGGAACAAAGAGCGGTTGTACAGCGGCGATTTCAGCGGTGCAGTGACAAACAGCCCGAATTGATACTGCAATTGCTGCATGCGTTCAATCCACACCGACGGCGCTCGTTGGCTGAGCAGGCTGTCGAAATAGTTGGCGTTCAAACCGTAAAACAGTCCGACCAGCGCCATATTCGGGTTGTTGCCGCCGCTGTAAGCATTTTCAAAATCTAAGGTTTGCTGGCGGAAAGCCGCTAAAGAAGGCATATCCTCGGCGCGGATCGCGTCGTGGCGTAAGCCGGAAATATTGATCAGCAGGATATTCGGCTTTTCGTCGCTTGCAGCGTGCGGACTATAACGCAGCGCTTGTTTCGGGTAGTTCAAATACGGCGCATCAACCCGACCGCTGCTGTTGACCTGCTCCGAGTAGGTGTCGCGGTTTAACAATTGGTTTTTTTCCAAGAAGGTGCGTGCGGTCATCGGGTAAGAGAGCGGTAAATTGGCCTTTTGTACCGTAATCGGGCGATAAAAATAGGCATCTGCCCAAGCATACAGCAGGTGGGAAGCGATAAAGCAGAACATCAGAAAATAAGCGGCTTTGCGAATCCATTTTTGCCGTTCCAGACTGCGCAGTTTCTCCCATGCCCAACGGGAAAACAGCATAACAATCAGGAAGATCAGCGGCATCGGCACGAAAAAGCGTTCCCAGTTGCGTGCCAAATCGCCGTTATCGGGGTTGATTAAGATATTCCACACCAAGAAAGACAAATGCAGGTGAAAACGGTTGAAAATTTCGGTGTCCAGCAACAGCAGGGTTAAGCCGATGGTGGATAACACCACGCCGACGGCGCGGAAAGTATACGGATTTTTGATGATAAAACTGAGCGGAAACAGAATCAGTAAATACAGGGCGAAGACGATGAAGCTGAAATGTCCGAGAATATTCAGAAAGAAATAGACCTTGCCGATTAAGGTCGCCGGCCAATCGGCGATAAAGGCGTAACGGGAGCCGATTAAAATCGCAACGATAATATTAAAGAACGCAAACCAATGTCCCCACGCAATTTTTTGTGAGGTGGCTTCCCAATATTGTCTTGGAATTTTCAGCATATCGTTGCCTGCCTATGATCTGCGCAAGGGAAAAGTGCGGTTATGCGCGCGGTTTTAAGGAGTGTTGTAAGGCGCTGCAAAAAGCGTCCGCCAGCGCCTGCTGCTGGTTGCGCCCGACACTGGATTGCAAGAGATTGGTGACCGTATTGCCTAATGCCATCAACGAAAGATCAACCGAAGCCTGATGTTTTTCCAACACCGCCGCCAAATCGTTGAGCAGGGCTTGCACTTGTTGATCGCTGTATTTTGATTGTGTTGCCATAAATTCAACCCTCTCGCTTGGTTAATGTGGTGTCTAATCGCGTGTGATTCGGATATCTTGCGAATGTTAGCATATTTTTTACGTTACCGCTAAAAAAGCTGTCGCCAATTGGTTATAATGGCGCTTGTTTTGACACAAAAAATTAACGGACGATGAAATGAGTATAGAAGTTAAGCAAATTATCCTACACCAGCTTTATTTGACGGATAATCGGGACGGCACTGAGCCAAATATGGCTGGGAATGAAGCCGACAGCGCCAACAAACAGTTGAGCACCCGTCTGCGTTCGCAATTGCTGCCGGTCAATGCCGAGATTCAGCAGATGATGTTGCAGCTGCACCAAAATTATCAAAGCAAAGCGTTAGCTTACGGCGTGTTTAAAGGCGAATCGCAATTTGCCCGTCAGTTGAACCGTTTTTTGGAAAATGACTTGGATTTTCTCGATTTCAGTCAGCAAAGTGCGCAGAATTTGGCGCGCGAACTCAGCAAATATGTGTTTGCCGACAGCGGTACTTTTATTTTGTGCCAATATACCTTTTTGGCAACCGATTACCTGTTTATCGCCCTGCTCGACAGCCGCCACAGTATGCTGGTGGACGAAGAACTGGACATTCAGCAAACCTCCTATCTGAATATTCAGCAGTATGATATCGCCGCGCGTTTGAATCTGACCGAATTGACGCTCTCGGCGTCTTCCGATCGCTATTTAAGTTTTATCAAAGGGCGGGTCGGGCGCAAAGTATCGGATTTCTTTATGGATTTTTTAGGCGCAGACAGCGGTTTTGATCCGAAACAGCAGAATTTGACCTTGTTGCAGGCGGTGGATGATTTTTGCCAACAGGGCGAATTGGACAGCAAACAGATTCAAGAAGTGAAAAAACAGGCGTTCGATTACTGTAAAGGGCAATTAAAAGTCGGTGAGGAGATTGTTGTAACGGAACTTTCCGATACCTTACCGAGTCTAAACCAGCAGAATTTCAGCCAATTCAGCCAAGAACAGGCGTATGATCTGGCGGAGAGCTTTCCGCCGTTGTCGGGGGCGCTGAAATCGTTGACCAAATATTCCGGGTCAGGCAAAGGTGTGACGTTGAGCTTTGACGCTGCGTTATTAAATGAGCGGATTTTTTGGAACGAAGAAAATGACAGTTTAACAATTAAAGGTTTGCCGGCGAATTTGCGCGATCAACTCCAGCGCTTTGCTAAGCTACAATCTTAAATGTATTGGCATTTTTACCAACTTTAGGTATCATCCATAACAATTCATAATAAAAAGGTAGAAAAAAACATGAGATTGAAATCTGTTTTAACGGTTCTGTTGGTCAGTATCAGTGTGACGTCATGCTCTTTATATAACAAGCTGGTTTACCGTATCGACGTGCCGCAGGGCAACTATCTGCAAGCCGAGCAAGTGGCGCAGTTGCAAAACGGTATGACACCGGTGCAGGTGCAATATTTATTGGGAACACCGATGTTGACTGATCCGTACAGCAGTTACACTTGGTATTATGTTTATTTACAACAAAAAGGTTACGAAGATCCGCAACAACATACCTTAACCGTGAATTTCAGCCAACAAGGGGTGGTCAGCGATTTCCATTTGGATAAACCGTTGCCGGAAAATCAAAATTCAGATATTAAGCCGCTGGAACTGGAAGACAGCAAAAGCTGGTGGCAATCAGTGAAAGATTTTTTCAGTTTTTCATAATAGACTGATTTTCATTATAAATTGATAGACAGCAGAAATCCGTTATGAGTGATCATAGTGGATTTTTTCGTTTTCAAATGGCCGGCAGTCCGGCAAAATAGCGTTGCCAATCAAAATATTTGCCCGGATCAATTTTTCGTCCCGGGGAGATATCGCTATGTCCGACGATCCGCTCTTGGTTGATTTGCGGGTAAGTTTGCATAATCAAAGCGGTCAGGTGCTGCAAAGTGCGGTATTGTTCGTCACTGAACGGCTGATTGTCCGATCCTTCCAACTCGATACCGATCGCAAAATCATTACATTTTTCCCGTCCCTGAAAGCAAGATAAACCGGCGTGCCAAGCACGATCAGCAAAGCTGACATATTGGGTCACTTCGCCCGAACGATTAATTAAACAGTGGGCGGAAACCCGTTGTTGGTAAATTTCGGCAAAATAGGGGTGGGCGTTCGGGTCGAGTCTGCCTTGAAAAAAACGATCGATAAAATCGCCGCCGAACTGTTCCGGCGGCAGGCTGATGTAATGAATCACCAACAATGAAATATCGTGAATATCCGGACGTAAGTCAAAGTGCGGTGACCGCACTTTGCGCACCGGATTCAGCCAGCCGCTGCTGATTTTTTGCGGGGTCAAAATCATATTTTGCGATCTCGCTTCCAATTATTTTTGCGTTGCTAGATTTTGCTATTCTCCTTTGCCATGCTGACGCTGTCAATTTTTTACTAGTGACAACGCAAAGATAAAAGGAAAAAACAATGACTAAATTCAACCTGAAAAGCAGCTTTAAACAGGGGTTCACCCTCGTCGAATTGATGATCGTGATTGCGATTATCGCCGTGCTTGCCACCATTGCCGTGCCCTCCTACCAAAGTTATACCCGTAAAGCGGCGCTCTCCGAGCTGTTGCAGGCCTCAACGCCCTATCGCGGCGAGGTGGAACTGTGCATTTACAGCACCGGCGCGGTGACGAATTGCAGCGGCGGCAGCAATGGGATTCAGGCGGACAAAAGTGCAGAGAATAAATCGAAGTATATTAAAACCATTACCACGGCCGGCGGTAAGATCAGTGTGAGCGGTAGAGGCAGTTTGGAAAATTACGGCTATACCCTCACTGCAAGCGGCGGCAATGGCAGCGAAATCAGTTGGACAGTGGCGTGCACAGCACCGAATTCAGACATTACGATTTTTCCGTCCGGCTTCTGTTCATAACGGCTTGACTGACGGCAGGAAAACGCCATGGATCTAATCAGTATTGACGGACAACGGTTTACACTTGACGAGGCATTACGCCAGCGCAACTGCCGCGATCAAGCGTTGTTGTTGCGCTATTTCGCCTTGCCGCTGCAAGAAGACGAAAGCCGCTTGTGGTTGGGGCTGGATTCGTTGGATAATCTCAACGCCTGTGAAGTTTTTGCTTTTTTGTACGATAAAACGGTAGAGCCGGTGATATTGGCAAACAGCGTATTGAAAACCACACTTCAACAGATGACGGAACAGGCGTCTGGCGGGATCGGGCAAGTGCAGGATTATGCGCAGGCGGTATATCGCCACGAATTTCAGCCGTCGGCAGATGAAAGCAGTGATGAACCGGTGATCCAACTGCTGGAAAGCATTTTTGAGCAAGCACTGGCGCAACGGGCGTCGGATATTCATCTTGAACCGCTGGCACAGCGCCACAGCAAGGCAAATGCGCTGACAACACAGGCTGGCTTGCAAGTGCGTTTTAGGGTGGACGGCGTGTTGACGGTAGCGAAGCAGATCAGTGCCAATTTTGCCGAACGCCTGATTTCACGGGTGAAATTATTGGCGCATTTGGATATTGCCGAAAAGCGCCTGCCGCAAGACGGACGCTTTCAGTTTACCACGGCGTTTAATGATGTGCTGGATTTCCGTTTGTCGATTTTACCAACCCAACTGGGCGAAAAGGCAGTGTTGCGCTTGCAGCAAAATAAACCGGTGGAGCTGGCGTTTGCCGAATTGGGCATGACCGAACGGCAACAGCGCTGTTTCCAGCAGGCGTTGCAGCAACCGCAGGGCTTGATTTTGGTGACCGGTCCGACCGGCAGCGGCAAAAGCATTTCCCTCTATACCGCACTTCACAGCCTCAATCAGCCGGAAAAGCATATCGTGACCGCCGAAGATCCGATTGAAATCAGTTTGGACGGCATTGTGCAGACCCAAGTCAATCCGGCAATCGGATTGGATTTTAAGCAGTTGCTCAGAACGTTTTTACGCCAAGATCCGGACGTGATTATGTTAGGGGAGATCCGTGACGAAGAGAGTGCGATGATGGCGATCCGCGCCGCGCAAACCGGACATCTGGTGTTGTCCACGCTGCATACTAACGATGCCGAAGCGGCGATCGGACGTTTAAAACAGTTGGGGATCAAAGAGTATGAGCTGGAATCCTGCCTGCTGTTGGTGGTGGCACAACGCTTGCTGCGCCGTCGTTGCGCCTGTCGGCAAGCCGGTAAACAAGGCTGCGAAAAATGCCATCAAGGTTATCACGGGCGTATCGGCACATACCAATTTTTGCAACCGCACTTTGTTAATCTGCAAACCGATAACAACCGTCAAGATCCGCAAGAAATAGCGTATCGTTTGGATTTCGCCAGTTTGTATCAAAGCGGCATGGAAAAGGTGCGTTCGGGCGTGACCGATCTGCCGGAAATCCGACGTGTGTTGGGAGATGAAGATGGCGGAATTTAGTTGGCATGCGGTCAATCATCTGCAACGGCAGCAGAGCGGTACGATTCTGGCGAAGAATGCCGAACAGGCGAAAGTGCGGTTGCTGGCACGCGGTTTGCAGCAGGTGAAGGTGCGGCGCAACTGGCGTTTATCGACAAAAGTCAGGCAGGCTGAGATTGGCGAGTTAATGCAGCAACTGGCAATGCTTCTGCAAGCGGCATTGCCATTAAAATCGGGATTGGAGATGTTGCGGCACAACTGCCAAAACGAAAAATTGCAGCATTGGTTGCAGCAGTTGACACAGGGGATTGTCGGCGGCTATGCCTTTTCGCAGGTGCTGCAACAGTATCCGCACTTTTTAACTGATCGTGATCGGCAATTGATCAAAATCGGTGAAACCAGCGGACGGTTGGCACAAATTTGCCGCCAGATCGGCGAAGATAAAGCGAAAAAACTTGAATTACAGCGTAAGTTACAGAAAATTTTGCTCTACCCGCTGATGGTTTTGCTGATTTCATTCGGGTTGACCGTGCTGTTGCTGCTGTTTATCGTGCCGCAATTTGCCGAAATGTACCAACAAAATCAGCAGCAATTGCCGCTGTTCACCCGATTTTTACTGCAACAATCGCAGATTTTACAGCAATATGGCGGACGTTTGGCGCTGTTAGTTGCATTGCTGATTGGCGGCGGCGTACGGATTTATCGCCAACACGCCGGATTACGCCGCAAATTGTCGGCGCTATTGCAGCGACTACCGCTCTTTGGACGCTTGCAGCAGTTCAGTCTGATTGTCGATTCCAGCCGTAATTTGGCGTTAATGTTGCATGCCGGCATTCCGCTCAATCAAGCCCTGAGCACTTTTTTAGCGCCGCAGCAGCAGGAACAGCCGACCTTAATGCAGCAGGAGATCAGCCAAAGTTTGCAGCTGCTGCAACAGGGATATGCGTTTTCGCAGAGTGTCAGCAGCCGTTGGTTTCCGCAACAGGCGCAGCAAATGTTGCTGGTGGGCGAAAAGAGCGGTTGTTTGGGGCAGATGTTGCAGCATATCGCCGATAATTACCAGCGGCGGCTCGATCATCAGATTGATTTGCTGTCGCAGCTGCTCGAACCGCTGTTAATGCTGCTGATCGGCGCCTTGATCGGGGCGGTGATGTTGGGCATGTACCTGCCGATTTTCGATATGGGGGCGATGTTAGGCTAATGATAGTGAACCTGTTTTTGGCGGCGTTTTGCGCTTTGTTGATCGGTTGGCGGCTGCAACGTTATTTTGAACATTTTGCCGAGGAGTTTAACCGCACTTTACAGCAATACTATCAAGACTGCCATGCCGATGTGACGGCGCAGCCGCTCGCAGACGATTATCAGTGGTTGCCGCCGTTACGAAAGCGTTATTTTCGCTTGCTGCCGTTGGGCTTGGCGCTCGCAGCGTTGCCAATCGGTTATTTTCAGCCGGATTTTTTAAGCCTGCTCAGCCTGTTATGCTGGCTGGGATTGTTGATCGCAATCGGTGTGATCGATTTTTATTATCGCCTGATCTCGACCGCACTTTGCCAAGCGCTGTTACTGTTGGCGCTGTTTGGCGCATGGCAGGGAATCTGGGCGGTTTCTTTAGCGCAGAGTGTGCAAAGTTTGTTGATTGCGTTGGCGGTCAGCACGCTGTTTTACCAACTGAGCAAACGGCTATACCGCCGTGAAGTGTTCGGCGAAGGCGATTGTTGGCTGATCAGCGCACTTGCCGCGTTTTATCCGTGGCAGCAACTGCCGTTACTGCTGTTGTGCGCCAGTTTATTGACGCTGCTTGGGGCGTTGTGTGCTTGTGCCAGAGCGGTTTTCAGTCCGCAAGCATTGGGCGAGCAGGAGTTGCCGTTTGCACCGGCGCTGAATATTTCAGCGGTGCTACTGTTTTGCCACAATGCGACTTTGCTATAGCGTTATAGCTATGGTGTTATAGCGCCAATAAAATAATTTTTTCAGGGGCAATGCTGAGATAAATCTCTTCGCCGATTTGATATTGCTCGTTGTTGTGATAACTGGCGCAACATTCGATTTGCGGCGTGACCTGAATCACTGCTTCATGGTTGCCCTGCTGTTGCTGAAGTGCGCTGATTTTGCCTTTGAAGCTGTTGAGCCCCTGCGGTTGTTTGTGCAGCGTGACCCAAGGCGCTTTGAACATCAACAGCAGTTCTTGCTGCGCTTGCAGTTGCAAACGCACGGCGCTGGCTTGGGTGATCTCGGCGGTTAGCGGTTGCGGCAAGCCGTCGATATTGATCCGCACTTCACTGATCAAGCCTTGCGTGCGAACCGCCGCCACCGTGCCGATCAGCTGGTTTCTGGCGCTGCTTTGCAGGCTGAATTTTGCCGTGGCGGAAAGCAGACTGGTGAGCGGAATATTTTCGTCTTGCAAAATGGCAAACGCGCGCAGCTGGGTTTGTTCCAACAGTTCGTATAAGCGCAAAACCCGTTTGGCGTAAGCGGTCAGGGTAGTGCCGCCACCCTCTTTCCCGCCGCTGCTGCGCTGCAACAACGGTTTGGGGCTGAGCAGATCCATCGCATTCAGATTATCCCATGCGGTTTTGTAACTGATGCCGACCTGTTTGGCGGCTTGCGAGATCGAACCGCACTTTTCGATGGCACGCAGCAGGTGAATGCGGCGCGGATCAACGAACAGTTGCTGTTGCAGCTTAATACTCAGTTCAATATCAATCTCGCTCATAGTGATTCCTGTTGGATAGTCTTAACTCATTGTGATTGGTTTCTCATTTTAAAAGAAAAACATAAATCTTGATAGACATCTTTTTTTATCGTTATATAATTTGTTTTATAGCGTTTTTTTATGTTCATTCTTAGGAGACATTATGTTTAAGCAAATCGGTAAGTGGGGCAAAAGTGCGGTTTTGGCGGTGGCATTGGCGGCGGTCTCTTTTTCGGGCATGGCAAGTGAGAAACTGACGGTTTTTGCCGCCGCCTCGATGACCAATGTGTTGCAGGATTTGGCGAGCGAATTTAAGCAGGAGCAAAAAGCGGCGGAGATTGTGTTCTCGTTCGCTTCTTCTTCCGTGTTGGCGCGCCAAATTGACGAGGGCGCACCGGCGGATATTTTTGTTTCGGCAAATTTAAAATGGGCGGATTTCTTGCAGGAAAAGGGCAAAATCATTGCCGATTCGCGCAAAATCGTTGCCGGTAATAAATTGGTGATGATTGCGCCAAAAAGTGCCGGCGAGTTGAAATTTGATCTGAATAATGACGAGTGGCTGCAATATTTGGGCAAAAACTTTTTATCGGTCGGCGATCCGGAACACGTTCCGGCAGGCTTGTATGCTAAAGCGGCATTAACCAAATTAAATCAATGGGATAAAGTTGAAAGTCAATTAGCGCGCGCAGCAAACGTGCGTGCCGCGTTGACATTGGTGGAAAGAGCAGAAGCGCCGTTGGGGATTGTGTATGCCACTGATGCCGCCGCCAGTGATAAAGTGCAGATCGTCGGCGTGTTTCCGGACGGTAGCTATGAAGCGGTCGAGTATCCGGCAGCGATTATCACCGATCACGACAGCGCCGTTGCACGCGCGTTTATGGCGTTTTTAGGCTCGGACAGCGGTAAAGTGATTTTGCAGAAATACGGTTTCAGCGTAGAATAATTACCAACAAACCTATTTACGAGGGGCAAAGCCCCTCGAGGCCTATGTAACCGTGCACGGAAACGGCTATCAGCCTTGCACGGCAAGCCGTACAAGGTTATGCATAGGTCAGGCTGTAAAACTGAGCAATACATTATTAAGATTTAAAATTTTAAATTGTCTAGGGCGGATAGTTAATCCGCCCATACTTTTGCAATAAAAATCGAACGTTTTAACCGCACTTTTGTTTTAAACAATTTATAAAGGAATTCGCTTTGATTGATAGCATCATTCAAACCCTCAGCCTCAGTCCGGCGGAAATCAGCGCGATCAATCTCAGTCTTAAAGTTGCGCTGTTCGCGATGTTGATCAGCCTGCCGCCGGCGGTTTTTTTCGCATGGTTGCTGGCCCGTTATCACTTTTTCGGTAAAAATCTGCTCGACGGTATTATTCATTTACCGTTGGTGCTGCCACCGGTGGTGATCGGCTATTTATTGTTGGTCGGTTTCGGGCGCAACGGTTTTATCGGCAAATATCTCTATCAATGGTTTGATTTCAGCGTGGCGTTTAGTTGGCGCGGCGCAGTGGTAGCTTCGGCGGTGGTGGCGTTTCCGTTGGTGGTGCGAGCGATTCGTTTGGCGTTGGAAAATGTCGACCCCAAACTGGAACAAGCGGCTCGCACCCTTGGTGCGTCGGCGTGGAGGGTGTTTTTCACCATCACCTTGCCGCTCTCTTTTCCCGGTATTCTCGCCGGTATGGTGTTGGGATTTGCCCGTTCGCTGGGGGAATTCGGCGCAACGATCACTTTCGTTTCCAATATTATCGGACAGACCCAAACTATTCCGTTGGCGATGTATTCTTTTATCGAAACCCCGTCGGCAGAGGGCGCAGCGGCACGTTTGTGCGTGATTGCGATTGTGATTGCGCTGCTGTCTTTGGTGCTGTCGGAGTGGTTGGCACGACGGGCGAAATACAGATTGGGGCAGGGCGATGCTTGAATTGAATCTTAAAAAACAGCTTGGCAGTCTGGCGTTAAGTGCCAACTTGCAAATTCCGTCCAACGGTGTGACCGCACTTTTCGGTTTATCGGGTAGCGGTAAATCCTCATTGATTAATTTGGTGAGTGGTCTATCAACCCCCGATCAAGGTTATATTCAACTCAATAACCGCACGTTGGTCGATACTGCGCGCAAAATCAATCTGCCGCCGGAACAGCGCCATCTCGGTTATGTGTTCCAAGATGCGCGCCTGTTTCCGCATTACACCGTCAAAGGCAATCTGGCTTATGGCATGAAAAAAGTCAGCAAGGCGGTATATCAAGAAATTATTGAGCTGTTAGGCATCGAACATCTACTGAAACGTTATCCGCTCACGCTTTCAGGCGGCGAAAAACAACGGGTGGCGATCGGCAGAGCATTACTCACCGAGCCTGAGTTATTGCTAATGGACGAGCCGTTAGCCGCACTTGATCTGCCGCGTAAACAGGAGTTGTTGGCGTATCTGGATCGCTTGGCGAAAGAGATCAATATTCCGATTTTGTATGTCAGCCATAGTCTGGAAGAGCTGCTACGCTTGGCGCAACGGGTGATTTTGATGGAACAGGGCAAAGTGCTGGCGTTTGACGAGTTGGAAACTATTTGGCAAAGTCCGCATTTTCTGCCGTGGAAAGGGCTGCAACAGCAAAGTGCGGTTTTTAACCTGCCGATTGAGATGCAGCACCCGTTGTATCAAATGACCGCACTGGCATTTGGCGGACAGCACTTGTGGATTCAACAAGTTGAAAAAAGCGTGGGCGATTCGGTGCGGATTTGTATTTACAGTTCCGATGTCTCGATTATTTTACAACCGGCAAAGGGCAGCAGTATCCGCAATGTGCTGGCGTGCCAAATCACTGAAATTGAAACCCAAGCGCAGCAAGTGGAAGTGCGGTTAAATGCCGATGGCTTGCAGTTCGGTGCGTCGATTAGCCGTTGGGCACTGGCGGAATTAAAACTCTCGGTCGGCATGTGGGTGTATGCGCAGGTGAAAAGTGTGTCGGTGGTGGCGTAGCACGCACATAATAAATAATAACCTTATCTGATATGTAAAAGGTCAAACTTAATTTGGCAGTCCCCGATTTAAAATTGTGTGTCTGTCAGATTCGTTTGAACTAAAATCCCTCCCAACACAAATCGGTTTTCCATACGGGTATATCGATTATTTTTGTTACGTTTATCACGATTTCAATTTTTCTCAATCAAACGTGAGCATTTGTGCATTCCTACTCATCTCGCTTTCCGCTATGTTATTTTCCAACAAAAACACCATAGGAGAATACATTATGTTATTAAAAGACAAAGTAGCCATTGTTACCGGCGCAGCCTCTGCGCGTGGGTTAGGGCGTGCGACAGCGAAATTGTTTGCCGAACAGGGCGCTAAAGTCGTTATTGCCGATTTAGACGAGCAAGCCTCTATTGAAGCTGCCAATGCTTTGCCGGGAGAAGGGCATTTAGGCGTAGCAATCAATGTCGCCGATGAAGCACAAGTACAAGCGGCAAAAGAGAAAATTTTGGCCAAATATGGTCGTATCGATGTATTGGTCAACAATGCCGGCATTACTCAACCGTTAAAAGTGATGGATATTAAAGGCGGAAATTATGATGCGGTGCTTGATGTCAGTTTGCGCGGCACCTTGTTAATGTCTCAAGCGGTCATTCCAACCATGCGTGCGCAAAAGTCAGGTAGCATCGTTTGTATTTCTTCGGTATCGGCACAGCGTGGCGGCGGTATTTTTGGCGGTCCGCATTACAGTGCCGCAAAAGCAGGCGTGCTCGGTTTGGCTAAAGCGATGGCGCGCGAATTGGGGGTTGATGGTATCCGTGTGAACTGTATCACTCCGGGCTTGATTCAAACCGACATTACACAGGGCAAATTATCTGATGAGCAAAAAGCCAATATTATTGCCGGCATTCCATTAAGCCGTTTGGGTGATGCGGTTGATATTGCGCGTGCAGCATTATTCTTAGCCAGCGATTTAGCATCTTATTCAACCGGTATCACATTAGATGTGAACGGCGGAATGCATATTCATTAATTTAAGGGGAAATAAATCTATGGCAACTCAAGATTTAGCGACAAAACTGGCAAAGCATGCCTATAACATTAGACGTTATGCATTACGCATGGGAGAAGTGCAAGGGCAAGGTTATATTGGCCAAGCATTAGGTTATGCCGATGTGTTGGCAACGGCATATTGTCACGCATTAAATTTTAAACCGGCGGATCCGGAATGGGAAGATCGCGATTTCTTTTTACTTTCTCATGGCCACTATGCGATCGCATTTTATGCGGCATTAATAGAAGCTAACATTATTCCGGAAGAGGAACTGGAAACTTACGGCGGTGACGATAGCCGTTTACCTATGTCCGGCATGGCAACTTATACTCCGGGAATGGAAATGTCCGGAGGTTCATTAGGGCTGGGTTTATCTATTGCCGTGGGGATAGCGCTTGGTTTGCGTTATCAAAATAAAAAATCCTTTGTCTATAACTCCATGTCTGACGGGGAACTGGACGAAGGTTCCACTTGGGAGGCGGCAATGGCTGCCAGCCATCATAAATTAGGCAATTTAATTAATTTAATTGATGTCAATCAACAACAAGCAGACGGTAAATCAACCGATATTATGAGTTTTGAGCCACTGCTAGATAAATGGCAAGCGTTCGGTTGGTATGTTCAAAGAGTCGATGGCAATGATATTGCGGCGGTGCTCGCAGCATTTGATAATGCGCGCAATTATGAAGGTGATCAACCGCGTGTCATTATTTTCGATACGTTAATGGGGAAAGGCGTTCCATTCTTGGAAGCGCGTGAGAAAAATCATTTTATTCGAGTTGATGCTGACGAATGGCAAAAAGCGATTGCCGTATTAGATGAAAGCCAAAAATAGAGGAATTTTACGATGACTAAGAAAAAATTAACTACATCGGCAATGATCGCCTCTATTGCCGAAGAGGGACAAGAAACCATTGCAGCACCGTTCGGTTATGCATTGAGCAAATTGGCGGAAACCCGCCCTGAAATCGTTGGGGTCACTGCGGATTTGGCAAAATATACAGACTTACATATTTTTGCTCAAAACTATCCGGATAGATTTTTCCAAGTAGGAATTGCAGAACAATTGGCGATGGCAACCGCCGGTGGTTTAGCTAAAACCGGATTAATCCCTTTTGTTACGACTTATGCAGTATTTGCCACCCGTCGGGCTTATGAATTTATTCATCAAATTATCGCAGAAGAAAATCTGAATGTGAAAATCGCTGTGGCATTGCCGGGTTTAACCACCGGTTATGGCCCAAGCCATCAAGCTACGGAAGATATTGCGATGATGCGTGCAATTCCGAATATGACGGTAATTGATCCTTGTGATGCGACGGAACTTGAGCAAATTGTTCCGGCTATCGCTGATCACAACGGTCCGGTTTATCTGCGTTTATTACGCGGAAAAGTACCGAACGTGTTAAAAGATTATGACTATCAATTTGAAATCGGCAAAGCAAAATTACTGGAAGACGGTAATGATGTGTTAATGATTTCAACCGGTATTCTCACGATGCGAGCGATTGAAGCGGCGAAAAAATTAGCCTCCGAAGGTATTAGCGTAGCAATTTTACACTGCCCGACGATTAAACCATTAGATAATAAAACGATTTTGAAAGAAATAACTAAATCTAATCGTTTGGTTGTTACCGCAGAAAATCACAGTGAAATCGGTGGTCTTGGTGAAGCAGTATCGAGTTTATTAGTTGAACAAGGGATTTCCGCCAAAGTGAAACGTATTGCATTACCGGATAAATTTTTACTTGCCGGTGCATTACCGACTTTACACGATGAATATGGCATTTCTACTGCTGCAATTTGTAACAGCATCAAGAAATGGTTAGCGGAATAATACAATTTGAGGTGACTACAGGTGGGAGGATAAGTCCACCTGTAGTAAATCTCGAGGGGAGATTTTTTTATTCATAATATCAATAAATAGTATTTTCAAATTTTAGGTAAGGCACTAAAAATAGCGTGATGGTAAACCGCACTTTATGCTTTCTCCCTAATTTCCAAGCAAATAGTATTGCCCCTCATTCATAAAACGGAGAATTATTATGACAACCCGCAATATTTTACAAATAGAGCAAAGTGCCGTGCGTAAGGTAACTTGGCGTTTACTTCCATTCCTTTTCATTTGTTTTTTTATTTCTATCCTTGATCGTGTGAATATTAGTTTTGCAGCACTGCAAATGAATGCTGATTTAGGATTTTCTAATGCTGTGTTTGGTATTGGTGCAGGTATTTTCTTTTTTGGCTATTTTTTATTGGAAGTGCCGGGTAGTGCCATGATGGCAAAAGTTGGTGCGCGCAAGTGGATTTGTCGGATTATGGTGAGTTGGGGGATTCTCGCCATTTTAATGGCATTTATCGAAGCGCCTTGGCAATTTTATACGATTCGGTTTTTATTGGGGGTGGCCGAGGCGAGTTTTTATCCTTGTATGGTGCATTATTTAAGCGGTTTTTACCAAACTAAACATCATGCTCGAGCCATTGCCGCTTTCATGTTAGCGATTCCGGGCGCAAATGCGTTAGGCTCACCGTTATCCACATTCTTATTAACCATTGAAGGTTGGGGCTTAAACGGTTGGCAATGGATGTTTATTATTGAAGCCATTCCTGCCGTCATACTGGGGGTTATTTGTTATTTCTACCTAACGGATAGTATCGACAAGGCACACTGGTTGGAAAAAGAAGAAAAAGAATGGTTAATCGAAACGCTTGATATTGAACAAAAAATGAAGCAAGAAGTGAAACATTATACCTTTATGGAAGCCTTAAAAGATAAAACGGTTTTATGTCTATCAGCAGGCTATTTCTTTTGGATGATGGGTTACTATGGGATCAATATGTTTTTGCCGACCATCTCTAAAACCATCTCAGCTACTTCAGGTATTAGCTTGCAAAACTTAGGCTGGATTATTGGCGCACTCTATTTTGTGTCAATGATTGTGATGATGTTAGTCGGTAATCACTCTGACAAAACGCAAGAGCGTCCATGGCATGTCGCCGGGTGTTTGGCAGTGAGTGCGCTAGGTTTAATGCTGGCAACTTATGTGGCAGATATTAACGTATGGCTTGCCTTTGTTTTCCTTGCGGTTGCATTGTGTGGTGCATTCGGTGCATTTCCGCCATTTTGGGCTATTCCGCCTTCATTCATCACGGGAGCAGCGGCCGGCGGAGCGATTGCGTTAATTAATAGTATCGGTAACTTGGGGGGATTTTTTGGCCCGACGATTGTGGGATACTTAAAAGAATTAACTAACTCATTTAACACGGCGATTGCATTCTTAGGTGTTAGTATGTTCGTTAGTGCGGCAATAATTGTACTGAGTGCAAGGAAAAAACAAAAAGAGCTTGCATAATATCTGATTTTTACCCTTTATTTGAACACAATATTTTGCCGTATTGTGTTCTTTTTTTTATAACTTATAATAAGTTATAAATCAGTTTTATTACAAGGAAAAATTATGGCAAACATTATTCCTCCGTTAAAATCCCTACAAGTATTCGAACAAGCGGCCTATTTTGGTAATATAGTGAAAACAGCCGAAAGTTTAAATATCACACCGTCAGCAGTTAGCCATCAAATTGCCGGATTGGAAAGTTTATTAAATAAAAAATTATTTTATCGTACAGGAAGAGGGATAAAACTCACCGGAGCAGGGCAACAATATCTTGATGCTATTTCAGGTGCATTACATACCTTGGGCACAGCAACTAATGATATTATCGAACGTCAAGAACAAGAAACCTTACGCATTCATACGGCTCCAACTTTTGGATTACTTTATTTATTGCCGAGATTGGAAAAGTTTAAAAAGCAATATCCTGAATATCAAATCAATATTGATTGTTCCTATGAAAATATTCAGTTTAATCTATCTCAAACTGATGTGGATATTCGTTATGGTAGTTTTTCTTGGAAAGGATTAAACGCGATTCCTATTAAAAATGAATATGCAATTGTGTTAGCTCACCCTGATTTTCTTAAAAAGAATCAAATCAACCAGCCAATAGATTTATTAAAATGCGATTTAATCGCTTCTCAATGTATGTTAATGCAATGGAAACAATGGTTTGCGTATCATAATATACAGACGGAAAATTTATCCTATGCTTTTAGTTTTGATCGTTCATATATGAGTTTTGAAGCGGCCAAACAAAATCTTGGCGTTATTGTAGAAAGTAGTTTATTAGCACAACCTTTTATTAAGTCTGGTGAACTAATCCCTGTTTTTGGCAGTAATTATATGATTCCTATTGATGCACATTATATTGTTTTTCCGCATACTCATAAAAAATATGCCAAAGTACAACACTTTATCAATTGGTTGGAAGAAGAGTTACACAATAGTAGGTGAATACAGTATATAAAAAAACGCTCAAACAATTTGTCTGAGCGTTTCTATTTTTAAGAGCGGCTTAGATATTAATCACAGCGAAGAATACCAACACCGAATACAGTGCCGCCAAGCCGTAGAAAATGACACCGGCGGCGGGAACGTGCAGTTTGAAATCGTGCATGCCGTGGTGTAAGCGGTGCATGCCTGCCCACATCGGGAAGATTGCCACGGCGAGCAGGATCAGTTTGCCGATAATGCTTTGTGCAAATGCCACCATGTTGCCTGCGTCAACCAATCCTAACGGATAGAGGAACAACAGGATTAATGCCAGCACAGGGAAAACAATGGCACTGATGGTTCCGCCTGCGCCAAATAGCAACCATACCACCGGTTCATTGGAACGTTTTGGAGCTTGTTTCATCGTTTTCCTCCTAGATATACACAAGAATAAGGGTTAAGACCGAAACGGCGATCGTGATGACCCACATTAAATTTTTGATCACCGCTTGCGGCAAGCGCTCGTTTTTGTAGATCAAATTTAAGGCTTTCGGGGTCAAGCCGTACCATGTGATGGTATTAAACACCACGCCTGCCATTGTGATCACATTCAGGATAATGACCAACGGATTTTTCAAAAAAGCAACAAAACTGGTTTCAAAGGTTCCGTTGCCTAAGCACAAGAAACCGTAAAGCAGGACGATACAGAACCAAATGGTCGGAAGTGCGGTAGATTCGCGCAAAATATACATTTTGTAGAAATCTATTTTTTGCCACCAGTTCGGTTTGATTTCGCGTACGTATTTATTACGTTTGCTGGTTGTGGTTGTCATTCTTTCCTCCTTACTTTTGCGGTTTCAGCATGGCGATAACGTAGTCTTTGGCAGACTCGACTTTGCCTTGGTTCACACCGGCCGCCGGATCAACGTGTTTCGGACAAACTTCCGAGCAGTAGCCGACGAAGGTACAAGTCCACACGCCGTTTTTACCGTTCATGATTTTTAAACGCTCGGCTTTGCCGTTGTCACGGTTATCCAAATTATAACGGTGTCCAAGGGTTAACACTGCCGGTCCGACAAATTCAGGGTTCAAGCCGAATTGCGGACATGCCGCATAACACAGGCCGCAGTTGATGCACATAGAGAAAGTGCGGTATTTTTCCAGCTGCGCCGGTGTTTGTTTGGTACGCTCGCCCGGAGGCGCTTTGTTACCGATAATATACGGTTTGATCGATTCCAGACTTTCGATAAAGTGGCTGAGATCCACCACTAAGTCACGTTCAATCGGGAAGTTGGCCAGCGCCTCAACCCGCATAAAACCGCTGTAATCGCGCAAGAACGTTTTACACGCCAAGCTCGGTTTGTTGTTGACCATCATGCCGCAAGATCCGCAGATTGCCATGCGGCAAGACCAGCGGTAGGACAGTTCCGGTTCCAGCTCGTCTTTGATGTAGCCCAAGGCGTCCAATAATGAGGTTTGATCATCATAAGGTACTTGATAAGCCTTCAAGTATGGCTCTTTGTCGACTTCGGGATTATAACGAAGCACTTCGATAGTCATTGTTTTGTTAGCTAGATTACCCATTGCTTACTCCTTGTTTGCCTTTGCTGCTTCTGCGGCGTCTGCTTCCGCACCATATACACGTTTGGCAGGTTGCGATTTGGTAATCTTCACATCACTGTACTCAATTCGTGGTGCGCCGTCTGCATTGTAATATGCGAGAGTATGTTTCAAGTAGTTGGTATCGTCGCGTTCAACGTAGTCCAAACGTTGGTGCGCGCCGCGTGATTCTTTCCGTGCAACCGCAGAAGAAGAGATCGATTGTGCCACATCGAGAATCGTACCTAATTCAATGGTGTAGAGAATATCGGTATTGAACACGCTGGAACGGTCGGAAACCCGCACTTTTTTGAAGCGTTCTTTCAATTCGGCAATTTTATCCACGGTTTTTTGCATGGATTCTTCGGTACGGTAGATACCGCAGCCTTCTTCCATCGAATCGCCCATCTCATCACGGATTTTCGACCAGCTTTCATTGCCGTCTTGATCCAACAGGGCGTGCAGGCGACCGACTACATCTTTGGCTTGCGCATCGACAGCCGCAGTGTTGACGTTTTGGCTTTCGACCGCTCTTTGTGCGGCGTATTCACCGGCGACTTTACCGATAACGACTAATTCCGCCAAGGAGTTCGAACCTAAACGGTTCGCACCGTGCAAGCCGGAGGAGGCGCATTCACCCACAGCAAATAAACCTTTGATACGGGTTTCCGCTTGTTGGTTTACTTCGATACCGCCCATGGTGTAGTGCACCACCGGACGCACCGGAATCGGGGCTTTCGCCGGATCAACGCCTTCGTAGGCTTTCGCCAGTTCGCAGATAAACGGCAGACGTTCATGCAGGTATTTTTCGCCCAAATGACGCAGATCCAAATGCACCACATCCACGCCTTTGGCGGTTTTCAAGGTGCGCCCTAAACGCCACTCTTGCCAGAACGCTTGCGACACTTTGTCACGCGGGCCCAATTCCATATATTTGTTTTCCGGTTTGCCGATTGGCGTTTCCGGTCCCAGACCGTAATCTTGCAGGTAGCGATAGCCGTCTTTATTGACCAAGATACCGCCTTCACCACGACAGCCTTCGGTCATCAAAATACCGGTGTTCGGTAAGCCGGTCGGGTGATACTGCACGAATTCCATATCGCGCAACGGCACGCCGTGACGATAAGCCATGGATAAACCGTCACCGGTCACGATACCGCCGTTGGTGTTGAAGCGGAATGCACGGCAGCCGCCGCCGGTGGCGATAACAACCGCGTTGGCATTGATTTGCACCAGTGTGCCTTCCATCATATTCATCGCGACTACACCGCGCGCATGCCCGTCGTCAGTCAGGATATCCAACACGAAGTGTTCGTCGTAACGGATAATTTGCGGGAATTGGATCGAGGTTTGGAAGAGCGTGTGCAACAGGTGGAAACCGGTTTTGTCCGCGGCAAACCAAGTCCGCTCGATTTTCATACCGCCGAAACGGCGCACGTTGACTTCACCGTCGTCACGACGGCTCCACGGGCAGCCCCAGCGTTCCAATTGGGTCATTTCAATCGGCGAATGTTCGACGAAATGTTCCACCACATCTTGTTCGCACAGCCAGTCACCACCGGCAACCGTATCGTGGAAATGCTTGTCATAACTATCTTCGGATTTGATGACCGCCGCAGCTCCGCCCTCGGCAGCTACGGTATGACTACGCATCGGATACACTTTTGATATTAACGCAATCTTCAGATTGGGATTTGCTTCCGCGGCTGCAATTGCAGCACGCAAACCGCCACCGCCGGCGCCTACGATTGCAATATCGACATTGATAGTTTGCACGATATTCCTCCAGTATAGATGTAAGTAAAAAGTAATGATTTAGAGTCAAAAAGTAATATGAACATAGAGTTTGGTTTTTTGATCAAGGTCATTCTGCCACTTTTTGTTTTACAATTTAATTGTTTTTTGTGAAATGCTCCAAAAAAGGGGACGTTTCGTGATCTACCTCAAAAAAGTTAGTAGATTGAATAGCTTACTTTTATAGTCAAGTATTCCGTTTTCCTTTCTGTAAGATTCGATTGTGACTTGACGGGATAACCGATAAAATGCCAGCTTAATATTTATTGGCAGGCAGATTATCGGCAGCGGTGGTTGATAAAGCAAGGTAGGGGCGGATTGTATATGCGCCCGAACCGCACTTTGCATTTTTCTAGTATCGATTAAATGCTTATACCGCACTTCGCAAACGGACGGATAGTTAATCCGTGCCTACTTCTGTAATCTAAACCGTGCGTTTAACGCTTTGCCGATGCCTTGATTTATTTTTAGGATCATAAGCAATGATTTTACAACAACAGTGGCAACCGAGTGCGGCGATAAAAAATATTATCGCTCGTGCCAAGATCGTTGCCGAATTGCGCAGTTTTTTTATTGATCGCGGCTTGCTCGAAGTCGAAACCCCGATTTTAAGTGAATACGGCGTGACCGATGTGCATTTATCGGTGTTTGAAACGCAGTTTAACGCGCCTTTTCAATCGCAAGCCAAACCGCTCTTTTTAGCCACCAGCCCCGAATATCACATGAAGCGCCTGCTGGCGGCGGGCAGCGGACCGATTTTTCAGATTTGCAAAGTGTTCCGCAACGAAGAGGCGGGGCGCAAGCATAACCCTGAATTTACCATGTTGGAATGGTACCGACCGCACTTTGATATGTATCGCCTGATTAACGAAGTGGACGATCTGTTGCAACAAATTTTGGATTGCGAAGCGGCGGAGTCGTTCAGCTATCAGTTTATTTTTCAGGAATACGTCGGTTTGGATCCGCTGTCGGCGGAAAAAGCCGAATTGGCGAAAAAAGCCAAAGAACAGGGATTGATGGAGGCGGAGCAACAAAGCCGCGACACCTTGCTGCAATATCTGTTCAGCCAAGTGGTCGAACCGAAAATCGGGCAGGAACGTCCGGCGGCGGTCTATTATTTCCCGACCTCGCAGGCGGCGTTGGCGCAAATCAGTTCGGAAGATCATCGGGTTGCGGAACGTTTTGAGTTTTATTACAAAGGCTTGGAGTTGGCGAACGGCTTTAATGAACTGACCGATGCCAACGAACAGCTGCACCGCTTTGAACGTGACAACAAGCAGCGTGCGGCGATGGGCTTGCCACAGCGGCAAATCGACCAGCGTTTTATTTCCGCTTTGCAGCAAGGTATGCCGCAATGTGCTGGTGTGGCGCTGGGGGTCGATCGCTTGCTGATGATTGCCTTGGGGCAGCAAAATATTGCCGATGTAATCAGTTTCGGCATTGAGAATGCGTAATCTGTGCCGATAAACGGACATGGTTTAAATATGAGTGAGGGGCTTTGCCCCTCGTAAAAAGAGATTCGATAAGGCAAAGTAGGGCGGATTCGCTATCCGTCCACATACAAAGTGCGGTGTAACCCTTTAATCCACAGGGAAAAATGTAAAGTGCGGTTCGGGCGGATAGTGACTCCGCCTCTACTTTTACAACCTAAACCGAGCGTTGTAACGTTTGCCAAATAAAATTGAAATATTGACTTACAGACGTTAATTCAAAAAAGAAACAAAAAGGAAACAATATGTCAGATATTTTTATTGCAGTGATAATGGGAATTGTCGAAGGTTTAACCGAGTTTTTACCGGTTTCTTCTACCGGTCATTTGATTATTGCCGGTGAGTTTTTGGGCTTCACCGGCGAAAAAGCCGCCACCTTTGAGGTGATGATTCAGCTCGGTTCGATTTTAGCCGTGGTGGTGGTGTTTTGGCGCAAAATGTTCAGCCTGATTGGCATTCATTTCGGTGCAAAACCGGATCATAGCCAACCGCACCTGACTTTGTTGCATATCATTTTAGGCATGATTCCGGCGGTAGTGATCGGCTTACTGTTCCACAGCACGATTAAATCGTGGTTCAGTATCGAAAATGTGATCTATGCGTTGATTGTCGGTGGTGTTTTGCTGTTAGTGGCGGAAAAATTCCGTCCGCAAGTCACCGCCCACACCCTCGATCAAATTAGCTACAAACAGGCGTTTGCCATCGGTTTGTTTCAGTGTCTGGCGCTATCGCCGGGCTTTTCCCGTTCCGGCGCCACCATTTCCGGCGGTTTATTAATGGGGGTCGGCCGCCATGCCGCCGCAGAATATTCCTTTATTTTGGCTGCGCCGATGATGATGGGGGCTACTGCGTTGGATCTGTATAAAAGCTGGAATTTCCTCTCCGCCTCTGATTTACCGATGTTTGCCGTCGGCTTTGTTACCGCCTTTGTAGTGGCAATGTTGGCGATTAAATTGCTGTTGAATTTGATTCAACGCATTTCGTTCGTACCGTTTGCCATTTACCGCTTTGTGGTAGCGATTGCGCTGTATTTTGTGTTTTTGTATTGATTTGACGCTTTAATTCGATTCATCAGCACTATTCAAGCATTAACAAGCATTAAAGTGCGGTTTGTCTAGGAAACAGGCAAACTGCTTTTTTTATATCATTCTTCCTTAAAACATGATTTATTGTAAGGTTTTTACGCATTATTGTAATTCGTTGTGTGTTCGAATTTGGTTTGAAAATCAACAGGATAATTTGGTTTAATCACTCCATTTTCTGCCTGCGCATACCGCACTTTCTATAGATAATACGAACTTTAATCATTTTTCCTACGCTCCAATAGAAAAAATCGGCTTTGTTGGCATACCTAGAAAAAGGTATGGTAGGTAATTTCGCGTAAATAAAATTTGTGATTTTGTTTTTTTTTTGATCATTTGTCAGCTTGAAACAATGTTTAATTAAGTAAAATTTTATATTAGGCTGTTTGCTTGATAAATGATGTTGCTGAAATACAAAAAAAATCACTCCGCAAATATTAATTTGATTAAATGGTTATTAATTTTGTTTGATTTAAATACACGTTGAGTTTTTTCTGACAATGGCATGCTATTATTCTGCCAACCTAAATTTGTCTGTAGTTAGTAACGCTAAGTAACAATAAGTTCCAGTGTTGTGAGTAATATTGTGAATTACGTCAACGGAACTTATATCGATCGAGTATTTTCTTTATTTATTAAAATAAATTTTGACTTATGGTCAAAGTGCGGTTTTTTATTGCCAAAATAGAGTGATTTGCATATTTGATTAAAAATTAAACGTTACAGGTAAAAGGAATTGTAAGCAGTGAAAAGTGATTTTTCAAATCTGTTTTCGGCAGTAAAAAACAGGTGTTACCAATTCAGGAAAAACCAGAATGGCGTGACGGCAATTGAATATAGCCTGATTGCGGTAGCGGTCACAACTTTGGTTGTTCTTGTGCTTTTTTATAATGAAGGCTCAGTAATTAAAGCCTACGCCGAAAAATTTGCACAATTGACAAAAATTATTCAAGCGGCATTGAGTGATGTCTGACCGCACTTGACGGAATATCAATAGTTAACCGGTGATTTGTCGGTTAGGTATTGTATATAGCGCGGTCTATTTTCATTTTTTAGAAAATGAAAATAGATTATTTACACTCCCGATATATTAGGGAATTATATTTTTAATTTAAGGAAAAACATAATGTTAACAAAAGCATATATTCATGTAACTGAAGCTTTGCGCCGTTTTAAACAAAATCAGCGTGGTGTAACTGCGATTGAGTATGGTTTGATTGCAGTGGCTGTGGCGGTATTGATTGTTGCTGTTTTTTATAATGACAGTGGTTTTATCGGTCAATTAAAAGAAAAATTTAAAGGGCTGGCTGGTACAGTTACAGGTGCGAAGACTGATGTTACCTCTGGTTAATTTTTAAAATAAGGGCTAAATTTTTTAGCCCTTTATGGTGACCACTATTCTTAATCTATAAAATATTATGGGATTTTTTTTATATAGCAAAAGTATCTTGTTAATATTGATAGTGATATTGCTAATAATTTTAAGTTGGAGTGATATTAACCAACGGATTATTAGCAATTCAACGGTACTAACATTGCTGATTTTTATTGTACCATTTAGTTTTTTATTTCACGGTGACGTGTTTATCAGCAACGCACTGATCAGTTTGGTGATTGGTTTTATGATTTTTTATTTCGGGGTGATCGGTGGCGGCGATATTAAACTGATTTCCGTGTTAATGCTGGCAACACCGACAAACCATATTGTACCGTTTTTATTTTTAACCTCCATTGTCGGCTTGCTGTTGATTATTGTCGGGTGGATTTTTTTCCGTCATTCAATTAAAGAAAATGGTTTACCTTATGGGGTGGCGATTTCTGCCGGATTTTTATTGACCCTCTGGGGAGTGCATTAGTTTTTCAAAACAGATTAGGATTAGCGGAATGAATTATCGCATATTATTTGTTATTTCCTTGATTATTATTGCTGTCGGTTTTGGCGGATTGTTTTTCATCGGTGATCAGCAGGCGGCAGCCGTGCCGCAAAACGGCGAAAGTGCGGTGCAGACAGATAGTGAACAGCCTAAAGAAGAAAAAACCATTATGGTTGCGGTAGCGAGCAAAGCATTGACCGCAGGGCAGATTTTAACCAAAGGCGACTACTATTTAACTGAAATGAAAGTCGATGTGGCGGATTCGGATAGGTTGCTCACCCTGAAAAGTGATCTGTTGTCATTGCTGGAAAATCAAAGCACCTTGTCTTTAGAAGGGTTTCTGTTAACGCAGAACGTGGTGGCGGAGCAGCGTTTGAATAGCGATATGCTGATTGCTCCGCAGGACAGTCGTTTTTTACTTGAAAGTCTGGAACAGGGGCAGTTGGCTTATCGGATTTATATCCGCTTGGAGCACCAATTTTTGCTGGATTCACTGTCGGCAGGAGAAAGCGTGTCGCTGTATGCCCGTCATAAAAATTATCAGTTATCGCGTGAAAATAAAGATAACTTGCGTATGGACGAAGTGTTAACCAATTTGGAAGTGCTGAAAATCGAACGCTTTACCGATGATAATCAAGCCGGTAACAGTGCCTTTCAGAAAGATTACGCCGGTTATATCAGTGTGAAAATCAGTACCGAACAATTGGTTCCGTTGCAGCGTCTGCCGTCGGAAAAAGTGTTGTTTCCGTTACCGAAAGCCAAATCAGAAACGCGACTGAACAGCCGTGGCGCAGCGATTAGAGCATTACGAGGTTAATCATGGGGTTTAAGAAATATAACAAAAAGGCAGCAAAACCGTTTTTCCTTTTCAGTTTGTTGATGTCGGTCGGCTTTTCCGCATTGGCGGCGCAATTCACTTTGGAAGCAGGGCAGACCAAAACGATTAAGTCGGCAGTGAAAATTGATACGATTTTCGGTTCGAATCCTGAAATTGCCGATTATGAAATTTTGGACGATTACAGCTATATCATTTATGCCAAAAGCGAGGGCAAGGCGGAAGTCGGGGCGTATAACGAAGCCGGTGAGGTGATCAATAAAGATACGATTACCG
This sequence comes from Pasteurella testudinis DSM 23072, assembly GCF_900176075.1. Lineage (GTDB taxonomy): Bacteria > Pseudomonadota > Gammaproteobacteria > Enterobacterales > Pasteurellaceae > Chelonobacter > Chelonobacter testudinis. The sequence continues at coordinate 297,672 of NZ_FWWV01000001.1, forward strand.
TCAATGCCTTGTTAACTTCAATTAATGAGTTAAACGATACCAATGCACAAATCCGTGCCCGTTTTCCCAAAAGTAAATTGTCGGTGCAACAAGTGGGCAAAGCCTATTTGATTGAGGGCGACGCCGATTCGGAAGTGGAACGCGAGGAGATCAATCGGGTGGTCGGCGAAGCATTGGGAGCAGATAAAACAGTGCGCAAGGTGGAAATCAAGTATAACGGCGAGAAAGAAGAAGTGCCGTTTTTGGACAAAGTGGAATATGCCGGAGTGGTTGATCATTCACAATTTTCGGAGACCACTCAAATCAATGTCAAATTATCGGTGGTGGAAGTGAATAAAGATTTTTCCGAAAGCATCGGCATCAACTGGAGCAATTTAAGCGGCTCGGTGATCGGCGGTTTTACCGGTTTGACGACGAATGCTAATACCGCCAGAGGCGGTTACTACGGCAAAATTAATGCTAACAGTTTTAATGCCTTTATCAATGCGCTGAATAATCAATCGAACGCACGGATTTTGGCGGAACCGAATGTGTCGATGATTTCCGGTGAAACCGCCAGTTTATTGGTCGGCGGACAGATTCCGTTTGCGAGTAAAGATAAAGACGGTACGACGATTACTTATAAGGATTTTGGGGTGCAGTTGGCGGTCGGTGCCAAGATCCAGAAAAATAACCGTATCCGTATGATTTTAGGGCAGGAAGTCAGTACTATTGCCGGTTCTTATAACTATGAGGTCGGTAATGTGCCGTATTTTAATACCCGCCGTTCGAAATCGACGATTGAACTGGCGGACGGGGAAAGTTTTATTTTAGGCGGATTGCTCAGCTCGGAAGATATCGAGGGGATTAACAAGTTGCCGGTGTTGGGAGATATTCCGATTTTAGGTGCATTTTTCCGTAATGCGACAACGGAAAGACGGAATAAAGAGTTGGTGATTATCGCCACGGTCAATACGGTGCGTCCGGTCAGTCGTGACCAGATTGAATATCCGACCTTCGAACGTACCGGCACGTTGGAGCGCTTTTTTAATGTTACACCGATGAAAGAGACATTTCAGAAAACGTTAGCAACCAACTTTTTAGAAAGAGGCGGATTTATTCAATGAACATGGATATCACCAAAACCAACCGTTTAATGCGGTTGTCGGCAGTTGCCTTTATCTTTGCACTGTTCATCTTCTGGAGTTTGCCGGCAAGTGCGGTTTCAGGCGCGTTTGCCAAAAACAGCGCCGTCGAACCGACCCGCAGTGATCTGTATGCCGGCGAACGTTTGCGCATTCAGCACTATGTTCCGATCAATAACAGCGACGCGGAATTGCGCAATGTCGTCAATCGGGTGGTGCGCGATCTGGGCAGTCGTAGTGATAAGCAGGTATATATTGTGTGGACCGACGCAAAAAGCCGGAAGCTGGCGAATATCTTAAAGAAAGCCTTTGTCAAAAAGCACGTTGCCGATAAACAGGTCATTGTGGCGAAAAGCCAGTATCGACGTGATATTTATCCGTTGTATGTTGAAATTCACGGTTTTGATGCGGCAAAGCACACTTGTCGGCTTCGTTCCGCGGAACGGCATTTTTATTCCGAACCGCATGAATTTTGTGCTGAAAACAATAATTACAGGGTGCAACTGAACAATCCGACGGCGTATCGCTGATAAAACGAATCGACAGAATAAACAGAAGAATAAGAAATAGGAAAAAAGAGCATGTTGTTATCCGGCAATCCAAATACGATTTTAAGTCCCGGCGCAAAAGCCGTCGTGGTCATCTCGCAACGGGAAAATGTCCGTGCGGAAATTGCACAATTGTTGCGCACGCAGGGCATGCCTGTGGTCAAAGAGATGAATCAGGATTTTTTCAGCAGCGAAAAACTGAGTTTTGACGCTGAAAAAATTTCCGGCATTGTCATTGATATTGAACAGATTGACGATGTGGAATCCACGGTGAATGCGATTTACGGCTTGATTCCGCAGGCGGTGTGGTGCTGTTTGGTCGGTGACAGTGATTCGATCAGCACGGCGCAACAATTTTTAAACCGTGGTGTGTTGTATTTTCACCTTCAATCGCAAAAAGGGCAGATGGTCAGACAGATTCTGTCCGGTTTGTCGATCCCACGGGTGCGCACCACCATCAATATTTCGGTTTTGGCCTGTAAAGGCGGTGTCGGTGCCAGTTTTATCAGCGCCCATTTGGCCAATCTGATTGCCGAGAATAAGAAAATCCCGGTGCTGTTGGCTCAAGACAGTCGCGGTTCGCAAGATTTGGATCTGCTGTTTGACAAACGGATTCAAAACGAGGTGACGGAATTTAGCGACTTTTTGGATCTGTTCAGCGGCGATTTGAACAAATTGAAAGAGACGGCGTTGGATAAATATAATTTTATTCTGCATGATAAACCGCTCTTTTCGGCGCTAAAAGAGCAATATGCGACGTATTTGCAGGAGAGCAATAATTTTATCTTGGTTATCGAACGCAAAATGCATGCCATTCGGTTGGCGAAAAGTTTTTTGGACGAGTGCAACCGAGCGCAGCAGGCGGATTCCAAACCGCGGCGGGTGTTTATTTGCATTAATGATCACAATGCGGAAACCGCCAAACTGATGGCGACGACCGATATCGAACGCCTGCTGGGGCACTCGGTCGATACGGTATTTCCGTTATTGAAAAAAACATCAGGCAAAGTGCTGTCGGTCGATATCGGCAAGAGTGGTAAAAAAGCGTTGACCGGTTTGGTGCAGCGTTTGTTGGGGGCGAGCAGTAAACAGCATAAAAAACGCAAAAGCCTGTTTGTCTCTTTATTTCGCACCTTAAGCGGCAAGTGACGGGATTAAATTATGTTGAGTTTCGAGCTACAGCGTTTTTTCCGCGCCGAATTGATGAAAAACATCGATATTGAAAAATTGGACAGTTTCGGCGGCGAACGAGAGAAATTAATCGAACAATTCTTACAGGATATTATCCGCATCAGCGGCGAGAGCGAAAAATATCTCAGTGCGCCCGATGCTCGCTTTATGGCCGAAGCGGTGGTCGATGAGATCGAAGGCTACGGTCCGCTGCGCGAGTTGATGGAAGATGAAACCGTCAATGATATTTTGGTTAACGGTCCGGAAAATGTATGGGTGGAGCGTTTCGGGATTTTGGAAAAAACCGATAAACGCTTTATTGACAATACCCAGTTGACCGAAATTGCCAAACGTATGGTGGCAAAAGTCGGACGGCGGATCGACGACAGCCGTCCGTTGGTGGACTCCCGTTTGCCGGACGGCAGCCGTTTGAATGTGGTGATCGAACCGATTGCGTTGGACGGTACGTCAATTTCCATTCGTAAATTCAGCAAATCGAAAAAATCGCTGCAAGAACTGGTTAATTTCGGCTCGATGACGTTGGAAATGGCGAATTTTCTGATTATCGCCGCCCGTTCGAGGGTGAATATTATTGTGTCCGGCGGTACCGGCTCAGGCAAAACCACATTATTGAATGCCCTTTCCAGCTATATTTCGCCGACCGAGCGGATCTTAACGCTGGAGGATACCGCCGAACTGAAATTGGATCAGCCGCATGTTTTGCGCTTGGAAACCCGTTTGGCAGGGGTGGAACATACCGGCGAGATTACGATGCAGGATTTGGTGATCAATGCGCTGCGGATGCGGCCGGAGCGGATTATTGTCGGTGAGTGCCGCGGGGCGGAAGCGTTTCAAATGTTGCAGGCGATGAATACCGGCCATGACGGTTCAATGTCAACCTTGCACGCCAATAGTCCGCGTGATGCCACCGCCCGTTTGGAAAGCATGGTAATGATGGCAAGTGCCGCGTTGCCGCTGGAAGCGATTCGGCGCAATATTTCTTCGGCGGTGAATTTGATCATTCAGGCTTCGCGCTTGAACGACGGGTCGCGTAAAGTGGTGAATATCACTGAAATTATGGGCATGGAAAGCGGGCAAATCGTGATGCAGGATATTTTCAGTTACGAGCCGAGCAAGCACCGCGATGAGAACGGTAAAATTACCGGTCGTTTTATTTGCCACGGTCTGTTGAGCCGTTCGATTGTGGCGGAAAATGCCAAAGTGTTCAATTTAAGTAACGAATTACAGAGTATCTTCGGACAGCGGGAATGAATTTATATTATCTGATTTTATTGTTCGGTTTATTATTGGTGTTATTTACCTTAATTAACTGGATTAAAGTAAAAAAAACCGTAGCAATCAAAGAGTATCATACCGCCTCTTTTTTTAGCCGCTGGTTGGATTCTGTTTCCGTTAAAGTAAAAAAATGGCTGTTTTATTTTAGTTTCGGCAAGCCGAAAAATATTCCGATTCATAGCGTCGTTTTATTTTTTATGTTTTTTATTTCGATGCTGTTGAATGATAAATTTCTAAAAGCCAATACTTACCTGTTTTTAATTTCGATCGTACTGCTTTTTATTTTTGCGGTTTGGTTTTTGGGCAATAAAAGAAGCAAGAAAATTTTTGAAAACACGTTTCCGGAAGTGATTCAGGTTATTGTGTCAGCGACTTCGTCCGGCGCCGGACTTTTACAGGCGCTGGAACGTTGCGGGCAAAATATTCACGGCCCGCTGGGCAGTGAGTTCCAAACTATTTACCGCCGTTTGGCGATCGGTGAAGAGGCTTCGTCGGTCTTTGCCGACAGTTATACCCGTTATCCTTATAAGGAATATTATTATTTTATTATGATCATTAAGCTGAATTTGGCACGCGGCGGACAAATTCGCGAGGTGATCTCCCGTTTGGGCAAAGTGATCACCGACAGTAAAAAAATGGAGCAACGCAAAAAATCCATGACATCGGAAGCCAGAATGTCGGCGATGATCGTTGCTTGTATTCCGCTGTCGTTTTTTATCTTTATGCGCTTTTTTATGACGGAGAATTTCGATTTTGTCATTAATGATCCGAGCGGAAGAATCGTGCTCTATTATGTACTCGGCAGTGAATCTTTAGGTTTATTTATTGTGTGGTGGTTAATGAGGAAATCAACTTGATATCGTTTGCGACCTTTTATGTGGTTTTAATTGTTTTCGGACTGCTGGTGCTGATTATGGCGTTTTTTGCCAAGCGGGATTTCAGTAAAAATATGCAGATTGTGTTGCAGGATAATTATCCGCAGCAAGAGAACAAGAAAAAGAAAAAAGAACCGAAAAAGTCCAAAAAACAGTTGGAAATAGAAAATATCATCGCTAAAAATCATGGATTAATTAATTTTCTGTTTATTTTGGATAAAAATGTGAAAGTGAAATTTTCCCTGATTTTATTGGTATTGGCGGCGTATTATTTTTCCGGCGAGGCAAAAACGGCAGAGGATCTGTTGTTGCCCGGACTGTTGATTATGATCTTTTTTATTGTTTTTCCGGCAATGTTGGGCGGTATGTTGATCAAAGGCCGCTTAAAGAAAATGATGGAAGACTTTCCCGGCTTTATTGATTTGGTGGCGGTGAATTTACAGGTCGGGCTGAGTATTGAAGCGTCGATTAAGTATGTCGCCAACGATTTTTCCAGTTTAAACAAAGATTTGGCTATAGTGATGTTACGCATGATTAGAAAAGCCGATGTCACCGGATTAGAAACCGGTCTGCAAGACTTAGCGCAATCGTTGCCGACACAGGAAGTGAAAATGTTCTGTACCGTGCTGCAGCAGAGTTTGAATTTCGGTTCTTCGATTTATGCGCATTTGATTCAATTATCAGCCGATTTGCGTGAAATGCAATTGTTAATTATTGAAGAGAAACTGGGTACGTTATCGGCAAAAATGAGTATCCCGTTAATTATTTTCATTATGGTGCCGATTATTATTCTGATTGTTGCACCGGGCTTTATGAGGGTTTTTCCAAGTGTACTTTAAAAAAATCATTTCAATCAGCGTATTGGTATTGATGGTGGCTGGGTGTGTTAATCCGGCTGGGAATTCAGGCAAATCAAAATATAGCGCACAGCAGATTAGCGAAAAAGAGACGTTTTTGCAAAGCAGCGGTGACTATCGCGGTTTGATTGCGTTGTACCGTGAGATTTTGAAAAACGGCGAAAATGAGATGATCCGTTATAAGCTGGCGGAAAGTTATTATTATAACGGTGACAGTAAATCTTCGAATTTTTATTTAGAGCCGTTAATCGCCAGTAATAATCGTAAATTGAGCCATGATGTTTTTTTATTACGCATTAAAAATGACATTCAGCTCAATCAATATCAACGTGCGATTACCCATGCGGACAGTTATTTGAAAATCAATGCCAAAGACGGGCAGGCATATAACCTGCGCGGCATTGCTTATGCGCATTTGGGCAATCTTGATCAAGCCTATCATGACATTATGTCGGCAAGGGAGCGGTTTATTTCCGACAGTGTGGCAATCAATAATTTAGCGATGTTAAATATTTTGGATAAACAATATAAAAATGCCGTCAATTTATTATTGCCGCAATATTTAAACGGCGAACGTGAACCTCGTCTGATTTATAATCTGGTTTTTGCCTTGGTCAAGAGCGGTGATTTAAGTTATGCGAAGGATATTATTCAAAAGGAAAAATTGAATACTTCACCGGATCAATTAATTATCGCTTTGCAAAAGACAGAAAAAAATGCTGATAAAGTCAAACGATAAAAAACCTTGCTAATTGTTGAAGAAAATATGAAAAACATACGACGATTTATCCGGAATGCCAAAGGCGTTTCAACCGTTGAATTTGCGTTAACCATTCCGTTTTTTATTTTATTGTTAAGTATGATTTTTGAGTTGGCACGGATCAGTTTATTGTCGGCATATTTAGATTATGCCCTGAGTGAAGCCGCACGCGAAGCCAAAAACCGCTATGTTCGCGGCGGTGATTATCAGCAAATTTTCACAAATAAATTGGAACAGGAAAAAACATGGCAATTTTTGAATTTCGGCGGCAGTTTCGATATTAAAACCGAATATGCCGACGATTTAAAAGCGTTGTTAAGCAATCAGTATCGAACTCCGGTATTTGATGCTCAGGGAAATATCATTTCTCCGACCGGATCCGATGCCGGTTTGGCGCGCTATTCGTTTAATTATCATTACCATTCTTGGATTCCTCTCGTGCCGGAAAAGTGGATTTCGCCGATTTTTCATCGCGAAATTGTGGTGGTGCAGGAATATGAACGCTCTTTATTTCCGTTTGTTTCCGATGGTTTATTGTAATAACAGAAAAATAACAGGTTGTGGAATGCATCGCTTCAAACATCACTTTTTTAATGATAATCGGGGTTCGGTCAGCATCGAGTTTATTTTTGCCTCAATGTTTCTGTTGATCATTTTCGCCTTTATGGTCGATTTGGTCGTGCTGCGTTCAACGATGGGCAAACTGGATCGAACCAGTAACAGTTTGGTGAATATCCTGCGCGAAAGAACCCAGTTTTATAGCGGAAATGCTGAAATTAACAGTGAAGATGTGGTTAATTTTAAAAAATTGGCCGGTTTAATGATTAATTCGGATCGGGCAATCGGTGTTTATTTAGAACGTTGGGGCGAAGAGCAAAACGGCAAGATGGCGATCGGCGATCCGAATTGCCGCCCGGCGGTCAGCTTGCGGGAGCGGGCGAATTTATCCCCGCGTTCGGAAATTTCAAACACACGCAGGATTCCGTTATATCAAGTGACGTTGTGCACCGAAACCCATAGTTTGTTTCGGGCGATGATCATGGATAAAGAAAACAGGGTAACCGAAGGAATCCGTTCTTCTTCATTGGCTGTCAGCCGTTAAATCAGCAGGAGTTTTGTTCGTGGGCGTATTCTCTTTTTGTAAAAAACAACTTGTCACATTTTGGCAGGATCAGCGCGGCGTCTATATGATTATGATCGGATTACTGAGCGTGATTTTGCTCAGTATTACGGCGTTGGCGGTGGACGGCAGCGGTTTATTGCTGGACAAAGCCCGTTTGGCGGACAGCATGGAACAGGCGACGATGGCATTGGCGGCGGAGAATAACCTGAACCGAACCGATGAACATAAACTGGATCAAAATTATAGTGATAACAAATTCAGTAAAGATGCTTTTTTCTTTAGCAACAGCAAAGTTTATCAACGTGATCAAGAGCTGATCAAAGGCTATATTCGAGCATATATGCCGAATGTGAAATTTTTTCAGGATTTCGACTACGACTGCACATTTCGTCAATTGAAAGATGAAAAGGGCAATATTATCAATACGCCGGTTGTTTGTTGGGCAAACGGCGAAGTAAAACGCCCGTCTTGGTTGTTTTTAAATGATGTCAAAACCACGTTTGCCAAAGAAGAGCGGATCGGCTCCAGCGGCATTGCAGCGATTAAACAAGCCTCGGTGATTCCGCTGGACGTGATGGTAGTCACTGATTTGTCCAGTTCGATGAACTGGGTCACCACAGAACGGCGCGCACCTTATTACCGTGGAGAGGAAAGTAAACTAACCATTTTAAAATCGGTGATGAGCGATATTTCCGATATTTTGCTTGATACCAATCCGGCAAAAGCCAGCCCGTATAACCGGCTGGGATTTGTTTCCTTTGCCGTCGGTGCACAGCAGCTTGGCGATACCGAAAATTGTGTGATCCCTTTTTACGGACGGAATGGAGAAACGCCGGATGGAAATTCACGCGCGATTGTCGATAGAGTCAAGCGTAAGCAGGTGGGGGCTTTTTTAAATAGTTTTCCGAGTTATATTGACTATGATAAAACAATCAACAGTATTCGCCATTTTGACGGTAAGCAAAAGCAATATCCGTTACATTATCCGAAAGGGAGTTGGTGTTTGTTTACCAACCGCAGTCATAGCACTACGCAGGCCTGGTTTGAAGTGAAAGATAAAGCGGTGTTGAAATCCGAATTTAACCGACTGTCGGCTAGCGGTGCAACGTTGGTCAGCTCCGGTACATTAATCGGTGCAAATATGATGATGGGCAAGAACAGCAATGTGAATATTAATGAAATAAAGGAAAATACCCAACGGATTTTGCTGATTTTGTCTGACGGACAAGACGAGATGACCGGAGATAATACCTTGGGGGAATATAATTATCGCAACATTACCAAGAAACTGATCGAAAGGGGAATGTGTACCGAAATTCGCAACCGCATGAACAGCCTGCAAGATCCGCGTTTTCGTGCCAGACCGAGCCGAATTGCGTTTGTGGTGTTCGGTTACACGCAAACCGCCGATCAGGAGCAGGCGTGGCGTAATTGTGTCGGCGATACCAACTATTATCGGGCGGATGATAAAGTCGGCTTATTAAATGTATTTAAACAGATTATCGGCTTCGAGGAAGAGGTCGGACGACCAACGTTTCAATTTTAATTAAATTAATCACAAGAGGATATTATGCAGTTATTCAAATCAAAAATCGCAGCAGTGGGCGCATTGTTGTTAGGGGTATTTTCATTCAACGCCACGGCACAGGATAAGGATTACCAATATTATGAAAATGCCAAAATTGCGGTGAATTATAACGGTGAAGTCGGTTATTTGTTGCAAAAAATTGCCGATCAGATGAAAGTCGGCTATTTGTCGTACAATGCCGATTCCGCGCAACCGATTGTGATTAAGCAGGCGGAAACGCAAACGCTGAAAGACTTGCTAAATTCGGTGAACGGGCAGTTGAAAGGCAATACCGCGCAGTTTGATACCCTCGGCAACCGCACTTTGCTGGTGCTGTCGGACGGCAAAGAGCCGATTGTGCAGCAATATATCGGGCCTGTGATTTTTGGCAGTGAGCAGCCGCCGCAAAACAGTATTCAAGTCACCCTGCCTGAAACCGAAAAAGGCGAGACGAGTGGGGCTGTGGAGACGAGCGATAACGCGGCAGAAGAGCAGTTATCCGAAGCGGATCAAAAGTTGCGTGATAAAGAAACCAAGATTATTGATGCGATTATTCAAGAAAGCGCCGACGAAAAAGTGCTGGCTAAATATAAAAAGAAAAAAGCGCCCGAATATCGGGCGTTACCGAATACGCCGTTGTTAGGCTTGGAAGATATTAAATCGACGCCGATCAGTACGTTTTTGCTGTTTTCGCCGGAGGTGAATACCGGCGAATATTCGGTTAAAGGCCCATTTGAGAAGATCGGCAAATGGGGCAGTGTGATTGCCATTTCACATAAAACCTGGAAAGCGCCGGTTGAAATTCGGGTTTTTAATCAGGAAAAAGAGGAGTTGCGGTTATTGAAAAAATAGCCTTAGCTTGCCCTGCCACATTTTTTACCGCACTTATAGGTTTTCACCGCACTTATATATAGGCGCTGCCAGTATGCGCCGCTCTCTGTTTATTCCGCCTTGAAAAATCGAGCGTACTGCCGCACCCTGAAATCAATGGTATTGAAATCGGGATTTTGTGCTTTCAGCATTTTATATTCGGGCAGAGCACCGACGGCACGGTTGGCGGCGCCGGAGGGGGCGGTGAGGGAAACAGTGGTGAAAGTGCGGTTTTGCCATTCGAATTGATGAATGCGCGGTATGTTGTCATCAACTAAATTCAGGTGTAAACCGACAGTTTTTAAATGCTGGCGGAACAAGTATTCCGGGCCGTTTTTGCTGTTGCCGCCGGTGAACAGCAGGGTTTTGAGATGCGGATTCTCACTTAAATACTGCAGTAGCGGGCGCAGTTCGATCTGCTGCATACCCAGATCGGAGGCATCGATTTTGGCACGTCGGCACTGTTGCACCATATCGCAAATGCCAATGTTATGCCGAATTAAAAAATCTTGCCGTTGTTGAACCGCACTTTGATTGTTTTCAAAGCGGAAATCGATGCCGAAAATATTGCCCAAAATCAGCCAAAGCTGCCCGTCGCGGCTGCCGTAGCAAAAATCCACATCATCGGGTTTGAGCAAACCTTGCGAAAAGCGTGGCGGCGGCAACGTGCCGACAATCAGCTTGTCGGCAGTGGCAGGAATAAACGGCGGATAAGGGTGGCGGTGCAGAAACACGCTAGCTGCGCTCACTGCGGTGAGGTTCACTTTCCTGCAAATTTTGAATCAAAATCTTGGATTTGCGTTGATAGTTGTAATGTTCCCGTTTGTCTTGCGGTAAATCTTCTACATTGGCGATTTTAAATCCGCGCTCTTGAAACCAATGCACCGTGCGGGTGGTCAGCACAAATAGCCGCTTGATTTTCAATTTTCTGGCGCGTTTTTGTAGCTCTTCCAACAAAATATCGCCGCGCGAGGAGTTGCGGTAATCGGGGTGAACCGCCACGCACGCCATTTCCGCCATGCTTTCTTCCGGATACACATTCAAGGCGGCGCAGGCGATCACCACGCCGTCACGTTCGATAATGGTGTAATTGCCGATCTCCATTTCCAACTGTTCGCGCGAACGTTTGACCAAAATCCCTTGTTGTTCGAACGGTTGAATCAACGTCAGCAAACCGGCAATATCTTGAATAGTGGCGATCCGAATCGTTTCCGAACTCTCCATCGATACCTGCGTACCGATCCCGTCACGGGAGAACAGTTCCTGCAACAGTGTGCCGTCCTCTTCATAGCTGAGCAAGTGCGAACGCTTGATGCCGGCGCGGCTGACATCAATTGCCGCTTGCAGGAAACGGGCTTGCGAGCTGTGATAATGTCCGTTTTCGATCAACTCATGCAGATGAACCGCGGCACGTTGCGGGAACAGGTCGGCGATAATCTCCCCGTTTTCATCACGGATACCGTCGTCGGCGCAGAAGCCGATCAGTTTTTCCGCATTGAGTTTAATCGCCACTTGGGTGGCAATATCTTCAAACGGCATATTGAAATTTTCACCGGTCACCGAAGCACCAATCGGGCCGAGCAGCACAATGGCGTCGTTGTCCAATTGCTGCTTAATCGCTTTGATGTCGATACGACGGATTTTGCCGCTCAGCAGATAATCCACTCCATCGTCCACACCGATCGGCTGTGCGATCACAAAATTGCCGCTGACCACGTTGATACTGTTATTGCTGTGATTGCCGGCATTAAACGTGCGCACCGACAGACGGGCGCTGATGTCGAATTGCAGCTTGCCGACCACCTGTTTCACCAGCTCCAGTGTTTCCGTATCGGTGATACGGATATTTTTGTGATAAGCCGGTGTAATATCGTGCGCTTGCAAGGCTTCGTTAATCTGATGACGCACGCCGAACACCACCACCAATTTGATACCTAAGCTGTGTAATAAGCTGATATCATTGATAATATTGATAAAATTTTTACTGGCAATGGTGTCGCCGTCCAGCATAATCACAAAGGTTTTATCACGGTGCAGGCTGACGTAAGGCGTGGATTCTCTGAACCATTCGACTAATTCGGTATCGCGTATCATAATCGTCCTATCTAAACTGATTATTGAATAAATATGTTATTATTTTGCATTTTTAATCAAGTTAAGCAAGCAAAATAAGTAAATCCGTTCTCTGCCGACCGCACTTTTTCCGTTCGCCACGGCAAAAGTGCGGTCGGCTTATTGGGTTGATGGCTTAGTCGGCAAACAGCAGTTGCCAAATTTCCCTGACATACGCCCTTTCTACAACAAATTGATCGTCGCTGACAATCGATTTTTTACCGATCAGGTTCAAATGGTGAATTTTATTGCGTAAATCCACATAACAGCGCTTTAAACGCTGCGCTTGCTCAGCGCTCAACACGCCGCTTTGCGCCATGCTGTCGAAAATCCGCACATTATCCGACCAGCGGCTCAGTTCAGGGTGTTGCGGCGTGTTGGCGAGCACCAGATATTGCGCGATAAACTCGATATCGGTGATCCCGCCCGCATCGGTTTTAATATTGAATAAACCGGCTTGCGTTTCGGCGAGATGTTCGTACATTTTCTCGCGCATTTCACGCACCTCTTTTTTCAATAGGGTAAGATCGCGTGGCGTTGCCAGCACATCAGCCCGAATTTGCTCGAATTGCTGCCGAAGTGCGGTTTCGCCGTAAATCGCACGGGCACGCACCAGCGCTTGTCGTTCCCACGTCCACGCATCTTGTTGTTGATATTGCCGGAAAGCGTTGATACTGCTGACCAGCAAACCGGCAGCCCCCGACGGGCGCAGGCGCATATCCACTTCGTACAAAATACCGGCACGGGTATTGATACTGAAAATGCTGATGATTTTTTGCGCCAGCCGCAGATAAAACTGGCTGCTGTCAATACTGCGTTTGCCGCCGACGGTTTGGCTGCCTGTCGGGGCATCGTATAAAAACACCAAATCCAAATCGGAGTTGTAACCCAGTTCGATTCCGCCCAGTTTGCCGTAGGCAATCACCAAAAAGTTTTTCTGCCCGTCCTGCAAATGCTGCGGCGTGCCGAAACGCTGTGCGGTCTGCTGCCATGCCAGATTGACCACGGCGCTGATGATCGCTTCCGCCAAATAAGTTAAATGATCGCTGACTTTCATCACCGGCAACACCTCTAAAATATCGGCGGCGGCGGTTCTGAGCAGGGTGGCTTGTTTAAACTGGCGCAGGGCGTCGATTTGCTGTTCCTCGTCCTCTTGCGGAATGCGCATGAGATACTCTTTCAGCGTGTTGCGATATTCACTGAACGGCGGCGGATTGAACAGAGTTTTGTGATCCAGCAGTTCATCGAGCAAAATCGGAAAATTGGCGATCTGCTCGGCAATCATCGGCGAAGCGGCGCTGAGGCGGATTAACATTGCCGATGCCGACGGATGTTCCAGCAGCAATTCCAGATAAGTGGTGCGGGTCACGATTTTGCTGATGATATTGAGGATTTTCGGCAATACGCTTTCAACCTGTTCATGGGCAAACAGTTTATCCAACAGGCTCGGCATCAGCTTGTTCAGTACATCACGCCCACGCTGTCCGATTTGGCGGCGTTGAGTATCACGGTAAAACTGCGCCAGTGTTTGTTGCAAGGTTTGCTGCAATTCGTGGCTGAACGAGTAGGTTTGCAGGTTGCTGTTGAGATAGTCCTCGTTGTCACCAAAATGCAGAAAATCGTTCCAAATCGAGTCGTTGCTCTGTTCTTCCTGACTTTCGTTTTCATCGCCGATCAAGTGCTTGAACACATGGCGCACGCTGTGTTGCTGTTGTTGCAGCACGCGATAGAAATCGTCCCAATCCTCAATCGGATAAGCGATTGTCTCTGCTTCACCTGCTGCATTCAGCACGCTAAATTGGCGGCAAGCGAATACCAACCGCACTTTATCCTGTTCATTTTGCGGCAATAATTGGGTTTGCTGATCGTTGATCGCCTGTAGCACGTTTTCCACTCGGCGCAAAAACAGATAAGCCGCTTGCAACGCTTGCGCTTCCTCCGTCGGAATCAGATTGAGCCGCACCAAGTGCGGTAACACGTTTAATAGCGAACGGTGTTGTAAATCCGGCTCGCGTCCGCCGCGAATCAGTTGGAACACCTGCACGATAAATTCCACTTCGCGAATGCCGCCTGCACCCAATTTAATGTTATCCACCAACCCACGTCGGCGGATTTCCCGTTCAATCATCGCTTTCATGTCGCGCAGCGATTGGATTACGCTGAAATCAATGTAGCGGCGGTAAATGAATGGCTTTAGCATGGTTTTCAGTTGCTGATGATACGGATTGCTGTCATCTTCGCCCATTAAGCGCGCCTTAATCATCGCATAGCGTTCCCAATCGCGCCCTTGTTCCTGATAATAATCTTCCATCGCGGCAAAGCTCAACGCCAGCGCGCCGGCGTCGCCGAACGGACGCAGACGCATATCGGTGCGATAGACAAAGCCGTCGATGGTGTGTTGATCCAGCGCTTTGATAATCCGTTGCGCCAAACGGATAAAAAACTGCGCATTATCCACACTGCGCCGTGCGCCGACGGTCTCGCCTTTTTCGGGATAGGTGAAAATCAGATCGATATCGGAGGAAAAATTCAGTTCGAAGCCGCCCAGTTTACCCATGCCCAAGATTAACAGCGGTTGCGGCTGACCGCACTTGTTGACCGGCGTGCCCAGTTCCTGACAGATTTTTGGATAGAGCCAATCGCGCGTTGCCACAATCAGGCTTTCTGCCAACTGCGAAAGTGCGGTAAAGGTTTGCTCCACCGTCATCAGATTCAAACTTTGGCAAAAACTCAACGCCGCCATTTCCCGATTGCGGAAACGGCGCAATAGCGCATGAAGCTGTTCTTCGCTTTCCACTGCGATTAATTTGGCTTGCAAGCGTGCGGGATAATCCGTACACGTCTGCAACGACGGCGGCAGTTGCGCCCACTGTGCGACTAAGTGCGGTTGTTTGTGCAGGACCTCAGAGAGGAAATCAGAGAGGGAAAGTGCGGTTTGGAGTTGTTGTGCAAATGGACTGGCAAGAAGTTCGTCGATTGACAGCGGCGGTGAAAAATGGGGAAGTAGCGCTTGCAGTTTAGGTAATACGTTCGGTAAAGTAAGGGGCATAATATGCTTTCCTGCGTAACAGCAAAATTAAACGAAACTTTAGCATATTGTATTTTAGTGTGTTATCAAAATTTTTAAAACTGCCCCCTAATATTCAACCGCACTTTCCCTACTGCGCCTTTAACAACGCCACCAATTCCGCTTCGGTTTTGCAATTTTTTACCATTTCCACTTCTTCCGGACTGAGGTGCATTAAGACTTGGTATTCCCCGTGTTTGTCGATTGCGGTGATAAATTCGCCGTCCTCCGAGCCTTTGCCGCCGTATTCGATACGTTCGCAAAAGGTCAGCATGGCTTGTTCCAAGCGTTGCGCGGCTAACGTGCGGTCGGCGATGTATTGTTCGGCTTCGCTTTCAGGGATCAGGTAAGCGTCGACTTTGACCATTTTTTGAAATTTTTGTGGCTTTTTCATAACAGATTATCCTTGATAAAAGAGGTTGGTAGCATAAAAGAAAAATAGAAAGCGGGAAGATTCCCGCTTGAATCAGGATTAGTCGATTTGGCTGCCGATCACGCCGCCCAGCGCCGCGCCGCCAAGGGTTGCGCCGGTGCTGTTGCCGATCACGTTACCGGCTACGCCGCCGACGGCTGCACCAATTGCAGTGTTTTTTTGGCGGGTGGTCATATTGGAACAACCGGCGGCAAATAAAAATGCCAAAGCCAAAATAGTTGATTTAAATGCGATTTTTTTCATATTAGCTCCTGAGTTATCGAATAAACCGTGATCAGCATAACAAAAAAATCGCTGATGTTGTATCTTTTCGTGTAAAACTATGTGAACGGAATAAGCGTGACTCGGCTTCAAATGAAGAAAAACGGCAGGGCTAATCGCTTAACCTTGCCGTTTTAATCCTGAAAATCCGGTTTATTTTACGGTCACACGGGCAAATTTGCGTTTGCCGACTTGGTAAACCGCACTTGAGGCTTGAATCATCATTTTGCTGTCTTCGACTTTCTCACCGTCGATTTTCACGCCGCCTTGTTGCACCATGCGGTTGGCTTCGGAGGTGGAGGCAACCAAGCCCGCCTCTTTCAGCAGATTCGCCAAACCGATTTCGCCTTGGAATTCAAATTCCGGCATCTCGTCCGGCATCGCGCCTTTTTGGAAACGGTTGATAAAAGTTTGTTCGGCGGCGTCGGCGTCGGCTTCGCTGTGGAAACGGGCGATGATCTCTTTCGCCAACAACACTTTCAGATCGCGTGGGTTTTTGCCGTTGGCAACCTCTTGTTTGAATTGCGCAATTTCGCTCAGTGGACGGAAAGAGAGCAGATCGTACCAACGCCACATTAACTCATCGGAAATCGACATCACTTTGCCGAACATCTCGTCCGGGGCTTCGCTGATGCCGATATAGTTGCCGAGCGATTTTGACATTTTTTTCTCGCCGTCCAAGCCTTCCAATAGCGGCAGGGTGATCGCCACTTGCGGTTTTTGTCCGGCGGATTTTTGCAGTTCGCGTCCGACCAATAGGTTGAATTTTTGGTCGGTGCCGCCCAATTCCACGTCCGCTTGCAGCGCAACCGAATCATGCCCTTGCAGCAACGGATAGATAAATTCGTGGATCGCAATCGGTTGGTTATTGGTGAAGCGTTTTTTGAAATCATCACGTTCCAACATCCGTGCAACGGTGTAATTCGAGGCAAGGCGGATCATGCCTTCGGTTCCCAATTGCCCCAACCAGTCGGAGTTAAACACGATTTTGGTTTTTTGCGGATCAAGGATTTTGAAAATTTGTTGCTTATAGGTTTCTGCGTTTGCCAGCACGTCTTCACGGGTCAGCGGCGGGCGGGTGGTGTTTTTGCCGGACGGATCGCCGACCATACCGGTGAAATCGCCGATTAAGAAATAGACTTCGTGACCTAATTGTTGGAATTGGCGCAGTTTGTTTAGGACAACGGTGTGCCCCAGATGAATATCCGGTGCGGTCGGATCCGCCCCTAATTTCACTCTTAACGGGCGGTTTTCTTTCAATTTTTCGATTAAATCGCTTTCGGAAAGCACTTCATCAACGCCGCGTTTTAACTCGGCGAGTACGGTATTTAACTCAGTCATAATTTTCTCAAGTGTGATTAAACAAACAATAAACGAATCATTATAAGCATAAAAAAGCAAATAGAAAGGGTTAAATTGGCAAAGGCAAGACTTGAATTTCGTGGTTGTGGGTTTATAATACAAGAAAGGAACGAACCTGGTACAGCTCGTTCCTTGGTTGGGTTGCTATCGTGTGATAGGGGTATCAGCAGTTAGCAACAAAATTATGATGATTATCAATAGATATTTAAACCATCGCAATCTTTTCACCTCCTTAGATCGGCATGATTAAGGGAGGATATAGCTAACCCGAGTACCAGTCGGGAAAGCTATAACATACCCGACCAACCGAGAAACATAGTAGCATAAAACCGCTGAATTATCAGCGGTTTTTGTTTTTTAAAACCTAGGATATTACGCCTTGCATAGACAAGCCATTTAGGGTTAAGTGTGAACGAGCCATTCCACCTCTCTATAAGAAAGCCGCCCCAGCGAGGCTGAATTATGCTTAACCGATTGCGACGAAGTCGCTGTCGGATATTTTGTTGATTAGACCATCAAATTTTAAGCAAAAAAAGCCTCTTATGGGCAAATAAGCATAGAGGCGTAAAATATTGGAGTTTTGTTGATTGCCCATCAAATTTTAAGCAAAAAAAAGCCTCTTGTGGGGAGAGGCGTGAAATGTTGGAGTGATTATCTAGATTTATTTATGTTCTTATCTAGTGGCGCTAATGATAATCTTTCTCATTAATATTGCATAGTGGGTTTACAATACTTTAAATTAGGACATTATATTTTTATCGGTACGGTATGGCTTAAGTGAAGTGCGGTCGGTGTGCCGTTTTCGTTGTCGTAACGGCAGGCGTAGCAGAGAATTTGTACGCCTTGCTGTTGCGCTTGTTGCAGTAGTGCGGCGTATTTGGCATCAATCTCGGCGGCAACTTGAAAAGAGCAAACGGCGCTGTGCAGGGCGGCGAAAAAGATGACCGCACTTTGCCCCTGTTGTTGCACTTGGATTAATTCACGCAGATGTTTCTGTCCGCGTTCGGTTTTGGCATCGGGGAACATGCCGACCGCACTTTTGCTGAGTAAGGTGGTGGATTTCACTTCCACATAGCAGTCGGGCAGAGTGGGGTGTTGTAATAAAAAATCAATCCGGCTGTTTTCTGCGCCGTATTTCACTTCGGCTTTCACGGTTTGATATTGCGCCAATTCGGCTATTTTGCCTTGTTGCAGGGCTTCTTGTACCAACTGATTGGCACGCACGGTGTTGACACAGACGAGATCACCGTTTGGTTTTTCGGTCAGTTCCCATGAGTGGCGGTATTTGCGTTTCAGGTTATCGGAAGTGGAATACCACACTGTATCACCTGCCTCGCCGCAGCCGGTCATTGCGCCGGTGTTGGCGCAGTGAATGGTGATAATTTCGCCGTCGGGCAGTTGAATGTCGGCAAGAAAGCGTTTGTAACGGTGGATTAAAATTGCGGATTGTAATTTTGGTAGTTGCATTTTGGACTCGGCTTTTGGTTTTGGCTTTTGGCTTTGGTATCGCATAATTGAAAATCTGAATCGCTTAAATAGCATATTCTTGTCTAAATCGGTAGGATTTTTCAAAAAATTTTCCCCATTTTGCATTGATAAATGATAAAGTTAAACCCGATTTGATTTTTGTTTTTGGACGAAGTCATTCTGGCACGGGTTGTCTGCGATCTGCGCCTGTTTTAGGGGGATAGTAGGGGTTGTTGATCTTTGTTTATAATTTGAGCTATCCAACGTTTTTAACCAGCCAATTGAGGAAGTAAACGATTATGCGAATTGGTGTACCTAGAGAACTGCTCGACAATGAAAGTCGGGTAGCGGCAACACCGAAAACCGTACAGCAGATTTTAAAGCTAGGGTTTGAGGTCGTTGTGGAACATGATGCCGGTTTTAAAGCCAGCTTTGAAGATGAGGCATTTACCGAAGCCGGCGCGACTGTCGGCACGGCAAGTGACGTTTGGAATTCTGATATTATTTTCAAAGTCAATGCGCCAACCGATGATGAAATTGCACAGATTAAAGAAGGCGCGACGTTAGTCAGCTTTATTTGGCCTGCGCAAAACCCTGAATTAGTCGAAAAACTGTCAGCGAAAAAAATCAATGTGTTGGGCATGGAATCCGTACCGCGTATCTCGCGTGCACAAGCATTAGATGCGTTAAGCTCCATGGCGAATATCGCCGGTTATCGTGCGGTGGTGGAAGCGGCGCACGAATTCGGCAGCTTCTTCACCGGACAAATCACCGCAGCTGGTAAAGTGCCTCCGGCGAAAGTGCTGGTGATCGGCGCAGGGGTTGCCGGTCTTGCCGCAATCGGTGCGGCGAACAGCTTGGGCGCAATCGTGCGTGCGTTTGACTCCCGTCCGGAAGTGAAAGAACAAGTACAAAGCATGGGCGCGTCGTTCCTCGAGATCGACTTCAAAGAAGAAGGCGGCAGCGGCGACGGTTATGCCAAAGTGATGTCCGATGAATTCAACCGCCGTGCGTTGGCGCTGTATGCCGAGCAAGCGAAAGAAGTGGATATTATCATCACTACCGCACTTATTCCGGGCAAACCGGCACCGCGTTTGATCACCAAAGAGATGGTCGAGTCGATGAAACCGGGTAGCGTGATCGTCGATTTAGCGGCGGCAACCGGCGGCAACTGCGAACTAACTAAAGCCGGCGAAGTGGTCATCACCGACAACCAAGTGAAAATTATCGGTTACACCGATTTGCCGAGCCGTTTACCGACCCAATCGTCGCAACTGTACGGCACAAACTTAGTCAACTTGTTGAAACTGTTGTGCAAAGAGAAAGACGGCAACATCAATATCGACTTTGACGATGTCATTTTGCGTGGCGTGACCATTGTGCGCGACGGCGAAGTTACTTGGCCTGCACCGCCGATTCAAGTGTCGGCACAGCCGCAACAAAAAGCAGCGGCGGCACCGGTGGCGAAAAAAGAAGAAAAACCAACCAATCCGGCAGTGAAATACGGCGTGATGGCAGGGGCGGCGATCGCATTCTTGTGGTTAGCTTCGGTTGCGCCGGCGGCGTTCTTGTCGCACTTCACGGTATTCGTGCTGGCTTGCGTGGTCGGTTATTATGTGGTTTGGAACGTCAGCCACGCTTTGCACACGCCGTTAATGGCGGTAACCAATGCGATTTCAGGCATTATTATCGTCGGTGCGTTGTTGCAAATCGGACACGGCAACGGTGTCGTGACATTCCTTTCGTTTATTGCGGTGTTAGTCGCCAGCATCAATATTTTTGGCGGCTTCAAAGTCACACAACGTATGTTAGCAATGTTTAGAAAAGGTTAAGGAGAAAAGAATGTCTGCAGGTTTTGTACAAGCCGCTTATATTGTAGCAGCGCTACTGTTTATTATGAGCTTGGCCGGTCTTTCTAAACATGAAACGGCAAAAGCAGGTTGTTGGTACGGCATCGTCGGTATGGCGATTGCGTTGGTGGCAACCATTTTCGGTCCGGAAACGCAAGGGCACTGGTGGATCATCATCGCGATGGTGATCGGTGCGGTGTTGGGGATCCAACGTGCGCTGAAAGTTGAAATGACCGAAATGCCGGAACTGGTAGCAATTTTGCACAGCTTCGTTGGTTTGGCGGCGGTGTTGGTCGGCTTCAACAGCTATTTCGCCCCGCACGGCGTGATGGATTCGGTGATGCAGAATATCCACGATGTCGAAGTCTTTTTAGGAATCTTTATCGGTGCGGTGACGTTCACCGGTTCGATTGTGGCATTCGGCAAATTGCGCGGCATCATCAACTCAAAAGCCCTTGCCTTGCCACATCGCCATAAATTGAACTTGGCAGCGGTGGTGGTTTCGGTATTGCTGATGATGACGTTTGTCGGCGACGCCAGTCTGTTCCCGTTAATTCTGATGACGATTATTGCGTTAGCATTCGGTTGGCATTTGGTTGCTTCAATCGGCGGTGCGGATATGCCGGTGGTGGTGTCGATGCTGAACTCCTATTCCGGTTGGGCGGCTGCGGCGGCAGGTTTCATGTTAAGCAACGACCTGTTAATCGTTACCGGTGCGTTGGTCGGTTCTTCCGGTGCGATTCTGTCTTACATTATGTGTAAAGCGATGAACCGCTCTTTCATCAGCGTGATCGCCGGCGGTTTTGGTAACGATGTGCAAGTCAGCTCCGATGAAGAGCAAGGCGAACACCGTGAAACCAGCGCCGAAGAAGTGGCAGAAATGTTGAAAAATGCCAGCTCGGTCATCATCACCCCGGGATACGGCATGGCGGTGGCGCAAGCGCAATATCCGGTGGCGGAAATCACCCAGAAATTGCGTGACAAAGGCGTGAACGTGCGCTTCGGTATCCACCCTGTCGCAGGGCGTTTGCCGGGTCACATGAATGTATTATTGGCGGAAGCGAAAGTGCCTTATGACGTGGTGCTGGAAATGGACGAAATCAACGAAGATTTCTCAGAAACCGATGTCGTGTTGGTTATCGGTGCTAACGACACCGTCAATCCGGCGGCGTTAGACGATCCGAACAGCCCAATCGCAGGAATGCCGGTTCTGGAAGTATGGAAAGCGCAAAACGTGATCGTCTTCAAACGTTCTATGGCAGTAGGTTATGCCGGCGTGCAAAATCCACTGTTCTTCAAAGACAACACCCAAATGTTGTTCGGCGATGCCAAAGAACGCGTGGACGATATTTTGAAAGCGTTGTAGTTCCTATTTTGGATTGAAATCGAACCTGCTGTTGCTGACAGCAGGTTTTTTTATATTCAAAAGTGCGGTTTAAAGTGTTGTTAAAAGATTTTTATTAGTGCTATATTAGTTTTAGTATTATTAGGAGGACATTATGGCTGTACATCAAATTTTAACCAATACTGTCGCCAGTATTACCGATCTCAAAAAAAATCCGATGGGGACGGTCGCTGCAAGTGATAGTGGCGCGATAGCAATTTTAAATCGCAACGAACCGGCATTTTATTGTGTAACGCCTGCGTTATTTGAATATTTTCAAGAAATGTTGGAAGATAAAAATTTAAACCGAATTGCAGATGAACGCTTGAAAACATTAGATGTAATAAAGGTTTCGCTTGATGAGCTATGAATTAACCTTTGATAAACGTGCGTTAAAAGAGTGGCGTAAACTCGGTGAGACGGTGAAAGCGCAATTCAAAAAGAAACTGGCGGAGAGATTGATCGCACCGCACGTTATGAACGATAAGTTATCTGGTTATTCAGCACGTTACAAAATTAAATTGCGCACTTCAGGTTATCGTTTGGTGTATGAAGTGAATGATAATACGATTACGGTGCTGGTCTTGGCGATTGGTAAACGTGAAGGCGCAGAAGTGTATAAAACAGCAGAGAAACGTTAGGAATAACAAATGACCTATATCATAGGCTTAACTGGCGGGATTGGCAGCGGTAAAAGCACAATCGCCAATCTGTTTGCCGAGTTGGGCGTACCGATTATTGATGCCGATATTGTGGCGCGCGAGGTGGTGGCGAAAGGCTCACCGCACTTGGCGCAGATTGCCGCGTATTTCGGCGAACAAGTGATTACGCCGCAAGGCGAGCTGGATCGGGCGGCATTGCGTCAGATAGTATTTAACGATAAGCAGAAAACCGCATGGTTAAACGGTTTGTTGCACCCTGCCATTCGCGAACGAATGTTGGCGCAGTTGGCGCAGCAGCGCGCGCCTTATGTGCTATGGGTCGTGCCGCTGCTGATTGAAAACCGGCTGACCGAGTATTGCGATCGAGTGTTGGTGGTGGACGTGAGCGAAGCGATCCAGTTGCAAAGAGCGGTGCGGCGTGATAAAAACCGCACTGAACAGATTAAAAACATTATGCAGGCGCAGGTCAGCCGCGAACAGCGTTTGGCACAAGCCGATGATGTGATCAATAATGACCGCACGTTGTCCGCAGCGGCAAGCGATTTGCGGGCGCAAGTTCTCAAATTGCATCAACATTACTTAGCTTTAGCAGGAAAAAAACATGAAAAATGAGATCACCCGTGTTCCTTGCCCGATCTGCCATAAAGCGGTCGAGTGGAGCGAAAACAGCCCGTTTCGACCGTTTTGCAGCAAACGCTGCCAATTGATTGATCTGGGCGAGTGGGCGAATGAAGAAAAAGCCATTTCCGCCGGCAGTGCTGATTTTGCCACCGACGATACGTTCAGCAACGACGGGCAGGATTGGGTCAAACATTAAGGGAGATTGTGATGAAAATTGAACGGCAACACCATACGCAAGGCGGCGCGTTTTTTATCGAGCAGGACGGCGTGCGCATCGCCGAATTGGCATACCGCACTTTAACTGAAAATACGCTTGATGCGCATCATACCCATGTTGATCCTTCGCTACGCGGACAAGGCGTGGCGGATAAACTGTATCGCGCGTTTATGGATTTTGTCGATCAAAACGGCTATCGGGTGAAACCGAGCTGCAGTTATATTGAAAGCAAAATGCGACGTGAAAAACGACTTGGTTGAGCAGAAAAATTGAATAAAAATAAGCAGTTATTTGAAGCGGTGAAAGATTACTATCCTGATTATCATAACAACTTTAACGCAAAATAAAAGGGAAATTATCCGATTTTTTGCCCTATGCCTATTTTTTGATAAATTGTGTTACAAAACAAAGAAAAAGGCTTGAAATCTGCCGATAGTAGGACTATGTTGTAACCAAAGCCAAATGGATTTTTCTTGAGTGTCAACACTCGGCAACCTACCTAAACAAGAGGTAAATACTATGACAGTAAAAATTACAAGCAAACAAATGGAAATTACCCCTGCAATCCGCGCCCATGTCGAAGAGCGCCTCGCCAAACTGGAAAAGTGGCAAACACAGTTGATTAATCCGCACTTTATTTTGAACAAACTACCGCAAGGCTTTTCTGCCGAAGCCTCGATCGGCACACCGTTAGGCGATCTTTTCGCCAGTGCGGAAGGTGAAGATATGTACAAAACCATTAATGATCTGGAAGAAAAACTGGAGCGTCAATTAAATAAATTACAGCACAAAGGCGAAGCGCGTCGCGCCAATGAAAGATTAAAAGATTCTTTTGAATAATATTGCGTTGCATAAGCGCAATAATCGATTCAACCCGGCAAAAAAGCCGGGTTTTTTTCGCACCGAACTTGAGAAAAACCCCGTTACTACATAGAATGGAGAAAAAGATGAAGGAACTGAAAAGCCCATGCCGAAAGATTTGAACGAAATCCGCCAACAAATTACCCAACTTGATCGTAACTTGCTGAAATTATTATCCGAACGTCATCGCTTGGCTTATGATGTGGTGCGCAGCAAAGAAGAGAGCAAAAAACCGTTGCGTGATGTCAATCGCGAGCAACAACTGCTGCAAGAGCTGATTCATTTTGCCGAAGCGCAAAATTATCAGTTAGAACCGCAATATATCACCCAAATTTTCCAAAAAATTATCGAAGATTCGGTGCTGACGCAACAGGCGTATTTACAGAATAAACTTAACGAGCAGCGTGAAAACAGTATCAGCATTGCCTTTTTAGGCGTGCGCGGTTCTTATTCCAATTTGGCGGCGCGTCAGTATGCCGAGCGCTATAAAAAACAGTTGCTTGAATTGAGCAGTGACAGCTTTCAGCAAATTTTTGACAAAGTGGAAAACGGCGACGCGGATTTCGGCATTTTACCGTTGGAAAACACCACCTCCGGCGCAATTAACGATGTGTATGATCTGCTGCAACACACCCAATTATCCATTGTCGGCGAACTGACCTATCCGATCAAACATTGTGTTTTGGTTGCCGGCGAAACCGCACTTGAGCAGATCGACACGTTGTACAGTCACCCGCAAGTGATTGCCCAATGCAGTCAATTTATCCAACAACTGGAACGGGTGCATATCAACTATTGCGAAAGCAGCTCGCACGCCATGCAGTTGGTGTCGCAACTGAATAAACCGAATATTGCGGCGTTGGGCAATGCCGACGGCGGTAAGTTGTACGGTTTGCGTGTGCTGAAAACCGAGATTGCCAACCAAGCGAACAACATCACCCGTTTTATCGTGATCGCCAAAAAAGCGATTGCGGTTTCGCCGCAATTACAGACCAAAACTCTGCTGTTGATGAGCACCGAACAAAAAGCCGGTGCTTTGGTTGATGCCTTGCTAGTGTTTAAAAATCACGGGATTCAAATGAGCAAACTGGAATCGCGCCCGATTTATGGTCGTCCGTGGGAAGAGATGTTTTATCTGGAGATCGAAGCCAACATTAACGATCCGCAAACCCAAACCGCACTTGACGAGTTAAAACAGGTCAGCACCTACCTCAAAATTCTCGGCTGCTATCCCAGTGAAATTGTGCAACCGGTTGATCCGGTATAGTCTTTGCTTTCAGTCAAAGTGCGGTTGCTTGACCGCACTTTTGCTTTTTGGCGGCAGTCATATTTCTGTCATATAAATCACCTAAAATGATGTGGAATTTGCTTCAATTCGCATTAAATTTAAAAAGGGAGATTAGAAAATGGCAGTAAAAAATAACCATAAGCTGAGTGTAACCGCACTTTTAACATTGGGTCTGGCGCAAGCTGCAATCGCTGCACAGGAATATCCGGCAGTGTTGGCGGGTCATGTGGTTTTGCCGGCGGAAACGTTTGTGACTGCGCCGGACGATGCGCCGAACAGTCTTAAACATAGCGGTAAGTTCACTACCGGCAAGCGTAATGAAACACTGCGCAGTATCGAGGGCTTGTCCGACGGACGTCCGACCGGCGTTTCGTTGCCGTTTGACGGCCAGCCGCTGCAAGGGCACTCCGGAATCAAGCGTATGGCGGACGGCAGTTATTGGGTATTGATCGACAACGGTGCCGGTTCAAAAGCCAATTCGCCGGATTTCATGCTGTATCTGACCCAGTATGACGTGGATTTTGCCAATGATAAATTCGAGCCGAAGAAAACGATTTTCCTGCACGATCCGGATAAAAAAATTCCGTTTCATATTGTCAATGAGGCGACTGATAAACGTTATCTGACCGGTGCGGATCTCGATCCGGAAAGTTTCCAAATTGTGGATAATACGATTTGGATCGGCGAAGAGTTCGGTCCTTATTTGATCCAAACCGATATGGACGGCAAGGTGTTGAATTGGTATGAAACCCAAGTTGACGGCAAATTGGTGCGCTCGCCGGATCATTTCACTCAACGTTTGCCGGGCACGCCGAATGATAAAGTCAGCTTTGAAGTAAAACGTTCCAAAGGATTCGAAGGCATGGCGGCGGCAGCGGACGGCAGCAAGCTGTATCCGCTCTTGGAAGGCGTGCTGTGGAATGCGGCAGCGAACAATTATGAAAATGACGGCGGTAAAGAATACTTGCGGATTTTAGAATTCGATCCGCAGCAAAAAGCATGGACAGGCAATTTTTGGAAATATCCGCTGGAAGCCAATCATCATGCAATCGGCGATTTCAATATGATTGATGCCAATCGGGCGCTGATTATCGAGCGTGATAACGGCGAGGGCGTGGCGGAACAAGCCTGTACCGCCGAAGCGAAAGACAAAACAGCCTGTTTCTCTAACCTGCCGCAATTCAAACGGGTCTATCTGGTTAAGTTCGATCAAACTAATTATGGACAAAACGTGGAAAAATTGGGTTATATTGATTTGCTGAAGATTCAAGATCCGAACAACATGGCGAAAAAGCCGTTGAGCCAAGGGGTGTTCACTTTTCCGTTTTTCACCATTGAAAATGTGGATCTGGTGGATAATGAGCATATTATCGTTGGTAATGATAACAATCTGCCGTTCTCCAGCAGCCGCGATCCGAATAAGGCTGATGATAACGAATTGATTTTGCTGAATGTGAAAGCGCTGTTGCAGCAAAAATAGTGTCGCCGGCGAGAAGTCGAAAAACAGCAGGTCGGGCATATTGCACCGACCTGATTTCTTTGTTTTCCGGTTAAAGATTACCGATGAATATCGAGATGATCACCAGCGGAACAAAGTATTTCACATAGTTAAACCACAGATTGGCAAATTTGGAGTTGCTGTTGGCGGTCAATTCCTGCTTGGCTTCGTCTTTCATCACGAAACCGACGAAAAGCGCACAGCCAAGTGCGGTCAGCATAAACAGAATGTTGCCGCTGAAATAATCGAACGCATCAAAAATATTACGGCCGAAAATAGTCACTTCCGCCCAAGGGCCGTAACTTAAAATCGACGGCAGGTTGCCAAACAGATAAATGCCGCCCAACACCAAAATAATCACTTTACGGCGGTTCATACGGGTTTTTTCCTGAAGTGCGGTGATCAGCACTTCATAAATCGTCAGCGAGGTGGTCAAGGCGGCAACCAGCAGCAGTGAGAAGAAAATCACGGCAAAGAATTCGCCTGCCCATAAATGGGAAAAGACGATCGGCAGGCTTTGGAACACCAACGTCGGGCCGGAATCCGGCGCAACGCCGAAACTGAATAACGACGGGAAAATCATAAAACCGGCAAGGACGGCGATCAAGGTGTTGGTGAAGCCGGTGATGACGGCGGTTTGCACCAGATTTTCACCTTTTTTCAGATAGCTGGACAGCGTAATAATCACGCCGAAGCCCAAACTCAACGCGAAAAAGACTTGCCCCAACACAAACATAAACAACTGCGGCGTGATTTTGCTGAAATCCGGTTGCAGATAGAAACGAATGCCTTCCGCTGCACCGGGCAGGGTGACGTTGCGGATCACCATACAGATTAAAAACACAAACAGCAGCGGCATCAGATATTTGACCGCTCTTTCGATGCCGCCGATCACACCTTTGACCAAAATAATATAATTGATCAGCACAAACAGCAGCGTATACAGGCTGATCATCAGCGGATTGCCGTTAATGCTGGACTCAAAAAATTGTGCGGTGATCTCTTTGCTGATCGGTTCGGACAACACCAAGCCGCCGTTAAAGATACTGATAATATAGTTGATCACCCATCCGCCGAGCACCATGTAATACGCCATAATACAGAACGCACCGAGCATGCCCAAATAGCCGAGCCATTTCCACGCCGGTGAAATCCGCTTGCCGTTAACCGTGCCGGCGAAAGAGTCAATCGCGTTGACCCGAATACGGCGGCCGATCACGTTTTCCACCAAAATCATCGGAATGCCGATTACGATCATGGCGATACAAAACAGCAACACATAAGCGCCGCCGCCGTTTTCACCGACCAAATAAGGAAAACGCCAAGTTGCACCGAAACCGACCGTTGCACCGGCAACCGTCATAATATAAGTGAGGCGGCTTGACCAGGTTTGTCTTTCCTGAGTTGACCGCTCTTGTGTCATGTTTGTCATAGTGAACCTAAGTGTGCTGGAGCTTCCTGACCATTCGATTTACGGGCGCTTTTCGCCCCTGAAAACGCATTTGCTGCGTTTTTTGCCTTGCATCTGCGTTTTCAGGAACAAAAATCTTCTCATAAATGAATTGTCAGGACGCCCTAAGAGAAAGTTAAAATTAAGATCAAAGCGGCATTTTGTAGCACACCTTGCAGACAATGTAAATCATTCTGCACAAAAGCGCTAAATTTGCTATTATCTTGCGTTACTTCAATGGCTAAAAATAGGAAAAAGCATGAGCAAATTATTTGAAAACGCCCAACCGCGCACCAAAGCCCCTTTCCGTTACGATATTGTCGGCAGTTTTTTACGCCCTGAAAATTTAAAGCAGGCGCGTGCGCAATGCAGCTGTGGTGAGATGAGCCACGCCGATTTAACCCAAATCGAAGATGCGGAAATTGCCAAATTGGTTGAACAACAAAAAGCGGTCGGTTTGCACGCAGTCACCGACGGGGAATTCCGCCGTACCTTTTGGCATATGGATTTCTTGGCGGCGTTGGATGGCGTGCAGGAAGTGGAGGCGGAAAAATTTTCGGTGCAGTTTAAAGATAAAGACGTGCGCCCGAAAACCTTGAAAATCGTGGATAAAATCGATTTTTCCGCTCACCCGTTTTTAGAACACTACCGCACTTTGCAACAGATCGCCGGCGATTTTCCGGTGAAATACACTATTCCGTCGCCAAGTATGCTGCATTTGATCTGCTGCGTGCGTGCTACCGATTATCAGCCGATTGCGCGCTATCAAGACAATAACGAACAGCTGTTGGCGGATATTGCCGCGGCGTATAAAAAAGCGATTCGGGCGTTTTATGATTTGGGCTGCCGCAACTTGCAACTGGACGATACCAGTTGGGGCGAGTTCTGCTCGGCAGAAAAACGTGCAGCGTATGCCGCACGCGGTTTCGATGTCGATCAAATCGGGCGTGATTACGTCAAGATGATCAACGCCGCGATTGCCGATCGTCCGGCGGATATGGCGATCACCATGCACATTTGCCGTGGCAATTTCCGTTCCACTTGGTTCTCCTCTGGCGGATATGAGCCGGTGGCGGAGATTTTATTCGGCAACTGCAACGTGGACGGCTTTTTCCTCGAATACGACAATGACCGTTCCGGCGATTTCAAACCGTTGCGTTTCATCAAGGATCAGCAGGTGATTTTAGGGCTGGTCACGTCAAAGAGCGGTGAGTTGGAAGATAAAAACACCATTATCGAACGGATTAAAGAAGCGGCGCAGTATGTGGACATCAACCAACTGGGCTTAAGTCCGCAGTGCGGTTTTGCTTCGACCGAAGAGGGCAATATTCTGACCGAGCAACAGCAATGGGACAAACTGAATTTCATCCGTGAAATCAGCGAAGAAGTGTGGGGTAAATAATGGTGACGGTTTACGGCATTAAAAATTGCGATACGGTGAAAAAAACCTTGGCATGGTTGGCGGCAAATAATGTGGCGGCAAAACTGCACGATTATCGGGCGGACGGGATTGATTTGGCTTATCTGCAACAGGTGGAGCAGCTATTCGGCTGGCAGGAGCTAGTCAATAAACGCAGCACCACTTGGCGCAATCTGGATCAGGCAGTCAAAGACGGTTTAAATCAACAGACCGCACTTGCGTTGCTGTTAGAGCAACCGACCTTGATTAAACGCCCGATTGTATTGGACGGTGCGCAGCCGTTAATCGGCTTTAACGCCAAGCAGTATGAAAATGTGTTCAATTCCAATGTGTGCAATGGGTAAAAGTGCGGTCAGATGAAACAGACAATTATCGAATTAGCGCAGGATCTGATCCGCCGTCCGTCAATCAGCCCGCAAGATCTGGGCTGTCAGCAGGTGATCGCCGAACGTTTGGCAGCCGTCGGCTTTACCATCGAGTGGCTGCCGTTTAACGATACCTTGAATTTATGGGCGCGTCGCGGCACGCAAAGCCCGTGTATCGCCTTTGCCGGACACACCGATGTCGTGCCGGTGGGCGAGGAGAAAAACTGGCAATATCCGCCGTTTGCCGCCGAAATTGTCGGTGATATGCTGTACGGACGCGGCGCGGCGGATATGAAAGGATCGCTGGCGGCAATGGTTATCGCAGCGGAAGAGTATGTCAAAGCCAATCCGGATCATGCGGGCAGCATCGCCTTTTTAATCACTTCTGACGAAGAAGCGGCGGCGACCGACGGCACGGTGCGCGTGGTCGAAACCTTAATTGCGCGCGGCGAACAAGTGGATTTTTGTATGGTCGGTGAGCCGTCAAGTGCGGTCAAATTGGGTGATACGATTAAAAACGGCCGGCGCGGTTCGATTACCGCCAATCTCACGATTCAAGGCATTCAAGGACACGTTGCTTATCCGCACTTGGCAGAAAATCCGGTGCATAAATCCCTTGCCATGCTTGATGAATTGGTGAACGTCGAATGGGATCGTGGCAATGACTTTTTTCCGCCGACCACCTTGCAAATCGCCAACATTAACGCCGGAACCGGTAGCAATAACGTGATTCCGGGCGAATTGTTTGTGCAGTTCAACCTGCGTTTTTCCACCGAAATGACGCCTGAGTTGATTAAGCGGCAGGTGGCGGATCTGTTGGCAAAATACGGGTTGCAATATCGCTTAGAATGGAATCTGTCTGGCTTGCCGTTTGTCACCGAGCAGGGCGAATTTATTCAGGCGGTAAAAAGTGCGGTGCGCCAACACTTGCAAATTGAACCGAAATTGGATACCGGCGGCGGCACGTCCGACGGGCGTTTTATCGCGCAGATGGGTACGCAGGTGGTCGAGCTGGGGCCGCTCAATGCCACGATTCATAAAGTTGACGAATGTGTCAGTTGCGACGCACTGCACCGTTTGGGTTTGGTGCACCGTCAGTTGCTGCAAAATTTACTCGGTTAAGCCGGAAAAGAGGGCGTAATGGCGAATTTTCAATTTACCGATCAGATGCTGACGGGCAAAACCGAGACGCATTTAATTCCGTTGGCGTCGCCGTATGCCACGCACCACCGACTGCATGCCGATGCACACCGTGCTTTTTGCGCCTTGCAACAAAGTGCGGTCAACGCCGGTTTTGATCTACAGCCTGCCAGCAGTTTCCGTGATTTCAAACGCCAGCAGCAGATTTGGAACGGCAAGTTTTTGTGTCAGCGCAAAGTGCATGATGATCAAGGTCAGGCACTGGATCTCAGTTGTCTGGACGACTGGCAAAAAGCGCAGGCGATTTTGCGCTGGTCGGCGTTGCCCGGTGCCAGCCGTCATCACTGGGGCAGTGAGATCGATATTTACGATCCGAGCTTGCTGCCGACAGGGCAGACACTGCAATTAGAGCCGTGGGAATATGAAGCGCAAGGCTATTTTTATGAACTGGCGCAGTGGCTGGCACAAGCGCTACCGCACTTTGATTTTACCTTGCCGTTTAGCGCCGCTTCACATTTGGAAATCGGGCGTGAGCCTTGGCACATTAGCTATCAGCCGCTTGCCGAGCAAGCCAAAGTGCGGTTTAGTGCCGAAATTTTGCTGCACAGTTGGAAAGATGAAGAGATTCAAGGTGTTGAGCTGTTGAGAGAAAAAATCCCAGAGATTTTCACTCGTTTTATTAAATAATTGTTATCAGGCGCTTCTATTTATTTTTCATTATTAAAAAAATGTGATCCAGCTTTTATTTTAGAATATTAATAATAAAAAGTCGTTGTAACTTTTTCACTGAATCGTTTATAGTGCGCTGCACTTACGCGGGTCGAAAGACAGACGGCGTAATTTATAAACAAATTTTAGTATGTAATTTTCTCCGCAAAAACAATTTTATTAGGGGCTAACATGTCAAGTAATCTGTTTGCGACAGCGCAAAAGATCGGAAAATCATTAATGTTACCTGTATCGGTGTTGCCGATTGCAGGGATTTTATTAGGTGTCGGTGCGGCACATTTCAGTTGGCTGCCGGATGTGGTTTCCAATCTGTTTGAGCAGGCCGGTGGTTCGGTGTTTGCTCAAATGGCGCTGTTGTTCGCTATCGGGGTGGCGTTAGGTTTCACCAATAATGACGGTGTGGCGGCGATGGCTTCCGTGGTCGGTTACGGCATTATGATCGCTACGCTAAAAGTAATGGCGCCATTGGTCGGTGTCGAAAGCATCGAAACAGGTGTTTTGGGCGGTATTTTGGTCGGTGCGATCGCGGCTTGGGCGTTCAACCGTTTCTACCGCATTCAATTGCCGGCGTATTTGGGCTTCTTTGCCGGAAAACGCTTTGTGCCGATTGTCACCGGTTCGTTGGCGATTGTATTGGGCGTGGTGTTGTCTTTGGTTTGGCCTCCAATCGGCGGATTAATCGACAGTTTCTCACACTGGGCGGCGGAACAAAATCCGGCGTTGGCATTCGGTATCTACGGTGTGGTCGAGCGTAGCTTGATTCCATTCGGTTTGCACCATATCTGGAACGTACCGTTCTTCTTCCAAGCGGGTACTTGTGTTGATGCCAGCGGCGTGACCCAACACGGTGTTGTTACCTGTTTCTTGTCAGCAACTGAAGCTAGCCGTACGCCGGAAATGAGCTATTTCGGGCAGTTGGCAGGCGGTTATATGTTCAAAATGTTCGGCTTACCGGCAGCGGCCATCGCGATTTGGCGTGCGGCAAAACCGGAAAACCGCGCCCGTGTCGGCGGGATCATGATTTCGGCAGCCCTGACTTCATTCCTGACCGGAATCACTGAACCGTTAGAATTCTCTTTCATGTTCGTTGCACCGGTACTGTATGCAATTCACGCTGTATTAGCCGGTTCCGCTTATGTGGTTACCAACATGCTGGGCATGGTACACGGCATGACCTTCTCGCACGGCTTCATTGATTTCACCGTGCTGTCTGCTAATTCACAAAAATTGTGGCTGTTTCCGGTTGTCGGCGGTATCTATGCCGTAATCTATTTCACCGTGTTCACGGTGGTGATCAAAGCGCTGAACTTGAAAACTCCGGGTCGTGAAGACGAAAGCGAAGAGAAAGCGGCGGCGGCAAGCAGTAGTGATGAAATGTCTGCCAACTTGGTTTCTGCCTTCGGCGGTAAAGAAAACATCAAGAGCCTAGACGCTTGTATCACCCGTCTGCGTATCGGGGTGAACGATGTCAGCAAAGTTGACCAGCCACGTTTGAAAGAACTGGGCGCAGCCGGTGTAGTTGTGGTCGGCAGCGGAATCCAAGCGATTTTCGGCACTAAATCAGAAAACTTGAAAACCGATATGGATCATTGGATTCAAAAGAACTAAGTTTTTTAAGTTAGATTAAAATAAGCCTAAAAAAGCCTTGTATCGGTGTTGATACAAGGCTTTTTGTTTGAGCAAAGTGCGGTTAAATAAAGAAATGGATATAGTTTTTTCTTAAATAATCTGCTAATCTGTTTTTGTCTATTTGCATTATTTCATTAACAAATATATCACTGTTTATTTTACGTTTAATACTAGGGAATCCAGCTTCAAGCAGATGAGCTATATCACGTGGTTGTAATTCAAAATTGACTTTGATGCACTCTATCCCTTCTTCACGCAGATAATTCGATATTTTATTGGTAAAGGTAACAATAAAGTCAAATTGATTTTTATTTAGTACATGAAGTTCATTAATATTAATACAGTTTATGATGTCTATATCAAATATTGATGAAATTAGGGTTTTAAAATAACCGATTTTTCTTTCTGAAGCGTTACTGACAATATAAATACGTTTTTTAATTTGATTAATAGAAAGTGAGCGTATTTCTGCTTTTTTTAGAATAAGAACAATCGTTGCAATCATATTTTTACTTAATGACTGTTGATAGTAATAACTGATTTTTTCGATCAGTAGCTTCACGTTAAAAAACAACTCACTATGAATATCCGCCACTTTTTCTAATTTTTTATCATCAAAATCAATATTGAGTTTGCTTTGTAGAATTGCGGCGTAGATAACTTGATATATTTCCAATAGTAAACGGTCTTTATCGCCATTATAAAGATGAATTGTTTTTGTAATTTCATCAATGAAATCGGTGATAAAACCATATAATGTATGATCAATACAGGGTTGCTTATCATCTTGATAATTGAGTGATGAGAGTAGCGTATTCAGAAAATCTTGTTCCAATTTTTCGCTAAATCCATCAAGTTGTGAGTTGAAAATAGGGAGAGGAATATTGATGTGATGGCGGATTGTCTGTTGTTGTTTGATTCGATATAAAGCAATACAGAGATAGATAATCAGGTATTTTTTGGAATTATAAGATAACATTAATGTTTTTTCTATCTGTTGAAAAAGGGCTTTTGCCGATTGGATTTCGTCATTGATGATGTCTAAAAATCGCATAATAAAATGCTTATCGAGTGGGAAATTGGCTTTATGTGGAATGATCGTATTATTAAAGTCTAATTCAAGGGCATGAAAAATATGTTTGCAAAAGAACATGCGAATTGTGATTTCATCACCGGAAAGTATCAGGTTTTTATTGTCTTTTACATGGATTTCAAATTTATCAGGGAGCGTTTTTCGCAAAATATTAATGTCGTTTTTTATTGTGCTATAGCTGATATTTATCTCTTGTTTGAATAATTCAATGTTAACACTCTCAAATAAAATGCTTTCTAACGTGAGCAGTTTCACTCTTTCTGTTGTGGTTGAGAGATAGCGATTGAGATGAATGCTATTGGTAAAATCAATGTAATTTTGATATCCCATTCTTGTCGTGATTTTGGCATCAATAATATGAATTTGCAGATGTTCATCTAAATAGTAATTAATTTCTTTAATCGCACGCTTGATCGTAGAAAGTGTTTTTTGAAATTTTTCAGTAACAGTTTCAATGTGAACAGGCGAGTTTTCCTGAATAAATTTGATTAAAGCTAAATTAAAATAATTCATTTATACCTTCGCTCGCGTTATTGTGGCAAAGAACAAAAAGCTATTTTAACCAGAAAATAGCTTTTTGTTATTAAACGATAATGAATGAGAAGCTAAAGCTGTGGACAGCCCCGACAATAGACTTGCACTAAATCTAATTTTTCATTTAAAACAAGAATATCAGCATCCTTGCCGCTTGTTAAGCTGCCTTTGCGATCTAGTACGCCGGCAAGGTGTGCCGGATTTTCGCTTGCCATTTGCGCAACCGATAACAGCCCTCTTTCTAGGCGTGGCAATACGGCTTTTACCGATTCCAAAAAACTCATTTCTAAATGGCGCACATTTTCATAGTCTGACGGATCAATTTTGTTATAGCTGCCGTCTTCATTTTCAACGCGGAGAAAGCCGTTGGCTTCGATTTTGAATTTTTGTTTGCGCAAATAGTGATAGAATTCATCACCGACGGCAAAATCGGCAAAGCCGACACAATCGGTGGTTAAAACCAAGCGTTTATCAGTTTTTAAACGATAGAGCAGTTCAAAGGCTTCTGGTTTAATGGTCATACCGGTTTGTTTAGCGACTTCGGCATAGGCATTTTTGTGATACATCAATGCGCCAACTACGCCCAACTCACGATGATGAAAGCCACGCATCGCACTATAAGAATGGGTGAAATGGTTCAAATCCGCTTCTT
Organism: Pasteurella testudinis DSM 23072; assembly: GCF_900176075.1. Taxonomy (GTDB): domain Bacteria; phylum Pseudomonadota; class Gammaproteobacteria; order Enterobacterales; family Pasteurellaceae; genus Chelonobacter; species Chelonobacter testudinis. The sequence continues at coordinate 333,957 of NZ_FWWV01000001.1, forward strand.
GTATCGCTTGGGTGATTTCATCAAAGGTGGCGGCGGTGTGTCCGGCGGCAACGGTGATATTTTGTTGTCTGAGGTGTTTAATCAACGTTAAGCTGCCATCTAATTCCGGTGCAAGGGTCATGGAACGGATATGTCCCCGAGCAAGTCGGTTAAAGTGTTCGAAACCGGCAGTGCTCGGTGATTGCACGGCATCGTCACGCTGCATGCCCAAATATTTCGGGCTGATATAAGGTCCTTCCATATGTATGCCGATCACTTCCGCTCCATTTTTCGGCGTAGCGGTTTCGATATAATCGGCAGCTTGCTGTAATGAAGCCTCAAGAAAGGCATTCGGCATTGTGCCGGAGGTGGCTAAATAGGCGGTTGTGCCAGTGTGAACCAGATCCTTGCTCATGCGTTCCAACGAGGCGTAATCCCCTTTATGCGCAAATGCACCACGCCCCCAACCGTGTATGTGAATATCAATAAAGCCGGGCTGTAAAATATGTTCGCTGTAATCGACAATGTTATTACCTTGATATTGCTTACGAAACTCTATGATTTTGCTATTATTAATAATTAAATAGCCGCTTTTGATATCGTCAGGCAAGACGATTTTGGATGATTTGATTGCCCATTCCATGATTAACCCTCCATTGTGTTGGCTTTTTCAACCGCTCTTTGTACGGTTTCTTCGGCTAAAACAGCACACAAGCCGATGTAATTTTCAGGGGCAAGCATCGCTGAAATTTCATCGGCGGAAAAAAGCTGTTGAATGGTAGTATTGGTTTGCAATGCGGTTGCGTAATTGGATTCCGCTTCTAGCGATTGCATCGCAATTTCATAAACTAATTCGTGCGCCTTGTCTTTGCCCAAGACTTCGATCAAATTCATCATGATTTTTTCACTGTTGATTAATCCGTTGGTCAGCATCACATTTTGATACATTTTTTGGGGATTAATCACAATGGTACGTGTTAGTTCTTCAGCTCGCATAACAATTTCCGCCATTAACTCAATGCTTTCCTGTAACGAGGCATCAAAAATAAAGTAGGCGGAGCTGTCAGCTTCAAATGGGCGGGGTGAAACATACAGGGTTGCCGTCAGTACAGAATAAAGCTTTTGCGCATTGGCAATAATGCCTTTTGCTAATTTCGGATTCACCTTTTGAGGCATGGTGCTGCTGCCGATTGTGCCTTTAGTAAAAGCCTCGGAGACTTCGGCAAATTCTTCACTTGAGGTTTGATATACCTCTTCCGCCATTTTATGGAAGGTGGTGGCAAGCAGAGCAAGGTTGCTGATGTATTCGGTACGGAAAATCCGGCTGTTGCGTGATGGAATCGGCATTGGCAACATACCGAGTTTTTGTGCGACCAAGGCTTGCACTGCTCGCCCTTGCTCTGGCGCAGCGTGAAACGCCCCGACTGCACCGCCCATCATTACTCGAAAAACCCGTTTTTCCGCTTCTTCCAAACGTTCGATTGCCGCGAGTAGTTCGTCAATCCAGACCGCAACCTTATAACCATAAGTAATCGGTAAGGCGTGTTTACCGTGTGTTCTACCGGGCATAATCGTGAGTTTATGTTGTTCGGCTAAACGGCTTAAATTCAGTAAAATATCCTTTAAGAATCCGATTAAAGTGCGGTGAAATTTTTTAACCAGCAGTAAATGCCCGCTCTGCTGAATATTTTGCGTAGTCACGCCGTAATGCACATATTTTCCGCTTTCCGCATCACAGGCATGAATTAACACTTTGATAAGTGGCACAAAACCGTGTCCGATCTGTTGCAATAAGCGATCCATTTCTTGTAGATCAATTTGATCAACGTGGCACTTGTCGGCAATTTTTTGCCCGACATCCGGTGGAATCAGGCCGACTTCGGATTGCGCTAATGCCAACGCCGCTTCAACATCAAGCCAAGATTGAACCCGCGCTTCAAAGGTGAACAAGGCTTTCATTCCTCGGTCATCAATAGTCTTACTTTTTGAATCATAGAGAGCTTTCATCGCCTATTCCTTAGTTAATGAACCGGAAAGTTGATCATCAACCGCATTGCGGACAAATTCAACGTGCGGACCGAATACGATATGAATATGATTGCCAGAAGGAATAAATGTGCCGAGCGAGCCTGAATCCCGAATTAATTCCATGTTCAATTTTTTCTGATCTACAACATCAACTCGTAAACGAGACACGCAGTTTTCAACTTGTTTAATGTTCTGTTTACCGCCTAAGCCGTCAATGACTAAATGTGCGACTTTGTCATATTCTTTATTGTTTAGCAGCGTGCTGTCGGAGGTTTCATCTTCGCGCCCCGGCGTTTTAATATCAAATTTTGCAATCGCATAGCGAAACACGAAGTAGAACACCACGAAATTGACAATGCCCAATAGTACCAGATTGACCCAATTGGTATTTTCATACATCAACCCGAAGATACCGAAATCAAAGATTGTGCCGCGAATGTAGCCGATTGAGATGCCGAGCATTTGAATCGGTATGGTTAGTACACCACAAAGAATGGCATAGACAATAAACAGTTTTGGTGCAATGAATAAAAATGAGAATTCGAGTGGTTCAGTTATGTTACCTAAGAATGACGTCAGCACAATAGTCAGAATAATTCCTTTGGCAAACGGTTTATTTTTAGTGTGTGCCATATGATACATCGCTAAGCCGATTGCCGGAATGCGAAATAAGGTGGTTTGCATCTGCGCAGAGGCCAGATAACTGGCTAGGGTCGGCATATGTTCAGCCCAAGCATCGCTATTCGGTCCGAGTTCAAATAAAATTTTATTCATCGCGGGCAGAATGCCGACATAGGTTTCACCATCAATTAAATATGTGCCACCGGCTTCAGTAAAGCGAATGGTCGAACTTAAGACATGGTGTAATCCAAACGGAATCAATAACCGATTTAAAGCCATGTAGATACCCGAACCGATATGTTCGGCCATTAAAATGGTAGAAATTTGATTCATACAGAAAGTAAACCAGTCCCAAACAAAGGGAATAAGCAAGCCGATAGGAATCATTAAGCCAATCGTAATGATGGCAACCGATTTTTTGCCGCTGAAAAATGCAAATGCCAGCGGCAGTTGCAAACGATAAAAGCGGTCAGTTACTTTTGCTGCCAGTAAACCAGCAATAATGCCACCAAGGGCCTCGATTTTCAGAGTATGAATGCCTAACACCATGCCTTGAGCGACAAGCGCCATATTTTCTTTAACTAATTCACCTGAGAGTTTTAAATGGACATTCATTGAAATTAACAAGGTAAGATAGGCAATGACGGCAGCAAACACTGCAATCCCTTTCTCTTTTTTCGACATGCCGTAAGCAACGCCCATAGCAAAAAGCAGAGGAATATTTTGGAAGATAACGCTAGCAATTGAACCGGCAGAAGAGAAAATGGCTTTGCATACCTCATTACCCAAAAATGGAAACTTGGCAATCATATAACTTTGCCCTAAAGCGCTACAGATTCCCATAATCATGCCAACAGGGGCTAAAACAGCAATCGGGAGCAGGAGAGAACGACCAAAAACTTGTATTTCATCTTTAAAATTGGATTTCATAGCAATACCCTCGTCATTGATTGTTACCAAGAACGAAGTTAGCTTAACAAGAGTATTTCAAAAGATGCAATAACAAATTATGCGCCTAGATAGGCGCATAATTTATAGTAAAATGAACGGATTATTTAGCAAAGTGCGGTTTGGTTTTTTCTATACCACTTCAATCTCTACACCGCTGTGCAATCCCCTTGGCAACTGTCCGCCGCGGCGGCCGCGTTCGCCTTTGAATTTTTCCAAATCGTCCGGTTTTAGGGTGACTTTGCGGCGTCCGGCGTGGAAAATCAGGCTGTTTTCCGGTTTGATTAGTAGGATACGGCTTAACAGTTCTTCACGCGATTTGGCGTTGGCAGACGGTATGCCGATGATTTTATTGCCCTTGCCTTTCGACAGAATCGGTAGATCCGCCACCGGAAAAATCAGCATTTTACCGATAGAAGAGATCGCGACCAGCAGCATATCTTCGCCTAATACCGCCTGCGGCGGCAGCACTTTGGCATTTTCCGTCAGACTGATCAAGGCTTTACCGGCTTTGTTACGCGAGATCAAATCTTCAAATTTACATACGAAACCGTAACCGGAATCCGATGCCATTAAGTAGGCTTGATCCTCTTTATCCATTAATAACTGCTCGATCGCCGCACCGTTTGGCAGGCTGAGTTTGCCGGTCAGCGGCTCGCCCTGCGAACGTGCCGACGGCAACGACAGCGGATCGAGCGCATAACTGCGGCCGCTGCTGTCGATAAACACCGCCGCTTGATTGCTTTTGCCGTAGGCGTGTTGCAGATAGCGGTCACCGCTCTTATAGCTCAAACCCTGTACGTCAATATCGTGGCTTTTGGCACAGCGCACCCAGCCCATTTCCGATAAAATCACCGTCACCGGTTCGGTCGGCAGCATTTCAGTTTCGGAAATCGCTTTGGCTTCGGCACGCTCGACAATCGGCGAGCGGCGTGGGCTGGCGTAGGTTTTGGCGTCTTGCTGAATCTCTTTTTTGATCAGGGTATTCAAGCGGCGTTCCGAACCTAAAATCAGTTGCAGTTGGTCGCGCTCTTGCGCCAGTTCGTCTTGTTCCGCCTGAATTTTGACCTCTTCCAGTTTTGCCAAATGACGTAATTTCAGATCCAAAATGGCGTCTGCCTGAATTTGGCTGAGGTTGAAGCGTTGCATTAACACCGCTTTTGGCTCGTCTTCGTTGCGGATAATGTCAATCACTTCGTCAATATTCAAATAAGCGATCATCAAACCGTCTAAAATATGCAGTCGCGCCAGCACTTTGTCTAAGCGGTATTGCAGCCGACGGGTGACGGTGGTGCGGCGGAAAGTCAGCCATTCGCTCAGAATCGTATGCAGGTTTTTGACCGCCGGTTTTTGATCCAGTCCGATCATGTTCATGTTCACCCGATAGCTTTTTTCCAGATCGGTGGTGGCAAACAAATGATCCATCAACGGTTCGGCATCAACCCGATTGGAACGCGGCACGATCACGATTCGCGTCGGATTTTCGTGATCGGATTCATCACGCAGATCGTCCACCATCGGCAGCTTTTTATTGCGCATCTGTTCGGCGATCTGCGCAATCACTTTCGAGCCGGAGGTTTGGTGCGGAAGTGCGGTCACGATAATTTCGCCGTCTTCTTTTTTCCACACCGCACGCATTTTGACTGAGCCGCGTCCGTTTTGATAAATTTTGGCGATCTCAGTTTTCGGTGTGATAATTTCCGCTTCGGTCGGGAAGTCAGGGCCTTGTACAATGGTTAATAATTGCTCTAGCGTGGTTTGCGGATTATCCAAGAGACACACCGCTGCTTCGGCGATTTCATTGATGTTATGCGGCGGAATATCGGTCGCCATGCCAACCGCAATGCCGGTAGTACCGTTGAGCAGAATGTGCGGTAAACGTGCCGGTAAATATTGCGGTTCGTCTAACGTGCCGTCAAAATTCGGCTGATAATCAACCGTGCCTTGCCCCAATTCGGACAGCAACACTTCGGCGATTTTGGATAAACGCGATTCGGTGTAACGCATGGCGGCAAAGGATTTCGGATCGTCCGCCGCGCCCCAGTTGCCTTGCCCGTCCACCAACGGATAGCGGTAGGAAAACGGCTGCGCCATCAACACCATCGCTTCGTAACAGGCACTGTCGCCATGCGGGTGGAATTTCCCCAGCACATCGCCGACGGTACGCGCCGATTTTTTGTATTTGGCGGAGGCGTTCAGCCCCAGTTCCGACATCGCGTAAATAATCCGCCGTTGCACCGGTTTCAAGCCGTCGCCGATAAACGGCAGCGCGCGATCCATAATCACATACATCGAATAGTTTAAATAGGCTTTCTCGGTGAAATGTCCGAGCGGCATTTGTTCCACGCCTTCATAGTTGATGATTTGATCCATTGCTTTCTCTTTGTTTAATTATCTTTATTACGGGGTGATTGCGGTATCGCTGATTTTGCCGGAATACAGGGTTTTATTCTCTTCGCCCTCAACGATCAACTGTCCGAGTGTGCCTTTGTGCATTGCGCGGAAAATCGCATGATCCAAAATGGTGTAGCTGCCGGGCACCAAGAGCGTGGTTTCGGCAATGGTGGCGCCGCCAGCCGGGATCATGGTGGTCTGCACATTATGATTCAACAGTGAACCGCCTTCCACCCGCACTTGATCAAAAATACTGCCGACGATATGCAGTGATGACATCAGATTCGGTCCGGCATTGCCCAGATAAAACCGCACTTTGTCACCGACCTTGGCTTTGAGTGCATTGTCGCCGGCAATCGCCCCGACATGCCCGTTAAACACCACATAATCGGCGCGTTCATCAATCGCTTTGTTCATATCAAACGCTTGCAAGCCGGGCTCGCCAAAGGCGCCGCGGGTATAAAATTCGCTTTGTACGATATAAAATTCTTTATCGACCGCCGGTAAACCCTCTTTCGGCTCGACTAACATCAAGCCGAACATGCCTTTGCCGATATGCACCGCCATCGGCATGGCGGCACAATGATACAGATATAACCCGGGTTTTAACGCTTGAAAGGCGAAGGTTGAAATGCGCCCGGGCGCAGTCAGACTGGCCGTTGCACCACCGCCGGGGCCGGTGACCGCATGCAGATCGAGGCTGTGCGGCAATTTGGAGTCGACGGGGTTGGTGAGCTGGATTTCCACTTGATCCCCTTCGCGTACCCGAATAAACGGACCGGGCGCAGTGCCGTTGAAAGTCCAGTATTTGAATTCCACTTCGTCCATCAATTGCATCACTTTTTCTTCAACCTGCAGCTTAACCAGTACTTTTGCCGGATAATCACGTCCGGTCGGCGGAGCGGCATTCGGAGCGAAGCCTAATTGCGCTTCAATCGTCGGTAAATCATGCACGGATTCAGTGGCAACCGCACTTGGGGTTTGCGTTTGCTGTGCTAAAGTGATTTTCGGTATCACTAAGGAGGCGGATAATACTGCGCTTGCAGCAGTCAATAAGGTACGTCGTTTCATCTTGATCTCCCTTGCGCTTAGAGTGCTAATTCGGCTTGATCGCCGTTACTTTGCAGCCAATTTTTACGATCTTCCGCGCGCTTTTTCGCCAGTAGCATATCCATTAATTCTAAGGTTTGATCGGCGGTTTCATCTTCGCTGACCGCACTTTGATCCAGAATATCACCGGCTTGATAAGTCAGTTGCACCAAACGGCGGGTGTTCGGATCCATGGTGGTTTCGCGCAACTGCAACGGGTTCATTTCACCCAACCCTTTGAAACGTTGTACGTTGGGTTTGCCGCGCTTGCCTTTTAAGCGATCGAGAATGCCCTCTTTTTCCCCTTCGTCTAAGGCATAAAACACCTCTTTGCCCAGATCGATCCGATAGAGCGGCGGCATTGCCACATAAACATGGCCTTGCTGCACTAATTTTGGAAAGTGACGCAGGAACAGCGCACAGAGCAGGGTGGCGATGTGCAACCCGTCGGAGTCCGCATCGGCGAGGATACAGATTTTACCGTAGCGCAATTGCGACAGATCGTCATTGTCGGGATCGATGCCTAACGCCACTGCAATATCGTGGATTTCGTTGGACGCCAACACTTGATCGGACGAGACTTCCCAAGTGTTTAAAATCTTACCGCGCAACGGCAAAATCGCCTGATATTCGCGGTCGCGCGCCTGTTTTGCCGAGCCGCCGGCGGAATCCCCCTCGACCAAAAATAGCTCGGTTTTAGCCAGATCCTGACTGCTGCAATCCGCCAGTTTGCCCGGCAGCGCAGGGCCGCTGACCAGTTTTTTGCGTACCACTTTTTTCGCCGCGCGCAAACGGCGCTGGGCGGAGTTGATTGCCATTTCCGCCAGCAATTCCGCTTGTTGCACGTTTTGATTGAGCCACAAACTGAATGCGTCTTTCACCGTACCGGCGACAAAAACCGCACTTTGGCGCGATGACAACCGCTCTTTGGTCTGTCCGGCGAATTGCGGATCTTGCATTTTCAGCGACAGTACATAAGCACAGCGATCCCAAATGTCATCGGCGGTTAGTTTTACGCCGCGCGGCAGCAAGTTGCGGAATTCGCAAAATTCGCGCATCGCATCGAGCAGTCCTTGGCGTAAGCCGTTGACATGCGTGCCGCCCTGCGGCGTCGGGATCAGGTTGACATAGCTTTCGCCCAACAGTTCGCCGCCCTCCGGCAACCACATCAGCGCCCAAGTCACGGCTTCGTTTTCCGCTTTAAATTCGCCGACGAACGGCGTTTCGGGGACGGTTTCAAAGCCTTGCACGCTCTCTTGCAGATAATCGGACAGCCCGTCCTGATAGCACCAGCTGGCTTGGGTGTTGTTGACTTTATCGGTGAAGGTGATTTCCAGTTTCGGGCACAGCACCGCTTTGGCGCGCAATAAATGGCTTAAACGGCTGACGGAAAACTTCGCCGAGTCGAAATATTTCGGATTCGGCCAGAAGCGCACGGTGGTGCCGGTGTTGCGCCGTCCGCAACTGCCGATTACTTGCAATTCTTCGATTTTTTTGCCGTTGGCAAAGGCGATTTTGTAGATTTCGCCGTTGCGCTTCACCGTCACTTCGACCCGATCCGACAACGCGTTCACCACTGAAATGCCGACCCCGTGCAAACCACCGGAGAACTGGTAATTCTTATTGGAAAATTTGCCGCCGGCGTGCAGCTTGGTCAGGATTAATTCAACGCCGGAAATTTTTTCGATCGGGTGAATGTCGACCGGCATGCCGCGTCCATTATCAATCACTTCCAGCGATTGATCTTCGTGTAAAATCACATCGATTTTGCCGGCATAGCCGGAAATGGCTTCGTCGACACTGTTGTCGATCACTTCCTGCCCTAAATGGTTCGGGCGGGTGGTGTCGGTGTACATACCCGGTCGCAGTTGCACCGGTTCGAGATCTTTGAGAACGGTAATATCATCAGCTTGGTAATTCGAGGTTGTCATATCTGCTTCTATTATTGGGTTATCAAGTTAAATGCAAAATTGCGCCAATTCTATCAAACCTGCGGAGAAACGGACAATCTTAATTCCTGTTTATTTGCATTCGCGCCGCTATTTTAAGCCCAGATGCTGGAAAGACGGGGTTAAAGCATGGAATTTTTAATAGTTAACAAGGCGTTGAGTAAAGTTGACATTAAAAGTATTTTTACATTTGGTGCCGTTCGCTATAGAATAATCGGACACTTTTGAAATAGTAACGTATAGTTAGCGTTAGTAAAAATAAGCACAGTGCTGAAAAAGTTGATAACGGTATAATAATAAAATGAATTTAAACAAATTTGAGATAATGGTTTTTGTATCATTACTCACAACCGCATGCCAAAATTATTCGATCAATCGCTGGGACAACAAAGTTTCTTATCCCAACCTCAGTGTTGGTGCCGGCACTGAAAAAGTGATTAAAGCTTCACATACGATCAGTAGCGCGCAACAACCTGAATTGAGCGAAAAAAAGATCAAACGCCTACAGAAAGCCCGTGACTGGATAAATCAACTGAATCAGCAAAGCAAGGCAGTGGAACAGTTTGAACCGGTTAAGTTGCAGAATATTGATACGGTCAATCCGAGCGCTTACCTCTATATCGATGACTACAATGTGCGTTTGGGCAAAGTGCGGGTCGGTTTCGGGCAGTATGCCGGTTATCGCCTTGCTTCGCTGGGCGCGAGTGATAAATACAATATTTATTCCGACGTCAAAATATATAACTGCCGCGAACGCACCAGTGTTACCGCGATAACCTATACTTACACCACCAACACCGATGAAACCAGCGTGTCTGCGCCTGAGTCGACATGGGAAAGCCCTCGACAAGGTACGGCTCAGCGCTGGTTGATGAATGCGATCTGTTCGGCGACGCTGGTTGAAAACGACGACAGCTCGCTTTCTGTCGGTTACAGCGTTTTGCTTAACCGTTTGGATTAAACGGAATAGCTGTTATCTGTTGAATATGGCATAATGCGGAGTATCATTATGCGGTATTGCAAGAGGAAAATTCGTGATGGCGGATTTCAACTATTCCATTTATATTCAGTTTTTTATCGGCCTGGTCGCCGTGGTGAATCCGTTTGGCGTCTTGCCGATTTTTGTCGGTATGACCTCTAATCAATACGAAGCCCAACGCAACAAAACCAATCTGGTGATGTGCATTTCGGTGGCGGTGATCTTGCTTACCAGCCTCTATCTCGGGCAGATTATCCTGAACCTTTTTAATATTTCTCTGAATGCCTTCCGTATCGCCGGCGGTATTCTGATCGTGTCAATTGCAATGAGCATGATCAGCGGTAAGCTGGGTGAACAGAAACAAAATAAAGAGGAAAAAAGTGCGGATCTGTCCGATTACGGCAACATTTCGGTCGTGCCGTTGGCGATGCCGATTATGGCGGGGCCGGGCACGATCAGTTCGACTATCGTTTGGGCTTCGCGCTACCATACTTGGATCGATTTTATCGGCTTTACCATCGCGATTTTACTGTTTTCGCTGTTTGTGTATTTTCTGTTCCGCTCCGCACCGTTCGTCGTGAAAACGCTCGGCAACACCGGCAGCAATGTCGTTACTCGGATCATGGGCGTGATTTTGATGGCGCTGGGGATCGAAGTTGCCGCCGCCGGCATCGGCAATCTGTTCCCGGGCTTGGTGAATTAAAGATGTTTGGTTTTTGGCATAAGATGAAAAGTGCGGTTTTTATCCGGTTTAACCTGTGGTTTGCGCCGTTATGTTGTTTGGCGTTGGCGGTTTTGCTAACCGCTTGCGATTGGCAGCAAAAACCGGCGGACGATAAAACTACTGCGCCGCAAACTCAAACCGAACAACCGGACGAAAGCCGCCATCTGTTAACGCGTGGGATCTATGCGCAAGGATTCGATTTGCAGCCGCAGCAGCTACGCGACGACTTGCAGTTGCCGCTGATTCGCGATCTATACGAAGGTTTGGTGCGCGTCGACAAAGAGGGAAAATTGCAGGGCGGCGCGGCGCAATCTTGGCAACAGCAGGATTATAAAATCTGGACTTTTCATTTACAACCCGATTTGAAATGGTCGAACGGAAGCGCCTTGACCGCACAGGATTTTGTGCAAAGCTGGTATGCGCTGGCGGCACAGGCGGAGAACAATCCGTTGAGCGAATACCTGCGCTTTATCGCGCTGGAAAACGCCGAACAAGTGTTGAATAAAGCGTACGGCGTAGAAATGTTGGGCATTAAAGCGCTGGACGAACACACCTTACAGCTCACCTTATCGCAGCCGGTTCCTCATTTGCCGCAAATGTTAAGCCATGTTGCGCTGTTTCCCGTTTATCAAGGCGACAACAATCCTGTTGAGCAACCTCAGGAAGGGCAGGAAAATCACGCTGCGGTCGTGACCAACGGTGCGTATCGCCTGCTATATCAACATGGTTCTGATCTCTTGTTGGAAAAAAATCCGTTTTATTGGAACCGCAATAGTGTTTTCTTCCGTAATGTCAGTTACCAAGCGCTACACGAAAATGAGCGTGCGGCGAATATCGATGTGCTGCAACTGCCGGCGGCAGGAAGCGCCGTGCCGGAGAATATGCTGCGCGTGGCGTTGCCGAGCTTGTGCACTTACTATTATGAATTTAATTTCCGCCACCCGCAATTAAAGCAAAGTGCGGTGCGCAAAGCGTTGGCGGCAATGATTTCACTACAGGAAATTAATGCGGATAATTTCAGCGGCGGTTTGAACAGTATGCGCAGTAACGGCAAGTTTTTGCCGCGCAGTTTGCAGTCATCGGAGCAGGAAGAGGGGTGGGCGCCGACCGTTGTCGAACAACTTTTGGCACAAGCCGGCGTTAACAGCGGAAAGCCGTTGCGCCTGCGTTTAAGTTATGAACAGCAGGGTATTCACCCGCAAATTGCCGAGCGCATGATCCGTATGCTATCGCAATCGGATTTGATTCAGATTCAGGCCGATCCGCTGACACGCCAGCAGTTGTTGGCAAAGCGCGCGCAAGGGGATTTTGATCTGATCCGTTCCGGCTGGTGTGCCGATTATCCCGAACCGTCCGCGTTTTTGAATATTCTGCACAGCCAAAGCGCCAACAATAAAATGGCGTATCAAAACCACGAACTGGACGAATTACTGCAAAAAAGCCTGCAAAGTGCGGTCAGCGACAGTGAGCGGTTGCAAATCTATCAGCAAATCGAAAAAATCATTAACCAAGAGCAAGTCGTGCTGCCGCTGTTTCAATATTACCGTGATTATCTGATTAAATCCGATTTGGCGGGTTACGCCGTACCGGCGGTCAACAGCGGCATCGACAGTCGTGATCTATACCGCAAAATCGGTCAACAGTAAGGAGCCGCTGATGTCGAAACCGCTAATAATCGTACATACCAAATTGCCGCCTGCGTTGTTGGGCAAGCTGGAACAACATTTTCAATTGGCGGTGTTTGAAACCTTATCCGCTCAAAATATTACGTTATTGCGCGCGCAGTTGGCAAGTGCGGTCGGGATCATCGGCACCGGTTTACGGGTAGACGAAGCCTTGCTGCAACAAGCGCCGTTATTGCAGGCTGCCTCGACCGTTTCCGTCGGTTATGATCAATATGATTTGGCGGCGTTGCAGCGGCATCAAGTGGTGTTGACCCACACACCGCATGTGTTGGACGATACCGTTGCCGATTTGGCGTTTGCGTTGATATTGGGGGCGGCAAGACGGGTGTGCGAGCTGGATTCGGCGGTGAAACAGGGACGTTGGAGCAAGCAGAGCGAAAGCGGCTATTTCGGGGTGGACGTACACCATAAAACCATCGGCATTTTAGGCATGGGGCGAATCGGACGGGCGATTGCGCAACGGGCTTATTTCGGTTTCGGTATGCCGGTGTGCTACACCGCCCGTCATGATAAAACCGAGGTTGACCGCACTTTTCAAGCGAAGCGCTGCGAACTGGATCAGCTGCTGGCGACGGCGGATTTTGTAGTCAATATGCTACCGTCAACGGCGCAAACGCAAAATGTGATCGACGGAAAAGCGTTTGCACTGATGAAACCCAGTGCGATTTTTATCAATCTCGGGCGCGGCAACACGGTCGATCAACAGGCACTGTATCAGGCGCTAAAAACCAAACGGATTTTAGCCGCCGGCTTAGATGTTTACCGCGAAGAACCGATTGCGGCGGATTCGCCGTTGCTGACGCTGGAAAATATTATCTGTTTGCCGCATATCGGCTCGGCGACGGCAGAAACCCGTTATGCGATGCAGGCTTGTGCGGTGGATAATCTGATCAATGCCCTGTTATATCCGAACTGCGCGGACAAACCGGTCTATCGGGTTAATTAGGCGTTATAAGCACATAGAAAACCGCACTTGAGGTTTTTTCCAATCGAAGTGCGGTTAAGGTCAAGCAAAGTGCGGTTATGCTTCGCTTTTCAGCTGCTCGCCCTGACAAGAGTAGCAAACGCCGTGTCGGTGCTGTTCGTGTTTTTCGTCATGCACAATCAAATGCCCCATTTTTTCCGCTTTGGTGGCAAGGTATGCCGTGTTGTAGCGGTTTTCACCGACATTTAACGGCACTCGCTCGACCACGTTGATTCCGGCGTTGCGCATGGTGTCGATTTTATTCGGGTTATTGGTGAGTAACCGCACTTGCTTCACGCCCAACAACTCGAAAATATCGGCACAGACCGTAAAGTTACGTTCGTCGGCGGCAAAGCCCAGCGCTTCGTTGGCTTCGATGGTGTCCAAGCCTTGATCTTGCAGGGCATAAGCACGGATTTTATTGATCAAACCGATACCGCGCCCCTCTTCGCGGTGATAAATCAAGACACCGCGTCCTGCCGCGCTGATTTGCCGAAGTGCGGTTTCCAGCTGAAAGCCGCAGTCGCATTTCAGGCTGTGCAAAGCATCGCCGGTTAAACATTCGGAATGGATCCGCGCCAATACCGGCTCGTCACTGTTGCTGACATCGCCCATCACCAAGGCGACGTGTTCTTTGTGGCTATCGGGAAATTCAAACCCGACCATACGAAAAATACCGAATTGGGTTGGTAATTTGGCTTCGGCAACCAACTGGATTTTAGACATGAGTGTTATTCCTTAACAGATCGGTTATCAGATTACGCGGCCAGTATAGCCTTTTTCCTTTATATTACAGATCTCTTTTTTTGATATGGATTCGATAGTTGTTGTAGATTAAGACTAATAAACAGTGTTGTCGTTTAAACAGACTGTTTTTTTGAAGAAAAGTGCGGTTTATCAAAGAAAAACGCAGAGATTTTCGGTAGAATCGGCAAAAAATAGCAAGGAGCGGATTATGTATTACTACGGTTTGGATATTGGCGGCACAAAAATCGAGTTGGCGGTTTTTAACCAAAAATTAGAAAAATTGCACTCGGAGCGGGTTAATACCCCGAAAGAAGACTATTTGGAATGGATTGAGGCGGTGGCTGGACTGGTCGAGCGCGCTGACAACCGTTTCGACTGTAAAGGCTCGGTAGGAATCGGGATTCCGGGTTTTGTCAACCGTGAAACCGGTTTGGCGGAAATCACCAATATCCGGGCAGCGGATAACCGCCCGATTCTGTTTGATTTGAGCAAACGTTTGGAGCGCGAAGTGCGGGCGGAAAACGATGCCAACTGTTTTGCCATTTCCGAGGCTTGGGCAGAAGAGAATCAGCAATATCCGTTTGTGTTGGGGCTGATTCTGGGGACGGGATTTGGCGGCGGCTTGGTGTTTAACGGCAAAGCGCATTCGGGACATGTCGGCATGGCGGGCGAGTTGGGACATATTCAGCTGAATTACCACGCTTTGAAACTGCTGGGTTGGGACAACGCTCCGATTTACGATTGCGGTTGCGGCAATCGGGCATGCTTGGACACCTATCTGTCTGGCCGCGGTTTTGAAATGTTGTATCGTGATCTGGAAGGGGAGGCGCTTTCCGCCAAAGAGATTATCGAACGTTTTTATGCCGGAGACGACACCGCGCTAAAATTCGTACAACTGTTTGTCGAGTTGGCGGCAATCAGTATCGGCAACATCATCACCGCGCTGGATCCGGACATGATTGTGCTGGGCGGCGGGTTGTCCAATTTTGATTATTTGTATGAAGCCCTGCCGAAAGCCTTGCCGGCGCATTTGATGCGAAGTGCGGTCGTGCCGGTGATCAAAAAAGCCAAATACGGCGACTCCGGCGGCGTGCGCGGCGCAGCGGCATTGTTTATGAGCCGTTAATTTTCCAAGCGTCAATTTTTAAGTCGTGAACCTGATAAGTCGGGCTTCAAGCCCGACATCAAAGTGCGGTTTAAGTGCGGTTTAAAGAACGGTGCTCGCGGTTTCCAACAGGATTTTGCCTTCGCGCACGGTGAGCTTTTTCACCATGTTTTTAATCAGATTTTGGGTTTGATCTTGGCTGTCCAAAGTATAAACCGGAAATTGGTTCAACAATGCCTGTGCGGTGCTGTTTAACATCGGCATAATCAACTGTAATTGATCAGCATATTGCTGCGGTTCGGACGACCAGCGCAGCACACGCAGGTTTTTCAAGTATACCGATCCTTGCTCGGCGTTATATTCCGGTTCGACGTCCAGCACCAGATTGATCCGGCTGTCAAACTGCTTGCCGTTATACTGAAAACCGGCGCTAACAATACCGTCCAGCTCGATTTTATTACTCTCTTTTTGTCCTACTTTGGCCTGCATTTGATCCACTTGGTACTGGATCTTGATAATGCCCGGCAGATTAAGTTGGTCACTAAAGCCCAGCTTTTTGTTGAGATATTGATTGATTTGCGCTTCGCTGATCTCAATATGGCTGGCTTGGGCGAAGAGCGGCATGGCGAAAAAGAAAATAAGTAGGGTGCGGATAAATCGCATTTGAAGCATAAAAACGTCCTCGAAGGTTTAAATTATTCCAAAAAAAAGATAGAATGTGTCCGTTTGACGAACAAGTTTTAACCACTTGGTTTTATATTAATCAACTGGTATCACATGAAATAAGGAATCCTATGAAACACTCTATTACAAAAGTTGCGGTTTTGTCAGCAGTTTTCGCATTGTCCGCCTGTAGTAATTTGACCGGCGAAAGCGGCATGAGTTCACCGGCTTCGACAGCAAATACCGCATTGAACCAATCTTTTGCTCAATTGGAGCAGGCGGCGGCAAATCAGAACAGCTTTCAATATCAACTGAATCAAGATGTGTACAAAGCGTATTCTAGCGGCGGTAGCCTGAGTTATGTGATTGCGCAGAATGAAAAAGGGACGACGAAAGTCTTTTATAAAGGCGGAAAATTGTACGGCGTACAAGATGCCGACGGCAGCTATGAATTTGACAGCGCCGGCAAGCTGATTACCGCATTGAACAGTAACGGCGGCGAGCTGAAATTATCGGCAGAAGCGGCTGCGAAAAAGCAGAGTGAATTAAGCGCTGGCGCGAAAAAACTGGCGGCCATGTTGGGCAGCAATTCGGCGGATCGCTCTGTCGGCTCGATCAGAACCGGCGGTGATGCCAAGTTGAACTATTTGTGTATCGCCAAAATTCAGCAAGTGGCCTCGACCAAACGCGTATTCCGCAGCTCGGCGAACAAAGCCAACAGCACCAGCCGTTTAACGGCGGATGTACGCTTGAACGGCAATCAGTATTACAATATGGATTGCCAATTGCAAGGTGAACGGGTGGCCAGTTTAACACTGACTAAAAAATAATTTCTATGAGATTGCGAGTAGCAAAGAGCGGTTATCACCGCTCTTTTCGTTTTGCATAACGGATAATGGTAACAAATTTACAACAAATGATCGCTGATGTACTCAATACCAATAAGGATATGCGAGTAGTGGCGTTTGAGTTTGAAAATGAAAAATACTGGCTAAAACAGGCTGAACACACCACCGGTTTTATGCGAATTTTAAAAGCCAATCCAAAGCGGGCGTTGCAGCAGGAAATCCAGGCTTTGCAATATCTGAATAAGTTGGGCGCGCCTTGCGCCGAGCTGGTGGCGTGGCATGATGACTATTTTGTGTTGAAAGATGCCGGTATCACCGCCAACCAATGGTTGAAAAATCCGCAGTTTACGCCGGCGAAAAAGCAGGAAGTGCTGGAGGATTGTGCGGCGGCGCTGGCGCAATTGCATACGCTGGACTTGGTGCACGGCCGTCCGGCGATCCGCGATATCGGCTGGAATAACGGCAAAGTGCGGTTTATCGATTTTGAGTCGAAACTGAATGTCGATCGCTTGCAGTGGAACAAAGCCAGAGATCTGATTATTTTCGTTCATGATCTTTACCGCAACACTATTCCGCAAGCGATGATAGAAAGTGCGGTCGGCAAATACCGCACATGCGGCGGCGAAGCAACCTGGCAATATGCATTGGCGATCTTATATAAACGCCGTTTTCTTTATACGTTGTTTAAACCGTTTTACCCGATTGCCGGCAAGGATTTGCTGGCCAGCTTGAAATTATTTGAATATTTGTTGCAAGAGGCGAAAAAATGAAAGTGATGTTAATTCTCGCATTCGCATGCTGTCTGGCGGCCTGTAACAACACCGGGGTCGGCGGCAGCGTCGGCGGCGGAAGTTTGGGCGTTAGCGGCCAATTTGGCATTTCCGGCGGCATCGGATTTTAGCCGATACCGCACTTTCAGGGGAAATTTGGCATTTAATCAGGGCAACCGCGCACTTTGTCTAATAATCAACCAACAACACCAAACATCAGCTCTGACCTGAATTCATCTGACCAACCCGCTGCTTTCAGCTTCATCCGCATACTCATTTTAGCCGGGTGAAGCCGCGATAAATTCAACGCAAAACGGCGCAATATCGCCATATTCTCCGCGCCGTCATCCTTGCTTATCACACAATCATCTTCCCGATAGACCATATCCAGCACCCAGTGCGCCTTATTCTCCACTTCCCAATGACCGCGAATAC
>NZ_FWWV01000038.1 GCF_900176075.1 Pasteurella testudinis DSM 23072
GGCAAGTGCGGAGCAATTATCGCACAGTATTCGCGGTCATTGGGAAGTGGAGAATAAGGCGCACTGGGTGCTGGATATGGTCTATCGGGAAGATGATTGTGTGATAAGCAAGGATGACGGCGCGGAGAATATGGCGATATTGCGCCGTTTTGCGTTGAATTTATCGCGGCTTCACCCGGCTAAAATGAGTATGCGGATGAAGCTGAAAGCAGCGGGTTGGTCAGATGAATTCAGGTCAGAGCTGATGTTTGGTGTTGTTGGTTGATTATTAGACAAAGTGCGCGGTTGCCCTGTCAAGACCGCATGAAGTGCGGTAAAAAAATCCCCGTCCAAAGACGGGGAACGAGAGTCAAATATCGCGGATTAGGGTAAATCACGTTGTTGGATAAAATCTTGATTAATTTCGATTTTCGCCTGATTACGCAAGGATTGGATCAGACTGTTATATGTTTGCAGCTGCTTGCCCTGCAAATAACTGAGCGCCAAAGCCTGTTGCTCATTGCTGTCGGCGACACCGTCGCTGACACTGACCAACTCCGCCAAATAAACTTCGCCGTTGCCGTCTTGCAACGCTTTATATACGCTTTTACCTTCTGCCGCCGGAATCGAAAACACCCCTTCGCGCAACTGCGCATCCTGCATTCTGGCATAAACGAAACGTTGTGTTTGCGCTGCCAAACTTACACCTTGCGGCAATACGACATTTTGCGGCTGTGCTTGTTGCGTATCGCCCTGATTCAATGCCGCCGCCGCTTTTTGCGCTTCACTCAGTAAAAACGCTTCGGCTTTCTGCTGTTTCAGGAACGTCACAATATCGGCTTTTGCTTCTTCCAGTGTTTTTGTGCTAGCGGCTTTGTGATCCACTACGCGCACAATTATCGAATGCTGTTCTCCGACGTTAATTGCTTCCGAATTCATGCCGCCTTGCAGCAAATCGGTATCGAAAATGTTATAGACCACATTCGGGAAATTCAGTGCGGTCGGCACATCTTGGCGTGAAAAATAGTCGGTTTGGGCGGCTTTTTTACCGACGGCTTGTTCTACGTCGGCGAGTGAAGCCTGATTTTCAAACGCTTTTTCCGCCGCTTCTTTTTCCAGACGGAAGAAGCCGCTTGATGTTTGCTCGTTACGAATTGTGTCGGCTATTTGGCTTTTCACTTGATCCAACGGCTGCACTTCGCCTTGCTTGCGCTCCAGCACCTTAATCAAATGGTACGCCCCATCGACACTCACCGGTTGGCTGACTGCGCCGACGTCGGTTTCATAAGCCGCATTTTCAAAGGCCGCTGGGAAAGCGCCGTCGGTCGACCAGCTCAGATCGCCGCCATTGACTGCCGACAATTTATCTTGCGAATGTGTTTTCGCCAATTCGGCAAAATCAGCACCGTTTTGTATCTGTTGATATAAATCTTGCGCCGTCGCTTGATCTGCCAACTGGATATGCGCCAAATGCTGGCTGGTTTTGCCGCTGAATTGCGCCTTGTTGTCCTGATAATACTGTGAGATTTCAATATCGCCGACATTGATATTTTTTTCTACGTCCGGTTTGGCAATATCAACATATTCGACCTTAACCAGCTCCGGCACCATAAATGCGGCTTTATTGTCATTATAATACTGTTCGACTTCCTGCTCACTCACCTGCTGTTTTTCAATTTCAGCAGCCAACGGGAAAGCCGTCAACCGCACTTCGCGGGTTTGGAAAATCTGTTTAATCAATTGATTCAAATGGGCTTCGCTCAAGGTTTCCGAGCCTAACAAACCTTGCTGCAACTGCTGCATCGCAACCGAAGCGCGCAATGTCTGGGCGTAATAATCGGCGCTGATGCCGTTAAAGCGCAAGAAACTTTGATACAGTTCATTATCGAACTTACCGTCTTTTTGGAAGTTAGGGCTGCTGACAATCGCGCGTTTGATTTGCTCATCACTGACCGCTAAGCCTAAAGACTGTAAATATTGTCCCAACAACGTTTCATCAATCAAACCGTTCAAGACATCTTGTCTGAAACGAGTAGAAAATTCAGGAGAATCCATCAAGAGTGAGAATTCCGCTCCCATTTGATCACTAAAATTACGCGTTTGCAGCTGCAAGGCAGATTGAAATGACTGCTGGCTGATCTCATCACCATTGACTTTGGCTGCCGAAGTATCGTGCGAGCCAACCAAATAAGTGCCGACACCGCCCAATACAAAAGAAATGGAAATCAGTACAAAGACAACTTTCCACATCACACCGCCTACGCCATTCCCCAATTTTTCCAACATAACTGTTTTCCCGTTGCTGATTAATTCTAAAAATATTGCCGGATTATATGTGAAATGCGGGTGTTATGCACGAATAATCCGTTTCCACCAAAGGCAAAAAAGCCAAATTTACCGAATTGCAGTCGGTCAATTTGGCCTTGTTTGACGGTAAATTAATTCACAATCGACGAAGGTTGTGGTTTGTTGCCGCGTTTTTTACCGGCCACCACCACTTTCTCCGCTGTCGCCACCGTCGGTGTCACCATTTGTATACCTTCCGGCGGATTTTGTAATGCCAGTGACAACACTTCGTCGATATTTTCTACCACACGGATATCCAACTGCGCTTTCACATTATCCGGAATATCTTCTAGATCCTTGATATTCTCTTTCGGAATCAGTACCAGCTTAATACCGCCACGGTGCGCTGCCAGCAATTTCTCTTTCAAACCGCCGATCGGTAACACTTTACCACGCAAGGTGATTTCGCCGGTCATCGCCACGTCCGCACGCACCGGATTACCGGTCAGACTCGATACCAGTGCGGTACACATGGCAATCCCTGCGCTCGGACCGTCTTTCGGTGTCGCACCTTCCGGCACATGGATATGGATATCGCGTTTTTCATAGAAATCCGGATTGATCCCTAAACGTTCTGATCTGGCACGCACCACCGTCATTGCCGCTTGAATCGACTCTTTCATCACATCGCCCAACGAACCGGTATAGCTCAATTTGCCTTTCCCTAAAACCGAAGCCGCTTCAATCGTCAGCAAGTCACCACCCACTTCTGTCCACGCCAAGCCGGTGACTTCACCGATACGGTTTTCAGTATCGGCACGCCCGTACTCAAAACGTTTTACGCCCAAATAATCATGCAGGTTATCTTCATTCACCACCAACGACTTCACGCTTTTATCCAGCAGCAGGTTTTTCACCGCGCGGCGGCAGATTTTGGAAATATCCCGTTCCAGAGAACGCACCCCGGCTTCGCGGGTATAAAAGCGGATAATGCCCATAATCGCACTGTCTTCAATCGCCAATTCGCCTTTTTTCAGCCCGTTGCGTTCCATCTGTTTTGCCACCAAGTGACGTTTGGCAATATTCAGCTTTTCATCTTCGGTATAACCTGACAGGCGAATCACTTCCATCCGATCCAACAGCGGTGCAGGAATATTCATTGAATTCGAAGTTGCGACAAACATCACGTCGGACAAATCGTAATCCACTTCCAAATAGTGATCGTTAAAAGCGGCATTTTGCTCCGGATCCAAGACTTCCAGCAAAGCCGAAGCCGGATCACCGCGCATATCTGATGACATTTTATCGATTTCGTCCAACAGGAACAGCGGATTTTTAACCCCGACCTTACACATTTTCTGGATCAATTTGCCCGGTAAAGAGCCGATATAGGTTTTACGGTGTCCGCGGATTTCGGCTTCATCACGCACGCCGCCCAACGCCATACGCACATATTTACGTCCGGTAGCATTGGCAATCGACTGCCCCAGCGAGGTTTTACCCACCCCCGGCGGCCCGACCAGACACAGAATCGGCCCCTTGACCTGATTCAAACGGCTTTGTACCGCCAAGTATTCCAAGATCCGCTCTTTTACCCGTTCCAAGCCGTAATGATCAGCATCCAGCACTTTTTGTGCATTGGCCAAATCTTTTTTCACTTTGCTGCGTTTATGCCATGGAACTTGCACCAACCATTCGATATAGCTGCGCACCACCGTCGCTTCCGCTGACATCGGCGACATCATGCGTAATTTTTGCAGATCCGCTTCGGCTTTTTCGCGCACCTCGATCGGCATGCGTGCCTCTTCGATTTTCTGGCGCAACGCTTCAATCTCATCGTTATGGGTATCCTGCTCGCCCAACTCTTTCTGAATCGCCTTAATCTGCTCATTCAGATAATAGTCGCGCTGGCTTTTCTCCATCTGTTTTTTAACGCGGCTGCGGATTCTTTTCTCCACCTGCAAAATATCCAGCTCGGACTGCATGGTGCCGATCAGAAATTCAAAGCGCTCGATCACATTGTTTTTTTCCAACAATTTCTGCTTGTTTTCCAGCGCGATCGGCATATGCGCCGACATCGTATCGCTTAGGCGTTCGGCATCATCAATGCTGCGCAATGCGCTCACCACTTCCGGCTGCACTTTTTTGTTCAATTGCACATAGGAGTCAAACTCGTCCAAACTGCTGTTTTTAATAATCGCCAGCTCTTGCTCGTCGCCCCGCACGCTGTCAATGGTTTCAATGTCGGCGGAGAGAAACTCGTCATCATTTAATGCAATAATTTTGGCGCGTTTTTGCCCTTCGACCAGCACCTTGACCGTGCCGTCCGGTAATTTCAACAATTGGATAATATTTGCCAAAGTACCGACGGAATAAATGTCATCGCCGCTCGGATCTTCTTGTTCCGCTTGTTTTTGCGCAACCAACAACAGCTGTTTGCCGCTTTCCATCGCTTTTTCCAAGCTCAAAATAGATTTTTCCCTTCCCACAAATAAAGGCATAACCATAAACGGGAATACCACGACATCGCGCAGCGGTAACACCGGAATATGTGTTTGTATGGTTGGTTGTGTGCTCATTATTTCATCTCTCTTGCTTACATTGGGGATTAATAAATTCTATATTGGGTTATTGCTTGAAAATCTCAAGCACTATTTAATATTTTGCTAAAATTTTCTATCAAAACAGCGGTTGGATAAAACAAAAGTGCGGTTGGAAACCGCACTTTGACTATAGAATTACCAATATGGGGCATTAACCCGCCTGATCCATCTTGTATTCTAACCTCGGCGGTTGCTGCTCCTCGATGACCGCAAGGTCAATCAACACTTTTTGCAAATTATCCAATGACGGTAAATCATACATCGTATCCAGCAATACCGCTTCAAGGATTGAGCGCAAGCCGCGTGCGCCGGTTTTACGCGCCAATGCTTTTTTCGCCATCGCCACCAACGCTTCTTCGGTAAATTCCAGTTCCACATTTTCCAGATTGAACAGGGTTTGATACTGTTTTGTCAGCGCATTTTTCGGCTCGGTCAAGATTTTCACCAACGCTTCTTCATCTAATTCCGTCAGAGAAGCCACCACTGGCAAACGGCCGATAAACTCCGGAATCAGCCCGAATTTGATTAAATCTTCCGGCTCCACCTGCTTCAGCAATTCGCTGAGACCGGCTTTATCTTTCTCGCCTTTCACCTCGGCACCGAAACCGATACCGCTGCGCACGTTATTACGCTGATCCACCACTTTATCCAAACCGGCAAACGCGCCGCCACAGATAAACAGGATTTTAGA
The DNA here is from genome assembly GCF_900176075.1 of Pasteurella testudinis DSM 23072. Taxonomy (GTDB): domain Bacteria; phylum Pseudomonadota; class Gammaproteobacteria; order Enterobacterales; family Pasteurellaceae; genus Chelonobacter; species Chelonobacter testudinis. The sequence goes on from NZ_FWWV01000038.1 coordinate 5,560, forward strand.
CGTATCCACGCGTAAAAACTCCTGCTGCGGATGCTTGCGTCCGCCCTGTGGCGGCACGGAAGCGGTCGTACCTTCAATCAGTTTCAGCAGCGCCTGCTGCACACCTTCGCCGGAGACGTCACGGGTGATTGACGGATTTTCCGACTTACGCGTAATTTTGTCGATTTCATCAATATAAACAATACCTTGCTCGGCTTTTGCCACATCATAATCGCAGCGTTGCAGCAGTTTTTGAATAATGTTTTCCACATCTTCGCCTACATAGCCGGCCTCGGTCAGCGTGGTCGCGTCCGCCATCGCAAACGGTACATTCAGCATACGCGCCAAGGTTTCCGCCAACAGTGTTTTTCCGCTACCGGTCGGACCGATCAGCAAAATATTGCTTTTGCCCAACTCAACCTCGTTGGACAGCTGGCTGTTCAGACGTTTATAGTGGTTATACACCGCCACTGCCAGCACTTTTTTGGCGTGATCCTGCCCGATGACATAGTCGTCCAAATGCTTGCGGATTTCGTGCGGCGTCGGTAATTTTTCCTGCACTGCCGCAGCATTGGATTCACTCTGCCCGTTTTCCTGCGCACTGTTCTGCTCGTCTTCCGCCAGCAAATCATGGCACAGCTCAATACATTCGTTACAAATATATCCGGAAACGCCGGCAATCAATTTTTCAACTTCATGCTGCTCTTTGCCGCAAAAAGAGCAGTGATGTTCTTTCTCGTTTGACATTATTTTGTTACCCAAATTAAATTCGTTGCGTTAAAACTTCGTCCACCAAGCCGTACGCTTTGGCTTCGTCAGCAGACATAAAATTATCACGTTCGGTATCTTTTTCGATTTTATCCAGCGGTTGCCCAGTATGGAATGCCAAGCGGCCGTTCAGGGTATCACGGATTTTCAAAATTTCCTGTGCATGAATTTGGATATCCGATGCCTGTCCGCGATAACCGCCCAGCGGTTGGTGAATCATCACGCGCGAGTGCGGCAAAGCAAAACGTTTACCTGCCGCGCCGCCTGCCAATAGGAAAGCACCCATTGAGCACGCCTGTCCGATACACAACGTGCGCACATCGGGCTTGATAAATTGCATCGTGTCATAAATCGCCAAGCCTGCCGTCACCACGCCACCCGGCGAGTTGATATATAAATTGATGTCTTTTTCCGGATCGACCGATTCCAAATACAATAACTGGGCGACAATCAAATTCGCCATATTGTCTTCAACCTGTCCGCTTAAAAAGATAATCCGCTCTTTTAACAAGCGTGAATAGATATCATAGGCTCTTTCGCCGCGTGAGGTCTGATCCACCACCATTGGTACTAAACTCATTGTTTTTCCTCTATTTATTCTGTTCTTATACAAAAACCAGCCGCCTTGCCAGACAGGACAATGTTCGACATTCTACCCTAAAACCGCTTAAAAAAGCACAACTATCCGTCGCCTTTGCGACGGCTATAAAACAAAAGTGCGGTCAATGTGATCTGACCCCCAAAAGTTGGACTGTTTAATGAAAGAATTGGGTTCGATATTGTATCGGACTTAATCCTTTTAATCTTACTTGAATTCGTTCTGCATTGTAATACTGAATATATTGATGAACCGCCTGTTCAATTTCATCAACCGTATCAAACTGTCGCACATAAAAACATTCTGTTTTCAGCCTGCCGAAAAAACTTTCCATCGCGCCATTGTCCAAGCAGTTGCCCTTTCTCGACATACTGATTTGAATCCGATTCGCCGCCAATATGTTGCGATAAGACGGCATTTGGTAC
>NZ_FWWV01000024.1 GCF_900176075.1 Pasteurella testudinis DSM 23072
GACATAACTGCCTTAATATGCTGCCTATATCCATTCGTAATTTCCCATAAATCGCTTTTCGTCTGAATTTAGGGGTAAAGACTATGTGATACTTACAGTTCCATCTTGTGTGTGATAAACTCGAATCGTCATTGGATTTATTTGCCATTGGCATATCCTCCTATATTTTGAATTTTGGTTATCAGCCTTATTCATTATATCGGAGGATTTTTTCTTTTCATCGCTTAAGCTCTTTGATTCCATACGCATAGCGTATGGTTTTTATAGGCAGTCTTCGTCTGCCTATAAAAAGAATGCCGAGCAATTTGCTCGGCATGTTGTTTGCTGTTAGCTGTTAAAGGAAAGAGCGGTATGGTAATTCCGGTTCGTCGGTAAAAATATCGTCGAAACCGCGCCAGTGTTGGAAATGCATTTTGGCTTTATCGGTCGGGAAGGTGTATTTGCCGCCGACTTGCCAGAAGAACGGTGCAAATTGATAGCCTAGGCGATTCTTTTTCATATTCCACAACACTTCGATTTCGCGCGGATCGCTTTGGAAATTTGACCAAATATCGTGATGGATCGGAATGACAACTTGCGTGTTCAGGCATTCGGCGGCACGCAAAATATCCGAAGAGGTCATTTTATCGGTTACGCCGCGCGGATTTTCGCCGTAAGACATTAATGCCACATCAATTTTATAATCGTTGCCGTGTTTGGCGTAATAGTTAGAGTAATGGGAATCGCCGGAATGATATAAATTGCCGCCGTCGGTTTCAAACAAGTAGTTCACGGCACGTTCGTCCATGCTGTCAAGAATGCTTTTATCTTTTGAGGAGACACCTTGCGGCAGCGTGACCAGTGCGGTACGGTCAAAAGCGTCCAAAACCCGCACTTTGACATCGCCGACTTCAATTACATCGCCGACTTTAGCGGTGATGCAGCGTTCGGCAGGCACGCCCCATTTTGTCCACAAATCCACACAGGCTTTCGGCCCGATAAATTTCACTTTGTCACTGCAATTTTGCAAAACCGCGGCAGCCACATTCGGATCGATATGATCGGCGTGATCATGGGTTGCCATCACCGCATCAATTTCTTTGATCGCAAACGGATCCAACACAAAAACAGAGGTGCGCAAGTTCGGCTGCAAATTACGCACGCCGCCCATTCGCATCATTTGGTGTTGTTTATTCATGAAGGGATTTTTGCCGCTGCGTTTACCGGTGCCGCACCAGAAATCAACGGAAATGTTGGTATTGCCTGCGGTTTTCAGCCAAATCCCGGTACAGCCCAGCCACCACATGGCAAATGTGCCTTTTTGTACCTGCTCCTGTTCGATTTGTTCATTCAGCCAGGTTCCCCATTCAGGAAACGTGCTTAAAATCCATGATTCGCGAGTGATTTCATTAACTTTGCTCATAATAATTACCTTTTTTAGATTAACGAACGGTTGATATGACTCGCTATCACGGAATTGATTACACTAAAATCACTTCAACGCCTTTATTGCGCAGTGCTGAAATAATCGTAGGATTGGCATCTTTGCCGGTAATAACGATATCCAATTTTTCTGCCAGTGAGAATAGTGTGCCTATTCGCTGTCCGACTTTCGAGCTATCGACTAAAGCCACCACCTTATTGACATGATTCAGCATTTTTTGCTCCACCATGGCAGAAAGCAAATCGACTTTAAATAGCCCTTCTTCGCTCAAGCCGCTACCACTGGTGAACATATAATGTCCGGCATAGTAGGTATCGGCTTTTTGATCCGTGGTTAAAAACAGATTTCTCTCTTTGTAGTATTGACCGCCCAGTACCACCAAATTTTCATGCTGTTGTTCGATCAAATAATTTAACAGCGGAAAATAGTTTGTAATCACCTGTACCGGTTTTCCGCAGATTTCTTGTCCTAACATAAATGCGGTTGAACCGCAATTAATCACAATACTGTCGCCGTTTTTGCAAATTTTTGCCGCCTGTTTTGCAATGCGCGCTTTTTCGTCATAATTGGCAGTTTCATAAATGGTTAGCGGCGACCAGTTATTATTTTTACTCTCTTCGCACGGGTATGCCCCATTACGGACTTTTTTCAGTTTTCCCTGTGTATCTAATTTGGTGATGTCACGCCGAGCGGTCGCCGGTGAAATACCAAAGGTATTCACAATTTCCGTAACCGTGATTGAACCTTGTTGTTGCAACAGCTCTAACAGTGCATTTTGTCTTTTTAATTCCGTCATAAAAACCTCACAATGATTATGTGTGATTTTTTATTAATATAACAAATCACACATATGATTATCAATGATTTTTTAATCAAAACAGCTCAAATATTGACTATTCTCATTTATCCAATTGATTTATCTGTTAAAAATAAATTTAAACTTTGCTTTTCTATGTTTTTAAATGTGTTCAAGACTAAAAAAATTTAGATCTGGCTCACATAAAATCAAAAATGATCTTTATTTAATCATAATAAATGACCTATTCTGTGTTCCGAAATCGTATGCATGACCAAAGTGCGGTATTTATCGGTTTAAACACAAAAATATTATCATTTTTGCTCACAATCCTATCACCTCTATGGAGTGAATTATGGAAACACTATATAACATATTTTACATATTCTATAGCCAAGTTATGACAAAAGCCCCATTATTGTTGGGTTTGGTAACATGTATCGGCTATATTCTTTTGCGTAAAGACACGACGACGGTATTAAAAGGCACGATCAAAACGATTGTTGGTTTCATGTTGGTGCAAGTTGGTGCTTCTACTTTGGTTGGCGGCTTCAAACCGGTGATTGAAAAATTATCCGAGTATCATCAGTTGACCGGTTCGGTGATTGATCCTTACACTAGTATGATGGCAACCATGGAAACCATGGGAGATGATTACTCTTGGGTGGGATACGCCGTATTGCTGGCGCTGGCATTGAATATTTTGCTTGTGGTATTCCGCCGCTTCACCGGTATCCGTACAATTATGCTCACCGGACACATCATGTTCCAACAAGCGGGATTGGTTGCCGTATTCTATTTGGTGATTGGCGCTTCAATGTGGGAAACCATTATTTATACCGCGATTTTGATGGCGCTTTATTGGAGCATTTCATCGAATATCATGTATAAAGCCACGCAGGCCGTGACCGGCGGCGCCGGCTTTTCTATCGGACACCAACAGCAATTCGCCTCGTGGATTGCGACCAAAATCGCACCTAAATTAGGCGATAAAAACGATTCGGTTGATAATTTGAAATTACCGAAATGGCTGCATATCTTCCATGACAGTATTTCGGCGACCGCAATTGTGATGACCGTCTTTTTTGGCATTATTTTGCTTTCGTTTGGCTTGGATAATCTGCAGGCGATGGCAGGGAAGACCCACTGGACGATTTACATTTTGGAAACCGGTTTGAAATTTGCGGTGGCAATCCAAGTGATTGTTGCCGGGGTGCGCATGTTCGTTGCCGAGCTTTCCGAAGCCTTCAAAGGCGTTTCCGAGCGCATTATTCCGAATGCGGTGTTGGCGATTGACTGTGCCGCGATTTATGCTTATTCGCCGAATGCGATGGTATTTGGTTTTATGTGGGGCGCAATCGGGCAGTTTGTGGCGGTAATCGGTCTGTTGATGTTCAGCTCGCCGATCATGATTATTCCGGGCTTTATCCCGATGTTCTTCTCGAACGCGACTATCGGGGTATTTGCCAACCATTTCGGCGGCTGGAAATCGGTGATGAAAATCTGTTTCGTGATGGGGATCATCGAAGTCTTGGGTTCTGCATGGGCGATTCAAATTTTTGCCGATAACGGCACGGCTTTTAACGGTTGGATGGGAATGGCGGACTGGGCATTGGTATTCCCACCGATTTTACAAGGGTTGAATAGCATTCCTTTGTTCTTCTTTGTGATTATCGCCGCCGCTATGGTCTATATGGTCTATGCGTCTAAAAAATTGCGTGCCGATGAAGCCGCCGCGGCCGCAGCTGGTAAAACCTTGGATCAAATGGATGGTTATGGCGTGGACGAAGCCGCAATCGAAGATGAAGATGACAGTGTGGTGGACGAGGCATTAAGTGAAATCAAACCGGTTCGGGTACTGGCGGTGTGCGGTAACGGTCAGGGTTCCTCAATGATGATGAAAATGAAAATCGGCGCTTATCTGGATAAAAAAGGCATTCCGAATATTATGGATTCGTGTGCGATTTCCGATTATAAATCTAAACTGGACAGCACCGACATTATCGTTTCCTCGAAACATTTGGCTGGCGAAATGCAGGTGCCGGACGGAAAATTTATTCTCGGCGTACAAAACATGCTGAATCCGAATTCGTTTGGCGATGAATTGATTGCCATCATTCAACAACGTTTCAGTGCAAGCTAACGATAATCCGACTCCGGTAGTGGTTTTCACTACCGGCGGCATGAAGGGAGAGTAAGAGATGGATTTAAAACAGTCACTGATTGAAAATAATTCAATCAAATTGAACCAACACGCGAGCAATTGGCAGGAAGCGATAAAAATCGGCACCGATATGCTGGTGGCATCCGGTGCGGTTGAAGCGCGTTACTATACGGCAATCGTCAACAGTATTAACGAACTCGGACCCTATATTATTTTGGCGCCGGGTTTGGCAATGCCGCATGCCCGTCCGGAAGACGGGGTGAATAAAACCGCCTTTGCTTTAGTAACCTTGCAAGAGCCGGTGCTGTTTGAAGGCGAAGAAACGCCGGTTGATGTGCTGATTACGCTGGCAGGCAGCAATTCTGATCAACACATGCAAGGGCTTATGGAAATCACGCAAGTGCTTGATGACGAAGAAAGCGAAACAGGCGTTGACTTGGCAAAAATAAAAGCTTGTAATAGTAAAGAAGATATTTACCGCATGATTGATGACGCACTGAATAAAGCCTAACCGATTTATTTTATGACTAAAAAGAGAGGATGTATGACTAAACCATTACTGCAAATCGCATTAGATTCGTTAAATTTAGAAACCGCACTTGAGACCGCAGAAAATGTGGCGGGCTATGTGGATATTATCGAAATCGGCACGATTTTGGCGTTTGCCGAAGGAATGCCGGCAGTGAGTGCGTTGAGAAAAGCACACCCGAAGCATATTTTGGTTTGTGATATGAAAACCACCGATGGCGGCGCAATTTTGGCGAAAATGGCATTCGAAGCCGGCGCCGATTGGATCACCGTTTCCGCCGCTGCGCACATTGCCACCATTGGCGCCTGTAAAAAAGTCGCCGATGATTTCGGCCGTGAAATCCAAATCGAATTATACGGTAACTGGACATTGGACGATGCGCAAAGCTGGGTTGATTTAGGCATCACCCAAGCGATTTACCACCGTTCGCGTGATGCGGAATTAGCCGGTGTGGGCTGGACGGAAGCCGATTTGGTGAAAATGAAACAACTGTCCGATTTGGGGCTGCAACTCTCGATCACCGGCGGTATCGTACCGGAAGATTTGCACCTGTTTGCGCCAATCAAGAATGCCAAAGCGTTTATTGCCGGACGCGCTTTAGTCGGTGAAAAAGGCAAAGCCACCGCCGAAGCGATTAGAGCCGAGATTGACAAATACTGGGCATAACCGGTCAACCTATAATCGAACGGTGTATCAAACCTGTCTTTCTCTGTTGAGACAGACAGGTTTTTTTATGCTTGCGCTTGCTAAGGGATAACGTTAAACCGCACTTTTGCAGTCAAGCGTTCCAAAGATCTGAAAATTTCACCTTGGCTTTCAAGTATTTTGGTGCGACAACCATACTGCAATAGCCGGTGTTGGGATTTTGTTTGAAATAACCCTGATGATATTCTTCCGCCGGATAGAAGGTTGTGACAGGGCTGATTTTCGTCACAATCGGCTGGGCAAAGTGCGGTTGCAGCTCGGCGATAGTTTGCTGTGCCAACTGTTTTTGCTGTTCGTCGAGGTAAAAAATTTCACTGCGGTATTGACTGCCGATATCGTTACCTTGCCGATTGAGTTCGGTCGGGTTGTGGATCGAAAAGAAAATATCCAGCAGGGTTTGATAACCGATGATATCCGGATCGAATTCGATTTTAACCGCTTCGGCATGGCCGCTATCGGTATCACAAACCTGACGGTAGGTCGGGTTGGCAAGGTGTCCGCCGATATAACCGGAAACCGCAGATTGTACCCCTTTGATTTGATTATAAACCGCTTCGATGCACCAAAAACATCCGCCGGCAAAAATGGCTGTTTGCATAGTTTTTCCTGTAATGATGGACTGGTTTGCGCTTATTTTGGGTCAAAGTGCGGTGTAGCACAAGGGAAAAATACGGGGATTAAAACAGCAAGCCGGTTTTGAATTGCCGCCTTTGGCGGAAAAGCTATTGTAATCCTATTCAAACCTTGTTATTGTCACCGCATTTTATGATGTCTTGAGAGTGGTGCAGCCTGTCGTTGTCGGGTTGAGACGTCTGAGAATAAGTAATGAAAGCAGACGCAAGACAGCATTTGAACGAATTAACGCATAATGAATAGGAAAGAGATGAGTAAATCATTAGTTATTGTGGAATCTCCGGCGAAAGCAAAAACGATAAATAAATATCTGGGGAAAGATTATGTAGTGAAATCCAGCGTCGGGCACATTCGGGATTTGCCGACAGCCGGTTCGTCAACCGGAGAAAAACGCAAGGCGGTTTCGACCAAAGGCATGAGCGTGGAGGAAAAAGCCACGCTGAAAGCCGCACGCGATCAGGAAGCGTTGGTGAAACGTATGGGGATCGATCCTTATCACGACTGGAAAGCCAACTATCAGATTCTGCCGGGTAAAGAGAAAGTCGTATCCGAACTGAAATCCTTAGCCAAAAAAGCCGACCATATCTATCTGGCAACCGACTTGGATAGAGAAGGGGAGGCGATTGCCTGGCATTTGCGCGAAGTGATTGGCGGCGATGATGAGCGTTACAGCCGTGTGGTATTCAACGAAATCACCAAAAATGCGATTCAAAAAGCGTTTGAACAGCCGGAGCAATTGAATTTGGATCGGGTCAACGCCCAACAAACCCGCCGTTTTCTCGATCGGGTGGTTGGGTTTATGGTATCGCCGTTGCTGTGGAAAAAAGTTGCGCGCGGTTTGTCCGCCGGACGGGTGCAGTCGGTAGCGGTGAAATTGTTGGTTGAACGTGAAAGAGAGATTAAATCGTTCGATCCGAAAGAGTATTGGGAAGTCGCCGTCGATACCCAAACGCAGCAACATCAGGCGATTCGGCTGGACGTAAGCCAATTCAACGGCAAAAAATTCGAGCCGGTCAATCAACAGCAAGCCGATACGGCGGTGGCGGCGTTACAACAAGCCGATTATATCGTCAGCAGTCTGGAAACCAAACCGACCAGTTCGCGCGCCAAAGCGCCGTTTATCACCTCGACGTTGCAGCAAGCCGCCAGCACCCGTTTGGGCTTCGGCGTGAAGAAAACCATGATGTTGGCGCAGCGTTTGTATGAAGCCGGTTACATCACCTATATGCGTACTGACTCAACCAATTTGAGCCAAGAGGCGTTGGTTATGGCGCGCAGTTATATTGAGAAAAATTTCGGCAAGCCTTATTTACCGGAGAAACCTAATTTTTATTCCAGCAAAGGTAATGCACAAGAAGCGCACGAAGCGATCCGCCCTTCCGATGTGGCCGTTAAGGATAAAGATTTGAACGCCATGGATAAAGATGCGGTGCGGTTGTATGATTTGATTTGGCGCCAGTTTTTGGCTTGTCAAATGCCGCCGGCACAGTATGATTCCACCACCTTGACCGTGCAGGCAGGGGATTACGAATTGAAAACCAAGGGGCGGATTTTACGCTTTGACGGTTGGACCAAAGTATTGCCGATTATGGGCAAAACGGCAGAAGATCAGGTATTGCCGGACGTGGCGGTCAGCGAGAAATTGAACTTGCAAGATGTCTTGCCGCAACAGCACTTCACCAAACCGCCGGCGCGTTATACCGAAGCGGCGTTGGTGCGTGAATTGGAAAAACGTGGCATCGGACGACCTTCCACTTATGCAGCGATTATTTCGACCATTCAGGATCGCGGTTATGTCCGTGTCGAAAGCCGCCGTTTTTATGCGGAAAAAATGGGGGAAATTGTCACCGATCGCTTGAATCAATCGTTCAGCGAATTGATGAATTATGATTTTACCGCCAAGATGGAAGATCTGCTGGATCAGATCGCCAACGGCAATGCCAATTGGAAAACGGAATTGAATCAGTTCTTTGCCGATTTTTCACAAAAACTGACTACCGCTGAATTGGAAGAACTGGAAGGCGGTATGAAGCCGAACAGCTTGGTGGAAACCGAAATCCAATGTCCGACTTGCGGGCGTAATATGGCGATTCGGACTGCCAGTACCGGTGTGTTTTTAGGCTGTACCGGTTATGCTTTGCCGCCGAAAGAGCGGTGTAAAACCACGATTAACCTGATTCCGGAAGCGGAATTATTGAATGTGTTGGACGATGATTCGGAAACCGATGCGCTGAGAAAACGCAAACGCTGCCCGAAATGCCATACCGCAATGGACAGCTATTTGATTGACGGCCAGCGTAAATTGCATATTTGCGGGAATAACCCGAATTGTGACGGTTACACGATCGAAGCCGGCGAGTTCAAAATCAAAGGTTATGACGGACCGGTCGTTAAATGTGACAAGTGCGGTGCAGACATGCACCTGAAACTGGGGCGTTTCGGCAAATATATGGGCTGCACCAATTGCAGCAACACCCGTAAAATCCTGAAAAACGGCGAAGTGGCGCCGCCGAAAGAAGATCCGGTTGCATTTCCGGAACTGCCGTGCGAAAAATCCGACGCCTATTTTGTGTTGCGTGACGGTGCGAGCGGCATTTTTATGTCTGCCCACAATTTCCCGAAATCGCGTGAAACCCGTGCGCCTTATGTGGAAGAACTGGTGCGATTCAAAGCGCGTTTGCCGGAAAAATTCCACTATCTGACCGAAGCGCCGACAGTGGACCCAGACGGCAACAAGACCATTGTGCGCTTTAGCCGCAAGGAAAAACGGCAATATGTGACGTCGGAAAAAGATGGCAAAGCCACCAAATGGATCGCCGATTATATCGACGGTAAATGGCAGGAACGCAAGAAATAACCGTCTGTTTAAATCAGTTTAAGAAAATTTGTGTAAAAACCAATCAAGAGAGGCTTGCCTCTCTTTTTTCGCATTTCTCGGCAACTAAATGATAATATTGCATTAATTTTGTGATCCAGAACATATTTTTCTGTTTTGATTGTTGTAAAATCTTCCAATTTATTGAACTATAACAACAGGTTGACCATTTATGTTATAGCGCGGTTAACCAGATAACCGGTTCAGTAAAAAAAGAGGTTGCAATATGCAAATCGGAACAGTCAAATGGTTTAACAACGCAAAAGGATTTGGGTTTATTGCTGAAGATGGTGGTGCAGAAGATATTTTTGTGCACTATTCAGTAATTGAAATGGATGGTTATCGCTCTTTGAAAGCCGGCCAGAAAGTTCAGTTTGAGGCTATTCATGGTGACAAGGGATCTCACGCCACCAAAATTATTCCGGTGCCACTAGAGTAAAATCCAAGAGTAGTAAAAAAACGGACTGTCGAATGTCCGTTTTTTTATTATTGTATTAAACTGGTGTATTGAACTGTTGTATTGAAGCCCTGTCTAGCGCTGATATTTCCCTGCCATACTTTGATAAATCGCATTTTCATAACGTAGCAAATCGTATTTCGCCTGCAAGATACTCAATTCAGAGGTTTGCTCGGTTGCCAATGCCGCCAACCAATCTTTCATCGCGGTGACACCGGCATTGTATTGCAGACGATAAGTGTTGCTGATATTACGATCATACTGATATTTTTGGTTCAGGTTGGCATAGCTTTGTTGCGCCAATTGATACGCTTTATAATTGTTATCGATTTCATTTAGGGCAGTGGTGATACCCTGTTGAAAATTCAGTTTGGCAGTTTCATAAGCCGCTTCCGACAGCTTCACATTCCATTTTACCCGATTCCAATCCAAAAACGGCAGATTGATCCCGATATTGCCGGCGGTCAGCGGCACATCAAACATATTGCTGGTACGATCGCCGCTGGTTTTTAGACTGGCACCCAAGGTAATGCTCGGATACCAGCTTTTTTCCATGGCATTCAAATCCTTAAATGCGGAGGTCAAGCGGAATTGATAGGCTTTCAAATCCGGACGATTGGCGATGGTGGATAAGGGGACGTTCAGATCGACTTTTTGTAATTTGAGGTTTTTTAGGTTAAGTGGCGCCAGCCCCAAATTTTGTTGCGGCTGTAGATTCAGCAGGTTGCGCAAGGTGGTTTCGGCAGTCTGCAATTGAGATTGATAGGTGATCAGTTGATTTTCAGCCGATAACACCGACTGTTTGGATTGATCGGCGTCCAGTTGCAGGGTTAAGCCTTGATTCACCTGATTTTGCGTAATGCGGCTAATTTGGTTATAGGTTTGGATATTGCGTTTAACAATGTCAATCGCTTGTTTTAAATAGGCGATTTGGTAGTAGCCGTCGACGACCTGATTGATCAAGGTTAATTTAACCGCTTCCAAATCGGCGGCGGTGGCTTGATGTTCCCATTCCGCCGCACTGGCGCTGTCAGCCAGTTTGCGCCACAGATCGAGGGTGTAAGTGACGCCAAGCGCAGAACCGTAAGTGCGGGTTGAAATACCGGTTTCGGTGTTTTTTTGCACGCCGCCGGATACGGAGCCGCTGAAGGTCGGTACTAGATCCGCGCCTAATAAGTTGGCATTATACAATGCGCGGTTTACGCTGATTGCGGCTTTGGCCAAGTTCAGATTATTGGCAAGTGCGGTATCAATCAAGCGGTTGAGCTGGGCATCGTTATACTGTGTCCACCAGCTTTGATTAATGCGGTATTGCTCACTGAGCTGCTGATATTGCTCAAACTGCTGCATTTGCTGTTGGTAGTTTTGCTGCTGTCCGCTGACGCATGCGGTCAATAATCCGCTGCAAAACAGCGCCGCGGCAGTACGGCTGAAGCGCGGTGTTAAAATGAGTGTTTTTGAAACGATCATATCTTTTATTCCCTTGAAAGTGCGGTAATCGGATTCAATTGTGATGCATTTTTTGCCGGTAAGAAACCAAAAATTAGCCCGATCAGCGTAGAGCAGATCACGGCGGCGACAATCGAGCCGATTGAGAATAGCATAGTAAAATCCGTCATAAAATAGTTGAATAACAAGCCGATGAAATAGGACAGAATAATCCCCACCAAACCGCCGATAACGCAAATTAACGTGGCTTCGATTAAAAACTGCTGCAAAATATTCGACTGCCGTGCGCCCACCGCCATGCGCACGCCGATCTCTTTGGTGCGCTCCGTGACCGAAACCAGCATGATGTTCATTACGCCGATGCCGCCGACAATTAATGAAATCAACGCAATCGAGGAGATCAACAACGTCATGGTGTTGGTAGTGCTTTCGATAGTCTGTTTAATGGTGTCGGTATTCAGCACGAAGAAATCTTTTTTGCCGTGTCGCATGGTCAGCAGCTGGGTCAGATTCTTCTCGGCAATTTGGGTATTGACATTGTTATTGACTTTCACCGTGATCGAATCGATGGTTTTTTCACCGGAGATTTTGTTCATTGCGGTAGTGTAGGGCAGCCAAACGTTCAAATTGCTGCTCGCCATGCCCATATTGTTATTGGTTGCCGCCACGCCGATAATTTTTAACGGTTTTTTGTCAATCATGATGATCTGCCCCAACGGTGAACTGTCGGGGAACAATTCCTTTTGGGTATTTTCATCAATCACCGCCACCTGACTGTTATTTTTCACATCATCAGCGGTGAAAACGTTGCCTTGTTTTAAACTCAGCCCCTTGACGTTAAAGAATTGATCGCCCACGCCGCGCGCCTGTGCCGTCACTGCACGGCTGCCGTAAGTCAACGTACCACTGACCGCACTATTGGGCGTGGCACTTTCAATATAATTTTGTCTGGCGAGCACTTCCGAATCTTGAATGGTCAGATTCTTGCTGCGGTTTGCCCGCCGATCGCCAAAGCCCGTACCGTTATAAATATCCATCGTATTGGTACCGAGTGAATTGATATTCGACAGGATTTTCTGTTGCGAGCCGTTGCCGATCGCCACCACGCACACGACGGACGTGATGCCGATAATAATCCCCAGCATGGTCAATAACGAGCGCATTTTGTGTGCCAAAATCGCATTGACCGACATTTTAAACGATTCCAGAAGCTGATCTTTCAACTGCGAAAAACGGTTTTTTTTCAGCGCGACACTGGCGGGTTTATCGACGATATCATCGGCACGGCGCGTGTCTTGAATGATTTGTCCGTCTTTAATTTCGATAATGCGGTTGGCGTAGTTGGCGACATCTTTATCATGGGTGACCAAAATAATGGTGTGCCCTTCACGGTGCAGATCTTGCAAAATCTGCATCACCATCAAACCGCTCTTTGAATCCAACGCACCGGTCGGTTCATCGGCCAAAATAATATCGCCGCCGTTCATCAACGCGCGGGCGATACTGACCCGCTGTTGTTGTCCGCCGGAAAGCTGATTCGGTTTGTTGTTGAGCTTGTCGCCCAGATTCAGTTTTTCCAATAAGGTTTTGGCTTTTTGCAGCCGTTGTTCGTGCGGCAGACCGGCATATACCGCCGGCAGCGCTACGTTTTCAACCGCACTTAAGGCGGAGAGCAGGTTATAACGTTGGAAAATAAAACCGAATTTTTTCTGACGTAAATCGGATAGTTGATCACGCGACAGCGGCGAGGTTTCGGTGCTGTCGATTTTATAAGAGCCGTCGCTGGCGGTGTCGAGACAACCCAAAATATTCATCAAGGTCGATTTGCCGGAACCGGACGCGCCCATGATCGCGATAAAATCGCCTTTTTTGATTTGCAGATTGATCTCTTTAAGGATATGAACCCGATTCTCGCCTGCGCCGAAATATTTGTTTAACGCGTGGACTTCAATAATATTCATTGCACTACTCATTTCTGTTAAGGCAGTCATCTGTTAAAAACGAGGCCGGATTCTGCCGCTGTCGCCCACCGATTCGCCTTGCTGCATTTCGGCGGAAATCACTTTGTCGCCCTGTTGCAGACCGGACAGCACTTGGGTGTTGATATCGTCGCTGATACCGATTTCAATATCGCGGATTTCGGTTTTATTATCTGCCGTCAGCACCCGCACTTGGTACTTGTCGCCGACCTTTTGAATCGTCATGGTCGGAACGGTCAGAGCATTTTCCACATCGGCAATGGTAATAGTGTTCTGGGTGGTCATGCCGATACGCAATTTCTCCTGCGGATTATCAACCAAGATATTGGCGTAAAAATAGACGGCGCTACTGTCGCTGGAGGATTCGCTATATTCATTATCCGTCAAGGTGGTTAATGCCGGATCGATCGAGGAAATGGTGGCGTGATACACTTCGTCCGGTTCCGCCAGTGTGGTAAACCGCACTTTCATACCGGCTTTGACTTTGGTGATGTCGCCTTCGGAAATTTCCGCTTTGATCAACATTTTGCTCAGATCGGCAATCTGCACAATGGTCGGCGTGGCTTGGTTGGAGTTGACGGTTTGCCCTTCGGACACCGGAATGGAGATAATCGTGCCGTCAATCGGCGCTAAAATTTGGGTATAGCCTAAATTGGTTTGCGCCGTTGCCACCGAGATTTCCGCCTGCTGAATGGATGATTCCAGTTGGCTGACGTTGGATTGTGCGTTGGCGAGGTTAACACGGGCGGATTCCAAGCTGTCTTGGGTCGCTGATTTCTGTTGATACAAGCGGTTAATCCGGTTATACGATGATTGCATTGCCGTTAAATTGGCTTGCGCCGCTTTCAATTGCGCCTGATAAGATGACAGTTGTGAAAGTGCGGTACTCAACGCATTATCCTGATTTTTCGAATCAATTTCTGCGATCAAGTCGCCTTTTTTGACTTTTTGCCCCAAGCTGACGTGAATTTTGGTCAATTGCCCCGAAACCTGTGCCCCCACTTGCACCCGATTATTGCTGCGCACCGTGCCGGTAGCGATCACGCTGTCGGAAAGGGAAGTGCGGTTGACGTTTTCGGTCATGTAGGTGGTTTGGCGGTTTTCGCCGTCGCTATTTTGCAGATAGTGATAGCCGCCGAACAGTGCTGCCAACACAACAACGGCGAGGGTAATAGTCTTGGTTTTGTTTAATTTCATAACGTTTGATCAAATTATGCTATTTTTCGAGTGTGCACAATATAGCATTAAATTCTTAAGAATTACTTAATCTTTGTTGCGTTCGCGCCGAATTCGCGCCGCTAGGTTTTGTTCTGCCGACAAACCGTGTAGAATAGACCAATTATCTATAACAAATGACCTATAACAAAATAGAATTTATTATTTGAGGAGTGCTATGAGCGAGCATGAAGTATCTGCGGTCATGGAAACCGAAGCAGAGCATCGTCCAACCAATTTTATCCGCCATATTATTGATGAAGATTTGGCAAGCGGCAAGGTGAAAAATGTTTACACCCGCTTCCCGCCGGAGCCGAACGGCTATCTGCATATCGGACATGCCAAATCCATCTGTCTGAATTTCGGGATTGCCAGAGATTATCAGGGGTTGTGTAATTTACGCTTTGACGACACCAATCCGGTGAAGGAAGACGTGGAATATGTCGATTCGATCAAACAGGACGTGGAGTGGCTCGGCTTCAAATGGCAGGGCGAAGTGCGCTATGCATCGGACTATTTTGATCAACTGTACGGCTATGCGATCGAGCTGATTAACAAAGGTTTGGCGTATGTGGACGAATTGTCGCCGGAACAAATCCGCGAATACCGCGGCACGCTGACCGAAGCCGGCAAAAACAGCCCGTATCGTGATCGTTCGGTTGAAGAAAATTTGGCGCTGTTTGAAAAAATGCGCAACGGCGAATTTGCCGAAGGCACCGCTTGTCTGCGTGCCAAAATCGATATGGCGTCGCCGTTTATGGTGATGCGCGATCCGGTGTTATATCGGATTAAATTTGCCCACCATCATCAAACCGCCGATAAATGGTGTATCTATCCGATGTACGATTTCACCCACTGCATTTCCGATGCGATTGAGCGGATTACCCATTCGCTGTGTACGTTGGAGTTCCAAGACAACCGTCGTTTATACGATTGGGTGCTGGAAAACATTTCGATTGAGCGGCCGTTACCGCACCAATACGAATTTTCCCGCTTGAATCTGGAAAGCACCTTAACCTCCAAGCGCAAACTGTTGCAATTGGTCAACAATAATATTGTTGACGGTTGGAACGATCCGCGTATGCCGACAGTATCCGGTTTGCGCCGTCGCGGTTATACACCGGCGGCGTTGCGTGAGTTTTGTGACCGTATCGGCGTGACAAAACAGGACAATATGGTCGAATTCAGTGCGCTGGAAGCCTGTATCCGTGACGATTTGAACATTAATGCGCCGCGTGCGATGGCAGTGTTGAATCCGTTAAAAGTGGTGATCGAAAATTATGACGGCGATGACGAATGGGTTAATGCGCCGAACCACCCGAACCGCCCTGAATTAGGCGAGCGTCAATTGCCGTTCGGGCGTGAGATTTATATCGATCAGGCGGATTTCCGTGAAGAAGCCAACAAAAAGTACAAACGTTTGGTGCTGGGTAAAGAAGTACGCTTGCGCAATGCCTATGTGATCAAAGCCGAACGGGTGGAAAAAGATGCGGACGGCAACATCACCACTTTATATTGCAGTTATGATCCGCAAACGTTGGGTAAAAATCCGGCGGACGGACGCAAAGTGAAAGGCGTGATTCACTGGGTTTCCGCCACTCACAATCAAGCGGCGGAATTCCGTTTATACGATCGTCTGTTCACTGTTGCCAACCCGGGCGCAGAAGACGACATTTTAGCGGTGCTGAATCCGAATTCATTGCGTGTGGTGCATGGTTTTGCCGAGGTCAATCTGGCAACTGCCGTTGCCGAACAGGCTTACCAGTTTGAACGCGAAGGCTATTTCTGTGCCGACAGCAAAGATTCTCACCCTGAGCACTTGATTTTTAATCTGACGGTGAGTTTGAAAGAGAGTTCGGACTTTTAAACCGCTAGCCAAATATATAGTGACAACGTCACAGTTGTGGTAAAAACACGATAAAAAGAAGCAGGTATATTTCGATATGCCTGTTTTTTATTGATTGAGCTTAGTTAAGGACAAAAAATTGCAAAGTGCGGTAGAAGAGCGGTTTTGGCAAAGCAAATCGCTGCTGGAAATGAACGATCAAGAGTGGGAGGCGCTGTGTGACGGCTGCGGCCTGTGCTGTTACCGCAAGATTCTTGACGGGTACGGCAAACACGAGCGTATCTATTTCACCCGCATTGCCTGCAACCAGTTGAATCTTGCTACGGGAAAATGCCAAAATTACCCGAAACGTTTTCAGTTGGAAGAGGACTGCACCAAACTCACCAAACAGAACCTGCCCGATTTCGGCTGGTTGCCGAAAACCTGCGCTTACCGTTTATTATACGAGGGCAAACCGCTCTTTGATTGGCACCCGCTGATTTCCGGCAACCCCGATTCAGTTAAACTCGCCCGAATTCCAATCGAAAACGGCATTCATGAAAAAGATGTGATTGAATGGTTTGATTATGTGATTGAAGAGGTTTAGCGGTTTTCAGCTATAAATAAAGCCCGATTATGCAATATTAATCGGGCTTCAGTTATAAAGTGCGGTTTATTCCGCTTTAGGATTTGCCAACACCTGCAAATCGGTCTGTTTTAACCATTTGCTACTTAATGTTCCGGCGGTCATTGCGCCGTTCACGTTAAGTGCGGTGCGTCCCATATCAATTAACGGTTCGATTGAAATCAGCAAACCGACCAATGTCAGCGGCAAACCCATTGTCGATAACACCACAATTGCAGCGAACGTTGCGCCGCCGCCGACACCGGCAATCCCGAACGAGGAGATGGTGACGATCGCCACTAACGACAGAATAAATTGCGGTGCAAGCGGATCAATGCCGACCGACGGTGCGACCATAAAGGCAAGCATTGCCGGATAAATTCCGGCACAGCCGTTTTGTCCGATGGTTGCGCCGAACGTGGCGGAAAAATTGGCGATCGTACCGGAATTACCCAATTTATTGGTTTGGGTTTCGATGTTGAGCGGAATAGTCGCCGCGCTGGAGCGGGAGGTGAAGGCAAACAGCAGGGTAGGCAGCACTTTTTTGTAGTAGGTCAACGGATTGATACCGCTTAAACCCAACAGCAGTGCGTGTACTGCAAACATCACAGCCATTGCCAGATAAGAAGCGATGATAAAGTTAAGCAGGTTCAGAATATCGCTCAGGCTTGAGGTCGCCGCCATGCGGGTCATCAGTGCCAAAATCCCGTAAGGGGTCAGGCTGATAATAATGCGGACCAAACTCATCACCAACTTATTCAGGCTGTCGATGCCCTGCGAAATACGCTCAGCAATATCGCCGTTATCTTTGCGCAAACGCAAGGTGGCGATACCTAAAAACGCCGCAAAAATCACCGTGCTGATAATCGAGGTCGGATTGGCACCGGTCAATTCGGCAAACGGATTGCGCGGAATAAAGGAGAGCAGCATACTTGGAATAGTCAGATTGGCGACCTGATCGACTCGACCTAAAACCCGTTCTTGTGCCGCCACTTCACGAGCACCGGCGATTAAGCCTTCCGCATTCAGATCGAATAAAATACTAAAGCCGATACCGACCAGCGCTGCAATGGCGGTGGTAAACAGCAACACGCCTAAAATACTGAAACTGATTTTACCTAGCGATCCAGCGTCGTGTAAGCGGGTGATCGCCGATAAAATCGAGACAAATACCAGCGGCATCACGATCATTTGTAACAAGCGCACATAGCCGTTGCCGACCAAATTAATCCAATCGATACTTTGGCTGACCGCACTTGGATTGCCGCTGTACAGATTTTGCAGCGCCACTCCGAATACCAGCCCCAATACCAAGGCAAGCAATACCGTTACGGACAATGAGTTTCCGTGTTTTTTAAAGCGATAGAGCACTGCCAACAACACAATAAATACTGCTAAATTCAGCAGCAGGGAAAAAGTCATAATGAACTCCTTCATTCAGATAATTAAGGCGGTTAGCATAACCGTTTGTGCTAAAAAGACAAATTAAAATAGCTGATAAATTATTCCAATCAGCTATAACAGCCGCAACGTTCAGGTTAAAGCGCTGGCTTTTACAGCACATTGTTTAAAAAATTAACAAACGGTCTTTTATTCTGAAAAAATGCTTGTTCCCGAATACGAAAATCGCTATTATAGCGCCACTTCAAAATGCGACCGTAGCTCAGTTGGTTAGAGCACCACCTTGACATGGTGGGGGTCAGTGGTTCGAGTCCACCCGGTCGCACCATCATCTAAATCACAGCTTTTCAGAATACATTACTCTCAGTCACTACAGCTTACAACCATTCCAAATCAATGTTAAAAGCGTGATTAGTTACGCTGATCTTGGCTTTCGGACTCTACCTGTTCATCGAGTATTCCTAATTGCTGAATAACTATCCATTAATAGAAGATGTTCATTCTGATTAGATTCGCTATAATCTGAACTTAATTGCAGAAGGAAAATGCGATGAAAAAAACAAAAAAGCGAAGGCCACGCCGAAAACTCGTCTTAAAACAAGTCGAGCCAACGTTATTTGATAAATTTCTTAAGATCTTTAGCCTATCTAGAAAACAATACAAAAAGATATTTTGGGGTGATCCCCTGTTCTACTATCTTATTGCTTTACTTCTTCCTATTATTGTTTACTTCCTACCTAGGGGGAATGATCACTTTAATTGGAATGTTTGGGGTATTATTATGATGGTATTAACAATCAACCTACCGTTTTATCCTATTGTACTTAACTATATCTATCAACGCATTGACCGAAAATACAGTTCACAATATAGAGATACTCTTAAATACTCTCATCATGTAACAACTCTTCGTTATGTATTTTTACAGCCTTTTTCTGTATTGGTTGTTTTATTTATTTTTCTAAAACTACGCTCAACTTTTTTGCGTAATTCAGAAACAAAATCTTCATCGACAAAATAGCTTATCGCCGCAGTAAGTAAGCTTATACCAATAATTACACAAAGTATATTGCCATAGTAATTAAAGGGAATATATCCCGATCTGCATAAATCCAGCTATGCTGGTGCCGAGTTTAAAATAATCTTGTTTAAAGTAAAAAAATTTTTGCTATGTTTTTTATATTTTGGCATTATTGAAAGTATTGTGGCGCGGTTGCTGCTATTACGGATAAAAAACATCATTTTCTAAATTAAATATTAATAAGTTAAAAACACTATTCAAATAAAATAACGAACATCATTGAAATAATTACAAAACGAGAAATTAAATTATAATAATTATCTTTACTGAGCAGTGGAATAGTATTATAAATTAAACACCTAGCGAGTTTATTTTGGTCCGATAATCTTTTTGAAAAGGAGTTCCGAAAATGAACTGCAAATCTTTATTAGCTACAGCCATATTCAGCATGTTGACGTTGAGTGCACAGGCGAACGGGTTAGAACAACGCCCGATCGACGGTCGGTTGGACGGCTTTGATCCGACAACGAAAGGCGGAATGTTAGAGCTGGAACAACGCCCGATCGACGGTCGATTGGACGGCTTTGACCCGACAACGAAAGGCGGAATGTTAGAGCTGGAACAACGCCCGATCGATGGTCGGTTGGACGGTTTCGATCCGACAACGAAAGGCGGAATGTTAGAATTGGAACAACGCCCGATCGACGGTCGGTTAGACGGCTTTGACCCGGCAACGAAAGGCGGAATGCTAGAGCTGGAACAACGCCCGATTGATGGGCGGTTGGACGGTTTTGATCCAACGACGAAAGGCGGCTTCTAATTTTTATTGTTAAATAAAGCAACAATACACCAAAGCCCATTATGAATAATGGGCTTTACTTTGTGCTTTCGGCACATCAGTGAATCAAGGAATGATCATGGCGTTAAATACCAAAGATGGTACAAAAATTTATACACCCCTTTCTTTAAAACTATACGATTGGTGGGTACTTGAAATTTCTAACCGATATGCGTGGCGTTGCAATACGCACCGCTTTCTTTTGTCGCATTTTAAGAAAAATATTCGAGCCAACCATTTAGATATCGGGGTTGGAACCGGTTTTTACCCTAAAATGGTTCGAGAGCAAATTAATCAAATTTCATTCGTAGATTTGAATCCGCACAGCTTATCTTATGCAAGAAAGAGCATAGGAGATAACAAGATCAAACAGTGTGTATTGCACGACATTTTTAACCCTTTGCCAAAAGATATGAACGGGACATTTGACTCGATTTCGCTTTTTTACTTATTACACTGTTTACCCGGGACGATGCAAGATAAAAAAACCGCCATACAACATATTGCTGCGGCGTTAAAACCTGACGGGGTGCTATATGGTGCAACCATTCTGGGAAAAGGCATTCAGCACAATACTTTTGGCAGGAAGCTAATGCAAGTCTATAATAAAAAAGGTATTTTCAGTAATTATCATGATTCGTCAGAGAGTTTGCAGGAGGCGCTATCGGCCTTTTTTGTCGATGTAAACATTCAGGTGGAAGGCGTAGTCGCTATTTTTAGCGCAAAGAATAAAATCTGACCCGATTAAACCGGCTAAATTTGAACCACTCAGGCGAGTGGTTTTTTTATATCCGAACGTTAATGTGGTTATAAATTAAACGTATTTTTTGATTATTGATATAAATCAATTAGCGGAACACTGGTTTCTTGGGTAAATAAAGATAAATCAATATTTTATTTAGATTAAAAAAATTAAATTTGATCTATGTCATTCTTGATATACCCAATAAGAGTTATATTGGGTGTGCTTCTAATGGAGTTGAAGCAATTGAAGTTGATATAACAAGATTTATGATTATTTATGAGGAATCCAATATGAAAAAAACAACGTTAGCATTAGTTGCTGCGGCAGCATTAGTGAGCGGTTCGGCTTTAGCACACGAAGCGGGTAGCGTGGTTGTGCGTGGCGGTCCGATTTTGGTTGTGCCGGATGCATCGACCAATAGCAGTGACTTTAAATTTGATGTAAACAGTAATGCGCAATTGGGTTTAACCGGAACCTATATGATCACCGATAATATCGGGGTCGAGTTATTGGCGGCAACCCCATTTAGCCACGAAATCAAATTAGGTAATACATTAGTCGGGAAAACCAAGCATTTGCCGCCAAGCCTGTATTTACAATATTATTTCTTGGATAAAGATGCGAAAGCACGTCCGTACCTTGGCGCCGGTGTCAATTACACCTCTTTCTTTAGTGAAAAAGAGAGTTTTGCGCCAGTGACTGATCTTAAATTAAAAGACTCTTGGGGAGCAATTGTTAATGCCGGGGTGGATATCGGTTTAACCGATAATTTATATTTAAATACCTCTGTTTGGTATGCAAAAATCAAAAGTAAAGCCAGCTTTAAGTTGAATGGTGATGAACATAAAGTGAATGTTACCCTTGATCCAATGGTTTACTTTATCGGTTTAGGTTATAAATTCTAATTTTGCGGGTTTTCTAGCGTTGGCGTAGAACCGCACTTTTAAAGTACAGGTTTTGCTCACAGTGAGCAAAACCTGTATTTTTTATTTCAGCATATCTAAAAACAGCGCCATAATGCGCGTATCGTGGCTCAATTCAGGGTGAAACGCGCAGGCAAGCAGGTTGTCCTGCCGTGCCAAAACGATATTGCCGTCCATTTCCGCCAGCACCTCCACGCTGTCGGATAAGCGTTGGCGAATGTAAGGTGCACGGATAAAGATCGCCGGAAAAGGCGCTGACAGCAATTTGACCGAAAGTGCGGTCTCGAAGCTGTCAATCTGCCGTCCGAACGCATTGCGCTGCACTTGAATATCCATTAATGCCAGATGCGGCGAGGCATTGCCGGCAATCTCTTTTGCCAATAGAATCATGCCGGCGCAAGTGCCGAACAGCGGCTTGCCGTCGGCGGCAAAACGGCGGATTGGCTCGACAAAGCCGTATTCACGCATTAATTTGCTGATTGCCGTGCTTTCGCCGCCGGGTAAAATCAAGCCGTCGATCTGTTGCAGCTGTTCGATATTTTTCACGGCAACGGCGCTTGCCCCTAATGCCTCCAATTGCCGAAGATGTTCGCTGACCGCCCCTTGCAGCGCCAACACGCCGACGGTGTAAGGTGGTTTATCGGGCATACTACCACCCCCGTTCCTGCATTCTTTCATGGGGCGCAAGTCGGGTAATTTCCAAACCGCGCATGGCTTCGCCCAGATCTTCGGATAAACGGGCGATCAAATCGTAATCCTGATAATGGGTGGTCGCCTGCACAATGGCACGGGCGAATTTTTCCGGATTTTCAGATTTAAAAATTCCCGATCCGACAAACACGCCGTCCGCGCCCAGTGTCATCATCAGCGCCGCATCTGCCGGTGTGGCGATGCCGCCGGCGGCGAAATTAACCACTGGCAGTTTGCCGTCTTGTTTGATTTGTTGTAATAACGCAAACGGTGCGCCGAGCAATTTGGCTTCGCTCATCAATTCATCGGGCTGCATGGCGACGACTTTGCGCACCTGTGCGTTGACTTTGCGCATATGACGCACGGCTTCGACGATATTGCCGGTGCCCGGTTCGCCTTTGGTGCGCAGCATCGCCGCCCCTTCGCCGATACGGCGCAATGCTTCGCCCAAATCACGGCAACCGCAGACAAACGGCACGGTGTAGTCACTTTTCAATAAATGAAACTCTTCGTCGGCAGGGGTCAGCACTTCGCTTTCGTCGATATAATCCACCCCCATTGCTTCTAAAATGCGCGCTTCGCTGATGTGTCCGATCCGCGCTTTTGCCATCACCGGAATCGAAACTGCGTTCATCACCTCTTTCACAATGCGCGGATTCGCCATTCTTGCCACGCCGCCGGCAGCGCGGATATCCGACGGTACACGCTCCAACGCCATCACCGCAACCGCTCCCGCTGCTTCTGCAATGCGTGCCTGTTCGGCGTTGACCACGTCCATAATCACGCCGCCTTTTTGCATTTGTGCCATGCCGCGCTTGATAACATCACTGCCGATTATTTTGCTCATGTTGTTTTCCTCTGATTGATTTTGTCAGGTTGTGTGATAAAGTGCGGTCATTTTCACCTATTCAGGTATGATTAAAAGGCTCAGTTTTGATTAACTTAATCAGGTCAGATGAATGCAAAACCGAATTTCACCGTTGGATAAAACACAAAAACAGCCGTTGTATTTACAATTGTATCAACACCTTAAGCAAAATATCGTCAACGGGCGCTGGCGTATCGGCGAAAAATTGCCTTCCAAGCGCAAAATCGCCGAGTATTTGGCGGTCAGCCAAAATACGGTGGAAACGGCTTACGGGCAATTGTTGGCGGAGGGCTACATCGAATCGAAAGCCCGAAGCGGATTTTTTGTCAGTTTCAATGCGGATCATTTTTTTGCGGTGAAAACGGTCAAGCCGCAGCCGAGCGCCAAAATCGCCAGCCAGTCTTTTCGCTATGATTTAGATCCCAATCAAATCGATACCGCACTTTTTCCGTTTGCGTGGTGGCGCAAACAGATGAAAAACCTACTGAATCCAGCGCAGCAGGCATGGTTGGGGCTTGGCGACAAACAGGGCGAAACCGCGCTGCGCACCCAGATTCGGCAGTATCTTTACCGTTCGCGCGGCGTGGATTGCAGCCTTGAGCAGATTGTTATCGGTGCAGGGGTGGAAACCTGTATCAGTCAGTTGATTTTGTTGTTCGACCATGCGCTGCACGGGCAGACTTTGCATTATGCGATGGAGCAGCATGGTTATCCGATGGTGGAAAAGCTGTTGCAGGTGTTTCGGAAAAAGACGCTTAAATTGCCGCTGCTCGATGATAAACTGAACGTTGATATTGCGCTGTTGCAGCAAAGTGCGGTCAATGTGCTGTATGTCACGCCTTCGCATCAATATCCTTACGGTTCGATCTTGCCGATTAACGAACGCCATCAGCTGTTGGAATGGGCGAACCGTCAGCCTGACCGCTACATTATCGAAGATGATTACGACAGCGAATTCCGTTACAAAGGCAAACCGATTCCGGCGCTGCAAAGTTTGGATCAGAGCGGCAAAGTGATCTACCTCGGTTCGTTTTCCAAATTGCTGATGCCGTCCCTACGGATCACCTTTATGGTGCTGCCGCCGTCACTGTTGGCGGTTTATCAGCGCACTTGCGGACTGTTCAATTGCACCGTGCCACGTTTAAACCAGCACTTGCTCGCCCAATTTATGCAGTCCGGCGAATTTGAAAAGCATATCCACAAAATGCGCACCCGTTACCGTAAAAAGATGGAACGTTTGTGTCAGCTTTTGCGCCCGTATCAGACGGATATCCGTTATTACGGCGAACAATCAGGGGTGTATCTATTGCTGGAGTTATACCGCGAAGTGCGCACGACGGCGCAGTTGTCACAGCTTGCCGAGTCGGTCGGGATTAAGGTCTATCCGTTGCCGGACAGCGATAAAAAATATATTTTATTCGGATTCGGAAATCTTGATGACGAAGCATTAAGTGCGGTCGTGCCGCGCTTAATGCAGGTTTGGAGCTATGCGGCGTCGGCGTGAAAACCGCCGACCGCACTTTTAAGCCCGCTTTAAGCGGAATTTAGAATACCCGTTTAAACGGCTTGACCACCACCTCGCCATACACGCCGGCAGCCACATAGGGATCTTCGCGCGCCCACTGTTTGGCTTGCTCCAAACTGTCGAATTGGGCGATGACGGTTGAACCGGTAAAGCCGGCTTCGCCCGGATTTTCATCGTCAATCGCCGGATTCGGACCGGCAACCAGCAAGCGATCTTGCGCTTGAAGTGCGGTCAAACGTGCCAAATGGGCTTCCCGAGCCGCCAGACGTTGTTGCAGCGTGTTCGGTTTGTCTTGTGCAAAAATAACATAGTACATCTCTGTTTTCCCCTTATTTTACGGTTTGATTGGCTTGATAGGCTTTCAGTTCCAGAACGGCTTGTTCCAATTCTTGATTGTTCTCTTTCGGAATCGCTTTCGGCCGCCCGTTTTGATCGATGGCGACGAAGGTAAATACCGCATCGGTGACGCAATAGCGCTCGTTAAACGGTTCGGTCGAGACTTTTTTCACCCAAACTTCCACTTCGATTTTAATTGAACTGTTACCGACTTTGACACAACGGCCATAGCAACAAATCACGTCGCCGACCGACACCGGACGGATAAAATTGATTTTATCGACGGAAACGGTGACGACTTTACCTTGTGCAATCTCTTTGGCCATGATCGCACCGCCGATGTCCATTTGCGACATGATCCAACCGCCGAAAATATCTCCGTTGGCATTGGTGTCGGACGGCATCGCCAGCGTGCGCAACAGCAGCCTGCCTTTGGAAATTCGCCCCGGATTCGCACCAAGTGCGGTTTCAACAAATTCGTGTTCCATCATTAATCCTGATTAGTTATTATTTGGTTCATTATCTTTCGGCAAATATTTATACAGATAAACGCCGGTTATCACGGTGGCGACCAAGGTCATGCCGATTACGCCGAACACTTTAAAGGTTGCCCATGCGTCATCGGACATATAGTTGCTGATATACAGATTGACCAGCATACAGAGTACAAAAAACAGCGCCCAGCCTAAGTTGAGATTGTTCCACACAAATTGCGGCAGGTTGATCTCTTTTCCCAACAGACTTTTGACCAACGGTTTTTTAAAGCCGTATTGGCTGACCAACAAGGCAAGCGCAAAAACGGCATACACAATGGTGACTTTCCATTTCAAAAATTCCAAATCGTTGAAATAAACCGTCAGCAAACCGAAGAAAACCACCGCCGCCGCCATGATTTTCTGCTGTTTTTCGATACCGCCGAATTTCAGCTTTAAAATAATCAGTTGCAGCACGGTGGCGACAATCAGGGTGATCGCGCCGGCTTGAATGCCGTAAATTTTATAGGCGGCAAAAAACAGAATTAAAGGGATAAATTCGAGTAGTTGTTTCATTGAAACTTCCGTAGGATATTTTTATCGATAAACAGTTGGTAGAAACGATAGGTGAATACCAGCGTGAAAATACTGATGGCGGCGCTGATGACGGCGACAATAATACTGCCGGGCAGAGACGACGCGATTTTTGCCAACTGTAGCGTGATAACCAAGGGCAGCAGATACACCAGCAGCGTAAACAAAAACAGCGGCAGCACACGTTTGATACCGTTCAGCCACACCAGTTTTAGGGCGGCGGAAAAAGAGCTGTTTTCCAGCACATAAGAGTAGGGCGCCAGACACAGGCGGATAAACAGATAGCAGCCGATGATTACCGACAGCAGGGCAAGGAGCGAGCCGCCACCGTTGGCGACGTAACTTGCCGCCGCTAAGCTGAACGGCAACACGATGATAAAATTCAGTAATAAAAACACCGGCGTTTTCTTCACCGCATAAGAAAGTGCGGTTGTCAGTTGCGCCGCTTGCTGATTACTGATAAAGGTGATCATACTGAGAAACCAGAGGATCAAAAGCGAGTTGACGATTTGTCCGGCAAGGGTGAAAAACACGAAAGTGCGGCCGCCTTGATCGGTTTGCATATCGACAGAGTTCAGCAGAGAGCGGAAAAGCAGATTATCAATCACTAAAAGCGCCAAAAAAAACAACACCATTTGTTTTTGATTCAGAATAAAATTCCAACTGTCTTGGAAAATTTTGGCAAAATTAACAGGCATAGTTCGTCCTACAACAATAAAAAACGGCATTGATTATAGCAATTATCTCGGGAAAACTCACGAGTTATCCGTCGCTTGATGGCGATCGCAGACGGATAACACCGCGTTATTTGTAGGCTTCGAACAGTGCGCTGTTGGCGACCAGCTGGGCTTTGGTCAACGAGAAAACGCCGTCGCCACCGTTTTCGAAGCGGATCCAGTTAAACGGCACGCTTGGGAATTGCTCGATTAAATGCACCATGCTGTTGCCGACTTCGCACACCAACACACCGTTGTCGGTTAAATAATCGGCGGCGTGTGCTAAAATGCGTTTTGCCAAGATTAAGCCGTCTTGTCCGGCTTCCAGCGCCATCATCGGTTCGTGGTAAAATTCCGCCGGCATTTCGTCCAGGTCTTCGGCATCGACATACGGCGGATTGGTGACGATCAGGTTGTATTGGTCTTGCGGCAGCGCAGTAAACAGATCCGATTGAATCGGGAAAACATGGTGCAGCGCATTATGGCGTTCGATATTGATTTCGGTGACTTGTAACGCCGCTGGCGACAGATCCACTGCATCAATTTCCGCATGGGGAAATTTTGCCGAGCAGGCAATCGCAATGCAGCCGCTGCCGGTACACATATCCAAGATTCGCTGCGGTTCTTCTTTTAATAAACCGGTGAAACCGTCCTGAATCAATTCGCCGATCGGTGAACGCGGCACAATCACCCGCTCGTCCACATAAAATTCCAAGCCGCAGAACCAGGCATTATTGGTCAAATAGGCTACCGGCGTGCGGGTTTCAATCCGTTGAATCGCAGCATTAAACAGTTTCTGTTTTTCGTAAGAGGTCAGGTTGGAGGTGTAAAGTGCGGTCGGCACGTCTTGCGGCAGGTGCAGCACCGATAACGCCAGTTGCACCGCTTCGTCCCAAGCGTTGTCCTGCCCGTGTCCGTAAAAAATATCGGACGCGTTAAAGCAGCTGTATATCCAACGCAGAAAATCTTGAATGGTTTTGAGATCGTCCCGATTGGCGGAAAGTTGCATTTCTTCGACTAATTCGGGATTGTATGTAATATTTTCGGACATAAATTGAGTACCTTGTGAAAACCGCACTTTATAAATAAAGTGTTATTTATACCATATTTTCGCTGTTTTGACTTTATTGCTTCAGGCTTTATTTTTGTGATATGATTATATCACGTTTATGCGGGGTTTACAGATGATCAAAAGTTTTAAACACAAAGGACTGAAGCAGTTTTTTGAACGCGGTACGACAAAAGGAATTCGGGCGGATCATGCTAAAAAGATTCGTTTTATATTAGCCACGATTCATGTTGCCAGTAGTATAGAGCAACTGGCAGATATCTATCAATTTCACGAATTAAAAGGTGATCGGTAAGGGATTTATTCGATGACAGTTTCAGGAAATTGGCGGATTACCTTTGAATTTATTGACGGCAATGCCTATATTTTGAATTACGAAGATTACCATTAGAAAAGGAGAAAATATGTTTAATCCTCCACACCCCGGCGAAGTGTTGATGAATGCTTTCGTTGAAGAAAAAAATATTAAAATAAAAGCGTTGGCTGAGCATCTCGGCTTTTCGCGCGAAACCTTGTCGCGTGTGCTGCACGCTAAAACCCCGATGACAGCCAATTTAGCGTTAAGTTTGGAGGAAGCGGGCATCAGTACCGCAAGTTTCTGGCTTTCATTGCAAACACAATACGATTTATGGCAGCTGAAAAACAACCGCACTTCGCACATTAAACCGTTCGTCAGCCAAAAGAAAGCGCAAACCACAAGTGCGGTAGCGTTGTGATAGTGGAAGCGGACGATATTAAGCTGTTTCATCAGCAGATTAAAGGGGCGAAGCGGTTAACGCAGGATACTTATGTTGCGCCTCGGCTGAAATCCAAACGTAAACAGCAGTATAAAGAACTGGTGCAGCAGCAGGACAATCTGTTCTATTTTTCCGATCAATACGAACCGCTGTTGCAAGAAGATCAGAAAGTGCGGTATCTGCGCGAAGGGGAGGATTCCCATTTGTTGAAACAGTTGCGCCGTGGCGATTTTGCGCCGGAACTGTTTCTGGATCTGCACGGCTTAACCCGTGAGCAAGCCAAAACCGAATTAGCCGCACTTTTACACGCCTGTGAGAAAGAAAATATACATTGCGCCAGTATTATGACCGGCTACGGCACATTTGCCTTGAAACAGCAAATTCCCCGCTGGCTGGTGCAACACCCGAAAGTGCGTGCGCTGCATCAAGCGCCGAAAGAGTGGGGCGGCGATGCGGCATTTTTGATCTTGTTTGAGACCGTTGAAAAATAGTTTATTCAGGGGATTGGGGTCGTAAAATCAGAAGAGAGAAGACAAAAAAGCCCGCCAGTAGCGGGCAATTTAATTTCAAAGTTGGCATTACAACACCATTGCCGCAATCCAACCGAAGATGACCAATGGAATATTGAAGTGGATAAAGGTCGGTACGACGGAATCCCAGATGTGATCGTGTTTGCCGTCCACATTCAAACCGGAAGTCGGCCCCAGTGTGGAGTCGGAAGCCGGAGAACCGGCATCGCCCAGTGCCGCGGATACTGCAACCAGTGAAACCGTTGCCATTTCGGAGAAGCCCAAACTGATACAAATCGGCACATAAATGGCTGCGATAATCGGTACGGTAGAGAACGAAGAACCGATTCCCATGGTGATAAACAAGCCGATTAACAGCATAATCAACGCGGCCCAGCCTTTATTGTCGCTGCCGATGGTTTCGCTGAAGGTTTGCACCAATGCCGCCACGCCGTCGGTTTCTTTAATCACATTGGCGAAGCCGGAGGCGGCGATCATCACAAAGCCGATCATCGCCATTAAGCGCAAGCCTTGTTGGAACAGATCGTTGCTTTCTTTCAGTTTGAAAATACCGCCCACGGCAAAAATCATCAGTCCGACCAAACCGCCGACGATAATCGAATCGGTATAAAGTTGTAAGGCGAAAGTGACGAAAATCGCCAACAGGCTGATAGCGACATGTGTCGGGCTGATTTGCGCCACCCGACGTTCAATGTCGTCCGCCGTCGGTTCGGGCGTAGCGACCAAGTATTGGCGTGGTTTGCGATAAGTATAGAACATTGCGGTTAAAAGCCCCAAAATCATGCCACAAACCGGAATCAACATCGCGGCGGAGACTTGCGCCGCCGTGGTTTGCAAGCCGAGCGCTGCACCGGCTTCATTAATTTTGGTAACCAGAATGTTATCGATAAAAATCTTTCCGAAGCCGACCGGCAAAATCATATAGGTCGCGGTTAAACCAAAGGTCAACACGCAGGCGACCGCGCGGCGATCCAGTTTTAGGCGGTTCATAATATCCAACAACGGCGGTACGACAATCGGGATAAAGGCAATATGCACCGGCAGCAGGTTTTGTGAAGAAACGGCGAACAGGGTCAGCAGCAGTAAGACTAAATATTTAAACCAGAATAGAGCCTTTTCACTCGGCTGTTTACCCAGTTTTTTAATCACTTGCATCGCCAACAAATCGGTCAGGCCGGATTTGGAGATCGCCACGGCAAACGCGCCCAAAATGGCGTAGTTCATCGCCACCGAAGCGCCGCCGCCCAAGCCGTTGGTAAAGGTATTGATGGTGGTTTGAATATCCATACTGCCGAGCAGACCGGCGGTAAGGGCGGAGATAATCAGGGCAATGACCACGTTTACCCGCATCAGGCTGAGCGCCAACAGCAGGATAATGGACAGCACCACATTATTGGTGAGTAACATAGCGGTTAGTTCCTTAATGAAAAATCAAAAACAAACAAAAAAATATAAAGCGAGATTCTAAAACAAAATTCAATTATTTTCCGCAATTTATTGGTTATTGCCGTTAAATAACGGAAATCCGCCCAGTTCTTTTAAGCGATTGACCATATAACAGAATAATTCGGCGGTTTTTTCGGTGTCATACAGGGCGGAATGCGCCTGTTTTGCATCGAACGTAATACCGGCGGCATGGCAGGCTTTGATCAGGACATTATTGCCGAACATAAATGCGCCTAAGGTGGCGGTATCAAACGTGCCGAACGGGTGGAACGGATTGCGTTTCAGTTGGCAGCGTTCCGCCGCCGCCATTAAAAATCCGTGATCGAACGCGGCGTTATGCGCCACGATAATCGAGCGTTTGCAGTCGGCGGCTTTTTGTGTGCGGCGCACCAGTCTGAATAGGTCGCCAAGTGCGGTTTCTTCGCTCACCGCCCCACGCAACGGATTATCAATATCAATGCCGTTGAATTTCAGCGATTCGGGATTGATATTCGCCCCCGAAAACGGCGTGATATGAAAATGGCATTTCTCGTCGGGTTGCAGTTGTCCTTGTGCGTCCATTTTTAAGGTGACGGCGGCAAGTTCCAACAGCGCGTCCGTTTTGGCGTTGAAACCAGCGGTTTCGACATCAATAATCACCGGAAAATATTCACGGAAGCGGTTTTTCAGCAGGTTGAAGTCGGTTTGAACGGGTGTTTGTGCAGATGTGGTCACAAATGAAGATCCTGTATTGGCAGTATCAAACCGGCGCTAATGGTTGCGCCGGTAACTAAATGGAAGTAATGGAATTAGTTGCCTAAACCGGCTTTGGCGCTTTTGTTTTCAATAAATTCGATTTTGTAGCCGTCCGGATCTTCGACGAAAGCGATCACGGTCGTGCCGCCTTTGACCGGACCCGGTTCGCGAGTCACGTTACCGCCTGCTGACCGCACTTTGTTACAAGTGGCGGCGATATCGTCGGTGCCGATCGCAATATGGCCGTATGCCGTGCCCAGTTCGTATTGTTCCACGCCCCAGTTGTAGGTCAGTTCCAAAACCGCACTTTTGTCCTCGTCGTCGTAACCCAAAAATGCCAGGGTGTATTTATACTCGGTGTTTTCACTGGTGCGCAAAACACGCATTCCCAGCGCTTCGGTATAAAATTTGATTGAACGGTCCAAATCGCCGACGCGCAGCATGGTATGTAAAATTCGCATGATTAGTCTCCTAAATTGTTAACGTAACAACAAATATGGCATTATAATGTCAATTTATCAGTTACTGCCATTAATTTTAGCATGTTGGACGTTTTATGTCAGACCATAACGAAAACAAAATTCAGATTACGCTGCTTGCGCTGTTGCCGCCGCTTGTGCTGTTGGGGGCGGAAACCGCACTTTTCTTATTGCCGCCCGATGATTCACAAGCCCTCGCCAGCTTTATCGCCTATTTTGCCTTTGCGGTACTCTGTTGCCAGCTAGTGACCCATGTGGTGTTCAGCAAAGGCGAAATCTGCAACGGGCAGCGCTCGCGTTTAGTCCGCGCCAATCTGTTTTTGCTGCTGTATTGGATCGGGCTGTTTCTGCTCGGCGCGCTGGCGCAAAAACGTTATGTGCCGTTGGCGTTGCTGATTGGCGCAGCCATCTTATTGCTGGTCACGGTATGGCAGCAGCCGAAAGACGATGAACGTCTGCGGCGTGGTATTTTGTTATTCGGTACAATCTGCGGCGGATTGGGCGTGTTGTGCTATTTGGCGATTTTATGGAATTTGCCGCGGCAAGACTGGTTTGCGTACAGCCCGTTCAGCCAACTGTTGCTCGGTTTGGTGTTGAGCGCTTGGCAGCTGCGTTTGTCGCGTAACCGCTTGCAGGGCTTTATCGCACTGCTGCCGCGCCTGATGTTGTTAAGCCTGTTGTTGAATGCGCTTTACAGCGTGGTGGTTTTATTATTGCTACATTGGAATTTAACTCTGCTTCCCCTCAGCACCGGCGCATTTGCCGGCTATTTTGCGCTGCATTTGCTGTTGGCGGCGCTGCTGTTTTGGCTGATTTCAAGCCGTAAAACATTGGATTTAGCATGGTTATCGCTGTTGCTGCTGTTGAGCATGGGGCTACCGTTTTTATTAATTTACCTCTAACCTGATTTTATTTATGTGGAAAAAATGCCTTGCCGTGTGTATTGCCATTCTGTTGCTGTTGGCGGCAACAGTCGTTTGGCTGCTATTCGGCAACGGCATACAAACCACGGCGAACTATTTTCTGGCGCCGGATTATCACATCAGCCTCGCTGAGCCGATTGATATCGATACGGACGGGATTTTACTGCCGCAAATCACTGTCGCCGGCGCGCAAAATTCGGCGCATCAGGCTTGCCGTTTGGTTGACGGCGAACAGATCCGTTTGGCGTGGTGGCAGCGCAAATTGACACTGGAAAAAGTGCGGTTGGATTACGCCTGTTTGCAACAGCTGATGAATCAACCGAACGAATCGATCGATAGCCAACCTTTTACCCTCACTCGCTTATTCGCCTTGTTGCCGCTAGGGGAAGTTGAAATTGCCGGGCTTGATTGGCAGAACGCCGAAGCGGTAACCCATCCGCAACTGCAACAACTTCTCCACGCAACAACCCATGCCAGAGCCGTTCGGCAAGGATCGCAATTGCGGCTGCAGCTGCAGGCGACGGAACAACAAGACGCCGATACAACACGTAAGCTGGCAAATCTGGACGGGATTTTATTTGAAAATACACTGACGGCCTTTCTGATTTATCAGCCGGATGAGCACCAATACAATCAAGTGACTTTGAATGCCGAGCTGGCGGACAGTTTCGAACAGCTGCCGCTGAATGCCGATCTGGATTACCGTTGGCGTTCTGCCGACATGATTATTCCGCAGGGCGGTATCAGCCTGACATGGAAAGATCAACAGGCGCAGTTGCAGCTGTACGAAGTGGCGGGGCAGGAACAGCATCAACTGCTGGATTTGCCTTTTGATATAAAAAACGGACAGTTACAAGTCAGCAAGGCGCAATTTAATTGGGCAAAAGATTTGCCGCAACCGATGAACGGTTTTCTCGATCTGGATTTGCAAGCGGAGCAGCCTGACCGCACTTTTTGGAACAGTTTTCCGCTCAATATCAATTTCCGGCTTTCTTTGTTGTCGAGCGGTGACAAAGGTAAAGGCTTGATTGTGATTCAAGGTTTAAACGGCAAAATTGATCGGCAAGCCTTGCAGATTCCGTTGCAGGTTAACGGAGAAGTCAAATCTTTCGA
Source organism: Pasteurella testudinis DSM 23072 (assembly GCF_900176075.1). Taxonomy (GTDB): domain Bacteria; phylum Pseudomonadota; class Gammaproteobacteria; order Enterobacterales; family Pasteurellaceae; genus Chelonobacter; species Chelonobacter testudinis. The sequence goes on from NZ_FWWV01000024.1 coordinate 33,838, forward strand.
CAGCATTTTTTATACCGATTTGCCGATGCGGATCGAAGGCCCGCTACACGATCCGATTTTGCGTTTTTTGAGCGGCTCACTGCTGCGTATGACCGGCAACACCGAATACATTGATATCGCAGAGTTACGTTTGCCGCTTGCGGGCGTGGTGGTCGGACAATACGGGATCAAAGGGCGGTTGCAGGCGATTTTAAAAGGTAAAACCCGTCAGTTTGAACGGATTGATTTGCGGCTTGACGGACGGGCTAACGAGTTTATCGCCGGTATTCACTCCATTTTTAACATTCGTTCGGCGCAAGAAGTGCCGTCCCGTTTGTCGGCGGCTGCGGCAACAAACCGCTGGAACTGGAATTTTTGGGGCTATGCCGATATTCCGAGCCTGCGCAATGTGGTCAGTTTGCGCGGGCGTGGGTTTTGGCATGACAACCTGATTAATATTCAGTTATTAGACGGCGAACTAGGGCGTTTCGCGTTGCCTGGGGTACAGGTCGAACCACTGCTGTTGTCGTTGTCGCAAACCATCAGCTGGGATTACCAACAGCAGCGCCTGAGCGGTGCATTGGCGGTCAACACGCCGCGAATCCAATTGGATTACGGCGGGCAGATTTTAAAACCGGATATCAGTGTCGGCATAGAGGGTAAAGATTTTTCCGACTTGAATTTGAAAAGCGAGTTGACTGCAGATCGCTTAGGGCCGATCCGCCTGTTCGCCACCTATCAGCAGGGTGCGTTACGCGGTAACGTTTATTGGCCGCAGCAGTCTTCCAATGTGTTTCAACCGCTCTTTCCCAAGCGTTGGAATTGGCTGATTCAACGCGGCTCTATTCGTGGCCAAACCGCCTTTTCGATTACGCCGGAAAAGGGCTTGATCGCAGGTGGACATATTGCCATTGAAAACGGCAGTATCGCCTTGCCGAACGGTGCAATCAGCGGTATCAATTTCTCCTTACCCTACCGCTATCAAAACCAACGTTTCCAATTGGGGGTGAAAGAGCCGGTCGAAGTGAAAATTGCCAGCTTGGATAACGGCGTGCATTTAAAAGACGTGTCGTTACAGGTGCAAGGCTATTATCCTTACACGCGCAAAAGTCCGTTATCCCTGACCAAACTGAATTTAAAACTGTTGGGCGGCGAGCTGAATGTGGATAAATTTTCCCTGCCGCAGCACAATCCGGCTTATTTGCGTTTGAGCAATATCGAATTAAGCGAGATTTTAGAGTTAATGCAATATAACCAATTGGAAATGGTCGGAAAAGTCAATGCCGATCTGCCGTTTTGGATTGAAAATTCGCCTTGTATCATTTGTGACGGCGTGATTGAGCAGGGCAGCGACTGGCGGATTCATTTAAGCGATGAATTGATCAGTAAAATTGAGCAGGGCGGCGGTATTACCGAGCGGATTCTGACTAACCTGATGGAAACGATGGACGTGTACGATTCCAATATCAACGTGAATTTGTTGCAAGATGGTACGGGTTTGCTGAATGCCAAAATCAAAGCCAATAATGCGTTACAAAATCCGATCTTTTTGAATTACAATCATAAAGAGAACGCCTTTGATTTGTGGCAGTCGATTAATTTTGGTTCGGAACTGCAACAAAATTTAGAATACCGTTTATATCAACGACGCGAACAATAGAGAGCGATTATGTTATTCAATTTCAAGTTTACCGCACTTTTATTCAGCCTGCCTGTGTTGCTTGGTTGCGTGCCGAAAATCCAACTGGAAACCCCGAAAGAGGGGATCACGATTAACATGAATGTGGAAGTCGAGCACAAAATTCAAATCGAAACCGATGATAATACTCGCCGGATTTTGGCAGAGGATAATATCTTGCAGCAATAGGGCAAAGTGCGGTTTGCATACCGCACTTTTGCTCGATTATTTATTCCCGCCCTGCCAGTTCGCCCAATCGAAACCACGGGTCGGCAGCACACGCCGCAACCACCAATACAATTTGGTCGGAAAGGTGACTTGGTAACGGGCTTTCGGTTTGGCACTGTTCAGACACTGCAACACCGCTTTGGCACAGGCTTCCGCCGGCAAGGTGAACGGATTGGCGTTGCCTTTGCTGTTCAGCCGTTGCAATTGATGTTGATAAGCGCTTGCGTGGAAACTGTTTTGCCAGTCGATGTGCTGATGAAATTTTTCCAGCGCATTGGGACGGAATTTACTGGTAATCGGACCGGGTTGCAGCAGGCTGACGAAAATCCGGCTGTCGCGCACCTCTGTTCGCAAGGTATCGCACAAACCCTCCAGCGCAAATTTACTGCTGTTATACGCCCCACGCCACGGCATCGCGGCAAAGCCCAAAATACTGCTGTTGACGATAATCCGTCCGTGCCCTTGGCGGCGGAAAACCGCCATTGCCTGTTGAATACATTCCCAAGTGCCGAACACATTGGTGTCGAACTGTTCACGCAACGCAGCGCGCGAAATATCTTCCACCGCACCGGTTTGTCCGTAACCGGCGTTGCAGAAAATCGCATCTAAGGTGCGTTCGGCGCTGAGGGTTTGCAGCACTTGCCGAATTTGTGCCGAATCGGTGATATCCAGTTGTACGCATTCCAGCCCTTGTTGTTGCAGCTTGACCACATCTTCCGCCTTGCGGCAACTGGCGATCACCTGCCAACCGTGTTGTTGCAGGTAAAGTGCGGTCGCATAGCCGATGCCGCTGGAACAGCCGGTAATCAAAACGGTTTTTTTCATGGTGTCAATCCAATTGGTGTAGCAAAGATTCAATATTTTTCAAGCCGTTTAAGCGGGTTTCGCTCAAGCGTGGGGCAATGCCGCAGGATTGCAAAAGTGCGGTCATATCAAACTGCCGAATCTCGCTTAACGGCAACGATTGCAAAGCGCTTAGCAGCAGATAGAGCAGACCGTTCATAATCCGTGCTTCGCTGTAGGCGGAGAAACGATAACCGCCGTCGGGCTGTTTTTGTGCCGTAAACCGCACTTCGACTTCGCAGCCGTGAATTAACGGCATCCGGCTCAATTCGTCGGTGTCAAGCGGCGGTAGTTTTTTGCCCAGTTGGATCAGCAGACGGTAGCGTTCTTCCCAACCCGGTAACGTAGCAAATTGTTGTTGAAGTTGTTTAATATTTTCCATATTTATCTTGTCACATTTAACAGGGTGTTTAATACGCCATTCAACGCAGCAGCGCTAAAGCGTTATCTAACGCTGCAAAAAATTGCTCGACTTCCGCAGCGGTGTTATAAGGGGCGAAAGAGAGGCGCAAGGTACTTTTTTGCCCTAAACGGGTCAAATAAGGTTGCGCACAATGTTCGCCGGCGCGCAGGGCGATGCTTTGTTCACTCAGTAACGTATTCAGATCGGAAACGGCAATGCCGTCAAACACAAAGCAGACGACGGAACTTGACTGCGGCGAGTTGAACAAGCGCACGTTGTCATAGCGCCGCAACCGCACTTTAACCTGTTCGGCAAGCGTGACCGCATGCTGTTCCGCTTGAATTAAATCTTGGGTTTTCAGCCAGTTTAACACCGCGCCAAAACCGATGACCGCCGCAATATTCGGCGTGCCGGCTTCAAGGCGGTAAGGCAGGGGACTAAAGCTGATCGCCTGTTTACTGACCCGATCTACCATTTTGCCGCCGTAGACCAGCGGCGACAGTTTTTCCAGCGATTCGGTTTTGCCGCTCAACACCCCCAGTCCGTTCGGGCCGTAGAGTTTGTGCGCGGAAAAGGCATAAAAATCGGCATCAAGCGCTTGCATATCCAATTGAAGATGGGCGATCGCCTGTGCGCAATCGACTAAAACCAACGCTTGCGGCGCAGTTCGGCGCACGGTTTTGACTAAATCGGCAATCGGTTGCTCGGTGCCGGTGACATTGGAGACATAATTCAGCGCCACTAATTTGGTACGCGGCGACAGCGCTTGTTGCAAAACCGCACTTTCAATCAGCCACTGCTCATTAATCGGCAACACGATCAAGTTAGCCGCCCGCTGCTGCGCCAATATCGACCAAGTGACGAAATTGGCATGGTGATCCGCTTCGCTGATAATGATTTCATCACCGGCTGCGATGAAGTGCGCCAAACCGTTGGCGACCGTATTGATCGCCTGCGTCGTGCCCGAAGTCCAAATAATACTCTCGACCGACGGCGCATTAATCAGCTCGGCGGTCAAACGGCGTGCTTGTTCGTAAAGTGCGGTCTGTTGCGCCTCATGCTGACTGCGGTGCACCGAACCGGCGCTTTGGTAGAAAGCCAGCGTACTGTCGAGCAACACCTGCGGTTTCAACGCCGTGGCGGCGGAGTCCAAATAGGTCAACGATCCGTTTTGGCAAAAGTACGGAAAGGCTTGGCGGAATAGGGCAGGGTTGAAATCGGATTGTAGTTTAGACATTGCTTACACCATTCGAAAAAAGAAGTCGCATTATAAACTCAACGCTGTTGCTTGCGCCACAAATAAGGCTCTTGCGGCTTGTCATCTTGCCATAAACCCGCTTTTTTCATCTGTGCCGACCGCTGTGCCTGCGGGTAACGGGGATCTTTTTTATAAAAGCGGTATGCCCACGCCCAGCCGTTTTCGATCATCAGTAAATTGATATTGCGTTGCCGGCTGTCGTAAACCGTCGCCAATCGTCGGGCGTATTGATCGATTCCGTCGATTTTCAGCGTAACCGACTGTTTATGGATCAACTGCGCCAAAAACTGCTTGGCTTTATTGGCGTAAGCCTGTCCGTTTTCCGGCGCATCAATGCCCAATAACCGCACTTTGATCCGCTTGTTGTTGCCGCTCAGACAGGTGAAGGTGTCGCCGTCGCTGATATGAATCACACGGCATTGAAATTGGCTGGGCATGGATTTTGCCGCAGCAAAGGCGGCGGAAAGTAACAGAAATGAAAACAAAAAGAAAAAACGTGTTATCGACACTTTAAAACCTTATCTATTCCGGCAAAAAAAGGGGAAATACAGTGACATTGATCACAATTTGAGAGAGAATTATTTCACACATTTTCGTTATCTCAAATCAAGATGAAACAAAAAATCATAAATTTGCTGCGTTCGNTCGCGATTTTATATGCAATTTTGTATCTCGGTATCTTCCTGCAACACCTGATTCCGATCGGGGTGCCAGGCAGTATTTGGGGCTTGTTGATTCTTTTTCTTTGCCTAACCTCGCAAGTGATTAAAGTCGAATGGATTGCGTTCGGCTCCAGCCTGTTAATCCGTTATATGGCGCTGCTGTTCGTGCCGGTCAGCGTCGGAATTGTCAAATATGCCGATCTGCTGCTCGCCAACGCCAAACAATTGGTGATCCCGAATATTATCAGCACCATGATGAGTTTGTTGCTGGTTGGTTTGATGGGCGATTATCTGTTCGAACGCCACAGCATTCGTAAATTACGGCGCAAAGTGGCTAAAAAACGGCTGAAACAACGCGGTTAAGCGGAGGAAATGATGTTATCAATCTTGCAAGATATGGCGCTTTATCTCTATTCGCTGTTGACGATTTTAGCGTTTTTCGCCGCGGTTTGGCTGAGCAAGCGCTGGAAGTCGATAGTGTTTAACTCCTTTGTGCTGACGATTCTACTCTTAATCGGCGTGTTGCTGTTGCTGGATCTGCCGTATGACGGTTATATGCAGGGCAATGCGCCGCTAAACAGTTTGCTCGGACCGGCGATCGTGGCGTTGGCGCTGCCGCTGTACGAACAACTACGCCAGATCAGCAGCCGTTGGCGCAGTATTTTGTTGATCACCACCAGCGCTTCGCTACTGTCGATGTTCAGCGGCGCACTGTTGGCACTGTTATTGGGCGGCGAAGCTGAAATTGTCGCCACCATTTTACCAAAATCGATCAGCACGCCGATTGCAATGGCAGTCGCCGAAACCGTCGGCGGCGTACCGTCCGTTGCGGCGGTCGGCGTGGTTTTAGCCGGCCTGCAAGGCTCTATTTTCGGTTATGTCCTGTTGAAAAAAATCGGTTTGAAACACCCCGAAGCGATCGGCTTGTCCATCGGCGCAGTGTCGCACGCACTCGGCACCGCCCGTACATTGGAAATCGACCAACAAGCCGGTATTTACAGCTCAATCTCGTTGGTATTATGCGGCATTATCAGCTCGGTTTTAGCACCGCTGGTATTTAACGGCGTCATGCTGTTGGGGCGGTTTTAATATATTCTAATACTGTTTTTTTATACAGTATTTTGTGTTATAATTTCGTCATAGTTACCAACATTTTAACCCCGTTATGCAGGCGATATCGTTACCCGAACAAAAACTGATGCGTAAAATTATCCATATTGATATGGATTGTTTTTTTGCGGCGGTTGAAATGCGGCAAGATCCGAGTTTGCAAGGGAAGCCGGTGGCGGTCGGTGGGGCGGCGGCGAGTCGCGGCGTGCTTTCCACCTGTAATTACGAAGCACGGAAATTCGGTTTGCACAGTGCGATGCCGACCGCACTTGCGTTAAAAAAATGCCCTCACCTGATTCTGCTGCCCGGCAATATGACGTTGTATAAGCAGGTTTCCGAGCAGGTACATGATATTTTTCAGCGTTATACCGAGCTAATCGAACCGTTGTCACTTGACGAGGCTTATTTGGACGTGAGTGATTGTCAGGCATGCAACGGCTCGGCAACGTGGATTGCGAGTGAAATTCGACAGGCGATTTTCGACGAATTACAATTGACGGCTTCCGCCGGTATCGCTCCGTTGAAATTTCTGGCAAAAATTGCCTCCGATCTCAATAAACCGAACGGACAATTCGTGCTGACGCCTGAACAGGTCGATGAGTTTGTGCTTAAACTGCCGCTGAAAAAAATTCCCGGTGTCGGACCGGTGACCGCACAAAAATTAAATGCGATGGGCTTGGTGACTTGCGCCGATGTCCGCCGCCAGCAACAACATATTTTATTGGATCAATTTGGCAAATTAGGGCAGCGGATCTGGCAATTCAGCCATGCGATTGATGAAAGAGCGGTGCAGCCGGAACGGGAGCGCAAATCGATCAGGGTGGAAACCACCTTACCGCACGATATTCTACGGCAAGAACAAGCGGTCGAGATTGTGCATTCGCTGTATCAAAAACTGATTTTCCGTTTGCAGCGTGCACAGCCGGATATTCCGCTGCGCGATTACCGCAAACTCGGTGTCAAACTGAAATTTAGCGATTTTCAGACCACCACGCTGGAAAGCGGTTCACATCTGCTGAACGAGCAGGCGTTCCGGTTATTACTACAGCAAATTTGGCAGCGTGCGAACGGCCGCGGTGTCCGTTTAATCGGCTTAAATGTCAGCCTGCCGCACAAAAAAACGGCACAACAGCTCAGTTTATGGTGATTTGATTCAAAGTATTACAAAAAAATAACATTTACCATTTACTAAACATGGGTTTATGCTATAAACAATAACAATTTCAGGACGGAGAGTATCAGTATGAATATGAAAATTAATTTAACTAAAAAACAAGCCGCCGACATTTGGGGAAAAAATGCGGTGTTGAGTTTTGATGACGGCGTGGCAAAAGTCCATTTCGGGGACGAGAAATCCTTGCATAAAATCCAGCAAGCGGCGCGCAAATTGCGTACGCAGGGGATTAATGATGTCGAACTGGACGGAAAACACTGGAACTTACAAACTTGTTGGGCGTTTTATCAAGGCTTTTACGGTGCAAAACAGGATTTCGCGATTGAATTTCCGTCGGAATTGAGTGATGCCGATCAACAGCAACTGTTCCGTTTGCTGGAGTGCGGTGATTTTGTACGCGAGCTGATCAATTTGCCGTCCGATGTGATCACGCCGCAAGAACTGGCGCATCGTGCCGCCGATTTCATTTTACAGCAGGCACAACATGCCGAAGTGGAAAGTGCGGTTTCTTACCATATTGTCGCCCGTGAAGAACTGAAAGCGCGCGGTTATAACGGGATTTGGACAGTGGGCAAAGGATCGGCCAATTTGCCGGCAATGCTGCAACTGGATTTCAACCCGAGCGGCAATCCGGACGAGCCGGTGATGGCGTGTCTGGTCGGCAAGGGGATCACGTTTGATACCGGCGGTTACAGCCTGAAACCGAGCAATTCGATGGACTCCATGCGTTCCGATATGGGCGGTGCGGCACTGTTAACCGGCGCATTAGGCTTGGCGATAGCCTGTGGCTTGAACAAACGGGTGAAACTGTACTTGTGCTGTGCGGAGAATATGGTCAGCAGCCGTGCGTTTAAACTGGGCGATATCATTGAATATCGCAACGGCGTGACGGTGGAAGTGTTGAATACCGATGCCGAAGGGCGTTTGGTGTTGGCGGACGGCTTGATTGATGCCGAGGCGCAACAGCCGCAATTTATCATTGATTGCGCCACCTTGACCGGCGCAGCGAAAATGGCGGTCGGCAATGACTACCATTCGGTGTTGTCAATGGACGATGATTTGGTCAATGCGCTGTTTGCCGCCGCCAAAGAAGAAAATGAACCGTTTTGGCGCTTGCCGTTTGAAAGTTTCCATCGCGGGCAGGTCAGCTCCGCTTTTGCCGATATCAGCAACACCTCATCGCTTCCGACCGGAATGGGGGCAGGCGCGAGTACGGCAACGGCGTTTCTTTCCCACTTTTTGAAAGAATATCAGAAAAATTGGCTGCATATCGATTGTTCCGCCACCTTTAGGAAATCCGCCAGTCCGCTGTGGGCAGCCGGTGCCACCGGAATCGGGGTTAACAGCTTGGCAAATTTATTGTTAAGCAAGGCCGATAACGATTAATGCCCGATCGGGAATTTGTATCCGACCACCATATAAATAAACTAGATTATGCCGAAAGTGCGGTCAGACCGCACTTTCCCTGAACCAAAAGGATTCGCTATGCAGCAAACACTTTCCATTATTAAGCCTGATGCGGTAAAACAAAATCTGATCGGTGCGATTCTAGCCCGTTTTGAAAGCGCCCGTTTTACGATTATAGCCAGTAAAATGGTGCACTTGAGCGCAGAGCAGGCCGGTGGATTTTATGCCGAACACAAAGGCAAACCGTTTTATGACAATCTGGTGCAATTTATGACATCAGGGCCGGTGCTGGTGTCGGTGTTGCAAGGGGAGAATGTGATCGCGCAATACCGTGAATTGATCGGCGCAACGGATCCGCAAGCGGCGGCGGCAGGCACGATCCGGTTTGATTTTGCCACCAGCAAAAGTATTAATGCGGTGCATGGCTCCGACTCAGAGGCTTCTGCCAAACGGGAAATTGAGTATTTTTTCAGTGAAAATGAAATTTTTCCTCGCGGGTAAGCGTAAGGAGAGGATTTATGTTAACCCGTTGTCCGGAATGTCGGCATAAAGTCAGCGATAGCGCCAAAACTTGTCCGTCCTGTGGTTTTTCATTTGATCCGCAGGATTTGGAACGTTACAAGCAACAGTTGGAACGCCTGCGTGAACATAAAAAAGAAGTTAACCGTAAAAGCGCTAAATTACAGCTTATCTGGTTGCTGATTTTTGCGGTGTTTATCGGCGTGGCGGCATTATTGACCGATTAAAATGCCGTTTATTGCAGTAAATAAGGCAAAAAATAATGCCGAACAGATCTCCGTTCGGCATAGCGGGTAAATCGCACAAGATACTGTGCGATTACATTTTATTTTGTACTTTGGTGGCGCTGTTATCAATGGCTTCGCCGGCGGATTGAATGTCTTGTCCCGCGCCTTTTACGGTATTACAGGCGGATAATACACCTACAGTTGCAGCTAAAATCAGAGTCCAAATCAGTTTCATCGTAACTTCTCCTGCGTTAAGTTTTAGGGATTTGATAAGTAGTTAAGTTAACTACTGACTCCATACTACACCGCTAAAATGCAAATAACAAGCTTAAAGCATATTGAATTTAATGGCTTTTACTGGTTTCTAAGCGTTCAAACGACAGCACTTTATTCTCTAAACGGCGTAAAAACAGCGTGGCGATGCCGGTGATTACCAGATAAATCGCGCCGGCGATGCCGTAAATCAGCAAGGCGTCATATTGTGTGCCGTACAGCTGTCTGGCGTAACCCATAATATCCATAATGGTGATGGTGGAAGCCAACGAGGTGCCCTTAAACACCAAAATGATTTCGTTGGTGTAAGACGGCAAAGCGCGTTTTAAAGCGAACGGTACCAAAATACGCAAAGTCTGCCAGCGGCTTAAGCCCAAGGCGGCGGAGCTTTCCCATTGTCCTTTGGAAATCGCTTTCACGGCGCCGTGGAACAGTTGCGCCGAATAGGCGGCGCTGTTCAACGCCAATGCCAACATTGCGCAAAACCACGCATTGGACAGCAGTGACCAAGCCGAACTGTCGATAATCCATTGGAATTGCCCCGGGCCGGCATAGATTAAGAAAATCTGCACCAACAGCGGTGTGCCGGTAAACAGCGTGATATAGCCGTTGACCAAGACTTTCAAAGTGCGGTTTTCCAGCGATAGGATAAAGGTAAACAGCACCGCCAGAATAAAGGAGATGATTAAGGCGACCGCCGTCAATGCCAAGCTGGTCGGAATCCCTTGCGCAATCGTGGCAAAATAATCACTGATCATGCCGCCTCCCGTTCAAATCGGGTGAAGCGTTGCTCTAAACGGGCGATGCCGATTTTACTCAAAATCGTCACGGCTAAATACAGCAGTGCCGCAATGCCGTACCAAGTGAACGGCTGATGCGTGTTGGCATTGCTTAGCTCCGCTTGCCGCATCAGATCATTGACGCCGATCAGCGACACAAGTGCGGTATCTTTCAGCAGAATTAACCATTGATTGCTCAAGCCGGGCAAAGCATGACGCCAGACTTGCGGCATAATAATCGCTATGAAGGCTTGCGCACGGTTTAGCCCGAGTGCAGAGGCGGACTCCCATTGGCCCAACGGAATGGCTTGAATCGCACCGCGCAACGATTGCGAGGCGTAAGCGGAGAAGATGATCGCCAGCGCCACCACCCCAGACCAAAACGGGCTGAATTCGATAAAATCGCCGGTCAGCATAAACAGCACTTGGGTCGAGCCGAAATAGATCAACAGCACCACCAGAATTTCCGGCAAACCGCGCAACAGGGTTAACACCACCGAGGTGGTGTTACGGATACATTTTAATTTGGCGGTTTCCAGCACCACGAAAATCATGGACAACAACAAACCTAAAATTAATGCGCAAACAGCCAACCCCAACGTCATCAGGGTGGCTGAAAGCATTAGCGAAAGAAAATTGCTAAACATAGATGATGATTATTTTCCTGACATCCAAGTGTCATAAATTTTTTGGTATTCGCCGTTGGCTTTGATTGCCGCCAAACCTTTGTTCAATTCTGCCAGTAACTCGCTGCTGGCTTGATTCACGGCAATGCCCAAACCGTTGCCGAAATATTTCGGATCCGTGACTTTTTCACCGGTGAACGTCAGGCTGTCATCGGTTTTCATCCAGTCTGCCAACACGGCGGTGTCGCCGAAGATAATGTCAATTCGGCCGTTTTTCAGATCGAGAATCGCACTTTGCAAGGTGGCGTAAGATTTGGCGCTGTATTGTTTGCCGTTTTCCGCAATATATTGTTGGAATGTCGTGCCGTTTTGTACGCCGATATTTTTTGCACTGCTTAAATCGGCTTTATCTTTTACCACGATAAAGCTGGCGGAGCTGTCATAGTAAGGGTTGCTGAAGCTGACTTGCTTGGCGCGCTCTTCGGTGATGTCAATCGCTGAAATCGCAGCGTCAAAACGTTTGAATTTCAAACTGGGAATCAAGCTGTCGAACGCATGGCTTTGGAATTTGCAGTTCGCTTGAATTTCAGCGCAGATCGCATTGGCGATATCAATGTCGAACCCGACGATGTTGCCGTTGGAATCGGTGTTTTCAAACGGTGGGTAGGTCGGTTCGGTAGCAAAGGTGATATCTAACGCATTGGCAGAGAAAGCGGTTGCCAAAAGTGCGGTTGCGAGTAATTTTTTCATGGTAAGCTCCTTAATGTCAGAAGAAAGAGAGAAGTAAAACGAACTTAATGCGATAAATAATGCGCAAATGCGGCGGTTTGCGGCTTGTGGAAACAATCCGCTCCGCCCATTTCAATAATTTTACCTTGTTCCATATAGATGACTTTGGTCGCCACTTTGCGCGCCACCGCCACTTCGTGGGTGACGATCACCTGCGTAATACCGGTTTCGCGCAATTCTTCGATAATGGCGACCACTTGCGCAGTGATTTCCGGATCGAGGGCGGCGGTCGGTTCGTCAAACAGCAACACTTGCGGTTTCATCATCAACGCGCGGGCAATCGCCACCCGTTGCTGTTGTCCGCCGGAGAGGTGCAGCGGGAAGCGGTGGGCATGATCCTCTACCCGCAACCGTTTTAACAGACCGTCGGCACGTTCGACCGCTTCCGTTTTACTCAAACCCAGCACTTTCATCGGCGCTTCAATCAGATTCTCCAATACGGTGTAGTGCGGCCATAAGTTATACTGCTGAAACACCATGCCGACGTCTTTGCGCAATTTACGGATTTTTTTCGCATCGGTATTGGCGGACAGCTCGAATTGATTGCCGGCAATCGTCAGCTGACCGCTCTTTGGCACTTCCAACAGGTTTAACGTGCGGATCAGCGTGCTTTTTCCGGCACCGCTTGGTCCTAGCAATACGATAATATCGCCGTCTTGGGATTCAAAATTGATGTCAAACAAGGCTTGCTTGCTGCCGTAGAAAAAATTGAGGTTTTTAATACTGATCGTCATGTCGCCAAAGTATCTAAAATAGGATAAAAGAAATAATGCGGAATAGTAATAATAAAAAATGCGTCATGCAAATAAAATCTCATAAAACGCGAACAAAATCGCATAAAAATTCAGATTTAGCGCATGAAATATAAAATTGAATAAAAAAAGTGCGGTTGTTTGGCAGAAAAACAAAAGGGAAGTGCCGACTTCCCTTTAATGACAGAAACAATTTTATTGTTTAGCGGTCAGCTCCAACTGCTGTTTCAAGTCCGACGGTAAATTCAAGGCTTGTGCCAGTTGTTGCATATAGGCTTGTTCTAAAAAGTGATCGGGATCAATCACCGAAAGGGACGCCATATAGACCTCGGCAGCCTGTTGCTGATCTTGCACCTGCTGCGCCAGTGTTTGCGGATCTAAAGGCGCATTTAACCACTGGTTAATCAGTTGCTCGGCATCAGCGGCATGGCCTAACTGCGCCAATCCTTTATGGATTTGCTGTTTCTCCTGTTGATCAATTTGCCCGTCGGCACGCGCGGCAAAAACCATTGCTTGCGTTAACAAGACAATTTTGTCATCAGACAAAGTATTATTCGCATAGGTGATGGCTTCTTGCTGGGTTTGCGGATCAAAGTCTAACTCTTGTGCCACGCCACCGTTTTTACGTTGCTGCCATTTTTGATAGGCCAACCACGCTGCACCGGCCAAAGCGGCGTAGCTACCGGCTTTTGCCACGCCTTTGCGTGCGCCGCTATTGCCTAAAATCAAACCTGCCAGACCACCGACTGCCGCACTTTTGGCTATTTTGGAAAAATTTTCATCTTTCATCATATTGCCAAGACGGCTTTGTAATTGGCTGAATAAATCGTTCATTACGGTTCTCCTTGCTGAAAATAAATGCCTAATGGAATATTAAGCCGATTTTGCCATCTCAAACTCGATTAACATCATCAGAATATGAATGACTTTGATATGGATTTCCTGAATTCGGTCGGCGTAGCGAAAGTGCGGTACGCGGATTTCCACATCGGCCAAGCCCGCCATTTTACCGCCGTCTTTGCCAGTCATCGCAATCACTTTCATGCCTTTGGCTTTTGCTGCTTCAATCGCGTTCAACACGTTTTGCGAATTGCCGGAAGTGGACAGCCCGAACAACACATCGCCCTTGTTGCCGACGGCTTCGACAAAGCGCGAAAAGACATAGTCATAACCAAAATCGTTACTGACGCAACTCAAATGGCTGACATCGGAAATCGCAATCGCCGGATAGCCCGGGCGGTTTTCGCGATAACGTCCAGTCAACTCTTCTGCAAAATGCATCGCATCGCAATGCGAACCGCCGTTGCCGCACGACAGCACTTTGCCGCCTTGCTTGAAACTGTCCGAAAGCAACAACGCGGCTTGTTGAATAAGCCAGATGTTGTTTTCGTCATTGATAAATTTTTCCAATACCTCTGCTGCTTCGTTTAATTCCGCTTTAATTTGTTCTAAGTACATAATTTTTTCCTCAATTCCGGTGAGATTTAGCACTTGCATTGTAAAACATAATCGGAGGGAATGGTATGGATAAAAGGTTTATTTTATCCATGCAAAATGATTAAAAGGGTAGTTATTATTAGCTTTAATACGTTGTTTTACCCTCATTGACGACAGCTATAAACCGTCGGAAACGATATAAACCTTTTGGGGAAGAGGACGTCATTAAATCCAAAGCCATTTTCATAGGAGGACAGCAAGTGCGCTCAGGGAGCATGGCTGGTTTATCGTTTGTAATATTTACAGATACCGCACTTTCCGGTCAAAATCAGTCGCTGTTCAGACCACAAAAGTGCGGTTTATATCTCAACTCAATCCAACAAACTTTTCACCAGCTCTTCCACGAACGCCAACCGTTCTTGTGCCGTTTCGGTGGTTTTGTTGAAACGGAATTTGGTTGGGCCGTCGAAGCGGAAGATATTGGGTTGTTGTTGGATTAACGCCAAGAATTTAAGCGGATCCAGTTCTGCATTGGCTTTGAATTCCAATGCGCCGCCTTGTGCGTGGGCTTCGATTTTTTGGATCGCCAGCGGTTTTGCCAACAGGCGCAGTTCGGCGATTTGCAACAGGTTTTTACCGGCTTGCGGCAATAAACCGAAGCGGTCGATTAATTCCACTTTCAATTCGTCCAGTTCTTGCTGATTGATGGCGCTGGCGATGCGTTTGTAGAACGACAGCCGCATATTGACATCGCCCAGATACTCTTCCGGTAGCAAGGCAGGAATACGCAGGTCGATCTCGACTTGTTGTTGGGTCAGTTCGTCCAATGACGGCTCGCGCCCCTCTTTCAGCGCGTTGACCGCACTTTCGAGCAATTCCATGTAAAGGGAGAAGCCGATCGATTCGATCTGTCCGCTCTGTTCGCTGCCGAGCAGTTCGCCTGCGCCGCGAATCTCCAAATCGTGGGTTGCCAGTACGAAGCCGGCACCAAGATTGTCCAGACTTTCCAGCGCTTCCAAACGTTTTAAGGCGTCTTTGGTCATTCGTTTCGGATTCGGGGTCAGCAGGTAGGCATAGGCCTGATGGTGCGAGCGCCCGACACGGCCGCGCAATTGGTGCAATTGCGCCAAGCCGAATTTATCCGCCCGTTCGATAATAATCGTGTTGGCGGTCGGCACGTCTATGCCGGTTTCAATAATCGTCGAACAGACCAGTAGATTGTAGCGTTGGTGGTAAAAATCGCTCATCACCCGTTCCAAATCCCGCTCGCGCATTTGTCCGTGCCCAATCACAATGCGCGCTTCCGGCACTAATTTCGCCAGTTGTTCGGCGCAATTTTCAATGGTGGCGACATCGTTATGCAGGTAATACACCTGTCCGCCGCGCAGAATTTCACGCAACACCGCTTCGCGAATCAGCAGATCATCGTTTTCACGCACAAAGGTTTTAATGGTCAAACGGCGTGCCGGCGGAGTGGAGATAATCGACAGATCGCGCATACCGCTCATCGCCATATTCAGCGTGCGCGGAATCGGCGTTGCGGTCAGGGTCAGGATATCCACGTTGGCACGCAGTTGTTTGATCCGCTCTTTTTGCCGCACGCCGAAACGGTGCTCTTCATCAACCACCAACAAGCCCAAATTTTTAAATTTCACATCGGATTGCAACAATTTATGCGTCCCGATCAGAATATCGATTTTGCCTTGCTCCAGTTGCGCTAAAATCGCTTTTTGTTCTTTGGCGGTTTTAAAACGGGACAGCATTTCCACATTGACCGCCAAGTTGGCAAAACGATCTTTAAAATTGTCATAATGCTGCTGCGCCAGCAGAGTAGTCGGCACTAAAATCGCCACTTGGCGATCATTATTCACAGCTAAAAACGCCGCTCTAATCGCCACTTCGGTTTTGCCGAAGCCGACATCGCCGCATACCAAGCGATCCATTGCTTTCGGCTGGCACATATCACTGATCACCGCATTGATTGCCGTTTGCTGATCAAGGGTTTCCTCAAAGGCGAAAGTGTCGGCGAACTGTTTGAATTCTTCTTTATTATATTGAAAAGCAAAGCCTTTCTGCATTTCGCGTTTGGCGTACATATCAAGCAATTCGGCGGCGATATCGCGGATTTTTTCTGCGGCTTTGTGACGGGCTTTGCTCCAAGCATCGCTGCCCAGTTTATGCAGCGGCGCACTCTCTTCATTGCCGCCGACATAGCGGCTGAGCAGGTAGAGCGAGGAGACCGGCACATATAATTTGGCATCGGCGGCGTAGTCTAAAATCAGGTATTCAGCGGTAATGCCACCGGTTTCCAGCGTGGTTAAGCCGCCGTAGCGCCCAACGCCGTGATCGAGATGTACCACCGGCTGTCCGATTTTCAGTTCGGCTAAATTGCGAATCAAGGTGTCGGGATTGACGGTTTTACGCTGATCGCGTTTGCGTTGCTGTACCCGTTCGCCCAATAAATTGGTTTCGCTGATCAGTGCCAGTTTTTGGTTCTGGCTTTGGTCACAATTGACAATAAAACCGTTATCCAAGCCACTGATAATCAGGTTGTAATGATGTTCGGAATGTTGTGACAGGGTTTGGATAAAGTGCGGTTTGAGTTTTAACGGGCGCAGCAGTTCTAAGAGCGTTTCGCGCCGCCCTTCGCTTTCAACCGAAAACAGGATATGCCCGTCAAACTGTTCGCCGAATTGGCGCAATAATTTCAGCGGCTCTTTTTGTTGGGCGTTAATGGTCAGCTCAGGCAACAGGCTGACCGGTAAATTATTTTGGCGCACCGAATTGCGTAATTTCTCGTTATGCAGGGTTAAACGAGGGTAGTTTTTCAGGTGACGATTGATTTCATCACTGCGTAACCAAAGCTGTTCCGGCGGCAACAGCGGTCGCATCGGATCGACCTTACGGCTTTCGAAACGCTGTTGCGCATCGTGATAAAACCGTTCGCTGCGCTCGTCATTGTGTTGGTAATCGACAAACAGGGTGTTGTCCGGCAGGTAGTCAAACAGATTCGCCATTTCGGCAAAAAAGAGCGGTTGCCAATATTCAATCCCCGAAACCAGCGTGCCTTTGCTGATTTGTTGATAGATATGCTCCGGATCGCGACGAATCTCAAAGCGTTCGCGGAACTGACCGCGAAAGAACTCGATTGCTTTGTCATCGGTCGGAAATTCATGTGCCGGCAGCAGGTTGATTTGCTCGATTTTATGCAGCGTGCGTTGGCTGTCGACATCAAAAGTGCGGATCGAATCAATTTCATCATCAAAAAAATCCAAGCGGAACGGTTCGTCACTGCCCATCGGGAATAGATCCAACAACGAACCGCGCACCGCATATTCGCCGTGTTCCAACACCTGTTCCACCGCGCGATAACCGGCATTTTCCAATTGCAGGCGCAATTTGTCCAGCACCAGTTTGTCGCCCTGTTTGATCAACAGAACATTGTTGCTTAAAAATTTTGGCGGGTACAGGCGTTGCATCAGCGTGTTGATCGGCAAGACAAAAATCGCTTGTTGCGGTTGTTGCAGGAAAAACAGCGCGCTTAAACGGGCGGAAATAATATCTTGGTGCGGAGAGAAGCTGTCGTAAGGCAGGGTTTCCCAATCAGGGAAAAAGCAGATTTTGCGTTGGCTGAAACGGCTTAATTTTTTTTCCAAACTCAACGCATGACGGGTATCGGCGGTCACGACCACCGTTAAACCCTGATGTTGCTCTGCGATTTGGGCAATCGCCAATACATCGCTGTCGGCGATAACATTACCGAGCCGTTTATGATCCGCCGCCGCTTGCGGTAAATTTAAGGAGAATAGGGTATTCATAGCTTCTGATTGATGACGAAATAAAATAAGTGCCTAGTTTAACTAACATTATGCTTAGAGGCTAGGGCTTCCTGACAATTCGATTTTACGGTTGTTTTTCGTCCCTGAAAACGCATCTGCTGCGTTAAAAAGCCTCGCCAGATGTCCATTGCCATTGTTATCATTGATAATTTATGTGTTAAACAGCGTAGGTATAGAACGCAGCGTTAAAGGCGAGAATTGGCGAAAAAAAGCGGAAGCGGGATCGCAAAGATAAAAAAAAGCGATCCGCAGACCGCTTTTAATAGAGAAATAGGCATTAATCGCACGGCAAAATTTTGATTGCCAAGCCGCCGGTGGAGGTTTCACGGTATTTGGAGTTCATGTCCTTGCCGGTTTCGTACATGGTTTCAATCACTTTGTCCAAACTGACCGACGGGCTGCTGGTGCGGCGCAGCGCCATGCGGCTGGCGTTGATCGCTTTGACCGATGCGATGGCGTTGCGTTCGATACACGGCACTTGCACCTGTCCGTTGACCGGATCGCAAGTCAATCCCAAATTGTGTTCCATGCCGATTTCGGCGGCGATACAAACTTGATCCGGCGTGCCGCCCAAGATTTCGGTCAGTCCGGCCGATGCCATCGAACAAGCCACGCCGACTTCGCCTTGACAGCCGACTTCGGCACCGGAAATCGAGGCGTTCATTTTATATAGCGAGCCGATAATGCCGGCGGTCAGCAGATAACGGGCGATGGTTTCTTCGGTGAGTGGGGCGATAAACTGTTGATAATACGCCAAAACTGCCGGAACGATACCGCAAGCGCCATTGGTCGGCGCAGTCACCACCCGTCCGCCGGCGGCATTTTCTTCGTTGATTGCCAAGGCAAACATATTCACCCAGTCGATAATTTTCATCGGGTCGTTCGACAGGCTGTTGTTAGACTCCAACATATGGCGCAGTGCGGTCGCGCGGCGAGTGACTTTTAGCGGCCCCGGCAGCAGCCCTTCGGTATTCAGACCCCGTTGCATGCAATCCCACATGGTTTGCCAAATGCGTTGCAGATAGTCGTTGACCGCACTTTTGCCGTGCAGGGCAATTTCATTTTTCAGCATTAAACCGGAAATCGACAAGCCGTTGTCTTTACACTGTTTCAGAATATCGGCGGCGTTGCGGTACGGAAACGGCACGTTGATTTCGTTTTCCACCACTTGGTTAAAATGCGCTTCATCGACAATAAATCCGCCGCCGATAGAGTAGTAGGTTTGCGAGTAAAGCACTTTTCCTTGCCGCAAGGCGTGAATTTTCATGCCGTTTTCGTGCAGCGGTAAAAATTCACGCTGAAAAACCAAATCCTGCTCAAAATCAAACTTCACCTGATATTGTCCGCAGGCAATCGCTAAAAGTGCGGTTTTTTTCAGATTGTCAATAAACGCAGGAATGCCTTCGATATCGACATCTTCCGGCAAATAACCGGCAAGCCCCATAATTACGGCGGTGTCGGTGCTGTGCCCTCTGCCGGTCAGGGAAAGCGAGCCGTAGACATCAACTTTGATTTGATCGATTTGCGCTAACAGCTCTTGTTGCGCCAAGTCGTCAAGAAACTGTTTTCCGGCCTTCATCGGGCCGACGGTATGCGAGCTGGACGGCCCGATGCCGATTTTAAAAATATCAAAAACACTAATCATAATTTATCCAATGTCGTTCTTATTATGTATAAAACCTCCGCCGAATAAGCAGAGGTTTGTTGCCGCGCGATTATACGCGAATTTTACATTAACGGAATAGGACATAAACGATTGCTGAAATCGCAATCAAGCCCATCACAGTGACAAAAACGTTACTGAATTTGCCGCGATAGCGTTGCATCGCCGGCACTTTACGAATGGCGTACATCGGCATGATAAAGAGAATCATCGCAATAATCGGGCCGCCTAAGGATTCGATTAAGCCCAAAATACTCGGATTAATTGTAGCGACAATCCACAGTGAAATCAGGAAGAAAAGTGCGGTAATATAATTTAATTTTTTATGGTTAATTTCTGTTTTTCCCGCATCACGGTTCATTTTAACGATTAATCCGGCCAAACCTTCTCTGGCACCTAAATAATGACCAAAGAATGAACTGGTAATGGCTAAAAAGGCAACTAACGGACCGAAATAAGAGATATACGGGTTATCAAATTTATTGGCTAAAAACGACAGAATAGAAATGTTTTGTTGTTTGGCCAATACTAATTCTTCAGGTGTCAGGGTCAATACACAGCTGAAAACGAATAACATTACAAATAACAATAATAAGCCGGACGTACCGCGCAACACTTTATTGGTGTGGTATTCGGTCGTTTCGTCGTTTTTATATTTGCGTCGTTGCGACAAAGTGAAGGAAGAGATTGCCGGCGAGTGGTTAAACGAGAAAATTAATACCGGAATGGTCAGCCATAATGTCGATAAAAATGCGCCGCCGCTAGGCAGTTGCTGCAAAGATGCGGTTGTCCATTCGGGGATCAGATAAAGCGAAAGGGCGAATAAAATCGCAACCAACGGATAAACCAACCATTCCGTTACTTTCAACATGAATTTTTCGCCCATCAGCATAACTGCGATTAATGCGGCGATTAAGACGACGGACAGTATTATGCGCGGCGGTGCGGCGAGATGGAGTTGGTTTTCCATAAAAGAGATGACGGTGTTGGTAATACCGACGCCATAAATCAACAGAATCGGGAAAATAGCAAAGAAGTAAAGCAAAGTAATTAATTTTCCGGCGGTTTTGCCAAAATGTTCTTCCACCACTTCGGTAATATCACTGCCCGGATTTTTTGAAGACAGCACAAAACGGCTTAATCCGCGGTGCGCCAAATAGGTCATCGGTCCGACAATCAACGCCATAAAGACCAATGGCCAAAATCCGCCCATACCGGCGTTAATCGGTAGAAACAGTACGCCTGCACCGACCGCCGTTCCAAAAAGATTCAGCACCCAAGCGCTGTCAAATTTATTCCATTTCTTACTTTCAGCCAGCGGTGCTGCCTTAATATCACTGAGTTCCATATTTTCTTATCCTTATTTGAATTAATTTTAATCAAATTATGAAATTTGATTGGTAGGCTTATGCTACGACGGCGCGATAATAGGCAAGTGCGGTATTAAATACAAATAAGGAATTTGGAATTTGTGATCTTGCCGACAATATAAATGTGGGATGGTTAAATATGTTGCATAATTTGTTAAAAAGAATAGGTTGTTTTATATTTTAAAAGCGTAAGTTGTCTGTTTTTTGACTGGTTAAATTTAAATCACTCTGATGGTGTGTTTATTTTATGCGCGATATTGTGGTGTTATTTAGTGTGGTTTTTTTCTAATTGAAAACACCGCACTTTGCTATTTAAAACTTTACTATTTAAAAATAGTGCACGTTAAAAGTGCGGTAGAAAACCTGACAAAAACCAAGTGCGGTTATTTGCTGCGGATAAAATCTCGATAGCGGCTTAAAAAATGTTCGAAATCGTCCAGTCCGCAAAATGCCAGACTTTCTTGATCGTAATAGCTGAAACCGTCCTCCAGTGCTTCTTCCATCTCAAAGCCCAAACTGTTGGCTTGCACCATCACTTCTTCCGCATTGATCGAAATGGAAAATTCACGCCCTTCGATACGTTGTTCAAAGTGCGGTACGGTACTGTTTTTAGCTTGTGTGATTGTGCTGAAAACAGTATCGAGCGCCGCTAAATCGCCGTCAATTTCGCTGTTAATCCAACTGGCGACTGCCTCATGATCCATGCTGCAACGGGCGATCGGCTTGCCGCGATAATCGAAAGTAAATTGAAAATCCATAGTGTTTTGTCAGACCTTGATGTTTAATTTGAGTACGAAAATTAATTTGCATTTTAGCAAGAGTTGCGGTAAATAAAAATAGAGGGTGGCATTGATTAATCAAATGACGGTAAAGACTTAAAGCCGAATTGATCTATCACAACATTTGTCAATTGAATTTTAAGTATGCTATAACAACTGCGATAATTTTATAATCTCTTGAGGTTTATCTATGATGACAGCTGCAGAATTGATGGGGGAAGGCATTTCTTTAATGGTTTCGGGAATGGGCTTCGTATTACTGTTTCTCTTTATTCTCATTTTCGCTATCCGCCTGATGTCTTATCTCACCAACCGATTTTTTCCTGAACCGATTAAGCCTCTCCGCAACAAAGCAACGACTATCGCAAGTACTACCGCAAACACTACCGTAGTTGCTTCATCTGGTGTCAATGACATTGAAGCGTTGCGTCCGATTATTGTCGCCGCAATTGCGCACCACCGTCGCCAGCATAATTAATTTTTTTATCACATTAATGGAGTTTTCTCATGACAAGATCAGCACACCCGATTGCGATTACCGATGTGGTATTGCGTGATGCCCACCAATCCCTGTTTGCAACCCGTCTGCGCCTAGACGATATGTTACCGATTGCGTCCGAACTCGATCAAATCGGATATTGGTCGCTGGAATCATGGGGCGGAGCGACGTTCGATTCTTGCATTCGCTTTTTGGGGGAAGATCCTTGGGTGCGCTTGCGCGAACTGAAAAAAGCCATGCCGAAAACACCGTTGCAAATGTTGCTGCGCGGACAAAATTTGCTCGGATATCGCCATTATGCCGATGATGTGGTCGAGCGTTTTGTGGAAAGAGCGGTTGCCGGCGGCATGGACGTGTTCCGCGTGTTCGATGCGATGAACGATCCGCGCAATATGCGTTGTGCCTTGCAAGCGGTGCGCAAACAGGGCGGACACGCGCAGGGTACGCTGAGTTACACCACCAGTCCGGTGCATACGCTGGAAACGTGGTTGGACGTGACCGAGCAATTGTTGGAAATCGGCGTGGATTCGCTGGTGATCAAGGATATGTCCGGCATTTTAACCCCGATGGCGGCCTATGAATTGGTGAGTGAAATCAAAAAACGCTACGATGTGCGCCTGCATTTGCATTGCCATGCAACGACGGGCATGGCGGAAATGGCGCTGTTGAAAGCGATTGAAGCCGGAGTGGACGGTGTGGATACCGCCATTTCTTCGATGAGCGGAACCTACGGACATCCAGCGACCGAGGCGTTGGTTGCCACCTTGCAAGGTACGCAATATGACAGCGGGCTGGATATCCATAAACTAGAGAAAATTGCGGCGTATTTCCGTGAAATACGCAAAAAATACCAAGCCTTCGAGGGACAACTGAAGGGTTCAGACAGCCGTATTTTAGTCGCGCAAGTGCCGGGCGGTATGTTGACCAATCTGGAAAGCCAATTGAAACAACAAAATGCGTCGCAAAAACTGGATGAGGTATTGGCAGAAATTCCGCGGGTACGCAAAGATTTAGGCTATATACCGTTGGTTACACCGACTTCGCAAATTGTCGGCACGCAAGCGGTAATCAATGTGCTGATGGGCGAACGTTATAAGACCATTGCCAAAGAGACCGCCGGTATTTTGAAAGGCGAATACGGACGCACGCCGGCGGCGGTGGACGCGGCGCTGCAAGCCAAAGTGTTAAACGGCGAAGCGGCGATTACCGATCGGCCGGCAGATCATTTGCCGCCGGAAATGCAAAAATTGACAACGGAAGTGAAACAACAAGCGGCGGAGAAAGGGATAACATTGTCTGACGATCCGATAGACGATGTGCTGATTGTTGCGCTATTTCCACAAGTCGGTTGGAAATTCTTGGAAAACCGCGGTAATCCGGCAGCCTTTGAGCCAGCGCCTGTTGAAGTGACAACGTCACAATCGAAAACCACGCAAAAAGCGGCAACAGCAGCAACAAAAGCGACCGCCTCCGGCGCAGCGGTTTATACCGTTGAATTGGACGGTAAAGCCTTTGTCGTGAAAGTCAGCGAAGGCGGCGAAGTGGGCGATATTAGCCCGACACCAACTCAAACAGCGGCAAGCCAACCGAGCGTAGCGGCTGCTGCGAGTGGTGTGGAAGTGGCTGCGCCAATGGCGGGAAATATTTGGAAAGTTCTGGTGTCGGAAGGGCAGCAGGTTGCGAAAGACGAAGTCTTGCTGGTGTTGGAAGCGATGAAGATGGAAACTGAAATCCGTGCCGTACAAGCCGGAACCGTACAGGGCATTGCGGTGAAAGCCGGTGATATTGTAGCGGTGGGCGATCGCTTGATGAATTTGGCATAAGGTAGCGGATTATGGAAAGTATTTACGCCCTGATAAGGGGAATGGGGATAATGCACCTCGAAGCGGGGCAAGCCGTTATGATCGTGGTCAGTCTGCTGCTGTTGTGGTTGGCGATTGCGCGTAAATTCGAGCCGTTGCTGTTGTTGCCGATTGGTTTCGGCGGTTTATTGGCGAACATTCCTGATGCAGGAATGGCGATGACCGCGCTGGATAATCTGCTGCATTCGGGCAATGCCGAGCAACTGACTTTTGTCGCCGCAAAATTAAATTCGCTTGCAGACTTGGCGTCGATTAAGGCTGCGATGAATACCGCACTTCCGTCGGTGGTGACGCAGTTGGAAAGTTATGCCGCCGATCAAGGCTATACCACCGGTATTTTGGCGCTGTTCTATAATGTTGCGATTGGCTACGGGGTTGCGCCGTTGGTGATCTTTATGGGCGTCGGCGCCATGACGGATTTCGGCCCGCTATTGGCGAATCCGAAAACCCTGTTATTGGGGGCGGCAGCCCAGTTTGGTATTTTTGCTACCGTACTCGGCGCACTGACATTAAACTGGTTGGGCATTATCGAATTTACCCTGCCGCAAGCCGCTTCAATCGGGATTATCGGCGGCGCCGACGGCCCGACGGCGATCTATTTGTCGAGCAAACTGGCGCCGGAATTACTGGGTGCGATTGCGGTCGCAGCCTATTCTTACATGGCATTGGTACCGCTAATCCAACCGCCGATTATGAAAGCCTTGACCAGCGAAGCCGAGCGAAAAATCCGCATGGTGCAGTTACGCAATGTCAGTAATCGGGAAAAAATCCTGTTCCCGATCATGCTGCTATTGTTGGTTGCTTTACTGCTGCCGGACGCGGCGCCGTTGCTGGGAATGTTCTGTTTCGGTAATTTGATGCGGGTCAGTGGCGTAGTCGATCGTTTGAGCGATACCACGCAAAATGCGCTGATCAATATTGTCACCATTATTTTAGGACTATCCGTCGGGGCAAAACTGGTGGCCGATAAATTCCTGCAACCGCAAACTTTGGGCATTTTGCTGCTTGGCATGATTGCGTTTGCTATCGGGACTGCCAGTGGGATCATCATGGCGAAATTGTTAAACCGCTTTAGCAAAACCAGCCCAATCAATCCGTTAATCGGCGCGGCCGGTGTGTCTGCCGTGCCGATGGCGGCGCGGGTGGCGAATAAGGTCGGTCTGGAAGCCGATTCGCAAAACTTCCTGTTAATGCATGCGATGGGGCCGAATGTTGCCGGCGTTATCGGTTCGGCGATTGCTGCCGGCGTTATGTTGAAATATATCTCGGCAATGTTATAGCAAATAGCAAGCTGTTGTCTTAAAAGCAAAAAAGGTGTTATGCGTAAAATCATAACACCTTTTTATCATCGTTTTATTTCAATGGATTAAAAAATAGATTAAAACAAAACGGGTTAAAACACAAAAGTGCGGTTTAACGCCGTTAAACTCGATTAAATACCCAGCTTAAAGACGACTAGCTTAAATACTACTTATTAAATACTAAAAGAAGAGCCGCAGCCGCAAGTGGTGGTGGCGTTCGGGTTATTGACGATAAAGCGCGAGCCTTCCAAGCCCTCGGTATAGTCCACCGTGCCGCCGATTAAATATTGCAGGCTCATAGGATCCACCACCAACGCCACGCCGTTTTTCTCAATGGTCAAATCGCCGTCATTGATTTTTTCATCAAAAGTGAAGCCGTATTGAAACCCGCTGCAACCGCCGCCGGTGATATAAACCCGCAGTTTCAAATCCGGATTTTCTTCGTCGGCAACCAAATTTTTGACTTTGTTGGCGGCGGCATCGGTAAAATTCAAAGGAATCGCCATATCACTCATAAGTACTCCCACGTTATGTACTCGTTCGGTATAGAAAAAAGATTCGGGCATTATAGCACCATTTTTGTGCGAAAAAAGCGTAAAAATCGCTTTTCAAAAAGTTTAAGCGGTTTGCCAAATGGTTTCTTGCGATAGAAAATGCTATTATTCGCTGACGATTTTGAAGATAAAAAAGGTTATGACAATGAATATTCCCGTTTGGACCGGAGCGGATCTGGAGAAAATAAGAGCAGCCTGTAAATTGGCACAAGATGTATTGGTGATGATCGAACCTTATGTGAAAGAGGGCGTGACCACCGGTGAGCTGGATCGCCTTTGCCACAAATATATGACAGAGGTGCAACAGGTGATTCCAGCGTGTTTAAATTACCACGGTTTTCCGAAAGCGACCTGTATTTCGCTGAATGAAGTGGTGTGCCACGGCATTCCGAGTGATGACAAAGTGTTGAAAAACGGCGATATCGTTAATATCGACGTGACCGTAATCAAAGACGGATTCTATGGCGATAATTCCAAAATGTATCTGGTCGGCGAGCCGTCGATTAAAGCCAAGCGCCTATGCGAAGTGACGCTGGAGTCGCTATATATCGGTTTGCGCACGGTCAAACCCGGGATTCGTCTGAACCAAATCGGACGCAATATCCAACAATATGTGGAAAGCAAAGGCTGTTCGGTAGTGCGCGAGTATTGCGGACACGGCATCGGCAACCAATTCCATTGTGATCCGCAAGTGCTGCATTATTATGCCGATGACGGCGGCGTGGTTTTAAAACCGGGCATGGTGTTTACTATCGAGCCGATGGTGAATGCCGGACGGCGCGAAGTGCGGTTGATGAAGGACGGTTGGACGGTGAAAACCAAAGATCGTAGCCCGTCGGCGCAATATGAACATCAAATTGTGGTCACGGAAAACGGCTGCGAAGTCATGACCATTCGTGATGAGGAGCTCGCCGAAGGGCGCATCTCGCGCCTGATGGTCAATGAATAAATCCGCTTAAGAAACGCCCTGTTCGGGCGTTTTTTGTTTGTTAATCAGTAAAAAGTAGCCAGATGATGAAAACCGACAGCCAACCTCTTACCCCTGCCGATATCAAAACCCAGTTGCAAGATCTGAAAAGTCAGGAATTGGCGCAGTTTGCCCAAACTGACGTCAACCAACTGATCCGCCGACGCAGCCGGTTTTACGATCAGCTGCTAAGCCGTTTATGGCGGCAATTCGGCTTGGATCAGCAACCGCTGGCATTGATTGCGGTCGGCGGTTACGGGCGTGAAGAGATGTTTCCGCTGTCCGATCTGGATATTTTGTTGTTGAGTGAAACCGCACTTTCGCCTGAGCAAGAACAGACTATTGCACAGTTGATCCAATTTTTATGGGATTGCCGTTTTGAAGTGGGGCATAGCGTGCGCACCCTTGAGCAATGCGTGAGCGAAGGCAAAAACGATATCAGTATTGCCACCAATTTGCTGGAAGCCCGTTTTCTGTCCGGACGGACCGCACTTTTCACTCAACTGAAAAATGCGCTTAAAGCCCCCGATTTTTGGCCGATTGACGGATTTTTTGCCGGCAAAATGCAGGAAAAAGCCGAACGTTACCAGCGTTACCACAACACCGGTTACAATCTGGAACCGGATATCAAATACAGTCCGGGCGGGCTGCGTGATTTGCACTTGCTATATTGGATCGCTTTGCGTCATGTGGGCGCAAAAAATTTACAGGATATTCTGGATTCCGGCTTTATCTATCCGCAAGAACACCGTATTTTAAATGCGGCGCAGCATTTTTTATTTCAATTGCGTTTTGCGTTGCATCTGGTGATTAAACGTTATGATAACCGCCTGTTATTTGACCGGCAGTTGAAAGTCAGTGAAATGTTGGGTTATCAAGGGCAGGGCAATGAAGCGGTTGAAGCGATGATGAAGCGCTTTTTCCGCAGTGCGCAAGCAGTGCGTGAACTGACGGAACTGTTGTTACAACATTATCAGGAACATTTTCTGCAACGTTGCGATGATTGTGCGGCCGAGGTGCTGGACGAGAATTTTGAACTGAAAAATCAAGCGATTCAGTTGCGGCAGGCAGACTGTTTTCTTTTGCGTCCGGATACGATTTTGGATCTGTTTTATCACTTGACCTGTCAACCGCAAGCCATCATTCATTCGTCCACCTTGCGCCGTTTGCGTTTGGCACTGATGCAAAAAACGCAATATCTGATTGATTATCCGCTGGCGCGGCAAAAATTTATCCAACTGCTCGAACAACCGAATGCGATTAAGCGTGCGCTGGTGGCGATGCATCAGCATGGCGTGCTGAATGCGTATTGCGAAGAGTGGAACAATATCAGCGGATTAATGCAGTTCGATCTGTTTCATGCTTATACGGTGGACGAGCATACGGTGCGGGTGTTGCTCAAGCTGGAAAGTTTTTTGGAGGCGGAACAGGCTGAAGCGCACCCTTTATGTGTGGAACTATTTCCGCAGCTGGTCAGCCGTAGCCTGATGTATGTGACCGCACTTTTCCATGATATTGCCAAAGGGCGGGGTGGTGATCATGCCGAACTGGGGGCGATTGATGTCTATGATTTCGCGCAAAAACACGGCTTTAGCGAAGAAGAGGCGGAAACGATGGCTTGGTTGGTGCTGAATCATCTGAAAATGTCGGTGACGGCGCAGCGGCGTGATATTTATGATCCGCAAGTGGTGTTGGAGTTTGCCAATAGTGTGAAATATCAACTGCGCTTGGATTATTTGACGTGTCTGACGGTGGCGGACATCAGTGCGACCAACGGCACGCTGTGGAATAGTTGGAAGCGCTCGCTGATCAAAACCCTGTATCAATTCACCCGCCAGCAATTGGAACAAGGTACTGATTATGTATTGGACAGCAGCGATCAGATCTTGCAGCACCGGTTACGCGCGTTGGCATTGCTGCAACCGTTATTGCAAGATGAAACCCTGAAATTACGCACGGTGAATGATTTTTGGCAGCGTTGTCCGCAGGACTATTTTTTGCGGAACAATCCGCAACAGTTGGCGTGGCATGTCGAGCTGGTGTGTCAGTCCGATGAAGCGATTATCGTCAAATCCAGCAACCGTTTTTCACAAGGCGGCACGGAATTGTTTGTTTATTGTCCGGATCAACCGCACTTGTTCAACAAGGTGGTGCGGGCAATTGAAGCGAAGAATCTTTCGATTCATGATGCCCAGATTCTGACCAGCAATGACGGCTATTCGTTGGATTCGTTTATTATCAGCGAAACCAGCGGGGTGCTGGCGAAATACGATCGCCGCCGCAGCATTGAAGAAAGCGTGTTGAATGCGCTGAAAAGCGACTATACACCGGCGATCAGTAAGAAAATCAACAACAAGCTACAGCATTTTCATGTCGCCACCGAAGTGCGGTTTCTGCATATTGAAAAACGTAATCAGACCGAACTGGAAATCATTGCATTGGATAAACCGGGTTTATTGGCGACGATCAGTAATGTTTTCAGTGAGCAGGGATTGAACTTGCTGAATGCCAAAATCACCACCGTCGGTGAGCGTGCCGAGGATTTTTTCATTCTCTCGAACCGCGAAAACAAGGCCTTGACCGAAACGGAAAGAGAGCGGTTACGGCAAGCCTTGCTGACCGCACTTTGAGTAGGATTATGTTTGAATTATGAGGAATAAAAATCCCCTCATAAACAAATTGTCAGAAAGCCCTAGCGGCGATAGCTGTCGGGCGCTAAATGGCGAATGTCATTCAGCAGCTTGACGTCGAATGCTCCTGTCGGGCAAGTGTCGTCTTGCCGGTAATTCACCACATTGATTGCGGTGTTCAGCACCGCATGGCTGAGTTGCGGATCGCGGTGTTGCCGCCAATCGCCGCCGCCCAAAACATGCAGCAGCAGGCGCAGGGTATGCCCGTGCGACACAATCAAAATATTGCCGTGCCGATGAACTTGAATGATGTCCCGGATCGCTTGCCAAGCGCGCAGATACAGCGATTGGTAAGTTTCTCCCTGATTCGACTGTGCCAGATAATTGGCCGGATCATGTGACATTGTTTGATATTCGGCAAGTTGGCGTAACTGCGCAATTTTTTGCCCTTCCCACGAGCCGAAAAACTGCTCGTTCAAACCGGCGTGTTGAAATTGCGGGATATTGCGTTTTTCGAGAATTAAAGCGGCGGTGTCAACCGCTCTTTGCAAATTACTGCTATAAGCCGCAAGAAAATCAATCTGTTGTAGTGCGGCAGCGGTTGCTTTTGCGCCGGCAATACCGTTGGCGGTCAACGGCGAATCACCGCCGCCTTGTAATAAACCGGCTTCGTTCCACTCGGTGCGTCCATGGCGGATTAAATAAAAGCAGAGTTGTTTATCCATTATGATTTCAATAAGTTAAGTTTAAAGTAACGGGCTGAATAAAAAGAACAAGCGTTCAAAAAAGCGTTGATAAATTGGGCGTTCGTACCACTGTTCCAAATCCATCAAGGTGGATTGCGCCAAATAGCTTTTTTGTAACGTCTCGACCTCCTGCCCAAAGCGCATATCGTCCACAATCATGGTCACTTCAAAGTTCAGCATAAAACTGCGCGCGTCCATGTTGACCGTGCCGACCAACGCCAAACGCGAATCGATCAAAATACTTTTGGTGTGCAGCAAACCGTCTTCAAAACGGTAAATTTTAACACCGGCTTCCAGCAATTCGTCAAAAAAAGTGCGACTCGCCCATTCCACCAAAAACGAATCGTTTTTCTCCGGCAGGATTAATTTCACCTCCACGCCGCGAATTGCAGCGGTTGCCAGCGATTCGGCAATCATCGCGCTCGGCACAAAATAGGGTGAGGTAATGGTAATGCTGTGACGGGCGCTGCTGATCGCCAACAGCAGCGATTGGGTCATCAGATCCTGCGGAAAGCCCGGACCGGACGGCAAAATTTGTACCCCGTGTGAATCGTCAGGGGTGTTTTGCAGCACGGGGCATTGTGGTAGCAGGGCAACGTCTTCTTCGGTTTCCATTTGCCAATCCCAGCTGTGCACGCCTTGCAAAATCAGCGATACCGGTCCTTCAATCCGTACCATGATGTCGATCCATTCGCCGACGTTGGCGTCTTGTTTGAAATAGCGCGGATCGACCATATTCATGCTGCCGGTGTAGGCGATATTGTCATCGATCACCACAATTTTACGGTGCTGGCGCAAGTCGACCCGACGGAAAAACATTCGCAACAGGTTGGCGTGCAGCGCTTCTTCAATTCGAATGCCGTTGTCGCGCATATAGCGGTAATTTTTACTGCCTAAAAACGCGTTGCTGCCGACGGAATCGAGCAGAATCTGAATTTTTACGCCGCGTTTGGCGGCGCGGATCAGTGCGTTCATCACATCATTGACCAAACCGCCGTCGAACCAAATGTAAAATGTCATCTGAATGGTTTTTTGCGCTTGGTCAATATCGTGAATCATCGCCTGAATAATGGTTTGCGGCGTATTTAAAATATGCAGTTCGTTATTTAAAACGCAGGGAATGCCGACCCGATGGCGGCTCAGGGCAAAGAGCGGTTTGAAGCGCAGTTTATCGTTGCTTAAGGTTAAATTGGAACAGCGGTCGAAACTGCCGAACCATTCGGTATAGAGCGGCTCCAGCTTTCTGAACGATTCGCCGCGCCGCCGCCCTAATTTGATTTCGCCCAAAATCAGGTAGGCGATAATGCCGAAAATCGGGATCATGTAGATAATCAGCAGCCATGCCAAAGTGACCGAAACAGCCTGTTTTTTAAATGCCAAGCGTGCAGTAATCCCGATTCCGAAAATCCAGATAAACGCCGGCAGCAGATAACCGATAATTTGCGAAAGTTCTATATTCATACTATGCTTATAACACCGTTAAATTTGTCAATGCGATTTATTCCATGTCGATCATCAAACCGATTTCTATTATTTTTCAACATCCTGATTTTATTGTGATTGATAAACCGATCGGAATTAGCGTACATAAAGATCAACAAGCCGTGGGCTTGCCCGATTTGGTTGCGGCGCAGATCGGTTACTCACAACTGTGGCTGGTACACCGTTTGGATAAAATTACATCTGGGTTGCTCATTTTGGCTCGCAGCAGTGAAGCTGCCGCCGAGTTTTCGCGTCTATTTGATGAACGCAGGATTGAAAAGCATTATATCGCGCTTTCAAAAGATAAACCAAAGAAAAAGCAGGGAATCATCATCGGTGATATGGAAAAAACGCGCAACGGCAGTTGGAAATTGTGTCACAGTAAAACCAATCCGGCGATCACCCGTTTTACCAGTGTCAGCTGTGAAGCCGGTTTGCGTTTGTTCCATTTGATGCCGAAAAGTGGCAAAACCCATCAGCTCAGGGTCGCCTTGAGAAGTCTTGGCAGCCCGATTCTCGGCGATCAGCGTTATGGCGGTAAAACCGCACTTGACCGTACTTATCTGCATGCCTACGCACTAAAATTCGATTATCGGGGCGAAACTATTCTGTTGAAACAAGCGCCGCATGACGGTGAGTATTTTTTAAAACCGAGCGTACGGCAGCAATTGGATTTACTTGAGATTTGAGTTTAGCGACAATTCGGTGGATAATAGCGCAAATTCGATTCACTTTTTCATTTTTAAGCAGGTATCCATATGCGTTGGCAGGGACGTAAACAAAGTAGCAATGTAGAAGATCGCCGCGGTGCTTCCGGTGGTGGTGGTCTTGGCGGTAAAGGCGGCGGTATCGTCGGCTTATTGATTATCTTGGTCGGCGCTTATTTTGGCGTTGATCTTTCCGGTTTGGTCGATACCACCGGCATTAGCGGCGGGCAAAGTTACCAATCGACGTTAAGCGAGCAGGAAGAACAGCAGCTGAATGCGTTTTCGCGGGTGGTGCTGGCGGATACCGAAGTGGCATGGGAGGAATATTTTGCCAAGAGCGGTCAACGCTATGTAGCACCGACCATGGTGTTATACAACTATGCCACCCAAACCTCATGCGGCACGGGGCAGGCGGCGATGGGGCCGTTTTATTGCCCGAATGATCAGCGTGTCTATCTCGATCTCTCTTTTTACAAAGATATGAGCAGTAAATTGCGTGCTTCCGGCGATGCGGCGTTTGCTTATGTGATTGCCCATGAAGTGGGACACCATGTGCAAAATCTACTGGGCATTTTGCCGAAAGTGCAGCAGGCGCAACAACGCAGCGGCAGTCAGGCAGCAGCCAATCAACTATCGGTCAAACTGGAGTTGCAGGCTGACTGTTTTGCCGGTATTTGGGGATATTATGCGGATAAAAACGGCATCTTGGAATCCGGCGATTTGGAAGAAGCCTTCAATGCGGCCGAAGCCGTCGGTGATGACCGTTTGCAAAAACAGAGTCAAGGCTATGTCGTGCCGGACAGTTTTACGCACGGCACATCGGCACAACGCTTAGCCTGGTTCAAACGCGGTTTGCAAAGCGGCGACATTAAACAGTGCAATCCGTTCGGTTAAAGTGCGGTCAGTACGGTTGAAAATGATGATAAGGGCACATAAAATGTGCCTTTTCTTTTGCCCTTTATTTAAATTGCCTTGTTTTTAGGATAGAATAGGCGTACTTCTGCCGTGACGTATTTCGTGATAAGGCACTTCCATGAAATTTAATACACCTACCTTTTTAACGCTATTTCGGGTCGTTCTGATTCCGTTTTTTATCGTCTGTTTTTATCTGCCGTTCAAGTGGGCGCCGTTCTTGACCGCACTTTTGTTCCTTATTGCGGCAATTACCGATTGGTTCGACGGCTTTCTGGCAAGAAGATGGAACCAAACCACCCGTTTCGGTGCTTTTCTCGATCCGGTTGCCGATAAAGTGATGGTCGCGGCGGCGTTAGTGCTGGTGG
This sequence comes from Pasteurella testudinis DSM 23072, assembly GCF_900176075.1. Lineage (GTDB taxonomy): Bacteria > Pseudomonadota > Gammaproteobacteria > Enterobacterales > Pasteurellaceae > Chelonobacter > Chelonobacter testudinis. The sequence continues at coordinate 67,661 of NZ_FWWV01000024.1, forward strand.
TGCAGCATTACCACAGTTTTTGGGTCACGATTCCGGCGATTGTGATGATCTCAAGAGAGATTATTATCTCCGCCTTGCGCGAATGGATGGCAGAAATCGGCGATCGCAATAAGGTGGCGGTTTCTTGGTGGGGCAAAGTAAAAACCACGGCGCAAATGATCTCATTAATCGGTTTATTATGGCGTTATAATCCGCTGATGGAACAGGTGGCGACGGTTGCTTTGTACCTTGCCGCCATTTTGACGGTGTGGTCAATGGTACAATATTTAAACGCCGCCAAAGGCAGTTTACTGGACGATATTAATCCGTAACCGACGAACATTGTCCGAGTGCGTTGTTTTTAAGCAGTTGAGATAAAAAGCAAGAATTTTATTTGACTAAATGTTCCAAATCAGTAAAATTCACCGCACTTGATTTGATTAACGAATCATTATGCAATATAAAGCGGGAATAGCTCAGTTGGTAGAGCACAACCTTGCCAAGGTTGGGGTCGCGAGTTCGAGTCTCGTTTCCCGCTCCAAATCTTATCGCAATGAAATATTGCCCGAGTGGTGAAATCGGTAGACACAAGGGATTTAAAATCCCTCGGCTTTCGGGCTGTGCCAGTTCAAGTCTGGCCTCGGGCACCATCTTAAATTCTCAAACCACATTCCAAATCGAAAAATAATCCTTCCAGCCAGTATCGGTACATACTCTATTTTGGTCCCGAAACCGCACTTTGGTTAGATTCCTTCCGCATCTATTTTTCCTTATCTGTCGCGCCGGTTAGAAATTAATATTAATCCCCAGTGTGACGTTTCGTCCCATTTGAGGTACAAACGGTAGAAAAGAGGTGTGCGAATAGACTTTTTGGTTTAGTAAATTATTCCCTTGTATAAAAATTTCATAGCCGATATTTTCCAGCTGACCGGCATAGGTCATGCCGAGATTTAATAGCCCGTGTGCACTGGTGACTTGCTCCAAAGGGGCAACTTTGTGCTGTTTAAAGACATAAACATATTCCAGAGTACCGGATAAATGGCGGGTTAATTCCGCATTAGTACGAAATCCTAACCGCGCCGGCGGAACCCGAGGGGCATTCTGATCTTTTTGTGGCACAGCAATATTTTCTCCCCAAATCGGATCGACTTCATAGGTTGGCGGCAAGCGGGATAATTTGCCGCGGATATAATCGCCAAACAGCCCCAAACTGAATTCCGGCGTGACGTTGTAGTCGAGCCGTCCTTCAATACCGTAGTATTTCGCTTGGGATTGGCTGTAGCGATTCAATGATAAATTCCCTTCTTTGCTCAGGGTTTGATTGAAAATACGATTTTTAAAATTATTCAGATAAACGCTGACGTGATAACTTAATTTATCGCCGAAGTAGCTCAATCCGGCTTCAACGTTATCGGAAACCTCTTTATTCAAGTATCGATTGCCATGTTCGAAGGATACGGTCGCCAAATGTTTGCCGTGATAATACAGCTCCATCGGGGTCGGGTGGCGCTCATTATGCGAAAATATCAATGACAAGGCATAATCAGGTAAAAAATTCCAGCTTGCAGAAAGCGAATAAGAGGTTGCCCATTTATGGTATAGCGATAAATCCGGTTCATTCAACGAATAGGGCAAGCAAGTACCAAATAGCGCGGAGCATTCGGCTTCTTTTTTGAGCGCTCTCAAACGGTTTGTATCGTGGTTGATGGCGATTTTTTGTTTCTCAGTGCGTACCGCCGCTTCGAATAACCACGAATCCAGTCTCAATTGTTCTAAAGCAAACAGACTGTATTGATCATTGTTATTCTCGATCAACGCCCAATGTTGACGGTCGTTGTCGGTAATTTTTTCAGGGCAACGTTTTTTATCGCCGTCCGGAGTAAAGCTATTGCTACACGGCGGAATACGCGGAATATTGGCACTGCTGGTCGAGGTTTGGTATTGCACGCCCCAAACGCCGCTCAGACCGCGTATCGGTTGATGCAATAATTCCAAGCGCACATTGGTGCCTTTATTATGGAAAATATTCACCGGAATATGGCCGTCGCGCTCATCATGCCGGTAATTCGTCGACGAATAACTCAAACGTAATTTATCAAAGCCCCGCAGCGGTTCTTTGATTTCAGCCCGTAGATCATAACGTTTCGCATAGGAATCAACCACCGGTCCGCCCAAGGTATGATCATGGTTATGCCCATAAGGATTATCATGGTTGTGGACACCGCCGAGCGCATGGTTTGAACCGCAATGGAAATGGGTATTGACCAAATCCTTATCCCCCATTAAGTGCGGATAAAGCTCCAGATAATAATCATTATCGGGTTCTCTGCCCCAAATGTGCGCACCGCAGGTATCAAGCGCATGGTTGTGTCCCGGTAAACCGTAAATCTCCTTGCGTTCGTTATAAGCAAAGCCCAAATATCCGCGCTCACCGATATACGAGAGCCCGTAGGTTCCCGATTTCGTTTTGTTGTAGGAATCCGGTACAAAATTCAGTTTAGAACCCAAATTAAATTCAGGAACGTGATAATTACCGGAATAACGCGACAATCCCTCGAAGCGAAATGCCAGATTCTCGTTCAACCCCAAGGTGATGCCGGTCGTTGCCAGTCTTTCGCCATTATTGGTATTTTGCCGCAGGCTGAGATCGGCCTGATAACCTTTTTCCGGCACCGCCGTCGGAATGCGGTTATCAATCACATTGATTACGCCGGCAGGGGAGGCGTTAGCATACAACAGTGTTGAGGCGCCGCGCAGAATCTCCACCCGTTCCGCCAGCAGGCTGTCAACGCCGACGGCATGGTCGGGAGAAAGCTGCGACATATCGACGACATCGGAACCGTTTTGCAAAATCTTCAGCCTGACGCCTTCTTGCCCGCGAATTACCGGCGCACTGGCGCCGCCGCCGAATTGATTGCTGTGTACGCTTAATTCGTTTGACAACGCATTGCCTAATGTACTGGCGCCTCTTTTCAATTTCTGTTTAGAGACGACAATATCATTAGGCTTAGCCGTTCCGGACAGCGGATCACTGCTGAATTCGCTCGCACCAACCACATTGATTTCATCTAAAGCGGTCGTATCCTCAATACTTTCGGAGGCATTACTTTCGGAGGCATTGATACTTAACGGGCAAGACATGCCTATTGTCAGCAATAGGATAAAACGATTTTTCATCTCAATGGTTCTCAGGCAAATTGGATTTTATACAGTACGATACCGATACCGATACCGTACGGCGCCGGAATCTGGGGCAACTATCTTCTTTTCTTGCTGCAACCCTGTTTCGCTTTAAAGCGCGGATTTTCTTTGCAAATCACATAAACCACACCGTGGCGGCGGACGATTTTGCAGCCTTGATGACGGGTTTTTGCGCTTTTTAATGATGATAATACTTGCATAATATTCTCCTATTTACTTTTTAAGCCGAACTTGGCAAAACGGTTGCTAAAGTCACTCACACGGCCTTCCGTTGCTAATTGACGGGTTTTGCCGGTGTAATAAGGGTGTGAAGCCGATGAGGTGTCACACATAAATACCGGATACTCTTTGCCGTCTTCCCATGTCATGGTGCTGTTGGTTCTGGCGCAGGAACGGATCAGAAAGCCGGTTTTGGCATTGGAATCATAGAATAAAACCGTACGGTAGTTATTTGGGTGAATGTCTTTTTTCATTATTTAGCCCTGGTTATGGTTAATCACATTATCGAAGTCGGCTAGATTACATTAACGATAATAATTATCAATAGCAAAAATGAAAAAACCTTACTTTTTTATTCTAAATGAGAATAAATTAAGACTAGAACGCAAAAAAGAACGATGTTTTATCCCAAACCCAAAATTAAAATCTTGAGGAAAGCGAATGCGGAGAGGGCAAAGAGTACAGCGAATGAGTTTGACGAAGAGAATGTATTTTGAGGAAAGTATTATCTTTCCAACGTGGAACAAGAAGCGCCCGTAAATCGAATTGTCAGGAAGCCCTAGTGCCGAGGTAAAAGGCGTAACAAAAAGGCGGATCACACTCCGCCTTTAATCTGATTTCGACTCAGGTTAAATTTCGTTATCTTCCGCTAAGAAGCCGCCGCTTTGATGTGACCAAAGTTTGGCATAAACGCCGTTGAGGGCGAGCAGCTCTTGGTGGGTGCCTTGTTCGACGATTTGTCCTTTGTCCATCACGATCAGGCGATCCATTGCCGCAATCGTAGATAAACGGTGGGCGATGGCGATCACGGTTTTGTTTTCCATCAGCTTTTCAAGGTTCTCTTGAATCGCAATTTCCACTTCGGAATCAAGCGCGCTGGTGGCTTCGTCGAGTAACAAAATCGGCGCGTCTTTCAACATCACCCGCGCAATCGCGATCCGTTGCCGTTGTCCGCCGGACAGTTTGACGCCGCGCTCGCCGACGTGCGCATCATAGCCACTGCGTCCGTGCGAATCGTGCAAATAAGGGATAAACTGATCCGCCGCCGCTTGTTCGGCGGCTTTCAACACCGCACTTTCATCGACATTCGGACGTCCATAGATAATATTCTCCCGTACCGAGCGATGTAGCAGGGAAGTATCTTGCGTCACCAAGCCGATTTGCGCACGCAGGCTTTCTTGGGTGACATCTTTGATATTCTGTCCGTCGATTCGGATTTCGCCGCCGTTGATATCATAAAAACGCAACAGCAGGTTGGTTAAGGTCGATTTGCCGGCACCGGAACGCCCGACCAAGCCGACTTTTTCGCCCGATTTGATATGCAAATTAAAATCTTTCAGCAAAGTGCGGTTTTCATCATAATTGAAATCGACATGATCAAATTGGATATCGCCGCCGCTGACCACCAACGGTTTCGCATCGTGGCTGTCAACCACGGTATGCGGTTTGGACAGGGTGCTCATGCCGTCTTGCACCGTACCGATATTTTCAAACAACCGCGCCGATTCCCACATCATCCAGTGCGATAAGCCGTTGACCCGTAACGCCATTGCGGTTGCGGCGGCAATCACGCCGACATTGATTTGTCCCTGCATCCACAAATAAATGCCCAATCCGGCGGTGGACGCCGCCAGCAGGGTATTTAAAATATGGTTGCAGACTTCCAACTGCGTGACCAAACGCATTTGCGCATGTACGGTGTACATGAATTCCTGCATTGAGGATTTGGCATAGTTGGATTCGCGAGTGCCGTGGGAAAAGAGTTTGACCGTGGTGATATTGGCGTAAGCATCGGTGATCCGTCCGGTCATTAACGAACGGGCGTCCGCCTGCTTGCTGGCGGTGTCGGCGAGTTTCGGCACGAAATAGAACATCATGCCGAAAAAGAACAACAGCCAGCCCAAAAACGGCAACAATAACCAGCCGTCAAATTGCACTAAGATAATACCCGACGAAATAAAATAGACCGCGACATAGACCACCATATCGGCGCAGGTCATCACGGTGTCGCGCACCGCAAGTGCGGTTTGCATGACTTTGGCGGAAACCCGTCCGGCGAATTCGTCCTGATAAAACGACAGGCTTTGCCCCAACATCAGGCGGTGAAAATTCCAACGCAAACGCATCGGAAACACACCCTGCAACGTTTGAAAGCGGATACTGCACAATAGCCATAGCCACAGCGGGCTGACCACCAGCAACAAGCCGATCCACAGCAAACTGCCGCTTTTCGCCGCCAACAGTTCCGACGGTGAAAACTCGGTCAGCCAGTCAACGATCGAACCCATGATTTTAAACAGCAAGGCTTCAAAAATGCCCATGCCGACGTTAAAAATCATCAGCATTAACAGCCAGCCGCGCAATCCGCCCAAGCCCGACCAGATAAAACTGAACAGGCTGTTTTTCGGCGTTATCGGCGCGTCATCAGGGTAGGGATTAATTCGGTTTTCAAACCATTCAAAGAGTTTTCGCATTATAAATCCTTATCCGACCTGCTTAAATTGAATCTGCTGTTGCGCATTGATTTCCGGCAGGTCATCTTCATCTTGCCAGTTCAGAGTTGGCAATTCTTCTTTATCAAAGGCAATATCGCCCTCCACGCCGCTGATCAATTCGCCGCGACGGATATTTTTAAAATCGAACAGTTTCGGATCGCATAAGTGTGACGGCGTCACGTTTTGCAAGGCGCTGAACATGGTTTCAATCCGTCCCGGATAGCGGCGATCCCAAGTTTGCAGCATCTCTTTCACCACTTGCCGTTGCAGATTCGGCTGTGAGCCGCACAGATTGCATGGAATAATCGGAAACTGCTTGGCGACCGAATATTTCTCAATGTCTTTCTCTTTGCAATAGGCGAGCGGGCGGATCACAATCTGTTTGCCGTCATCACTGATCAGTTTCGGTGGCATGGATTTGAGTTTGCCGCTGTAAAACATATTTAAAAACAGCGTTTCCAACATATCGTCACGGTGGTGTCCCAATGCGATTTTAGTTGCGCCCAACTCGGTTGCGGTACGGTACAAAATTCCACGCCGCAAACGCGAGCAGAGCGAACAGGTGGTTTTGCCTTCGGGAATTTTCTCTTTTACGATGCCGTAGGTGTTTTCTTCCACGATTTTATAGTCAATGCCCAAGCCGTTTAAGTAATTCGGCAGCACATCTTCCGGAAAGCCCGGCTGTTTTTGATCCAGATTGACTGCCACAATATCAAAGTGAATCGGCGCACTCAGTTTCAGATTGAGCAGAATATCCAGCAGGGTATAGCTGTCTTTGCCGCCGGATAGACACACCATCACCTTGTCGCCGTCTTCAATCATATTGAAATCGGCAATCGCATTGCCGACATTGCGGCGCAGGCGTTTGTGCAGCTTGTTTAAATTATAGATTTGTTTTTTATTGTGTTGAGATTGTTCAACAGTATTGTCAATTGTATTCATGATTAAAAGTGCGGTTTTATGAAGAAAAATCAGCGCATAGGATAAAGGCTAACGGGGGGAAATGCTACTTTTTTATCGGCAACCGCACTTTATCTTATCGCCGAGAAACCGATAACATGATGCTTTAACAGTGAAATCCAGCTTGCAAATGCCTTGGCAACACCGCATCACTGCCCGACGGTACAAGGGGTTATAGCGCAAACTTGTTAAAAACAGCGGTCAAGAATGGATAATCAGGTAGGGTTTGGCCTTTTTGTTATTTGGTGTAAATCGGCTTTGTTTCCATCTTAATCGCAGTATAATTTGCCCTACCTTTATTGACTGATTTTATGAATACTGGCAATCATGCTGTGTGTTGTATTTCGACTCCCGATCATTTTTACTGCTTACCTGCTTTCATCTTATGCTTTCTCCGCAACAACTGCGCTGCCCGATTCGGTTTTATTATTGGCAGATTGTCCAGTCTCTGCCGTGGTTTCGGGCAAAATACAAACGGTTGCCGAAATAAAAAGCGGACAGACGCTACAGCTATTACCTGAAAAACAACAACCGTTTACGCTACAATTCGGCAATGCCAGCGGTTTTTTAGCCGCTGATTGTCACCTGCAAACGCAACAAGTACAGCAAGTGCGGTCAGTGAATGCGGCTGCAAGCCAAATGCAGGGCTATCTGATCACCACGCAAACAACGCCAATTTATCGGTCGGCAGATCAAACGTCGGCAGTGTTGGCGGAATTAGTGCCGAATCTACGTTATCCGTGGCTGGCGAAGCATGACGCTTGGTATCAAGTGCGGTTTGGTGATCAATTCGGCTATATCGCCGTGCAACAGGTCAAAGCGGATCAGGGCATTCCGGTGCTGACTTACCATCACGTCTTGAAAAATGAGGAAAATACCCATTTCCGTCATACCTCGACCACCACCTCGGTCAACGCCTTTGATCAGCAAATGGCGCTGCTGAAAAAGTGGGGTTATCAGGCGATTTCGTTATATGAGGTGGAAAATTATCTGGACGGCAAAGAGAATTTTAATGCTAAACTGCTCGCCGTCACCTTTGATGACGGGCTGGAATCGGTACACCGCTATGCTTATCCGATTTTGCAGAAATACGGTTTGCGGGCGACGATTTTTGTCATCACTGCGCGAATTAAGCATCATTTGGCGGCGTGGGATCCAAACCAATTGCAATTCATCACCCGCGCGCAATACCAAGAAATGCAGCCGACAATGGATCTGCAATCCCACACCCATTTCTTACACCGCAAACTCAAGAAACAACCGATTATCTTGCGCCGTTCGCTGCACAATATGCTGGTTGACTTCAAACGTTCGATCCAAGTGTTGCGGCAACTCAATCCTAAAGTGCGGTATCTGGCTTACCCTTACGGCAGCTATACCGCACTTGCCAAAAAAGCGGCGCAAGAAGCGGGATTCCATCTTGCCTTCAGCACCGCAATCGGCAAGGTCAATTTCGGTGATGATCGTTATCAGCTCAAACGGATTTATCTTTTGAAAGAAGACAGCGAACAGCAAATTTTAGAGAAATTACAACCTCAATTTGCCGTCGTTTCCCCATAATAAGTTAGCTGTCAGATCATCAATTTTCGTGTACAATGTCGGTTTTATTATTCAGATAATGACTTAGACGTGAGTACCGCATATGACCGAAACGGCACAGACCATTCCTGAATTGGTGAGTTGGACCAAACAGCGTGAATTTTCGCTGAATTTGCCGACCGAACGTTTAGCTTTTTTGCTGACGATTGCGATTTACAATAACGAACGGATTGACGGTGAGATGATCGAACACGATCTGGTCGATATGTTCCGATTGGTGTCGAATGAATTCGGGCTGGCGGAAGAAACGGTGCAGCAACGTGCCAACAACGCGATTAACGAACTGGTTAAGCAGCGTTTTTTAAACCGTTTCAGCAGCGAATTTACCGAAGGGCTTTCCATTTACCGCTTAACGCCGCTCGGTGTGGGCGTGTCCGATTATTATATCCGCCAACGTGAATTTTCCGCTTTGCGCCTCTCCGTTCAACTCTCGATTGTGGCTGATGAAATCCAGCGCGCGTCGTCTGCTGCCGAAGAGGACGGCGACGACCACCATTGGCGGCGAAATGTGTACGCGCCGCTCAAATATTCGGTGGCAGAGATTTTCGACAGCATTGATTTATCGCAGCGGATTATGGACGAAAACCAGCAGGGGATTAAAGAACAGATCGCCGAATTGCTGACCAAAGACTGGCAAGCGGCGTTGCTCAGTTGCGAACAATTATTAGACGAAACCTCCGGCAATCTGCGTGAATTGCAAGACACGCTCAATGCCGCCGGCGATAAATTGCAGGCGCAACTGCTGCGGATTCAAGACTGCATTATCGGGCGCAATGAACTGGATTTCGTCGAACAACTGATCACCAATCTGCAAGCCAAACTCGACCGCATTATCAGTTGGGGACAACAGGCGATTGACCTGTGGATCGGCTACGACCGCCATGTGCATAAATTTATCCGCACCGCGATTGATATGGATAAAAACCGCGTCTTTTCACGCCGCCTGCGCCAATCCATTCACCACTATTTCGATGCGCCTTGGTATCTGTGGACGACCCAAGCCGAGCGGTTGGTCGATTTGCGTGATGAGGAGTTGACCCTCAGCGATGAAGACGCCCTAGGCGAATTGCCGGAAGAATTGCAGTACGAATCCTTATCCGATCTGCACGAGCAGATCGTGGAACAGATGCAAAGCCTGTTAATCCGCTACCGTGAACACAATCAACCGATTGATCTCAGCCAAGTCTTGCGCCAGCAACTGGAAAACTATCCGCTGTCGCGTCATTTCGATGTCGCGCGGATTATCGTCGATCAAGCGGTGCGTTTAGGCATGGCAAGCGACGATTTCTCGGCGGTCTATCCGCAATGGCAAGCGATCAATCCACACGGCGCCGAAGTGCAGGCTAATGTGATTGACGGTTATAAATAATTTTTCTGCTAAATGAACGAACTCACTATGATAAATCAAACTTCTGAAGTCATGCCAACCAAACTCGCTACGGCGATTGCCAATCCGTTATTTCCTGAGGTGGACAGCCTGCTACGAGCCGGTCGCCATATCAGCTTTGAGGATTTGGACAATCACGCCTTTTTAATGGATTTTCAGTACGAACTGGAAAGTTTTTACCGCCGTTATAACGTCGAACTGATTCGCGCGCCGGAAGGGTTTTTCTACCTACGTCCGAAATCCAGCACCTTGATCGGGCGCAGTGTGTTGAGCGAACTGGAAATGCTGGTCGGCAAAGTGTTGTGTTATCTCTACCTCAGCCCGGAACGTTTGGCGCAGCAAGGTATTTTCAGCACGGAAGAGGTGTATGACGAATTATTGAACCTGGCGGACGAAAGCAAATTGTTGAAAGCGGTCAATCAGCGCTCCTCCGGCTCCGATTTGGACAAACAAAAACTGGCGGAAAAAATGCGCGCCGCCTTAAACCGTTTGCGCCGTTTGGGCATGATTACCACCGTCGGCGATCAATTCAGCGGCAAATTCGTGATCTCCGAAGCGGTGTTCCGTTTCGGCGCCGAAGTGCGGGCGGGCGATGATCCGTTGGAAGCGCAACTGCGCCTGATCCGTGACGGCGAAGCGGCAAATGCGGACTCGTTAAAAGAAGAGAAACAAGCGAAGAAAACCGCACTTGAGTCAGAAAATAGTGAGCTTGATAATGAAGTCTTAGAGAACGAAGAAGAAAACGAATTTGATGATGAAATCGACAGCAATGATGAACAAGGGGATCGTGAATAATGTCAGAATTTGAAAACGAACAGCGGCTTAACCAAGTCGAAGAAACAACTTCAGATAATGTCCTCGCCACATCAACCCTGGTACAAAGTGCGGTTGAACGCGGCAAATTCCGCTCGCTGACCCTGATCAATTGGAACGGTTTCTTTGCGCGAACTTTTGACTTAGACGAATTGGTGACGACGCTGTCCGGTGGTAACGGTGCAGGGAAATCGACCACCATGGCAGGGTTTGTGACCGCACTTATTCCGGATTTAACCCTGCTGCATTTCCGTAACACCACCGAAGCCGGTGCAACCAGCGGTTCGCGTGATAAAGGGCTGCACGGCAAATTGCGGCCGGGCGTGTGTTATGCGGCGTTGGATACCCTCAATTCACGCAATCAGCGCGTATTGGTCGGGGTGCGTTTGCAACAAGTTGCCGGACGCGATAAAAAAGTCGATATTAAATCGTTCTCGATCCAAGGTTTACCGTTGGCAGTCGAGCCGACCGCACTTTTCACCGAAGCGGTGAATGAAAAACAAGCCAAAGTGCTGGCGTTAAACGAATTAAAAGACAAAGCCGAACAAAACGGCGCGCAACTGAAACAGTACCATTCGGTGACTGATTATCATAGCATGATGTTTGAATTGGGCATTATTCCGAAGCGTTTGCGCTCGTCATCGGATCGCAGCAAATTCTACAAATTGATCGAAGCCTCGCTCTACGGCGGAATTTCCAGTGCGATCACCCGCTCTTTGCGAGATTACCTGTTGCCGGAAAATCTGGGCGTGCGCAAAGCATTCCAAGATATGGAAGCCGCGCTGCGTGAAAACCGCATGACGCTGGAAGCGATTAAAGTCACCCAAGCTGATCGTGATTTGTTCAAACATTTGATTAACGAATCCACTGCCTATGTTGCTGCCGATTATATGCGCAACGCCAATGACCGCCGTCATCATATCGACAGTGCATTGAATTTCCGCCGTGCCTTGTTCGGCGCAAAACAGGAACAGACCTTTGCCGCGCAAAAACTGATTGAACTCAGCCGTGAAGCGGCGGATTTGGCGGAGAGCGAAAAACGCCTTGAAGTGGATCACCAAAGTGCGGTCGATCATCTGAATTTGGTGCAGAACGTATTGCGTCATCAGGAGAAAATCAACCGTTATCAAGACGATGTCAATGAGCTGCGCGAAAAGCTGGAAGAGCAGCAAATCGTGGTTGAAACTGCCGCCGAGCAGTTGGAAGAGGCGCAACAGCGTTTTGAACAGGGCGAGCTTGAAATTGATCAGGTGCGCGGACAACTGGCGGATTACCAACAGGCGCTGGACGCGCAGCAAACCCGTGCTTTGCAGTATCAGCAAGCGGTGAAAGCGTTGGAAAAAGCCAAAGAGGTGTGTGGCTTAAACGATCTCGCTTTGAAAAATGTCGAACAGTATCATCAAGAATTTGAAGAGCAAGTCGAAGAACTGACGGCGAACGTGTTGCAACTGGAACAGCGTTTGTCCGTGTCTGACGCAGCGAAATCGCAGTTTGACAAAGCCTATCGTTTGCTGAGCGAGATTGTCGGCGACGTGCCGCGCTCTGCGGCATGGGAACAGGCGAAAACCCTGTTGGCGGACTATCCGCAACAAAAAGCACAAGCGCAAAGTGCGGTCGGTTTACGCAGCCAAGTCAATGAATTGGAACAGCGTTTGCAAGCGCAAAACAGCGCCAAGCAACTGTTACAGGAGTTGAATCAGCGCAGTGGCTTAGCATTAAGCGAACCACAAGAACTGGACGAATTCCATTTACAACAACAAGATCTGGTTGATGAACTGACCCATAATCTTGCCGAACAGGGCGAACAGCGTTCCGCTTTGCGTCAAAAACGCGAGCAACTGACCGCTCTTTATCAAGAAAACGAACGTAAAGCGCCGGCGTGGCTGACGGCGCAATCGGCGTTGGAACGTTTGAGCGAGCAGAGCGGGCAGCAGTTCGGCGATAGCCAAGATGTGATGGACTTTATGCAAACGCAGCTGGAAAAAGAGCGCGAACATACCATGGTGCGCGATCAGTTGCAGCTGCAAAAACAGCAGTTGGAACAGCAAATCAGCCGCTTAAGCCAACCGGACGGTTCGGAAGATGCGCGCTTGAATGCGTTGGCGGAACGTTTCGGCGGCGTGTTGTTATCGGAATTGTATGACGATGTCGCATTGGATGATGCCCCGTATTTCTCTGCGTTATATGGTCCGGCACGCCATGCGATTGTGGTGCGTGATCTGGCGGCGGTTAAAAAACAGTTGGAAAATATTGAAGACTGTCCGGACGATCTCTATTTAATCGAAGGCGATCCGGCGGCATTCGATGACAATGTGTTTTCTGCGCAAGAACTGGAAAGCGGCGTAGTGGTACAGGTGTCCGAACGCGAAGTGCGCTATTCCAAATTCCCTGAAATTCCGCTGTTCGGACGGGCGGCGCGGGAAAAACGCTTGGAAGAGTTGGCTCTCGAATTGGACGAAGTGAACGAACAGCACGCACAACGGGCGTTTGATGTGCAAAAATGCCAACGTTTACATCAACAATTCAGCCAATTTGTCGGTTTGCATTTGGCGTTGGCGTTCTTGCCTGATCCAGAGCAAGAGATGAAGCAAATCAGTGCACAACGCAACGAATTGGATCGCGAATTAAATCACTTAACCACCGGCGAGCAGCAAGTGCGGTTGCAACTGAGCGAAAGCAAAGAGCTGGTGCGCCTGTTAAATAAACTGTCGCCACAATTCAATCTGCTAGCTGATGAAACTTTGCAAGATCGGATTGAGGAATATCGCGAGCAGTTGTTGAATGCTGAGCAAGATGTGCAGTTTATCCGTCAATTCGGACAGCAATTGCAACAGCTGGAACCGATTGCCGCCAGTTTGCAGAACGATCCGCAGCAATACGATGCCCTGAAAAACGACTATCAAACCACCGTTGACCAACAAAAACGCGCGCAACAATGTTTTTATGCGCTGTCTGATGTGTTGCAACGGCACGCGCATTTTGATTACGAACAACAGTTGCAAAGCGAGGGTTCGGAGCTAAACGAGCAGTTACGCCGACGTTTGGAACAGTTGCAACAACAACGGGAACAGCAACGCGATCAACTGCAACAGAAACAGAAACAGTTTGCCGAATTTAACCAAGTACAGATTTCGTTACGCAGCTCGCTGGACGCGAAAAATCATATGTTGCTCGAGCTGTTGGAAGAGGTGGATAAAATCGGCGGACGTGCCGACGAAGGCGCGGAACAGCGCGCGTTACAACGGCGCGATGAGCTGCACCAAACCCTGTCACAAAGTCGCCAACGCCGCAATTATGTGGAAAAACAGCTGACCTTGTTGGAAGCGGAAAGCGAGAATTTAGTGCGTAGCATTCGTAAATCGGAACGTGATTACCGCAGCCAACGTGAGCTGGTGGTGGCAGCAAAAGTCAGTTGGTGCGTGGTGCTGCGTTTGTCACGCAACAGCGATGTGGAACGGCGCTTGAATAAACGCGAACTGGCGTATCTCTCCGCCGACGACTTGCGTTCAATGTCGGATAAAGCCTTGGGTGCATTGCGCACCGCCGTTGCCGATAACGAATATCTGCGCGATGCCTTGCGTTTGTCGGAAGACAGCCGCAAACCGGAAAACAAAGTGCGGTTTTTTATCGCGGTGTACCAACACCTGCGCGAGCGAATCCGGCAGGATATTATCAAAACCGACGATCCGATTGATGCGATTGAGCAAATGGAAATCGAATTGTCACGTTTGACCGAAGAGCTGACCAACCGTGAACGCAAACTGGCGATCAGCAGCGAAAGTGTCGCCAATATCATGCGTAAAACCATTCAGCGCGAACAAAACCGGATTCGTATGTTGAATCAGGGCTTGCAGAATATTGCGTTTGGACAGGTGAAATCGGTGCGTTTGGTGGTCAATATCCGCGATACCCACGCGATCTTACTGAATGCGTTATCGGGCGAGCAGGACGATTATCAAGATCTGTTCAACAACAATCAAATCACCTTCTCCGAAGCCTTGGCGAAACTGTATCAACGGGTCAATCCGCATATTGATATGGGGCAACGCACGGCGCAAACCATCGGCGAAGAGTTGCTGGACTACCGTAACTATCTTGATTTGGAAGTGGAAGTCTATCGTGGCGCCGACGGTTGGTTGCGTGCCGAAAGCGGTGCGTTATCCACCGGTGAAGCCATCGGTACGGGGATGTCAATCCTATTGATGGTGGTGCAAAGTTGGGAAGAAGAGAGCCGCCGTATGCGCAGCAAAGATATTCTGCCGTGCCGCTTGTTGTTCCTCGACGAAGCCGCGCGTCTCGATGCCAAATCGATTTCAACCCTGTTCGAACTGTGCGAACGCCTCGATATGCAGCTGCTGATCGCCGCACCGGAAAATATCAGCCCGGAAAAAGGCACAACCTACAAACTGGTGCGCAAAATCGCGCATAATCATGAATATGTGCATGTTGTTGGTTTGCGAGGATTTGGAGCGACGGAGTAGATTTTATGCTCCTTACTCTTGCGGGCGGGGGTAATTTATCCAATAAGGACGTCATAGATGTTAAAACAATTCTTATTTTTGCTAGGCTTTTTAGCGTTAGGCTTTGCCGCTTTTATTGCGGTAATGGGTTTTGCATTTAGTGGCTATGACTATCCTTTCTTTTTGCCTGCGGTAGTAGTGTTTGTTTATATTTGGTTGTGGATTTTATTTTCTCTACCACAACGGAATAAAAAAAAGGAACTTTATTCTGCGTTAGCTATTTTAGCGGTGAGCCTCTTGGGTTATGGGGGGTATATCGTTAAAGTAGAGTATGAACGCAGTATTCCGACAGTAACCGAATTTTCAACCCACAATTACTCGCCATTTTCAGAGGATAGTAAAGCGGCTACTTTAGACGGCGCAAGTACGTTGCAACTGAGCCGAGACAGTTTACCGAGATTAGACGGTTCAACCGCACTTTACCCAATGTATGCGGCATTTGCAAAAGCGACTTATCCGAAATTGGACATTGCAGACAGTATGGAGCTTATTGCCGTCAGCAAAACCGGGCAGGCTTATGAACGTTTGTTAGCCGGTGAAGTGGATATTATTTTTGCACCGGCACCATCAAAATTCCATCTACATAAAGCGGAACAATCAGGACTAAAATTGAATTTAATCCCAATTGCTAAAGAAGCTTTTGTCTTTTTTGTGAATAGTGAAAATCCTATTGAAAATTTGACGGTAGAGCAGATAAAACAGATTTATTCCGGTCATATAACTAACTGGCGACAAGTCGGTGGTAAAAGTGAAGCTATCCGCGCTTTTCAACGCCCTGAAAATTCCGGCTCGCAAACGGTATTGCAGCGGATTATGGCAGATACACCCTTAATGGATCCCGTTCGTGAAGATGTGAACGGGGGAATGAGCGGAATTATCAATCAAGTGGCGCATTATCGTAATTTTGATAATGCACTAGGATTTTCTTTCTTGTTGTACTCCACGGAAATGGTTAAAAATAATCAAATTAAGTTATTGAGTATTAATGGTATTTTGCCAAATCAAACTAATATCCGTAACAAAAGCTATCCTTTTACCCATGATATTTATGCAGTAACGTTAGGCAACGAAAATCAAACAACACTACAATTGATTGATTGGATTAAATCTTCACAAGGGAAGGAATTGATCTCAAAAACGGGCTATGTACCAGAATAGTATAGCGGAAATAAAACGTCTCTTTTAACCTTATATAAAAGTAGGATTTATGCATAACCTCGCCATCGCTGTGCTTTGCAGCGTGATCGTGTCGGTGTTTTTGAAAGTGGCACGCAAGCAGAATATTCAGATCGCCCAAGCGATTGCGTTTAATTATATTATGGCGATCGGGCTGAGTTATTATTTTTTAAAGCCCAATTTTGCCGGGCAGTCGTTCGGCGAAGTGGTGGCGCAACATGACTATTCGTATCTGTTTTTAGCCTTGGGGATTTTGCTGCCGACGGTGTTTATCGTGATGTCGCGTGCGGTGGAAAGTGCGGGGATTGTGCGCTCTGACGCGGCACAGCGCTTATCGTTATTTTTACCGATTTTAGCCTCGTTTACCATTTTTAACGAAGTCTTGAGCGGCAGCCGTGCGATCAGCCTTGTGTTGGCGTTTACCGCACTTTTATGTCTGTTATGGAAAAAAGACGAACAGCAAAGTGCGGTCGGCAAAGGTTGGTTTAACCTGCTGTTGGTGTGGCTCGGCTACGGTGTGATCGATATTCTGTTTAAGCAAATGGCAAAGAGCGGTAGTGCGTTTCCGTTGACGTTGTTTGTGTCGTTTTGTTTGGCGGCGTGTGTGATTTTCATCTATTTGCTGATTAAACAGACCCGTTGGCACGGCAAAAGTATGCTCGCCGGTTTGCTGCTCGGCGGGCTGAATTTTATGAATATTCTGTATTATATTAAGGCGCATATCAGCTACAGCGCCAATCCGACGTTGGTATTCGCCGGCATGAATATCGGCGTTATTTGTTTAGGCACGCTGACTGGTGCGTGGCTGTTTAAAGAGAAAATCAATAAAGCCAATGTCGTCGGCGTTGGTTTGGGGATTTTATCTATTATCTGTTTATTTTATTTGGATAAATTAGTAGGTTAAGCATGGCGGATTTCAGTTTTTTTATTTACGACTACGAAAGTTTCGGCATTGATCCGGCGCGTGATCGTCCGGCACAATTTGCCGGTATCCGCACCGATGCGGATTTTAATATTATCGGTGAACCGGTGATGTTGTATTGCAAACAGACCACTGATTATCTGCCTGCGCCGGAAGCGGTGTTGGTGACGGGGATTACCCCTCAAGAATGCAATGAAAAAGGCGTATCCGAACCGGAATTTGCCGCCCGCATTTTGCAAGAGTTTGCGCAACCGAATACTTGCGTGATGGGCTATAACAGCATTCGTTACGATGACGAAATGACCCGCTACACCTTTTATCGCAATTTTATCGATCCCTATGAATACAGTTGGAAAAACGGCAATTCCCGTTGGGATTTGCTCGATGTGCTGCGTGCCTGTTATGCCTTGCGCCCAGAGGGGATTAACTGGGTCTATGACGAAAACGGCTTGCCGTCGTTTAAATTAGATCGCCTGACGCTAGCAAACGGTATTGAACACAGCAATGCGCACGATGCGATGGCGGACGTGTACGCCACGATTGAAATGGCGAAATTAGTCAAAACCAAACAGCCACGCTTGTTCGACTATTTTTTCAATCTGCGCAACAAAAAAGCGGTGGAGAAACTGATCGACACCGCCAATATGACCCAGTTGGTGCATGTTTCCGGCATGCTCGGCAACTATCGCGGCAATACCGCACTTGTTGCGCCGCTGGAGTGGCATCCGACCAATAATAACGCCGTGATTGTGTGCGATTTAAGTGCGGATTTGACCGATTTGCTTACGCTGGACGCCGAAACGTTAAAAGTGCGGTTATACAGCAAAAAAGCCGATTTGGAAGCACAGGGGATTCTGCCGGTACCGTTAAAACTGGTGCATATCAATAAATGCCCGATCGTCGCGCCGGAAAAAACCTTACTGCCGCAAAGTGCGGTCCGCTTGGGAATCGAGCGGGAAGCTTGTCTGCAAAATCAGCGGCGTTTGCTGCAATCGCCGGATATCCGCAATAAAGTGATCGCTATTTTTAGCGAACAACGCCAATTTGCCGCAGACATCAATGTGGAAACCGAATTGTATTCGGGTTTTTTCAGCGATGCCGACAAACGCAATCTGCAAATTTTACGCACGTTAGACGGCGAACAGCTCAAAAAACCTGATCTCACCTTTGAAGACAAACGCATATCCGAATTGCTCTTCCATTACCGTGCCCGCCATTTCTACCGTACGTTAAACCGTGCCGAGCAGATCAAATGGCAAAAATACCGCACTTTAAAATTGGAACAATCCGCCGAAGCGTTCGCCCAATCCTTGCAAAAATTGGCAGCGGAACACGATGGTAATCCGCAAAAACTGGCGTTATTGCAACAGGTGTATGAATATGGCGAAAAATTACTAAGCTAGCCAGATGCTGCTTCCCAATGATTTTGAGTTGTATAGATTACATTACTGCGCTAAAATCGCATTAAAGTAATCTATATTACTCAAAATGAATATTTGACGGAGGGAAGTGTATGGATGAGCTAACGCTGCAAGCCTTTACCGGTAACAGTTGGCAAGATATTGCTATCCTGAAGTTCAGCTTGAATGCGAACGGTATTTACCCCAATGTTGAGTTGATGTACAACACCGAATATGCGATTGAGCATCTACAGAAAGACAATCAATTTGCCGTTTCACTGAATTATCCCGTGGAGTTAGCTTATTCAAGCGAACAGCCGAAAGGGTGGCTACGCTTTTTAGACGATATTATTCCGTCCGGTGCAAGCCGTCGTTATTGGTTGAAATTTTTGTCTATCAGCGAATTAAACAGTCAATTACAACACTATATCTTATTGAAATATGGCACAATTGCTCCGATCGGCAATTTGCGAATTAAACAATCTCTAGCAGAGAAATCCGCCGTTGCCATTCGCTATTTTGCAATGGCGGATGTGATTGAACGTAATGTGGATTTTTTAGAATATGCACAGCAAAACGGTGCGGCGGCTGGAGGGGCGACAGGCGCGGGTGGCGAAGCACCGAAGTTATTGTTACGTTGTAATTCAAACAACCAAGTTTGGATTGATACTTACCAAGATACCTTAAATAACCCCGATCACTATTATTTGGTCAAGTTTCCACGCGGACAACGCACAGCGATTGATTCTGATATTCTGCGCACGGAATATCATTATTATCACGAATTGAGCGCAATGGGATTTAACACCATTGATACCCGATTTATGCGGTTGGAGGAGGGAAGCCGCTACCCGTCATTGTGGCTGCCGCGCTTTGATATCCAAACCTTGCCGAACGGCGAAAAAATCCGTTGTGCGCTTGAATCGGTGTATTCCGTATTGCAAAAAGAACCCGGGGCGTTTTTAGATCAGGAAACAACGATTCGGGAATTATTGGCGAAAATCACCCACAGCCAGACAATTCAGCAAGACGGTGATTTTTCAACTGCCGATTTTATTATCGAATGGGTCAGACGGGATTTGTTAAATATTGCGTTTGGCAATAGCGATAATCACGGGCGCAATACCGCACTTTTACGTTACGGCGATCAGATTCGGCTTGCGCCAATTTATGATTTTGCACCTATGAAAGCTGATCCCGAGGGGATTATTCGCACCATGCGTTGGGATAAAACGATTGAACTGGGCGGAAAATATGATTTTGTCGCATTAAGCCAATGTTTGGCCGATTTAATTGAGCCTGAACGATTGTTGCAACAATTACGCCAAACCGCACTTCAACTGTGCAATCTCAAAGTGCGGTTAATTCAGCGTGGAGTGCCACGGTCGATTATTGAAATGCCGACAATGGGATTTTCGTATCTGGAACAACGTTTAACCGAATGGAAATTGTTATGAAATCAGTTGAAGATATTCGCCTTGAAGCGGCGGAATTACAAGCTAAATATGAGCATAGCTTAAAGTCACAGACAAACGTGACAAACACTGCACGGACTAACGCAACACTTGTGATTGATGATGCTTCAAAGAGCCGTGCCTCAAAACATAAAAAACCGGTTGAAAGCACCCAACGGTTAGAATTAATTAAACAAATCGGCATGATGTTGCTGAAACAAGACATTTCACAAGGCACTGCGTTAAAAGAACTGCGTTTAAAAGGCTTGGGTTTGAAACAAGACGCTTATGCCAAACTGGTGAATGTATCGCGCAAAACCATTTCGGATATTGAAAATAATAAAGGTAATTATTCGGTGGAGGTTATCAATAAAATATTTCGTCCGTTTGGTTTGCAACTTGCTTTAGTACCCATTTCCGCACAGGTGCTGCAAGAGATTATTTCCGCAGATTATTCACATTGATAAATACCAACTATAAAAAAATCCCGAATTTTACTTCGGGATTTTTTACATCAACTTAGCGCTTAAGGAATTAATAGATAGAAATTATTGTTGCCGCGCGTGATATTCAGTGCGACGGCGGACGGTTTGTTATCCAAAATTTTGCGCAATTCGCCGATATTGCTCACCGGCTGACGGTTGACACCGACAATAATGTCGCCGCTTTGCAAGCCGAGTTGTTCGGCGGAAGATTTGGCTTCGACTTTTAAGATCTCAACGCCTTTGCGTCCGTCTTTGTCGTAGTTGCCTAAATCGGCGCCGTTCAGGCTAGGAATTAAACTGTTGGCGTTGGTTTGTGCCTGATCGTCGGATTGTAAAACCACATCGGCATTAGCCGGTTTGCCTTCGCGCAGATAGGTTAAATTCACGCTTTTGCCGGCGCCGGTGGTCGCAATTTTGGCTCTCAGCTCGGCAAAACTGTTAATTTTTTGTCCGTTAATTTCGGTGATGACATCGCCGGCTTTCAAACCGGCTTTCGCTGCCGCAGAGTTAGGCAACACTTCACTGATAAACGCGCCTTTCTGCGAATCGATACCGAACGCTTTTGCCAAATCCGCACTTAATTCGCCGCCTTTAATACCGAGAATACCGCGACGGACTTCGCCGAACTCAACGATTTGGTGGACTAAACTGCTTGCCATATTACTTGGAATGGCGAACGCGATGCCGACGTTGCCGCCGCTTGGGGCGATAATAGCGGTATTAATACCGATCAATTCACCACGCAGGTTGACCAATGCGCCGCCGGAATTGCCGCGATTGACCGCCGCATCGGTTTGAATATAGTTTTCATAGCTACCGCCGTCCATGCCGGTCGAACGCCCTAAGGCGGAAACGATACCGGAAGTGACGGTTTGTCCTAAACCGAACGGATTGCCGATAGCGACCGTGTAGTCGCCGACGCGAATTTTATCCGAATCAGCAACTTTGATTGCCGTCAGGTTTTTCGGTTCTTCAATTTGCAGCAGGGCGACATCGGATTGGCCGTCGGCACCGAGTAATTTGGCTTTCAGCTCACGGCCGTCTTGCAGGGACAAGGTTATTTTATCGGCGTTGTCGATAACGTGGTTGTTGGTTAATACATAACCTTTTTCGGCATCGATAATCACGCCGGAACCCAAACCTTTGAATTCGCGCGGCGCGCTGTCACCAAACATATCGCGCCCGAAAAAGAATTTGAATTCCTCCGGAATCATCGAGTTTTGCTGTTGCTGTGTGCCGGAAACATTAACCGTGACCACGCTGGGTAACACTTTTTCCAGCATTGGCGCAAGACTTGGAATTTGTTGATTAACATAAGAAGGCGCTTGTAATAAAGTTTCAGCCAAGTTTGAGGTCGAGGTGCTTTCCGTTTGTGCCATTGTCGGCAAATTAAATAGGCTCAAACCAAGAACGACAGCCGATAAAATAAATTTGCTTTTTTTCATGTTGATAAAATCTCTTAAAGAATTTCTCTTGTTGACCCAAGGACATTGGCGAAAACCAATATCCTGATAAAGTTAAGCTTAACGTTTACAGTAAGACAGATATTTTGCGTAAATGTTCCGTAATCTGTAGCAAATAGATTGTGCTGTTCAAATATTATTCAAGCAGTTCCTGCAAATTTTTTTTCATTAAATCGACCTGACTGGCATAGAGATCTTTGTTTTCGGCTTCGTCAATCATATACATAATGGTTTCGGAAAGCGTCATGCGCATTTTGCGCGAATGCTTGGACAGGCGTGACCAAACGGCATATTCCAAATCAATCGATTTCTTTTTAGTGGAACGTTTTTCAGCGTTGAAAAAGCGTTTGCGTCGGGCGCGAATGGCTTGGTCGAGCTTGACCACCAATTGATTGGATAAATGCTGTTTGATCCAGTCTTCAATTAACAGCGGATAGTTTTGTAACTGCAGCAGCTCACTGGCTTTTTCGTCCTCCAGGCTCTTTTCTTGGTAGCGGGTAATGGTTTCGCCGTTACGGATTTTTTTAGCCAAATAGAGCCATTTCCAATGGGCTTCCTGATTCTCTAATTTTTGATATTTCATGCTTTCCTCACCCCGGATAACCGATTCAATGTTACATTGTCACGTTTGCAGTGTACTCTTTTTTTCCGCTGATGTGAACAACTTGTTGAAATCAGGGTATAATGCAATTCAAACCGAATAAGAAGAGAGAATAACGTGAAGTTAGACAGTTTAAACTGGCAGCAGTTGGTGCCGGTGTTGGATTTTGACGGATTCCGTCAAGAAAACGTAACCCCGATTGATTTGCAACAAAAAACCCGTAGTGCGGTCGATATGTTATTGGCGGCGCAGAGCGGTTCGGTTTTGGTATTAAAAGCCGACGAACAGCAGGCTTACGCCGATATGCTGCAAGCCTATATTCAGCAACATTCCCCGCAAATGCCGCAGCCTGGCGGCGTGAATTATGTGATCGGGCAAGCGGATTCGTTTTCTTTTCCTTGCATAGAGGCGTTGCCTGCAACCTCGCCTGAGGATAATTTTGCCGCAAAAAGTGCGGTGAAAGCGGCACTGTATTTTGATTCAGTGCGCTTATTCGGTAATGTGTTGCAGCACCCAAGCTCCCACGATTTGCAATTGCAGGCCGGCTTGGTACATCAAGTTTGCAACGGCGTGTTGATTTTGGCGGTCAGTCCGTTTTTGCGTAATCCGACGCTTTGGCAGCGGCTAAAAAGCATTTTATTGAGCGGCCGCTTTGAATGGCAGGCGCCCGATCCGCTGAAACCGATGAATTATCAGATTCCGGGGTATGAGTTGCCGTTGAAAGTCATTTTGCTTGGTGATCGTGAAACGCTGGCTGATTTTTCGTTGCTCGAACCCAATTTATATGATTTTGCGCAATATGCCGAAATCGAGAACTACTTTTTGACCGATAGCGCCGCAGCGCAGCAATTATGGATCAATTATCTGCATTATCAGTCGCAACAATTGAATTTGCCGCCGCTCAGCCAAGCCGCAACGACCGCACTTTTCCAGCATGCGGTGCGTGAAAGTGAGGACGCTTTACGGCAAACGATTAATCCGTTGCAGTTGAGCACATGGTTGAACGGCATTGCTCAAATCAGTCGCCAAGCGGCGCATTCACAGCTGGAAGCGGAAGATGTGCAACACTATTTTGACCGTTTGCAATATCAGCGTGCCAGTTTGCAAGAATACAGCTATCAAGATATTTTGCGCGAACAAATTTATATTTGCACCGAAGGGCAGGCGATCGGCGAAATTAACGGCTTGTCGGTGATCGAATATGCCGGCACGCCGATTGTGTACGGCGAACCGAGCCGTATCACCTGCACCGTACAATTCGGCGACGGCGAAATCACCGATGTCGAACGCAAAAACGAATTGGCGGGCAATATTCACGGCAAAGGCACCATGTTGGCGCAATACTGTTTGAGTAATTTGTTGGATTTACCGGCACAATTGCCGTTTGCCGCTTCTATTGCCTTTGAGCAGTCTTATGCCGATATTGACGGCGACAGTGCGTCGCTGGCACAATTTTGTGTGTTGGTCAGTGCGTTGGCCAATGTGGCTATCGAGCAGGGAATTGCCGTCACCGGTGCGATCGATCAAGGCGGTTTGGTACATACGGTCGGCGGGATCAACTTGAAAATCGAAGGCTTTTACGCGATTTGTCAGGCACGCGGTTTAAACGGCAAGCAGGGCGTGATTATTCCGGCAAGTGCGGTCGAAAATTTAAGTTTGCGGCCTGACGTCGTGAATGCAGTCAAGTGCGGTCAGTTCCATGTTTGGGCGGTCGAAGATGTGCAACAAGCGGTTTATCTGTTAACCGGCAAACAATTGTTATCTGAAAAAGAATCTGATGAGGAGGAAAACAGCCTGGCAGAAATGATTTCCCGACGGATTGAAAACAAGATTGAAACATTGGTTTCCCACCCGTTTAGCAAGTTTTTAGCCTGGATAAAGTCGGTAAAAAACGGCAAATAAATTCCAGCTTACAGTTGTTAGCTATTTTATTCTGTTATTAACTTTGCTAGAATCCTTTGACTTTTTTTGAGCGACTTATGCAAATAAGCAAATGGAGATAAATAAATGAGTACTGTTCCGAATAAAAAATCATCTTATAGTTATGAAGATTTGTTGGCTTCCGGTCGTGGGGAATTGTTTGGCCCGACAGGTCCGCAACTGCCTGCACCGACCATGCTGATGATGGACCGAGTGAACCTGATGACCGAAGACGGTGGTCATTTCGGCAAAGGTTATATTGAAGCGGAATTGGATATTCACCCTGATTTGCCGTTTTTCGGCTGCCATTTTATCGGCGATCCGGTGATGCCGGGCTGTTTAGGGCTGGACGCCATGTGGCAACTGGTCGGTTTCTTTCTCGGTTGGATCGGCGGCGAGGGCAAAGGACGTGCGTTAGGCGTAGGCGAAGTGAAATTTACCGGACAAATCCTGCCGACCGCGAAAAAAGTGACTTACCGTTTGCACATGAAACGGGTGATTAACCGCAAATTAGTGATGGGCGTTGCCGATGGCGAAGTGGAAGTGGACGGCCGTGTAATTTATACCGCTACCGATCTGAAAGTCGGTTTATTCCAAGATACTGCCGCATTTTAACGTTTCGCCTTTCTTGGCTGATACTCTGACCGCACTTGCGCAAGTGCGGTTTTGCTTTCTTTATGCGGCAGTTATTCTTATAATTTGTTTATCGTAGTTGCCACAAGAGGGCTTATTTATGTTAAAAATAACAACCTTACTCCTGATCGGGGCGGTAGCGGGGCTGAGTGCTTGCAGCAGTAAAGCGCCAATGCAAACGGGTTCGATTTATCCGAATCCGCATCTGACGCCACCGACCAAACCGATACCATCACCACCGGAGCAAGATGTCCGCAATGCCAGCGATCAACGGCAAAAAGCCGATTATAACCGGCAGACGATTTACGTCCGTCCGGCGGTTTCTGTCGGCTATGGGTATCATCGCGGGTGGAATTCACACCGTCACCACCATGTCGGTGCCGGATTTTATCCGTACTATTGGTGATAAACCGCAATAAGCAGGTGCTTTTTACGGGCTGATGTATTATCATTAGTCCGTTTTTGAATAACCGTTATCTATATGCAAATACAACTGTTTTTTGACCGATTTTTTAGTTTGAACTTGACCGCCGATAAGTCGGGCGGGCTTTTGAGTTTGCTAAAAAATCAGCATTAAACCCAAGAAGCCTCCCGTTCGGAGGTTTTTTTGTATAACCGCTATTTTTGAATGACAAATAGCGCCGGATAAAATTTTATATTAAGCAGGGTGTGCACAACCATATGATATAAAAGATTATTTGGTGATAAATATCATAAATCCCAATTGGAGATAAAAATGCAACAGCTACAAAACATTACCGCGCAGGCATTGCAAGCCGTTGAGCAAGCGAATGATATTGCGACACTGGAAACCGTGCGGGTGGAATATTTTGGTAAAAAAGGCCATTTTACCGGATTAATGCAAGGCTTGCGTGATGTGCCGCCGGAAGAGCGTCCGGCAGTCGGGCAATTGATCAACGATGCCAAACAACAGGCGCAAACCGCACTTAATGCCAAAAAAACCGAACTGGAAAGCGCCAAATTAAACGAGCAGTTGGCAAAAGAAAAAATTGATGTCAGTTTGCCGGGGCGCAAAGTGGAAAACGGCGGATTGCATCCGGTGACGATTACCATTAACCGTGTAACCAAATTCTTCTCCGAATTGGGCTTCAGCGTGGAAACCGGCCCGGAAATCGAAACCGATTATTACAATTTCGATGCCTTGAATATTCCGGCGCACCATCCGGCAAGAGCCGATCACGACACGTTTTGGTTTGATGTCAACCGCTTGTTGCGCACTCAAACCTCCGGCGTGCAAATCCGCACCATGGAAAAACAACAGCCACCGATTCGTATTATGGCGCCGGGCAGAGTGTATCGTAACGATTACGATCAAACCCACACCCCGATGTTCCACCAAATCGAACTGCTATTCGTCGATAAAAAAGCCAATTTCACCGAGCTGAAAGGGTTGTTGCACGACTTCTTGCGTAACTTCTTTGAAGAAGATCTGCAAGTGCGGTTTCGTCCGTCCTATTTCCCGTTCACCGAACCGTCTGCGGAAGTGGACGTTATGGGCAAAAACGGCAAATGGTTGGAAGTGTTGGGCTGCGGCATGGTTCACCCGAACGTACTACGCAATGTCGGCATTGATCCGAACGAATATTCCGGTTTTGCGGTCGGTATGGGGGTTGAGCGCCTGACCATGTTGCGTTACAACGTCACGGATTTGCGGTCGTTCTTTGAGAATGATTTGCGCTTTTTGAAACAATTTAAAACATTATAAGGGTGGAGTGATAACAATGAAATTTAATGAATCATGGCTACGGGAATGGGTCAATCCGGCAATCACCACCGAACAACTGGCTGATCAAATTACCATGCTGGGCTTGGAAGTCGACGGGATCGAAGATGTTGCAGGAAAATTTGACGGTGTTGTGGTCGGCGAAGTGGTTGAGTGCGCCCAACACCCGAATGCCGATAAATTGCGTGTGACGAAAGTCAATGTCGGCGGCGATCAACTTTTGGATATTGTGTGCGGCGCACCGAATTGCCGTCAGGGCTTAAAAGTGGCGTGTGCCACCGTCGGCGCAACCTTGCCGGGCGATTTTAAAATCAAAAAAGCCAAATTGCGCGGCGAACCGTCGGAAGGCATGCTGTGTTCGTTCAGCGAATTGGGGATTGCGGTCGATGCGGACGGCATTATCGAATTACCTGCCGATGCGCCGATCGGCACCGATATCCGTGAGTATCTGAAATTGAATGATAAGGTGATTGAAATCAGTTTGACCCCGAACCGCGCCGATTGCTTGAGTATCCGCGGCGTAGCGCGTGAAGTGGGGGTGATTAACCAAGCCGATGTGGTTGAACCGCACATTGCTCCGGTTCCGGTCAGTATTGACGACAAAGTGGCGATTAATTTATCGGCCGGCGAAGCTTGTCCGCGTTATTTATTGCGTGTGGTTAAAAATGTGAACGTACAGGCGGTTTCGCCGTTATGGTTGCAAGAAAAACTGCGCCGCTGCGGTATCCGCTCGATCGACCCGATTGTCGATATCACCAACTATATTTTGTTGGAACTGGGACAGCCAATGCACGCTTTCGATTATGCAAAAGTGGCGCAACCGGTTGACGTGCGCATGGCGAAAAACGGCGAAGAGTTGTTGCTGTTAGACGGCACAACCGCCAAACTGAAAGATAATACGTTATTGATTGCCGATCAAAACGGACCGTTGGCAATGGCAGGGATTTTCGGCGGTGAAAAGAGCGGTGTCAATGCACAAACTAAAGATGTGATTTTGGAAGCGGCATTTTTTGCGCCGTTGGCAATCGCCGGACGGGCACGCCAGTACGGGTTGCATACCGATGCGTCACACCGCTTTGAACGCGGTGTCGATTTTGAGTTACAACGTCACGCAATGGAACGGGCGACCGCACTTTTAATCGAAATTTGCGGCGGCCAAGCCGGCGAAATCTGTGAAGTGGCGAGCGAAACGCATTTACCGCAAATCAAAACCGTTACTTTGCGCCGCAGTAAGCTGGACGGCTTACTCGGACACCATATTGCCGATGAGACGGTCAGCGATATTTTACAACGCTTGGGCTTTACCGTCAGCTTTGCCGATGATGTGTGGACAGTCACGCCGACCAGTTGGCGCTTTGACATTGAGATTGAAGAGGATTTAATCGAGGAAGTGGCGCGTATTTACGGCTACAACAGCATTCCGAATAACGCACCGCTGGCGCATTTGACCATGCGCCAACATAAAGAAGTTGACGTGGAGTTGGCACGCATCAAAACCGCATTGGTTGATCGCGACTATCAAGAAGCAATTACCTACAGCTTTGTTGATCCAAAAGTACAGTCGCTGCTGCACCCACAGCAAGAGGCGTTGATTTTGCCTAATCCGATTTCGGTTGAAATGTCGGCGATGCGCTTGTCGTTGATTCCAGGATTACTGGGGGCGTTGATTTATAACCAAAATCGTCAACAAAACCGAATCCGTCTGTTTGAAACCGGTTTGCGTTTTGTGCCGGACAGTGCTTCAGAGGCCGGAGTTAAACAGCAATTTGTACTAAGTGCGGTCATCAATGGCAGCCGAAAAAGCGAAACTTGGGCAGAAAAAACGGAAGTTGTTGACTTTTTTGATCTAAAAGGTGATCTGGAAGGCATTTTAGGGTTAACAAGTGCTGGCAATAAAGTGAATTTTGTAGCAAAATCATATGTAGCATTACATCCGGGACAATCTGCGGCAATTATGGTGGATGATCAAGAGGTTGGCTTTATCGGCACGGTTCACCCGCAAATTGCGCAAAAATTGGGATTAAACGGAAAAACGATTGTGTTTGAAATACTTTGGGATGCGATTGCAACACGTTCCGCGGTTCAAGCCAAACCGATTTCCCGTTTTCCGGCAAATCGTCGTGATATTGCTGTTGTCGTTAAGAACGAGGTCGCCGCTGCGGATGTAATCAGGACCTGTCGTGAGGTTGCAGGAGAAACATTGACTCAAGTAAACTTGTTCGACGTATATCAAGGCAACGGAGTCGCAGACGGCTGTAAAAGTCTGGCAATCAGTTTAACACTTCAGGACAATCAAAGAACGCTTGAAGAGGAAGATATCACCAATGTGATATCAAATGTTGTATCTGAATTAAAGCGGAGTTTCAATGCTTACTTGAGAGATTAGAATATGACATTAACGAAAGTAGAAATTGCAGACAGTCTCATTCAGAAGTTCGATCTGACTAAGCGTGAAGCAAAAGATTTAGTAGAGAGTTTTTTTGAAGAAATTCGAGTTGCTTTAGAAAGTGGCGAAGACGTTAAACTATCCGGTTTCGGCAATTTCCAACTGCGTGATAAAAAATCCCGCCCCGGCCGTAATCCTAAAACCGGCGAAAGCGTCGCAGTGTCTGCGCGTCGAGTGGTGGTTTTTAAACCGGGGCAAAAATTGCGTGTACGCGTCGGGCAAAATGTTAAAAAATAAGGTAATACTTCTATACTGATTTGGTATAAAGGAAGGAAATAACAGAAAGGTTGATGACTGGTTTTGATTATGCGGAAAAACAATCCATTCGGTTTTAAGCCGATAACAGGCTTGCTTATTTGCTTGGCTGCATTTGTGTTGTCAGGTTGTTCTTCATCATCTTCATCTTCCGGTTATCGCGGACGTTTGCCCGATCCTATCTATACGATGGCTCAACTGAGCGAGCAACAATATCAGTGGGACGGTACGCCTTATGTTTTGGGCGGAAACAGTCGTCGCGGTGTGGATTGTTCCGGCTTCGTCATGCGCACGTTTGCTGATCGGTTTGATATTCGTTTACCGAGAACAACAGCGGCGCAAGCCAAGCAGGGGGTGCAGATTAAACGCAGCGAATTGCAGACCGGTGATTTGGTATTTTTTAAAACAGGGCGTGGACCAAACGGCTATCATGTCGGCATTTATGTCAAGGATGATCTGTTTTTACACGCTTCCACCAAAGGCGGAGTGATTTATTCTTCGCTCAATGCGGCGTATTGGAAAAAAGCCTATTGGCAAGCCAGACGTGTTTAAACCGGATTGAAACCTAGCACGGCATGCCGGTGTATGAATAGCGTAAATTTTTTAATTAAACCGAACAACTTGGAGGTTGAAAATGAGTGATTTTAGTTATGCAATGTTGACAGTGGTGTTTTCGTTGGCAATGATCGTTTTTTTAGCGACACTAATTTTTTAACAATTGCGTGTCTAATACCAAACTCAAAAATTAAAATCTCGAGGAAAGCGAAGGCAGAGAGTACCAAGAGTACAGCAGATGAACTTGACAAAGAGCGTTTATCTTTGAGGGAAAGTATAACATAACAAAATGCCTTGTTTTTCTTTATAAAACAAGGCATTTCCGTATCTTAATTTTACCGCTTGCGTTATTTCGTTCTTAAATCAATCGGTTTTTCTGTTTCGATAAAACGGCAGTCGTCATGTGACACCAAGCGCGCAATGGCATTCAGATAGGTGATTTCCAAGGTTTCTCGGCTGGTTGCGACCACACCCAGATCATTCAGAAAGCCGTCATTGACATCATATACCCAGCCATGGATAGATAATTTTTTACCACGTTCCCAAGCTGCCCTGACAATAGATGAGGAGCCCAAGTTATAAACCTGTTCGACCACATTGATTTTTGTCAGCATATCGGCACGCTTTTCATTCGGCAAAGTGCCGAATAAATTGCTGTGTTTTAACCAAATATCACGGATATGCAGCAACCAGTTATCAATCAATCCTAGAGATTTGTTCTCCATTGCCGCCTTAATCCCGCCACAATTAGTGTGGCCGCAGATGATAATATGTTCAATATCGAGCGCGTCAATCGCATATTGCACCACCGACAGGCAGTTTAAGTCGGTATGAATCACTTGGTTGGCAACGTTGCGGTGCACAAAAAGCTCACCGGGTCCTAAATTGGTCAGTTTTTCTGCCGGAACCCGACTGTCCGAGCAACCGATCCATAAATAGCCCGGTTTCTGATGTTCTGCCAGTTCTTTAAAATAATTTGAGTTTTCTTCTTGCATACGAACCGCCCAACTATGATTGTTGGCGATCAGTTGCTCTATTTTTTTCATGTTATATCCTTGTATCGGTTTTCTTTTGCTCTGCTATAATACGTTAAATTTCATTTTTTTATTATTTATTTTTTGGAAAGAAAGAGTGGTTATCATATGTATGCACTTGAAATAAAGGGCTTGACCAAGTCATATCCCAATGGTTTTAAAGCTTTGCACGGGATTGATTTAAGTGTGCAGGAAGGCGATTTTTATGCCTTGCTCGGGCATAACGGCGCAGGCAAATCAACGACCATCGGCATTGTCAGCTCACTGGTTAATAAAAGCGGCGGCAACGTCAAGGTGTTTGGTTATGATTTAGATAGCCAGTTGAGTGAGGTGAAAAAACAGATCGGCATTGTGCCGCAGGAGTTTAATTTTAACCAGTTCGAGAAAGTATTGGATATTCTGGTCAACCAAGCCGGTTATTACGGCGTAGCGCGCAAAGAAGCGCTGGTGCGTGCGGAAAAATGGCTGAAAAAATTGGATTTATGGGATAAGCGCGATCAAAAATCCATGCGCTTGTCGGGCGGTATGAAACGCCGTTTGATGATTGCCCGAGCACTGATGCACCGTCCGCGCCTGTTGATTTTGGACGAACCGACCGCCGGCGTAGATATCGAGCTGCGCCGCTCCATGTGGCAGTTTTTGCAAGAGTTGAATCTGCAAGGCACGACGATTATTCTGACCACCCACTATTTGGAAGAGGCGGAACTGTTGTGCCGTCACATCGGCATTATCCAACAGGGCAAACTGGTGATTGATACCTCGATGAAAGCCTTATTAAGCAAATTGGAATCGGAAACCTTTGTATTGGATCTCGCCAAATACAGCGCCGTGCCGCAAATTGAGCATTACGCAAGCCAGTTAATTGACACCAATACACTGGAAGTGGAAGTGCGGCGTGAACAAGGCTTGAACAACCTGTTCCACCAACTTTCCGAGCAGGGTATTCAGGTGTTGAGCCTGCGCAATAAAACCAACCGTCTGGAAGAGTTGTTTGTGCGCATGGCGCTCAATAAACCTCACGATGAATTACAAGGAGAGTAGTCATGTCATTATCCTGGATTGCGTTTCAAACCATTTTAAATAAAGAGATCCACCGTTTTATGCGGATTTGGGTGCAAACCTTAGTGCCGCCGGTGATTACCATGACCTTGTATTTCGTGATTTTCGGACAACTGATCGGCAACCGCATCGGCGAAATGGGCGGCTATAGCTATATGCAGTTTATCGTGCCGGGCTTGATCATGATGTCGGTGATCACCAATTCTTTTGCCAACGTCGCCTCTTCGTTTTACAGCACCAAATTTGCGCGTAACGTGGAAGAACTGTTGGTTTCACCAACCTCGACCCATATCATTATCTGGGGCTATGTCGCCGGCGGCATGACGCGCGGCATTTTGGTCGGTAGTTTGGTCACGGTGGTATCGCTACTGTTTATTCCGCTGGAGATTCACTCTTGGACGGTTGTTGTCCTGACCCTGTTGATGACCAGTGCCGCCTTCTCGCTCGGCGGGCTGATCAACGCGGTTTTCGCCCGCTCGTTTGACGACATCAGCATTATCCCGACCTTTGTGTTAACGCCGTTAACCTATCTCGGCGGCGTGTTCTATTCGATTTCGCTACTGCCGGCATTTTGGCAAGGCGTATCGAAACTGAATCCGATTGTGTATATGATCAACGGCTTCCGCTACGGCTTTTTAGGGGTGAGCGATATTGCGTTGTATTACACCTTTTCGGTACTGATTCTGTTTATTACCTTGTTATACGGCATTTCGTATTATCTGATTAGCAAGGGTATTGGGCTCAGAAATTAACGTTGTCAATTTATAGAGGGGTATTAACGTTAGTATGACTTTTAAACTCGCTATGTTTTCATTAAAGACGAGTGCTAACTAAAGAAAATAAAAAAGGATTTTTTATGAAAGAATATGATTCTAACACTTATCTTGATAAAAATGTTTTAGAACATATCTTAGCAACTAAAGAAGAAATTATTATAAACAGTATGAAAGATATGAGAAAACATCAGATTAATATTTTTTCAACTTTAAATAAGATCAACATGAAATATAAAGTATATACTGATAATTACTCTTCTTTTTATTATGATTATGATATGTTGGTTTTATCGCTAGGAAACATACCATTTCTCGATATAATGTGTTTTTTTATAATTAAAAAAGATAATTTTCTTACTTCGCTCAAGTGTAATGATTACATTATCATCAATATAAACAATAAAAAAGGGTTTATAAAAATATCATATAATAAATAATATTTATTCGATTTCATTGTATAAATAAAAACATTTTTAATCTCTATTAACCCTATAAAAATAGGGTTGTCGAATGAGGGAAAGGATTAATTCAGCTCAATAAGCCCATTTACAGCGTAAGCTTACCCTAAAAAGGCACAAGCTAAAACCAGAGATTTCTGTCATCATCCTCTTGATGGAGGAAATCATGAAACGATTAAAATTTACAGAAACTTAGATTGTGGATATTTTAAAGTTAGCAAAGCAAGGTGCGAAAGACGGAGCACGGCATTAGCAGTGTGAAAAAGTAAGTACGGCGGATTAGGAGTGTCTGATTTAAAACGTTTACGCAATATTGAAGAAGAGGATTGATACCTCGCTACCCGCAGCCAGAGTGATGAGAACCTTGAAGTAGCTTGAAAGCAGAAAAAGGACATCCAAAAATGATTCGCGTGGATAATGGCAGTGAAATGACCTCATTTACCTTTACTCATTGGTGTGAAGCGAATAACATCACGATTTGTTATATTGTGAGTCTAGCAAGCCGAACCAAAACACCTATATCGAGCGACTTAATCGCCGCTATCGTACAGAAGTTCTCACCCCACATTTGTTCTCCTAGTTAGCTCAGGTGCGAGAGCTTAGTTGGGCTTGGATGCTAAGTTATAACGAGGAACAACCCCATGAATCACTGGAGGAATTTACCACACCCAGTGAATTTAAACGACAGTTAACAATAGAAGTCTCTAGTTATAAACTGTGTGTAAGCTTACGATTTGAAAATTCAAGCCATAAAATAGTATTTTTTTAGTTAGAAATCAATATATTGATTTATTTAATAAAAAATTTTTAATTGCGATCTCTGTCACAGATATTAATGTGCCAATGTGGTATTTCTACTAAAATTCTAAACACAGAATAATTTTATGCAAAAATTAAACAAAAAAATAGTATTAAGGAATTTAGCATTTACTATAAATAAATACTCTAATGTAAATAACACAACTAAAATAATTGACTTAATAGAATCTGCAAATAAAAAGAATTATCTACATAGTGAAAATTTAATACTATTGGAAAATTATTTTTTTATATGGGTAGGTTCTATAAACGAAAGGGTTATTGAATATATCGATATATGGTAAAACTGTTGGTAATAATAAGGCTTCGATCTTTTTTGATAATAATTTCCTGTTGTTTAATTATTACGAACTGGTTTTTAATAAAATATATGATATTAATGATAGGCATGATGGTGAGTATATAATAAGTTGCCAAAATGAAATTTTCTCGTTGTTTAGAAAAGAACAATCGTTATCGTTCGATGAATTTTTAATAAAAATATCTAAAGGTTACTCCGATGATTTACATATGTTATTAAAAGGTTTGTTAAGTCTTATAAAAATAAAAAATAATTTTTTGAAAAAAATATATAATTTAGTTGATATCAATAACATTGATAATGTATTTTACTCATCAAACCTTAAAAAAGCATATTATCAAGAATTAATTATGAGAAGAAATGCAGCAGCGGCATCTGATATATTAAGACTTTGCATTCTTTATAAGATGGGAGGTGTGTATGTAGATGTTGATACATTACCCTCATTGAAATTTATTTATGGAGATATACCATTACACATTAATGCAAATATTGCAAACATAGTTCAATCTGAGTATTATTTAAGAAAAATAGATTTTGAACATTGGTATAAAACAAATAAAAAAATTTATAATTTAAAGGATCTGGGTTTACCATGCCCTAATATAAAAGTAAATAGAGATTTAATTTCATTAGCAGCTTATGTTAGTATTGATGAATATAATTATATTATAAGAAATAATTATGATAAAGGAGTTGGGAGGATTGAAAAAGATCATTATTTAGCTAGATTAGCATATTATAGATATGATACGATTAATAAACGTAGTAATGTAACGTTATTTCTTTCTGGTCCTATTTTAATCTTAGAGGTAATAATTGGATGTTCTTATAAAATATTAGATTTACCTGATAATATAAGTCCATTTGCAATATCTTGCCTTTTAAGAATGGCAGGGACTGGAGTATCAATCATTGAACATACAAATTATACACCTGGGCACGTGAGGTCATCATGGATGTAAAAAAACTTATATTAATTACTTTACCTTTATATTTGTTAGGGTGTGAAAAAGACTCATCCTCTATTGATATATCTCATATAATGGGAGACTGGGAATGTATATTTAAACACCAGCATGGTTTTAGCGGAGGAAGTAAAGCCACTTTAGATTTTAATTTTTATAAAGATTATACTTTCTTATTCGATTTAACCTTTATTAAATATGATAAAAATTCAGCTCCAAATATTAACATTTTACAAAAAGGAGGTTTTTTTATAGAGAATAATAATCTGTTTTTAGATATAAAAGAAAGTACGTTTACTGAAACAAAAAATCGTGATCTAAATGAGTTCGCAAAGGATTTCATTACTCCAGAAAAGGTAGAATATATTATCATATCTTTAAATGAAAAACATTTTTCTTTTTCAAATAATATAAATCCAGGTACAGCGAAATTTGATTGTACTAGAAGATAATTTAAAAGCTAAATTAATAATAGGTATTTATTATGAAAAAAATCATTTGTAAGTAAACAAAAGTTTTATTACAAGATGAACTAAAATATGTAAGTGGTGGGGGGAAAACTTGGGGTGGATTAACTAAAGATCAAATTGATAAGGAACAGTATTTTTTAATCATGCTGATATCAATAAAATAGGATTGGTGCACTATCGCAATCAAATCGCTTGTGTATTGCAAGAGGATAAATTATTTTCTGGTTCGATATTAGATAATATAGCAGCATTTAGTAAAATTAGTGAATATAATGATATTATTGCTTGTGCTAAATCAGCACAAATTCATGATGAAATTATGGCAATGCCTATGGGTTATGAAACTATTATTGGGGAACTAGGTTCTACTTTATCCGGTGGTCAAAAGCAGCGATTATTTATTGCTAGGGCACTATACAAAAAGCCTAGAATTCTATTTCTTGATGAAGCTACAAGCCATTTAGATTCAGAAAATGAAGCTAAAATTAATCAAGAAATTGCAAAACTTAAGATTACTCGAGTTATTATTGCTCATAGGCAATCAACTCTCGACAGTGTGGATAGGATAATATCCCTAACTCATTTAAATGGTCAATAAAAATGATTATAACCGCACTTAAAATCTATTATTTGTAGATAATAAACCCAAAGTGCGGTTTTGGAACGTTATTGAGTAAACACTATTTAATAATCCGATAGCAAGGCTGATAAGCATCGCCGCCCGGCAGTTTCATCCGGTGTTGTTCGACAAAGTCTTGCAGGACACGGTCGATTTTTTCCATTAATACCGGATCGCCGTGCAGCTGGAAAGGCCCTCTTTTTTCAACCTGTTCAATCGTATCCGGTTTGATGTTGCCGGCGACGATCCCGGAAAATACCCGCCGTAAATTCGCCGCCAAACTCTCTTTGCTTTGTTCCAAATGCAGATCCAGATTGCTCATGTTTTCATGGCTTGGTTCGAAGGGTTGCTGGAAGTCGGCTTCGATTTTCAGACTCCAGTTAAAGCCGTAAGAATCATTGTTTTTCAGTCGGGCTTTTTTGACTTCCTTCATCTGCGCACTGACTTTGCGCGCGACCGTTTCCGGATCGTCAATAATAATTTCGTATAACGCTTGCGCTTCGGCGCCGAAAATATCCCCGATAAAACGATCCACGGTTTTGAAATAGTCTTCGCTTTCTTTCGGACCGGTCAAAAAGAGCGGTAGCTGAATGTTTTTATTCTGCGGATTTAATTTGATACCGATAAGATAGAGCAGCTCCTCAAAGGTTCCCGGACCACCGGGGAAGATAATGATACAATGTCCCATGCGCACGAAGGCTTCCAGCCGTTTTTCAATATCCGGCATGATAATCAACTCGTTTACAATCGGATTCGGCGGTTCGGAAGCGATAATCGACGGTTCGGTAATGCCGATAAAGCGGCTGTTTTTAAAGCGTTGATTGGCGTGTCCGATTGCCGCCCCTTTCATCGGCGCTTCCATGACGCCCGGGCCGCAACCGGTGATAATATTCAGTTCGCGCAATCCCAATTGCAAACCGACGGCACGGCAATAACGGTATTCGACTTCATTGATCGAGTGACCGCCCCAGCAGACCGTCAGACAAGGCGATTCGCCCACGATCAAGGCTTTAGCATTGCGCAAGACGGTAAAAATATAGTTGGTAATATGATTGGCATTCAAATCCTGCTGTGGCGAAATTTGTTTTGTGATCACATTAACAAAAAGGATATCGCGTAATACGGCAAACAAATGATATTGAATGTTGCGAATGATTTTTTCATCGACAAACGCCGATTCCGGCGGATTGTGCAGCAACAGGGAAACGCCGCGTTCTTTGGCGACCAATTCGATATCGAAATCTTTGTACATTCCCAGTAAAATTCGGCTGTCGTCGGTCACGGCGCCGGAATTCAAGACTGCCAAGGAACAGTTGCGGTAAAGCTGGTATAGGTTGCCGGAAACACCTTTTTCTAACAGTTCCACTTCCAGATGTGACAGTTGATCCATGCTGCCTTTCGGATTCACAAGATGTGAACTCATATTTTTCTCCTTTTTATGGGGTTTTTATTTATTATTGACGTGCTAACCGCTGATTTTCCGCTTCGAACGGGTAGTTCGCCCGATAAGGATTGATATCCAATCCGCCGCGTCGGGTATAGCGGGCGTAAACTTTCAGTTTTTCCGGCTTGGCGTAGTGCATTAAATCACAAAAAATGCGTTCGACACACTGTTCGTGAAATTCGTTATGTTGACGGAACGAAACCAAATAGCGCAGCAACGCTTCACGGTTGATTTTAGCGCCGCGGTATTCAATCTGCACGCTGCCCCAATCCGGTTGCGAGGTGATCAGGCAGTTGGATTTCAGCAGGTGGCTGACCAAGGTTTCATGCACGCATTCCGCCGTTTTGCCTGTCGCTGTTGCAGTGCAGTGTTGCAGCCAGTCCGGATTAAATTCATAATCGGTAATCTCAATATCTTGTTGATCGATGCAGTCGCCGTCGAATGCCGCAATGGTTTGATGTCGATAATCGTCCAAACGGTGTAACCGCACTTTGACCTCGCCGTCGGCACAGTGTGCCAAATCGCGTTGCAGCGTGCTTTCCACCGTTTGCCAATCGCTAAAACGGCTCTGGTTAAAGCTGTTGAGGTAGAGCTTGAAACTTTTCGATTCGATTAAATTCACGCTGCGAAAATCCAGATACACATCGGCAATCGCCACTTGCGGCAAGCCGTTTTGATTGAGCCAAGAGAGTTCGTACAGCGTCCAAATGTCGGCGCCGCTGCTGAACGGTTGCCGTTGGCTGATCCCTAACGCATCACGGTTTAACTTGCGCGGCACGGCTTGCAGCAGGGAAGGATCATATTCGCTGCGATAATCGGTGTGTTTGCCCAGTGTCAATTGATCCAAACTGGTGTGTTGATAAGTTGTCATGCTTGAGATCCTGTGTTGTCATACCAAGAAAGATTCGAAACCAAACGGCAGTGATCACATTTAAAGTGAAACAGATTAAACAGTGGTTTTTCCAACAACCAATCCTGTTTACACAGCGGACATTTCCGCTGTTTTTCCTGCTGGTGATCGCGGCTGCCCAAATGATAAAGATAATAATAAGTCGGAATTTGGCTGGCTTCACTGATTTCTTTGCACAGATGATAACCGTGTTTGAATAACGGGCTATCGGTCGTTGAAATTTGCTGCAATGCCTGTTGTTCCAACACCGCACCGTTCATTTGCAACTGATCGCAAGCCTGCCAATTCTCCTGCCATTTAATCAAATCCATACTCAGTGCCGAATGCTGTTGCAATTCCAGATAAAGCGGCAGCGGCAGGAAATGATCGCCGCTGAATAGTGGCGAACAGGTGTGTAGATAGGTGGTATATAAAATTTGCCAAGAGGGCAGCTCGTTTTGGTGGCTGATATTGGAATTCAAATCTTCTGCGACCAGACCGATCTGCTCTAAAAAAATGCCGGATTCCGCTGCCTTGATTAAGGCATGATTGACATTCTCGTTGTTATGATAAGGCATGAGCGAATGCTGTGCCGGCGAAATCACTTTTACCGTGAAACCGCGCTTATTCTCAATCTCATCATAGAATATCGGAAATTCGCGTCCGATGATTTGCCCGTTATAACGCCACTGTTCCAGAATTT
Organism: Pasteurella testudinis DSM 23072; assembly: GCF_900176075.1. Taxonomy (GTDB): domain Bacteria; phylum Pseudomonadota; class Gammaproteobacteria; order Enterobacterales; family Pasteurellaceae; genus Chelonobacter; species Chelonobacter testudinis. The sequence goes on from NZ_FWWV01000024.1 coordinate 107,428, forward strand.
GATTAATCAGATTGACAGCACCTTGTTGTTGCAAATTTTGTTGTTGTGCCTGATTGGCATCGTAATTGAAGAAGACCTCGACTAAATACATCCTATCCGGTTTCCATATAAAAAAATATGCTAAAATTGTAGCATAAACTCTGATTTTACTCTCTTTTTTTATGGAGTTTGGATTACAATAGCCGTCTTATTTTTTACGAGGAATTAAAAATGACAGAGTTTGATGTTGTCCGCCGCCATTTGCAACAGTTGCAAAACAATCTGCAGCGATTGGCATTATGGCAAGCCCTGCCGCCGGAAGCGGTGCGGTTGGAGAGCAGCCAGCCGTTCCATTTGGACACGCTGCAACCGCACGAGTGGCTGCAATGGATTTTTATTCCGCGCATGACCGCACTTTTGGATTGCGGCGCGAATTTGCCGGACAAAATTGCCATCACGCCTTATCTTGAGGAAGCAATGGCCGAATGCGATCAGCTGGAACTGTTATTGCAGCCGTTAGCCGAAATCGAAACCTTACTCAATGAACAATAAACCGTATAACAATAACATGAATTACGATGGCACGGAATGCGAGAGCGCTGATCAGACGACCACACTTTTTGACACCGACCGGCAAACCGAGCGGCAGATGCCGCTAACTCTGGAGATTTTATACCGTGACGAGGATATTATTGCCGTCAACAAACCGGCCGGTATGCTGGTACACCGCAGTTGGTTGGACAAGCACGAAACCCGTTTCGTAATGCAGACCTTGCGCGATCAAATTGGGCAGCACGTTTACACCGTTCACCGTTTAGACCGTCCGACGTCTGGTGTCTTGGTATTGGCGTTGAACCAAGCGGCGGCGCGCCGTTTAAGTCAGCAATTTGAACACAAGCGGATTGAAAAAGTGTATTTGGCGCTGGTGCGCGGTTTTCTCGACGGCAGCGGTACGATTGATTACCCGTTGAAAGTGCGGTTGGATAAAATCGCAGACAAATTTAGTCAACAGGAGAAAGAGGCGCAAAGTGCGGTCACGCACTATCAAGCGTTAGCGCAGATAGAAATGCCGTATCCGGCAGGGCGTTATCCGACCACCCGTTACAGTTTGGTGAGATTATCGCCGCAAACCGGACGCAAACATCAGCTGCGCCGCCATCTGAAGCACCTTCACCACCCGATTATCGGCGATTCCGCTTATGGCGATTTGCGCCAAAACCGCACTTTCACCCGACAGTTAGGCTGTTGCGGCTTGATGCTGCATGCGCAACAAATCCGCTTTGCACACCCGATAACGGGGCAGGAAGTGAACATTTGCGCGGGGGTAGATGAAAATTGGCAGCGGATGTTGAATATTTTTAAATGGAAAATTAATAATCATGATCTTTATTAGATTATGGCTAAATAAATAGCAAATCTATTGGAAGACCAAGCCTGTTTTGCAATTGTAGTTGCAATTTATATAACCTTTGTATATGTTATCAGACAAGTCGCTATGTCGGGTGGCTTAATGCTATGTTAATTGATGTACACTTTAAAGTGAGTACACATATCAAACCTATCGTTTGATAGATTACAATGTAGAAGGAGTGCTATACATGAAACAACTTTTTAAATTATCTCTGGTTGCCGGATTAATGGCATCTTCTGCCGCGGTGAGCGCTGCCGAACAGTTCGTCACAATCGGTACCGGCGGGCAAACCGGTGTTTATTATGTCGTGGGTCAATCCATTTGCCAATTGGTTAATCGTGATTCCGCCAAAAGCGGAATTAAATGTAACGCTCCTTCCACCGGTGCTTCCGTAGCCAACCTGAATGCCATTGCCGGCAAGCAGTTGGATATGGGGATTGCCCAGTCAGACTGGCAATATCATGCCTATAACGGCACCAGTTCATTTGAAGGCAAGAAAAACGATAAATTAAGAGCGGTTTTCTCGATTCACCCAGAACCGTTCACCGTGATGGCGCGTGACGATTCCGCTATCAATTCTTTCGATGACTTGAAAGGCAAACGTGTCAACGTCGGCGATCCGGGCTCCGGTACGCGCGCCACCATGAATGTGATTTTGGCAGCGAAAGGCTGGGATACTTCCGCATTCCGTGTGGCTTCCGAGTTGAAACCGGCGGAAATGGCTTCCGTGATGTGTGATAACAATCTGGACGCGATCACCTACAACGTCGGACACCCGAACGGTGCGTTGAAAGAAGCGGCGGCATCTTGTGCGGCGCATTTAGTACCGGTTGAAGGCGAAGCGATTGACAAATTGATTGCCGATCACAGCTATTATGCAAAAGCCGTGATTCCGGGCGGGCTATATGCCGGTTCGGATAATCCGACCAATACGTTCGGGGTTTATGCCACTCTGGTCACGTCTGCCGATGTCAGTGACGATCAGGTTTATGCGGTCGTTAAAGCAGTATTTGATAACTTTGACCGTTTCAAACGTTTGCATCCGGCATTTGCCAACTTGAAAGAAGATGAAATGATCAAAAATGCACTATCGGCTCCGTTACACGACGGCGCGGTGCGTTACTACAAAGAGCGAGGCTGGATGTAATTCCGTCCGACCGCACTTTATTCTCATTTAAGGCAGGAATTATCCTGCCTTTGCCGTTTAAAACTATAACTTAATAGGGAAAAGGACTATGTTAGACAAAACCCATAAAACCTTTGACCAAGATGATTTGCAAGACATGGTGGCTGCGAACGACTCAGGTGGTCGCAATCCCTATGGTTTTACAAAAAAATTGATTTTTGGGGTCGCAATTCTTTGGTCGTTATTTCAAATTTATTATGCTTCCCCGTTGCCTTTCGTTTTTCAGGAAGCGTTACGTTCAATTGGTTTAGGCTCAATCAATGTGGTTTTTGATGACACGAAAGCCCGTTCCATTCACTTATCGTTTTCCCTGTTTTTGGCCTACCTCTCTTATCCGGCATTTAAATCATCACCGATTCACCGTGTGCCGCTACATGATTGGATTTTTGCCATCGTCGCCACATTTTGCGCCTCGTATTACCTGTTTTTTTATAGTGAATTGGTTACTCGTTTCGGTGCGCCGAACACACAAGATATCGTGGTCGGGATCATCGGTATTTTACTGCTGTTGGAAGCGACTCGCCGTAGCTTGGGTTTGCCGTTGGTGATTATTGCTTCGGTATTTTTGTTGTATAACTATTTCGGGCAATATTTTCCGTCCAACTGGATTATCAGCCATCGGACCGGCAGTTTGTCACACATCATCAATCAGCAATGGATCACCACCGAAGGGGTATTCGGTGTCGCATTAGGGGTTTCCACCAAATATGTGTTCTTGTTTGTACTCTTCGGAGCATTATTGGATAAAGCCGGTGCCGGTAACTATTTCATCAAAACTGCCTTTGCCTATTTGGGACATTTCCGTGGCGGACCGGCAAAAGCCGCTGTAGTGGCTTCCGGTTTGACCGGTTTGATCTCCGGTTCGTCGATTGCCAATGTGGTGACGACCGGCACTTTCACTATTCCAATGATGAAACGGGTCGGATTTTCGGCGGAAAAAGCCGGCGCAGTGGAAGTGGCTTCGTCAGTCAACGGACAAATTATGCCGCCGGTGATGGGCGCGGCGGCGTTTTTGATGATCGAATATGTCAATATGCCGTATAACCAGTTAATCACGCACGCATTTTTACCTGCCGTTATTTCGTATATCGCATTGGTTTATATCGTCCATTTGGAAGCCTCTAAGATGAATCTGCAAGGCTTGGAAAGAGCAGATGCGGCAAAACCTTGGGTGATTAGCCTGTTGAGCGCATTAGGCAGCTTTATTACCATTTGCCTGCTGTATTTTGCTATCCACTACGGCTTATCATGGATTAAGGATATTTCGCCTGATCACTCGCTGGCTATCGTCTCGGCGATTATCGGGGTAATTTATTTATTGCTGCTGAAACGCGTTTCCAACTTCAGTGATTTGGAAATTGATGATCCGAATTCGCCGGTGGTGAAATTGCCGTCGGTTAAGCCTACCGTTAACGCAGGATTACACTTCTTGCTGCCGGTGGTAATTTTGATTTGGTGTTTGATGATCGAAAGAATGTCTCCGGGCTTATCTGCTTTTTGGGGCAGTTTGGCGCTGTGTTTTATTCTGCTGACACAACGCCCGATTCTGAATTTCTATCGTAAACAAGGGGAGATTTGGACGGCGACCAAGCACGGATTTAACGATTTGGTCACCGGACTGGAAAGCGGCGCGCGCAATATGATCGGCATCGGGATAGCCACCTCAACCGCCGGAATCATCGTCGGGGTAGTGGCATTAACCGGTTTCGGCGTGCAGCTTTCCAGTATCATCGAATTTTTATCGATGGGTAATATCCTGTTGATGTTGATTTTAGTGGCAATATTCAGCTTGATTCTGGGCATGGGATTACCGACAACGGCAAACTATATTGTGGTGTCTTCATTGATGGCAACCGTGATTGTGGAAGTCGGACGACAAAACGGCTTGATTGTGCCATTGATTGCAGTGCATTTATTCGTTTTCTATTTCGGGATTATGGCGGATGTGACACCGCCGGTCGGGCTTGCCTCCTTTGCAGCGGCAGCCGTATCCGGCGGCAATCCGATCAAAACCGGTCTGGTTGCATTCGGTTACAGCTTGCGTACCGCACTTTTACCGTTCCTGTTTATTTTCAATACCGATTTATTGTTGATTGATGTCGGATTGGCAAAAGGAATCATGGTCTTTATTGTCGCCACCATTGCCATATTGGCCTTTACCGCCGCGACGATGCGCTATTTCTTTGACCATACCAAATGGTGGGAAGTCTTGCTATTGCTATTGATTTCCTTCATGTTGTTCCGCCCGGGTTTTTTCATGAACTATATTTCGCCAACCGAGCGTTATATCGAACCGGTTCATATGGTTGAAGAAATTGCATACGCGCCGGTGGGCGAAACCCTGACCTTAAAAGTGGCTGGCATTAACCAATATGGCTCTCCGGTAGAGTTCTATTCGCAATTAAAAGTGCCGCAAGGCGAAAGTGGGGAAGAGCGGATTCAGAATCTTGGTTTGACCTTGCTGGATACCGGCGAACAGATTGAAATAAATGGTGAAATGAGCAATAAAATTCTGATTGATGACGCCCGCATGGATTCCGAAGCGGAAAAAGCCGGTTTAAGTTGGGATCAAACTATCCTACAGGTTGCGTTACCGCGTCACAATACCATTCCGAAAGAGTGGATGTTTCTTCCTGCTTTAGTCTTGTTATCCGGTCTGGCGTTTAGTCAAATCCGACGCCGTAAAGCATTATCCTGAATGGAGTTTATGTTATGTTTAAAAATATTTTAATCGTGATTGACCTTGGCTATATTCCGCTAGCCAAAAAACTGGCGGAAACCGCACTTGAGATGACTAAGAATAACCCTGATACGGTGTATCGGGTTGCCGGCATTGTTTCAGCGCCGAGCAACAGTATTGTGTCATCTTTTTTACCGACCAATTTCGATAAAGACGTGTTGGCGGAAGCGAATAAAAAGCTGCATGAGTTTACGCAAAACGTATTTCCCAAAGAGAGCAAAGTGCAGCATATTGTCGCTTACGGCACGATTTATGAAGAAGTGAATCGGGTAGCGGAAGAAAAAAACGTGGATTTGATTATTATGATGGCATCGAAAGATGACAATAAAGAAGGGTTAAGCTCTAACACCGTCAAAGTGGCGCGGTATAGTCGAAAACCGATTTTGATTCTGCGTTGATTTGAGCGCGAAACAAAACGGCACTGAGATTTTCATTCAGTGCCGTTTTTTGTGGCAAGTGAGAAATTATCGTGCCGATGCCGCATTCAGCATCCAAATCAGTTTTTCCTGTTCTTTGATATAGTCACTCATTTGTGAAGCCGTGCCTTCATCGTCGGCTTCACCGGCTAAAAACAGAATATCACGTTGTAGAACCAGCAATGCTTTAAAACCATCCAATGTGCCTTGCAGCGTTTCTTTATCCGTAACGGCATTAGTATGCGATTTAATTTGCGAAATTGCCAAATAGTCTTGGAAAGAGTGCAACGGACGTTGACCTAATGTTAAAATCCGTTCGGCGATTTCATCAACCTTGATGACCAAATCATTGTAAATTTCTTCGAATTTAGCATGCAGTTCAAAAAAGTTAGGTCCGGTAATATTCCAGTGATAACCACGCACATTCATGTAGAAAACTTGATAATTTGCCAGTAAAACGTTTAATTTTTCGGCGAGGGTTTGTGACTTTCCCACATCTAATCCGATATTTGTTGTCATAATCTTTCTCCATAATTAATAATAAAAAATAAGCGATAACGTATTCACACATTAAGTATAGGTGTTAATGCGTTTTGCCGCCAATCACAATTATGGATAGAATTGATAGGTTAATCCTAATATTATTTCGGTTATTGATATTAATTGCCAATCAAAAAAGGCGAAAAGTGCGGTCAACTCCCATGAAAAAAGCCTCCGGACGGAAGCTTTTAAACCGAGATAAACTAAGAAAAAGGGAAATTTGTCTAATCTTGGCTGCTGTTCATCTGTTCCAATTCATCGGAATCGGGTCTGATGGCCAATACATCGCAATTCAAGCGGCCAATAACGTGTTCCGCCGTATTGCCCAAAAATGCGGCGGATAAACCGGTGCGGCCAATCGTGCCCAAAACCACCAATTCCGCTTTGATTTTTTCCGCAACTTGCGGTATCACTTCTTCCGGCAAACCTTCTTCGACATGCGTATGATCTTCGTTGATACCGTAGTGTTGACGCAGCGCTTTCATATTAATCAAGTGTTGACCGCGAATGCTGTCGGTGTAGGCGTTCGGGTTAAACTCCGGCAAATCAATTGCCATATTGACCGGTGTTGTAGGGTACGCCGTGACCAAGTGAATATTGCCTGCCGCCAAGACATTGGCTAAATCCAAACTGGCATTGACCAGTTTTTTATTCAAAATGTCATGATAATCTTCGTCGTCTGCCACATTGACCGCAACCAAAATACGACCTTCCGGCTGCCATTCATGTTCTTTGACAATCAAAATCGGGCAAGGGCATTTGCGTAATAGTTGCCAGTCCGTCGGCGTAAAAATCAGCGCATCCAAACCTTCCGCCGGCTTAGCGACTTTCACCACCAAATCATGTTTTTTAAGCTCGACCTGTTCGATAATCGCTTCGTAATCACGGCTTTTCCATACCACAGCGGTATCAACGTCAATGCCTGAATCCGCCGGAATGGTCTCTTGGATCAGCTCCTCCAGCCATATTTTTTTCTGGTTGATAATGCCTTCATGCATGCTTTCCCGTTCTTCGGCGGAGAGCATGGCGCTCATCTCAAAAGAGAAATCATAGAGTGATAAAAACAGTGTTAGTTTGGCTTGGGTATCCGCTTTTTTCAGCTGTTTGGCCAAATGTAACGCACGCAAAAGACTGGGCTGGGTTTCCAGCATCGGGTCGATAACAACGAGAATATTGTTGAAACGCATAGAAATAACCTCCAAATTCAAAATGGGAGAACACCAAATAGAATAGAGGATATTTCGTTAAACGACAACTGTATTAGATAATTTTTTAATTAAACGCTTTTACATTTGGTCGCATCGGCCAAGGTACGCAATTTCTCAATATCGGTGATGGTAATAAATTTCCCTTGTACCGAAAGAATACCGTTCTTTTTAAAACGACCTAGCAAACGGCTGATAGTTTCAACTGTTAAGCCCAAGTAGTTGGCAATATCGCCGCGCGTCATGGTCAAACCAAACTCTTTAGAGGAAAAACCGCGTGCAGAGTAGCGTTGTGACAAATTATTGATAAAGGCCGCCAAGCGTTCTTCCGCGTTCATTTTGGATAATAACAAAATCATGGCTTGATCACTTTTAATTTCGCTGCTCATCAAACGCATGATTTGCTGTCTTAGTTTTGGCATTTTTCCGGCTAAATCATCGAGAATATCAAATGGAATTTCGCACACCATCGCCGTTTCCAGCGCTTGGGCAAAGCTTGGGTGACGCATATCGGTGATCGCATCAAATCCAACCAGATCGCCGGGCAAGTGGAAAGAGGTGATTTGCTCATCACCGGTTTCGCTGATAGTGTAGGTTTTGATCGTACCGGAACGAATCGCATATAACGAACGCAACGGATCGCCAGCCTTAAACATAATTTGGGATTTCTGAATCGGTTTTTTTCGCTCAATAATATTATCCAGTTGATCCAGTTCCTGATTATTCAACGTGAACGGAATACACAACGTACTGATACTGCATTCCTGACAATGAATGGCGCAACCACCGGATTGAACTCGTACAGCAGAAATATTTGTTGAGGTCATTTTTATTACACCTTATTAAGAAAAAAATTGATCTACCTCAATAATTCTAGCATTATTCAATCTATATAAGAAGTATTAAAATGACAGGTAAGTAAAATGGCAGCAGAAAAATTAACCAAAAAACGATTAATTCAACTCCTCATTGCGATGGCGATTTTGATCGGCGCGTTTCTATACCGCACTTATTGTTATCAAGCGCCGGCCACGACAGAATTATCAAGCACAAGCGAGAGCAGCCGGACAAACTAAAAGCCCAGCGTTTGTGCGCTGGGCTTCGGTTTATTCCAAGCGTAGTATTTTTAGTTGTTGCCGCTTTCAGCAGCTACCGTTGTCGCAGCCAAGGCCGCCAAATCCCCGTCAATGTGGTATAAACCGCGACCGTCGGTGCCGACCAGATTGAATTTATCCAAAATACCGCTGAACAATTTTTCCTCTTCATGCTGTTCCGCAACATACCATTGCAGGAAATTGAAAGAGGAGAAGTCTTTTTCCTGGAAGGTGGTATCAACCAATTCGTTGATTTTTGATGTTACTAATTTTTCATGTTGGTAAGTCAACTCAAACACTTCTTTTAATGATTCGAATTCATGCTGAGGTGCTTCAATTTTACCAATCAGCGCCAAAGCGCCGGTTTCGGTCAGATAGGTGAACAAGCGACGCATATGCTGCATTTCTTCATCGGCATGTGCCAACAGAAACTGGGCTGCTCCCGGAAACCCTTTTTTCTCACACCATGCGCTCATTTGCAGGTACAAGTTAGATGAGAAAAATTCAAGGTTTAATTGGGCATTCAGATCATTGATAATTTTTTTCGATAACATAACGTAATCTCCGCGGTTTAATGCTTACAAGGTTGCCAATTCTTTATCCAGAAAATACAGGGATAAACCGGAATCGCCTAGCAATTTGAATTTGTCTAAAATGCTGTTAAACAGCTTTTCTTCTTCATGCTGTTCAGCCACATACCATTGCAGGAAGTTAAAACTGGATTGATCACCGCATTCAAAGGTCACTTCCACCAGTTTATTGATTTTCTTGGTGATCAGTTTTTCATGTTCTAGCGTCAATTCGAAAACTTCTCTTAATGAAGCATAGTCTGCCTTTGGTGCTTCCAACTCGCCCAACACCGGCATAATTCCGGTATCGTTCAAATATTGGAACAGTTTTTGCATATGCTGCATTTCTTCATCGGCGTGTTTTAACAAAAATTGAGCGGCGCCTTCAAATCCTTTCTGCGAACACCATGCGCTCATCTGTAGGTAGAGATTGGAAGAGTAGAATTCCAAATTAATCTGTTCGTTCAGCTTATTGATAACTTTTTTATCTAACATATTGATGTCCTTTTAAAAAGTGTTCATTTTTGAATCAGTGTTTAAATAAAACTATCAAACCTATATAGTTTAATAGCAAGAACCTTACATATGATACTGCAAAGCAAATAAAAAAGATAGTGGCATAATGCTAACTTATTAATATATAAAGAAATAACAACTGTTATCATTTTGTTTTAGCCGTCCAAAAAAATCCTCAAACCAACTGAGATAAATAATGATTCTCTGACAATCCAAAGCGGAAAATAAAAAGAAAGAAGCGGGCATTTGCCAAGATATTACGTTATTTGAATAAAACATTGCGACCTAAATACATACCGCCAAATGCTATCGAATCCTGAGCCATTTTTCTTATTCATCTCTTGCTGAAAACCAGAAAACTCATTCATCACGCCATAACGCACAGGGTAGTATTCAATATAACATCAACGTGACATAAAAGTGACTTATATTTTTATTATATTTAACATAATATACATTATGCGAAATGAGTTATGCGGTTAGTGACCGCTACGAGTTAAATAAATCACAGACTTATGCACACATCACGTTTAACGTGCTAACCTGATAAAATCATAGGATTCCATACGTTGTCACGCAGATATTTTTCAGTTATTAACTTGCAAGGTTTGATTGTTATGCTTAAGTAAATATGCTATTTTTGCATAATGTTTACCGAATACTATTGCCGTGATGAATATTGATTGGATTGCAATAATAAAATCTCAGTTGGTACAACTGAAGCCGTTGTTCATTTTTTTAATCGTCATTTTGACCATTGCGGCGATTCTTATCCGCTTAAAACAAAAAAACGTACGTTATTTGCCTAGCGGCAATCTCTACCGTAAAACGACCGTTTTAAACAAAACGGAAAAACAGCTGTTCTATAAATTACGATTGGCATTTCCGGCATGGCATATTTTTGTGCAAGTTCCCTTCTCTTGTATTGTCACGCCTAAACAAACCTTTTTGCATTCTCAGCAACGTCTGTTTTGGCGGATTAACCAAAACGGGTGGATTTTTTAATTTGTGATGAAAATTTGGATACGCGTTATATCGTGGAGCTGGACGGCGCCAGTCACCACAACAAACGGCAAAGCGATCGGGACAGAGATGATTTTTTTCTAACATCCGGTATCAAAACCATACGTTTTGACGTAAGCGAATTGAAAAATTTAACGCAAGAGAATATCCGCAGCAGAATTATTCAAGATGGACAATAAAAGTCCATCTTTCAATCCGTTACAATGTTTATTTGCTGATTAGACTCAAAAACTCTTTACGGGTTTCGCGGTCTTCAAGGAATACGCCGCCGAAAGCTGATGTGACGGTGTAACTATTTGTATCTTTAATGCCTCGGCATTTTACGCAAAAATGGGTGGCTTTAACATAAACCGCGACATCATCGGTTTGCAGAATGGTTTGAAGTGCGGTCAACACCTGCTCTGTCAAACGTTCCTGCACTTGCGGACGTTGTGCCAGAAAAGCAACTACCCTATTGATTTTTGATAACCCGATCACCCAATCCTTCGGGTAATATGCTACCGACACTTTGCCGTCGATGGTAACGAAATGGTGTTCGCAAGTGCTGGTTAGCGTGACGTCATTCACCAGCACCATCTCGCTGACTTTCATGCGATTGCGGATATTGGTGATTTTCGGGAAATTGGCATAATCCATACCGGTGAAAATTTCATCAAGGTACATCTTCGCCATTCTAACCGGAGTTTCTTCAATGCTGTCGTCAGTTAAATCCAGCCCGATAAGCTGCAAAACTTCACGCATATGTTTTTCAATTTCTTTGCGACGATGCTCCAGACTTAAGCCGACGCTCTTCATCGGGGTTTCAATGCCTTTCGCGATCAAAGCATCTCTCACTTTGGCAGCTTCAACAGAAATGTTACTCATTTATTACTCCAGTTAAAATCAAGTTTGCCATTCTAGCAAAAAAACACGCAAAAATTAATTAAATTATCATGCGGAATTACGTTAAAATAATGCCTTATTGTATAAGGACGGCACAAATGAATAAACTACTGACACTTTCTCAAGCGCTGGAAAACATGCTTGGCGCACTTTCCCCTCCTTCCGAAACCCAAACGGAAATTATTTCGCTGGATCAAGCACAAAACCGAATTTGTGCCGAAGATATCCGCTCGCCGATTAATGTTCCCGGCTTTGATAATTCGGCGATGGACGGTTATGCGGTGCGACTGGCAGAGTTACAAGATCATCACGCGTTGTCTGTCGTCGGCAAAAGTTTTGCCGGCGCTCCTTTTCTCGGCGAATGGCAAGCGAAAAGTGCGGTTCGAATCATGACCGGCGCGATGATTCCCAACGGTTGCGATGCGGTGATTATGCAAGAACAGGCGGAAATTGACGCTGACGGCAAAGTGCGGTTCAACGCTGATGCCAAAGCGGGACAAAATATCCGTCGTATCGGTGAAGATGTCAAAATCGGCGAAATTGTGCTGAAACAAGGGGCAAAGCTGACCGCACTTTCATTGCCACTGCTTGCTTCGCTGGGTATTGAAAAAGTACGGGTGTTTAAACGGTTAAAAGTGGCGTTGATCTCCACCGGCGACGAATTGGTCGCAGTTGGCGCCCCGTTAAAAACCGGACAAATTTATGATACCAACCGCTTTGCCGTTAAACTGATGCTGGAAAAATGGAACTGTGAAATTTTGGATTATGGCATTTTGCCCGATGATCCTACCCTGTTTGAGCAGAAATTTACCCAAGCGCAGCAAGAAGCCGATTTGCTGATCACCAGTGGCGGCGTATCTGTCGGCGAAGCGGATTTCACTAAAAGCGTATTGGAAAAGTTAGGGCAAATCAATTTTTGGAAATTGGCGATTAAACCGGGCAAACCGTTTGCCTTTGGCAAACTGCAACATGCCTGGTTCTGTGGTTTGCCGGGTAATCCGGTGTCGGCATTAGTGACGTTTTACCAATTAGTGCAACCGGTCATTGCCACATTGAGTGGTTATCGTGAGTGGCAAAAACCGGTTCAATTAACGGCCATGGCAACAACTCCGCTGAAAAAAGCACCCGGACGGCTCGATTTTCAACGTGGTTTTTATCGCGTCAATGCCGAGGGCCAAGCGGAAGTGCGGTCTGTAGGATTTCAAGGTTCGCATATGTTCAGCTCATTTGTTGCCAGCAACTGTTTTATCGTATTGGAACAGGAGCGTGGCAATGTCGCCGTTGGTGAAACGGTAACCATCGAACCGTTTGATCTGTCGGTATTAAATTAAGCGATAAAATATTATGGCAGAATTAAGTTATCAGGAAGAGTTGCGTTATAACCGTCAAATTATTCTTAAGTCCGTCGATTTTGACGGACAGGAAAAACTGAAAGCCAGCAAAATGCTGATTGTCGGCTTGGGCGGTTTGGGCTGTGCCGCAGCGCAATATTTGGCAACCGCCGGTGTCGGACATTTAACCTTGTTGGATTTTGATACGGTTTCGTTGTCAAATCTGCAGCGACAAGTGTTGCATGACGACAGCCGTTTGGATATGCCCAAAGTGCGGTCAGCGCAACTCTCGTTGCAGAAATTGAATCCTCATATTCAGATTGAAACCATTGGTAACAAGTTAAATGAAACCGAATTAAGTGACGTTGTCACTCGCGCGGACGTAGTATTAGACTGCACCGATAACGTTGAAATTCGCAATTTGCTGGATCGCTGCTGTGAAAAAGCACAAATTCCATTGGTTTCCGGCGCGGCAATCCGTATGGAAGGACAGGTTTCGGTGTTTACTTATCAACCGAATACCCCGACCTACCGCACGTTGAGCCAACTTTTCGGCGATAGCACGCTCAGCTGTGTTGAAGCCGGTGTCCTCGCCCCTATCGTTGGTATCGTCGGCTCAATTCAGGCATTGGAAGCGATCAAAGTGCGGTTGAATATCGGTAAAAACCTGTGCGGACGTCTATTGATGATCGACGGCTTAAATATGGCGGTGCGGGAGATTACATTGCCGAGTTAAATATAATTAATCGGTACTGCCACTAAATCGGTTGATAGCCACAATTTTTCCGGATATTGATTAATAATCGTTCCATGAGCAACCGTGATTTCACTATTGGCGAAGTAATTTCTGAATAATTCAATATTTTTCGCCATTCGCTTATTCGGTGACGCAGTACTTTTAATCTCAACCGGATAGAGCGTTTGTCCGTCGGCAATAATCAAATCAATCTCTTTCTGGTTGGTATCTCGGTAATAATATAACAGCGGCTCTATAGTTCCTTGATTATAAAAAGATTTAATAATTTCACTTACCACAAAAGTCTCGAAAAACTGTCCGCTTTTCGCCCCGTTTTGTAAAGCCTCTACGGTCAGCCACTTGGTCAACCATGCCATTAAACCGGTATCCAACATAAACACTTTCGGCGTTTTTATCGCGCGCTTCAGATGATTATGACTGTAAGGCTGCAGCAAATAAACAATGCCGGAAGTTTGCAAAATCGTCAGCCAGCGTTTTACCGTATCGATGGACACCCCGACATCTTGTGCTACATTACTGTAGTTCAACAATTCGCCGCTACGCGCCGCAATGGCAACCATAAAACGCATGAAATCCCCACGATTGCCAACATTGGTTAATTGCTGTACATCACGTTCAATATAAGTGGCGACATATGATGAATAATAAATTTCCCACTCGGTTTCTTGTTGATATAACCGAGGCATATACCCTTTATGAATAGTTTGCCAAACCGATGGATAAGCATGTAACTGCTTTTCTCGATCATGTAAATAGGTTTGATTAGGAATAAAAGTGCGGTTGAAATCGATCTGATGAATTTCGCGTAAAGAAAAACCTTGTAATTTTAAAATTGCAATCCGCCCTGCAAGGGTTTCACTGATATTTTGCATCAGTTGAAAGGCTTGTGAGCCGGAAAGCAAAAAGACTCCGTTTTCTTGACGTTTATCGATCTCCCATTTGAGTGATGAAAATAGCTCCGGCGCATACTGCACTTCATCTAAAATCAGCTTACCGTCATAATTTAGGAAGAACAATGTTGGTTCGTTTTGTGCCAAATCAAGTGAAGTAGGATTATCAAACGTAATATAACGATATTCCTCACCAATATGCTGCAATAAGGTAGATTTCCCCACTTGGCGCGGACCGGTAACCAAGATAGCAGGAAATTGTACGATTAGCTTAGATAATAGCGTTTGCAAATGCCGATAAAAATACATAACAGAACCCATTTTTAAGTTTATTTTACGATGGTATCTTAAATTAACCTTAAAAATAGGCGCTTATTAGATAAAAATCAAGTTTAATTTAAGATGCCATCGTAAATTAAACTTGATTTTAACGCTATGCAGCTTAAGTTGCACTGCCCCAACGTTGGAATAAATCCTGTGGCAGTTCGATTGCAAACTGATCTAACAGACGGTTGATGCTTTGGTTAATCAGGTCGTCGAGGGTTTGCGGCTGGTGGTAAAAAGCCGGCATTAGCGGCGTAATCTGCGCGCCGATTTCCGCAGCTTGGGTCATCAGGCGCAAATGCCCTAAATGTAGCGGCGTTTCGCGTACGCAGAGATGCAGCGGTTTGCGCTCTTTCAAGCAAACATCTGCGGCGCGGCTGATCAAGTCGTCACTGTAACAATGGGCGATTGCCGACAACGTTTTGATCGAGCACGGTACAACCGCCATACCCAAAGTGCGGTATGAACCGGAGGAAATCGCAGCACCGATATCGCGAATATCATAATTAACGCTCGCCAGCGACCGCACTTGCGCAATGCTGTAATCCGTTTCCATGGCAATGGTTTGGCGCGCAGCATTGCTGATAATCAAGTGGGTCTCAATTTCCGTTTGTTGCAACACTTGCAATAAACGAATGCCATAAATAGCGCCGGAAGCACCGCTGATGGCAACGATTAAGCGCTTTTTTTTCGACTCGGCGATCATCTTTCGTTGTGCATTTCCAGATTGGTTGCGTCTTTTGACTGATCTTGCTTAGCCTTGTCGTTACGGGCGAAAGCAATATTATCCAAATAGGCTTTGGATATATCGCCGGTAATGTATTCGCCGGTAAATACCGAGGCGTCGAAATGTCGGATCGACGGATTTTCTTGTCTTACCGATTCGGTTAAATCGTTCAAATCCTGAAAAATCAAGCGATCAACGCCGATCAATTCGGCGATTTGTTCCACACTGCGGCCATAGGCGATTAACTCGTCGGCAGTCGGCATATCAATCCCGTACACGTTCGGATAACGGATTTCCGGCGCGGCGGAGGCAAAATAGACTTTTTTCGCGCCGGCATGGCGTGCCATTTCCACAATTTGTTCCGATGTAGTACCGCGTACAATCGAATCGTCTACTAACAACACATTTTTCCCTTTGAATTCGGAAGAAATGGTATTCAGTTTGCGCCGCACCGAATTTTTACGCTGCTCCTGCCCCGGCATAATAAAGGTTCGGCCGACATAGCGGTTTTTTACATAGCCTTGGCGATACGGTACGCCCAGTTCATGGGCGATGCGCAAGGCAATATCGTTTGACGTTTCCGGAATCGGAATAACGACATCAATATCCAAATCTTTCCATTCGCGTGCGATTTTTTTACCTAGCCGCTCGCCCATATGCACCCGTGCCGCATACACCGACACGCCGTCAATACAAGAATCCGGGCGGGCAAAATAGACATATTCAAAAATACACGGGCACAAATCCGGGCTGGCCGCGCACTGTTCGGAATAAAAGTTCCCGCTGAAATCGACATAAATCGCTTCCCCCGGCTTTAAATCGCGTACAAATTCAAAGCCGATGGTATCTAGCGCCACGCTCTCAGAAGCAAACCCATATTCGACAAAACCGTTGTCCAGCACGCGTTTGCCCAACACCAGCGGACGAATGCCGTACGGATCGCGAAAGGCGACCATGCCGAATCCGATAATCATCGCCACACAAGCGTAAGCACCGCTGATGTCGGCGTGCGTTTTTTTAATCGCGGTAAAAATATCCGCAGCTTGCAGATTGATCTCTTCGCTTTGATCGAGATGATAGGCAAGAATATTTAATAAGGCTTCGGAATCGGAATTGGTGTTAACGTGGCGGCGGGCTAAAGTGAAAAGTTTTTGTTTGAGTTCATCGGAATTGGTCAGGTTGCCGTTATGGACAAGGGTTAAACCGTAGGGCGAGTTGACATAAAACGGTTGCGCTTCGGAAACGCTGGAACTGCCGGCGGTTGGATAACGCACATGGCCGATGCCCGAATTTCCCTGCAACCGCAACATGTGAATTTGCTGGAAAGTATCGCTGACCAAACCGTTCGCCTTGCGCAGGCGGAAACGGTTTTCATCGTCAATCGTCACAATCCCTGCGGCATCTTGTCCACGGTGCTGCAACACGGTCAAACCGTCGTAAATTGCCTGATTAACAGGGGTCTGCCCAATAATTCCAATGATTCCACACATCGTTGTCTTGTCCTCAGGGTTAATAAATTAGCGGTTAAAACTTGGGTGTTAAAAATGAAGAATTTTGCTGTAATTGATGGAAAAACCATTCTACCACAAAACCAAAGTGCGGTATCAGTTTTGAGTTTTTCCACATTTCCGATTGGTCAAAATTGGTAAAGGTATCGACACAAAACAGTAAAGCGGCAACAATCAGCACGCCGCGCAATACGCCGAAACAAGCGCCCAATACGCGATCCGTGCCGGTCAAACCGGTTTTATCAACCAATTGTCCGATAATGTAATTAACGATGGCGCCGACAATCAAACTACAAATAAATAGAATGGCGACGGCAACACCGATACGGATATTCTCCGATTCGATCTGCGTCAGCATACCGGCAAGATAAGGATAAAAGCGACTGGCGATGAAAAAAGCGGCAACCCAGCTGACCAACGACATCACTTCTCTCACAAAACCGCGTAACAGGCTGACAATTAAGGAAAAAATAATAATGCCGATAATGATGTAATCTATCATGTAACAACTCTAGGAAAAAACAGGAAATTAGCCGTAACTGCTATTAAGGGTGTCATTGTACAAAAAAAGCCTGCGCTTGCGTAGTAAAATTTTTGAACAAAACTGACAAACCAGCGCTTTCTTGCGCGATAAACACGCGGGGATACTCGAACTCAATATAATTCTTTGCTATAATTTTTAAACAATTTTTTAACACAGGATTCTGCTTTTGATAGAACAAGCCCTTTTCCGTGACGCCATGGCGCATTTGGCCTCGGCAGTCAGCATTTTAACCTCCGGCGGTGCAGCCGGCACGATCGGACTCACGGTTTCTTCGGTCACCTCGGTAACGGATACGCCTGCTACGCTTTTGGTCTGCATTAATCAAGGCAGCGAAGTGCATGATATTATCAAACAAAATGGCAAGGTGACGGTGAATATCCTCAATGCGCAGCAACAGGATTTAGCCCTGCATTTTGCTGCGTTGGCAGACAGTACAATGGCGGAAAGATTGGCTTGGGATATGTGGCAAGAGGGGGAAAACGGCGTACCGCACCTGCAAGACGCGCTGGTAAATTTGCAAGGTCGGATCGTGGCTGATCATCAAGTCGGCACTCACAGCGTCTTTTTTGTCGAAATTGATGCGGTACGCATTCAATCCGGTGAAGCCCTGCTCTATTTCAACCGCACTTTTAAAGCGGTGGCGCTATAGTTCGTCCCAGAAATCAGCTGATAAATGTTGATCGGCTTTTTTCAGCAATACCGCCAAATCCATAAAAGTGGGATGCTCACTCAAGTGGATTGGAACAGCCTGCTTTTGCAGCTGTGTGCCGATTTTACGGTAAGCCTGCTGCGACATGTCCGGTAGCGGTCGGCGCGAACGCTTGCCCAACCACCATAATCCCTGCAACGGAAAACTCAACGCGAAAAGTGCGGTCAGCACTGCCGCTGCCAACGCCATTTGATTGCCCGGCAACGCCAACTGTTGCCAGACTATCGCTAACACCGCAATTGCCGGCATCGCTTTTTGTGCAAAGCGGACACTGCGGATAATCCGGTTTTCCGGAAAAATCATGCCTAATTTCGCCTGTTGCGGCCAAGTGTCCAGATAGGTTTGCCCTTGTTTAAATATCATTAAAAAATCCATTTTTTCTCTGCCGTTGCCTGATTATCCGTATAAAAATTATGTTTTGCACCGATTTCTCTCGAATTGCAATTTATTTTATTCTATCAAAAGTGTATCCTATAACGGATAATTTTCTGCGCCTTGGGCGCCTTTCTTAAATCAACATGAAATAGGTTAAATATTATGTCACAAAAATTAATCCTGGTTCTAAACTGCGGTAGCTCCTCGTTGAAATTTGCTATTTTAGATCCTCAATCCGGTGATGAGAAACTGTCCGGTCTGGCAGAAGCCTTTAATCTGGAAGATGCTCGCATCAAATGGAAATTGAATGGTGAAAAAGGCAATGCGGATCTGGGCGCCGGTGCGGCACACAGTGAAGCGTTGGACTTTATCGTTAATCAAATTTTACCGCAAGGCGAAGGATTAAAAGAAAGTATTGTGGCGATCGGACACCGTATCGTACACGGTGGCGAAAGATTTACCCAGTCCGTATTGATCAATGACGAGGTGATCGAAGGCATTCGTGATGCCGTACAATTCGCGCCGTTACACAATCCAGCGCATTTGATCGGAATTGAAGAAGCCTTTAAAGCGTTTCCTGAATTAAAAGCAAACAACGTGGCGGTATTTGACACCGCTTTCCACCAAACCATGCCGGAAGAAGCGTTTCTGTACGCCCTGCCGTATTCACTGTATAAAGAACACGGCGTACGCCGTTACGGTGCGCACGGTACCAGCCACTACTATGTTAGCCGTGAAGTGGCGAAAGAGTTGAATGTGCCGACGGATAAAGTGAATGTGATTACCTGTCACTTGGGCAACGGCGGTTCGGTGGCGGCGATTCGTCACGGCGAATGTATCGACACCTCAATGGGCTTGACCCCGTTAGAAGGTTTGGTGATGGGAACCCGTTCCGGTGACATCGATCCGGCGATTATTTTCTATATGTACAACACGTTGGGCATGAAAATGGAAGAAATCGAAACCACATTGACCAAAAAATCCGGTTTGTTGGGCTTGACCGAAGTGACCAGCGATTGCCGCTATGCGGAAGACAACTATGACAGCAAAGCAGACGCAAAACGCGCTATTGATGTGTACAGCTACCGTTTGGCCAAATACATCGGTTCTTATATGGCGGTGATCGGTGAGCGTTTGGACGCCATCGTCTTTACCGGCGGTATCGGCGAAAACTCCGCCCATATCCGCGAATTAACCTTGGCACATCTGAAATTGTTCGGATATGAATTAGATAACGACCGCAATCTGGCGGCACGTTTCGGTAAATCCGGCAAAATCACCAGCGACAATTCGCCGTTAGCCTTGGTTATTCCAACCAACGAAGAACTGGTTATCGCACAAGATACGGCTCGTCTGGCTGTAAACTAAGATTCTCCACTGCCGGCCAAGTCGGCAGTTTTTTATTATTCAACTTTCGTTTATTCCATATACAAAAGGCTTGATTATGTCTCGTACCATTATTTTAATTCCCGTCAGTGCCGGTGTCGGTCTGACCAGCGTCAGCTTGGGACTGGTTCACGCACTGGAACAAAAAGGCGCTAAAATCGCATTTATGAAACCTATCTCGCAACCAAGCAGTGGCGAAGATAAAATTGACCGCACTACCTCTATTCTGCGCAGCAGCACCGCACTGGATAGCGGCGAACCGATTATGCTGAGCGAAGCGGAATCCCTGATTGGACAAAACCAATCAGACGTTCTGCTAGAAAAAATCGTTGCCCAGCATCAACAACTCAGCGCCAAAAACGAACTGGTTATTGTGGAAGGTTTGATCCCGACCAGCAAAAGTACTTATGCCTCCAGCGTAAACTATGAAATCGCACAAGCGCTTGATGCGGAAATTATTTTGGTCGCCGCACCCGGCACCGATACCCCAAGCCAGCTGATCGAACGTCTGGAAGCGGTTGCCAGTGATTTCGGCGGTCGCAGCAATCCGAATTTACTCGGTGTTGTGATCAACAAATTCAATGCTCCGGTTGACCAAAGCGGTCGTACCCGTCCGGATTTAAGTGAGATTTTCCAATCGTTCCAAGAGAACGAAAGCACCATCAACGAAGTGCGCCATCTGTTCTCGAAAAGCCCGCTAACCCTGATTGCCAGCATTCCATGGAACGCCGAATTGATCGCCACCCGTGCGATTGACATTGCCAAACATTTGAATGCGCATATTATTTACGAAGGCGAAATCAAAACCCGTCGTATTCACGGGATCACTTTCTGCGCACGCAATCTGCCGAATATGGTGGAACATTTCCGTGCCGGCAGCTTGTTGGTAACGTCGGCAGACCGTCCCGATGTTTTGGTTGCGGCAAGTTTGGCGGCGATGAACGGCGTGAAAATTGGTGCTTTGGTTTTAACCGGCGGTTACAAAATCGACACCCAAATCAGCAAACTGTGCCAACAAGCCTTTGAAACCGGTTTGCCGGTGGTCCGCGTTGAAGGCAATACTTGGCAAACCTCACTGAATCTGCAAAGTTTCAATCTGGAAGTGCCGCCGGACGATGCGGAACGTATCGAAACCATCAAACAGTTCACCAGTGCGCAATATAATCCGCAATTTATCGACAGTTTGGTCGGTTCTTCTTCCCGTTTACGCCGCTTGTCGCCGCCGGCATTCCGTTACCAGTTAACCGAATTGGCGCGCAGTGCCAAAAAACGCATTGTTCTGCCTGAAGGTGACGAGCCGCGTACCGTAAAAGCCGCGGCAATCTGTGCCGAACGCGGTATCGCCGAATGTATCCTGCTTGCCAGCCCGGAAGAGGTTTCGCGCGTAGCCGAATCGCAAGGCGTACAATTAGGCAAAGGCATTACCATTATCGATCCGAAAATGGTGCGTCAAAATTATGTCGCCCGTTTAGTTGAACTGCGCAAAAACAAAGGCATGACCGAAATCGTTGCCAGCGAGCAACTGCATGATAATGTCGTGTTGGGCACGATGATGTTGGAAGCCGGCGAAGTCGACGGTCTGGTATCCGGAGCGGTGCACACCACAGCCAACACCATTCGTCCGCCGATGCAAATCATCA
Organism: Pasteurella testudinis DSM 23072; assembly: GCF_900176075.1. GTDB lineage: Bacteria > Pseudomonadota > Gammaproteobacteria > Enterobacterales > Pasteurellaceae > Chelonobacter > Chelonobacter testudinis. Next base: position 129,180 of record NZ_FWWV01000024.1, read on the forward strand.
AAACCGCACCGGGCAACTCGATTGTGTCTTCCATTTTCTTTATGCTGTTGCCTGATCAAGTGCTGGTTTATGGTGACTGTGCGGTTAATCCGGATCCGACGGCGGAGCAATTGTCTGAAATTGCAATTCAGTCTGCCGATTCCGCCAAAGCCTTTGGCATCGATCCGAAAGTCGCGATGATCTCCTACTCTACCGGTTCTTCCGGTCAAGGTTCCGATGTGGATAAAGTGCGGGAAGCCACCCGTTTGGCGCAAGAAAAACGCCCTGATTTGATTATCGACGGTCCGTTACAATACGACGCAGCCGTCATGGAAGATGTGGCGCGTTCCAAAGCACCAAACTCCCCTGTTGCCGGTAAAGCCACCGTGTTTATCTTCCCTGATTTGAACACAGGTAACACCACTTATAAAGCGGTACAGCGTTCCGCCGATTTGGTGTCTATCGGTCCGATGTTGCAGGGAATGCGCAAGCCGGTTAACGATTTGTCACGCGGTGCGTTGGTCGATGATATTGTTTACACCATTGCCCTGACGGCGATTCAGGCGACGCAATAATATTGGCAAATACCGCACTTTTAGCTCATATTTCAAAACGTGAACGGAAAGTGCGGTTCATAACACAAAAAAAATCTCACTTCATTCCAGCAGTGAGATTTTTTTATGCCGTTAAGAAACGCGTTAAGCAATCACTTGCGGCAAATAGCCGACATCAATTAAAAACGGGATAACGATAATTAAAATGCCCAACAGCAAGGCGATCAACAATGCCAAGTTTCCGCCCCAAACCCGATACGGTAAATTCGGCGACAAACGGCGTGCTTTCCACGCCAAGCCGACCGGCAATACCAGTCCGTAAAACGCAAACATAATACCGGCGTAGCCCAAGGCCATAATAAAACCTTCCGGATAAAACAGGGCGAACACCAATGGCGGCAGGAAGGTGAGTACCCCCAACGATACACGGTTCGACCGCACTTTTACCCGATTTAACAGATCTTTCAAACAATCAAACAGGCTCAATGATACCCCTAAAAATGAGGTGATCAGCGCCAATGAAGAAAATCCGCGCACAGCTTCGCTCAACAACTGGCTACCGGTAATTTCGCGTGTGGCGTTAACCAAGCCGTTTAGGGTCGGATCTTGCTGTAGAATCTGCAAAAACTGGCTTTGGCTTAAGACCCCGTGCGTTGACAATTGCCACAAGAGATAAGCAATCAACGGAATCCCCGTGCCAACCATCACCGCAATTTTCAGCCGCTTGATATCGCCTTCCAAATATTTAACGATACTCGGAATCACCACATGGAAGCCAAACGAAGTGAAAAACACCGGTGCCGCCGACAAAACCAAGGCGTTATTGATCGGCATTGCCATCAGATTGTCAACCGACACTCGTGGCAACATCATAAACAACACAAATAGAAATACCGCAATTTTACTGAAGAAAAACAATCGGTTGACCGCATCAACACTAGACGTGCCGATAATAATGAAAACCCCTAGCACCACGGTAAACAAAATAATACTGATTTGGGTTGTAGTGACGCTATCACCGACCAAAGGCAATAAGCCGCTGATGAGCGATCCTCCGCCGGTGACGTAAGCCGACAAAATCGCATACATAAAAATCAGCAGGGAAAAAGTTGATAAAATCCGCCCCCAACGGCCGAAATATTGCTCAGCCAACGAAGCCAATCCCGCATCAATATAAGCCGTTTGATAAACCTCGATAAACAACAATGCGCTGAAAGACAACAACAGCCAAAGAATCAGCAACAGCGAAACGGTAAAAGTAAACCCCATGCTGGCAGACGTGATCGGCATGGCGAGCATGCCTGCGCCGATGGTCGTGCCGGCAACTAACAAAGTACTGCCTAACGTTTTATTTTTCACAATAATGTCTCAAATTTCGGATTATAAAAAAAAAGTGCCCATAAAATGGGCACTACTCGGAAAGCAAATATATGGCTATTGAAATAGCACTTTTTATTGTGGCGGTAAGATACTCGAATCTTGAATGAAGTGCAAGTATCATCACAATTAAATAGTCATTTTGTGATTTTGCGCAAGATTTTTAGATGATATTGAATATTTTTTAATAAATCTTAGCGACTAAAACGCTAAAAACCCTGCGGCTGCAATTTTTTTGCCGACTGTTGGGTCAATATCGGACACGCTACTACTGAATTAAATTGCTGCATTTTTTGAGGTAGAACAAATATTCAAGAAAATCCGCTTGAAATAAATTCTGATCGGCTCATAATTTGTCCACTCTACCATGATAAAGGTTCTCATTTTTATTCGTGTTGCTAATATGTTAAAAATTATTAAATATTTATTACTGACCGCACTTTTCTCCGTCAGTCTGAATCTGAGCGCGGTCGAAACTGACGGCGATAACCGCTATCGCGCCTATATCGCCGATATCGAACAACGCTTGGATAACACCTTGGCGTATTATCAAAACGGCGAGCTCAATCAGGCGAAAAGTGCGGTACAAATGGCGTATTTCGAGGTGTTCGAGAATTTGGAAGGCCCGATTCGGATCAATATTTCCGCACAAAAAAGCTACCAGCTGGAAGCCACTTTCGGCGAAATCCGCAAGATGATCACCCAAAATCAGCCGCAGTCGGTGATCGCAGAAAAAATTGAGTGGTTGAAAAATGAGTTGAATCAACTGGAATCGGTGTTGACCGACGGACACCGCCTCACCGCCGAAGGGCAACACGGCGCGTATCAAAACAGTGAGATTGCACCTTATTGGCAACAAAGTTTTCAGATTATCGACGACCTGCTGGCGCAAGCGATCAGCGCCTACCAAGAGGGCGATTTGGACAGCGCCAAGCAGTTGATTCAACAGGCGCAATATGACGGCTACAAAAATTCCGAAATGGAAATGGCGATTCGGCAAAACCGCTCTTCCACCCAGTCCTCCGCCCTCAACCAACAATTTTACGATCTGATCAAAGCGGCGCAACAGGCGGAAAACCTGACCCAGCTAGGCTATTTAACCACCCAATTGTTACAAGACATTGAAGATCAACTGCCGAACCTGCCGACCACCAAGCAGGCACAACAAGCCCAGCCAATGCAAGCCGCCGAGCCGCAAAGCGACAGTTCGCAAAATTGGCAACAGGTCGCCGCCGAGGTTAATCAAGGCATTCAGCAAGCGCTTCAACTTTATCAACAAGGCAAGCGTGACGAGGCGATTATGGCGGTGCAGGACACCTATTTCGACGTGTTCGAAAGTTCCGGCATGGAAAGCAGCATCGGCTCGCGCGACAGCAATTTGAAAACCACGCTGGAGGGCTTTTTCACCCGTCTGGTCGGACAAATGAAAGCGCAGCAATCGCCGGAGCAACTGCAACAACAAGCGGATGGCTTGGCGCAACAGTTGCAAAGTGCGGTCAGTTTATTAAGCCAAAACAGCGGCGGCGCTTGGGATATTTTCTTCTACAGCCTGCTGATTATCCTGCGTGAAGGTTTGGAAGCCTTGCTGATTGTGGCGGCGATTGTGGCGTATTTGGTAAAAAACCATCATCAGGACAAGCTGCCGGTGATCCGCCAATCGGTGGTTATCGCCCTTGTCGCCAGTGTGATCACCGCATTTATCTTCCAATTGCTGTTTGAAAATTCCGGCGCAAACCGTGAATTATTGGAAGGCATCACCATGATTTTCGCCGTGGTTATGCTGTTTATGATGAGTTATTGGCTGCTGTCGAAAGTGGAGGCGCAAAACTGGAAACGCTACCTTGAAGGCAAACTCTCCACCGCCCTGACCACCGGCTCGTTGATCGGGTTATGGCTCACCAGTTTTCTAGCGGTTTATCGCGAAGGAGCGGAAACCGTGTTGTTTTACTACGCCTTAGTGGGCGATATCCAATCCGCCGACGGCTATGTCTATCTGTTCGGCGGCTTTGCGATTGGCGTGGTGTTACTGTTGGTTGTCTATTTGATTATGCGTTTTACCGTAGTCAAACTGCCGTTAAAACCGTTCTTTATGTTGACGGGCAGCTTTATGTATCTGATGGCGTTTGTCTTTGCCGGCAAAAGCGTGTTGGAACTGATTGAGGGAAAACTGGTTCAACCGACCTTGCTGGACGGCTTCCCTGAAATTTCTTGGCTGGGAATTTATCCGTATCTCGAAACCTTAATTCCGCAAGCCGTTTTAATCTTGGCGGCGATTTTCGCCCTGTTGTATATGAAAATCAGCGCTAAAAAACAGGCATTACACGCTATTTAATCCTAAACTTTTAAGAGGTATTTTATGAATTTCAAAAAAACATTGCTCACCGCCACTCTCGTCGCCGGTCTCTTCTCCGCCACCTCGGCGCTGGCGTTCAAAGAGTATCCGGCAGGCGAACCGGTCACCATGAACGAAATGGAAATCGCAGCGGTTTATTTGCAGCCGATCGATATGGAACCGCGCGGCATGGGTTTACCGGCAGCGAAATCGGATATCCATCTGGAAGCGGATATTCATGCGATCGAAGGCAATAAAAACGGCTTCGGCGCTGGCGAATGGATGCCGTATCTGACCATTAATTATACCTTGGAAAATCTGGATACCGGTGAAAAACAACAAGGCACGTTTATGCCGATGGTTGCCGGCGACGGCCCGCACTACGGTGCCAACATCAAAATGATGGGCGTGGGCAACTATAAAGTGACTTACCACATCGAGCCGCCGTCAAAAGCCGGTCTGCACCGCCACACCGATGATGAAACCGGTGTCGGCCGCTGGTGGAAACCGTTTGATGCGGCGTTTGAATTTAAATATACCGGTTTGAATTGATCCGAAATCGGTCATTACCACTCTGCTTTGCCGGTGTTTTGCGCGCTTTTCAGGGTGGTAATTTTATCTTTTTAAATCTTATTTATTCCAATCTGAATAGGATTTAAAAACATAAAAGGTTGTTGCAATGAATTACTTTTTCACCTCGGTTTTACAATTATTGCTGCCGTTCGGCATACTCAGCGGTTTGTTGTGGGCAAAACAGCGAACCGTGCCGGACAAAGCGCTGTTTTGGCTCTCTCTGACCGCACTTTGCGGCGGCTTTGTCCTATGGCAACTGTTCACCGTCAACCAAAGCCTGAAACTGATATTGTCAATCGGTTATGTGTCGGTATTACTGTTCAGCCTGCTTAGCGCTTGGCTGAATCGGCGGCAACTGCTCTACCTTGCGCAAGCCCTGTTGCTGCTGTTCGCCGGTATTTTCTGGGCGCAAAATCCGAATTTGAGCGCAATCACCTCCACCGAGATCATCAACACCGATTTTATCCTCAATCTGTTTGCCATTGCGACCGCACTTTTGCTCTGTCTGTTGTGTGCCAACTGGATTGTCAGTCTGTTACGGCAAAGCGCATTGGCTTATTCCGCTTCTTGGCAGTTGCGGCTGGTAGCTATATTGCTGTTGGTCGTTTGGCTGTTGTTACCGCTCAGCGGGCAAATTTTGCTGTCGCTGATTAAATTGCAATTGATCGAACTGGATAAAACCCTGCTCAGTTTTGTTGCCAAAAGCCTGAATTTGACCATTTGGAATAATTATCTGCTGGCGGGCATGCTTATCGCAATCAGCCTGCTGTTTTTGGTTTGCGTGCAACGTCCGCGCCAACGTGCGCTGGCACAGCAAACCGATTTAATCGAAAAACGGCAAAAAACCGCACTTTACCGCCAAGCGCGCCGCATTACGCTGTCCGGCTTGCTGTTGGCGCTGATGGTGATCGCCGCACAGTTGTATTGGGATAAAATCGCTTCGCAGCCGCCGCGCCTGTCGCAAGCTACGCCGGTGACATTGTCACAAGACGGACAAGTACATATCGACATCAAACAGGTCAGCGACGGCAAATTACACCGCTTCGTTTGGATTTCCGACGAAGGCAAAGCCGTGCGTTTCTTTATTATCAACCGGTTAAGCGATCGTGTCAGCTTGGGCGTGGTGTTTGACGCCTGCCTGCTGTGCGGCGATCAGGGTTATGTGATGCAAGGCAATCAGGTGATCTGCGTGGCTTGCGGCGTGCATATGTTTATTCCGTCGATCGGCAAACCGGGCGGCTGCAATCCGGTACCGATTAATGATTGGCAGCAAACCGATACACAAGTGATTATCAGCAAGCAAAGTTTAGAAGAAGGATTGAATTATTTTTCGACTATCGTCAAATTAGAAGTTATCGATCCGGTGGACGGCAGCAAGCTGCTCAATACCGACGCCAAATTTAAATACAGCTACGCCGGCAAAACCTACTTTTTTGCTTCGGAACAGAACCTCAATCGCTTGCGTGACGATCCTGAACGCTACCTTTCTCCACAAAGTCAAGCGCCACAAAGTCAAGCGCCACAAAACCAAGTGCCGCAAAGTCGATTGACGGAGGAATAAGTTATGCTGTTACGCATGTTGTTACAATCGTGGAAAAACGGGTTACGGCGCAAGTTTTTGGCGATTTTCACCATTTTTCTCGCCGCCGGTTTAATCTCCGCCCTGCTGGCGGTGTCGATTGATATCGGCGATAAAATGGCAAAAGAGCTGAAATCCTATGGCGCTAATATTTTGATTGAACCTGCCGCCCAAGCCGCGCTGCCGCAAGTCGATCAGGCGCGGGAAACGCTGTTGCAGGGGCAGGATTTTTTAGACGAAAAAGAGCTGCCAAACATTAAAGATATTTTTTGGGGCAATAATATCGTCGGCTTTGCGCCGCAATTGAATGCGCCTTTTGAGCTGATTAGCCGCAACGGGCACGCGCTGCAACAGGATATCAGTGTGCTGGGCACGTTTTTTGACTATCCGATCGGCATTCCGGACGATCCGGATTATCACACCGGACAGAAAATCATCAGCCCGTATTGGCAGGTGGACGGCGAATGGGTTGATGACAGTGTCAAACATCGCCATAACCGTGATAACGCGCAAAGTGCGGTTGCGCCGCAAGCGCTGGTCGGTCGCCAACTGGCGGCAAGTGCCGATATCCATATCGGGGATCGGTTGCAATTACGTCCGTTCACTGACTCTACCACAGAGATGACCGCACTTTTAGAGGTGACGGTAAGCGGAATTCTGTCGAGCGGCGGCAATGAAGAAAATCAAGTGATCGTGCCGCTGCACGCCCTGCAAAACAGTTTGAACCTCCACGGCAAGGTGCAGTCGGTACGGGTTTCGGCGTTGACCGTGCCGGAAAACGATCTGTCGCGCAAAGCGCGGGAAAATCTGGAAGCGTTGGACGCCGAAGAGTATGACCGCTGGTATTGCACCGCCTATGTTTCGTCAATCGCCCACCAGCTGGAAGAAGCGGTATCCGGCGCAGTGGTGCGCCCGATTTGGCAGGTCGCCGCTTCCGAAGGCGTGGTGATTGAAAAAATCCAGTTGCTGTTGGCGGTCGTCACGTTGGCGGCACTGCTGGCCTCCGCGATGGGAATCGCCTCGCTGATGACCAGCAACATTATCGAACGCAGCAAAGAGATAGGCTTGATGAAAGCGCTAGGTGCACATCAACGGCAAATCAATCTGCTGTTTTATTGCGAAGCCGGTTTAAGCGGCGTTATCGGCGGGTTATTCGGTTGCCTTGCCGGTTGGGGTTTGGCTGGTTTTATCGGCGATGCGTTGTTCGGACAACCGCTCTCTTTTGCTTGGATTGTAGTGCCGTGCGTGCTGTTTTTGTCGGTGATGATTGCGATTATCGGCACTTGGTTTCCGGCGCACCGCATTGCCAAACTCTACCCGATCGAGGTGTTGTATGGGCGTTAATATGTTCTGGCGTTTGGTGTTCCGTGCGTTGCGCTTGCGCCTGCAACGGGTCGCGATTATTTTTGCCGCCCTGACCGTCGGTGCGGCAATTGTCACTGCGATGTCGGCGGTCTATTTTGATATCAATACCAAAATGAGCCAAGAATTACGCACTTTCGGCGCCAATTTTTATATTGGCTCGAAACATCAAACCACGCTGTCACAACAGCCGTTTCAGCAAATTCTGGCACAAGCGTCGACCGGTTTGCTAAATGCCGCCGGCCCTTATTTATACGGCGTGACCCGCAGTGAATTGGAGAAGATTGCGATTATGGGCGTGTGGTACGACGCCATGCCGACCCTTGCGCCCTATTGGCAAATCCGCGGACAACAAATCGGGGTGAATTTCGATCAGCGCAACGTGATGATCGGCAAAACCTTAGCCGAGCGGCTGCATTTAACACTCGGCGATGAAATCACCTTAAGCAACGAGCAGCAGCAAAAACGCAGCTTCAAAATTAAAGCGATCGTGGAAGCCGGTGATGCCACCGACAATATGTTGATCGTCAATCTGGAATTTGCGCAGACATGGCTGAACAAGCCTGAGCAAATCAGTTATGCGCTGTTAAGCGTGAAAAATGAACAGGGACAGGTGGAGCAATTCGCCGAACAGCTGCGCCGCCAATATCCCGATTTGGAAATTCGCCCGATTCGTAAGGTTTCCGCTTCCGAAGGGCAGATTCTGGATAAAATCAAAGGCTTAATGGGCTTGATTTCGTTGGTGATTTTGATTTTGGCGACCCTGTGCGTCAACACCACTTTAATTGCGATTATCGCTGAGCGTGCCAAAGAGTTCGCACTGCAAAAAGCACTCGGCGCCAAACGCGGCGATATCATCAAACAAATCACCACCGAAACCCTGCTAATCGCCCTGTTCGCCACACTTGCTGGCTTGATTTTAGGCTATATTTTGGCGCAGGTGTTGGGGATCGCAGTGTTTAAATCCAGCATTGATCTGCGCTTGCCGGTGATTCCGATCACGCTGCTGCTCTCGCTGATCGTGGCGATGATTGCGGTGATCGTGCCGACCCGACGGGCGTTACAAATTGAAACCGCCAACGTATTGAAAGGTGAATAATGACAGAGCAAAAATGGGTGATCGAAACCCGACATTTGGTTAAACGTTTCGGACAGGTGACCGCACTTGACGATATCAATATTCAAATCGCCGCCGGCGAATTCGTTGCGATTATGGGTGCTTCCGGTTCCGGCAAAACCACACTGATGAATATTTTGACCTGTTTGGACACCGCCAGCGACGGCAAAGTGATTTTAGACGGTGTAGACGCCGCCAAGCTGAACGAAGAGCAACGGCAGCGTTTTCGTGCCGAAAAAATCGGTTTGGTGTTCCAACAATTCCATTTGATTCCCTACCTGACCGCACTTGAAAACGTGATGTTGGCGCAACATTATCACAGCGTCACCGACGAAGCGTCGGCGAAAGCAGTGTTATGCCAAGTCGGATTAGAACAGCGGATTCACCACCTGCCAAGCCAACTGTCCGGCGGCGAACAGCAACGGGTGTGTATCGCCCGTGCGTTGGTCAACCGTCCGCCGGTGATTTTTGCCGACGAACCGACCGGCAATCTGGACGAAACCAACGAACGTTTGATCCTGCAACTGTTGACCGAACTGAACCGACAAGGGCGCACCATCGTGATGGTCACGCACAATCCGGAATTGGGCAAACTGGCACACCGCACCATCTTCTTGCAACACGGCAAATTTTTGCGCGAAGAAAAACATGAATCGAGGACAAATTGATGAAAACGTTGTTGAAAACCGCCTTGTTTGCGCTAACCTGCCTGTTTCTGACCGCCTGCGAAGAGCAACAAGCCACCGTCGGCAAAAAAGCGCCGCAACTGGCGACCTTTAATTTGAGCGGCGAAGCGGTGAAACTGGAAAATGTGGTGCAACAAAAACCGCTGTTTATCACCTTTTGGTCGGAAAACTGCGGCGGCTGCATTGCCGAAATGCTGGAATTACAGCGCTTGCAGCAAGCTCATCCGGATAAACTGGATTTTCTGGCGATCAATATCGACGGTAAAAACGCCGATACTGCCACCGTCGCCAAACAACGTGGCATTACTCTACCGGTGGTGAAAGATCAGCTCGGTATCACCGCCGAACGTTACCAAGTGATCGGCACGCCAACCTCGTTTCTGATCGCTACCAACGGCGTGTTACAACAACGCATGGAAGGCTTCGATCACGAACAGGTTAATGCGCTGTTTGAATAATATGCGGACGGCTTACTTATTCTGTACTAAAATAGCGGCATTATTTAGTTAACAACAGGATTTTCAACATGCGGTTTCATTTTTTCCCCTCCTTATGCGCCATTACCCTCGCCTTGCTGACGGCACAAAGTGCGGTCGCCGAGGCGGATATCGCCAAAGGCAAACGCCAATATCAACAGCTATGCGCCATGTGCCACGGCCGCAACGCAGAAAAACAGGCATTTGACACCTCGGCGGTGATTGCAGGCATGGCAGAAAGTGACATTGTCACAGCGTTAGAGAAACGCAAAAACGGTGAAATCGAAGGCGCAGGCAACACGGTTAAAGCACGCCTAAGCGAGCAAGATAGGCAAAATTTAGCGGCTTATATTGCAACGCTGGGGGAATGAATTATGCAAAAAATCGGCATTATCGGCGGTATGAGCCCTGAAAGCACCCTGCTCTACTATTCGCAGATCAATCGCGGGGTTAATCAGGCGTTAGGCAAAAACCACAGTGCCGATTTGCTGCTGCACAGTGTTGATTTTGAGACCATTGTGCAATTACAGAAAAACAATGATTGGCAACAAGCCGGTGAATTGTTGGCGCAAAGTGCGGTTATGTTAGAAAAAATGGGGGCACAAGCGTTACTGCTCGCCACCAACACCATGCACAAAGTCGCTGATCAGATCCAAGCAGCTTGCCAAATTCCGCTGCTACACATCATCGACAGCACCGCACTTGCCATTCAGCAAGCCGGACTGAATAAAATCGCCTTGCTCGGCACACGCTTCACCATGAGCGATGGTTTTTATCGTGATCGGATTGAAAAATTCAGTATTGAATTGGTGACCCCAAACGCTGAACAACAACACGAAATCCACCGCATTATTTTTGATGAACTGTGTCTAAATCAAGTCAACCGTACTTCGCGTGACTATTATCTCAATGTGATCAACGATCTGAAAGCCCAAGGTGCGCAAGGCGTGATTCTTGGCTGTACCGAAATCTGCCTGCTGATCAATGCAGAAAACGCCCCCCTGCCGACGTTCGACAGCACTGCGCTGCATACCCAAGCCGCCGTTAAGTTTATTCTGCGCCGATAAAATGCACATGTGATCGAGTGCGAAAGTGCGGTTTAACCGCATTAAAAATTCCGTTGCCGAGTGACATACGCCAATAGCCACACGGCAATGGCAAAACCGGTCGCAATGATATACACGCTGTTATATCCCCACAGATTAGCGATGCGCAGCGCAAAAAAATTGGCGGGATAAACCCCGAGCAGCACCGCACTGTATTGCAAAGCGGTATCCAGCGTCACAAAGTGCGGTTCGGCTTTATCCATCAACAAGGTTAATACGATCGGCAGCATAAAACTGTAAGCCAGACTCAGCAGGATAATCGGTAGCGCAATCCATTCCGACTGCCATTCCAGCAGATTATCACTGTAAACAAAGCCGAATACCAGCGCAATTTGGATCAACAAAATCCAATTGACCATCTGAAAACGGCTGTATTTTTGCAGTAAATAACCGGACAGCGGCACAACGACAATACAAACCAACGGCACAATGATCGCAAGCAGCAAGCCGATATTTTGCGGCTGCCACCCCATTTCGCTTAAACGCGGAATAAAGGTCGTCGCCACCAAAGCGCAGGGAATGCAGGAAAGAAATAGCAAACAAAACCAGCTGAAGCCGGAGTTAGGCCGTTGCCAAAAAGTAAACAAGCGTTTAAACAGCATAGGTAAACCCATCGCGTCCGCTTTGGCGACCGGCATTTCGGCTTCGCGATAACACAGCAGCTGTAGCGCCAGCAGCGATGACAGCCCGACCATTAAACTGATCGCCGCATTCCACCCGAAATGCTGATAACAATATAGCGCCAAACCACCGCCGACCATTCTTCCCAAGCGTGCGCCCGCCACTTGGATTGCGCCGCCGTAACCGCGTTTTTTAAACGGCAGCAGGCGGCAAGTCAGTCCCAATACCGCACAACTGAAAATCAGGCTCATCAAGCAGAAAACCGCGCAAATGATCAGTAAAAACAGAATATCCCGTTGCGGATCAATAAAATAAAAACCGATAAAGCCGAACAGCATCGCCAAATTGGAAATAAACAACCAGCTTTTAAATTGACCGAACGATTTAAATGAAAAACGCTCGATTAGCGGCGAAATGAGAAAAGCCGCCGCTTCGATCATTGCCAACATATAAATCCAGCTTAATTGGTTTAGCGTAAAACCCTGATCTTTCAGCATGGTGACCAGCGCAATCATATAGAACCCGATTATCGTGGTTTTAAAGGTTGCCAGGCTGATTAAAAGCGCCCAATCCTGCCAAAACAGTTTTTTCTCCGACATCAACTCTCGTTCCATCTGATTAGTCCTGCCCGATCATTTGCTGATAATGCCAAAATTCGGCATAGCGTCCGTTAATTTGTAACAATTGGCGGTGTGTTCCCTGTTCGCTAATCTGTCCGTTGTGCAACACTGAAATTTGATGCGCGCCGACCACGGTGGATAAACGGTGGGCAATCACCAAAATGGTTCTGTTTTTCACCAACGCGTCCAATGCTTTTTGCACCGCCAATTCATTATGCGTATCCAGCGCCGCCGTCGGTTCGTCCAAAATCAAAATCGGAGCATCTTTCAAAATCGCCCGCGCAATCGCCAAACGCTGTTTTTCACCGCCGGACAGATTGCTGCCGATATCGGCAATCGGCGTCTGGTATGCCTGCGGCAAACGTTGGATAAAATCGTGGCATTGCGCTTGTTTGGCGGCGGCGATCACGGTTGCGTCATCAGCGTCCGGTTTTGCCATGCGGATATTGTTTAAAATCGTATCCTGAAACAGATAAACATCTTGAAATACCACCGAAATCATGCTCATTAATTGTGATTGGCTCAATCGGCGGATATCAATGCCGCCAATCGTAATCGTGCCGCTGTCGGGATCGGCATAGCGCAGCAAAAGACGCAGCAAGGTGGTTTTGCCACAACCGCTAGTGCCGACGAATGCGTTGAAACTGTTCGGCGCAATCTGCAAATTAATTTTTTGCAACACCGGTTTTTGCTGATTCGGATACGCAAAGCTGACATTGTGGTAAACAATGGCATAGTTGTCCGGCATAACTGCACTTTCACTTTCCTCAAGTTCCGGCAGCTGCATAACGGCTTCCAGTTTTTCGCAACTGATGACGAAAATTTCCAGCAGTGACGTCATCTGCACAAAGAAATTCAAGACATCGGCGGCGCGGGCGATCATCACCATCACCGTTGCCAGCAGCAGCCAGCTTGCACTGCCGTTGCCGGTCCAAATCAAGCCGAAAATCAGAATAATCAACAGGCTGATTTGGACGGTTGAGGTGATAATCAAATTGGGCATTTCGCCTTTTTTGGTGCCGATCCGTTGAATCGCCGCCACATCTTGCGCCACCTGATCAAAACGGCTGATTTTATCATGCAGTTGCGCGGTCGATTTCAGCACCTCCAAGCCCTGAATAAACTCCACCGCTTCGCCTTTTAAGCGTTCATTGGCTTCCGCCAGAATGCTGAAACCGCGCCGAAACGCCTTGCGCCGCCATAAATACAAGGGAATCGTCAACGGAAAGATAATCAAAATAATCATGCCGAAGCGCCAGTCGAAAAATAACAAAGCAAGTGCGGTCGCCAGCGGAATGGTCACGGCATAAATAATGGTGGTCATTAACGTAAAAGCATAGGCGGCGGCTTCATTGACGCTCTGCACCAACACCGAGTTCAATTCTCCCGAGCGGAAGTTGCTCAGTATCGCCAGCGGTACTTTGCGTAATTTATCCCCCAAACGTGAGCGCAACTGATAGACCGCCAAATTGGCATAACCTTTGGTATCGTAGCCGTCGGCAAAAACCCGCAAGCCGATACTCAACGCCAATAATAACAGCACCACGCCGGCATGCCATTGAATCTGCGCCGGATTGCCGCTTTCCATTGCACTAAAGAGCGGATATAACATCGCAATACCGATACCGAAAACGAGCGCCGATAGTGCCGACAAAATCAGGCAAACGGTCAATTGCCCTTTCTGACCGCCTGCCATCTGCAATAAGTGACTGTAGGTTAAGTACAGCCCTTTGGTATTTTGTGTCGCTTGATTAAAATAAGTTTGCAACTTCATACTATACTGTTTCCGTGTCTGATAAAGCCTGTGCAGGCAAAACCCAAGCCCGGGCCTGTTGATATTCCTGCCACAAAGTGCGGTATGCCGTGTCGCTTTGCAGCAAGGTTTGATGATCGCCTTGCGCAATAATGCTGCCCTGTTCCATATACAGAATTTGGTCGGCGGAAGTAATCGAGGATAACCGGTGAGCAATCATAATCACGGTTTTATTGCGCATTAACTCGTTAAACACCTGCACCAGATTGGCTTCGTTTTTCGCATCGGAAAACGCCGTCGGTTCGTCCAATATCAAAATCGGGCGGTTTTGCAAAAAAGCTCTGGCAATCGTCAAACGCTGTTTTTGTCCGCCCGATAACAATTGGCCGCGCTCACCGACAGCGGTTTGGTACTGTTGCGGCAAGGTCATGATAAAATCATGAATGTGGGCTTTTTTCGCCGCCTCGACAATGGCTTGTTGATCGACATTTTCCAGTCCGTAGCTGATATTTTCCGCAATCGAACAGGAGAACAGAAAATTATCCTGAAACACCACCGAACATTGGGTCATCAAATCTTGCGGATTAATCTGCCTGATATCAATGCCGCCCAACTTGATCCTGCCTGAACTGACATCCCAAAACCGCAACAGCAGATTGATCAGCGTCGTTTTGCCGGAACCGGAAGCGCCGATAACGGCGGTAAAACTCCGTTCGGGAATCGTCAGATTAATATTTTTCAGCACGGCTTCGCCTTGTGCGGTGTAACGGAAATTAACATCGTCAAATTCGATATCGTAACGTATCGGTTTTTGCGGATTTTCACTGAACGCCAAGCTCTGCATGGCTTCCAGTTCGTTAATCCGCTCTATCGCCGCCCTGGATTTCTCCAACAAGTGAAACAAGCCCATATACGGGTGCATGGTTTCGATTAAGCCCGCCGCCAGAATCAAAAAGGCGAACAAACTGAACAGCGACAACAGCGCCAAGCTATGCAGATAAACGCCGGCGGCGATTAAAAATATCATCATCGGCATCGGGGTGAACAGACTGCGTGCCAAACGCGTGGCAAAGCCGACTTTTTGCAACCAGTTCATCATCACATCATTGAAGCGGTTAAGTGCGGTTTGAAAACGGCCGTAAGAACTGTTGCCGGCATCAAAGGTGCGGATCGTGCCCATCCCCTGCACATATTCGATAATCGCACCGTTGATACTCGCCAAGGCTTCGCCATATTGACGGCGAAACCGTTTTCCGCGTGAAAACAATGCGCGCAACAGCAACATCATCAATAGCGCAAAACCGAAGACCGCCAAACCCAAACGCCAATCCAGCACCAGCAGCGCACCGACGACAAAGATCGGCGTCGTATAAGCCTCGGCTTTTAACGGCGGCGCATCAGCGACAAAAACGTGCAATTCATGTACGTCGTCCAGCAAGATTTTTGCCAATGCGCCCGAACCGATTGACCGCACTTTGCCCAACGGCAATTCGCTGATTTTGCGCGACAGCCGCTGGCGCAGCACCTTTTCCAGCCGGAAAGCGGCATAGTGCGATTGATCGTGCGCCTTGATTTTCAGGGTGTAATAGACAATGGTCAGCCCCAATAACAGCAGCAGCCAGCCAAACGGAAAAGCGCTGTTATGTGCGGCAAGATAAACCACCTGAATCATCACCAGCCAAATGCTTAATTTGATCAGCTGTGCAATCGAGGCAAGCAACATTGAGCAACGCAGTTGGGCGGCAACCGGTCTGCAAATCTGTGCATGCCCTGTTTCTTTAATCCCAATGCCCATCGCTAAAATCTCACTTCCGTCGATAAGCCGATGACGCGCGGTTGTAATTTAAACGCTTCGCCCCGATCTGCGGTCGGCATGAAAATATCATTGCGCGCATTGAAAATATTATCGGCATACAGCATCACACGCCCCTGTTTAAAGTTATAAGCCAGATAGGCGTTGGCTTGCGAATAGCCTTTGATTTTACGGACGTCGCTATTGGTCAATTCGGAATAATAACGATTAACAAAATAGATGTCGCCGCCGAATTCCCAATGATTGAGGAACTGATAGCGTCCGCCTAATGTGGCGGTGTAGCTTGGTGAGCGGCTGAGTTTATTGCCTTCGATCCCGCTGCCCGGATATTTTTTCACTTTGGTTTTTAATAAACCAATTCCGGCATAAAGATTCAGATTGTCCGTTAGTTGCCAATCTGCATTGGTTTCGATCCCGTAAGTCACCACTTTGTCGGCATTACGAATAACAACCGAACTGGCAGATAAATAATAAGGCAATTGCATATTTTTATAATCGTTATAGAACAGATTAGTACGGAGTTCAAAACTATTGTCTGTGGATATCCAACGGTGATACAGCTCATAATTCCAGACATATTCCGCATCATATTCGTAGCCGGTGTAAGGATTGGCAAAGGTGACTCCGGCACCACCCGGATTATAGCCCCGACCAACTTTAAAGCCTAAACGCTGTTTCTCGAGCAAATTCCATGCCAGATCGATTTTGGGTAGGAAAACATTGTATTTTTTATCCCGATCGATCTCAAATAAAGCGCTACCGCCTTGCCGTTGGTGGTGTTCTTGCTCATAACGAGCTGATAGCGTAACGTCGAAGTTTGCATTCGGCGCATATTTTAGTTCGCCAAAAACCGCTTTTGTTTTGGTTTTGTCTTTGAAGATATTATGAAACGTGCGGATATCAACGGTCTCATCCTGTTTAGCCTGAAAATAAAACAGCCCGAACAATCCGGAATATTTCGCATAGGATATCTCAAATTTCATTATCGGCTCGATTTGCAGCTCACGCCCGTCCAATGTTGCCGGTGCTCCGAGCGGTGCGGGCAATGTCAAACGATTATTCTCATATTTTGAATAAATCAATTTATTTTCAAACTTCCAGAAATCTGAAAACTGCCAGCCGATATCCCAAATTCCGCTCGTTGACATGGTATCAAGAACCGGACGTTGTGGTGTAAAGCGGACATTATTGATCGGCTGATTGCCGGCCTCGTTTTGCGGTAATCTGGAATCAAGATGATTGAGTGTGAAACGACTATAAAATTCGGGCAATGCGGATGGTGTCCACAATAACTTGGCTCTTGCCGTGGTGGTTTTATACCAGCGCGGATTCCCGACCGGCTCATAAGAAATTAAATCAACAAAACTTTTTCGTTGCTGTTGATCGACACTTAAGCGAAACGCCAATTCATCGGCAATTAACGGTCCCGAAATCATTGCGGCGGTTTGACGGGTATGTTGGTTGCCGATATTCAGTTTTGCCGCGCCTTCCCACTCATGGCTCGGATCATTTGAGGTCATCACCACCGCACCGGCAATTGCGTTGCGTCCTTGGGCATAGCTTTGCGCACCACGATAGATTTCCACTTGTTTCATATCCCATAGGGATTTTGCACTGTGTGCCAATTCTACATAGGTTGAGGTGCGACCATCAATCGACATATTTAAACGCGGACGGCTTCCGGCAAAAAAGGCTACCGCACCGGTTGCAGGTCCGGAACCATCCACGCCACGCACGGTCGCTAAATCATTGCCCAGACCGGTGTCCAAAATATTGACCGTCTTTTTGAGTAAATGTGTTGCGGTTGTGATATCACCTGCACGTTGCAGATCATTGACCGTGGTCACAGTCAAACTGGAGCTGGTTTCAAACTTTGATCGCTCTGATTTTTCGCCTGACACAATAATTTCATCTAATTGTCCTATTTCTGTTGCGGCAAAAACTGACGGACTGCTTAAAGCGAAAATACTACTGCCGACCAGCATGGCGCGGGCGGAAATGGCTATGGGGGTTAAGCGGAAAAACATAAATTTGCCTCCGATTTTCAAGGTTAAATTGCTGGTTTTAGGATAATTTATTGAGAATTTGGATTTGTTTACACTGGGTTTTATACCGATTTTTATAAAAGAAGGTTTACAAAATAAGCATTAAAATCCAACATTTGTTAATATAAATTATCAACCCCAACAATGCAAATGATAATAGATGTTATTTGTAATTAATTTGCGTAAAAACCCTGTTTTAAGTATGCTTACCGGCATCTCACCGCTAACGGGCAGAAAATAAGGATAAAGCATGAACAAATCCGCAGTGATACAACAGACCGCACTTACCCTGTTTTCACAGCACGGCTGGAAACGGATTTCGGTTGATACGATTTGTCAGCAGGCACAAGTCAGCCGAGTGACATTTTATAAGCATTTCAAAAATAAAAAAGCGTTGCTCAAACAACTGCTGTTTGAGCAAAAAGAAGAGGTGCGATTGCGGTTCTTGGATTTTTTAAAACAAGAAATATCATTGGAAACTATCATCAGCCAAATTTTTAAAATGCAGGAAGAAGCCTTAAAAGGACTCTATTCCCAACCGATGCAAGCGGATTTTCAGTACCATTCGGACGCAGAGATGCGGGCATTTTTTGCCGAAATGGAACAGGAAAAATACCAATTTATGTCTGATTTTTTTCAACAGCTGCAAAATAAGCGCATCATACAACAGGATTTCCCGATTGCGCTAATCAGCGTGTTCACCCGTAAAATTGATGAACTGCGAACCGATCCGCAGCTCGGCAAATTATATCGCGGCAAAGAGCACCAGCTGAACATTGACGCTTTACAGCTGATGATGTACGGCCTTGCTTATAAAAAGGGAAAATAATACCGTCTAGTCGGAAAGCGCCTCTGAGCGAAGGTCTGGCGGTTAAGCCGGATCAATTCGTTTATGTCCTGCCGGAAGCGTTAGCTTATATTGACCGCACTTTCTACCATATCCGCTAAAGTGCGGTTATCCATTTCAGTTTATGAGTTGCCTTTACCACAGAATTTGATTTTTTCCTGTTATCGTTTTATCCTGAAATCAAGCGCTTAAATTTTCAGCAGACTGATTTTCAGATTAAAACAACAGGAAAACCCCATCATGGACACGAAGGACATTGAAAACATCGAACTGACCTACCTCACTCTGGACGATTATCAAGAATTAAAAGACGCCATGATCAGTGCCTATGCCGTATTGCCGAACGCTTATTGGAGCGAAGATGAAATCCGGCGCTTGATCCGTAAATTTCCGGAGGGACAGGTGGTGATTAAGATCAACGATTGTCTGGCAGGCTGTGCGTTGTCGATTATCGTGGATTACAATAAATTCGGCGATAACCACACCTATCAAAAAATCACCGCCAACGAAACTTTCGATTCGCACAGCAATAAAGGCGATATTTTGTACGGCATCGACGTGTTTATCAAGCCGGAGTTTCGCGGTTTACGCTTGGGGCGGCGGTTATACGATTATCGCAAAGAGCTGTGCGAAAAGCTGAATCTGAAAGGGATTTCGTTCGGCGGACGGATTCCGAATTACCATAAATATGCCGACCAACTGACCCCGAAAGCCTATATTGAAAAAGTGCGGTTGCGCGAGATTAACGATCCGGTGCTGAATTTTCAGCTATCTAACGACTTTCACCCGCGCAAAGTGCTGAAAGGCTATCTGGAGGGCGACAGCGCTTCCAACGAATATGCGGTGCTGATGCGTTGGGACAATATTTATTACGAGCCGCCGAGCAATTTGGCAACGCAAAACAAGAAAGAGATACGGCTTGGCTTGATCCAATGGCAAATGCGCCCCTACCGCAATGTCGATGAGCTGATGCAGCAAGCGGAATATTTTATTGATGCGGTTTCGGGTTATCACTGCGATTTTGTGCTCTTCCCCGAATTTTTCAACGCACCACTGATGGCGAAATACAACCACAATGCCGAACCGGACGCAATCCGTAAGCTGGCGCAATATACCGAAACCATCGTTGGCAAATTTGAAGCGCTGGCGATCAGCTACAACATTAATATCATCACCGGCAGTATGCCGGAGATCAAGGACGAACATCTGTATAACGTCGGCTATTTATGTCGGCGTGACGGCAGCAGCGAACGCTTTGAAAAGCTGCATGTCACCCCCGACGAAGCCAAAATCTGGGGCATGATCGGCGGTACGCAATTGAAAGCGTTTGATACCGACTGCGGCAAAATCGGGATTTTGATCTGTTATGATGTCGAGTTTCCGGAATTGAGCCGCTTATTGGCGGATCAAGGCATGGAGATTCTGTTCGTACCGTTTTTAACCGATACGCAAAACGGGTTTTCACGGGTGCGCCACTGTGCCCAAGCGCGCGCGATTGAAAACGAGTGCTTTGTGGCGATTGCCGGTTCGGTCGGCAACCTGCCGAATGTGCATAATATGGATATTCAATATGCGCAATCGATGATTTTCACCCCCTGCGACTTCGCGTTCCCGACCAACGGTATCAAAAGCGAAGCCACACCAAACACCGAAATGGTGTTGATCGCCGATGTCAATATCGACGAATTGCGCGAACTGCACGAATTCGGCAGCGTACGTAATCTGAAAGATCGGCGTAGTGATCTGTATCAGTTGCGTTGGAAGAAGAAATAAACACGGCGTAAAACCAAAGTGCGGTTAGTGATCTGACCCCCAAAAGTTGGACTGTTTAATGAAAGAATTGGGTTCGATATTGTATCGGACTTAATCCTTTTAATCTTACTTGAATTCGTTCTGCATTGTAATACTGAATATATTGATGAACCGCCTGTTCAATTTCATCAACCGTATCAAACTGTCGCACATAAAAACATTCTGTTTTCAGCCTGCCGAAAAAACTTTCCATCGCGCCATTGTCCAAGCAGTTGCCCTTTCTCGACATACTGATTTGAATCCGATTCGCCGCCAATATGTTGCGATAAGACGGCATTTGGTAC
>NZ_FWWV01000013.1 GCF_900176075.1 Pasteurella testudinis DSM 23072
ATTATGAATTTACTATCAGCACTCATTAAGACTTTAGTTTTTAAATCTTTTTTAATTACCAATGCCTTGCACAAGTGCCCACACAGATTGTCTGATATATTGTTAAAGAACAGTCACAACCGCCAACCTCTTAAACAGAACGCTGCGTCGTTGTGAGGTGCGCATTATAGACATTCGGCAAATCTTTGCAACCCCTTTTTCGACCTTTTTTCTAATCTTTTTCTCAACCGCTGTTTTTTTATACCGAAACACCGTGAAAATCACTTTCCAGCTCATCTTTTAAACTAAAGCCGCTTGATTTTTTATCTTGTTATTTATCGCTTGCTTTTATTTGCGAACTTCTTTGGTTATGGTAGCATTCTGCCAGAACTCTTTATTTTAAATAGCTTATACAAATCAGTCGATTAAGATTGCCAGGCTGGATTGGCAACTAAGCTAATTTTAACTACTGATGACAAAACAATATGGCAAAACTTTATTTTTATTATTCTTCGATGAACGCAGGCAAGTCGACGACCTTACTGCAATCCTCATACAACTATCAAGAACGGCAGATGAATACGCTGGTTTATACCGCAGCAATCGATAATCGCTTCGGTACCGCAAAAGTGACTTCTCGAATCGGTATCAGCCAAGATGCCTTAGTTTTCACAACGGAAACAGATTTATACCAACAAATCAAACACCAGATTAATCAGAAACCTTTACACTGTATTTTGGTAGATGAAGCGCAATTTTTAAGTAAAGCGCAAGTTTATCAATTAAGCGATGTTGTGGATAAACTTCATATTCCGGTGCTATGCTACGGCTTGCGCACCGATTTCCAGGGGGAATTATTTGAAGGCAGCCGCTATCTGTTGGCATGGGCGGATCAGTTGGAAGAACTGAAAACCATCTGTTATTGCGGACGCAAAGCCAATTTCGTGTTGCGCTTGAATGCAAACGGTGAGGTCGTGCAAGCCGGTGAACAAATCCAAATCGGTGGCAACGACAGCTATCTTTCCGTCTGTCGCCGCCATTATAAAGAGCGGTTGGGGAAATAAATAATAAAAAACCCATCGCATAATATGTGATGGGTTTCGTAGCATTCTGCAATGAATTAATACAGTTTTCTTGAGGCTTCAAACCAATCTGCTTTAAACGGACGTTTCATATTGGTAATGGCATCAATAATGTCATGGTGTACCAGTTTTTCATTCTGGATGCCGATGCAACGCCCACCGATGCCTTCTTTCAATAGTTCAACGGCATAAACTCCCATGCGTGAAGCCAAAATACGATCGAAAGCGCAAGGTGCGCCACCACGTTGAACATGTCCCAATACAGTAGCGCGGGTTTCCAGTTTCACTCGGGATTCGATTTCTTTCGCCAATTCATTTACATCGCAGATATATTCGGTAATCGCAATAATGGCGTGACGTTTGCCTTTTTGGAAACCGTATTCGACTTTCTTGATCAAAGCCTCACGCTCAAACGGACGCTCCGGCACCACGATAAATTCACAACCGCCGGCAATCGCCGCGCCCAGCGTTAAATCACCGCAATGGCGCCCCATAATTTCGATAATCGAAACCCGTTGATGTGAGCTTGAGGTGTCACGCAGGCGGTCAATCGCTTCCAATGCGGTTTCAAGTGCGGTTTGATATCCGATGGTATAATCCGTACCCGCCACATCATTATCAATAGTACCCGGAATCCCGATACATGGAAAACCATACTCTTCAGTGATCAATTTTGCCCCCATATAAGAGCCGTCACCGCCGATGACTACCAACGAATCAATACCGTGCGCTTTCAAGTTTTCAACCGCCTTAGCTCGAACCGCTGGATCTTTAAATTCCGGAAAACGGGCAGAACCTAAAAACGTGCCGCCGCGTCCAATAATATCAGAAACGGAAAATCGCTCTAACTTTTTGATTTCATTATTATAAAGCCCTGAATACCCATTATATACACCGTAAACTTCTATACCTTCAAACAGTGCCGAACGCACCACGCCACGAATGGCTGCATTCATACCCGGGGCATCGCCGCCGCTGGTTAAAATCGCAACTTTTTTTACCATGTTGAATTTCCCTTCTATTTCTTTAAATGATTAAAATAATTTTGTGTGTAGGGTACACGATCCCTTATTTACTCTCTATAGAAAAATGACGTTTTCTCAATTTTTTTATCTACTTTTAACATTTTGCCAATTTTATGTTTCGATTTTATGACAAACACAAAACACTTTAGCGTTTTATTAATTTTTGCTCTTTTTGCACCACCGAAGTTGGCTCTTGATGAATAATAATATCCGACATCGGAAACGCCATTAACAGCCGGTTTTCCAAATTATCGGTGATCTGGTGGGCTTTCCATAACGGCAGGCTATCGTCCAATTCCAAATGCAGCTGGATAAAACGAATCGCGCCGGAGCGACGGGTGCGCAGATCATGAATGCCGATAATATTTGCTTGGCTGGAAGCGATTTTCCAAATGAGATCAATTTCATCTGCTGGCAAAGTGCGGTCAAGCAACAGTTGCATCGCCTCAAACAGCATTTTGAGTGCATTCGCTAAAATATACAGCGCAATTAGCAAGGCAAAGATCCCGTCGGCATAAATATAACCAAACGCACTCAGCCCCAGTGACAACAACACCGCCACGTTCATCAACAAGTCGGTTTCATAGTGCAATTTGTCGGCTCGGATTGCCGGACTTTGGGTTTGGCGAATCACATAACTTTGATAACGAATCAAGACAAACGTCAGGATCAAGGCAATCACAGTGACCACAATCCCGACTGAAGCCGATTGTAACGGCTGTGGATTCATAATCCGTTCAATGCCCTGCAATAGCAGTAAAATCGCCGAACCGGAAATAAACGCACCTTGAATCAAGGTGGCTAAAGACTCTGCTTTTCCATGACCGAAGGAGTGGTTATCATCGGCAGGCATCAGCGAAAAACGCAGAATAATCATGCTGGTAAACGAGGCAAGCAGATCCAATAACGAATCAATGATCGATGCCAACATACTGACCGATCCGGTTTGCCACCATGCCACGCCTTTGATAAGAATCAGACCAAGTGCGGTCAACACTGCCAAAATTGAAGCGCGACGCACTAAGCGTCCATATTTTTCATACATAATCGGTCACTGCACGTTTAATCACACTGCCATATCCACGGCTGTTGTTGCAATTGTTGTAGGATTTTATGCGCCTTCGGATAAACCCGCTGTTGTAAAAAAGCGTTTTCTTTCGCTTTCGCCTGTTTTTCCCCATTCACGCCATAGCTGTATTGAAACTCCAGAAAGCCGCAATCAGCCATATTCCGCCCTTTCGCCACTTCGACGCCCCAATAAGCAAAGCGCTCGCTCGGGCGGTAAACCAGTTGTGAATAGAGGGTATCATCCGTAATCGTCATTTCGGCTAAGGTATTATCGCTCTGTTGATAACTTTTTTGGCGGAGTTCCAGCCGCTGTTGCAGGCTTAAGCCATACTGGTTGCGATCAAAAAACAGGACCACTTTCTCCCTTGAACTGCCATCGCCGTTCGGGTTATAGACATAACGCACCATTTCCACCAAATCCAGCATTTTGCCACGCTGAAAGGTTTTGCCGTTAAACGTCACTTTTTCACTGGCGCGAAAGGTTTTGCTCGGTTCCGTTGCCGAGCAAGCGGTCATCAGTAAGGCGAAAACAAGCAGCAAATACGATTTGAAGTGCATAGTTTAATCCTGCGAATCGCGTTTGAACACCAGTTCATCGCTACCGGAGGCATTGGAGTCAAACCAGTAACCGGCCGAATTAAATTGTTTTAAACCGTCCACACTGCTGATTCGATTTTGAATCAAATAACGGCACATCAAACCGCGCGCTTTTTTGGCATAAAAACTAATCACTTTATAAGTGCCGTTTTTATAGTCGAGGAAAATCGGTTTAACAATGCATGCCTTTAGTAAACGCGGTTTAACCGCTTTGTAATATTCATCGGACGCCAAATTAAGCAGAACGGCATCTTGTTGCTCGTCAAGTGCGGTTTGTAACTGTTCGGTAATCACATCGCCCCAAAACTCATACAGGTTTTTACCGCCTGGATTGGCCAGTTTCGTGCCCATTTCCAAGCGGTACGGCTGCATGAGATCCAACGGCTTTAATAAACCGTAAAGCCCTGATAACACTCGCAAATGCTGTTGCGCATATAAAATATCATCATGACTCAAGCTCTCCGCCGCCAGTCCGGTGTAAACATCGCCTTTAAACGCGTAAATCGCCGCTTTAGCGTTTTCCAAGGTATGTTCCGTTTGCCACTCGGCAAAACGTGCCGCGTTCAGGCCGGCCAATTTGTCGCTGATGTGCATTAAAGAACCGATTTGTGCCGGCGTCAGGTCACGGCATACCTCGATCAATTGTTGGCTGTATCGGGTTAGTGCCGGCCGAGTGAAATTAAATTGCGGAATTTCAGACTGAAAATCCAGCGTTTTCGCTGGAGAGATAATCGCTAACATAGGGTTTCCATAGATGAAGTAAAACCAAAGCGTGATTATAACAAAACTCACGCCAATTCTCTAATTCCAAATGCTAAACCGCACTTTTGCCTGCCGTTATTCAACACTCGGCGGTAGCCGCCAATCTATCGGCGGTTGCCCGTGCTGCTGCAAATAATCGTTGGTTTTAGAAAAATGCCGGCAACCGAAAAAGCCGCGATAAGCCGATAACGGCGACGGGTGCGGCGCGGTTAAAACCAGATGGCGTTGCCGATCAATAAACTGCCCTTTACGCTGCGCATGACTGCCCCACAATAAAAACACCAGCTTGTCACGGGCTTGGTTTAACTGCTCAATCACTTTATCGGTAAAGGTTTCCCAACCGAAATTGGCGTGCGAATGGGCTTGCCCGCGCTCAACGGTCAATACCGTATTCAACAATAATACGCCCTGCTGCGCCCAGCTTGCCAAATAGCCGTGTTGAGGAATGTCAAAACCGCTAATGTCCGTTGCCAGCTCTTTATACATATTTAGCAACGAAGGCGGCGGTGCGATCCCCGGCTTCACCGAAAAGGCCAAACCGTGCGCCTGATTCGGACCGTGGTACGGATCTTGTCCTAAAATCACCACTTTCACTTGCTCAAACTCCGTCAAGCGAAAAGCGGTGAACACTTCATCATGCGGCGGATATACCCTTTTACCGCTCTTTTTAGCTTGTTCTACCTGTTTTAAAATATTCAAAAAGTAAGGCTGCCGCTTCTCTTGCCCGATGGCGTCGCTCCATGTCTTCATTTTTATTTTTCCTGCAGTGGCTTTTTTACGAATTATAGGCAAAGGGCGACAAAAATCCTAGCAAGGATTTTTTATTCTCGTCCAATATTGTTGTTTAAATGTAACAAATAAATAGCGATAACGTTAATTAACCATCATTAATCGCAGTAATTTATTGACCCAAATCAAATAAGACAATTTGCCAAAAAAATAATCACTGGTTATGGGTCAATTCAACTTAAATTTATTTGATAATTTCAACCGATTTGATAAAATTCTGAGCAATTAATTTAATCCACCCACTATAATATTGGAGTTCTATCATGATTAAAGGTATTCAAATTACTCAAGCCGCTAACGATGCGTTATTAAATTCTTTCTGGTTATTGGACAGCGACAAAGGCGAAGCCCGCTGCTTATGTGCCAAAGGCGATTTCGCCGAAGACCAAGTTGTTGCAATCAACGAATTGGGACAGATTGAATATCGCGAACTGCCGGTTGACGTTGCACCGACCGTAAAAGTGGAAGGTGGCCAACACCTGAACGTGAACGTATTACGTCGTGAAACATTGGAAGATGCGGTTAACAACCCTGAAAAATACCCACAGTTGACCATTCGTGTTTCCGGTTATGCCGTACGTTTCAACTCATTAACCCCTGAACAACAACGCGACGTTATCGCCCGTACTTTCACTGAAAGTCTGTAATCATTCGCGGAATCCGCTGGTTATAACGCCTAACCGCACTTTTACGTTTTACTGCAAGCCGCCGTTAATCTGGTTAACGGCGGCTTGTTATTTATCCGTTTTCCCGATGAATGATTATCTGCTTTCCCTCCTTCTTGAGACGGAAACCGAGAAATCATGAGCCGATAAAGATAAAAATAAATTTCCGCATCTTGTATAAATGCCAAAATAGCCGATAATGAGCCATTATTTTTCTATGGAGTATTATTTTTTATATGGCTAATCCCTCTTTACCCGATATCGGCAGCCCGATGTTTTACGGAATATTTTCTGTTGTCGTTGTGATTATGCTGGCGATTGATCTGTTAAGCCTGAAAAAGAGCGGTGCGCATAAAGTCAGTGTCAAAGAAGCGATGTGGTGGAGCGTGGTCTGGGTCTCGGTTTCCTGCTTGTTTGCCCTATGGCTCTACTTCGAACTCGCTTCCAACCCCGCTTACGGCAGCAAACTCGCCGGCGAAAAAGTCATGGAGTTTCTGACCGGTTATGTATTGGAAAAATCGTTATCGGTCGATAACCTGTTTGTTTTTCTGATGATTTTCAGTTATTTCAAAGTGCCGCCGCAGTATCAGCACAAAGTATTATTGTACGGCGTACTCGGTGCCATCATCATGCGTACCATTATGATCGCAATCGGCGCTATTTTGATTCGCGAATACGAATGGATTTTGTATATTTTCGGTATTTTCCTCGTTTACAGCGGTTTCAAAATCTTCACGGCAAAAGAGGGAGAAAACGGGGAAGATTTATCGAAAAACTGGCTATTAAACTGGCTTCGTCGCCATTTACGTCTCAGCAGCCAATTTGATGGCGAAAAATTTCTGACCGTCGAAAACGGTAAAAAACTGTTTACCCCGCTGGTGTTGGTGCTGATTATGGTGGAATTGAGTGACGTCGTATTTGCTGTAGACAGCATTCCGGCTGTGTTTGCGGTCACCACCGATCCGTTTATTGTGCTGACCTCAAATATCTTCGCCATTCTCGGCTTACGAGCGATGTATTTTGTCTTAGCCGACATTGCCGATCGTTTTGTCTATCTCAAATACGGCTTGGCGGTGATTTTGATTTTTATCGGCATCAAGATGCTGTTGGTGATGACTGGGATCCATATACCGATTGCCTTATCCATGACAATGGTGTTTATCATTTTAATCGTCTCGGTTCTGGCTTCGTTAAGAAAGAAAGTGCTTTAACCGCTTAAACCGCCAAAAATAAACCGCACTTTTATGCTGAATTTTCGCTAATAAAAAGTGCGGTTTTTCTTACCTTAAAACAAGTTAAACGAGATTAAAACACTAATTCCCGATCGCCGTTTTCATCTTTAACCCGATTCGGCAAACCGATTTGATTCAACAAATTGAGGAACGGTTTCGGATCCAGCTCCTCCACATTTACCATTTTTTCTACGTCCCACACGCCTTGTGCCACCAAAATGGCGGCGGCGACCGGCGGCACACCTGCGGTGTAGGAAATACCTTGGCTGCCCACTTCTTCATAGGCTTCCTTATGATCCGCCACGTTGTAGATAAAGACTTCTTTTTCCTTACCGTCTTTCTTGCCTTTTGCAAGGGTGCCGATACAGGTTTTTCCGCTGTAATCCGGCGCCAATGAAGAGGGATCCGGCAACACCGCTTTCACCACTTTTAACGGAATCACTTCCAAGCCTTCGGCGGTGGTGACCGGCTGTTCGGATAACAAACCAAGATTCTTCAATACGGTGAAGACATTAATATAGTGTTCGCCGAATCCCATCCAGAAACGGATATTCGGCACATTCAGATTTTGCGACAGGGAGTGAATTTCATCATGTCCCGTCATATAGGAGGTTTGCTGACCGACAACCGGCAGGTCGTCCGTCCGCTTAATTTCAAACATTTGATTGCTGGTCCATTGGCTGTTCTGCCAACTCCAGACTTGTCCGGTAAACTCACGGAAATTGATCTCCGGATCGAAATTGGTGGCAAAATAGCGACCATGACTACCGGCATTAATATCAATAATATCAAGGCTATCGGTTTGATCTAAATAGTCATTGACCGCAACGGCGGCATAGGCGTTAACCACCCCCGGATCAAATCCCACGCCTAAAATCGCGGTAATCTTATTCTTTGCGCAGATTTCACGGCGTTGCCATTCGTAATTATTGTACCACGGCGGCGTTTCACAGATTTTATGCGGTTCTTCGTGAATTGCCGTATCCAAATAAGCCGCACCGGTTTCGATACAGGCTTGCAGCACCGACATATTGAGAAATGCCGAGCCGACATTGATCACAATCTGCGCTTCGGTTTCTTTGATGATGGATTTGGTCGCTTCAATATTGAACGCATCGAGTTCAAAACAGGCAATTTCAGCGGGAATTTTAAAGGCGTTTTTTTCACGCACGCTGTTGGCAATATCTTGGCATTTGCTGATGCCGCGTGAAGCAATGGCGATAGAACCTAAAATATCGTTGTGTTGGGCGCATTTATGTGCGACGACTTGAGCCACACCACCGGCACCAATAATTAAGATGTTTTTTTTCATGTTTGCATAATCCTCCTTAATGTCAGATTACAACCGCACTTTTCATTTCAAAGTGCGGTCATAACCGGCATGACGTTTAATCTTGCCAACTCGGCAAGACCTGATTGATTCGTTGAAACCACTTGCAATAACGCAGAAACGGTTAAGACAAGCTGTCAACGTAATCGTCAAAATCGAACTGCTTGATCAAGTTAATCTCGCCGTTCAATTCTTTCATGGCAATGGACGGCATATTGACGCCATTGAACCAATTCTTTTTCACCATGGTATAACCGGCGGCGTCGCAGAACGACAGGCGATCACCGATTTTCAACGGTTGTTCAAACTGATATTCACCGAAAATATCGCCCGCCAAACAAGATTTGCCGCAGACCATATAGTGATAATCGCCCTGATTCGGCTGTAGTTTAGCGCTTTGGCGGTAAATCAGCAAATCCAGCATATGCGCTTCAATCGAGCTGTCCACAATCGCCAGCTCTTTGCCGTTATGCAACGTATCCAGCACCGTCACTTCCAAACTGGTGCTGAGGGTAATCGCCGCTTCGCCCGGCTCTAAATAGACCTGCACGCCGTATTGTTCGGCAAACTGTTTTAAACGATCGGCAAATTGATCGAGCGGATAACCCTCACCGGTAAAATGAATGCCACCGCCCAAACTGACCCAATCCACTTGATACAGGAGTTCGCCGAATTCGTTTTCGATGTGCTTTAACATTTGATCGAAACGGTCAAAATCGCCGTTTTCACAGTTGTTGTGGAACATAAAACCGTTAATCAGCGGCAGCACTTCACGAATTTTATTCATGTCCCATTCGCCTAAACGGCTGTGCGGCCGCGCCGGATCCGCCAAGATAAACTCAGAGGTGCTGACGCGCGGATTGACCCGCAAACCGCGTTGAATGCCTTGCGCTTGCTCGGCAAAACGGTTCAGCTGACTAATCGAATTAAAAATAATTTTATCCGCATTGGCAACCACTTCGGCAATTTCCGCATCGCTGTAAGCCACGCTGTAAGCATGGGTTTCGCCGCCGAATTTGCTTTGTCCGAGCTTGACTTCATACAATGACGAGGAAGTCGTGCCGTCCATATATTCGCGCATAAAATCAAACACACCCCAAGTAGCAAAACATTTTAGTGCCAACAGTGCTTTGGCACCGGAACGTTCACGCAAATAAGCAATTTTCTGCATATTTTTCAGTAATTTGCTTTTATCAATCAAATAATACGGCGTTGCTAATTCAGTCATTTTTTCGCTTCACATTCTATAAAAAAATCGGTTGATTAAGAGAAACTCTCAATCAACCTATTGATACTATTATATATTTACTCATTGTAGAGCGGATTAAGGTTAATTACCAGCCTTTCACCACTGAGTCTTTAAACTCTTGTTTGGCTTTTTCATACACCGCTTCGGAGTTATACGCTTTAACAAAGTTAACCACATCTTGATCTTCTTTATTGTCTTCGCGTGCCACAATAATATTGACGTATGGCGAATCTTTATCTTCGACAAAGATCGCATCGGTGCTTGGGAACAAACCGGCTTGACCGGCGTAAGTATTATTGATCACCGCCAAATCCACTTCCGGTAATACTTGCGGCAGTAACGGCGCTTCTAATTCGCGAATTTTCAGTTTTTTCGGGTTTTCGACAATATCAAGTGCGGTCGGCGTTAAACCGGTGCCTTCTTTCAATTTCAACAGCCCTTGCGCTTGCAATAATAACAAGCTACGCCCACCGTTAGTCGGATCGTTTGGAATCGCCACGGTTGCGCCGTCTTTCAATTCGTCCAGTTTGCTGATTTTTTTGGAATAGGCGGCAATCGGATAAACAAAAGTATTACCGACAATCACCAACCCTTTCAGACCGCGCGCTTCCACTTGCGCATCTAAATACGGTTTGTGTTGGAACGCATTGGCATCAATCGACTTTTCTTCCAATGCCACGTTCGGAGTCACATAATCGGTAAACGGTACCAATTCAACCTCTAAACCGAATTGATCTTTCGCCACTTGCTTCGCTACTTCCGCGACGGAAAATTCGGGGCCGGTTTGAATGCCGACTTTAATTTTACCGTCTTTCGCCAATGCCGAACCGGAAAATGCAACCGCAGTCGCCAATGCGCTCAAGGTGAAAATGTTTTTTAATTTCATGATGGTATTTTCCTTTTTGGTAAATAGTGATGAATAAAACCTAACGGTGATCAACATAGCGAACCAGTGAGTCGCCCACAAATTGAATCAATTGCACCATCGCGACCAAAATGATCACCACGGTAGTTAAAATTTCCGGCACATTGGTCTGGTAGCCGTAACGGATTGCCACGTCTCCCAAACCGCCGCCGCCGACAATGCCTGCCATCGCGGAATAATTGACCAGCGTCACCAAGGTAATGGTTAAGCCGTTGATTAATGCCGGTAGCGCCTCAGGCAACAAAAATTTGCCGATAATTTGCAAATTGGTTGCCCCCATTGCCCGTGCCGCTTCGGTCAGCCCTGCCGGAATTTCCAACAGTGCGCCTTCCACCAAACGGGCGACAAACGGAATCGCCGCTACGGTCAACGGCACAACCGCCGCTGTGGTACCGATAGACGAGCCGACCAACGCACGCGTGAACGGAATAATCCAGAACAGTAAAATCACAAACGGAATCGCCCGCCCGATATTTACCGCCACACTGATAATGCGATACAGTTTCGGGTTTTGTTTGATTTCCCCCGGACGCGTGATAAACAGCAACACGCCCAATGGAATGGCAAACAGTGCTGCCAGAAAACCGGAAGCAAAAACCATATATAAGGTTTCACCGGTGGCATTTAAAATCATCTGCCACACTTGTGGCGTTAAGCGATCAAACATAACCTAACACCTCAACTCGCACATTATGTTCCATTAAATAAATTTTGGCTTCGGTAATCGCATCTTCCGGCCCCTCAACTTCGGCAATGGTAAAACCGAATTTTACGCCGCCAATATAATCAATCTGCGACACCAAAATACTCAAATCCACACCGAACTTTTTCGAGGTTTGCGACAACAGCGGTGCATCGACCGAACGGCCGGTAAACTCAAACTTGATAATCGGGTAGGAATCCGCCCCTTTCGGTGCTGGCGAGAGCTGCTCCATATACTCTTTCGGTAAATTGATACGGAATGTTGATTGAATAAAACTTTTCGCCAAATCGGTTTTCGGATTGGAGAAAATTTCACTCACGCTGCCGCTCTCGACCAACTGCCCTTTATCAATCACCACCACTTGATGACAAATCTGCTTCACCACTTCCATTTCATGGGTAATCAGCAAAATGGTCAAGCCCAACTTTTGGTTGATTTCCTGTAATAATGCCAAAATGGATTGGGTAGTTGCCGGATCAAGCGCACTGGTCGCCTCGTCACACAACAACACTTTCGGCTCCGACGCCAACGCCCGCGCAATCGCCACCCGCTGTTTTTGTCCGCCTGAAAGATTGCTCGGATAGATATTTTTTTTATCGCTTAAACCGACCAAATCCAACAGTTCGTCAACCCGCCGGTTTATCGCCGCTTTCTCGCTGCCGTTCAACTCCAGCGGCAACGCCACATTGCCGAACACCGTGCGATTGCTCAACAAATTAAAATGCTGAAAAATCATACCGATATGGCGACGGGCATTCACCAGCTCGCTGGCATTCATTGCCGTCAATTCCTGCCCGTCGACAAACACCTGACCGCTGCTCGGCTGCTCCAGCAGATTGGCACAACGGATTAACGTACTTTTCCCCGCGCCGGAAGCACCGATAACCCCACAAATCTGCCCTTTCGGAATCTCCAGATTGACATTATCCAATGCGGTCAGTTTTTTCCCATTTGCCTCAAAAATTTTATTTATATTTTTTAGCTTAATCATGTAAGCCCTTTTATCATTGGGATCATTAAAATCATTTCGCTATTTTAGACGTCCAGATTGCCATGTCAACCTGTAGTTAGCCCTTTTTTATAGTAAGCTGTTATAAGTTAGATGTTTTATGGCGCTTTGTATTAATAAAAGTGCGGTATTACCGATTTCCAGCCCGTTTTACGCTATAATCGCGACAAGAAAAACAAGCCAATCAGTGAGGCGAACATGAAAAAAGCCATTTTTTTAGATCGTGACGGTACCATCAATATCGATCACGGTTATGTACATCAAATCGATCAATTTGAGTTTATCGAAGGCAGTATTGAAGCCCTCCTCGAACTGAAACAACGGGGCTATCTACTGGTGCTGGTCACCAATCAATCCGGCATTGCCAGAGGCTATTTCAGCGAAGATCAGTTTCTGCAACTGACCGAATGGTTCGACTGGTCACTGGCGGATCGCGGTGTGGATTTCGACGGTATCTACTACTGTCCGCACTTGCCCGACGGCATCGGTGAATACCGCCAAGACTGCGACTGCCGCAAGCCGAAAGCCGGTATGCTGCTGCAAGCCGCCGCCAAACTCGGCATCGATCTCAACCGCTCTTTTATGGTCGGTGACAAAATCGAAGACATCATGGCCGGCAAAGCCGCCGGCGTAGCACACACCGTCTTGGTCCGCAGCGGAAAACCGGTTACGGCGGAAGGCGAAGCGCTGGCAGATGGCGTGTTGGATTCTATTGCGGATTTGCCGGGGTATGTTGGGAAAATGCAAAAATCAAAAAGGTAATGAGGATACCGTACCGTAGGAATCAGATAAAAACTTAGCCGTAATCAACACCATAAATTACGGCTAATCGCGTTATTAATGAAACAGCATAAATGTGCCGGATAACACCGTCAATAATGCCAAAGCCATCGGAATGGCTGTTCGTTTTACGACATCAAACGGCGATACATTGGCAACGCCGGACACAGCGACAATCACGGCTGTAATCGGAGAAACACTACGGGCGATCCCCGCCACCAGCTGCATTGGCAATAACATCAGCACTGACGGCACGCCCAATGAAGTCGCTACTTTGGGCGCTAATGCCGAAAAAGCAAAGAACGGCGCGTTGCCTGATCCCATCACAATGGCGGAGAGTGCGATGATCCCAACCATAACCGCCGTCATAGTAAAAATACCAAAACCCGATGTTTGCGCCCCAGAAATAATCGTATCAATCGCCCCTATCGCAGTTAAACCTTTGGCAAACGTTTCACCGGCGACAATTAACGTAATAACCACGGCAAATTGTTTTCCCATGCCATCAAAGAATACCTGAATATCGGCAAATACCGTTTTCATATCCCGTTTTCTTATTAATTCAAAAATCATTGCAGTAAATAAACTAATCAACATTGCAGTGACCACATTCATTCTTATACCGGCAATCACGAGTTTACTAAACGTTAAAATTAAAAAGAGCGGTAAGAGTGGTAATAAAATATAAATAATCGGCGGCGTTTCTTCCTCAGAATAAGAATTAACGGCTGCCGAAACTATCGTATTATCGGTTTGCTGACGGCTATCAAACCATTTCTGCACCAAAATATGTGAAACGGCAATCACCAGCATTGTCAATACTGCCAATGGAATCTGATATGTCACAAAATAACCAGCGATATCTATTTCGGCTGTTTTAGCGGCTAATACGGCATTTCCGGAAGCCGGTCCCAAATCCAAACAAGCTGTCGTTCCTATCACGGCGGTAGCCCCTTCACGGCTCACCCCTAAATTAACTAAAATCGGGAAGAGTGTAAGCATTAACAACAGCCCCAAACCAGAGGCACTTGGAATAAAAATATTGAGTAATTGTCCGATAATATAAGCAAATCCTAACATTAAATAGGGTGCTTTAATATTTTTTAACGGTTTGATCGAATATTTAACCAATGTTTTACTTGCGCCGGTATGATCCATATAGCGGGCAAACCCTCCGACTGCCATAATCATTAAGCCAAGATCTGCCGTTCTAGAACTAAAAACATTTTTAATAAACTCAAAAATATCAAATCCTACCCAACCTGTCGATTTATCCGCCGGTAAAATTTCGCCCAATCCAAACAACACGGCAAAACACATTAAAATAATACCGCCGCACAACAAAACAACTTGGGCTTTATATTTTTTAACGATTAAATAACCAACGGCTAGGGTAACAATAGATGCAATAATTAAACCAAGCATAAGCTATCTCTCCTTATCATTTGGATAAACAGAACTTCACAGTTTCATATAATAAAGTCGTGCGCGGAATAATCGAATCAATCTCTAAATACTCCTCCGGACTGTGCTGCCTACCACCGACAATTCCCATGCCGTCAATGGTCGGTACGCCTAATGCAGCAAAAAAATTACCATCGGAAGCGCCGCCGGTAGAAGCCCAGTCTGCTTGGATCCCAAGCCGCTGCTTAATTTGATCAACTTCGGCGCAAAACGCCAATCCGTTTTTTGTTTTTGCCCAAGGCGGACGGGTTATTCCACCTGCAACACCAATTCTAACCCCTTGTTTGGTGATCTTGCCGTGTAAATTTTGAATCAATGCATCCAATCTTTCCGACTCAAGCGCAGATATAAATCGGCAATCGATTTGAATTTTAGCGTAAGCCGGAACCGTATTCGGCGTGGTTCCGCCTTCAATCGTTCCGATATTCAGCATATTTCCTTTCTCCGGTTTCACTTGCGCTAATAGCATTTGGCACGTTTCGATACAGGCGTTAATCGCATTGGCACCGGCTTCCGGATTAACCGCAGCATGCGCTTCTTTTCCAAAAAACTCGAGTATGTATTTTCCCACCCCTTTACGTTCATTCACCAAATTACCATTTGCTCTGGCTGGCTCTAAAATAATGGCGTAACGACTTTTCGCTGCCAATTTTTCCAATAACGGGCGAGAATAAATCGAGCTGATCTCTTCATCAGGATTGAAAATAACACAGATATTCCCTTCACCGATTTCATTATTTTCGGTCAGAAGTCTGCAAACATGGTAGGCTTGGATTAATCCTTGCTTCATATCGCATACGCCGGGGCCATATGCCCTTTTCCCGTCTTCGCTAAACGGTCTGGTTTTGGTCGTACCTATTTTAAACACGGTATCCATATGCCCGGAGAGTAAAACATCAAAAGCGTCAACTTTGCGATTCATGCAGACCAAAGCCGAGCCGACCGATGAATCAAGGGGATATTCTTCAATGTGCCAATTTAACGCATGAAATTTTTCTCGTAAGAAGTTGATAACTTGCGCTTTTCCTTGCGGATCATAACTGTAAGATTCGATATTAACGATGGATTTTAGATCTCGCAGAAACATTTTCAGGTCTATTATCGACATAATGAGCACCTCATAGAGCGGTTTGGTTAGAAGGCTAATTCGACAGGTCAAGTTAACTTTTGCTGAAAAAACAAACAATTTCACCATAGAGACGGGACATAAAAATGTCAATGCAAATGCGCATTTTCACTATCAATTTGTGATACTCATCATAAAAACATTTCATTTGAAATAAAAAACCGTCACGACTTTCGCCGCAACGGTTCTCATTTTGCTACAATTTACGTTTACTGCAACAACGAAATATCCGCCACTTGTAGGAATAATTCTCTCAAGTTATGCAACAACGCCAAACGGTTGTTACGCAATGCCGGATCTTCCGCATTCACCATCACATTATCGAAGAAGTTATCAATCGGCTGGCGCAGGGCTGCTAGCTGCTCAAGTGCGGTCTGATAGCCGCCGTTGGCAAATAACGGTTGCAGTTTTTGCTGCAATTCCGCAACTTGCTCCGCAAGTGCAATTTCCGCAGGATCTTGGCATAAAGTGCGGTCAACCCGTGTCGGCAATTGCCCTTCGACTTTTGCCAGAATATTCGATACCCGTTTGTTGGCGGCGGCAAGGGCTTCGGCGGAATCTAAGGTGCGGAAATGCGCCACCGCACGCACACGTTTGTCAAAATCGGCAGGTTTGGTCGGACGACGCGCCAACACCGCTTGGATCACATCAACACTGAAACCTTCGTCTTGATACCACGCACGGAAACGAGCGAGCATAAAGTCCACCACGTCCGTTACTACGTTGGCGTTAGTTAATTTATCTCCGTACAATTCAACCGCACTTTGCACTAAGGTTTGCAAATCTAACGGCAGTTTTTTCTCGACGATAATCCGTAATACGCCCAGTGCCGCGCGGCGCAAGGCAAACGGATCTTTATCGCCTTTCGGGTATTGCCCGATACCGAAAATACCGCTCAAGGTATCCAATTTATCCGCCAGCGCCACCGAACACGCCACCAAACTGTGCGGCAATTCGTCACCGGCAAAACGCGGCATATACTGTTCGTTCAACGCTACCGCCACCGCTTCGTCTTCGCCGTCATGACGGGCGTAGTGCATGCCCATCACGCCTTGGGTATCGGTAAACTCAAACACCATGTTGGTCATCAAATCGCATTTTGACAGCAACCCGGCACGTTTGGCTTGGGTTTCGTCCGCACCGATTTGCGCCGCGATAATGCCGCTTAACTGTTCGATTCGTGCAGTTTTATCGCGTAACGTGCCCAATTGCTGTTGGAATAACACGGTTTCCAAGCGTGGCAAATTGTCTTCCAAACGCTGTTTTAAGTCGGTTTTAAAGAAAAATTCCGCATCGGTTAAACGTGGACGCACCACTTTTTCGTTGCCTTCGATGATCGCGCTCGGATCTTGCGGATTGATATTGGAAACAAAGATAAAGTGCGGTAGTAATTTGCCGTCTTTATCGTAAATCGGGAAATACTTTTGGTCGCCTTTCATGGTGTAAACCAAGGCTTCCGCCGGCACGGCCAAGAACCGCTCTTCAAAGGTGGCGCTTAACACATTCGGGTATTCCACCAATGAAGTGACTTCATCAAGCAGATCCTCTTCAATATCCGCCACACCGCCAAGTGCGGTGGCTTTCTCTTGTGCTTTGGCTAAAATCAAGGCTTTC
The DNA here is from genome assembly GCF_900176075.1 of Pasteurella testudinis DSM 23072. GTDB lineage: Bacteria > Pseudomonadota > Gammaproteobacteria > Enterobacterales > Pasteurellaceae > Chelonobacter > Chelonobacter testudinis. The sequence continues at coordinate 17,400 of NZ_FWWV01000013.1, forward strand.
CGCTGGTTGAAATCGGCAATCACCGCCCCTTTTTCCGCTAACAACGCAGGATATTGATCCGCATGGCTGATTTGGAATTCGCGCTCGACTAAGAAACGGTGTCCGCGAATAGTCGTGCCGCTCGCTACGCCCAAAATTTCGCCCTGAATCAATTCATCACCCAATAATAAAGTGACGGTATGCACCGGACGCACAAACTGCTCGCTTTTATCGCCCCAACGCATGGTTTTTGGAATCGGTAATTTTGCCAGTGCACTACTGATAATGCCAACCAACAGATTTTTAGTCGCCTGTCCCTCTACCACGGCACGGTAAGCCAGCCATTCGCCTTTATCGCTGGCGATACGCTCGGCTTGATCAACGCTAATCCCACAACCACGCGCCCAGCCTTCTGCCGCTTTGGTCGGCTTACCTTCCGCATCAAACGCCGCCGCAACCGCAGGCCCACGTTTTTCCACTTCTTTGCTTGGTTGTGAAGTTGCTAATCCCAACACTTTCACCGCTAAACGACGCGGTGCGGCAAACCATTCAACCTGTTCAAAAGCCAAACCCGCTTGATTTAACTCTTGCTCTACATTCTCCGCAAACGCTGTAGCTAATTTTTTAAGTGCCTTCGGTGGCAACTCTTCTGTGCCGATCTCGGCAAGGAAATTTTGTTTCATTTTTATTTCTCTTTCTAAATGTGGGATCACCACGCTATGTATTAATATTTTGCTTTATAAACTGCCGCCGCTTCTCGCACTTGCAGAACACTAGTCGTCAATTGCCGCTCCAATTCTTGTTCGGTTGGTAAATACGCGACGTATTTTGAGCTGAAAATCTGTTTTCTGTCGGCAAGCACCGAATATTTCGCCACCGCTTCACTCTGCTCGCTGCATAACACTAACCCGATGGCCGGGTTATCATCTTCGCCTTTAAATTGCTCGTCATATAGACGCACATAGGTATCCATTTGCCCGATATCTTGATGCTTCAATTTGCCGATTTTAAGGTCAATCAATAAAAAACATTTCAGTTTGAAATTATAGAAAACCAAATCAATATAAAAATCTTGCAGATTAGAGATAATCGCTTGTTCTATTTGATTTTCTTGATAAGTTTTATCTTGCAAGTTCAAGAAATCTAAAATATAGGGATCACGCAGATAATCTTGAATAGTTTCTTTCAGCGGTTCGGTTTTTTTCTCGGCTTCCTGTGCCACAACAGCTTTATTTTGGCTTGCCAATAAGCGTTCGTAGTATAAAACGGAGATTTGGCGATCCAAGGCTCTAGCAGACCAGTTATTTTCAATCGACTCTCGCAAATACCATTGTCTCGCTTGCGGATTTTCGATACGAATTAGACTTCGATAATGTGTCCAACTCAATTCGCGACGCACTGCGTCGCGAATTGGAAACACTAAATAAAACAAGCGCATATTACGCAAATTGGTAACATCAAATCCCTTACCAAACATGTCCGTTAAGCGTTGAGAAATCTCTTGTAACAGATGTTTTCCGTATTGCGCGCGCTGTTCGCCTTGTTGCTCATCTTCCACAATCAAACGTCCGATTTCCCAATAGCTTTGCACCATCGCGATATTCACCGTCTGCCGCACTTGCTGGCGTGCGGCGGTGATAATATTCGCAATATTACTGATTAATTGGTGCTCGGTCGTTTGCAGCGAATTCATAGACTTAACCCAATCGGCGTTTTAATTCATCGAGTTCAAGAATAACCTCGCCATTTACCAGCAACAACGCCGGAATGCCGATATAACCATTTTGTTTCGCCTCATCAAAAGTGCGGTCGCTATCGCGCAGTTTTAAAAAGCGTTTAAAATTTGCCATACTTTCAAAGATATTCACACTTTCATACTCGACCTTTAAGCCGTTTAATTCCGCCACAAACGGCTCGGTGTCCGGGCAAAGATGCGTGAAAAACAGAACTGGCTTCGTCATATTTACCTACTTATTATTTATTGCAACCGGGAAAACCCAAGGCTTCGCGCGAAGCGTAATAGGCTTCGGCAACGCCTTTGGTTAAGGCGCGAATGCGTAAAATATAACGCTGGCGTTCGGTGACGGAAATCGCTTTGCGCGCGTCAAGCAAGTTAAAGCTGTGTGCCGCTTTCAAAATGCGTTCGTAAGCCGGTAACGGCAACGGTTTCTCCAATGCTAACAGTTGTTGCGCTTCTTTTTCGTATTGCTCGAAGCAGTAGAATAAAAACTCGGTGTTAGCATATTCAAAATTATACGTCGATTGCTCCACTTCATTTTGGTGGAACACATCACCGTAAGTGGTTTTGCCCAGCGCACCGTCCGACCACACCAGATCATACACGCTGTCCACACCTTGAATGTACATCGCCAAGCGCTCTAAACCGTAGGTGATTTCGCCGGTCACCGGTTTGCACTCCAAACCGCCGACTTGTTGGAAATAGGTAAACTGGGTCACTTCCATGCCGTTCAGCCACACTTCCCAGCCCAAGCCCCACGCACCTAACGTCGGGTTTTCCCAGTTGTCTTCCACAAAACGAATATCATTTTGCGTCGGATCAAAACCGAGCATTTTCAAGCTGTCTAAATACAGTTCCTGAATGTTATCCGGTGACGGTTTGATCACCACTTGGAATTGGTAATAGTGCTGCAAACGGTTCGGGTTTTCACCGTAACGCCCGTCTGTCGGACGGCGCGACGGCTGCACATAGGCAAACGCCATCGGCTCAGGCCCTAAGGCGCGCAAGCAGGTCATCGGGTGCGATGTGCCTGCGCCCACCTCCATATCAAAAGGTTGCACCACCGTGCAGCCCACGTTTGCCCAGTATTCTTGCAGGGCGAGAATCATACCTTGAAAGGTTTTTACGTTAAATGTTGAACTCATATCGGCTTTTTTATGTTAGTTGAGTTAAGAATAGAAAATGGCAGACATTATACTTTAAAATCACTGGATTTGTTGTAATTTCTTCCGAATATAAAAAACGATCGGCGTTTTTACACCCCGATCGTTTTTAAGCCCAGATAAACAAGTCGTTACCGTGCGTTTAGCTGCGGATCTTTGCCGTAGTGCGGTGAATAAGGTCCGTACAACAAACCGCCGTTATAACCGCTGTTGAGCAAACGTTGGCTTGCCAGCACCGAAATATTGAAACCTTCGTCGGCAACGGTGTTGATAATCTGTTTAACCGCCGCCGTGATTAAGGTTGCAATAGGATTACCGGCGTTGCTGTTCCCTTGTTCGCTGCTGGAGGCAACGGCTTTACCGCTCCATAACACCGCCCCGTTACGCAAATCGACCAGTTTGCCTTCCACGCTGACTTGAGTGACACTGTCGATCACCATATACGTCGAGCCGTATTGGGTGACATTCAGATAAAGTGCGGTATCCGCGCCGAAAATCTCTTGCAATTTTTTAGCGGAAACCTGCTGAATATCATGCCCTTCATACACACCGTTATGACGGAAAGTGTCATTGGCAAGCGCAACCGGAAAAACATAATATCCCGCTTCCGCCAACGGTTTGACCGTATTCGCCAATACCGCACTTGCCGCTTTCACTTCGGTCGATTCGTTAGTCGGCATCAACACCAAAATCGAACGCGGTTTGCTGTTTAAAAAGTTTGAGTAGTCATAAGGCTCGCTATTTGTCGAACAACCGGACAAAACAGCGCCGATCAAAACAAGCATGAGTATCCATAATGTTTTCATCATTTGCCCCCTCTTTTCTGATTTTGTAGGAAGTGAATATATTGCGCCGATTCAGGAAATGCTTGTTTTTCCAGATTAAAATACTCCTGCGACTTACTCCAGTCGCCTTGTTTGGAGTGCAATAATCCTAATTGCGCATATAAACCGGGCGGCACTTTTTTGCCTTTTTGATTCGCTTCCGCCAAAATTGAGTCTAAGGTTGCAATTTGTTCGGTTTCATCGCTGCCGCTATTCATATAATCATACAAACTCTGGGCATAACTATTGCCTTTCCAAGCGTAAAGATCAGTATTCGCCGCACAGCCGGCCAAAAATAACGCGCAACAACACACCCCTGCTTTAACAGCAGGTTTTAATACATTTTTCATCATGACCGTCCCTTACTTACTCGGCGACCAAGCACCGCTCTCCATTCCGGTCACCAAATTATCAACCGCTTCACGAATAGCCAAGCTCAACACTTTACCGTTTAGGGTCGAATCATAGCCCGCCGTACCGCCGAATCCGATCACTTCGCGGTTGGATAAACTGTATTCGCCCGCCCCTTGAGAGGAGTACACCACTTCGGAGGTTTGCACATCGACGATATTCAAATTCACCCGGGCATAAGCCACTTGCGATTTGCCTTTGCCCAAAATTCCGAATAACTGATGATCGCCGGTGGTTTTGCGCCCGAATTCGGTGACATCACCGGTAATCACATAACGCGCACCTTTGACATTTTGGGCGATTTTTTTCAGCTGCGCTTCGTTTTTAATCGCATTCATATTGGTTCTGTCCAGCACGGAAAAACGTCCGCTTTGCTGTAAATCGCTCATCAACAGCGTTTGCGCCTGACTGCCTAAACGATCGACACCGTCTGAGAAAATACCGTTTTGATAGTCCGAACGGTTATCGAACTGTCCAATTGCCACCGGCACTTTAACGCCTTGATACACGGTTTTCGACGCAGCGACACGCGGCGTTTCTACCGTACGGGAAGATTCCGTGGCACAACCTACCAAGAGAAAAGCACTTGAGATCATTAAATAGCGGGATAATTTTTTCATATAATTCCTTATTATAATTGTTAGTTTTTTAATAAAAGCAGCATACTCAAACTCTCGGATGATAAAATTTTTATTTTTTATAACAACCAACTAAATATGCCTGCGCTAAGATATGCCCCTGCATTCCAAAATGCAAATCATTATAATTAAAACCTTGAGCTAGATCTAATTTACAGTCCAACGCATAGACATAAAGCTCATAACGGTGATCGGCATTCGGCGGTGCCATGCCGCCGTAAAACGAGGCTTCTTCCGCCGATAAGCCGCCCAATTTGCCCGACCAACTGTTTCTGCCCTGCACATAATCGGTGGCGGAAATGCTGTCGTTTTCCGGCAGCGAAGTGCGGTTCAGATTGGCAACCAACCAATGAATCCACACATAACCCGCCGCCCCGACAGCGTCTTTATCTTCCAACACCAACGCAAACGACTTTGTGCCTGCCGGCGCATCGCTGATTTCCAACGGAATCGAATAGTTCGGCATTCCGTTTGGGCTGAATTGTGTGCCGCGCTTACCGTATTTGTCGGCAAAATAACCGTTTTCAATTGCTGCACTGCTGACTTTCATTTTTGCTCCTCCGTTCAACTGATCAAAATCCGAATTTATCTTAGCACTAATTCTCAATCCTATAGGCTCTGCCAGTCGCAAGATTTGATCAACTTCAAATTTATTTAACAAAACAGTTGTGTTTGCAACGCAATTTTTATAGATTAAACGTCCACTAGTCGGGGTGCTGCTTTTTTGAAGCGGCTGAGATTAAACCCGTGAACCTGATCCAGTTAATGCTGACGTAGGAAACTATTATGCTGATGTCAAATCAAACCGCACTTTCTCTTTTCTTCGATTATTCTCTCTGCATAACATCCGCTTCATCGCATTAAGCGCCGTGAGTGGTACGCACGATGAATGCTGTTGAAATTCGTCATTTAACCCTCGCTTTCGAGCAACAGCCGCTGTTTGCCGATTTTAATTTTGCTTTGCCGCAACAACAGTGGACGGTGCTGCTCGGATGTTCCGGCGTGGGCAAATCCACCTTGCTGCGTGCGATTGCCGGCTTGGAGAAAACGGCAATCCGACAAGGGCAGATTCACTTTCCCCGTCCGCTTAAACTGGCGTGGCTGGCGCAGCAGGATTCGCTCTATCCGTGGCTGTCGATTATGGATAACGTGCAGTTGGAGCTACACCTCAAAGGCGAAAAAAGCGCCCAATCCCGACAACACGCCGAGCAGTTACTATGCGCGGTACAGATGAAACCGCACTTGCATAAACGCTGCCACCAACTCTCCGGCGGGCAACGACAACGGGTCGCGCTGGCGCGCACTTTAATGCAAAACGCCGATCTGATTTTAATGGACGAACCCTTTTCGGCGTTGGACGCAGTTACCCGTCTGCAATTGCAGGATCTGGCTTGCGAACTGCTGCAAAACAAAACCGTATTGTTGATCACCCACGATCCGCAAGAGGCGATCCGTTTGGGCGATCGGATTTATGTGCTGCAAGATCCGCAGCTGCCGTTGGGCGAACCGCACTTTCCACAAGGGCAGAAACCGCGTTGTTTAAACCGACAGCCGCAATCGGCATTGCAACAAGCGCTGTTCGCGCAACTTTTGCAAGGAGCGAAACATGGCGTGGTTTAAACAGCTCGGTAAAATCCTATTGCTGACCGCACTTTTGCTGTTGCTGTGGCAAAGTGCGGTCAGCCTGCTGGCGTTGCCGCACTATATGTTACCGTCACCGACGGCGGTTTGGTTGCAACTGCAAAAACATCACCTATTGCTGTGGCAGCACGCCCAAATTACCGCACTTGAAATTCTGCTCGGCTTAACCCTTGGTTTTTTACTCGGCTTGGGTTCGGCGCTGTTGCTTTCGCTTTCCGCGCCGATTTCCGCTTTTTTGATGCCGTTACTCGTCATTTCGCAGGCGATTCCGGTATTTGCTATTGCGCCGCTGTTGGTGCTGTGGTTCGGTTACGGCATGGCATCGAAAATCGTGATGACGGTGTTGATCATCTATTTTCCGGTCACCGCCGCCTGTTACGACGGGCTGCGCAACACACCGCAAGCCTGGCTGGATTTAGCCCACAGTATGCAAATAAAACGTTTACCGTTGCTGTTCAAAGTGCGGTTGCCGGCAGCCCTGCCCGCGCTGGCTTCGGGGCTGCGCATTGCGGTTTCGGTTGCGCCGATTGGCGCGGTGGTGGGCGAATGGGTCGGATCGTCACAAGGTTTGGGCTATCTGATGCTGCACGCCAATGCGCGAATGCAAGTGGATTTAATGTTCGCCGCCTTGTTTTTACTGCTCATCATCGCCCTGTCGCTCTATTTTTTGACCGACTATATGCTGCGCCGTTTGATTCCATGGGCTTCGCATCTTCGTTAATGGATTAATCTAAAAGGAAAAACATGTCTATTTGTCAACAACTGATTGAAAACGCCCAACCTTATTGGCAAGCCTATACCGAACACGATTTCGTGCGGCGGCTTGCCGACGGCACACTGGAGAAACGCTGTTTCCAGCACTATTTAAAGCAGGATTATCTTTATCTGTTCCAATATAACCGCGCGCTGGCACTGGCATTGTTCAAAGCGGAAAATTTTACGCAAATGGAAGCCGCACACCAATCGATCAGCACGATTTTAGCCGAAAGCAAATTGCATATTCAATTCTGCAAAAGTTGGGGAATTGAGGAAACGGAACTGTTGCAAACGCCGGAATCGGCGGCGTGCGTTGCCTACACCCGCTATGTGTTGGACTGCGGCATCAACGGCAGTCTGGCGGATCTGTATGCGGCGATTGCGCCCTGTGCACTCGGTTACGCCGAAATTGCCCGCTGGATCGTCGAACAACAACTCAGTCCAGCGAATAATCCTTATCAAGACTGGATCGACACCTACGCTGCCGCTGATTTCCAACAAGCCGCCACGCAACTCGGCGAACTACTCAACACATTATGTGCCGATTTAACAGCCAGACAACGCACTAAAGTACAACAGATTTTCACCACCGCCACCCGCATGGAAATTGCCTTCTGGCAAATGGGATTGGATTTAAGTTAATCATATCAAAGGAAAAAGGAAATAGAGATGAAAAACAGCACATGGTTTACCCTCCTGACCGCACTTTTACTGCTAAGCCAGCCGTTACAGGCGAAAGAGAAAATCACGCTGCTACTGGATTGGTTTGTCAATCCCGATCACGCCGCATTGATTGTGGCGCAACAAAAAGGCTTTTTTGCCGCCCACGATTTAGACGTTGAGATTATCGAGCCTGCCGATCCGTCAATGCCGCCGAAACTGGTCGCCGCCGGACAAGCGGATATCGCAGTCGACTACCAGCCGCAGCTGCAAATGCAGGTCAGCGAAGGCTTACCGTTGGTGCGAATCGGCACGCTGGTTTCCACGCCGTTAAACAGTGTGGTGGTGTTGGAAAAGAGCGGTATTCAATCCATTGCCGATTTGAAAGGCAAGAAAATCGGTTATTCGGTCAGCGGTTTTGAAACCAGTTTATTGAAAGCGATGTTGGCAAAACACGGTTTGAGTGAAAAAGACGTTGAAATGGTCAATGTCAACTGGTCGCTGTCGCCGTCGTTAATCAGCGGACAGGTCGATGCGGTGATCGGCGCATTCCGCAATTTTGAGCTGAACCAAATGGATTTGGAAAAACAGCCCGGTTTGGCGTTTTATCCGGAAGAACACGGCGTGCCGGCTTATGACGAGCTGATTTTGGTTGCCAATAAAAACCGGCTTGCCGACAAAAAATTGAGTGCGTTTTTAAGCGCACTGGAAGACGCCACGATTTATTTGATCAACCACCCTGAGCAGGCTTGGCAAGATTTCGTCAGCTATAAACCGCTGGAGCTGGATAACGAACTGAACCGCCTTGCTTGGCGCGACACCTTGCCACGCCTGAGTTTGCGTCCGCGTGCGTTAGACAATCAGCGTTACCAAAAAATGGCGGAATTTATGCAGCGACAGGGTTTAATGAAAAACGTTGTGCCGTTAGCGGATTATGCGCTGCAGTTGCCATAATTTATACAAACTATCGAGAGAAAATGGAGAATAAAATGCTTAAAACCGATTATTTAAACAAAATCCGCCGACAGAATCCGCTGATTCACAATATCACCAATATTGTGGTCGCCAATTATGTTGCCAACGGTCTGCTGGCGCTGAGGGCATCACCGATTATGTCAAGTGCGGTCGAGGAGATGGACGAACTGGCGGCGATTTGCAATGCGCTAGTGATCAATATCGGCACGCTGACCGCCGATCAGGTCAAGGCGATGTTGCAGGCTGGCAAAGCGGCAAACCGACAAGGTATTCCGGTGGTGCTGGATCCGGTCGGCGTGGGCGCCACCCGTTTCCGCCAGCATACCGTTGCCCGTCTGTTGGCGGAGGTGCAATTCAGCGCCATTCGCGGTAATGCCGGCGAAATGGCGTACCTCGCCAATGTCACTTGGCAAAGCAAAGGGGTAGATGCCGGACAAGGCAGTGCGGATTTGGACGATATCGCCAATATTATTGCGCAGCAGCACCGCTGTGTTGCCGTGATCAGCGGAGCGACCGACGTGATCAGCGACGGCACGCGGCTCGCCAAAATCCACAATGGCACGCCACTGTTCCCACGCATTACCGGCTCAGGCTGCTTGCTAAGTGCGGTCTGCGGTGCATTTTTGGCGGTTGCCGATCCTGCCGACGCCTTCTCCGCTTTAAGCGAAGCCTGTAGCGCTTATGCCATTGCCGGCGAACTGGCGGCACAAGGTTTGCAACCGAATCAAAACGGACAATTTTATACCGCACTTTTGGATCAACTGGCGGCATTGCAAGCTGGGCAAGTGCGGCAATTAGCCAAACTACAACTGGCAGAATTAAATCCGAAGGGAGTGAATGATGAAGATGAAGAAGTGTAATACCGCACAAGCCATGACGATTGCCGGCTCAGACAGCGGCGGCGGTGCCGGCATTCAGGCGGATCTGAAAACGTTCCAAATGCGCGGCGTGTTCGGTACGACGGCGATCACCGCCATTACGGCGCAAAATACCTTAGGCGTGTTCGATATCCACCCGATTCCGCTGAGTACAATTGAAGCGCAGTTAAAAGCCATTGCCGAGGATTTTGAGATTCGCGCCTTTAAGGTCGGCATGCTCGGCACGGCGGACATTATCGAATGTGTCGCCGACAATGTCCGTCGCTACCATTTCGGCAAAATGGTACTCGATCCGGTGATGATTGCCAAAGGCGGTGCACGATTAATGCAACAAAGTGCGGTGCAGGCGCTGAAACAACATCTCATTCCGCTGGCGGACATTATCACGCCGAATTTGCCGGAAGCGGAAGCTCTGACAGGCATTCAAATTATTGATCAGCGCACGGTGGAACAAGCCGCCCGTGCCTTGCAACAATTGGGCGCAAAAACGGTGGTGATCAAAGGCGGACACAGCGGCAATTCACAAAGTGCGGTTTGTCGCGATTGGGTTTTTCCCCCTGCACAATATTTTAATCTGGAAAGTCCGCGTTACCCGACAACGCAAACTCACGGCACCGGTTGCACCTTTTCCGCCTGCATCACCGCCGAGCTTGCCAAAGGGCAAAACGAATTGGTCGCCATTCGCTTGGCAAAACAATTTATTACCGCCGCAATCAGCAAACCGCTGAATATCGGACACGGACACGGCCCGACCAACCACTGGGCATTCTCTTTTTTGCCGCGTTCGGGGGCACGCTGATATGCGCGATATCCGAAAAATGCTGACCGTGTATTTTATCGCCGGTACGCAAGATTGCCGCCACCTCAACCTGCCTGCCGAACAAGCGCTATTATCGCGGTTGCAACAAGCCTTAAAGTGCGGTGTCAGCTGTTTTCAATTGCGTGAAAAAGGGCAATATGCACTGCAAGATCCGGCTAAAATCCGCCAATTGGCGGAAAAATGCCGCGATCTGTGCCGGCAATATCATGTGCCGTTTTTTATCAATGACGATGTTGACCTCGCCTTAAGCCTGCAAGCTGACGGCGTGCATGTCGGGCAAGACGACCGCCCGATCCGACAAGTGATCGATCAATGTCAAGGCAAACTGCTGCTCGGGCTATCAATCAATACGCTGCAGCAGGCAAATCAAAACCGCACTTTGCACGAAGTGGACTACTTCGGAGTCGGTCCGATTTTCAGCACGCAATCGAAAGCCGATGCCAAAGCGGTGGTCGGCTTGGATTTATTAAAACAGATCCGACAACAAGGCATTGCAAAACCGCTGGTGGCGATTGGCGGAATCACGCCCGAAACCGCACTTTCGATCCGTCAGGCCGGAGCCGACGGGGTTGCCGTGATTTCGGCGATTACCCAAGCACAAGATATCAACACAACCATTCTTCGTTTACAAGGAAACTAGAAACCCGATGAAATCCTTCACCAAACAATTCGGCCCCGGCATTATTATGGCTTCGTCCTGCGTGGGCGGCTCGCACATTATCGCTTCTACCCAAGCCGGCGCTTATTACGGCTACCAACTGGCGCTCTTAATCGTTGCCGTCAACCTGCTGAAATACCCGTTTTTCCGTTTTGCCTTTGATTACAGCGCGTTGAATAATAAAAGTGTGTTGCAGGGCTACGCCGAAAAAGGCAAGGGCTATCTATGGCTATTTTTGACTTTCAACCTGTTCGCCACCATGGTCAATGTGGCTGGCGGCACATTGCTGTCGGCAGTATTACTCACTATGCTGATTCCCGGCGATATTCCGCTTAATATTCTCAATATTATCGTTCTGTTCAGTTTTCTGGCAATTCTGTTCACACGCCAATATCCACGCCTTGATAAAGTCTCGAAAAGTATTATGTTTCTGCTTTCGTTAATCACCCTGATTGCGCTGTTAATCGCATTCAGCCGCCAAACCAGCAACATCAGCCCCGATTTTGTCGCGCCGTCCGCTTGGACGCTCGGCGCTATTCCGTTTTTAATCGCCCTGATGGGCTGGATGCCGGCACCGATGGAGTTGAGCGTATCCAGCTCCCTTTGGGTCATGGAAAAAAGCCGCCTCGATCCAAGCTACCGCCAAAAACGCCTATTGGACTTCAACAGCGGCTATGCCGTCACCATTATCCTCGCCTTAATGTTTATGGCGCTCGGCGCATTGGCGCAATACGGCAAACCGACGCCCCCTCTCGCCGGCGGGCAATTTATCCGCCAGTTCGTCGAGATGTACGCCTTAAGCATCGGCGAATGGACACGCTGGTTTATGGCGTTGGTCGCCTTTATCTGCATTTACGGCACCACCATCGTCGCCGTGGACGGCTACTCACGCTGCAATCAGCAAACCGTCGCTTTATTACGCCAAAGCGCAACACCAAGTGCGGTCAGCGCACATCATGACAAAGCCCTGCGCTACTCCATGCTGTTCACCACCCTCTCCGCCTTTATCGTGATTCAGTTTTTCAGCAGCGCCATCGGCAAAATGATCCCCTTCGCCATGACCGCCTCCTTCATCTCTGCCCCAGTGTTTGCTTGGCTTAACTTTAGCCTCGTACGCCAGGATAAACAACAAAAAGGCTGGCTGACGTATTTGGCGTGGGCAGGAATTGTGTATTTGGTGGCGATGGTGGGGGTTTATTTTGTTTATAGATAAAATCATTAAAGTATGTCATATATTTAAAATATCTACTATTTTCATAGAAAAATAGCACCTCAAATAGTTGATATTTGCAGAAATGCGAAACACCTCCATGTGCGTGGCGAAAACGCTGCTCGGTGGCGATGTGGTCTTCATAGTAGAAATACCTCCACATGCGTGGAGAAAACTCACCGGTAATCGTGGTTTGTGGGCAGCTGATAGAAATACCTCCACATGCGTGGAGAAAACACAGTTGCGAAAAAATCGGGTGACTGCTTAAAGGAAATACCTCCACATGCGTGGAGAAAACAGGCTAGTCGCATAGCTAATCGTGCGTCTGAAGGAAATACCTCCACATGCGTGGAGAAAACTAGTTCACTTTCCGAACTAGTCCGATTTCTGAAGAAATACCTCCACATGCGTGGAGAAAACTATATTTCCCTTTGGCTTGACACAGGGCGAGAAGAAACACCTCCACATGCGTGGAGAAAACTGGAAACACTTTGTCTATTTTTTAACCCAACTGGAAATACCTCCACATGCGTGGAGAAAACTTTGCTCAGTATGTGTTTGTTGTGAATGCGTTGGAAATACCTCCACATGCGTGGAGAAAACCGCTCATGCTGTTACCTCTTCATTGGTTTGTGAGAAATACCTCCACATGCGTGGAGAAAACACCATTATATTGTTAAAGAGCATAGCTTTTAACACTATATTTTGGGATTACGGGCTATAAAGCTATTCAATAAATTTTTCGATCACTAATTGTAAACCAGAAATGCTAATTAGCTCCCTCTTAGTATGACCTAGAGTACGAATCTCATAACCTGGAGCTTGGGGAATTTTTCTAAAAATAATCAATCCACTTTCTATTGGACAATGTCCTAATAGATATTCGGTAACAGTCTTAGCTACAGAATCTTTTATTCCCGAAACAAAAACATTAGGACGTGGTTCAATAAACCATAATTTCATACGCCCACGAACTGCTGGAGGTAGATCATTTGCTAGTACGACCAGCATTTTTTCGTCCCCCTAGTAACTCAATGATATCCAATCCTATTTGCGTTAATAACTCAGATTCAATTACACGCGTTCTAAAAGCAGACGAAACCTGATGCTTATCGTACATTCCTGCCATTTCTTTCGTTAAGGAAAATGCCAAATCAATACATAGGTGCTCTTTATAAAGATCGGCCAAATCATAAACAAATGGTAAAGGGCTACCGGAGTGGATAAATCCGATATAAGGAGAATATCCCATACTGTGTATCGAAGAGCATAAAATTCCATAAAGAGCAGTATTAGCTGCAGTCAACACCTGATTAGTCAAATCGCTTAACTCAAATTTATTGGGTATATATTGGCGACCTTTCCAACCCACCTGATAATATTCTGCTTTGGTTTGATATAAGCTTCTGACCCGCTGCCCTTCAAGTCCCATCATCTCTCTTAATGTTTTACCACTTAAGTCAATATCAGGGAAACGTTTCTCAAATAATTTACGCGCAATCTCCAAAGACTTTTTGGGATCAGCAGAGAGTTGCATTTGACGGCGAAAATTACGAGAATCACTGGTCGGAGAAATCCCAGAGGCATAATACAGTAAGCTATCTTCCCCAACCCAACATAAACCACAATTAGCCGTAGCAATCACTTTCACTGCCTCATGTGTCAAACTGGTTCCCGGACCAAGTAATAAACAATTAATATTAGCAATAGGTAAACGAACTACATTTCCATCACAATCGAGCCATTTGACACTGCTATCATCAATTTCCAAACGCCCTCGTTCAAGGTAAAGATAAGGATATTTATCTTTCACCTGAGGCAGAGAATCCCGGGTAATTTTCACTAATAATCGTTTACTATCAGCCATCAATGAAGCCTTATGCGTAAATTTCCGAAATTACTGTTACAAATCGATCTTGATATTGTTTATTTTCACCAAAACAAAGTGGAACATCATTCAATGTGAAAGTATCACCTAAGTCAGAATAACTCCCCTGAATCACACGAAAACTAAGATATCTTGATTTTTTATTTTTAATTAAAATAGTTTCTACGGCAGAGAATGCTTGCATTGCATCAGAGAAAGTACCTTGATAAATAAATTCACTTGGTACACAACATTTACGTCCCAAATAAAGATTCCATACTGGGTTTTGTAAAGCATAAATAATAACATCTAATTGTTTTATCGGCACTTCAAGCGCTACTGCGAACGCCATATCCTGCAAATAATAACGGTAAGTCAACTTTGCACCACCACCAACAGCAGGTTTTCCTTCGCTAGTCTTGGGAATCAACATTTTTTGCCAAGGATCTGAATCATCAAAGCCACTTCCCACCATATGGAAATCTCTTAGCTGTGTCGGTGTGAGCTGACAACCCTTCCCATTTTTTTGAGGATACGCCGCCACTTGAAGATCCAATTCAGAAAATAGGGACAAAAATTCTCGTTGCTCACCGCCATAACCTAAAGCACAACAAAGCAGTCCCAAAACACCTGATTTTGTCGGAAACGATAGTGTTTCACGTCGACCAAATTTTGAATCAAATCCCCAAGATTGCAATGGACCTTCCAGCCATAACAAAATATAAGGGTTATTCATTCGTTACCTCAACATGTTTAACTAATTCTGCCGTTAATTGATCAATGTTAAAATTCTCATCTTCACCAAAATCGTATTCAGCAAGTTTACCAAATAGCGATGCCGACAACTTTTCTTTATGAGCAATATATTCTTTTAATGCCCAGATACTCGGTTTTAAATAACCCTCTTGCTTTTCTGCTTTAACCGCACTTTCAAATGATGCCTGTAAACCTTGCCCTTTTCTCACTAAAATTTTTGCATATTCCCACCCACAAGCTCCAGTTTGTGTGGTTTGACGGGCTGATGGAACGGCTAAATACAAGGCTTTTGTAAAGGCTTCGACTGCTTTATCCAAATCCTGCCCTTGTAAAGTTTGATTCAACTGCCCTAAATCCAGGCTGATATAACGGTAATAGGTCGCAGAATTAAATTCTAGTGCTCCCATATGTGCCGAGCCTGTTTCCTCTTCACCCAATCGGTCATCAAGCGCAGTAAAAAAATCAATTTCCGAATTAACTTTATGTGTCGAGATAGCATGCGCAAAAGAAACTGACGCTTCGACATTTAACTCTGCAGCTTGAGCGACCATTCTGCCAAATAATGCAATATCTAAACCATCTAAGGCAGGGTTAAATACCTTTTTAGCAATCTTATAAATATCTTTATCCTTTAGTTTTTCATCATCAAATTCTAATTGTTGACAATAAGCAGCAAAAGCCTCCGCCTCTTTTTCTGTCATAAAATGCAAGGTATCCTTACTCAAAAAAGAGGCGACTTTTTTACTACATTTTTCTGCTTGCTCGGCGTTAGCGCCCTGAGCCAAGCAAATCTGTGAAATCCATTCCGCAATTTTTTTCGTCCGTACGGCTAACTTGATTCCCATATCAGCCAACATTAATCGCACTTGACGCTTCCAACATTGTGAACTGACTCTTGCTCTCATCACACCACCAATCAAAGCAGATTTAGGTGCGCCAACATCATCACGATTTAAACAAGTAACCGGGAAAGATTGTAAAATATGAAATTCGATACGGATATTCTTCAATGGATTCGTCATGTTATGCTCCTAAAATCAAATAGAAAATAAATTATCACTAAGTGGTACCAGCTGTAATAATCCCAGACCAAAACTACGGCCCCGGCCAATACCATATATAAAACTATTGGAAAAAAGCTGGTGATTTTGAACCTGTAAAACCCCTTGGAATGTCACCGCATTTAATGTCACTGTTTTCTCATTTTTACTAAAACACATGACATTATGAGCGTTAATTTGTAGCATTCTTGGATCAGCTTGAAATCCCCAATCTGCATTCTTTTGTAAAAACCAAAGTAGTATTTCTTCTTTATTTTTTAGAGGAATAATTTTTTTACTTCGATTAATACGTTTAGCGACATTCATACGGATCTCAAACCGATAATTCCTGTGATTTAAGAATGTCTCCGGGATAGATTTCGTTTGAATATTTACCTGATAATTCCCAATTACTGATTTGGGTGGCTGTTGTGACAGTAAAATAACCTGCTTAACATACTCCTTTTTGTACAGGTCAAATGCACTGCCTTTTTCACAAAATAAGAAACGGCGCTTTTCCGCCAATTCATCTTTATCAAATAAAGAATAAATAACTTTATGCAAGCCATATTGATCTTTAATAGAAAATTGTTTAATGTCTTGACGGCCTAATTTTAATACGCTGGCATACAAAGAATTATTCATATATTGACTCCTGGTTACGATAAAAATCCATCGCCCAATCTCGTTTGGTTTGTTCATTAAACCAGCATAAATTAGCTAACAATCGTACATAATCTAAGTTTGCTGCAAACCCCTTTGCCCTGATTAAACTGAATATAGGGCGTAATGCCGCGCAAATTTCAGTAGTATTCTGACACGCAAGCAAACGCCGTAATTTAATTTTAGCCGGTTCCTCCTGGTTGCCTACTGTATTTGCCGTGTCATAACATTTTGATAATACTCGCCCAATACCTAAATCACCATTTTTAAGAACCTTCCCATCTGCAATCGCCGCTGCAATATAGGCATATGGCAAACGCTCATAATCTTTTGTTAAATCGATAAATCTGACTAAAATATCCCAACTGTAGTACTCTGTATTTGGATTATCTGCACGCTTTATTTTTGCTGCAAATCCTTTATCGTTCTGACACTGCGTTATAATATAGTCAACAAAATCTTGCATTTTTTCTGATGGTCGTAATGTCATTTTTTATCCCCCTTCTGATGAAATTTTGGTAAAATGCGGGCGATATTTTGCCCAAATTTCCATCTGTCTACTCGTTTGAGTCATCGTATTTTGATCATAAATCTGATAAGCATAATTGACGAAAGTGCGGTACAACTGATTTAACGGTTCCATATTACATGTTTGGTCATCAGTCACCTGTTGACAGGCAAGAATCAAGTTTTGCACTTGCAGTTCGCAGAGTTGCCAAAACTGATTCGTTGCCATTCCAGCTTGCCCTGCACCATCTAATTTCTGTTCAGAATAAAATTGGTTAACACATTTATACACAGTACTTGCATATCTATCTAATTGCCCCATCGCTTTTTGCCACTGCTCAAACCACGTTTGTTGGAAGCATTCCTTATACAAGAAGGTGGTTGATACAACAAAATCATCCAGACCTGAAACATATTGCTCTCCGGCATTACTACTAACACGCAAGCCACCCGACCAAATCCCAAACATTGAACATTTAGTTTTTACCCGACGAGCAGGCAAACTTAACTGTATACAATTAAATGTTGTTTGCTCTATGAAGCTCAAAAGTGCAGTTAACTCCCTCCAGGGTCTCTTTTCCGGATTCACCCATAATACCTTTCCATCTTTTCCACTAAGGTTAAGCGCAACCGTTGGATCCGCTATTTTTTCTACTTTATGACTATAATGCTGAATCCCTTCACTATAGTGCAGTCCATTCTCAGTCAATAAACAAAAACGGCCTAACGGTATCAAACGCCCCATCAAGGAATCTTTTAGTTTTCTTGCAATGTCATCATCTTCCCCTGCCGGCATATGTTCCCATGGGGCAACACCCACCCCTTCATTAAAAATTTTGAGGTGTTGAATATCTTCATGAGTCAATAAATTGAGGTAAATAGTTTCTAAAATTGACGAGCCGACATAATAACTGTGCAGCATTCCCATAAACCCGAGAGAAGAGCCCGTTTTCCCAGTTGTTCCCTTGCCATTATCCTTCGTTTTCCCTCGATAATCAGGCGTTAATACTACGGTATTGTCCGTTTTCTTTCCACCTAACGCAAACCCCATTAATACAAGTAATAACAAAGCTTTATCCGCATCAGATAATGGTTTTTGCTGTTGGATTTGAGTCAGGATTGTGGTATTCCCCGTTGATATTTCAGGCTGCACAGCACCAAAATCCTGAAGCGCGGCACATCGAATCGCTGGTACTTGTAAAAACGGTTTCTCACCATAAAGATAAAAATGTTCCCGCCAATGCGCTAAATATTTAAGACAGTTTTGCCCCAATTCATCCAGACAATAATCAGTCCAATCTTGGTCGTTTTGCGGTGTATATGCCGATTGCGCTATTGCTAGAAAAAATTTGATCAATGCGATTTGCTGAATGGCATTGCCACCTAAGGTGGGTAGCGTTGGATCGCTAAAAATTTGTTGTAAACTGACGAGTCCACGATTAACAACCGGAATCCAAGGAGAATCAATAAGATTAAATCTAGATTGTCGATGAAGAGCGTGATCTTCAATCGTATTTACCATATAGCCTCCCGTACGTTTTAAATATAATATTACGATGACAATATTACACTATATATCATATCGTTAACGTTACTAAGATCACAAATATCAATTCTTTGATAAAAGATTCTTCCTACTCACTTCCACCAGTTATATTTTCTTAAAAATACTTTTATAAACACATGAAAAACTGACATTAAATTAAATATAACCAACTGTTTTGTCTACTATGCTAAATTATTTATAATTAACTTTCATGTGAATGAAGAAGCTTTATCTATGCTATAAGACATAGAAACCACCTCTTGCTACGAAATAACTAAACAGGAAATTAAATTAATTCTTATACAGTTATAAAAAAGCGTACTATACTCATAATTATTATTATACTAATCCTTTTTCTCTTCAGCTTTCCTACTTATTAAACCCATTATTAGTCATTCCCTATTATCAAACCTAAGTGCGGTTGGTAATAAAGCGGTTTTCTTAGTTCTAAGGGAAACATATTGCTTCCTCGCAGGCATCCATCGTCCGCTACAATCGCAACGAGAAGAGCCGCTTCCGATTCCTTATTATTAAAATGCCCTAAATAACAATAATCTCGCAAAAATTTCAAATTGCCAATCAATTGAGCTTTAGGTGCATTAACAATATTAATACTGACTATTTGTCGGATTAACTGTGCTGCATACTGCTTTTGCTGCTTGGGGTGTAATGAGCGTCCGTTTAAAGGTAATATAACAACAGAACCATCAAGGAAAGTTAATTCTGTTGCTTTGGATTCTGCTAATAGTTGGATTTTACTGAGTAATAAAATCTCTATGTTATCCTGCTCACTAAAACGTGTTTGAACCCTATCATCATTTTCTGTTATTCCAATATTCATCTGCGCAGCTAATGCCAATTTACGCAACTGTTTTCTACCATATGTATGTGGCCTCCCATAAGCTCTACACCCCTCTTCCAATTCGTCTTTCCACTGTGCCATCTGACCATGCTCAGGCTGTTCAAGATAAGTTGCCTCTAAAAGTTCTCGGATATCATCAGGTAAAACTAATTGGTTTTTATGCTGCCAAACAGCTAAACTTCGGCAAAGTATATAAGGTGCATAAACAAATGCAGAAACACCAAATGCATTAATCGGATTATCAACTGCACTACCAAGCTCCGGCACTAACAACCAAGCCTCTGCGTTAGCACTTTGCACTCTAGGTGTGGCTTTATGACGCCATAAACGCCCCAGCCGTTGTAATAACATATCTGTTGGTGCAAATCTTGAAATTAAAAAATCCGCATCAATATCTATCGATTGCTCCAACACTTGGGTTCCGACTAAAATACGTCCTTGCTGTAAACGTACAGGCTCTTCCAGCCCTTGCCATCCTGATTTACCAAATAAATCTATCCATTGCTGCTCATGCCGATTTCTGTCTAATGCCGTAAAACGGGAATGTAATAAACCGCACTTTATTCCTAATCCAGCACTACGAGCTGCTAACATTCGATAAATATTTTGTGCTTCCGCAACGCTATTTTCAATCCATAACACCTGTTGTCCTTGTTCAGCCCGCAATAATGCCTCCTCTATTGCCTTAGTATCTACTACACGGCTGATCCGAATACATTGCCCCTCCGGCTTCTCCGAGGTTAATGTGGTAATTTGTTCTCCATTCACTGCCGTAATCATTGGATAAGGTTCTATTTTTTCAGATATCGACGATTGTCCGTTTAACGGTAGTCCCAACAATTCGTGGCGACGATGACGAGTTAAAGTAGCACTTAAAATTAATACACTACATCCCAATTTTCTTAGCTCTTCTATCAAACGCTGTACCAGCATACCGGTATAGACATCGTAAGAATGAATTTCATCTAATATCACCACCTTTCCGACCAAGCCGAACGCACGGACAAATCCATGCTTTACCCGCATTACGGACAATAAAACCTGGTCGATAGTCCCGACTCCAAACGGGGCTAAAACCGCTCTTTTCTTTTGATTAAACCAAGAGCCTGCAACCGAGCCGTCTTCTCCCATTTCAAATTGCTGTAACCACGCACTACCATGCACTAATAAAGCCTCTTGATGAAAACTTTGTAATGGTATAATTTTCTCTAAAAATTGGTTTACACGTTGATAAATCTTGTTAGAGGTCAATTGGGTAGGTAAAGCGAAATAGAAGCCGTTAGCTTCTCCACGCTGCAACAAATTATAAGCTGCATATAACGCAGCTTCAGTTTTTCCTAACCCCATAGGCGCTTCCAATACATAACAACCATTTTTTTTCACAACATCCATCAACTGTTGTTGTATCTGGTGCGGTGGAAAACCGAAAACATCTTGAAAGATCAATCCGCTATTAAACCGTAAAGGGATATATCCCGCTTCGATTACTGCTTTTTCAATATATGACTGCCATGGTTGCTCCGGATCTTCAAATAGTATCCCTGAGCCAATCCAATCGGCCACAGTAATAAGTCCGGATACAGCTAACACTTGCTGCTCATTTTGCAATTCAGGAAAATCACATTGAAAATGCTGTTTTAATGCTTCAATTAATTGTAAACGCTGCTGATGATATGCTTTACCACCTAGCATTTCTGTATTTTCAGGATCCGTAATATTATTTTTAGCTTTACTAGGATAACTACCATGATGTTGTCCTGCCGCTCTTGCGGATTTTTCCCCGATTAACGGTAAGAGAGTAAGAAAAGTAACACCGCCATGGTAATCCCAATTAGATTCGTCCGTATTGACATCTAATGTCGGATCAAAGACTTTACGTAATTTATTTTGAAAACGTAATGATACCTTACCAATATCATGACTTGCTGCCAGTAATTCGGTACCCGCAGGAAATAAGGTTGCCCGAATGGAAGAAGGTATTTGTGCCAATAATCGCTTTGCAATTTCACCAACAATAATGCAATGCTCCAATATCGTCCTACCCGCAACATAGTTACCATTCACTAATCGTCGAGTTTTTGCCAAGCAGGTCAGATAAGAAACTGAATGTATGTTTTCTGAGGTGGGCAGGCGGCCTGATTTTAGTTGGGCAGCAAGAAAAGCACACATAAAAAATCCTCCATTATCATCATAATATAGGAGGATATTACTCGGAATTAATATAAAGAAAAACAGATAAAATTAATTACTGTCGCCTTGCTCATACAACCACTGCGCCACTTGTTTGGCATAATAGGTCAAAATGCCGTCGGCGCCGGCGCGTTTGAAGCAGAGTAAGGCTTCCATAATTGCCGGTTTTTCTGCGAGCCAGCCGTTTTGGATTGCGGCTTGCAGCATGGCGTATTCGCCGGAGACTTGGTAGGCGAAAGTCGGGACGCCGAAGTGCTGTTTGACGCGGTAAACCAAATCCAGATACGGCATTCCGGGTTTTACCATCACCATATCCGCGCCCTCTTGTAGATCTAACGCCACTTCTTGTAGCCCTTCGTTGCTGTTGGCAGGATCGAGTTGGTAGGTTTTCTTATTACCGCCTTTGAGGTTGCTACTTGAACCGACGGCATCGCGGAACGGACCGTAAAAACTGGAGGCGTATTTGGCGGAATAGGCCATAATTTGCGTATTCACAAAGCCGTTTTGTTCAAGTGCGGTGCGGATTGCGCCGATTCGTCCGTCCATCATATCGCTCGGGGCGACAATATCCGCGCCGGCGGCAGCGTGTGACAAGGCTTGTTTGACCAAAATCTCGGTGGTGGTGTCATTGAGCACATAACCTTTGTCATCAATAATGCCGTCTTGTCCGTGCGTGGTGTAGGGATCGAGCGCCACATCCGTCAGCACGCCCAGTGCGGGATAAGCCGCTTTCAGGGCTTTGACCGCACTTTGCACCAAGCCGTTTGGGTTATAGGCCTCTTCTGCCAACAGGGATTTTTTATCTTGTTCAATCATCGGAAACAGGGCAATCACCGGTACGCCGTATTTCACCAATAAACCGGCTTCAATCAGCAGTTGATCCAAGGTTAGCCGCTCAACACCCGGCATCGACGGTACGGCTTCGCGCTGATTTTCGCCTTGCATAATAAATACCGGATAAATCAAATCGTCGGCAGTCAGTCGATTTTCCGCGACCAAACGGCGGCTGAAATCATGGCGGCGCAGGCGGCGCATACGGTTAGCGGGGAAATGAGCGAAAATTTGTTGAGTCATAAAATGTCCTTAAAACAAGCTAGCTTAAAAGTAATAAAGACGCACGGCGGCGTCTTTTTTAATTATTCTGTTAACCGACCGCACTTTCTTCGGCATCTCGCGGTTTGTAGAAACGGGAAACCAATAAACCGACCTCAAACAGCAGCCACATCGGAATCGCCAGCAAGGTTTGCGAGAACACGTCCGGCGGCGTTAAGAACATGCCGATGACAAACGCAGCTACGATAATATACGGGCGTTTTTTGCGTAGATCTTCTGCGGTGGTTACTCCGCTCCAGCACAGCAAAATAATCGCGATCGGCACTTCAAAACAGATACCGAATGCCAAGAAGATAGTCAGCACAAAATCCAGATAATTGCTGATATCGGTAGCTATCGCCACGCCCTCAGGGGCGGTTTTGGTCAGGAAGCCGAAGACCAGTGGGAATACCACATAATAGGCAAACGCCACCCCAAGATAAAACAACAGGGTGCTGGAAAACAGCAATGGATAAATCAGGCGCTTTTCGTGTTGGTACAACGCCGGCGCAACGAAAGCCCAAACCTGATATAACAGGTAAGGCACTGACAAGAAAATGGCAACCACGCCGGTTAATTTTAGCGGCGTAAAGAACGGAGCCGCTACGCCGGTCGAGATCATGGTCGAACCTTGCGGCAACTGCTCGATTAGGGGTAATGCAACCAAACGATAAATATCATTGGCAAAAAACACCAGCCCACAAAAGATAAGCAGAATACAGACAATCGCTTTCAATAAGCGGTTGCGCAATTCGATTAAATGGCTGATTAGCGGTTGGGTGTCTTCAACTGACGACATACGACGATCCTCACGGTATCAGACTAAGCCGGCGCTTTGTCGGATTTTGCGGTTTGTTCAGCACGTTTTTCAGGCTGTGGCGTTTCTGGTTTATCGGCAAGCGCTAACATATTTTCAGCGTCTTCAGGCAGCAAGTGCGGTTCGCCGTCTTCGGCTAATGCCGCCCTTTCATCTGCACTCAGCGTATCTTCGATGCTTTTCACACCGTCTTTCAGCTCTTTGTTCAGCTTGCTTTCCTGTTGTTGCACATCTTGCTGTATTTTTTGCGCCGATTCTTTCAAATCTTGAATATTTTTTGCCAACTCGGGAGAAAGTTCGCTCAAATTCAGTTTTTCCGCTTTTTTAATACTCTCCTGCAATTCATGCAGTTTCAGCTCTTGGCTCAGTTCATTTTGCACATTGTTGGCAATGCCGCGAATGGTGCGAATCCAGCCGACTACCGTCCTGATAGCCACCGGCAAACGCTGCGGGCCCAGCACTACCAAGCCCACCACAAAAATCAAAACCAGTTCGGAAAATCCAATATCAAACACGGGTTATGCCTGCTCTTTGTCTTTGGTTTGCGCTTTGGTTGCCGTTTGATCGGCGTTGTTTTCTAACGATTGTTTAAAATCCGCATCTTTAACATCGTCTTCTTTAATCGCTTTTTTAAAGCCCTTCACCGATTCGCCCAAATCGGAACCTAAACTTTTCAGTTTCTTAGTTCCGAATAACAAAACCACGATTAATACGATGATTGCCAATTGCCAAACACTGATACCCATAAAATTACCTCTTAATATGGTGAAAAAATTCAAAATAATAAATAAAACTGTAGTAGAACTTTAAACTATCGCTTCACTTCGGTCAATGCGCAATAAGCCTGCGCTTGAATTAATTTTTAATTAACCCGTAGCCCCAGATTATAACCGCACTTACCAATAGACCTATACTAAAAAAGCGCGGTAAATGCGCAAACTGCAACAGAGTTGTGACAAAAATCACACTCCCGATAACCGCACAATATCGGTTCCGCTGGTTAGCCTGTTGATTTTTAAGCAAAGTGCGGTTTAATTCGCCAACTTGCTTGCCAATCTCTTTTTGTTGCTGCAAGGCATGATACAACGCTTCCGGCATTTCGGCAAAATGCTCGCGGAAATACGGTAACCGCTCTTTAATGCCGCGATACACCGATTTAAAGCCAACCTGATCATTCAGCCAATCCTGTAAAAACGGTTTGGCGGTTTGCCACAAATCCAACTGCGGATAAATCTGCCGCCCCAAGCCTTCGATATACAACAAGGTTTTTTGCAATAATACCAGCTGCGGCTGCACTTCCATATTGAAGCGGCGCGCGGTATTAAACAGATTCAACAACACATGTCCAAAAGAGATTTCACTGAGCGGTTTGGCAAAGATCGGATCGCAAACCGTGCGGATCGCCTGCTCGAACTCCTGCACGTTGGTATCTTCCGGCACCCAACCGGAATCGACGTGCAGCTGCGCCACCCGTTGGTAATCACGATTGAAAAACGCCAAGAAATTCTCCGCCAGATAGCGTTTATCCTCCCGATTCAACGAGCCGACAATCCCGCAATCAATGCCGATATATTGCGGATCTTCGGGGTGATTCGGGTTGACGAAAATATTGCCGGGGTGCATATCGGCATGAAAAAAGCTGTCGCGGAACACTTGGGTGAAAAATACCTGCACGCCGCGCTCTGCCAGCAACTTCATGTCGGTACCGTTGGCTTCTAACGCCGCGATATCAGACACCTGAATGCCGTAAATCCGCTCCATCACAATCACATTTTTATAGCAAAACTCGCTGTACATTTCCGGAATATACAACATCGGGCTGTTTTCAAAATTGCGCCGCAGCTGAATTGCATTTGCCATTTCACGCCGCAAATCCAATTCGTCCAAAATCGTTTTTTCATATTCGCGCACCACTTCCACCGGCCGCAAACGGCGTCCTTCGCTGGAAAGGCGCGGAATCCAGCCCGCCAAGCGATACATCAAACTGATGTCGGCTTTAATGTCTTTTTCAATGTTGGGACGAATCACTTTCAGCACCACATCCCGCCCGGCAAATTCACCGTCGGCATTGAATTTTGCGGTATGCACCTGCGCAATCGAGGCGGAAGCCAGCGCGGTTTCATCAAAATCGCTGAACCACTTTTCCAATTTATCGCCAAGTGCGGTTTCAATTTGTCGGCGCGCCAGTTTGCCCGAAAACGGTTCGACCTGATCCTGCAACAGTGCCAATTCGTCGGCAATCGCATTCGGGAAAAGATCTCGTCGGGTGGACAACATTTGTCCCAGTTTAATCCAAACCGGCCCCAACTCCTGCAACGCCAAACGCAGCCGCAAACCGAACATTTTCTCTTGATGTCGGTTGCGCAACCAAAACAGCAATCGGCGTCCGCAACGAATCGGACGAGTAAACGCATTCTTCGGCAAGGCTTCGTCCAAGCCGTACTGTAAAATCACTTGAATGATACGGTAAAAACGCAATGTTGATTTAATCACGCTGTGCCTCTTGCTCGGCTAATGTTTGTTCAAGCCGCAGTTGTAAACGTTGCGCCTTTTGTTCGAGCCGCTCGGATTGCAACTGTAACTGCTCGACCTGCTGCTGAAAATCCGACACCGCCGATTTAGGCGCTACAAGCCGCCACTCTTCGCTTAAGCGCTCGCGCCAATGCCGTTGTGCGGTTTGCCGTTTGGATTTGAAAAGCGCCCAGCCCTGCCGCACGAATTGCGTACCGTTATACGCCAACACATCACCTACATACGGCGACAGCAACTCCGCCGGATCTTTTTGCAAAAAATCCATCAAACCGAGAAAATCCTGCAACACTTGCAGATCACCGTGGATCACAATCGATTTATCATTAATATATTGTGTTAATTCTGACTTTTTCGGCAATTTTAGCAACGTTTTCGCCGATGTTTGCACTTCACAATCCGCCTCGCCGTCATAACGCTGCAACACATCAATATTGCATTCGGAAAACACAAAATAGTAAATCATTTCGGGTTGTTGTAATTGCAGCGCCAACACTTTGCCTGCCAATTTACGCAAGTGCGGTTGGTAATTTTCCGTGCGTTGCAACAAGTATGAAAGTGCGGTTTCGATCGCGCCGTTAGCCAGTTGCGGCAACAACAATTGCGCTTTCAATTGTTCCCAATTCGGTAGCTTCATGCGCTTTCTCCAAGCTTAAAACTTATAGCCACGGTGCAGCGCCACAATGCCGGCACTGAGATTATAGTATTCCACGCTTTCAAAACCGGCGTCATTCATCATCTGTTTCAAGGTATCTTGATTCGGGTGCATACGGATCGATTCCGCCAAATAGCGGTAGCTTTCGCTATCGTTCACCACCACTTCGCCGACTTTCGGCAGAATATTGAACGAATAGAAGTTGTATAACTTGCTCAACGGATCGAGAATCGGTTTAGAAAATTCCAATACCAATAAGCGCCCGCCCGGTTTCAGCACGCGATACATCGAGCGTAACGCTTTATCTTTGTCGGTGACGTTGCGCAGCCCGAAGCTGATAATAATACAATCGAAAGTATTGTCGGCAAACGGCAGCGCTTCGGCGTTCGCCTGCACATATTCCACGTTGCCGACCACGCCCAGATTACGCAATTTATCACGCCCGACCTGCAACATCGAATCATTGATATCCGCCAACACCACCTGTCCGCTTTCGCCGACAATACGGGAAAACTTGGCGCTGAAATCACCGGTTCCGCCCGCCAAATCCAACACTTTCTGCCCCTTGCGCACGCCGCTGCAATCAATGGTAAACCGCTTCCACACCCGATGTACGCCGAATGACAGCAAATCATTCATCAAATCGTATTTATCCGCCACCGAATGAAACACATTGGCGACCAATTGTTGTTTTTCGTTTTTGGCAACGGTTTTAAAACCGAAATGTGTGGTTTCCGCCTGCGTTTGCGTAGCATTGGACGGCTCATTTGGATTTTGCGCGTGATTGGTGTCTTGGTTCATGGCATTTTTCTGTTTGAATTGTCGGTATAAATAAAGAAGTTCACTCTAACATAAAAGTGCGGTTTGCACCGCACTTCCCGTCACTTATTTAATCTTTTAACGGAATATCCGCCAAAAGTGCGGTCAGCAATTTCCAGTAGGTTTGCACCGCCGGAATATGCACTTTTTCGTCCGGCGAATGCGCACCGCGGATAGTCGGCCCGATTGAAACCATGTCCACATCCGGATACTGTTTTTTGATTAAACCGCATTCCAGTCCGGCATGAATCACCTGAATCAGCGGTTCTTCCCCCAAAATCTGCCGGTAATGTTTCTGCGTGACCGGCAGCATGGCGGAATGCCGGTTCGGCTCCCAGCCCGGATAGTCGTGACTGAATTCAATCTCTGCACCGGCCAGATTCACCAACGAATCCAGCACCGAGCAAACGTAATGCTTGCCGCTTTCGATCAAAGAGCGGATCAAAATCACCACCTGCAATTGCCCGTCGTTGAGCTTCAATACGCCGATGCTTAACGAGGTTTCCACCACGCCCGACACCACATCGCTGTTGCGGATCACACCGTTCGGCAAGGTGTTGAGCAAATCAATAATGCGATCGGTGCTGACTTCGCTGATCACTTGCGCCGTCGGCTGTGCGCTTTCCAGTTTCAATTCCAGCGTCGGTTCGCTTAACGCCAATTCGGTTTGTAGCTCTTGTTGCAACGCCGCGACCACACTTTGCGCCGTGTGCAATGTTTCGTCGCCGCCGTCAAACGCCAACAGTGCAAAGGCTTCGCGCGGAATCGCATTGCGCACCGAGCCGCCGCCGATATCCGCCAGTTGGAAATCGAAATGCGCCTGCAATTGCGCCAAAACCCGTCCTAACAATTTGATCGCATTGCCGCGGCCGGTGTGAATATCGGCGCCGGAGTGACCGCCTTTCAAACCTTTGAGCACCAGTTTCGCCGCCTGCGGCAAGCGGTTTGCTTCAGAATCCAGATCCAAGCGTAAATCGCCGTCAATCCCACCGGCACAGCCGATATAAATCTGGCCGTTTTCTTCGGTGTCGGTATTAATCAACATTTCGCTTTGCAACCAATTCGGTTGCAAGCCGTTAGCGCCGACCATGCCGCTTTCTTCGGTCATGGTCAGCAGCACTTCTAAGTCGGGGTGCGCCAAATCTTGACTTTCCAACACCGCCAGCGCCGATGCCAGACCAATGCCGTTATCTGCGCCCAAGGTGGTGTTTTCCGCGGTCACCCATTCGCCGTCGATATACGGTTTAATCGGATCGCTGCTGAAATCATGCGCCGTACCTTCATTTTTTTGCGGCACCATATCCAAATGCGCCTGCAACGCCACTTTTTTACGGTTTTGCATACCGGCGGTCGCCGCTTTGCGGATTAAAATATTGCCGACCTGATCGCGTTCCACCCACAATTTTTGCTGTTTTGCCCACGCCACAATGTGCTCGGCCAGTTGTTCTTCTTGATAAGAGGGGTGCGGAATATCACAAATTTGTTGGAACCATTGCCATAAAAGTGTCGGTTGAAGCTGGGTTATCTGTTGCATAATCAGTCCTCTATTTTAGAAAGGTGAATTTAGGAATCCGTCACGGACGGACATTGCCGCCGCTGCAAAAAATGCGTGAAAAACAGCGGAAAATTAGGATTAATAATAGCATGAAATCGCTTTTCGGGTTATCCTATCGCAATTTTAAAATCAGGCTGGTCAAAGAATCACCGCCGCTATTTTCTTTTCTTCTGTTAAGGGTTCATTATGAGCGAAAAATACATTGTAACTTGGGATATGTTCCATATGCATGCCCGCAAACTGGCCGAACGTTTAATGCCGGCTTCCCGTTGGAAAGGCATTATTGCCGTTAGTCGCGGCGGTCTGTTTCCAAGTGCGGTATTGGCGCGCGAATTAGGCATTCGCCATGTGGAAACGGTGTGTATAGCCAGCTACGATCACGATCAGCAAGGCGAATTGAAAGTATTACACGCCCCGCAAATCGGTGACGGCGAAGGCTTTATTATCGTTGATGATTTAGTGGACAGCGGCAATACCGCGCGTGCCGTGCGTCAAATGTATCCGAACGCCCATTTGGTCACGGTGTTTGCCAAACCTGCCGGCGCTTCATTGGTGGACGAATATGTGGTGGATATTCCGCAAGCCACTTGGATCGAACAACCTTGGGATATGGGTATTACATTCGTACCGCCGCTTTCCAGAAAATAATTTGCAGAATACTGAATTGAAAAACGCCTGATAGCTGATGTTATCAGGCGTTTTACTATTTACAACGCTGTTTGGCAAAGCAAAGTAGCGATTGTGTATTCAAAAAGCAAAAAACCGCACTTTGATGATTCAAAGTGCGGTTTGTAAACCTAAACCGAATCCGGATTAACGGGTGCTGGTGCTGGTGCTGGTGCTGGTCGTAGTACGGCTGGCGCGTTTGCGATCGACTTCGGTCAGTAATTTCTTACGGATACGCACCGAAACCGGCGTCACTTCAACCAGTTCGTCGTCATCAATAAATTCCAACGCCTGTTCTAAGGTATAGCGCACCGGCGGCACGAGCACCACCGCATCGTCCTTCCCGGAAGCACGCATATTGGTCAGCTTTTTACCTTGCAAACAGTTAACGGTTAAGTCGTTGCCACGGCTGTGAATGCCGATCACTTGTCCTTCGTACACTTCCGCACCGTGATCGATCATTAATTTGCCACGCTCTTGCAAGCTGAACAACGCATACGCCAAGGCTTTGCCGGTCGCATTCGAAATTAATACCCCGTTGATCCGTTGTCCGATCTCGCCGGCTTTGATGTCGTCATAGTGGCTGAAGCTGGAATACAACAAACCGGTACCGGAAGTCATCGTCATAAATTCGTTACGGAAACCGATTAAACCGCGGCTTGGAATGATATATTCCAAACGGGTGCGGCCTTTGCCGTCCGGCGCCATGTCGCGCACTTCGCCTTTGCGAATCCCCAGCGCTTCCATCACCGAACCTTGATGTTGCTCTTCGATATCGATCGTCACTTGCTCGAACGGCTCTTGTTTACGCCCGTCAATCTCGCGGAAAATAACTTTCGGGCGGGAAACCGCCAATTCATACCCTTCACGGCGCATATTCTCGATTAACACCGACAAGTGCAGTTCGCCGCGACCGGACACGCGGAATGCGTCCGGATCTTCGGTCTCTTCCACACGCAACGCCACGTTGTGCACCAATTCTTTGTTCAAACGCTCCAGAATTTGGCGCGAAGTCACGAATTTCCCCTCTTTACCGCAGAACGGCGAGGTATTCACGCAGAAAAACATGGTCACGGTCGGCTCGTCCACGCTTAACGCCGGCAGCGCTTCCACACTGTTGACATCGCAAATGGTATCGGAAATATTCAGTTCGCCCAAACCGGTGATGGCAATAATATCGCCTGCGCTGGCAATGTTCGCTTCATAACGCTGCAACCCCAAATGACCCAGCACTTGTCCCACTTTACCGTTACGGGTTTTGCCTTCGCTGTCGATAATCGTCACTTGTTGGTTTGGTTTAACCGAACCGCGCTTGATCCGTCCGATGCCGATCACGCCGACGTAGTTGTTGTAATCCAATTGCGAGATCTGCATTTGGAACGGTTTGTCGCTTTCCACTTTCGGCGGTTCAACATATTTGACCACCGCTTCAAACAGCGGCGTCATATCTTCGGCAAGATCTTCATGTTCCACGCCGGCAACGCCGTTTAAAGCCGAAGCATAAATAATCGGGAAATCTAACTGCTCGTCGGTTGCACCTAAATTCACGAACAGATCGAACACCTGATCTACCACCCAATCCGGACGCGCGCCCGGGCGATCGACTTTGTTGATCACCACAATCGGTTTCAAACCGTGGGCAAAGGCTTTTTGCGTCACAAAACGGGTTTGCGGCATCGGGCCGTCAAAGGCGTCAACCAGCAGCAACACCGAGTCGACCATTGATAATACGCGTTCCACTTCGCCGCCGAAATCGGCGTGTCCTGGGGTGTCCACGATATTAATGCGGTAGTCGTTCCAGTTAATCGCCGTATTTTTGGCTAAAATGGTAATGCCACGCTCTTTTTCCAAATCATTGGAATCCATCACGCGTTCATCGCTGTCGCCACGCGCGTTTTCCAGCGTGCCGGATTGTTGTAGCAGTTTATCGACCAGCGTGGTTTTGCCGTGGTCAACGTGAGCAATGATCGCAATGTTGCGCAATTTGCTGATATCTAATTCATTATTCATGTGAAAATCTTCGTTGTAGTAAAAGAAAAGTGATTCCAAAAAACCGTCAATGCGGTGGCTTTGAGATAAAATTCATTGGAAGGTGGCGAATTATAACGTTTTTCAAACAAAACGGCTATTAAATATTGAAAATTTAACAAAACATCAGTTTTAATGAAAATCTAACAAAGTATCGAAAAAATGTATTGATTTTTTATTTTTATGGATTATATTTTAGTCATGCTTTAAACAAACCCTAATATTTTTATATTTTATCACTTTAACCAATAGAGGATTTAGTTATGTCTCAAGCAGCTATCGCTAACGTATTTAAGCTCATTGAAGAGCATGATGTCAAATTTGTCGATTTACGTTTTACCGACATTAAAGGCACCGAACAGCATGTTTCCATTCCTAAAAGTGCGGTAGATGAAGATTTCTTTGAAGATGGAAAAATGTTTGACGGCTCTTCCATCGCCGGCTGGAAAACGATCAATAAATCCGACATGGTGCTAATGCCGATTGCCGAAACCGCAATTCTCGATCCGTTTTTTGCCATTCCGACCCTGAGTATTCGCTGCGATGTTTACGAACCGACCACTATGCAAGGCTATGACCGCGATCCGCGCTCTATTGCGTTGCGTGCCGAGGAATATCTGAAAGCCTCCGGCATTGCTGATACGGTTTTAGTCGGGCCGGAGCCGGAATTCTTCCTGTTTGATGACGTGCGTTTCCAAGTCGGTATGGGGGCAAGCTCATTTGCGATTGACGACATTGAAGCGGCATGGAACAGCAACACCGAATACGAAGGCGGCAACACCGGCTACCGTCCGGCGGTGAAAGGCGGCTACTTCCCTGTTCCTCCGGTCGATTCTTCACAGGATATCCGTTCTGAAATGTGTTTGTTAATGGAAGAGTTCGGTTTGGTGATCGAAGCGCACCACCATGAAGTGGCAACCGCCGGTCAAAATGAAATCGCCTGCCGTTTCAATACGTTAGCCTTAAAAGCCGACGAAACCCAAATCTATAAATATGTGGTGCGCAACGTCGCCCATGAACATGGCAAAACAGCTTGCTTCATGCCGAAACCACTATTCGGCGACAACGGCTCCGGTATGCACTGCCATATTTCATTGGGCAAAGACGGGGTTAACTTGTTCTCCGGCGACAAATATGCCAACTTGTCGGAAACCGCACTTCACTTTATCGCCGGGGTGATCAAACACGCCAAAACGTTGAATGCCTTCACCAACCCGACCACCAACTCCTACAAACGCTTGGTACCGGGTTATGAAGCGCCGGTGTTGTTGGCTTATTCGGCGAGCAACCGTTCCGCTTCAATCCGTATCCCGACCGTCAGCAGTCCGAAAGCACGCCGTATCGAAGTGCGTTTCCCGGATCCGGGTGCGAACCCATATTTGGCTTTCTCCGCAATCTTGATGGCGGGCTTGGACGGTATCATCAACAAACTGAATCCGGGCGATGCGATGGATAAAAACCTGTATGACTTACCGCCAGAAGAGCTGAAACAAGTGCCGCACGTAGCCGGCTCCTTGGAAGAAGCGTTGCAAGCGCTGCAGCAAGACCACGACTTCCTGACGCGCGGCGGCGTATTCAGTCAAGATTTCATCGAAGCCTATATCGAGCTGAAATCAAAAGACGTACAGCGTTTAAGAATGTTGCCGCATCCGGCTGAATTTGAAATGTATTACGCGATGTAAGTTAAGTTTAAATCGTCGGATTTAAAATAAGGGCGTATGTTAATGCGCCCTTTTGTCGTAATATTGGCACAATTCCCTTCTCCCTTGATGGAAGAAGGTGTCCGATAGGACGGATGAGGGTGAACGTGCCCTCATCCTGATTTTAGCGTCTGAACGACGCTAAAACCTGTCCTTCTCCCCTTGTGGGAGAAGGAATTCTTAAAATTTATACTGTACCGCCATTTAAACAAGAGAACCGCCATGCCCTTTTTCGATACCCATACCCATTTTGATTATCTACTGGTACAACTGAAACAAAGCGTGGCGCAAGGCGTTGCCGTGGCGCAAAGCGGCAAGGTGGAAAAAATTCTGATTGCGGCGGTGGCGGCGGAACAGTTTGACAGCCTGACCGCACTTTGCGCCCAAGCCCCTGCACAACTTTGCTACGGCTTGGGGCTGCACCCGCTGTATATCCGCCAACATCAGGAACAGGATCTACAGCAGTTAAAAGTGCGGTTAAGCAAAAAACCGCACTTATGCAAAGCCGTCGCGGAAATCGGTTTGGAAAGAGCGGTTGCCGAGCTGATTACCGCTGAAATGTGGCAAAAACAGTGCCATTTTTTGGAAAGCCAACTCTATTTGGCACGCGATTTTAACCTGCCGGTCAGCCTGCATTCGCGCCGCAGCCACGATCAGCTTTATACCTTTCTGAAACGGATTTCGTTGGGCAAAAAAGGCGTGGTGCACGGCTTTGCCGGCAGTTATCAGCAAGCCAAACGTTTTGTCGATTTGGGCTATTTTATCGGTGTCGGCGGCACGATCACCTACGAAAGAGCCAACAAAACCCGCCAAGCGATTCGTCAGTTACCGTTAGATTGCCTCGTGTTAGAAACCGACAGTCCGGATATGCCGCCGTTCGGCTTTCAAGGGCAGCCCAATCAGCCAATCCGAATCAATCAAATTTTGCACAGTCTGACCGAACTCCGACAGGAAAGTGCACTGCAAATCGAACAAACAATCTGGCAGAACAGCCGTGCGCTTTTCGATTTTTAGACGATAACGGATTAAGTTATACCACACCGTTCTATCCGTGCCGAAAGTGCGGTTAGTGTTTTATTTTTATCGGTGTTATCATTAACGCAACATAACATCAGCCAAGCAAACAAGATTATTATGCGAATTCCAAGAATTTATCACCCGCAACCGTTGAACAACGCCGCCGCTTGCGAACTGAGCGAAGACGCGGTTAATCACGTTGCGCGCGTGTTGCGCATGAACGTCGGGCAGCAGCTTGAACTGTTTGATGGCAGCAACTGTGTTTATCCGGCGACCATTGAAGAAATCAGCAAAAAACAGGTCAAAGTGCGGTTAGATGCTGCGATTGAGGACGATCGCGAATCCAATTTGATTCTGCATTTGGGGCAGGTCATTTCACGCGGCGACAGAATGGAATTCACCATTCAGAAATCGGTGGAATTGGGCGTGAACGTGATTACGCCGTTATGGTCGGAACGCTGTGGCGTGAAGCTAGACAGCGAGCGCATGGAGAAAAAAATTCAGCAGTGGCAAAAAATTGCGATTGCCGCCTGCGAACAGAGCGGCCGCAACCGCATTCCGCAGATCCGCCCGTTAATGAAACTGAGCGACTGGTGTGCGGAGGAGACAGCAATGCTGAAGCTGAATTTACATCCGCGGGCGGCGATCGGCATTCGCCAATTGAGCAATATTCCGCCGCAAGGCGTGCGCCTGCTGATCGGCTCGGAAGGCGGTTTGTCGGCACAGGAAATTGCTATGACCGAGCAGCAACAGTTTCAATCGGTCTTATTGGGCAAACGTGTACTGCGCACCGAAACCGCGGCGTTGGCGGCAATTACCGCCCTGCAAGTCTGCTTCGGCGATTTATAATCTGATAAGGAATAACAGTATGATTAAACTCGGCATTGTGATGGATCCGATTCAATCCATCAATATTAAAAAAGATTCCAGTTTCGCCATGTTGGAACAGGCGCAAGCGCGCGGCTACCAGCTGTATTATATGGAAATGAATGATCTGTTCTTGCACAAAGGCGTCGCCAAAGCGCGGGTGCGCGAACTGAAAGTGCGGTATGACTATAACGATTGGTTTGAATTTTTAAGCGATGAAACGCTGGAACTGGCGGAATTGGACGTGATTTTAATGCGAAAAGATCCGCCGTTCGACACCGAATTTATCTACGCCACCTACATTTTGGAGCGGGCGGAAGAGCAAGGCTGTTTAATTGTGAATAAACCGCAAAGCCTGCGCGATTGCAATGAAAAACTCTACACTGCTTGGTTTGCCGATTTAACACCGGAAACCTTGGTCACCCGTGATGCCCGACGGCTCAAAACCTTTCACCAACAGCACGGCGATATTATTTTAAAACCGCTGGACGGCATGGGCGGCAGTTCGATTTTTCGGGTGAAACAAGACGATCCCAATCTGTCGGTGATTATCGAAACCTTAACCGATTTAGGGCAACGTTATTGCATGGCGCAAAGCTATATTCCGCAAATCGTCAACGGTGACAAACGTATTTTGGTGGTGGACGGCGAACCCGTGTCTTACTGTCTGGCACGGATTCCCTCAAAAGGCGAAACCCGCGGCAATCTGGCCGCCGGCGGTAGCGGCGAAGCGCGTCCGTTGACCGATAGCGATTGGGCGATTGCCAAAACGGTTGCGCCGTATTTAAAGCAAAAGGGATTAATTTTTGTCGGTTTGGACGTAATTGGCGATAAACTGACCGAAATTAATGTCACCAGCCCGACCTGTATTCGTGAAATCGAAGCGGCATTTCCGCAAGTTTCGATCACTGCCATGTTAATGGACGCCATTGAACGGCGCTTACAGGACGCATAACACGATGAAACTACAAGATCATTTTTTACTGGCAATGCCCGGAATGGACGATCCGTTTTTCAAAAATTCACTGATTTATATTTGTGAACATAATGAAGATGGCGCAATGGGAATTATGTTGACCCAAGCCACCGAGCTGAGTGTGGCGGAAATTATCGCCAAAATGAATTTTCTGATCGCCGACAAACGGGAGTACCAACAAGATGATATTGTGTTGATGGGCGGTCCGGTCGGCATTGAACGCGGCTTTATTTTACACACGAAATGCATTCCGCCGTTTCAGCACAGTTTTGCCGTGTCCGATCAGGTGTGGCTGACCACTTCCGCCGATGTGCTGCAAACCATCGGCCGAGCCGATGCGCCGGAAAAATACCTAGTGGCGCTGGGTTGCTGCAGTTGGAAAGCGGAGCAATTGGAACAGGAAATTGCCGATAACGCTTGGTTGGTGATAGAGGCTAACCAACATCTGTTATTTGACGTGCCTTATGATCGCCGTTGGCTGGAAGCCAGCCGTTCTTTAGGCATCGAGCCAACTCATCTTGCCACGCACGCAGGACACGCCTGATGGGATTTACCGCACTTGCGTTTGATTTCGGTATAAAAAGTATCGGCTGTGCCGTCGGGCAAAGTATTACCGGCACGGCACAAGCCTTGGCAGCTTTCAAAGCCAATGACGGCATTCCTAATTGGGACTTGATCGAAAAATGTCTGCGAGAGTGGCAACCCAAAGTGGTTATCGTCGGTTTGCCACTGAATATGGACGGTACGGAGCAAGAGATCACCCGACGGGCGCGCAAATTTTCACAACGGATTCACGGCCGCTTCGCCGTTCCGGTGGTGCTACACGACGAGCGCCTCAGCACAGTGGAAGCGCGTGCGGAAATTTTTTCCCGTCGCGGTTTCAAGGCGTTGGAAAAAGGGAAAATCGATTCGATCTCGGCTTGTATTATTTTAGAAAGCTGGTTTGAAACTCAAACGGACTATTCGGCGATCAATTAAGGGGTGAATGTCACCCCTTATCATATCCGACGCTTTTCTATGCCACCTGTTTTTACAGTTTGGTTCTGAGCGTCAATAAATTATTCAAACGGCTTAAATCATTTTCATTCAGCGTGCCCGACAGTTGGCGCAATTGCAGTTCCAGCAACAGATAATTATAACGTGCGGAAGACAATTGACGTTGCGCTTCATGGCGGGTGCGGGTGGCGGTCAACACGTCCAAAATCGTTCTGGTGCCGGTTTCATAACCGGATAATGTCGCACGATAAGCACTTTCTGACGAGATGACATATTGCTGATAGGCTTTAATCGAGCTAGAAGCGGCATTCAAGCTGTTGACGGTCGAACGAATATTGCGTACCAAATCACGATAGGTCGATTCCAGATTTTCCGAGCTGCTGACGAAAGCGTGTTGCTGCTGACGGACTCGCGAGCTGGTTTGCCCGCCGGTGTACAACGGCATTGACACTTCCACGCCGATTGTTGCCTGATCCACATTGCGATCTGCAATCCCGTAATTGCTGGCGATCGGCATGCGCGAATTGCTGTGGGTCAAGCCCGCCACCAGATTTACCGTTGGCAAATATGCGCTTTGCGCCACTTTAATCCCGTCTTTTGCCAATTCTTTGCCCATTTTGTAGTAGGTCAAGGTTAAATTCTGCTCTTCCCCTTGCGCAATATACTGGTTCGGATTGGCATAGGTTTGGGTTTTGAATTTTTTGGTATCCAGTTTGTTAATATCTAACGGATACTGACCTGTAATTTCATACAAGGCTTCAATACTATTATCCACATCATTCTTCGCCACGATTTCGCTGGCAATCACGCTGTCGTATTGCGCTTGGGCTTCGTCAACATCGGTAATCGCCACCAAGCCGACTTGATATTGCTGATTGGTGTTGCTTAATTGGTTGTAAACCGCACTTTTTTCGGATTGCACCGATGCCAAGGTATCAATGCTGTTCAGCACCGAAATATACGCGGTTGCCACGCGGTAAAGCAAGTTTTGCTGGGTTGCCTGATAAGAGACTTCCGCTTGTTGCGCCGTTTTTTCCTGCAATGACAAATTACGCCACAAGCTCATATCAAATAATGTTTGGCTTAAATTCAAGCCGATACTGAAAGCGCGGTTTTGGTTAAAACTGTTGTTATAGCCGCTGTCGTGAGTCTTGCCGTGATCCACATAACGGTTGCTGCCATAACTGGCGCTCGCGTTGAGTTGCGGTAACAGCGCGCCTTTTGCCTGATTTTTGCCCTCCATAATCTGTTGGCTGTCCGCATAGGCTTTTTTCACAACAGGATCACTGGCTTTCGCCTGTTCGTAGGCCTCCATTAAAGATGCAGCCATCACTTGTTGCGTCATCAACCCTACACTTAACACCGACAGCAACAATGTTGTTTTTTTCATGTGTTTCTCCACTAAATGATCGTTCATTTTTTCATTTTACCTAAAAGCGTTTGGAAATGTAAGTGAAAAAAAAGCCTAATTTGGTACACTATGGCGCAATAATCTTTTGCTCCGCTATCCTTACCCTAAGCCATAAAATATCAAGATTAAGGAAACCAATATGTCGATAGAACAATTCTCCGCCGCAGATTTAGCGATCCAACAACAAGAGCTGGTCTATGACGGCTTCTTCAAGCTCTACAAAATCCAATTCCGCCACAAACTGTTTGCCGGCGGTTACAGCGGCACGGTCACCCGCGAATTATTGTATAAAGGTGCGGCGTCTGCCGTAATCGCTTATGATCCGCTGCGTGATGAAGTGGTATTGGTCGAGCAAGTGCGGATCGGCGCTTATGTCGCCGAGAGTGAAAAATCCCCTTGGTTGCTGGAGTTGATCGCCGGCATGGTGGAAGAGAACGAGCAGCCGCTTGACGTGGCACAACGGGAAGCACAAGAGGAAGCCGGCGTTGACATTCAGCAAATTCTGCCGGCACTCAGCGTGTGGGACAGCCCGGGCGGTGTATTCGAACGGATTCACCTGTTTGCCGGTAAAGTGGATACAACCCAAGCCGGCGGTTTGCACGGGCTGGCGGAAGAACACGAAGATATTAAAGTGCATGTCGTCAGCCGTGAACAAGCCTATCAATGGGTTGAAAGCGGTCAAATTGACAACAGTATTGCGGTGATCGGTTTACAGTGGCTGCAACTGAATC
Organism: Pasteurella testudinis DSM 23072; assembly: GCF_900176075.1. GTDB lineage: Bacteria > Pseudomonadota > Gammaproteobacteria > Enterobacterales > Pasteurellaceae > Chelonobacter > Chelonobacter testudinis. The sequence continues at coordinate 57,041 of NZ_FWWV01000013.1, forward strand.
ACCAACGCTTAAAAAAATTATGGTTATAAGTTAAAAAACAGTGATGTAACTCTAATTCTTCGCGATTATTTAATACAAAATGTGCGCCTACTAGCATTTTTAATATAAAAATACTGACATTTTTATCAAAAACAGTATCTTATCAGTTACGAATTATTTTTATTTTTTATAAATTTTGTTGGTATATTTTGAGAACGACTTTTTTACACCATTCGGACAGTACGCCGGTGCGGTTTATTCAAGTAACCGATCCCCATCTGTTTGCCGATAAAAAATCCGAACTACTGGGGATTAATACCTTTGATAGTTTCGCTGCGGTTTTATCCGAAATTAAGCAAACCCCCTTTAATTTCGAATTTGTCTTGGCGACCGGTGATTTGGTACAAGACAGCAGCTTGGAGGGGTACCGCTATTTCAGCGAGGAGATTACACGCCTGCAAAAACCGGTGTTTTGGATTCCGGGCAATCACGATTATCAGCCGCATATGGTCGATGTGCTCAATCAGCAGTCCGACTATATTTCTCCGTTGAAACACATTATCATTAATGAGCATTGGCAAATTCTGATGCTCGACAGCCAAGTGCTGAACGTGCCGCACGGCTATTTGAACCAGTATCAACTCGATTGGCTGCTCGCCAAGCTGGAGCAATATCCTGAGTTACATACGCTGGTGGTGTTGCATCACCATATTGCGCCAACGCGTTCTGCCTGGTTGGATCAACACAACCTGCGCAATACTTCAGAGTTTTTAAGCTGCCTGAGCCAACACCGGCATATTAAAGCGATCATCAGCGGTCACATTCATCAGGCGATGGATATCCAATGGAATAACTACCGTATTCTGACCACACCGTCGACCTGTATTCAGTTTAAATCCGACAGTTACCATTTTAGTTTAGGCGTGATGCCGCCGGGCTGGCGCGAATTTGAGCTGTATCCTGACGGCACGTTAAAAACCCAAGTGAAACGCATTAAAGAAAATTTATTCACGCCGGATTTTAATATCTCGGGTTATTAAAACGAACGGGTTATTAAAACGAACGGCAAAACGCAAAAGAGCGGTTATCAGCCCGAATGGCTAGATAACCGCTCTTTTGCGTATGCGGGCTATTTGAAACCGCTTATTTGAACAGTGTCCGTTGGCGTGAACGTGTTGGCTTGACCTGGCTGATCAACACCAATCCCAACACTAAAATATAAGCGGCAAAAATCACAATTAACCACTGCGGCATGGCAAAGCCTAAAAACGACCATTGCAATTCGCTGCAAGAACCGTAAGCCTCAAACATTTGCGGCAACCATTTATTTAGCGGTAATGTCGTCGGAAACTCCACCATCAACGGGCATTGGTTCCACGGCGCCGGATTTAATTGATAATCGGTATGTTGCAGCGCTAACAGTAATCCTTTGACCGCACTAAACAAACCGATTGCCAGCGCCAGCAGACGAACCAGCAATAAACGCGGCGCAAGCATGGCAAATACCGCCGCCAATGCGATCCCCAAAATCGCCACGCGTTCATAAATACACATCACGCACGGCTCCAGCTTCATCACATGCTGAAAATACAGCCCTGCCCCTTCGAACACCACGCAAGAAAGCAATAACAAAAACCAACTGCCGCGACTGAGAGATGCCTGTTTTAAAAAATGAAACATTTGCTTTCCTTCTTATGGTGTAACAAACCAGCCCATGCTTTCGAACCAAAGCATAAATTCCGGTAAAAGTAATTCTACAGATACTAACCCAACTAGTGACAAAACGATAGTATAAGGTAAAGCCATGTAAACCATTCGCCCATAAGATAAACGAATGAGCGGTGCAAATGAAGAGGTTAATAAAAACAGGAAAGCCGCCTGTCCGTTCGGCGTAGCGACCGACGGCAGATTGGTACCGGTGTTGATCGCCACCGCAATCAGTTCAAATTGCTGTTGAGTGATGGTGCCGGCGCTCAGTGCGGTTTTGGCTTCGTTAATATACACCGTGCCGACAAACACATTATCGGAAATTGCCGACAGTAAACCGTTAAAGATATAAAAGAGTGCCAACTGGGTCTCTTCCGAGGCGTGCAACACAAACTGGATAATCGGCTGAAACAAGCCCTGATCGATAATCACCGACACCACGGCAAAGAAAACGACCAATAACGAAGCAAACGGCAACGCATCTTGGAACGCTTTACCCAACGCATGTTCTTCGGTGATACCGCAGAACGCGGTAGCCAAAATAATCACGCTCAAACCAATCAAACCGACCGCAGCCAAATGGAATGCCAAACCGCAAATCAACCAGATCCCGACCAATGCCTGAATATACAATTTGGCACGATCCTGTTCGGTCAATTTCCGGCTCTGTTCCCGTTCATAACGCGCCAGTACCACCCAGACTTTTTGGGGTAAACGCTGGCCATAACCAAACACTTTAAAACGCTCCAGCGCCAAGCACGTCAATGTTCCGCAAATCAGCACCGGCAACGTGACCGGCAGCATACGCAGGAAAAATTCACCAAAGCCCCAATTGGCTTGCGCGGCAATAATCAGGTTTTGCGGCTCGCCCACCATGGTCATCACGCCACCAAGTGCGGTTCCCACTCCGGCGTGCATCATTAAGCTGCGCAAGAAACTGCGGAATTGTTCCAAGGTATTACGCGACATATCAATTTTTTGATCGTTGAAAATATCATCGGAATTGTCGTCAAAGGTGTACCCGGAAGCGACTTTGTGATAGACCGCATAAAAGCCGGTACCGACACTGATAATCACCGCCACCACGGTCAAGGCGTCGAGAAATGCCGATAAAAAAGCCGCACACAAGCAGAATGCCAGCGAAAGGCGCAATTTGGAATGAATGCCCAACAGCAACTTAGTAAAAATGAACAACAGCAGTTGCTTCATAAAGAAGATCCCTGCCACCATAAACATCAACAGCAGCAATACTTCAATGTTTGCCATCACTTCGTGCATAATTTGGTGCGGTGTAGTCATACCGATAGCAATGGCTTCGATAACCAATAAGCCACCCGCCTGTAACGGATAGCATTTCAGCGCCATTGCCAAGGTGAAAATAAATTCGGCGACCAGCAACCACCCAGCCCAAAAGGGGCTAATCATATAATAAATAATCGGATTGACGATTAAAAACCCCAAAATACACGCTTTATACCAATCCGGTGTTTTCCCCAAAAAATTACGCAAAATCGCACGACTGTAATTCATTTTCCTACCCTGAATTTATTTCTTTTTTTAAAATATGATCTACCAATAATGAAGTATTGTAATCAAGTTGCGAAAAAAGAATAACCATTTATGATCTTATATGAAAAAATGCTAACCAAATCACATTTTTAGACTGTTACCCTTCTATTATTTCACCACTTTCCCCATTCTCAAAAAGCAACGAAACCGAATTGACGCAAAAACGCAATCCGGTTGGCGGCGGCCCGTCATCAAACACATGCCCTAAATGCGAATCACAGTTGCCGCAGCGGATTTCGGTGCGATGGCGCGACAGACTGTAATCGTCCAAATAACGAATCGCCTGTTCCGAGACAGGCTGATAAAAACTCGGCCAGCCACAACCGGCATCAAATTTGGTATCCGACACAAACAGCGGCGACTCACACAACAAACAACGGTATAACCCCACTCCCTGCTGCTGTAACAGTTTGCCGCTAAACGGCAATTCCGTGCCTTGTTCCAAACAGATCCGCCGCTGCTCGGCACTCAATTGCTCCTTTGTTTTCATGCTTTTCTCCGCTGGTTTTAACGTTAAATCCTTTCCCATTCTAAAACAAAATACACCAAAATAGCGCGAATTTTCTCACCGCTATACCCAGCTTTCATTATCTGTTATATTTTTTCCGCTATCTTGACTTGCCTCAAGAATTTGTTGTTTCAGAGCAAGGGAAACCTGTGATATACTTCACAGAGTTACATGAAACTGCAATGATGTGCAAAAATGGTGCTAAATGTAATGTTTTTAAGCAAAATGGCAGGGAAATGTAGTAATTTTGTTAAACTTAATGAAGGGTAAAAATCTCATGGCAATTAAAATTGGTATTAATGGTTTTGGCCGTATCGGTCGTATCGTTTTCCGTGCAGCGCAACAACGTGATGACATCGAAGTAGTCGGTATCAACGACTTGATCGATGTTGATTACATGGCTTACATGCTGAAATACGATTCAACTCACGGTCGTTTTGATGGTACCGTTGAAGTGAAAGATGGCAACTTAGTCGTAAACGGAAAAAGCATCCGTGTTACCGCTGAACGTGATCCTGCGAACCTGAAATGGAATGAAATCGGCGTTGATATCGCAGTTGAAGCCACCGGCTTGTTCCTGACTGATGAAACTGCACGCAAACACATCACTGCAGGTGCGAAAAAAGTCGTTTTAACCGGTCCGTCAAAAGATAATACCCCAATGTTCGTTAGCGGTGTAAACTTCAGCGAATATGCCGGTCAAGATATCGTGTCCAACGCTTCATGCACCACTAACTGTTTAGCCCCTCTGGCGCGTGTTATTCATGAAACTTTCGGTATCAAAGACGGTTTGATGACCACTGTTCACGCAACCACAGCAACTCAAAAAACCGTTGACGGTCCGTCAGCCAAAGACTGGCGCGGCGGCCGTGGTGCGGCACAAAACATCATTCCTTCTTCAACCGGTGCTGCTAAAGCGGTCGGTAAAGTATTACCGGCATTGAACGGTAAACTGACCGGTATGGCGTTCCGTGTTCCAACACCAAACGTGTCTGTTGTCGACTTGACCGTTAACTTGGAAAAAGCCGCTACATACGAACAAATCAAAGCCGCGATCAAAGACGCAGCCGAAGGTAAAACTTTCAACGGCGAATTGAAAGGCGTATTGGGTTACACTGAAGATGCCGTAGTCTCTACCGACTTTAACGGCTGTGCCTTGACTTCCGTATTCGATGCGGATGCAGGTATCGCATTAACCGACACTTTCGTTAAATTGGTATCTTGGTACGATAACGAAACCGGTTACTCAAACAAAGTATTAGACTTGGTTGCTCACATTGCTAAATAATTGAGCTGTTAAGCTAACCCGTTCAATACCGCACTTTCGGTTCAACACCAAAGTGCGGTATTTTTTTGCCTGAATTCTGCCACTATAGCGAAAAGAATAACCGCACTTTTTGTTATTGACCTATTGTTATTGCCCTAACAAAATTGCCTGACAAAGCAAAGTGCGGTCTGCCCTGATCAATCGGCTAAAATCACCCGAATATTTTTCGCAGTGAGCGTTTGGTAAATCTGCCGATCCAGCCCTTTGTCGGTGATGATGGTATCAATTTTCTCCAACGGACACACGACATTCGGGCTGCGTCTGCCGAATTTGGAGGAGTCCGCCAGCAGGATAATTTGTTGCGCGGCGTTACACATCGCGGTGCTGACACCGTGCACTTCGTTAAATGTGGTCGAGCCGACATTCAGATCAAAACCGTCGGTGCCGATAAACAGTTTGTCAAAAGCGAATTTCTCAAAGGTCGATTCGGCCAAAATGCCATGAAATGACGCCGATTTCGGGCGATAAGTGCCGCCGCACATCAGCAGTTCGTAATTCTTATCCAGATTTGCCAAGCTATTGATGATATGCAGGCTATTGGTCATGATCGTTAAATTATCCACTTTGGATAAAAACGGAATCATCTGCAACACCGTGCTGCCTGCATCAATAATCATCGAATCGCCCTCTTTGATCAACTCGACGGCGGCTTTGGCAATTTTCTTCTTGTTTTCCAAATTGATATTGGCTTTGTTGATAATCGGCAAATCGCCTTCATCGTTGTTGGTCAGCACCACACTGCCGTAGGTGCGCAGCACTTTGCCGCTCTCTTCAAGTGCGGTCAGGTCTTTGCGAATAGTGGCGCCGGTCGTTTTAAAGTGGTTGGCAAGATTATCCACCGGCGTTTTGCCGTGCACTTCCAGATAATCAATAATCGCGGCTTGCCTTTCTTTGGGTTTCATACAATTCCATCTCATCGTTGTTCAGTGACGGATCTATTGCAAACGAATCGCCTCCGCCAACGCTTCCTGACAGGCTTGGTTATCAGGAAAAATAAGCCGCGGCACAATTTCTCCGAGCTTCAATCCTTTTAATCCGCCAATAGATTGAGGACGGGAGAAAACGGTATAGCCTTTCATTAACAATGAGTCCGTAACATATTTGTTTGAATCAAAAGCAACGGCAATGACAACCTTTGGTTTGAAACGTCCCTGTGTCCGTCCGACGCCGACATTCCCCTGCTGGCATAATAATTCAAATGCGGTGTTAAAGCGTGATACTTGCCGCCAGCCGAGCGCTATTTGCAATAACCAAGCGAGGACGGCAACTAAAATTAGTATATTTATAGTATCCATAAACCAAATTATCTCACATTTTGAAAGAAAATTGGCGGATTATGCAAATAAATGTGAGCAAACCCGCCATTTTTTTATTAAAGCATCACCTGTCCGCCGGTAATGTTGATTGATTGTCCGGTGCAGTAAGAAGCCTGTTCACTGGCGTAAAACAGCAAAACATTCAGCACGTCCTGATAGTCGCAGCCCCGTTTCAGCGGCACTTTGTCAATATAGCTCTGCTCCACCTCTTGTACCGCAATGCCCAATTTTTCGGCATATTGCGGAATCAACGACTGGAACATCGGCGATTTAAGTAAATTGCCCAACATCAAAGAGTGCACGGTAATGCCTTTGTCCGCCAAATCCAGCGCCAGCGATTGGGTCAGCCCGACACCGCCGAATTTGGCGGCGCTGTAACCGGAGTTATGTTTACTGCCGACCTTGCCGGATTTAGAGTTGATTTGGATAATCCGCCCTTGAATGCCGTCACGGATCATCAGCTTGGCAAACTCTCTGGCACACAAAAAATAACCGGTTAAATTCACTTTGACCGAAAATTCAAAGTCATTCAGCGCAAAATCGGTGATCGGCGCCGCTTTGGCAACACCGGCGCTGTACACCAGCAAATCGACCTGTCCGAACGCCTGATCCACCTGCTGCGCCAGCGCTACCACGCTCTGCTCGTCGGTGGCGTCGACTTGAAAGCCCTGCGCCGATTGCCGACCGCACTTTTGCTGAATTTCAGCGGCGGTTTTGACGGCATTTGCCTGATTTAAATCGGCAACGGCGACCCGATAGCCCTGTTCCGCCAAACCGACGGCTAAAAATGCGCCTAAGGTTTGTCCGCCGCCGACGACGACAGCCACTTTTGTATTCATAATAGACTCCTGATTATTTACGTTTGATTTTTAAAACTGAATTCACATCAAGTGCGGTCGGCACTGCACCGCTTACATGGATTGTGCCCGGATACTCGGCTTCGGCGGCGGCATCGAAGCGAAACGTCACATGCCCCAACGCTTTTAAATTAAATGCGGCGACCGAGCCGACCGCAGTAATGGCATACTCCTGTTGATCGATCTGTAACACATCGCCGCAGCGCACTTCCGTGTGCAATTCACCATGTCGGTGAATAAAGCAGAAATCCTCCAGATCTTGCGGCGCGCCTTGCTTAAAGGTGATCAACATATTTTCCGCCAGCGCATCACGGGCAAATTGACCGATTTTGGTAATTGTCGTTTGGTAAATAATTTGCATTAGCCAATCCTCACACAGTTGTTTAATAGCAGTTGTTTAATAGCAATGGTTTAATAAATAAAGGCGGAAACAAACCACGCCAGCAAAACGGTCGGCGCACCGGTTAAGAAACGGCTGACCAAAACCGAGGGTACGCCCACGCGCACGGTATCTTGTTTGGCTTCCGCCAAAGACAGCCCGACTGGAATAAAATCGCACGCCGCCTGTGCATTAATCGCAAACAGCGCCGGCAACGCCAAACTCGGCGGAATATTGCCCATGCCGATCTGCACCCCGACCAGCACGCCGATCACTTGCGCAATCACCGCACCCGGCCCCAAGAACGGCGATAAAAACGGAAAAGAGCAGATCAGCGCCAACGTCACCAAGCCAATCGGGCTGTTTGCCAACGGGGTCAAGCCGTGTGCGATCCAATCGCCTAAGCCCGATGCCATAATGATGCCGATTAAAGCGGAAACGAACGCCATAAACGGTAAAATGGTTTTCAGTACGGTATCGATCGTATCCCGTCCGGCTTGGAAAAACACCGCCACCACCGAGCCCATTCCCATACCGATTTTGGCTAGCAAGCCATCACTCTGTTCGGTGATTTTTTTACTGCTGTCATAGGTTTTAACCGCACTTTGGCTTTCTCCAACCGCACTTTCGCTGTTCCCAAGCCTACTTTTGCTGTCCCCGGCTGCGCTTTGCATTGCCGAATCGGCAGGCACGCCCGCATCACTGTCAATTAAGCGGATATTGCTTTCTTTCACCGCAGAGACATAAATATCCTCGACGATAAATTCTGCCAGCGGTCCTGATTTGCCGGTGGCGTGGATATTAATGGTCGGAATACGGCGCTTCGGATAAAGTCCGCAGCGCAACACACCGCCGCAATCAATAATCGCAATGCCGATTTCGTCAGCGCTCGGCTCACCGTCTTTAAATCCGTCCACCGCTTCCCAACCGGTCAATTCGATTAATTTGTCCACAATCGCCGGACGGGTTCCCGCCGTCATATACAGCACTTTTTTGCCTGCCGTCACCGGCACGGTCAGCGGGCCGCCCCAGCCGCCGTTACCTTTTTCAATATAAATCGCTTTTGTCATGATCCTATGCTCCTCTCCAATCGCTTATAAATGTACTTCGCGTGCCAATCTGATATTCATGCGTTTTTCAAAAACCGCCGTCGTAAAATCCGTCACCCAGCCGCGGAAGAAATTGGTTACCATGCCAACCAGTAAATAGCTGACCGCCAGCGGCGCAAGCGGCACGCCCAGCGTGGTCAAACCGTTGGCAATGCCCAAATACACGAACAGCTCGCCGGGATTGATATGCGGAAACAAACCGTTCATCGAGTGGCAGCTATAAGAGGCTGCGGCGTAATAACTGGGTTTATAACGTTCCGGTAGGAAACGTCCTAAACTCAGGGTCATCGGATTACAAAATACGAAAGTGCCGAATACCGGCAGAATCAAATAGCGGGAAATCGGATTGCCGGCGCTGCGCTGCGCCAAACGTTCAATACGCGCTTGCCCGATAAAGGTGATTAACGCATTCATAATAACCAGTAACGAAATCAGCAACGGCAGAATCCCCGTCACCATTCCGCTAAAAACTTCGCCCCCTTTTTGGAATAGCCCGATAAACCATTCCGCGCCCTGTGTAATCGCTTCAATCATCATAAATAACCTCATCAAAATAGTTTCGTATCAAAATACGGGCTGCTGATTTGCGCTGCGCCAATCAGTGAGGAAATATTACGGTATTTTAAAAGCAAAAAACTTTAACTAGATCACAAAATGAAATATTTTTATTTCATTTTGAAATATTTTTTAATCATAAAAAACTGAAAAATTCGCGATTCAAATCTTGAAACATCAATAAAATTACTATAACGCATTGAATATCATGAGAATAAGCTGAGAAAAGGTGGTTTTAATCTAATTCAAAACACAAAAAAAGCGAGCTATTAGCTCGCTTTTTATTTTCAGTTTGAAATATTAAGTGGAAGGTTCCGAATCCGGATCGCCGACCGCGATCGGTTTCAACAGCCCAAAGAACGCAACGACAGCAACAGCTGCAGTAGCAAATCCCAAGTAAACCGACAATTGATAATCTAAGCCGAAGCCGATTTGCGCATTGAACAGGAAAGTGGAACATACGGTTGTCATAAACACCGCCGGCACAGTCGCAACCCAGTGGAATTTAGCGTAACGGTATAAATAAGCCGCAGCGACCCACAGCATTACAGTTGCCGTTGTTTGGTTCGCCCAACCAAAATAGCGCCATAGCACTTGGAAATCCACTTTCGAGACAATAAAGCCGACAATAAACAGAGGAATCGCAATCAACAAGCGTTTGACCAAGCTACGCTGTTCCATTTTAAAGAAGTCGGCAATCAGCAAACGCGCAGCGCGGAATGCGGTGTCGCCGGAAGTAATAGGTAAAATCACCACGCCTAACACCGCCAAGACACCGCCAAATACTCCCAGCATACCGATAGCAGAGTCGTATACCACTTTAGACGGTGTTCCGGCAGCAATCGCGGCATTCATTGCTTCCGAGGACTCATAGAAGCTCAGACCGACCATACACCAAATTAATGCAATCACCCCTTCGCCGATCATCGCGCCGTAAAAAATAAAGCGACCTTCGTTCTCATTTTCAGTACAACGTGCCATTAACGGTGTTTGCGTCGCATGGAAACCGGAAATCGCACCGCAGGCGATGGTGATAAACAGCAACGGCCAAATCGGCAGATCTTTCGGGTGTAAGTTCTGTAAGAAAGTCCCGAAATCAACGTCCATACCGATGCTTCTGAACATCGGAATTCCCTCGAAAATTAAGCCGAACAGCATACCCACCGTCATAAACAGCAACAATGCGCCGAACAGCGGATAGATACGACCGATAATTTTGTCGATCGGCACCAATGTCGCCAACAGATAGTAAATGAAAATGATACTGGTCCAGATCACCAAAATGCTGGCGCGGCTTGTCGCTTCCTCATTCACCGCCCCGACAGAACCGGAACTCATGATATCGGTGGTGATATTGGTTAATAATGATGCCGGACTGGCAACGAAGACCACACCAACCAACAGCAATAGCAAGATTGCCAGCACATTCATAAAATGTTTGGCAGGTTGGCCTAAATATTTACCGGCCAAGAACGGAATATTTGCCCCTTTGTTACGAATACTTAACATTCCGCAGAAATAATCATGCACCGCACCGGCAAAAATGCAGCCGAAAACGATCCACAACATTGCCACCGGTCCATAAAGCGCCCCTAGAATCGGGCCGAAAATCGGACCGGTTCCGGCAATATTCAGCAACTGGATCAACCAAATTTTTTTCTTGGACATCGGCACATAATCGCAGCCGTCAGCCATATGGTGCGCCGGTGTAACCCGTGACGGGTTGATTTTGAAAATTTTCTCAATAATCGAGCCGTACACAAAATAGCCTGCCAACAGCAAGCCGACACAAATTAAAAACCATAACATAATAACACCCCAAAAAACCAAGACGATAAAGGTGCGGGCATTCTAACAGAATTTATAATTAGTGAAAGAATTGTAAAAAAATATCGCGCGGTTTTATATCAAAAATGTGATAAAAAACACAATTCTGGCCTTTATCTGCCGCTTGAGGGGAAGCTTGAGGGGAAGAAATCTCGCTGAAAGTAAGGCTTGTTACACTTGCCAATACAACGGCATGACACCGCACTTTTCCACTTGTAACGCCGGCGACAGTTGTTGTAATTGCCGGATAATCCGTTGTGTCACCTGCTCCGCTTGGGGTAAATAGTGCAGCACTTGCGGATCATGCCGCTGAAAAAGCACAGCGTCCAACAAACGCTCGGCGTGCATGCCGTCACGACAAAAGTGCAACACGCCGGCCGCCTGAACGCTGTCATTACCGCACTTTTGTCCGTTCAAACCGCTCTCACCCCATTGATCAAACAATGTGCCGACCACGGTAGCCGCCACAAACGCCCGTCCTAACGCGCCGTCTTCTCCGCCCAAACGACGGAACAGTGGATCTTGCGGAAAACCGCCGGCGGCCAAAAACAGCGCACGGCGAAAAACCGTATTGCCACCCACCGTCATTTGCAAAATCTGCCAAGCGTGCGCCAAATCCGCATGTTGCGCATAACGCAGCGGCAAATCAACCGCAATCAACGGCAGACGAACCATGCTGAGATAATTGAAGTTGGACAAGGCGAGTTGTGCGGCGGTCAGGGCTTCGTTTTGGTAAGCGTCATTTGCAGTGCCGATATCCGCCCCGATCGCGCCGCCAATTGTTGGATCAACTGCCAAGTGCGGTCTTGCGAACCATCGTCGATCAGATACAGACGGTGAACCGCACTTTGGTTCAGTACGCTGTCAACCGCTCTTTGCAGCGTCTTTTCGGCGTTATAGCAGGGAATCACCACGTCCAGCGGCAGCAAAGCGTTATCCGCCATCGATTATTCGCTATCTTTTTTATTTTGCTTTTCCGGCTCTGGATCTTGTTTGATGATCGGCACGCAACGGCGACAGCCGCCGCCTTTATCCACCCCAAGATCTTTGCAGAGTTGATCATATTGCTTTAATAGCTTTTTAAACCAGCCGGTTTTAGCTTGAGTCTGCATCATCACCACCTCTTACTTGAGATCAACGGCTACTAATCTCTAAAATTATTAAACTGGAACGGCTGCCCCAATTCGGCGTTTTTAACCAATTGGATAACCGCCTGCAAATCGTCGCGCGACTTGCCGGTTACTCGCACTTGGTCGCCCTGAATTTGGGTTTGCACCTTGATTTTGGCGTCTTTCACCAATTTGGTGATTTTCTTCGCCATCTCGCTTTCAATCCCTTGCTTGATCTTCACTTCCTTGCTGTAAATCTTGCCGCTGTGCTCGAACTGCTCGTCAATATCCAACGAATTATGTTCGATACCGCGTTTAATCATCGCATTGCGTAAAATATCCAACAATTGTTCAACCTGAAAATCCGATTCGCTACTGACTTTGATTTTGACCTCTTTTTCATTCAGATCAATCGTCGCCTGCACATTTTTAAAATCCCAGCGATTGCTCAAATCACGGTTGGCATTTTCCACCGCATTGCGCACTTCATGCACGGTCACTTCGGATACAATATCAAAAGAAGGCATAATGTCTTTCTCCTTAATCTCAAATTTATGTTCAATTTTATGGTTTTTAATCTTTACAGCGCTTGCAAACGTTGATTGGCTGCCAATAATAGCAAAAGTGCGGTTAAATCGGCATGATTCACCACCACCTGCGCCTGTTGCTGCACTTTCGGCTTGGCATGAAACGCTATCCCCAAACCCGCCTCCGCCAACATCGGCAGATCATTCGCACCGTCGCCAATCGCAATGGTCTGTTGTTTGCTTAAACCAAATTGCTCACGCAAATGCTTGAGGGTTTGCGCTTTAAACTTGGCGTCAACCACCTGCCCGCTCACCTGTCCGCTCAAGACGCCGTCGATAATCTCCAGTTGGTTCGACACCGCGGCGTCCAGTTTTAAGGTTTGTTTTAAATGATCGGCAAAATAGGTAAAGCCGCCGGAAGCAATCGCCGTGCGCCAACCGTGCTGCTGCAATACTTGCAACAACCGCACTAAACCGGGCATTAGCGGCAGTTCAGACCGCACTTGCTGCAAAATGCTTTCCGGTGCACCTTGCAATGTGCCGACCCGACGGCGCAGACTTTGTTCAAAATCCAGCTCGCCACGCATCGCCTGCTCGGTGATTGCCGACACCAGCTCACCGCTACCTGCCAGCTTGGCGATTTCGTCGATACATTCGATTTGAATCGCGGTCGAATCCATATCCATCACCAACAAACCGGCTTGCTGCAAGTGCGGTACGGCGCACAACGGTGCAATATCCAATGCCAGAGCGTGCGCCGATTTCAGCAAATCGTCACCATATCGTCCCTGCAAAATCACCGCGACATACGACTCCGACAACCAAGCATCGCAAAGGCGCAAGGCTTGCCCCGTTTGTGCGGCAAATGCCGATAAAACCGTTTTATCCAGTCCTTTGCCATATAACACAAACGGCTGCCTCTCAGTCGCAATCGCATGATTCGGATTCAGTTCGGTCGGCAGCTGCGGCCAAAAATCGATAATAGTGTTGAGAGCCTGTTGTGACATAATCGTTCCAACTTGTTTAAATATGCTATAATTCGCCGTTATGAATAAGTCTGCAGACCTTAGCATAATTTCGTGCATTTGAACATTTATAAGAGGCGACGTTGGTCTATTTAAACAAAGAAAAAATCATCAAATCCGTGCTGTTACTGACGATTATTTTGTGCTGCGCGGCGATTATGAGCGTGATTCTGTACGGCGTAAACCAGTTTAAAGTCGGTTCGCAGCTTGCCAGTGTCAATCAGGTTTCTTATCTGTCGCATACGCTGGTGCGGCAACAGGCGAATTTGATGTCAGTGTTGTTGGTCAATAATGCCAAGCAGGAAAGTTTAAGCGAAAGTCTGGATCAATTCCGCCTGCAAGAATTTGTACTCGATGCAACGGTGTATTCGGCGCAAGGCACCATTTTGGCGCAAAGCAGCAACCAATTCAATTTCCGCAACCGCATTGGCTTGGACAACCCAGACCGTGAACAAACCGCCGCCACCCAGCAAATCGTCGAACCCATCTATTCATCGGCACGCGGTCTGCTCGGCTACCTGCGCGTCACCTTCGACACCCAATACGGCCAAACGACGCAAGCCAAAATCAACGCCCTGTTCCACCATTTATACGGCGAACTGATCATTGTTTTCCTGTGCGGCGTGGTGTTTGCCAGTAGTATCCACTATTTCTTGCGCAGACGGCGTAAAATTGTTTTGCTGCATAAAGAGGAGAAAAGTGCGGTCAACAACAATCGGCACGCCAATGCGGCACGGCGTTTTCATTCCCAAAGACGGCGCTTTAGCCGTTAACCCGAATTAAAGGCCATAAAAAACCGCACTTTTAAAGTGCGGTTTTCAGTTTAAAACGTTTTCAACGACAAACGGAATTATGCTGCCAACTTTTTGATTTGTGCAGATAATTTAGATTTGTGGTTAGCCGCTTTGTTTGCGTGGATTAAGCCTTTAGAAGCCATTCTGTCCACCACTTTTTGCATTTCGACGAATGCGGTTTCGGCTGTGGATTTGTCACCGCTCGCTACGGCTGCGTATACTTTTTTGATGTAAGTACGCATCATAGAACGTTGACTTGCATTGTGCTGACGGCGTTTTTCAGATTGAATCGCACGTTTTTTCGCTGACTTGATATTAGCCAAGGTCAAACTCCCAAAAATTTCTGTAAAAAATGGACATAAAAATAAAGGCGTAGAATATGCCTGTTTTCTATGCGTTTGTCAATATGCGTTTGCCAAATAGTAATATGCACTTTGTTCGTTATCGCCGTGTATTGCCGCAACAAGACACGATTTAGGGTTGTAGCCACAGCGAAAACAGGGTTCGGACAAAAGAGCCACTTTCGTCATCATTCCCGACTTCGCACGCTCTACCTAACACGTTATTTCACACATAGGGGCGCAATTTTAGCAGTTTTTTTATGTGGAATATAGCTAAAAAACAAATTTTCTATACAATTAGCCCAATCATTCGACGTAAGTCATTCAACTTATTCTGCCATCAGAGAGCCTGTTTTGAGTAAACCGTTATTAAAATCCGGCATTATCGTCAGCGGTATGACCCTGCTTTCGCGCATTTTGGGCTTGATCCGTGACGTGGTGATCGCCAATTTGCTCGGTGCCGGCGCGGCCGCCGATATTTTCCTGTTCGCCAACCGTATCCCCAATTTCTTACGCCGACTGTTTGCCGAGGGGGCGTTTTCGCAGGCGTTTATTCCGGTGCTGGCGGAATACCGCAAAGAAGGCGATTTAAGCCGAACGCAGGAATTTGTCGCCAAAGTGAATGGCACACTCGGCGGCTTGGTGGCGATTGTCACCGTTGTTGCGATGGTCGGTTCGCCGGTAATTGCGGCGATTTTCGGTACCGGCTGGTTTATGGATTGGCTCAACGACGGTCCTGACGCTTACAAATATGAACAAGCCTCGCTGCTGTTGAAAATCACCTTTCCTTATTTGTGGTTTATCACCTTGGTGGCGCTGTCGGGGGCGATTTTAAACACGCTTGGTAAATTCGGCGTGATGGCGTTTTCACCGGTGCTGCTGAATATCGCGATGATTGCGACCGCACTTTTCTTGGCGCCGCGCATGGAAAGCCCGGATATGGCGCTGGCGATCGGGATTTTCCTCGGTGGTTTGTTGCAATTTTTATTCCAGATTCCGTTTTTAAAACAAGCCAAAATGCTGGTCAAACCGAAATGGGCGTGGAACGATCCGGGCGTGAAAAAAATCCGCACCTTGATGATTCCGGCGCTGTTCGGGGTGTCGGTCAGCCAAATCAATCTGTTGTTGGACACCTTTATCGCCAGTTTCCTGATGACCGGTTCGATCAGCTGGCTGTATTATTCCGACCGCCTGCTGGAATTTCCGCTCGGGCTGTTCGGCATTGCGATTTCCACCGTGATCCTGCCGACTCTCGCCCGCCACCATGTCAACCGTGATCAAGCCAATCCGGACCATGTGGTCAGCCAAGCGTTCCGCAACACCATGGATTGGGGCGTGCGCATGATTTTGCTGTTGGGTATGCCGGCGGCTGTCGGCATTGCAGTGTTGGCACAGCCGATGCTGATGGTGCTGTTTATGCGCGGCAGTTTTCTGCTGTCCGATGTAGTCGCCGCCTCTTATTCGCTATGGGCGTTCACCAGTGCACTGCTGAGTTATATGCTGATCAAAATCCTCGCCAACGGCTACTACGCACGGCAAGACACCAAAACGCCGGTGCGCTACGGCATTATCGCCATGGTGAGCAACATGGGCTTTAACCTGCTGGCGATTCCGTTTGGTTATGTCGGCTTGGCGATTGCCTCGGCGATGTCCTCCACCCTCAATGCCTATCTGCTCTACCACGGACTTGCCAAAGCCGGCGTGTATCAATTTAGCCAAACCACCCTGCTGTTCGCCTTGCGCTTATTGGCGGCGGCTATCGGCATGGGCGCTTTTATTTTTTACTATTCGCCGACGTTGACGCAGTGGGCGGCGATGGCTTTTTTCGAGCGGGTGCATTGGTTAAGCTGGTTGATTGTCGGTGCTGTGTTGTCTTATTTTATCTTGCTGGCATTATTCGGTGTGCGTAAACAACATTTCCGTCACTAATATGTTATTATCTTGCTCAATTTTTCAGAAGAACTGACGATAACGCTATGCAATTGATTCGAGGCATTTACAACCTTCCTGCGTTTAACAACGGCTGCGCCCTGACAATCGGCAACTTTGACGGTTGCCATTTAGGTCATCAACACATTCTCGCCCACCTGAAACAAAAGGCGCAACAACTGGGCTTGCCGACGGTGGTGATGCTGTTTGAACCGCAACCGAATGAGTTTTTTGCTTCGCACAATGCTCCGGCACGTTTAATGCGCCTGCGTGATAAGCTGGTATTTTTACGCCAAGCCGCCATCGATTATGTGCTGTGTATCCGTTTTAACCGCACTTTTGCCAACCTGTCCGCCGAGCGTTTTATTCAGGATTATTTAGTCGATAAATTACAAGTCAAATTTCTCAGTATCGGCGATGATTTTCAGTTTGGCGCACAGCGGCAAGGCAATTTTCAAACGCTGTTACACGCAGGCGAACAGTTCGGTTTCACGGTCGAAAACAACGACAGCTTTTCTCTGCAACAGCAACGGATCAGCAGCACCCTGATTCGCCAAGCGCTGGCACAAGACAATCTCAAACTCGCCGAAAACATGCTCGGCAAACCTTACAGCATTCGCGGTCGGGTGGCACACGGCAACAAACTGGGACGCACCATCGGTTTCCCCACCGCCAATATTCACCTGCACCGCCAAGTCAACCCGATTCAAGGGGTCTATGCGGTGGAGATTGCCGACAAGTGCGGTCGGCGTTATCAAGGGGTTGCCAACATCGGCAACCGCCCGACCGTAGACGGCGGCACGCGCCCGTTATTGGAAGTGCATCTTTTTGATTTTCAACAAGATTTATACGGGAAAGCCCTTGAGGTGATCCTACGCCATAAAATCCGTAACGAAATCAAATTTGCCGATTTTGCACAGTTAAAACAACAAATTGCCAACGATGTGCAAACTGCGAAAGATTTTTTCAAATTGAACGTTTAATCTTGAATGAGGAATTTATGCTGAAATACTTTTATACCGCACTTTTGACTTTATGCTTAAGTTTACCGTTAAGCGCACAAGCGGAATCATTTGAACAATTGCAAGCCCAAGCAGAACAAGGCGATGCCGATGCACAATATAATTTAGGTGTACTGTATGCTAATGGACAAGGGGTTAAGCAGGATTCTCACCAAGCCGCACAATGGTATCAAAAAGCTGCAAATCAGGAAAATAGCGATGCACAATATAATTTAGCTTTACTGTATGCTAATGGACGAGGAGTTAAACAAGATTACCAACAAGCCATGCAGTGGTATCAAAAAGCCGCTGAACAAGGCAATTTCAGGGCACAATATAATTTAGGGTGGATATATGAGAACGGAAAAGGCGTTCAACAAGATTATCGCCAAGCCTCGCAATGGTATCAAAAAGCCGCAAATAACGGTCATACCGATGCACAATTTAATTTAGCTTTACTGTATGCTAATGGACAAGGAGTTAAGCAGGATTATCACCAAGCCGCACAATGGTATCAAAAAGCCGCAAATAACGGTGATGCCGGTGCACAAAATAATTTAGGTGTCATGTATACGGAAGGAACAGGCGTAAAACAAAACGTTCAGCTCGCAAAATCTTGGTTTGGCAAAGCCTGTGATAACGGCGATCAACTTGGTTGTGATAATTATCGTAAACTCAATAAGCAAGGTGATTAAAGATCAAAGTGCGGTCGATGCCATCAAGTTGCCAGCATCAGCAACCGTCCCACGATAGACCGCGCATCTTCAAATTAAACGTTTAATCTTGAATGAGGAGTTTATGTATAAACGGATCACCGCACTTTTGGCTTTATGCTTAAGTTTGCCATTAGTTGCGCAAGCGGAATCATTGGCACAGCTGCAAACCCGCGCAGAGCAAGGCGATATCGATGCGCAATATAATTTAGGCGTTATCTACAGCACCGGTGAAGGCGTTACACAAAATTACCAGCAAGCCGCAATATGGTATCAAAAAGCAGCCGAGCAAGGTCATGCTTATGCACAAAATAATTTAGGTTTTATGTATAACCATGGACAAGGGGTAAAACGAGATGATCACCAAGCCGTTAAGTGGTATCTAAAAGCAGTGGCACAAGGCGACGTTATCGCACAATATAATTTAGGCGTTATCTATGAGCAATCTGAAGTGATACAAGATTATCAGGAAGCCGTTAAGTGGTATCAGGAAGCGGCAGCACAGGGGCATTCTTCAGCCCAATATAATTTGGGCATCATGTATGATGATGGGCGGGGAGTGAAACAGGATTACCAACAAGCCCTACAGTGGTATCAAAAAGCAGCGGCGCAAGGCAATCCAAAGGCACAAAATAATTTGGGTGTTCTCTATAGTAACGGGCAAGGGGTGAAACAAGATTTTATTAAAGCAAAACAGTGGTATGCCAAAGCCTGCGGCAACGGTGATCAAAGCGGCTGTGATAACTATCGCACACTGCGCAAACAAGGTTATTGAGATCAAAGTGCGGTCGACGCCATCAAGTTGCTAACATCAGCAACCGCCCCACACTAAACGGCGAATCTTCACATCAAACGCTTAATCTTAAATGAGGAATTTATGTATAAACTGATCACCGCACTTTTGGCTTTATGCTTAAGTTTGCCGTTAGTTGCGCAAGCGGAATCATTGGCACAGCTGCAAGCCCGCGCAGAGCAAGGCGATGCGCAAGCCCAATTTGAGCTGGGCGATCACTATTTTCTGTCTGACGGCGGCACAGAGAGTGATCGGCAAGCGGTCATATGGTTTAAAAAAGCTGCCGAGCAAAACTTCGCCGAGGCGCAATATGCGCTTGGGCAGCTGTTGCGTGACGGTATCGGTGTTACACAGGATTATTCACAGGCGCAGTATTGGTTGCAACAAGCGGCTGAGCAAAACCATGCCAAAGCGCAATTTGACCTCGCCTACCTGTACCTGAAAGTTAAACAAGATTATGCACTCGCCGCACAGTGGCTGCAAAAAGCCGCCGAACAAAATCTGGCTGAAGCGCAATATGCGCTCGCCGTGTTATACCGAGAAGGCGAAGGCGTTAAACAGGACTACTCGCTTGCGCTGCAATGGATGCAAAAAGCGGCGGAACAAGGCGACGCCAAATCACAGTATAACCTCGCCTCACTGTACAGCGATGCACAAGCAATGACCCCGAATTATCCGCAAGCGCTGTACTGGTATCACAAAGCTGCTGCGCAAGATTTCACCCTGGCACAATATAACCTCGGCGTGCTGTACCGTGACGGGAAGGCAGGAAATCCGGATTATCAGCAAGCGCGGCAATGGTTTCAAAAAGCCGCGGATAAGGAATTTACCTTGGCGCAATTTAATCTTGGTTTGCTGTACTATGACGGGCAAGGGGTCGCACAAGATTATGCGCAAGCACTACGTTGGTTTCAAAAAGCGGCGGATCAAGGCTACCCGGCGGCGCAATATAATCTCGGACTGATGTACCGCGCCGGACAAGGCGTGAAAGCCGATTATGCACAAGCCGTGCACTGGCTGCAAAAAGCCGCCGAGCAAAATAGTCCGCCGGCACAAAACAGTCTGGGCGTGATGTATAGCGAGGGGCTCGGCGTGACCCAGGATTTCAAACAAGCCGAAATCTGGTACCGCAAAGCCTGCGATAACCAAAACCAACCCGGCTGTAATAATTATCGTAAACTCATGCAGATGATGAAGAAAGAGTGAGTTGAAGTGCGGTTGCAAAACCGCACTTTGGGTTTTGATCCCTACTTTTTTTCTCGAATGACTTATCCAAAAACTGTCGAAACTTAACCGCACTTTGCGTATAATGTGGCGATTATTTGCTTAAAAACATGGAATACACAATGTCTGAAACTACAGTTGATTACAAAAACACCCTCAACCTGCCGGAAACCGGATTTCCGATGCGTGGGGATTTGGCAAAGCGTGAGCCGAAAATGCTAGAAAATTGGTATCAGCAAGCGCTGTATCAAAAAATCCGCCAAGCAGCGAAAGGCAAAAAAAGTTTTATCCTGCACGACGGCCCTCCCTATGCCAACGGCACGCTGCACATCGGGCATGCAGTCAATAAAATTCTGAAAGACATCATTATCAAATCCAAAACCGCACTGGGCTACGATTCGCCGTATATCCCGGGTTGGGATTGTCACGGACTGCCGATTGAACTGAAAGTGGAAGGCTTGGTCGGGAAACCGAATCAAAAAATCAGCGCCGCCGAATTCCGTGAAGAGTGCCGTAAATATGCCGCATCGCAAGTAGACGGGCAGAAAAAAGATTTTATCCGTTTCGGTGTGTTGGGCGATTGGGAAAATCCGTATCTGACCATGAATTTCGACACCGAAGCCAATATTATCCGCACGTTGGGCAATGTAATCAAAAACGGCCATCTGTACAAAGGCTACAAGCCGGTGCACTGGTGTTTAGACTGCGGTTCGTCACTGGCGGAAGCGGAAGTGGAGTATGAAGAACACAAATCGCCGTCAATCTATGTACGCTTTACTGCAGAAGATGAAAGTGCGGTTGCAGCCAAATTCAATGCTGATGGTGAGGGAGAAATCGCAGCGGTAATTTGGACCACCACCCCGTGGACATTGCCGTCAAACAAAGCGATTTCCATCAATCCTGAATTAACTTATCAATTAGTACAAATCAACGGCGAACAGCCTAAACGCTTGATTTTGGTTAAAGAGCTGGTTGAAAGCGTAATGAAAGAATTAGAGGTGGGCGATTATACCGTTGTGGGCGAAGCCACTGGCGCAGATTTAGAACTGTTACGCTTTAACCACCCGTTTTATGCTTACAGCGTGCCATTGATTTTGGGCGATCACGTCACCACCGAAGCGGGTACGGGGCTGGTTCACACCGCGCCGGATCACGGTTTGGACGACTACAATGTTACGCAAAAATACGGCATTCAAATGGTGAATTTGGTCAATGACGACGGTTCATTTAATGATAAAACCGAATTTTTCGCCGGTTTAAATGTGTTTAAAGCCAACCCGGTGGTGATTGAAAAATTGCAAGAAACCGGCGCGTTGCTGAAAATGCAAAAAATTGCCCATAGCTATCCGCACTGCTGGCGACACAAAACCCCGATTATTTTCCGTGCCACGCCGCAATGGTTTATCGGCATGGAAACCCAAGGTTTGCGCCAAGCGGCATTAAGCGAAATCAAAGGCGTGCAATGGATCCCTGACTGGGGGCAAGCACGGATCGAAACCATGGTAGCAAACCGCCCTGACTGGTGTATTTCCCGTCAGCGCACTTGGGGCGTGCCGATGGCGCTGTTCATCAACAAACAGACCGAAGAACTACACCCTCGCTCGCTGGAATTGTTGGAAGAAGTGGCGAAACGGGTGGAAAAGAGCGGTATCCAAGCGTGGTGGGATCTTGATCCGAAAGAGTTGTTGGGCGACGAAGCCGAACAATACAGCAAAGTGGCGGATACATTGGACGTTTGGTTCGATTCCGGCGCGACCTATTCGACCGTGGTTGCCGCACGTCCTGAATTCAACGGACAACCTGCGGATATGTATCTGGAAGGTTCGGATCAGCATCGCGGCTGGTTTATGTCCTCGTTGATGCTCTCCACCGCCACCGATAATAAAGCGCCGTATCGTCAAGTGCTGACCCACGGTTTCACCGTTGATGCGCAAGGGCGTAAAATGTCGAAATCGATCGGTAACATCGTCGAGCCGCAAAAAGTGATGAACACCTACGGCGCGGATATTCTGCGTTTATGGGTTGCCTCGACCGATTACACCGGCGAAATCGCGGTGTCGGACGATCACTTTAAGCGCACCGCCGATATGTATCGCCGTATCCGCAACACCATGCGTTTCTTGTTGGCAAACCTAAACGGCTTCGATCCGAAAACCGATATGCTGCAAGCCGATGAAATGATCTCATTGGATCGCTGGGCGGTCGATTGTGCGCTGCAAGCCCAACAAGAGATTGCCGAAAGCTACGACAGTTATCAATTCCATTTAGTGGTACAACGCTTAATGCGCTTCTTCTCGATCGAAATGGGCTCATTCTATTTGGATATTATCAAAGATCGCCAATACACCACCAAAGCCGACAGCCTCGCCCGCCGCAGCTGCCAAACCGCACTTTACCATATCGCCGAAGCGGCAGTACGTTGGATCGCACCGATTCTGTCGTTTACCGCCGACGAAGTGTGGGGATACCTGCCGGGTGAGCGCGGTGAATTTGTGTTTACCGAAGAGTTCTACGACGGTTTGTTTGCCTTAGATTCACAAGCGCAAATGAACGACGCTTACTGGCAGCAAATTTTGAAAGTGCGGTCGGAAGTCAACCGCGTATTGGAACAAGCGCGCGCTGATAAAACGATTGGCTCGGCGTTGGAAGCGGAAGTGACGGTTTACGCCGATGAACAATTACAGCCATTGTTGCAACAGTTGGGTGACGAATTGCGCTTTGTGTTGATTACGTCCAAAGCCGAAGTGAAACCGTTAGCCGCAGCCGATGTCGAAGTGGGTGAATTGAACGGCTTGGCGGTGAAAGTGATCCGCTCGCCATACGAGAAATGCCCGCGCTGCTGGCACTATTCCGACACCATCGGTTTGAACCCGGCGCACCCGCATTTATGCGGTCGTTGTGTGGAAAATGTCGAAGGTGAAGGCGAAGTGCGCAAGTTTGCATAACGCAAAGTATATTCGATTGATTTATAAGACAAAGTAGGGGCGGATTAACTATCCGCCCGTTTACAAAGTGTTATGTGCTTTATTAATCAATAAGAGAAAAATATAAAGTGCGGTTCGGGCGGATAGTTAATCCGCCCTACGATATTCTGCCTTTATACAAACTAGAGATGTTATCAATGAAAAAGAAAAACGGATTGCCGTTTTTGTGGCTAAGTGCAGTCGCCTTTATTCTCGACCTATTGAGCAAATGGATTGTGGTAAAAAACTTTCAACTGTATGAAAGTATTAATATTCTTCCGGTGTTTAACCTGACCTATGTGCGCAACTACGGCGCGGCATTCAGCTTTTTGGCCGATCACGGCGGCTGGCAAAAATACTTTTTTATTGCATTGGCGCTGGGGATTTCCGCGTTGCTGGTTTTCTGGCTGGCACGCAACGATTTCAACAAAAAATTGGCGAACGGCGGCTATGCCCTGATTATCGGCGGCGCGTTGGCAAATATGGTTGACCGCACTTATCATGGATTTGTGGTGGATTTTTTGCACGTTTACTGGGATATTTACCATTTTCCGGTCTTCAATCTGGCCGACATCAGCATTTCGCTCGGTGCCGGATTGTTGATTTTGGATTATTTTGTCAATCCTGAACAGAAAGAAACCGCCGGCAACGGTGAAAAGTGAACAGTGGGTAATTTGGAATGAAGATTATTTTAGCCAATCCGCGCGGTTTTTGTGCCGGCGTGGATCGTGCCATCAGCATTGTCGAACTGGCGTTGGAAATTCATGGTGCGCCGATTTATGTGCGGCATGAGGTGGTGCATAACCGTTTTGTGGTCAATGGCTTGCGTGAGCGCGGTGCGGTGTTTGTCGAAGAACTGGACGAAGTGCCGAACGGCGCTATCGTGATTTTCTCGGCGCACGGTGTGTCGCAGCAGGTGCGCCAAGAGGCAAAAGAGCGTGGTTTGAAAGTGTTCGACGCCACTTGTCCGTTGGTGACCAAAGTGCATATGCAGGTGGCGCGCGCCAGTCGCAAAGGCACCAAAGCGATTTTAATCGGTCATCAGGGACACCCCGAAGTCGAAGGCACGATGGGGCAATATGACAATCAGGACGGCGGCATCTATTTGGTGGAATCGGTGGAGGATATTGCCGATCTACCGCTCCGACAAGATGACGATCTCACCTTTATGACTCAAACCACATTGTCGATCAACGATACCAGCTCGATTATCGACAGCTTGAAAGAAAAGTATCCGGCGATTCAAGGGCCGCGTAAAAACGATATTTGCTATGCCACCACCAATCGGCAAAATGCGGTGGCGGAACTGGCAAAACAATCTGATTTGGTGATTGTGGTCGGTTCGAAAAACTCGTCCAATTCCAACCGCTTGGCAGAACTGGCTTCGCGTATGGGCGTAACCGCCAAACTGATTGACGATGCCGACGACATCAATCCGGATTGGTTAAACCAAGTCAAGGTAATCGGCATTACCGCCGGCGCTTCTGCACCGGAAGTGTTGGTGCAGTCGGTGGTCAGCCGTTTGCGTGAACTGGGCGCAGACAGCGTAGAAGATTTGCAGGGCTGCGAAGAAAATACCGTATTTGAAGTACCGCGTGAATTGCGCATTAAAGAGGTCGGTTAACCGCACTTTTACGCTCCTTTTTTGTTGATTTTGCGATCCGGATCGCTATCTTTTTTAGTGCNGTTAGAACCCCTTAAAAAAGCGATTCAAAATAACGCTGTCTAACCCTTGATAAAACAAGGTGTTACGACAGCGTTTTTTTATATTCTATTTTTAAGGAAAACACTATGTCTAATCTAAAAACAACATTGCGCAAACTGGCAACTTGCGTTTTTTTAACTGCGCTGGCGGCGCTTCCCGTTGCCGCCAATCAGGCGCAACAAACCGTGCAAGAAAGTGCGGTCAGCCAAAGCGCGGAGCAAGCTCAAACGCAACAACGCGCTATTAATTTAAACACTGCCAGCGCCGAGGAGTTAGAAAAAGGCTTGTTGGGCATCGGTGCGAAAAAAGCACAGGCGATTGTGGAATACCGTGAGAAAAACGGCAATTTTATCAGTATCGATCAACTCGGTGATGTGTCCGGTATCGGCAAAGCGACGCTGGAGAAAAATCGTCATTTGTTAAGTTTATAGTTAGCCAAAAACCAACCCGATATTCCATCGGGTTGTATGCTGAATAAAGTGCGGTTTGCGTCGCTACTCCTGCTCAACCAAAAACTGAAACCAGTGCCGCTCTTCAATTCGCGCCTTGATTCTTTTGCGACGGCGCAGGCGCAACAAGCGACGGTGGTTGTTTTGCAATGACAGTGATTTTTTCGATTTGAAAAACACCCGTGATTTTCTCATGTTTGCTCCCTTTTACACCGCTTAGCCAATCAACTTAGCGGAACTCCGTAGTCATTTTCTTGTTGGTTATTACTGATATCTGCCGGCGTCAGCTTGCGATCGATCGCTTTCTCAATCTCTTTCAGCCGGTAATGTTTGCTGATGCTGTTCATATAACGGCGGATATTTTCCACATAGGCATGTGCTTCATAACCGCGCGCATAGCCGTATTTCAGCTTGGAATAATACCGCTTCTCCGCCAGCAACGGTAAATTATTCTTCACGTCCAACCAGTTATCCGGATCACCGCCGAGTTCTTTGGTTAAGCGGCGTGCGTCCAGCAAATGCCCCAAGCCCATGTTATACGCCGCCAGCGCATACCAGATTTTATCCTCTTTCCGCACCGTATCGGGAATTTGGCGCATCAACATATGCAGATATTCCGAACCGCCGCGAATGCTCTGTTCCGGATCGGTGCGGTCTTGCACTTTCATGCGCTCGGCGGTGTCTTTGGTCAACATCATAATGCCGCGCACGCCGGTCGGCGAAGTTGCGGTTTCGTTCCAGTGGGATTCCTGATAAGCGATTGCCGCCAAGGTATGCCACTCCAACTCGCCACGGTAACGTTGAAAATAATCAATATATTTCGGCAGCACAGTTTCAATCGCATTCAAATAGGTGCGCGCATCGACATAGTCGAAATTCTGCATATGGTTAAAATATTTCTCTTCCAGACGGGCGACCAATCCGCTCTCAAGTGCGGTATGCATAAACTCCAGCGAAGCGGCTTGCAATTCGTTATAGGTATTTTTCGAGAAATACCAATGCACACTGGACTCTTCGCTGACATCAAACGCCACATTCAAGTGCGGTTTAATCTGTTGCGCCGAGGCTATGTCAATCGAGCCGGCGATGGCATATTGCTGCTTGCCCTCCGCCACCATCAATAGAATCTCTTCTTGTGTCAGAGTATCGTTGACTTGCCAATGTAAATTCGGAAAAGATTGTTTTTGCTGTTTTAACAATGAAATCAACTCTTCATTGGCCGGAATCAACATCGAGGAATTGACATCGGCAAACGTTTTGGGACGGGGCTCGCCCATACGGTAAACCAGTTGCCAAGATGCCGAGGTGTAGCCCGGTCCGGTTTGAAAGTCACCGCTCTTTTCGTTTTGGTAACGCAGGCCTGCCGCCGCCATATCAATCCTGCCGTTTTTTAAGGCGTCGAACAATTGGCTGCTGTTGTCCAACGTGACAATTTGCAGCTTCACGCCTAAATACTCGGCAAATGCCCGACTCAGTTCATACTCCAAGCCTTGCGCTTCTTCATTGCCGATAAAATAGTAAACCGGATTATTCAGCGTGCCGACCACCAACTCGCCTTTTTGCAATACGGTAACGTAATGATTTTTCTCCGTTGACATCATTTTTTGCCACGGAAAAATCATATCTATTGCCCATAACAAGAGACCGATTGCAAAAACGGCACGCAGTAATAATCCTTTCAAATAAAAAATCTCACGCTTGAATTTATGTCAGATAGCGCATTCTAACCGTTCTTCTGCGGAAAACCAACTTACCCGCCCCGTAAAACAACGCAAAAATTTCCGTTGCACCGCACTTTACTCTATAATGAAAACGTTTTGACTTCCCAACTACATTTCTTAACAATTTACGGTAAAAGATGATGATGCAAATTTTCCGCGGCTCCCCCGCCCTCTCTGATTTTCGTTTAAACCAATTAATGACTCAATTCCGCCAAGCCGATTTACCGATCAGCGAATGCTATGCCGAATATCTGCACTTTGCCGATTTAACGCAGCCCTTAACGGAAACCGAAAGCGGGCAATTGCAGCAATTGCTGCACTACGGTCCGACCTTGGCGGAGCACGAACCGAGTGGCAGTTGTTTCATTGTAATCCCGCGAATCGGCACCATCTCCTCTTGGTCTTCCAAAGCCAGCGACATTGCGCATAATTCCGGATTAGCGAAAGTCAAACGCATCGAACGCGGTCTCGCTTATTATCTTCAAACCACTTCCCCACTCACCGAACAACAAACCCAAACCCTGACCGCACTTTTACATGACCGTATGCTCGAAACGGTAATCGAAACCCCGCAAGACGCCCAAGCTCTGTTCAGCCACGCCGAGCCGAAACCGTTCACCACCGTCGATATTCTGCAACACGGCAGAACCGCACTTGAGCAAGCCAATCTCAATTTGGGGCTGGCTCTGGCGGAAGACGAAATCGACTATTTATTAACACAGTTTACCCAACTCAAACGCAATCCGGTCGATATCGAACTGTATATGTTTGCCCAAGCGAACTCGGAACATTGCCGGCACAAAATTTTTAATGCTGATTGGGTGATCGACGGTGAAAAGCAGCCAAAATCGCTGTTTAAAATGATCAAAAACACCTTTGAACAAACGCCGGATTTTGTGTTGTCTGCCTATAAAGACAATGCGGCGGTGATGGAAGGCTCGACAGTCGGACGTTTCTTTGCCGATAGCGACGGCAAATATCGTTACCACCAAGAAGACGCGCACATTTTAATGAAAGTGGAAACCCATAACCACCCGACGGCGATTTCCCCGTTCCCGGGTGCGGCGACCGGCTCCGGCGGTGAAATTCGTGACGAAGGCGCAACCGGACGCGGCGCCAAGCCGAAAGCCGGTTTGGTCGGTTTCTCGGTGTCCAACTTGCTCGTACCAAACTTTGAACAACCGTGGGAGAATCCGTTAAGCAAACCGAACCGTATCGCCTCGGCGTTGGATATTATGCTGGAAGCTCCACTCGGCGGCGCGGCGTTTAACAATGAATTCGGTCGTCCTGCGTTGCTGGGCTATTTCCGCACTTACGAAGAAAAAGTGAATAGTTTTAACGGCGTGGAAGTGCGCGGCTATCACAAACCGATTATGCTGGCAGGCGGGATCGGCAATATCCGTGCCGAACATGTACAAAAAGGTGAGATTCTGGTCGGCGCGAAATTAATCGTGCTCGGCGGTCCGGCGATGAATATCGGCTTGGGCGGCGGCGCGGCGTCCTCGATGACCTCCGGCAAATCCAAAGAAGATTTGGATTTCGCTTCGGTGCAACGCGACAACCCTGAAATGGAACGCCGTTGTCAGGAAGTGATCGACCGTTGCTGGCAGTTGGGCGACGACAACCCGATTCTGTTTATCCACGATGTCGGCGCAGGCGGTCTCTCCAATGCGATGCCGGAATTGGTCAATGACGGCGGGCGCGGCGGCAACTTTGAGTTGCGCAAAATCCTGAGCGACGAACCGGGCATGAGTCCGTTGGAAATTTGGTGTAACGAATCGCAAGAACGCTATGTGTTGGCGGTGGCAGCAGATCAACTGCCGTTATTCGAACAACTGTGCCAACGCGAACGCGCACCTTATGCGGTGATCGGCGAAGCGGTGGCTGAACCGCACTTGACCCTGAACGACAGCCATTTCAATAATAAACCGATTGATATGCCGTTAAACGTACTGCTCGGCAAACCACCGAAAATGACTCGTGATGTGCAAAGTGCGGTAGTAAATAATCCGCCGTTAAACACCGAAACAATTGATGTAAAAGAAGCCTTGCACCGCGTGCTACGCCTGCCGGTGGTGGCGGAAAAAACCTTCTTAGTCACCATCGGCGACCGCTCTGTCACCGGTATGGTGGCGCGCGATCAGATGGTCGGACCGTGGCAAATTCCGGTTGCCGACTGTGCCGTCACCACCGCCAGCCTCGACAGTTACTACGGTGAGGCGATGTCCATCGGCGAACGTGCGCCGATCGCGTTATTAGACTTCGCTGCGTCAGCACGCATGGCGGTTGCCGAATC
This sequence comes from Pasteurella testudinis DSM 23072, assembly GCF_900176075.1. Lineage (GTDB taxonomy): Bacteria > Pseudomonadota > Gammaproteobacteria > Enterobacterales > Pasteurellaceae > Chelonobacter > Chelonobacter testudinis. The sequence continues at coordinate 86,764 of NZ_FWWV01000013.1, forward strand.
AATTACCAATATCGCCGCCACTCAGATTGGCGATATTAAACGGATTAAACTCTCCGCCAACTGGATGTCTGCCGCCGGACACAGAGGCGAAGACGCCGGTTTATATGCGGCAGTGAAAGCGGTTGGCGAAGAACTTTGTCCGGCATTGGGCTTAACCATTCCGGTCGGCAAAGATTCAATGTCGATGAAAACCACTTGGCAGGAAAACGGCGAAAACAAACAAGTGACTGCACCATTATCCTTGGTGATCAGCGCCTTTGCTCGGGTGGAAGACGTGCGCAAAACCGTCACGCCGCAACTTAAAGTCGATAAGAATAGCACCGACAAAGGCGATAGTCGCCTGTTGCTGATCGACTTGGGCGAAGGCAACAACCGCTTGGGCGCAACCGCACTGGCGCAAGTATATAAACAACTAGGTGACAAGCCGGCAGATGTGGTCGATAGTCAAAAACTGAAAGGCTTTTATGACGCTATCCAACAACTGGTTGCCGATGATAAATTACTAGCTTACCACGACCGTTCCGACGGTGGTTTAATTACCACTCTTGCTGAAATGGCGTTTGCCGGTCATTGCGGGCTTGATGTCAATATCGCCGCCCTCGGCAACGATAACCTAAACGTGCTGTTTAACGAAGAGTTAGGCGCAGTGATTCAAGTTCGCACCGCCGATTTAGACAGCGTAAACCGCACTTTGGCGCAACACGGATTAAGTGCGGTCAGCCATGACCTCGGCACTGTCACTGTCGGTGATAATTTTATTATTCGCCGCGATGCTGACGTCGTACTACAACAATCGCGCAATGAACTGCGTGGTATCTGGGCGGAACTGACCCACCAAATGCAACGCCTGCGTGATAACCCGACTTGCGCCGATCAAGAGTTTGCCACCAAGAAAGATCCGAACAATAAAGGTTTGTCAGCACAATTAAGTTACGACCCAAGTGACGACATCGCCGCACCGTATATCGCCACCGGCGTAAAGCCACGCATTGCGGTGCTGCGTGAACAAGGGGTCAACAGCCATGTTGAAATGGCGGCGGCGTTTGACCGTGCCGGATTTGATGCGATTGACGTACATATGAGCGACTTGATGAACGGGCGTATCAGCCTCGATTCATTCAACGCCTTAGTCGCTTGCGGCGGCTTCTCCTACGGCGACGTGTTAGGCGCCGGCGGCGGTTGGGCAAAATCCATTCTGTTCAACACCGCACTTCGCGATCAATTCGCCGCCTTCTTCCAACGTGAAGATACTTTGAGCTTGGGCGTGTGCAACGGTTGCCAGATGCTCTCCAACCTTGCCGAAATCATTCCCGGCACGGAAGCATGGCCGCGCTTTGTGCGCAACACCTCCGAACGTTTTGAAGCCCGTGCGACGTTGGTGCGTATCAACGACAGTAACTCGTTGTGGTTCAACGGCATGGCAGGCTCACATATGCCAATCGCAGTTTCGCACGGCGAAGGTCGGGTTGAATTCAAAAACGATCAGCAATTGGCACAGTTGCGTGAGCAAAACCTGATTATCGCACAATATATCGACAACAACCTGCAACCGACCGAAACCTACCCAGCCAACCCGAACGGCTCGGTGGACGGCATCACCGCCCTTAGCAACCGCAACGGACGAGTCGCCATCATGATGCCACACCCTGAACGTGTATTCAGAGCGGTGAGTAACTCTTGGTATCCAGAGGATTGGTCTGAAGACGGCGCTTGGATGCGGTTGTTTAGGAATGCGAGGGTTGTGTTGGGGTAGTATTTGACAAAAGGCGAGCAAAGGCTCGTCTTTTGTATCCTTTTGAGTAACAGTCATGACATTCTATCTCTAACATAAGTTACAAACTTACATAATCATAGGAGCTATTTAAAATAGCGCTTTATTTCTTGACTACCGCGCTCCAAACCCTGTCAACATTGTTTTTAATGTTTTGAATACGATTAAAACATCTAACCACAGTGAGAAATGCTTAATATAGTAAAAATCATGTTCAATTTTTACTCTAGTGTCGTCAACATCAGCCGCATAGCCGTGTACCACTTGCGCCCAGCCGGAAATACCTGGCTTGACAATATGGCGGTAGCTATAAAATGGAATCTCTTTTTCAAACTGTTCAACAAAGATTTTCTGTTCAGGCCGCGGACCAATCAGGCTCATATCGCCTTTCAATACATTAAAAAATTGTGGTAATTCATCGATACGGGTTTTACGAATAAATTTACCAACCCGTGTCACTCGCATATCGCCGTCGCAAGCAAATTGTGCACCGTCTTTTTCAGAATCCTTACACATACTTCTAAATTTATAAATACTGAATTCTTTACCGCCTTGCCCTACTCGTTTTTGGATAAACAATGCTCCGCCTTCACTTTCCAGGCGGATGGCAAGTGCGGTAATCAACATAATCGGCAGGGTAATCGGAAATGTAATCAACACCAAAATAATATCAATACAGCGTTTTATTAGCGAATAAACCGGTGAGGGCAGTAATGAACCCAAATCATTCTCGTACATATGCCGGATTTTCACGCGTCCCGTCAACGACTCTTCCAATTGACGGGCGTTATAAACCGGAATACCATGCAAAGTGCAGTCTGCCAGGAACTTTTGCCATTCTGCTGTTAATTCAGTAGAATGAAGATCTACTGCTATTGCATTAAATCGACGCTCTAAATCAGGCTGTTCTAATTTATGCCAATTTACATTATCGATTTGTTCCAATGTCTTTGCCCGCCCAAAAGGAATATAGGCAATTTTGGTCACAATCCAACGTCTTGCTATAAAATAACCTGAAAAACAGAATAATAAAGAAAGTATAAAACTATTTATCAACAGATAAATTGAATATTCCAAGCGAAAAAATAATAAAATAACAATTGCTATTGAATAACAAGAAATGATAGTTGAAAAAATAAAACTACTTGATTTATCTCCGGGGTAACGCATTAAAATACGTAGAAATAGTGCAACCAGAATAAATGCAAAACTTGTCACAACAATGGTATACCTTCGTACTTCAGAGCTCAGCATATCGTTACCCCATAATGCAAAAGCAGGTAAAAACACCGAGAATAAAATCCCTAAAGTAGACTGTACAGTTGTACTAAAAAATAATCGTTCATACCAACGAGAGTGGCGTTTCCTAAATTGTCTATTTTTCATATTGAGCCTAGCCATTTAAATTTATAACGGAGTTATAAATTTCAAGTGTTTTAGTCAGCATTAATTCATAAGTGAAATGTGATTCAAAAATATCTTTACCTGCACATCCCATTTTATCTCTTAACGTTTTATTACCAATAAGTATATTTAATTTATCTACTAAATAATTTATGTCTCCACGAGGGATTAAGTAACCATTTTTCCCATCCCAAACCGCTTCTTTTATACCACCAACATCGGAAGCAATTATCGGTAATCCTTTTGCCATAGCTTCAAGAATAGTAAGCGGCAATCCTTCCCAGTTTGAAATCAATAAAAAAATATCGGCATTTACTAACCGCTTTTCAACATCATGGCATTGACCTGAAAAGATAATTTTATCATCTAAAAAAAGAGACTCCGCTTGTTGTTTAACCATATTTAGTAAAACTCCATCACCAACAAATTCGACTTGCCAGTCTAAATTTTTAACCTTTGCTAATGCAGCGACTAAATCAGTATAATTTTTAGGAATGTCAAAACGTGCAACCATAATGAGCCTAATCACTTTATCATTATGTGGTATTTTTATTATTCGTCGATCGGTTGATATTCCATTATGTATAGTAATTAATTGCTCAGGCTTACCGACACCATACTTCAAAGCTAAGTTTCGGTCATACTCAGATACGGTAATAATCTTTCCACCCAGTTTAGCCATACCTTTTTCAATAAGTCGATAGAACATTGCTGTTCTTTGTGCTACTCCATCAGTAAATGCCCAACCATGCGCGGTAAATATATATGCTAACCCTAATCTCCAAGAGGCAAGCCGCCCTAAAATCCCAGCTTTTGATGAATGTAAATGTACAATATCAGGTCTTAAAATTAATAGTTGCTTTTTGATTTCAAAATAACATTTAAAATCCTTAATAAGATTAATTTCTCTTACTAAATTTTTAATAATAACACACTCTAAATTTCTTTCTTTAGCTTTCTCAATAACAATTCCTGTCCCCCCAATGAGAATCGTAACCTGATGCCCTTTATTCTGCATTCCTTCTGCTAAATCTAATAAGTGAACATTTGCGCCGCCAATCACATCTGAACGAGTTATCACATAGACAATTCTCATTATTTATTACCTTGATATAAATTAATCCATCGTGTGGCTATAACATTTAATGAATAATGCTCTATAATATATTTTCTAGCTTCATTTCCCATGCTATATCTAATATTATCAGATAAATTAATTACTTTGAGCATAGCATTAGTCAGCTCATTAGAGTTTTGCCTAGTAACCAAATACCCATAATTACCCACAACCTCTTTAGTTCCACCGCAATCAGTTGCTACCACGAGCCGCTCACATAGCATAGCTTCTGCTAGTACCAATCCAAATCCTTCATATTTAGAAGACAAAACAAAGCAATCACAAGCGCTCATTAGGGCTGGAATGTCCCTTCTTAACCCCAAGAAATAAACTGAATGGTTGATATTAAAATTTTCTGCTAAAGAGATAAGCTCCTCTTTTTGTTCACCTTGTCCAACAATTGCCAATACGGACTTAGGATTCTTATTTAATACTGATTTGAAAGAGTTTAATAAATTAGGATAATCTTTGGCATCGGTCAGTCTACCTACAGCAAGAAATAAAAAATTATCATCAGTAATATTTAATTCATCCCTTATTAATTCTCGCTGCATCTTATTAAATACAAATTTATCTGGGCTCACACCATTCAACATTGGAATCATTTTATTACTTGAGCTTGCGCCTTTTTGAATAAAACACTCCACCGCCTCTTGACTGACATTAGTGTTTAAGTCTGATAAAAAATCAGTTATTTTATAAGCTAACATTCTTATATACCCTCCTTCATTCGTACTATGGGAAGTACAAATTAGTTTTTTCATAGGGGTAATAATTCTTAGCAATCGAGCAAATAAATTAGCATGAAACATATGACTATGCACTATATCCGGATTGAATTTATTAATAACCTTTTTTGCCTGCACTAAAGAATGAATCAGCCCAAAGATATTTTTCTTCATATTTAATGAATATATTTTTATATCTTTAGACATTGGCAATACTATCTCTTTACCTGTTAAAGAAATAATTGTAACATTATTACCCATTTTATGGAATTCATCCGCAAGATCACAAACTTGACGCTCTGCTCCACCCATGCCAAGACCTGTTATGATTAACAATATTCTCATAGCTCTTTTATCTTCCCTAGACATTCAAAATGAATAACATATATTACGCACCAACATACTAGACATTATAATTACGATAAAACAAGAATAGCTTTTTAATAAAATAATCCGGTAGCCAACTAATAATCCACAATATAACTTTTAATATTTTATTAATCCCAGCTGTTTTAAGAATATGCCTTGCTTTTTTTGATTGTTTATTCAACAAACTATAAGTGATATAGGCTAATTGTATACGACGATATTCATTCGGATAGTCTCTACATAAACGCTCACCAAAATCCTTTAACGCCATTTCAGCTAATTCTTGATGATGAGCAGCATTTTTTATCTGAGAAGAAAAATGTGTTAACCGAAGATGAGCATCCTCTGACACAGAAACTATTTTATGTGCATATGATGGGATTCCATATCTCTCAGCAATTTTCCACCAAAGCAAATGCTCACCACCAGCTCGATTATCTGGGTATTGTAAACCTGTGCTTAAAAACTTCTTACGATTAAATACTGCTGTTAAGTCATCAACAATCACTTTATTCATATAATCATCAAATGTAGCAAGCAAAAAGTTATTTTTAATCTGTTCTACTTGATATACTTTCTTAGTTGAGAATTGATACACCGGATAATCATCTTCTTCTAATTTAGATAATAGATTTGCTAAATATTTTACACTTCCTTTCATTAAAATATCATCATCATCAAGCATAAGCACCCAAGAGCAGGTCGCTAGATTAATTCCCTTCATGCGAGCAGGACCCGGTCCACCATTAACTGGCATTTTGTAAAAAATTAAATCTTGATACACACTTAAGTCCGGTGATTCAATACTTGAGTTATCATCAACAACAATAATCTCAACCTTATTATAAGTATCATCGCGTTCAGCAATTACAGATTCAACTGCACGAATAACTAAATCAGGTCGGTTATAAGTTGGAATAACTACACTAAGAGTAAATTTATTCAAAGCAATATCCTTGATATATTAATAAGCTACCTATAGAATAGAAACAGCAAAATAGAAAACATCACTATTTCTGCGACTAGAAAAGCAATACACATACCCAGAGTGCCCAATATAGGAACTAAAAAACTGGCAAGTAAACAAATAATAACTACATTGAGTATCATAACCTTGCTTGCAACATTTTCCTTGCCAATCACGATAAACCATAGTATCGCTAATGCCATGCTACAAATACGTAGAGGTAAAATCCATATTAGAATTTTTAATAGCTCCGCAGCTTCATGATAACCCTGTCCAAAAACTAAAGCCACTAACCAATCTGCAAGATAAGTCACAGTACCAGAAAAGATAAACGTAAGAATGAAAATTGTAATTACTGTCAGATTAACTATTTTTTTTGCTGATCGAAAAGACTCTAAATGTAATCTAACTAAATATGGGAAAAAAGCATTCAGTAATGGAGCCGATAAGCCACTACTTGCTCTAACCAGCTTCTCTGCCGGGACAAAAGCCCCAACCATACCTGATCCACCAAATACCCCTAGCAATGTAGATGCAATTGATCCCATAATACTCTGAGAACTTTTATAAAGAAACAGTTCCAAACTTTCTCTTAATACTGTTATAGCACCCTTTATATTAATATGCCCACATCCGGTTTTACGTATCATTAATAAGGTTGGCAATATAGTATTTAGCCCACCAACAATGGCTTGGATAACTAATACAAGAAAGGCATCCTCAGGAGAAGATATCATTATAATAATAAAGATTACACCTAGACTACGCAGTGCTAAATCTAACAATGCAGGAATAATTAATTTTTCAATCCCAATGTAATACCATATTGGAGTAAAACCAAATGAAAACATTGATAATAAAATCCAGAAAAACCATTCATTAGGAATTACTGTTTCTCCAATTTTAAAAAGTATCAGGGCAGCAACAATAATTGAAATAAAAATCCCTAATAAAAACTTAGCTAATAAAACATCACTCACTAATTGCGAAAGCTTTTGCGTATTATCTCTATATTTAACCACATTTCTCGCTGCACTAAAATTAAACCCAAACTCTATAAACACCGAAGCAATTAAAGCAATACTTAAAGCATAAAGCACTTGACCATAACTTTGCTGCCCTAGAGCACGTGCTAATATAGGTAATTCTATAAGAGGAATTACCAAACCTCCTATTTGAGCTAACATTAGCCAAAAAGTGTTATTTATGACGCGGGACATAATTAAGTATAATCGATATAGCCACTAGTACAATACCCCATTCAGAAAGCTCATTACTCAATGGATGGAATAATCCCATAAATAAAAATAGAATTAAAACTGAAAGTGGAGTAAGCATTATCTCAAACCTTTCAAGAAACAACGCTTTCTTTTCAGTTACAAATCTTATCCCATGATACAGAGGATATATAAAAAATAATAAATAACCTAAAAGCGAAACAACTCCTTCATCAGCTAAGATTTGCAAATAAGTCATATGAATAACAACCTTTTCACCATATTCATTAGCCTTTGTGCTACCAAAGCCACCGCCAAAGGGAAAATTATCGACTGCTTGCTGCCAACCTATTGATAGCATTTCTAGGCGTGTTGTAGTATCTCCCTGAACTAAGCGAGCCGCTGTTGTATTCTCCGGTGTTGATTTATTATCAATATTATTCATTTTTTCATTTTCAATAGCTAACTTGCTCTGAATATTAGTTGAGGGGGTTACCAGTTGAGTAATAGCATCATCATACTGCCCTCTAACCCAACCTAATAATGTAGGTTGTATAGCAGCAAAAGATATACTGACAACTAACAATAAACAACAATGCACTAATATTTGGTTATTTTTTGTTTTCTGTGTGTTAGTGTAAGTTACAATTATCGATAAAGTTAGCCATACAAGAATCATCCAAACGATTGCTGTACGGCTACCATCTAAGGCAATAATAAGTGCAGAACTAAATACCAACAAAACATTTGAAACTGATACTTTCTGCATATAACGCCAAGCTGCCACAGGCCAGATAAATGCACCAATTTTCCATATAACACCAGGCCAGCTAGCGAGCCACCCCATACGACCATCTCCTAATATAACCATCGCATCTAGATAACGGAATAAAATAAAAGAAATTAAAGGTAACAAAGATAAAAAAAGTGCTATATAAAGTGCTTTATCTAATAAACCCGAAGAGACATAAGGAATTATTAGCAATATCAGAAGTATTGGTATAAAAAAAGAATATTTAATTAAGGCATATGCTCCCTCGCCATCATTTTCAAGCGCAGCAATTGCAATTCCCAACATAAATAACAACCAAAACAAAAATATAAAATAATGGTTAAAAAAACCATACAAACGTTTATAAATTATTTTTAGTTTACCTTTTACGCCATACAGAAAACTAATCAGTGCAATAAACAATAATAAAATTTGAGCAAACCAAACAGCGCCACTCCCTATATAAAGTTTTATAGTACCGAGCATAGAGAGGGTAATAAAAGTAACAATTGAATAAATAGATAAAATGCGCATTCACATACCATAGAAAAAAATTGATTTCATAAATAATTCCTTACCTTTCGGCATGATATAAGTACAACTATATTAACTGACTTCTAATCTTTTTATTCTTTAACCAACCGCAACAAATACTGTCCATATTCATTCTTACTCATCGGTTTGGCAAGTGCGGTTAGCTGTTGATCGGTTAACCAACCTTGTCGCCAGGCAATTTCCTCTAAACAAGCTACCTGCATCCCCTGCACATTTTCAATGGTACGCACAAAAGAAGCCGCTTCGTGCAAACTTTCATGAGTGCCGGTGTCTAACCAGGCAAAACCACGTCCAAGTAGCTGAACATTCAGCGTTCCATCATTGAGGTACATTTCATTCAATGTGGTGATTTCCAGCTCGCCGCGTGCGGACGGTTTGACTTGTTTGGCAAATTCCACCACGCGGTTATCGTAAAAGTACAAGCCTGTTACCGCCCAATCGGATTTCGGTTGGCTTGGTTTTTCCTCGATTGATAAGGCTTTATAGTTGTCGTCAAACTCCACCACGCCGAAACGTTCGGGATCTTTCACTTGATAAGCAAAAACCGTTGCGCCACGCTCTTTTGCTACCGCTCTTTGCAATAACGGGGTGAATGATTGGCCGAAGAAGATATTATCGCCCAAGACTAAACAGCAGCTGTCTTCGCCGATAAACTCTTCACCGATGATAAAGGCTTGCGCCAAGCCGTCGGGACTGGCTTGAATTGCGTAGCTGAGATGGATACCGAAATCGCTGCCGTCGCCCAACAAGCGTTTAAAGCTGTCGTTATCTTCCGGCGTGGTAATAATCAAAATATCGCGAATTCCGGCTAACATTAAGACCGAAAGCGGATAATAGATCATCGGTTTGTCGTAAACCGGCAGCAGTTGTTTGGACACGCCGCGCGTGATCGGATATAGACGAGTGCCGGAACCGCCGGCAAGAATAATCCCTTTCATGATATGTCCTTACTATTTTTTGCTACCCAAACGTTCCAGACTGTAAGAACCGTCCAACACTCGGCTCCACCATTGCTTATTATTCAAATACCACTCTACGGTTTTGCGAATACCGGATTCAAAGGTTTCTTGCGGCTTCCAGCCCAGCTCCCGACCAATTTTAGCGGCGTCAATGGCATAACGCACATCATGCCCCGGACGGTCAGTCACATAAGTGATTAAATCTTGATAATGCGCCACGCCTTGCGGTTTATGCGGTACCAACTCTTCCAATAACGCGCAGATAGTTTTTACTACGTCAATATTGGCTTTTTCATTATGTCCGCCGATATTATAGGTTTCGCCGATTTCGCCTTCGGTAACCACTTTATATAACGCCCGCGCATGATCTTCCACAAATAACCAATCGCGAATTTGCATACCGTCGCCGTAAACCGGCAGCGGCTTGCCGTCCAGCGCATTTAAAATCATGAGCGGAATTAATTTTTCCGGAAAATGGAACGGACCGTAATTATTGGAGCAATTCGTCACAATCGTCGGCAAACCATAGGTGCGCAACCAAGCTCTGACCAGATGATCGCTTGATGCTTTTGAAGCGGAATAAGGGCTACTAGGCGCATAAGAGGTGGTTTCGGTAAACAGATCGTCCGTACCTTCCAGATCGCCGTACACTTCGTCGGTTGAGATATGGTGGAAACGGAACGCCTGTTTTTTGTCGCCGCTCAAGCCGTTCCAATAGGCTCTTGCCGCTTCCAGCAGGGTGTAAGTGCCGACAATATTGGTTTCGATAAACGCTGCCGGACCGTCGATTGAGCGGTCAACGTGACTTTCAGCCGCCAAGTGCATGACTGCGTCCGGTTGATGTTGCTGAAAAATACGTTCAAGTGCGGTTTTATCGCAAATATCCACCTGTTCAAAGGTGTAACGCGGGCTATCGGCAATGGCGGTCAAAGACTCCAAATTTCCGGCGTACGTCAGCTTGTCTAAATTAACGACGCTATCCGGAGTGTCATTGATGATATGGCGTACCACAGCCGAACCGATAAAACCGGCGCCGCCGGTGACTAAAATTCTCATAAAATACCCCGAACATGAAACATAAATAAATATGTAGGATCCTTTGATACTACATTATTCACAAATATATTCGAATCATTCTAGAAGAATTTTAAAATAATCACAATTTCTTTATAGTTATAGTATTAATTCAATATATTAAATAATAATAACTCTCATTTCATTCCTATTTAAAACATAACGCCGCGCAAATAAAAAACTTTCCGAATGCCGTGGATACAGGTATAATCTGCGCTTTGTAATCGAAATGGATTTGCCGTCGGCACTAAGTAGTGCGGTAGTGCGGTTCACATTTCTGCAAACCAAATCTAGTTAAAATTAAATATTTCAGAGGAATGAATGGCTAAAGAAGATAGCATTGAAATGCAAGGGACAATTTTGGAAACCTTGCCAAATACCATGTTTCGGGTTGAATTGGAAAATGGTCATGTAGTAACGGCTCACATTTCAGGCAAAATGCGTAAAAACTATATCCGTATCTTGACCGGCGATAAAGTAACGGTTGAACTGACACCTTACGATTTAAGCAAAGGGCGCATTATCTTCCGCAGTCGTTAATGACTTCTTTATAAAAAAGCGCTGCTCTATCAGCCAGCGCCTTTCTTTTCCAGATAACGCTTACTCCTTTTTGACCGTAGCCAATTGATGTAGCTTGCGGCGGAAAAGTGCGGTCAGTGCATGCAATGCCAATAGCAGTACCGACAAGATATACAGCGGTTTATCACCGAAAACGGTATAAGGTGTCATGCTGTTTTCAACCGTTAAAGTTGTTGTCAAGGTCGTGGCTTCAAATTGCGGCGCTTGCCGCAACACTTGCCCTTTACTGCCGATAAAGGCAGTAATACCGGTATTGGTGGCACGGATCACTGCTTTGCCGTTTTCCAACGCGCGCATTCTCGCCATTTGGAAATGCTGCCAAGGGCCTATCGAATCGCCAAACCAAGCATCGTTTGAAATCGTCAGGATGAAATCATTCTCGCTGGCGGCAATATTGTGCTGCAACTGGGCGCCTAAAATAATTTCATAACAAATCGCCGTTGCCATGCTCACGCCTTTTGCCTTAAGCGGCGTTTGGCGGTAATCGCCCTGTTTAAAATTCGACATCGGCAAATCAAACATCGCACCGAGCGGCCGCAACAGACTTTCCAGCGGCACATATTCACCGAACGGGACTAAATGGTGTTTGTTGTAACGGTTAGCCGTTGCTAACTGGTAAGGATTTTGCGGATCACCCAGCACAATTGCAGAATTATAAAAACGATCCTGCTGCTCATCATGATAGACCGTGCCGACGATGATTTCGCTACCGCTCTTTTCTGCGGCGATCTGCCAACTGTGCAGCAGCGGCTGCACTTGATTTTCCAGTGTCGGGATTGCCGCTTCCGGTAAAATAATCAAATCGCTTTTGCCCAAATGCGGTGCAATCAGATTTTGGTAAATAGCAATTGTATTGCTGAAATACTGCGGATCCCATTTCAGGTTTTGCTCAATATTGCCCTGCACCAGCGTTACCGTCAATTTCCTGTCCGGATTGCTCTGGCTGGCTGCGGTGCGGTAATTGATCTTGTCTGCGCTCAGATAAAAAGCTGCGCCGCTCAAAAACAGGAGCGTCAACACCGAACCGCTCATCACCAATAACGCCCGCTCATCACGCTGAAGCCATACTTTGCCAATATTGATCAGCAAGCCGCTGATCCAAACCACGAAAAACGTCAGCCCCTGCACGCCCAAGATCGGCGCGATCCCGAAAAACGGGCTGTCGATTTGCGAATAACCGAATTGCAACCACGGAAAGCCGGTCATCACCCAGCCGCGTAAAAATTCGGTAAACGTCCACACAATCGCCAATACTACCGCACTTTTAATCTGAAAACGTTGAATCAGGTAAGCAAATAATAGAGGATAGAGCGACAGATAAGCCGCCAGCAGCAATACGGCTATGTAGCTCAACAGCAACGGCACGCCGCCGAAAAGATGGATACTGACATGAATCCAGTTAATCCCGAACGTAAAAAAGCCGAGCGCCCAAAAGTAGCTGGTATAAAGTGCGGTTTTGTGCGAACGTTGCGTCGCAAGAACAATCAGTCCGCCAACGCTGACATAGGCCAGCGGCCAAATATCGAAGGGAGAAAAGGCGCACACACCGCTTGCCCCCAAAATTATGCTGACTAATATTTTAATAATGGGATAAGAATAAAATGTCTGCATAACAACCTAGCTATTTTCAGTAAGCGGTGATTCGCTTTCATCTTGATCAGGCACCCGCACCCGCAATTGAATAATTTTGCGCCCGTCCGCCGATACCACTTTAAACTGCAACCCTTCCAGTGCGATCTCCTCATCTCGGTTCGGTAAATAACCGAACGCTTGCATAATCACGCCGCCAATCGTATCCACTTCTTCAGAATCAAAATGGGTGCCGAATTTTTCATTAAAATCTTCAATATCCGTCAATGCCGACACCGAATAGGTATGACGCGAAAGCTGGCGGATATCTGCCGCCTCTTCTTCGTCAAACTCATCTTCAATATCGCCGACGATCTGCTCAAGAATATCTTCAATCGTCACCAAGCCGGAAATCGCACCGAATTCATCGACCACAATCGCCATGTGAAACCGTTCGGAACGGAACTCTTTCAACATGCGATCAACACGCTTGCTTTCCGGCACAATCACCGCCGGACGCAGGATCGACGACATATCGAATTCTTCGGCGTTACTGCGTGAAAACGGCAATAAATCTTTTGCCAGGAGCAGCCCTTCGACATTATCCCGTTCATCACTGACCACCGGAAAACGTGAGTGCGCCGATTCGATAATCACATCAAGGCAGGAATCCAATGATTGTTCTTTATTGATAAATACGATTTGCGCCCGCGGGATCATAATATCACGCACCCGCAGTTCGGAAATTTCCATCACGCCTTCGATCATCTCGCGCGTGTCTTGATCAATCAGATCGTTCTGTTCCGAATCGCGAATGACTTCGACCAGTTCTTCACGGTTTTTTAATTCCCCTTGAAACAAACCGCTGAATAAGGATTGGAAAAACCCTTTTTTCGAGCCTTGCTCTTGATTATCGTTCGTTATCTGTTCGTCACTCATAATTTATGTGTTATCACGTTGGTTTATCAAAATAAGCGTTCTCAAACTAGCATATTTTCACCCGCTCCGCCAGCCGTTTGCCGCGCAGTAAACAAAAAACCAACCGCACTTTCATTTGGTTGGTTTTCGCTTCGGCAAGATTACCGCAACTTAATTTGCTTGCTGTTTCTTTTGCGCTCTTTTACCCAAAATCACTGTTACGGAGAAAGCCACCACAAAAGAGATTAACATACCAATCACATACATGCTGATGTCATTCGGTTTAATCGAGATAATGCCCGGTAAACCTGCCGCGCCGAGCGCTTGGGCTTTAACATTGAATAAGGCGACGAATGCACTGGCGCAACCGGCACCGGCCATCGCACCGATAAACGGGTAACGATAGCGCAAATTCACCCCGAACATCGCCGGCTCGGTGATCCCCAACAACGCACTGATACCAGACGGCAATGCAATCCCGCGGGTTTTTACATCTTTCATAATCACAAACACCGCCAAACACGCCGCACCTTGTGCGATATTCGACATTGCTGCGATTGGGAAAATGAAAGTGCCGCCGGTCGTGGCAAAATCTGCCAACAGTTGCGTTTCAATCGCAATAAAGGTCTGGTGCATACCGGTGATGACAATCGGTGCATACAAAGCGCCAAACAATGCCCCGCCGACAAATCCGGCGGTATCATACAACCAAGTTAAACCGGCGCCCAGCAAGAAACCTGCTTCACGCGTAATCGGCCCAACGAAGCTGAAAGTCAACAAACCGGCGATAAACAGCGCCAACAACGGTGTCAATAGGTTATCCAGCACCGACGGCACTACTTTACGCAGTGCTTTTTCCAAGGTTGCCAGAATCCAAGAGGCAACCAATACCGGCAACACCGAACCTTGATAGCCGACGCGTTCAATATCAAAACCAAAAATATTCCAATAAGCCAGCTTGCCTTCCGCCACGACGCTGGTATAGTTCCAGCCGTTAACCAAATCGGGGTGAACCAACAACATTCCCAATGCCGCCCCCAAAAACGGATTGCCGCCGAATTTACGCGTTGCCGAAAAGGCAATCAGAATCGGCAAGAACACAAACGGCGCATTGGCAAAGGTGTTGATCATCGCTGCCAAATCAGCCAGTTCGGGGTGGGTGTCAATTAACGACATGCCGTCGACAAACAGGTCTTTCGCCATAAATACATTGGCAAGCCCCATCAACAAACCGCCGGCAACGATAGCCGGAATGATCGGCACGAAAATATCCGCTAAGCCTTTTACCAAACGCTGCAACAAATTTTGGTTTTGCGCTCCGGCTGCCGCAACGTCACTTTTGGTCATATCGCCCATGCCTAACAAACCGCTCATTTCCGCATGCACTTTGTTTACCGTACCCGAACCGAAGATAATCTGGTATTGTCCGGCAACGGAAAATTGCCCTTTCACGCCGTCGATATTTTCAATCGCTTCTTTATCGACCGCACTTTCGTCTTTTAACACGATCCGTAAGCGCGTCGCGCAATGCGCCAACGCACTGATGTTGTCTTTGCCGCCCAGTTTTTCAATAACCTGTCGGGCAATCTTTGGAAAATCCATAATTTTCTCCTATTTTGGAAATACTGATTACAATGTGTGCAATTTTAACTAAAACGATTTAGTTGCGCTATCCTTTTAACTAAAACGTTTTAGTTAGATCGTATTTTTGTGATCCAGTTAACAAAAAACCCCGTATAAACGGGGTTGCTGTATTATCTTAAGTGTCGACGCCTAATTGATTAAAAACGGTAAGAAGCGGAGAAATCAAAAGTATTCAGCTTCAATTTATCATCGCCGTGCTTCAGGTTGGAACGGATATATTCCACGCCTAATTCAATATCGGAATCCAAGGCATAACGTACACCTGCACCGTAACCAAAGCCTTTGAAATTGCGCTTATCATTATTCAAATTCTCAAATTTGATCTCGGAATAGTTATAGTTCACTTTGCCGAATCCCAGTAAATTCGGTGTGATACGATAGCCTTGCGCATAGCCTAAGGCGTAGTGATCACGCTGCTTGATCTTGGAACGGGAAGAGTTGCTGAGATTCAAGGTGTCCGACTCACCCAATTTATCGCCGAACAATTTGATTGAAGCATAAGGCAGACCGACAAAATCGTGCCCGTAATCAAAACCGTAATCGCCGATTAAATTCAATGAAGTGAAACGTTTGAAAGAAACCTCCGTGCCGCCGCTGGATGTGCCTTTATTGGTCGCCAGATTTAGCCCGACAGAAGGGCCGACAAAGGTTTGTCCGGCAGGCGCCGCTTGTGCCGTGGCCGCCGTTGCCAAAGCCGTACCCAGCAATGCCGGAAGTAAATATTTTTTCATGTTGTTCTCCTGTCTTTTCTCTATTTTAGGGCTAGTATTTTAGGGCTAGTGCCTGTCGAAATGGAATCACATTCAAATTGAGTGTATTTTAATCAATTTGACTCGATATGACTACTTTTTTTAATGTTTACAGAATATTAAGCTGAAACCTTCGAACATCGGCCACACATCGGCATCAAAATCTCGCTTAAGCAAGCGTTCAATCTCCGCTAATTTTTGCAGCAGGCGGTACAAATCCGCATAACTCATGCGCTGTATCGCATGGGTAAACAGCATACGGCGGTTTTGCCATATCCGCAAACGATCAAATTGTTGGCGCAGCTGTTGAGTGGGCAGCGGTTGGTGACTATTATTAAAAGTGCGGTTGCCGCTGACCGCACTTTCATTGCCGCACAATTGTAAAATCGTCATCAGCTCTTTTTGTGCGCTACGCAACAGAATCAAGGGTTGAACCTCTTCATTTTGCAAGGCGGATAAAATCCGTACCGCTCTTTTGGTCTTGCCCTCCAGCAGCGCATCGAGCCATTGATAAGGCGTAAAAAGCGACGACTGTTCCACGCAGGACTTCACCCGTAGATAGGTTAATTTACCGTCGGGATAAAGCAGTTTTAACAAATTCAAAATCTGTTTCAGCGCCAATAAATTGCTTTCATAACTGTAACAAAGCAGCTGTGCCGCTTCCTGATCGAGAGTTAAACCGTCCGCTTTTGCCCGTTGTTGCAGCCACTGCGGCAGCTGTTCAAGCGTCGGCGTCTGGCAATTGACCGCCACCACATTTTCCGCCGCATAGTGCTTTAATGCCACAAACCAGTCTTGCTTTTCATGTTGCGGTGTGAAACGGGAAAATTGCAGAACCAATAGCATATCATGGTGTAACAAGCGGACTAATTGCAACAATTTCTTTTGAATCGTCTGGGTCACATTGTCAGGCAAGATCAACATCAGCAGCAATTTTTCAGAAAACAAGCCTCTGGATTGTGTTGCCTGATAAATCTCGTCCCAATCGGTATTGGCGGCCACCAAGCACTGCAAACTGTCATCAAATTGCGCGGCTTTGGCGTGCTGTTTTAACGCTTGCCGCGATTCGTCCAGCAACAGCGGATCTTGCCCCTGTAAAATATAACAGGCGGCAAGTTGTTGTTTAAGTGCGGTTTGCAATTGTGCCGCAGGGATTCTTTTCACGGCGTATCGGCTTATTTGGCAGCCAGTTGGTTTTGCAGACTGATGATTTTAATCATTAGCTGACGCGCCGCTTGGGTACGCATATCATTATAAATCACGTCCTGCTCCGCCGATTTCGCCAATGCGGCACGCGAATCGTCAAAGAAAGTGCGGGTATTTCTGACACTGAGCGGAAATTCGCCGCGCCCCGGAACGTACATTGCCGCGGTTAGGTTCAAGGTCAGCAGTTTTTCGGCTTCCCGTCCCTGCTTGAACACCGAGACCACGCTGGATCCGATAGTGCTGTTTTTAATCCGCAGTTCCGGTACATCGCCCTGTTCCACAATCGTCACCTGATGGGCACGCAACTGATCGCGCACTTCGCGACTTAAATAGTCATAAGGATTGGTACTTTGCAGTTTCATGGTTTGAAACGCCGGATCAATTCCGCCCTGATTGGCAAAATGGAAACCGCAACCGCTCAACAGTAGCGCGGTTACACACAATAACAGGGTATAGGCTTTTTTCAACATCGTTCGAATTCCTTATCCTCAATGAAAACCGCACTTCGTCTGCAAAAGTGCGGTCGGAATAACCGGTTATTTCGCCACAAAGCTCAATAGTTTGCCCGGCACATAAATCACTTTGACGATATTCAAACCGTCCAAGTGGCGTGCAACATTATCATCGGCAAGTGCGGTCTGCTTAATCGCCTCTTCCGCCGCATCGGCAGCGACGGTGAGTTTACCGCGTACTTTACCGTTGACTTGCACCACGATCAGTTTTTCATCGTCGATCATCGCCTCTTTATCGGCTTGCACCCACGGTGCGAAATCAATGGTATCGCTGTTGCCCAACGCTTGCCACAAAGTAAAGCAGATATGCGGCGTGATCGGATACAGCATTCTCACCACCGCACTTAACGCTTCCGCCATCACTGCACGATCTTGTTCGCTGGCTAACGGCGCACGGGTTAGTTTGTTCATCAACTCCATAATCGCCGCAATCGCGGTGTTAAAGGTTTGGCGGCGACCGATATCATCGCTCACTTTGGCGATGGTTTTATGCAAATCGCGACGCAGCGATTTTTGCTCCGCACTTAACGCCGACAGATACAACGCTGCCGTTGCCGGATTTTTCTGGTATTCAAACACCAAGTTCCACAAGCGGCGCAAGAAACGGTTTGCCCCTTCCACACTCGCCTCTTGCCATTCTAAGGTCATTTCCGCCGGCGAGGCAAACATCATAAACAGGCGCACGGTGTCCGCCCCGTATTTTTCCACCATTTCTTGCGGATCGATACCGTTGTTTTTCGATTTCGACATTTTGGTCATACCGGCATGCACCAGCTCATGCCCGTCTTTATCCATCGCTTTGGTAATGCGGCCTTTGTCATCACGCTCCACGCTGACTTCGGTCGGTGATACCCAAATACGTTCGTTGCTGTCGGAAATATAATAATACGCGTCCGCCAACACCATGCCCTGACACAACAATTTCTCCACCGGCTCGTCCGCTTGCAGTAAACCGGCGTCACGCAACAATTTATGGTAAAAACGGAAATACAACAAGTGCATAGTGGCGTGTTCGATCCCGCCGATATATTGATCGACCGGCAGCCAATAGTTCGCCTCTGCGCTGTCTAACATGCCGCCTTGATATTGCGGACAAGTGTAACGTGCATAGTACCACGACGATTCCATAAAGGTGTCGAACGTATCGGTTTCACGCAACGCCGGTTGTCCGTTAAAAGTGGTTTTCGCCCAATTCGGATCGGCTTTAATCGGACTTTGCACACCGTCCATCACCACATCCTCCGGCAGAATCACCGGTAAATCTTGCATTGGCACAGGCACAACGTCGCCGTTTTCTAATGTCAGCATTGGAATCGGTGCGCCCCAGTAACGCTGACGGGAAACGCCCCAATCGCGCAAGCGGTAATTCACTTGGCGTTTGCCCACGTTCAAACTTTCCAGTTCATCGGCAATCGCATTAAATGCCTGCTCAAAATCCAAGCCGTCAAATTTGCCGGAATTGATCAACACGCCGTAGTCTGTGTACGCTGCTTGGCTGATATCTGGTTGTTCGGTATCGCTCGGACGAATCACGGCATTAATCGCTAAACCGTATTTTTTTGCAAATTCATAATCGCGCTGATCGTGCGCGGGCACCGCCATCACTGCGCCTGTGCCGTAGTGCATTAACACGAAATTCGCCACCCACACCGGCACTTTTTTACCGGTTAGCGGGTGAATCACTTCCAAGCCGGTCGCCATCCCTTTCTTTTCCATCGTGGCAAGATCGGCTTCGGCAACTTTGGCATTTTTGCTCTCAGTGATAAACTGCGCCAATTCAGGATTGTTCAACGCCGCTTTTTCCGCCAACGGGTGCGCTGCCGCCACCGCCAAATAGGACACACCGAACAAGGTATCAGGGCGCGTGGTGTAAACCGCCACGCTGTCATCGCTGTCGGCAACTTGGAAGGTGATTTCCACGCCCTCGGAACGCCCAATCCAGTTGCGCTGCATGCTTTTCACTTGATCCGGCCATTGCGGCAAACCGTCTAAGCCTTGCAATAATTGTTCGGCATAGTCGGTGATTTTCACAAACCACTGCGGAATCTCTTTTTGCACCACAGGGGTGTCGCAACGCCAGCAGCGCCCTTCATCAACCTGTTCGTTCGCCAACACGGTTTCATCGTTCGGACACCAGTTCACCACCGAGGTTTTCTTATACACCAAGCCTTTTTTATATAATTCGGTGAAGAACCACTGTTCCCATTTGTAGTATTCCGGTTTACAGGTTGTCAGCTCGCGATCCCAGTCATAACCGAAGCCCAGCATTTTCAGTTGCTGTTTCATGTAAGCAATATTTTCATAGGTCCACGGCGCAGGTGCGGTTTTGTTTTTAATCGCGGCATTTTCCGCCGGCATACCGAATGCGTCCCAACCTATCGGCTGCAACACATTTTTGCCGTTCATACGCTGATAACGCGCCACCACATCACCAATAGTATAGTTGCGCACATGCCCCATGTGCAGACGGCCGGACGGGTACGGGAACATCGAAAGGCAGTAGTATTTTTGTTTGCTTAAATCAATTTTGGCGGCGAACACTTTGTTATCCAACCAATAATTCTGCACTTTCGGTTCAATCTGATCCGGACGATATTGCTCTTGCATAGCGAAATTACCTTTTATCAACACAAAAAACCGCACTTTTGCGGTTAAATAGAAAATGGGATATAGGATAGCCTAGAATGGCGCAGAATAACAGAATTTATTACGTCGGAACAGTACGAAAAAAGCCCAAAACCAACGGTAAGTCACCGGCTGTCTCGGGCTCGATTTTTGACTAAATTGCGGTGTTTAAGATTTACTCGGACACCACCGCAGCAGTATAGTGCAAACCGTCTATGGCTTGGATTAAACGCTGGTTTTCCAGCTCTTTTTTGGCAACCACCTTAACTTGCTGAGTTTTAATATTGGCTTTGGTCGACACCACGCCGTCCAGATTGCGCAGCTCTTTATTGACTAAATAGGCGCACAACTGGCAGTTCATCTCATTCACCTGCAAGGTGAGCTGTTTTTCGTCCGCACCCAACTCCGCCGCCAGCGCAACGCTGCTGAATAAGCCGGATAAAACAAGTGATAGCGCTATTTTGTTTAACATAAAAAATCTCGTGGTAGTTAGAAAACATATTCTAAAAAATAAGGTAACAGAATCGGATATGACAGAAAAAAGAGAATCAGCAGCGACACCACGCCATACAGCACAAGCAAGCTGCGGCGCGAGAGATATTTGGTGCAAATCACTCTTTTTGAAAACACCAATAACCAAAACCCGTAGCCGAACAACGCCAACGACACAATCAGCATTGGAATCTGTAAAAATGCCAACTGATTCAGCTCGATTAAAAACGGCGATGAGATACCAAACAGCAGATAAACCAGCGGCGCAATACAACACAAGGTTGAGGTAACCGCCGTGGTTAATGCCGCCAACGCGGCGGCAAAAAATCGCTGATTATAATTTTTTGGCGATAAATTCATATTTAAACTCTTTCGGATCAAAGAAGTTTAACGGATCACCGCCAATTTCAGCATACGGATAACCGAAGTTATTCAACGGAGTCAATTCCGGCACCGGATACAGATCAAAATCGCGAGCGTGATTATAACCGACCCAGTTCATCTCCCAATTGCCGAACAGGTAATCGGCTACTGCTTGCGTATCGGCATCATCAACCGCTTTTTTCTCGGCTAAACGCATTTTCGCCACATCGGCAGAATCGACCGGTACCCAGCCGAAACCGGCGAGATAAAATTCGGCACGGCAATGTTGTCCGCCGCTGACATTCGCCACCCCGTGCTCATCTGCGCTGCCAAAGGCGGTTTTGGAATATTTTTCCAATTTCGGCGCCGCACCCAAACGCACCCCGAACACTTCCCGTGCGGGAAGATCCGCCGCGCGTGCCAATGCGACAAACACCGAATTAATGTCGGTACATTTCCCGCTTAACACGCCGGTGGTCAAAATTTTCTCCACATCACCTTCGCCGCAGCCTAATACCGAGTTATCACGCTCCATATTGGCGACAACCCAGTTATGGATCAATTCGGCTTTTTTCAGCGGATTGGTTTCTGTGCCGACAATTTTATCGGCGTATTCTTTAACAATACCATCGGTTTTGATGTGTCGGCTCGGTTTCAAATATTCCAACACATCAACCGAATAATGGATTTTTTCCGGCGCTTGATAATCGGCTAACGCCCCGCTTTTCTTCTGCTCACGATCTTTGGTTTCAATCACCATCGTGACTTTCAAATCGCGTTTTTCGCTATCGTCCGCCCAAGTCGCATATAAGGTTTTTGCGCCGTAGCTGTTATTTTCGGTAATGTAGGCTTGTTGGTAATTGCCGTCGTATTGGATTGATTTCACGTTTTGGTAATCATTGCTGAACGGCAGCGGAATCCACAGTCGGGTCTCGCCGCTTGAGCCCTTCGGCACATCAATATCAAAGGTTTTGGTCAGTTCAAAAAGGTGGGTGTCAGTATTGACGCTGTTTTGCTGAACGGCATTCGCTGTGCCGAAAGCACACGCCAGTGCCGTGGCGATCATTAATTTTTTCATTGGAGGAATCCTGTATTGATATAAACAAAACTTGTTATATAACCTGTGCTTCCTGTATTCACTGATACATAAGCACGATTAAGGATAAGGGAAAATAACAAAAAAGCAACCTGCTTTGGCTTCAGATTGATAAATTAGGTGTAAGATTTAACCGCTCTTTGATAGAAAAACTGTTGATCTTCCCAGCGTAACATCGTCATATAGTTGCCCCACACGCAGCCGGAATCCAACGCATAAATCCCTTTCGGCATCGGCTCGCCGACTAAACTTGCCCAATGACCGAACAAAATCGGCTGCTGCTGATAAGTGGCGTTATCCAGTTCATACCACGGAAACAAATCTGCCGGTGCTTCGGCTAACGTGGTTTTGCAGGCGAAATCCAAGCGGTGATCGGCGTAGCAGAAACGCATGCGGGTAAACACGTTGATAATATAACGCAGCCGTTCAATGCCTTTGAGCTGTTTGCTCCAGCGATCCGGTTGTTCTCCGTACATCTCTTTGATCAAAGTGCGGTAGTCGCCGTGTTGTAGCACGGCTTCCACTTCCGCCGCCGATTTTTTGGCGCGGCGCAAGGTCCAATCGGGGCTGATTCCGGCGTGGCACATAATAAAACCGTGCTTCGGGTGCTGGCGCAATAACGGCTGATGGCGCAGCCAATCGATCAACTCGGCAAAATCATCGGCGGCAAAAATCGCATCGACCCGATCTTTTTTCTTGACCGATTTCAGCCCAAGTGCGGTAGCGATCAGGTGTAGATCGTGGTTGCCCAGTACGGTTTTTGCACTCTCACCCAATCCTTTGATAAAACGCAGGCATTCCAACGACTTATCGCCGCGCGCTACCAAATCACCGACCAGCCACAACTCATCTTGCTGTGGTTCAAACCGCACTTTGTCCAACAGCAGTTGCAGTTCGTCAAAACAGCCCTGCAAATCACCGACAATATAGGTTGCCATTTACCGTTCCTATTCTTCGTCCGCTGAAATTTGCGCACGCTCGACTTGTGGCGGATTGTCATGCAACCAGTTTGCCAAACGGGCATAATCGGCGATTGACAAGTTTTCCGCACGCGCATTTTGATCAACCCCAAGTGCGCTCAACTGCTCTGCGCTAAACAAGGTCGAAAGCGCATTGCGCAAAGTTTTGCGCCGTTGGTTAAAGGCTTGGCTGCACACCCGATTGAGCCAATACAGATCTTTTACCGGATGCGGCAAAGTGCGGTGCGGAATCAAACGCACCACCGCCGAGTCGACTTTCGGCGCCGGTTTAAACGCGCTCGGCGGCACTTCCAACACCGGCATGACTTGACAGAAATATTGCGCCATGATGGTCAAACGTCCGTAGGCCTTGCTGTTCGGACCGGCACAAAGGCGTTTCACCACCTCTTTTTGCAGCATAAAATGCATATCTTGAATGCTGTCGTAGTAGTTGAACAGATGAAACATCAACGGCGTGGAAATATTGTACGGCAAATTACCGAACACCCGCACTTTCTGTCCGGCTTGTTCAAACAGTTGGCGGAAATCCACCTGCATCGCATCTTGTTCGATCACAGTCAGTTTTTGGTGTAAAAACGGGTGATGGCGCAAGCGTTCGGCAAGATCACGGTCTAATTCAATCACGGTTAAGCGATCCAACTGCTCCGCCACCGGCTCGGTCAATGCGCCCAAGCCCGGCCCGATCTCGACCAGATACTGATCTTTTTGCGGGTGAATCGCCGCCACGATCCCTTGAATAACGTGCTGATCGTGTAAAAAATTCTGCCCGAAACGCTTACGGGCGGTGTGTCCTAAATGTTTTTTCGAGTTCATTCGTTTGTCTATATCTTGATTAATGGCTGATTTTCCCACTCAGTATAAAACAAAATCCCGACTAATGCGGGATTTTGTTTGTATTCACGTTGGCAAATATCAATCTAAAATTTTAATCGTGGCGCGTTTGCGTAAACCGCTGACCCAGTTTTTAGCTTCTTCTTGCGCCTGCTTGTTGACAATTTGTTCGTAGGCTTTTTGGCGGTAGAAGTCCTCGGTTCTATCCCCTTTACGGCTCTCGGTCACTTCCAAAATATGCCAGCCGTATTCGGTTTTAAACGGTTGTGAAATCACCCCCGGTTTGCTGCTGCGCACCACTTTGGCGAATTCCGGCACATAACTGTCAGGGAAAGCAAAGCCTAAATCGCCGCCTTTATCGCCGGAAAGATAGTCTTTCGAATTGGCTTTGGCTGCGGCTTCAAACGTGGTTTTCTTCGCGAGAATCTCAGCGCGGATTCGGCTTAATTCGGCTTTGGCTTTAGCATCGGTCAAAATCGGATTGGTTTTCAACAGAATGTGGCGCACGCGATACTCCGGTGCGGTGTGTTTTTGCACTTTACCGCTCTTTTCGGCTTTTTTCTGTAAATCGTTGCCCAGCGCTTCCACTTGTTCACGGGTCACTTCGATACTTTTGCCGATATTTTGTTGGCGCACTTCGTTCATCAACAATTGGTGGGCAATCTGATTGCGGTATTGGTGATAATTCACCCCTTGATAGTCCAGCACGTCAAGCAATTGCCCCCAAGTCAAGCCGTTGCTGTCAGCGATGCTTTGAAACACTTGATCCACCTGTGCGCTGCTGATCCGCACGCCGGACTCCTGAATTGCCTGCTGTACCAGAATATCGTCAATGATTCCGTCTAAGGCTTTTTGGCGGTTGGCGGCATTGTCGGCTTTTTTGCCCAACTCTTTTTTGACCTGACTGGCCAAAATCGGGTAGCCGTTGACCGTGGCGACCACTTTTTCCGCCGCAACGCCCTGCAACGGCATAAACAGCGCCAACAGCATGGCTGACAACAAAGGCAGGCTATATATAAATTTCATATTGATACTGGTCAGTTTCATTGATACTTCCGTTTCTGCTAATTAAAACCAAGGATATATTGCTTAGAGCCTGTTTTTGCAAAAAAATTCAAACTGATGTGAATAATCCCTTGCAATCGCTCAATTCTTCGACAAGATTTTGCTGATTTTCAAACAGCAATTGTCATACAACACTATTCATCGGCGGCATAACCGTTGGGTGGAAGCGCTTCTCCATCGAGCCACGCTTTGCCGTCAAGCAACTGCAAGCGCCCTTGTGCAAACCAAGAAACCACCAACGGGTAAATTTGCAGTTCCTGTGCCTTGACCCGTTCGACCACGTCTTCAACCTGATCATCACTAAAAATCGGCACTTTGGCTTGCAGCACAATCGCGCCTGCATCAACTTCTTCGTTGACAAAATGCACCGTAGTGCCGTGTTGTTGATCACCGGCTTCCATTGCCCGTCGGTAGGTGTCCAAGCCCGGATATTTCGGCAACAATGACGGGTGGATATTCAAGATTCGATCACTGAAACGTTGGATAAAGGCGGCGGTCAAAATTTTCATATAGCCTGCCAACACGATCAAATCCACTTTGCACTGCTGTAAATAGTCGGCAATCGCCAAATCCATCGTTTGGTTATCCGCATAGGCGTTGCGCAGAAAAGTGCGGTTTTCAATGCCTGCCTGCTGCGCCCGCTGCAAGCCGTAAGCATCGGCTTTGTTGCTGACCACGGTAACAATTTCTCCGTTGATTTTGCCGCTGTCACAGGCATCAATCAACGCCTGCAAATTGCCGCCTTCGCCGGAAATCAAGACCGCCATTCTGATCATGCCGCTTTTCATACCGTTTTGCCTCACGCCGGCATCACCACTTGCGCCGCTTCATCACTGCCCAACGCTTCAATGCGGCCGATTAACCACGCCTTTTCACCGGCTTGCTGCAACAGAGCAAGTGCGGTTTCCACATCTTTTTGCGGCAACGCAATCACCATGCCGACACCGCAGTTAAAAGTGCGGTACATTTCGTGGCGCTCGATATTGCCTTGTTGTTGCAGCCAGCCGAACACGCTCGGCCACTGCCAGCTGTTCTCATCGATCACTGCCTTGACATGGGCTGGCAGAACGCGCGGAATATTTTCCCAGAAACCGCCGCCGGTCAAATGCGAAATCGCATGCACATCAACGTGTTTAATCAGTTGCAGCACCGATTTGACATAAATTTTAGTCGGTGCTAGCAGATGTTCCGCCAATGGTTTGCCGTCGAGCAAATCGTTGGCGGTGTCAGCCCCGCTGACTTCCAGCACTTTACGAATCAAAGAATAGCCGTTGGAGTGCGGTCCGCTCGAACCCAACGCAATCAAGGCATCACCGACTTTGACCTTGCTGGCATCAATGATTTCGCTCTTTTCCACCACGCCGACGCAGAAGCCGGCCAAGTCGTAGTCGCCCTGATGATACATACCCGGCATTTCCGCCGTTTCGCCGCCGACCAAAGCGCAGCCTGACTGTTCGCAACCGTCGGCAATGCCTTTAATCACATCGGCAGCGACATCGACTTCCAATTTGCCGGTGGCATAGTAATCAAGGAAAAACAGCGGTTCCGCCCCCTGCACCACCAAATCATTGACGCACATCGCGACCAAATCCACACCGATGGTATCGTGCTTATTCAAATCAATCGCCAGTCGCAATTTTGTGCCGACCCCGTCCGTCCCCGAAACCAGCACCGGTTCTTTATATTTGCTCGGAATAGAACAGAGCGCACCAAAACCACCAAGTCCGCCCATCACTTCCGGACGGCGGGTCCGTTTGACATCTTCTTTAATTCTGTCAACCAAGTCATTGCCCGCATTAATATCAACACCGGCATCTTTATAACTTAATGATTTCTTTTCCACGATACATTCCTATTCATTCATGTTCAATTTGTTGGCAAAAGGCATTTGCTGCGGTTTGTAAACGGCGATAATTGTAACATGCTTGCGCAATTATTGGCGACAGCTAATTTTGAGTTCGCTCTGCTTTCAATTTTTTACAACGCCGATCCACTTATGCGCATAAAAAACTGTTAATTCGATGATCTATCCATTAAAATTTACGGGATCTAAACTCAAGGAGCCCAAAATGAAACTTGTCCAAGTCAAACACCCGCTTATCAAACACAAACTCGGCCTGATGCGCGCCGCCGAAATCAATACCAAAAACTTTCGCGAACTGGCAACCGAAGTCGGCAGCCTGCTGACTTATGAAGCCACCGCTGATTTGGAGACCGAAAAAGTGATTATCGACGGTTGGAATGGACCGGTGGAAGTGGAGCGGATTAAAGGCAAAAAAGTGACGGTCGTGCCGATTCTGCGTGCCGGTTTAGGCATGATGGACGGCGTACTGGAACACATTCCGAGCGCCAGAATCAGCGTGGTCGGTATGTACCGCAATGAAGAAACGTTGGAGCCCGTACCTTATTTTCAAAAACTGGCGGGAGATTTGGAAGAGCGTCTGGCGATTGTGGTTGACCCGATGTTGGCAACCGGCGGATCGATGGTGGCAACGATCGATCTGTTAAAACAAAAAGGCTGCCGCCAAATTAAAGTCTTGGTGCTGGTCGCCGCACCGGAAGGGATTGCGGTGTTGGAAAAAGCACACCCTGACGTGGAACTTTATACCGCCTCGATTGACGATCACTTAAATGAACAAGGCTATATCATTCCGGGCTTGGGCGATGCCGGCGATAAAATTTTCGGTACCAAATAACCGTTCGGCATAATGCGATAAGCCGATACCGCACTTTTAACCATGGGTTTAAACGAGTAATTTATTATGCAAAATTCCACTCTTCACAGTGATGATCTGCCGATACAAAGCCTGCCGAAACAGGCGTTTGTCGGGCTGCAAATGTTGTTTGTCGCCTTCGGCGCATTGGTTTTGGTGCCGTTAATCGTCGGCTTGGACAGCAACACCGCACTTTTAACCGCCGGCGTCGGCACCCTGCTTTTCCAACTCTGCACCAAACGTCAAGTCCCGATTTTCCTCGCCTCTTCCTTCGCTTTCATCGCCCCGATGCAATACGGTATCGCCACTTGGGGATTAGCCGTGACCATGGGCGGTTTAATGTTCGCCGGTTTGGTGTACATCGCTTTAAGCGGCTTGGTGAAACTGAAAGGCGCAGGCATCTTACAACGGGTCTTTCCACCGGTGGTGGTCGGGCCGATTATCATCATTATCGGTATGGGGCTGGCGCCGCTGGCGGTGAATATGGCAATCGGCAAAGGCGGTGACGCACAAATTTATCCGTATGAACAGGCAATTCTGGTTTCCATGGTGACCTTAATCACCACGCTGGTGGTCGCCGTCTTTGCCAAAGGCTTGATGAAACTGATTCCGATTATGTTCGGCATTGCGGTCGGGTATATTTTGGCGCTCTGCCTGGGCTTGGTCGATTTCAGCGCAATCCATCAAGCCGCATGGTTTAGCGTGCCGACCCTGACCACGCCGGAATTCAAACTGGAAGCGATTTTGTATTTGCTACCGATTGCGATTGCACCGGCGATTGAACACGTCGGCGGCATTATGGCGATCAGCTCGGTCACCGGTAAAGATTTCCTGAAACAACCGGGCTTGCACCGCACTTTGCTCGGCGACGGCATCGCCACCTCCGCCGCTTCTTTCTTGGGTGGCCCGCCGAATACCACCTATGCCGAAGTAACCGGCGCAGTTATGCTGACCCGTAATTTCAACCCGAAAATCATGACTTGGGCGGCGTGCTGGGCGATTGCCATCTCGTTCTGCGGCAAAGTCGGCGCATTTTTATCCACCATTCCGACCGTCGTCATGGGCGGCATCATGATGTTGGTATTCGGCTCGATCGCCGTGGTCGGCATGAGCACCCTGATTAAAGCACAAGTCAACGTGTCCGAACCGCGAAATTTGTGTATTATTTCCGTCGTCTTGACTTTCGGCATCGGCGGCATGATGTTGAATGTCGGCGAAGTGTCTTTAAAAGGCATCAGTTTATGTGCTATCGTGGCGGTGATTATGAATTTGGTTTTACCGAAAACCAAAGAAGACGGTATGCATTGATTGTAATAAACCGATTAAACAAACACAGGCGGCGTCGGCTTGCCGCCGATTGCAAATAGCGGATAACGTTTTGACAGCACCGATCCAACTGACTTTACCTATTCAGCAAGCAGACGATTTGACCCTGCAAAATTTCTGTGGGGAAAACAACCCCGTGCTGCTGGATTCGCTGTTTCAGGCGCTGCAACAACGGCAGCAACAATTTTTCTATCTGTACGGAGAACACGGCAGCGGCAAAAGCCATTTGCTGAAAGCCTGTTGCCACTTGCTGTTTGATCGCGGCGGACGCGCCAGCTTTATCCCGTTAAAACAAGCCGCACAGTTTTCGCCCGACGTATTGGATAATTTGGAAACGCAGGATCTGGTCTGCATTGACGATCTGCAAACCATCGCCGGACAAGCCAAATGGGAAACCGCACTTTTTGATCTGTACAATCGGATTAAAGAACAGGGCAAAACGATTTTGATGTTGAGTGCCGCCGAATCGCCGCGCCACCTGCCGTTGGAGCTGAACGATCTGCGCTCGCGTTTAAGTTGGGGCGAAATTCATAAGCTGCAACCGTTGGACGAACGGCAAAAATTGAAAACGCTGCAACAGCGTGCCTATCAGCGCGGCTTGGAACTGCCGGACGAAGTGGGATTGTTTCTGTTAAAACGGCTTGAACGCGACAGCAAAAGTCTGTTCGACACGCTGCAACAACTCGATCAAGCCTCGCTACAAGCGCAACGCAAGCTCACGATTCCGTTCGTGAAGCACTGCCTGCAACTATAAAATCGCCAACACAGCCTCCGGCGGCCGTCCGATTTTGGCTTTATCGCCGTTGACCACAATCGGGCGCTCCAACAAGGCGGAATGTTCCACAATCGCCTGCAACAACTGCGCCTGACTCAACGCCGGATCGTCCAGTCCCAAAGTGCGGTACAGTTCGTCTTTCACCCGCATCATAGCCCGCACATCGGCAATGCCCAACTTCTCGGCAAGCTGCTGCAATTCGGCAACCGAATACCGTTTGTTCAGATAGGTTTCGATTTCCGGCTGGATTCCGCGACTTTCCAACAAATTAAGGGTTTCACGGCTTTTTGAACATCTCGGATTGTGTAAAATTTTTATACTCATGCGCTGCTCCTTTTTATTTTGTGAAATTCAAAATAGTTTTAATCTTTCATAAAGTCAATAACTTGTTATAATCGCTCTAGCCGATTCATTAACAACGATACATAAACGCCATAGGGAAAAAACGTTATGTGGGAAATGTTTCAAAACTGGTACCGACGCCGCTTCAGCGATCCGCAAGCGCTCGGGCTGTTCGCCATTCTACTGTTCATTTTTATCGCCATTTATTTTTTCAGTGATATTATCGCGCCTTTGTTGATCGCACTCGTCATCGCCTATCTGCTGGAAGCGCCGATCACCTTTTTATCCAAAACCCTGAAATTGCCGCGTTCGGTGTCGGTCAGTATCTCGCTATTCTTGTTTGTTGCGCTGATCATTTTTATCATGGTGGTGTTTATCCCGCGTTTATGGACGCAAACCATTTCCTTAACCCAAGATCTGCCCGGCATGATCAATCAGTTGCACGACTGGCTGCTGACCCTGCCGGAGCACTATCCGGGCTTGATTGACTACCAAATGCTGGATTCCTTATTCAGCAACACCCGCGCCAAATTGCTGGCGTTCGGCGAATCGGCATTGCGCTACTCGCTTTCGTCGCTGCTGAGCTTGGTGACTATCGGCATTTACGCTTTTCTCGTGCCGTTAATGGTGTTTTTTCTGGTTAAAGATAAACAGGAATTGATTCAAGGCGTTATGCGTTTTATGCCGCGCAACCGCACTTTGGCATCGCAAGTCTGGCGCGAAATGCAAACCCAGATTTCCAACTATATTCGCGGCAAGTTTTTAGAAATCATCGTGGTCGGCGCTTTCACTTATGCCCTGCTGCTGTTTTTCGGTTTACGCTATCCGTTGCTGTTGGCGTTCGGCGTCGGCTTATCAGTGTTAGTACCCTATGTCGGCGCGGTTTTGATCACCATTCCGATTGCACTGGTGGCGCTGGTGCAATTCGGCGTTACCCCGACATTCTGGTATTTGATATTGGGCTATGTCATCATTCAAATTTTGGACGGCAATCTGCTAGTGCCGATTCTCTTTTCCGAGGCTGTCAATCTGCACCCGCTGACAATTATTTTGTCGGTGTTGATCTTCGGCGGTTTATGGGGCTTCTGGGGTGTATTTTTCGCCATTCCGCTGGCAACGTTGGTCAAAGCGGTGGTCAACGCTTGGCCGTCCAACGAAGAAACCGAATCGGCTTAAATCCGGCAACCGCAAACAACGTGTTGTCCAAACACTTGGTTATCTTTAATCATAAAAATCCGCACCTCAATCGTTTGGTTTTGTAATCTAACTTTTGGGGTGCGGATCAGAAACCGCACTTTGCCGTTTTTTCATTCTCCTCAAAACTTTACCCAAATCACATTTTCCGCTTTTACCGCTTGTCGTCGCCGACTATCTTGCTTATACTCGCCTCTCTTGTCGGAGTGCCAATCATGATTGGCTGAGACCGTAAATCGGGATCCGTGGAACCTGCTCGGGTTAAGACCTGCGAAGGGAACAAGTCAATCATCACCTTATTTTGCAAACCGATGATTTTCTCTGATCGCTAAACCGCACTTTGTTGCCGTTTCACACGCGACAATTGCCGTTTACCGACTTCCACCCTTTTTCTTCACTCTGGACAAGCATTTCTTGGTTATTTTTACCGACTATAAAAGGAATTTGCCATGTCTGATACCACTATTTATACCGAAACAAACAGCCGCCGCCAAAAACGGACTGCGGCGCAGCAATTTATCAACACGCTGAAAGGAGCGCACTACCCCAGCTCAAAACGCATTTATCTGCAAGGCTCACGCGCCGATATACAAGTGCCGATGCGTGAAATCCAGCTCAGCCCGACCTTGATCGGCGGCGATAAAAACAATCCGCAATACGAACCGAACGACGCGATTCCGGTGTACGACACCTCCGGCGTGTACGGCGATGAAACGCAAACGATCAATATCGCACAGGGAATCAAGGCATTGCGTGAGCAATGGATTGCGGAACGGCAAGACACCGAAGTGCTAAGTGCGGTCAGTTCCAACTACACTCAAGCCCGTTTACAGGACAAGGCGCTGGACGAATTGCGCTTCCAACTGCAACGTCCTGCCCGTCGGGCGCAGGCAGGCAAAACCGTGACCCAGCTGCATTATGCCCGTCAAGGCATCATCACGCCTGAAATGGAATTTATCGCCATTCGCGAAAATATGGGGCGCGCACGGGTTCAAAGTGCGGTATTGTTGCAGCAACATTCGGGACAAGCCTTCGGCGCCGACCTGCCCGCCGTTATCACACCGGAATTTGTGCGGCAGGAAGTGGCGGCGGGACGGGCGATTATTCCGTGCAATATCAATCACCCCGAATCCGAACCGATGATTATCGGGCGCAATTTTTTGGTGAAAGTGAATGCCAATATCGGCAATTCGGCGGTCACGTCTTCGATTGAAGAAGAGGTCGAAAAGCTGGTGTGGGCGACCCGTTGGGGCGCGGATACGGTGATGGATCTCTCGACCGGCCGCAATATCCACGAAACCCGCGAATGGATTCTGCGCAACAGTCCGGTGCCGATCGGTACGGTGCCGCTCTATCAAGCGTTGGAAAAAGTGAAAGGCATTGCCGAAAATCTAAGCTGGGAAGTGTTTAAAGACACGCTGATCGAACAGGCGGAACAAGGCGTGGATTACTTCACCATTCACGCCGGCACGCTGTTGCGCTATGTGCCGATGACCGCCAAACGCCTGACCGGCATTGTGTCGCGCGGCGGATCGATTATGGCGAAGTGGTGCTTGTCACACCACCAAGAGAATTTTTTATATCGCCATTTTCGTGATATTTGTGAAATTTGCGCCGCCTATGATGTGGCGCTTTCGCTCGGCGACGGGCTGCGTCCCGGCTCTATTCAAGACGCCAACGACGAAGCGCAGTTTGCCGAACTCTATACCTTGGGCGAACTGACCAAAATCGCTTGGCAATATGATGTGCAGGTGATGATCGAAGGGCCTGGGCATATTCCGATGCAGATGATCCGGCGCAATATGACCGAAGAGCTGGAACACTGCCACCAAGCACCGTTTTATACGCTCGGACCGCTCACCACCGATATTGCTCCAGGCTACGACCATTTCACCTCCGGCATCGGCGCCGCTCTGATCGGCTGGTTCGGCTGTGCCATGTTGTGCTACGTCACGCCGAAAGAGCATTTGGGCTTGCCGGACAAAGACGATGTCAAACAAGGGTTGATCACCTATAAAATCGCCGCCCACGCCGCCGATCTCGCCAAAGGCCATCCGGCAGCGCAAATTCGGGATAATGCGATGTCGAAAGCCCGTTTTGAATTCCGCTGGCAGGATCAATTCAACCTATCGCTCGATCCGGAAACCGCGCAAGCCTACCATGACGAAACCTTGCCGCAAGAATCCGGCAAAGTCGCCCATTTCTGCTCGATGTGCGGGCCGAAATTCTGTTCCATGAAAATTTCGCAGGAAGTCCGCGATTACGCTGCTAACCTGTCAAGTGAACAGCAAGCGGGCCTAGCCGAAATGTCACAGCAGTTTAAACAAAAAGGCGGAGAAATTTACCATTTACCGACTGATCTGAAATAGCGCTTTCGCTAACGGCGGCAGGCTGCTCGCTTGCCGCTATTTTTGCAGATAATCCAACACCAGCTGCGCATGATCTTTGGTTTTGAATTTATCAAACACCTGTTCAATCACGCCGTTTTCATCAATTAAAAAACTGATCCGGTGAATGCCGTCATACACCCGCCCCATAAATTTTTTCTCGCCCCACACGCCGAATTGCTCGGCAACTTGATGATCCGGATCGGACAGCAGGGTGAAATTCAACCCTTTTTTCTCGATAAAATTTTGCAGTTTCGCCGGCAAATCCGGACTGATCCCCAAAATCACCACGCCCGATTGTGCCAACTGCGCCTTGCTGTCGCGCAGATCGCAGGCTTGGGTGGTGCAGCCCGGCGTTAAGGCTTTCGGGTAGAAATAGACCAAGACTTTTTGTCCTTGAAAATCAGACAGTTTGACCGCCTGTCCGTCATGGTTCAACAGGCTGAATTGCGGCGCCGTTGTACCGCACTTTAAAATCGATAACATGATATTTCCTCATTTAATGCATTTTATATAGAGTGCAAACTTATCACTAAACCACACTTTTTTCACTTTTTTTGATTTATGTGCAAGAAAATAAAAAAAGCACTTGCAAACTACAACCATTTTGGCAAGCTAAGTTAATGCTTCATCAATATCGAACCCGTTCATTTTCATCAATAAAACCAACAAAAAACCTACAGGAGAAGTTTTATGTCGGCCAATAACCCTCTATTTTCAGGCAGTATTGTTGCCTTAATCACGCCAATGGACAATTCCGGCGAAGTCAATTACAGCGAGCTGGAAGCCTTGGTCAATTTCCATATTGAAGCCGGAACCGATGCGATTGTTTCCGTCGGCACCACCGGCGAATCGGCGACGCTCAGCATTGATGAAAATGTAAAGGTTATTCTGAAGACCGTCGAATACGCCGCAGGCCGCATTCCGATTATTGCCGGCACCGGCGCCAACGCCACCAGCGAAGCGATTACCATGACCAAACTGCTGCACGGCAGCGGCGTCGCCGGTTGTCTGTCGGTCGTGCCTTACTACAACAAACCGACCCAAGAAGGGATGTATCAACATTTTAAAGCCATTGCCGAAAGCACCGACCTGCCGCAAATCCTGTATAACGTACCGGGACGCACCGGCAGCGATCTGAAGCCGGAAACCGTGGCCCGCTTGGCGAAAATTCCGAATATCGTCGGCATTAAAGAAGCGACCGGCGATGTCAGCCGTGTCGGCCAAATCAAAGAATTGGCAGGCAAAGACTTTATCGTGTTAAGTGGTGACGATGCAACCGGACTGGACGCGATTAAAGCCGGTGGCGAAGGCGTGATTTCCGTCACCAACAATGTTGCCGCCGCCGATATGGCGAAAATGTGTCGCTTCGCCCTTAACGGCGATTTTGCCCAAGCCGATGAAATCAACAACCGCTTAATGCCATTGCACAAAGACTTATTTGTCGAATCCAACCCGATTCCGGTAAAATGGGCGTGCCACAAAATCGGCTTAATCAGCGATCCTTTCCTACGCCTGCCGTTGACGGTCTTGAGCGAACAAGCCCAACCGATCATCACCGCCGCCTTAAAAGCATCGGGGTTATTGAAATAACCGGTTTAAACACTCAATCATCATCTAAAATCAAACGTGTGGTTATCCATTTTAAACCGCACTTTGATTTTTTATGATGACATCGACCGATGACTGACAAACAATAATCACCACCCCTTTATAATATTCCTAAACCATCTGTGTAATAGCTAACGAACATTATCGCTTTCAAAATTTGGGGCAAGTTTTCTAAACCATCTGTGTGATAGCTAACGTAAGGCATTTTCTGCTTCAAGCTCTGCAAGACTTTCTAAACCATCTGTGTGATAGCTAACAATAAATTACTTAATTCCACTATCGTCTTTCATTTCTAAACCATCTGCGTGATGACTAACGTTAATAACAGTCGTACGCATTCAGGCGATCATTTCTAAATCATCTGCGTGATGACTAACTAAACCCCGACGTGACAAAACTTCGGGTCGGTTTTCTAAACCATCTGCGTGATGACTAACCTGCAAGGCTTTCCCGAATCACCACTGCGTCATTTCTAAACCATCTGCGTGATGACTAACGCGGATATTGATAAAAATCGGGTGCCTTAAACGTTTCTAAACCATCTGCGTGATGACTAACTTGAGCAGAAATTAAAATCAAGATACTTACAATTTCTAAACCATCTGCGTGATGACTAACGACCTTTTAGAGCGTGGATTGATTAAACCGTTGTTTCTAAACCATCTGCGTGATGACTAACAAGAGCCCCTATCCCACGACTTACAGTTTCATTTTCTAAACCATCTGCGTGATGACTAACAATGTTTTTCTATCCATTTCGGATTGTGTTTCTTTCTAAACCATCTGCGTGATGACTAACTGTAATAGCCCATCAGACGGGCTAAAAATGCCTTTCTAAACCATCTGCGTGATGACTAACGATGACAAGGGGAATTACTTCAATCTCAGGACTTTCTAAACCATCTGCGTGATGACTAACGGTTCAACGCAAGGCACCATTAAAGAGGCTGGATTTCTAAACCATCTGCGTGATGACTAACGTAATTCCAAGGGGGAAACATGGAAAATCAAGATTTCTAAACCATCTGCGTGATGACTAACGGCGCCATTCCCTACACTGACCATATCTGTGACTTTCTAAACCATCTGCGTGATGACTAACACCGCCCAACGGCGTTAATGATAGGTGATGCTTTTCTAAACCATCTGCGTGATGACTAACGCTGTCGCCATCCATACTACCGCCACCACGTTTTTCTAAACCATCTGCGTGATGACTAACTGCTAAATCACAGCAAAGCCCGGTGTCCGGATTTTCTAAACCATCTGCGTGATGACTAACTTTTGAGATCAATCGCTTGATTTTTGATTGTCTTTCTAAACCATCTGCGTGATGACTAACCTTCTCGACCGTCTAATTTGCGGGGCAAGCAATTTCTAAACCATCTGCGTGATGACTAACTTAGCGCGCTTGGCTTCACTTAATTTCCGGTTTTTCTAAACCATCTGCGTGATGACTAACTCCGCCATTTCCTCACGTCCTCGCACGGCTGCTTTCTAAACC
This sequence comes from Pasteurella testudinis DSM 23072, assembly GCF_900176075.1. GTDB lineage: Bacteria > Pseudomonadota > Gammaproteobacteria > Enterobacterales > Pasteurellaceae > Chelonobacter > Chelonobacter testudinis. The sequence goes on from NZ_FWWV01000013.1 coordinate 124,179, forward strand.
ATCTGCGTGATGACTAACAGAGAGGTTGTTGTTACCGGATATGTGTTTGATTTCTAAACCATCTGCGTGATGACTAACTAGAACATTATCATAGAAAAAACAAATAAATCAATGGGCTAGAGATAAAATCCGATATTACCCAATTGTTTTTACATAAAACCTAACCAGTTGATAAATAATATATTTTAAAAGAACGTCCAAAAATAGGTTTGTTGAATTCAAAAGATCATGCCAAAGTTTGATGTAAGTGCGGTCAAATTGGCAATCTAACCGCACTTTAACGTCTATATCACCTACAACGTGATCATATCCGAACCCGTTGTGAGTGACCGACACTACCACAGTCGGTATCTACGCTAGGTTAAAACAGATATTAACCTACCACACACCAAAATAAAATACCCAATATCACTTTATTAAATATTCTTATGTATTTATACTATGCGTTTTCATATATACTATCCTTCTACTGATACAGTAGCTTAGAAAAATATCACTTTCTTTTACCCACCACACCGGTGGATTATTCTCCACTGGCGTTATTGCTCAACGCCAGTTGTTTCACTACATCAAACATAAAATCCAATACCTTGTGCTGAGTAAATGCCCGGAGGCATTCTTGGCGGAATTCCTGCTCCGTTGCTTGTTCTTTGGCGCAGATAAACGCCAGTGGCAACACGATGGCATCTTTGATTAGATCGGCAATATCGAAAACCAATGCGCCACGTCGGGTTTTGCCGTGCATCACCGCAAAGCCGTGGGGAATGCCCAGCACCCATGTCGTAGTCGCCGCCAATCCATAAGCAAGGTAATTTCCGTGATTGAGAAAAATATTAGCGCGATCGCCCGCTTCCCGTTCGCGGGTAAATTCGCCATGTTGGGTTGCTTGTGCGGCAAACTTATATAACTTTTTGGTGAAACGGGCTTCCAGTTGCAGCAAATGACTGACTTCATCTTGTAACGCAATTTGTTGCTGCTGTTGCGCTAAAAGTGCGGTGAGTTCAGGATTCGCAGCGTCAAATCCTTCTGCTTTTAATTCGCGATCGTTATCCCAAGCATGGCGTAAAAATTTAACTCTCGCCTGCTGCAAATATTTGGCTGCTTGCAATCGTTTTTGATCATCAAACCACCAACTCAGCCAACCTTGAATATATTCCGTCGGCCGATATTCGCTTTGTGGCGTGAACCATTCAATTTCCGTTCCCATAAAGAGCGGTGTGCCGCCACCGCCACTGAACCCGACCAACACACCGGCTCCGGCTAACATGCGGATTGCTGCCTGTGTGATCGACGTACCTGTGCCTAAAATAATACAAGTGGTATTGGCGATCGGAATATTCCAATACAGATTTTCCTTATCGCTTTCAGTCAAATACAGAATGCGCCCGTCTTTTTGCATCACCCGACAGTGCTCGATGTAATAAATATTGGCACGTTTGCTGTGTAAAATCGTCTTTAAATCGGAAGACGTCAGATGTTGCTGCGTTTGCTGCATAAATCCTCTCCATAATCCGCTCTGCGATAAAAAACAAAAGGACAACATTCTGTTGTCCTTCCTATCAATTGATTGTTATCCCATAAACAGCATTAGCAATACCGCCAACACTTGCGGTGACATGATCCGCATAAACATCACCAGAGGATAGACCGTTGCATAAGAGAGCGCCGCCGCGCCGCTGTCTTCTTTAATGCCGTTAGCAAAGGCAAGCGCCGGCGGATCGGTCATTGAGCCGGCGAGCAAGCCGCTTAATGTCAGATAGTTCATTTTGCCGTACACGCGGGCGACAATGCCGGTGATCATCAACGGCACAAAAGTAATAATCGCACCGAACATCATCCATTCCATACCGTCACCGCTGATAAGCGTATCAATGAAGTTCGCACCGGCCTTGATTCCGACCACCGAGAGGAACAGCACAATGCCGATTTCACGCAGGGCAAGGTTGGCGCTCGGCGGCATAAACCAATAGAGCTTGCCGATACTACCGATACGCGCCAAAATCAAAGCGACGACTAACGGGCCGCCTGCCAACCCCAGTTTTAAGGCTACCGGAAAACCGGGCAATGCAATCGGGATTGATCCGACCAACACCCCTAACAGAATGCCGATAAATACCGGCAGCATTTGCACTTGCTGCAATTTTTGCTGTGCATTGCCGATCACCGCCGTCACCGCTTCAATCGCGTCCAAGCGCCCGACCAGATTCAACACGTCCCCGAATTGCAGGCTGGTATTGCTGGTCGGCACCAGTTCAATCCCGGCACGGTTCAAACGCGAAATCACCACTTCGTATTTTTGTTTGATTTTCAGATCACGGATTTTCTTGCCCAACGCATTTTCATTGGTCACCACCACCCGCACCGAACGCAAATCGGTGCCACGGGTAGAAAGCGACTCCTTCACCACTTCCCCGACCACCAGCTGCACCCGTTGCAAATCCGGCATATCGCCGACCAAATGCATTAAATCCCCCACCTGCACTTCGGTATCCGCATGCGGTACAATCAATTCTGCGCCGCGTTTTAAACGTGAACAAAGTACGTTTTTCGCTTCGAAGCCGGGAATGGCGCGAATTTTCAAACCGCTGATATTCGGATTGGTAATTTTCACATTCAGGCTGCTCAAGCTCTCTTTATCGTGTCCCGATTCTTTTTCAAATTGCTGATGTTCTTCCTCAATCTTGATTTTGAAAAACAGGCGTACCAGCCAAATCGCCAATAAAATCCCGCAAATCCCGAACGGATAAGCGATTGCATAGGCCATACCCATGGTTTCGGTGATATTGGTCATGCCCAATTCCGCCAAAATCTGCTGTCCGGCACCAAGCGACGGCGTGTTGGTCACCGCACCGGAATAGATCCCTAAAATAATCGGTAATTCCACTCCGAAAACAAGGTGTAATGCCACCACCAATAAAGCCCCCAGCAACACAATCAGCATCGCAAACAGATTCAGTTTTAACCCCGATTGGCGCAGAGAAGCAAAAAAGCCCGGGCCGACCTGAATCCCGATGGTATAAACAAACAGAATCAAGCCGAACTCCTGAATAAAATGCAAGGTATGCGATTCGAGGCTCAAGCCGTATTGCTTGATAAAATGCCCGACCAGAATACCGCCGAACAACACACCACCGATGCCGATGCCTATTCCCCGGATTTTTAAATGCCCCAACCACAATCCAATCACGGCAACCAGAGCAAGCAGGCTGACCGTGATAGCTACATCACTCATAACATCTCCTATTATTGAAATTTTAAAAAATAAACTGCGTGTATTATACCTAGGTTAAAATGGCAAAAATTTGTTATAGTGCAAACTTTTGAAACAAAACTGAGATTTTTTATTTAAAAATTTGAGTGTGTTGTTAAACTTTTTAGCTATTTGCGAATCAAATGCTTATCCATTGTTAAATCGGAATTATTATGAACTGGCAACAAGAATTTTTTGACTCCGCCGTTTGGCTGGCACAAGCTTTTATCGGCAGTATCCTGTTTTTAGTGACACTGGCGTTTTTATTGATCAAAATCAGCCGCTGGGGCAAACAATTTTGGCAACTGGCCGCCGACTACATTGATCCCAAAACCAACCTCAAAGCCATTATGCTGTTTTTGGTGATCGTTTTATTATCGCTAATGGCCGTGCGCCTAAACGTCGTGATCTCGAATTGGTACAATATAATGTACGGATCGCTGCAAGATCTGAACGCACCGCTCTTTTGGCAGATGATGGCGGTATTCGGCGTGCTCGCCATCATCAACGTGGTACTGGTTTTAAGCAAGTATTACCTGTCGCAACGTTTTACCATTAACTGGCGCACCACCCTGAACCGCACTTTTGTCGAACGCTGGACGGCAAACCGCACTTATTACAAAACGCAATACAGCTACAATCGCTTGGACAACCCCGATCAACGGATTCAACAGGATATCCAATCGTTTGTATCCAGCTCGCTCAGTTTTTCCACCGGCTTAATCAGTGCAGTCACATCGATTATCGCCTTTACCATTTTGCTTTGGAAACTCTCCGGCTCGATTGCACTTTTCGGCGTGGAAATTCCGCACGGCATGGTCTTTGTTGTCTTCGGCTATGTGTTAATCACCTCGCTGTTCGCCTTTAAATTAGGGCGACCGTTGATTGCGCTCAATTTCTTAAATGAAAAACTCAACGCCAACTACCGTTATTCACTGATTCGGGTAAAAGAGTATGCGGAAAGCATCGCCTTTTACGGCGGTGAAAAAAGCGAACGCAGCACCTTGTTCAGCCAGTTTGAGAAAGTGATCGGTAACGTATGGCAAATCGTGTATCGCAGCCTGAAATTCTCCGGATTTAATCTGGTCGTCAGCCAAACTTCGGTGGTGTTTCCGTTTTTGATTCAAGCCGGCCGTTTTTTCAGCAAGCAGATTTCGCTCGGCGACTTAATGCAAACGGTCAATGTGTTCGGCAAACTGCACGACAGCCTGTCGTTTTTCCGCACCTCCTATGACGAGTTCGCCGCTTACAAAGCCACGCTCGACCGTCTAACCGGCTTCAACAGTGCAATGCGCAACGCTGAACAACTGCCGATGCCGACAATCAGCGCACACCCTAGCCATTTGCAGGTTACTAACCTGACGGTTAAAACGCCGGCGCAGACGCCGTTGATCAAAGGATTGAATCTGGACATTGCGCCGCAAACCCATTTACTGATTCAAGGGCCGTCCGGCGTCGGTAAAACCACGCTGTTGCGCACGCTGGCAGGGTTGTGGGCATATGCCGACGGCGAAATTGCCGCACCAAGCAATGCGCTGTTCCTGTCACAAAAACCGTATTTGCCGCAAGGCAGTTTGTTAGACGCGCTGTATTATCCCGACACACCGCCGCAAAAATCAGACTATCAACATGAACAATCGGTGTTGCAAAAAGTGGCGTTAGCGCATTTAAGCGATAAATTGACGGAGCGCAATGAATGGACGCAGATTTTATCCCTCGGCGAACAACAGCGGGTTGCCTTTGCCCGTTTATTGCTGAACCAACCGCAAGTGGTGTTTTTAGACGAAGCCAGCGCCAGCATGGACGAAGGGTTGGAAGATGCGATGTACCGTCTGTTGCAACAAGAACTGCCGGACAGTACTATTATCAGCGTCGGCCACCGCTCTACCTTGAAGCGTTTCCATAACAGCCTGCTGCATATTGAACAAGACGGCGGTTGGCGGTTAGAGTAAATTTGCGCTAAGTGCGGTTTGGACTTGGTTTGAACCGCACTTTGCTTTTGGTATTCGTTACTTTCATTCATCTAAAAATCGGTCGCCATCGGCGAAGCTCGATAGCTAAATTTTAGATGAAAGTAAAAAGACAAAGTACTATCGCGCAAATCGAAAAAGCGATAGTGATAAAAAAAGCAAACTGCGGTTTACGCCCCTTGAAATCCAATCAACCGCTCCCATATCTATCTCATTCGATTTATGTTTAACCAATAGAAAAACAGGAAATAACAATGAGCACCAATCAAGAAACTCGTGGTTTTCAATCTGAAGTCAAACAGTTACTGCAACTGATGATTCACTCCCTCTATTCCAACAAAGAAATTTTCCTGCGCGAGCTGATCTCCAACGCCTCCGACGCAGCGGATAAATTGCGCTTCAAAGCCCTGTCCGCACCGGAATTGTACGAAGGCGACGGCGATCTGAAAGTGCGGGTCAGCGCCGATAAAGACAAAGGTACGCTGACCATCAGCGACAACGGCATCGGTATGAACCGCGAACAAATCATCGACCACCTCGGCACGATTGCCAAATCCGGCACCAAAGAATTCTTAAGCAGCCTAGGTAGCGATCAAGCCAAAGACAGCAAACTGATCGGACAATTCGGCGTGGGCTTCTACTCTGCCTTTATCGTTGCCGACAAAGTCATCGTAAAAAGCCGTGCCGCCGGTGAAAGTGCGGTTCAGGGCGTGTTGTGGCAGTCTGCCGGCGAAGGCGAATATGAGGTCGCCGACATCGAAAAAGCCGAACGCGGCACCGAGATCACCTTGCACCTGCGTGACGACGAAAAAGAATTTTTGGACGACTGGCGTTTGCGCCAAATCATCAGCAAGTATTCCGACCATATCGACCTGCCGGTAGAGTTGCTGGTCAAAGAGTTCGATGACGAAGGCAAAGAAAGCGGCGTGAAATGGGAAAAAATCAACAAAGCGCAAGCCTTGTGGACACGCAATAAAGCCGACATCAGCGACGATGAATATAAAGAGTTCTATAAGCACATCAGCCATGACTTCAGCGATCCGCTATTGTGGGCGCACAACCGCGTCGAGGGCAAACAAGAGTACACCAGCCTGCTCTATCTGCCGGAAAAAGCCCCTTGGGATCTGTTCAACCGCGAACACAAACACGGCTTGAAACTATATGTGCAACGGGTGTTTATCATGGACGATGCCGAGCAGTTTATGCCGAACTACCTGCGTTTTGTCAAAGGCTTGATCGATTCCAACGATCTGCCGTTGAATGTCTCGCGTGAAATTCTGCAAGACAACAAAGTCACCGCCGCGCTGCGCAAAGCCCTGACCAAACGTGCCTTGGGCATGATTGAAAAATTGGCGAAAGATGAAGATAAACAAAAATACCAAAACTTCTGGCAAGAGTTCGGTTTGGTGCTGAAAGAGGGTTTGGCGGAAGATCACGCCAATCAGCAAGAGATCGCCAAACTGTTGCGTTTCGCTTCCACCCACAACGACAGCAGCGAACAAAACGTGTCGCTGGAAGCGTATGTGGCACGCATGAAAGAGGGGCAAAAAGCGATTTATTACATCACCGCCGACAGCTATGTCGCCGCCAAAAACAGCCCGCACTTAGAGCTGTTTAATAAAAAAGGCATCGAAGTATTACTGCTGTCCGACCGCATCGACGAGTGGGTGTTGGGTTACTTCAACGAATTTGACGGCAAACCGCTGCAATCGGTCACCAAATCCGACTTGGATCTGGGCGACTTAGCCGATAAAGAGCAGGAAGAGAGCCATAAAGCGCAAGATGAAGCATTCGGTTCGTTTATCGAGCGCGTGAAAGGCTACTTGGGCGAGCGCGTCAAAGATGTGCGCTTGACTCACCGTTTAAGCGATACGCCGGCAATTGTCTCCACCGACAACGATCAGATGACCACGCAAATGGCAAAACTGTTCGCTGCCGCCGGACAACCGGTGCCGGAAGTGAAATATACCTTTGAGCTGAATCCGGAACACGCGTTAGTTAAGAAAACCGCCGATACCAGCGACGAAACGCAATTCGGCGAATGGATCGAGTTGCTGTTCGATCAAGCGATGCTGTCCGAACGCGGTACATTGGAAAACCCGACGGCGTTTATCAAACGCATCAATAAACTGCTGGCGTAATCTCTTTAAGCCTTAAGTCATAAAGTGCGGTCAAGTCTGATATTTGACCGCACTTTTTAGGGGCTGTTGATGTTTGTTTTATAATTTGAGTTATAGACTATTAAAAATAGGTATAACGCACCAGATGGAAAAACACCGGGGCGGCAAAAAGCACTGAATCGATCCGATCCATAATGCCGCCATGTCCTGAGATCATCACGCCCCAATCTTTTGCGCCCATGCTGCGTTTGACCGCAGACAATGACAAACCGCCGAGAAAGCCACAAATCACTATCACTAACGAAAACAGCGCAGCATAACCGATACTGAACGGCGTGATCCACCAAAGTGCGGTACCGACCGCCACCGCCAACGCACCGCCGCCCAGCAAGCCCTCGACGGTTTTACTCGGGCTGACTTTTGGCGCAAGTTTATGTTTACCAAACAGTTTACCGACCACATACTGAAACACATCACTCAGCTGCACCACAATTAACAGATACATCAACAGCAATAAGCCTTGCCCCTGAAACTCCAAGTTCTGTAACAATAACAGTGCCGGCGCGTAACTGAGGCAGTAAATCGTCAGCATCATGCCCCATTGGATTTTGGTGGTACGTTCGAAAAATGCCTGCGTATCGCCGGATAATGCCTGAATTGCCGGCAGAATCAAGAAACCATACACCGGTAAACACATCACAAATAAGCCGTACCATTCAATCCCGATCAGCCAATATTGCAACGGAATGGCAATATAAAAACAGAACACCAACGCCCAATAATCGGCACGACGGGTTGGGGTCAGGGTGATGAATTCGCGCAAGGCGAAAAACGAGAGCAAGCCGTATAACACTAAGGTTGCCACTTTGCCGAAGATAAAACACAGCACCAAAATCGCCACCATGCCCCACCAAGCGTTAATGCGGTGATTCAGGTTTTCAATCACCTCACCGCTTTTTTTATGCGCCAACCAACGCCCGATCACCGTCGCAATCAGCAATAATGCCAACATTCCGCTCAGTACCCACCAAAATTTGTGCGGAATACGGTTAAGCGTTTCAATCAATACATTCCACATCGGCGACTCCTATTTCGTTGATGGCAGCGGTTGCGATAAGGCAATCACCGCTTGTCTGGCTTGGCGTAAAAATTCGGTTTTATCCCAACTCGGCTCGCATACTAACGGCTCGCCGAAAGTGACCGTACAGCTGAACGGTAGTGGTAAAAACGCCCCTTTCGGCAAGCTACGTTGGGTATTGTCCAAATAGACCGGCACGAGTTCCAATTGCGGGTAACGTTGGCTCAAATGGTACAAACCGGCTTTAAATTCCGCCGGTTTATTTTCCAGCGAACGCGTGCCCTCCGGAAACAGAATCAACGAATCGCCCTGCTCAAGTGCGGTATATAGCGGTTGCAGCGGATCATCGCTTTTGCCCTCGCGATCGATCAGCACCACATTTAAACCACGCTTGGCAATCAAGCCGCGCAGTCCACCTTTATCCCAATAGTCTTTTGCCGCCACCGGGCGAATCTTGCTGCGATATTCCGCGCTGAAAGACGACCAAATCGCCAGCGTGTCTAAATGACTGGTATGGTTGGCAAAATAGAGCCGTTGCTGCGGGCTTGGACGGTTATTGCGCCAATAGGGATACGCACCGATCAGCAATTTGGTTAGTGCCGCTAATAATTTGGTAATCATTGTGACCTCCCTTGTTGCGCCAATTCGGTAGAAATCTGGTGGGTGCGCAACACGCAGGTCAGCAACGAACCGAGCACAATCGTCAGTAATGCCAAGAATAAGGCATATTGGCTCTGCCATTGCAGCCATTCAAATGCGCCGAACAGGCAAGCGGCGGTTAAGACCGCCATGCGCTGCTGTTTTGCCATTGGACCGCTAAAACGTTGTTCCAATCCCAACGAGCCGCCGAGTACACGGATATAGGCGGTAATCGCCGCCAACAGTGCGCCCAGCCAACCGAGCCATGCCAGCCCGACGGCAAAGCCGAGTGCCAGAATCAACACCGAATCCGCCACCCGATCGGGAATTTCATTGTACAGCGCACCGTTGGCGGTTTTTTTACCGCCCTCCACCGCCACCATGCCGTCGAATAAATTACACAGTAAACGCAGTTGGATCAAAAGTGCGGTCAGGATCAAGCCGAAAGTGTTGGGTAAAAACGCCAGTAATACTGCGCCGAGTAAGGCAAATACGATACTCAGCAGGGAGATCTGATTCGGGGTCGGGGTATTGCGTTGCGCCAGTTTTTTGGCGAACGCCTGCGCCCAGCGGCTGTTGCGCACCGCCAACGGTCGGCGGTTTTTCTCGTTCTCGCTCATCATTATTCCTTATCTAATTGACTTGATAAATCAGCTGTTTTGTCAAGTTAGCAGAATTCATGTCATCGTGCCAAGCAAAAAGTTGCGGCGCTTTTTCATTGTCTTGTTGTAAAAAATAGGCGAGATAAAACGGTAATTCGTCGCTAAAAAACAGCTTGCCTTGCGGCGCATAGGCACATTCGATCTGTAACCTGTCCGGGCGGTGGATCACCGAGCGCAGTTTGACAATCCCGACCCCTTGCGATTTCAATACCGCTTCGCGCGGACACCAAGTGCGGTAAAATGCCGCTTCGGCATATGGTTGTTCGGCGAACCAGCGTTGCTCCTGCTCGGAGGCATAAAAGCGCAGCAAGCCGTTAAAATTGCGTGTTTTTTGCGGGCTTTCGATATCAATCGCCACCGCAACCGCACTTTCGCCTTGCTCGGCAATCGCAATCACCACCGCCACCCAATCCGCCGAGTGGCTGATATTAAAATCAATCTGCGGCGTGGCGGCAAAATAGGGGCGACCGCTGGCGGTGCGCTGAATTTGCGTTAGCAATTCTAACGGTTGTTGGAAATGCGCCAATAGTTTGGCCAGTAAAAAATGCGCCAGAATACTGCACCGCCGCCGTTGCTGCCTGCGGGCATTACTGCCGTCAGCCGCTTGCAGCAGATGAGCGGGCAAATACTTTTCCAGCTCGGACAACGGCGGCATTTGCGCCAAATTTCCCCAAATAACCGCTCTTTGCATGCCGTTTTCCCCAATTGATTAATGACAAGGTGACTTGATTTGATTAGACTAGCTTTTTATTGACAAAATAACAATATTCGCAAAACAACAGCAACATGAAAACCTCTGCTCCCGCAACATCAAATCAACAGACGTGGATCGCGTTAATCAAAATGACATTGCCCATTGCCATGGGTTATTACGCTGCCGGCATTGCCTACGGCATTCTCGGCGTTAGCGCCGGCTTACCGCTGTGGCTTGTGGTCTTGCTGAGCGTGCTGGTGTATTCCGGCGCGGCGCAATATGCCGCAATACCGCTCTTTGCCTCTGCCGCCGGCTTTTTTCCGCTCGTGATCAGCACGCTGCTGATCAGCCTGCGCCAAATTTTTTATACGTTGGCATTGCATCAGGATCTGCCGAAACACGGGTTAAAACGCTGGTACGCCACCGCGGCGATCACCGATGAAAGTTACGCTCTGCTATCCAGCCAAGACAGAAACCAGCGCCAAAACAACGTTACCCGCATTAACTTGTTGTGCCAGTTTTACTGGGTATCCGCTTCGCTGATCGGCGCCCTGCTCGGCGCGGAGCTGGCCGGTGCGATACCGCACTTGGCTTTTGCCCTGCCGTGCCTGTTTATTATTTTGGCTTATGAGCAATATCGCCAAGTGCGGCAAATTTCACCGATTTTTCTTGCCTTAATCGCTTTTATTGCTGCCAAAATTTTTGCCGCCGATTGGGTAATGTTAGCTGCTATTTTGGGCTGCATTTTCGTGATTTTAATCCGCTATAACCTGCAATTGAACGACAAGTTACACAAGGAAAGCCGTTGATGACGACACCTGATATTTTACTGACGTTATTCGGCATGGCGGCGGCGATTTTTCTCTGCCGTGCGCTACCGCTCTTTTTGCCGCAACGCTGGTTACAGCTCGGCTGGCTGCAAAGCCTGAACCAAACCTTACCGCTCTGTATCATGCTGATTTTGCTGTTCGCCAGCCTCAGCGTGCCCACCGCACTTTCCGCCGATTTTTCCGCCTTGTTGTTTGAAAGCGCTGCGCTCGTCGTGGTGCTACTCAGCTATATGTGGCTGCGCAACACCTTACTAAGCGTGATACTCGGCGTGGTGAGTGTCAATTTGCTGTATCTGTTGGGCTAATCCGCCACGCTATCCTTAATCTGATACCAAATCCCACAACAAAAAAGCCACAACCCGATTAATCGAATTGTGGCTGCTGTCTGCCGTCGGAAATTACATATTATCCACAATATCCTGTGCGAATTCGGAACATCTGCGCAACGTTGCGCCGTCCATCAGGCGCTCGAAATCGTAGGTGACGGTTTTGTTGGAAATCGCTTTTTCCATGCCGCTGACCACCAAGTCCGCCGCTTCGACCCACCCTAAATGGCGTAACATCATTTCGCCGCTCAGAATCAAAGACCCCGGATTGACTTTGTCTTGTCCGGCATATTTCGGCGCAGTGCCGTGCGTGGCTTCGAAAATAGCGCATTCGTCACCGATATTCGCCCCCGGGGCGATGCCGATTCCGCCCACTTGCGCCGCCAACGCATCGGAAATATAGTCGCCGTTCAGGTTCATGGTAGCGATTACGTCATACTCTTTCGGGCGTAGTAAGATTTGTTGCAGGAACGCATCGGCGATAACGTCGTTGACGGTGATGGTTTTACCGCTCTTCGGATTTTTGAAACTCATCCACGGTCCGCCGTCTAACAGCTCTGCGCCAAATTCTTCTTTGGCAACCTCATAGCCCCAGCTTTTGAATGCGCCTTCGGTGAATTTCATGATGTTGCCTTTATGCACCAGCGTGACCACTTCACGATCGTTGTCGATCGCATATTGGATCGCCGCGCGCACCAAGCGTTGCGTTCCGGCTTTTGAAGTCGGTTTGATACCGATGCCGCACTCGTCGGTGAAACGGATTTTAGTGACGCCCATCTGTTTGGTCAGGAAATCAATCACTTTCTCCGCTTCCGGCGTACCTGCCCGCCATTCGACACCGGCATAAATATCTTCGGAATTTTCACGGAAAATCACCATATCGGTATATTCCGGATGCTTCAACGGACTCGGCGTGCCGTCATAGTAACGCACCGGCCGCAAACAGATATACAAATCCAGCAATTGGCGCAACGCCACGTTTAACGAACGGATACCGCCACCGATCGGCGTGGTCAACGGCCCTTTAATCGCCACCCGATATGCTTTAATCAAATCCAGCGTTTCTTGCGGCAACCACTCGTTTTCACCGTACACTTTGGTTGATTTTTCGCCGGTGTACACTTCCATCCACTCGATTTTGCGCGCACCGCCGTAGGCTTTTGCCACCGCCGCGTCCAGCACCAAACGCATTGCCGGCGTCACGTCAACGCCGATTCCGTCCCCTTCGATAAACGGAATGATCGGATTATTCGGCACATTTAACCGCCCGTTTTCCAGCGTAATTTTGGTTCCTTGCGTAGGGACAACGACTTTACTTTGCATATCTGCTCCTTTATTCCGTTTTTTGGTGAGGGTTATCGTCGATAAAAATATACTATCTTCAAGCGTTAAGATAGTATAGCTTTTCTCAGATTATTTCTTTTATTCATATCACACTTTAACAAAATATTTAATAATTTTTTAACATTATGCGCAAATCCAACACCTCGAACCGCACTTTCCGCAAACCTGAGTTCTGCAAATCCAAGCCGCATTCAGGTCGCCAACCTGCCGTCACCCTCAGTGCCGCGCAAACCGAAGTGGTTTTATTTAACAAACCGTTCGACGTGTTGACCCAGTTCAGCGACGATCAACAGCGCCGAACCTTAAAGGATTACATTGCACTGAAAGCGGTATATCCTGCCGGACGTTTGGATCGCGACAGCGAAGGCTTGCTGCTGCTGACCAACAACGGCAAGTTGCAACACCGGTTGACCGATCCGAAGTTTAAATTGGCAAAAACCTATTGGGTGCAAGTGGAAAATATCCCCGATGAAACCGCACTTTGCGCCTTGCGGCAGGGGGTGATGTTAAACGACGGCAAAACCTTGCCTGCCAAAGTGCGGTTGATCCCCGAACCGACGGGATTATGGGAGCGCATTCCACCGATTCGGCAACGGAAAAGCATTCCGACCTGCTGGTTGGAGCTGCAAATCCACGAAGGCCGTAATCGCCAAGTACGGCGCATGACCGCCCATATCGGCTGCCCGACCCTGCGTTTAATCCGCGCCGAAACCGCCGGTTTTAACTTGTACGGGTTAAACAGCGGTGAATACCGTACGTTGAGCGAAGCGGAAAAAGTGCGGTTGTTCAAACAACTTAATTTATAATTCAAGAGGTTAGCATGCATAAACCGAATATTACCCTCGCCTGTGTCGTCCACTGCCAAGGAAAATTTCTCTTTGTCGAAGAATGGGATAACGGTATTTTGACTCTCAACCAACCCGCCGGACATCTGGAGAAAGACGAAAGCCTGCTCGACGGCATGCTGCGTGAATTGTGGGAAGAAACCGGCATTAAAAATGTGCAAATCCGCCATTTACTCAAAATCTATCAATGGCGCGCGCCGGCCGACAATACCGATTTTTTGCGTTTTACTTTTGTGTTGGAATTGGAACAGTGCTGCGCAATCACCCCGCACGACAGCGATATTATTCGCGGCTTATGGTTAAGCCGGCAAGAATTTCAGGATTATATCCGACAGCCCGGACAAGGCGCGAGAAGTCCGTTAGTGATTGAATCGGTTGAGGATTATTTTAAAAAACAGTTTTATCCTTCAACATTGCTGCATAATTTTTCTTAAAATGTGATCCAGATCACAAAAATAGCTGTATAATAGCTGCGAAAACGTATTTTTAGCGGAGCTTATTATGTCACAAAAAACCAAAAACATGCTTGCCGAAGTCGCTACACTAAGCGTTCTGTTTGGCGTTACCATTGCTTTTACCTTACTCAATGTGATTCGTTACTTACCGTAATTCGACTATTTTTGTAAAAACAAAGCATAAAAAAATCCGGGCAAACGCTCGGATTTTTTGTTTTTCAACCATGCCCGATGGTTAACGGAACGGAGCCTCTAACGGCACTTCCGCATCCGGTTCGTGAGTGATGCGGTTACGCAGATCACGGCGGATCACCTCGATGGTCCAGAACCAGAAGATGTGACCGACCAGTTCGGAAATATGTTCATACAACGGCCATTCTGAAACCGGCGGGGTCAAGCCCAACAGCGGAAAAGTGATGTAGTGCACACAGATATTGGCGACGATACCGGCTGCGATACCTTGCCATAATTTCACTTTCGGGAAGCGTTCGGCGACAATGCAGTAACCGATAGCGAAAACCAATGAGAAAATCATGTGGGTTACACCAATCCAGTTGAACGCATGGTCAGCAAAAGTAAACACCGCTTCGGTCGGATCAATCCCCAAATAGTCACGCAAGAAAACGTGCGGCGGATTCAAAAATGCACGAGAACAAACCTCTAACGCTTGTGACGGATCTTTACAGGCAGAGGTAAATAGATCTAGCGGGCTGCGCGGTGGAAACGGGTGCTCTGCGCCCCATTTGACAAAAGCGGAGATAATTCCGCCGATGATACCGGCAAATAATGCCACACCATAACGGCGGCGGCTCGGATCGGTTTGTTGAAACAACCATTGAAACATAATGTATAACTCCTGAAGATGATATAGCAAGTCAGGCTTGCTGTATGTTATCGGCTATGCTCAGCCTGAGAATAAACGACAACGCCTCTGATTTTTTATCCCGATACTTTCCGCGATATTTCGTTTTTAGCCAACTACCGATACAAAAAATCCCTGAGTTTTCAGCTCAGGGATTCGATTATACTTATTTTTGAGTATAAATTAAATATCAATTTATGTATGTGATTTCAATTAAACATCAATTCCGTCAAAAAGTGCGGTGCTGAGGTAGCGTTCTGAAGCCGACGGAAGAATAACCACAATTAATTTATCGGCGAATTCCGGCAATTTGGCGAGGCGATCCGCAGCTGCCAACGCCGCACCGGAAGAGATTCCGCCGAGAATGCCCTCTTCCGCCATTAAGCGGCGTGCGGTTGCAATCGCGGTTTCGCTGTCAACGGTTTCAACACGGTCAACCAGCGCCAAATCCAGATTTTTCGGAATAAAACCGGCACCGATCCCTTGAATTTTATGCGGACCCGGTTTGACTTCTTCGCCGTTACGGGTTTGCGTGATCACCGGCGATTCAGCCGGTTCGACCGCAACCGAAGTGATCGCTTTGCCGAAATCCTGTTTGATTGCGCGGCTGACACCGGTAATCGTGCCGCCGGTGCCGACACCGGCAACCAGCACGTCCACTTTTCCTTCGGTTGCGTGCCAAATTTCCGGTCCGGTGGTTTGCTGATGAATATTCGGATTCGCCGGATTCTCAAATTGTTTCAAAATGATATAACGGTTCGGATCAGAGGCGGCGATCTCTTCCGCTTTGGCAATCGCCCCTTTCATGCCTTTGGCGCCTTCGGTCAGCACCAAATTAACGCCCAGCCCTTTCAACAAACGTTTACGTTCCAAGCTCATGGTTTCCGGCATGGTCAATGTGATTTTATAACCGCGCGCCGCCGCCACATAAGCCAATGCGATACCGGTATTACCGCTGGTCGCATCGACGATCTCCTTTTCTTTGGTTAACGTACCGTCTTTTTCAGCCTGCCATACCATGTTGGCGCCGATACGGCATTTCACGCTGAAGCTCGGATTACGCGATTCGATTTTGGCTAAGATATTGCCGTTGTTGCCGAAATTTTTTAAACGGACTAACGGTGTGTTACCGATAGTTTGGGAATTATCTGCAAAAATTGTCATGTTAACCTCTGTCTGATCTAATGAACGGTAAAAAACGATGGTTAGAGCATAATCGCTTTTTTAGTAAAAAAGTAATGGTTTATCGTTATACTTTATAACCTGCGGTTATTTGTTGCGATAAAACTCCGCTACTGATTATTGCGATAAATCGCCGCTGCGCCGTTCGGTGCTGACTTGGCTTGACGTGCGGTTTGCCACGACACCGTTGCCGTTGCCGTTGCCGTTGCTGCCGCTGTTCGCATTAAAATCCGGATCCGCCATCGGTCGGTAGTGATCGACCCAAAGTGCGGTTGCGCCGCAAACTGCGACCGGAATAATGATGAAATTCACAAACGGAATAAACGTACACACCGACACCAAACCGCCGAACGTCAGATTCAAGCTGCGTTTTTCCGCCAGTTGGTAACGCATTCGCATAAACGAAATTTTGTGGTTATCAAACGGATAATCGCAATATTGAATCGCCGCCATCCACGCCCCGTATAGAAAAAACAGCGGTGGAATCACGGTTTGTCCGATGCCCGGCACGAAGCTCAAGACGAATAAACCGAGAAATTTCGGAAAGGAATAGACGAACTTCTGCCACTCCCGTCGCAGCATGCGCGGCGTGTCTTTAATTAAATCCATTGCACCCAAATTCTCTTCGCTGCTCTCTCCGGTCAGCAATCTTTCGACTTTTTCCGCCAGAATACCGTTAAACGGTGCGGCAATAAAACCGGCTAATAAGTTGAAAATAAAGAAAAAGATGATCAAGATTGAAATGATCGCCAAGATATAGATCAGATAGCTGATCCAATCAAGCCAGCCGGGCACAAAACTGACCGCCCACAGGGCAAAGCTGCCGATTTGTCCCAGCATCAGCCAAAAAACGGCGACCAACAATACAATATTAATTAAAATCGGCATTACCACGAAACGGCGTAATCCCGGACGGGTGATCAAATGCCAGCCGCGTAAAAAATATTCTAGTCCTTGTCTGAATTCTGATTGAAACATCGTTTATTGCTCTCACTCCGGTTATTGTTGCTTTGCCGGCTCACTATAAGTGACTGTCGGCGTTAAAGCAAATTTAGCCGTAGAAACTTTTCTTTCGCTAAATCGCTCATCAACACGATTTGTCGGTCTAAACATATTCCTTTGCCGAAAAAATATGATAAGCTACCAAAACCGATCTCCGTTTGTGCGTTTTAACAAATCGCCACAAGCATTTATGTAGCAGGAACAACTTTAAAGCATAGGTTCATAATGGATTTACATATCATTTTAATTGTTCTCATCATACTTATTTTGGTTATTCTCGTGGCGCACGGTTTGTGGTCGAGCCGACGCGAAAAATCACAAATGTTTAAGTCTGCGAATACTTTTACCTATGATTCCAGAACCGATGACGCCAAAAAAGCCGAGGGTGTCGATTTGCTTGATCAGCATACGCCGACCGCCGCGTCCAACCTGCCGCCGCAACATTCCGCCGTGCAAACCGCACTAGAACCTGAATACGCCGAGCCCGAAAACACGCTTTCGCCCCAAGCGCCACAGCCGCAAGTGTCGGTGGAACAAGCCGTCAGCAATATCCGGATTACCCTGCCGCAACAAGCGCAGCAACCGCAACAAAGCGCAAGTGCGGTTATGCCAAACAACAGCGGCGCAGAATCCCTTTCCCGTTCTGCATTACTCAACCGCACGATTGCCGATCTGGAGCAGGAAATCGACAGTGAAGAAGGGATTAACACCTCCTCCAGTATTTTGCGTGAAGAACTGGCCAGAGCGACCCAGCAAAACAAAATTATCCTCGCGGAGCCGGCCATTGAAAATGCGCCGATCAGCCCTACCACTGCCGCTGAAAGCGTGCGTGCGCAGCTGAATCCGCAACCGGCAAGCCAAGTAACTCTGCCGACAGCACAAGCCGCCCAAGTCGCCGCCGAAACAGCAAAAACAGAAGAAGCGCAAGTCCATGCCGCAACGCCGGAAAAACCCAAAACCCTGGTGCTGTATGTCGCCTCCTCCTCTAATCAAGGTTTTCAAGGGGTGCAAGTGGTTCAATCATTGGAAAGCCTCGGCTTTTTATTTGGTCAACACAGCTTATACCACCGCCACTTGGATCTGGACAGCAACTCGCCGATTCTGTTCAGCGCCGCCAATATGATGAACCCGGGCATTTTTGATTTGGACAATTTGGCAGACTTCCGCACCGCCGGTTTGGTGCTGTTTATGCACCTGCCGTCACCGGGCAACGATTTGGCCAATTTCCGCCTGCTACTGCGTGCCGCACAAACGTTGGCGGAACAGCTGGGCGGACAAGTCTTAAACGACAAGCGGCAGCCGTTTGACCAAATCTCAAAGGATTACTACTTAACACTGATTAGCTAATCTCCAATTTGCCAGTCCGATCGATAACCTAAACCGCACTTTTGAAAAGTGCGGTCTTTTTTAGAAAATATGATGAATACACAAACCATTTCACACCAAATCGAACAATTGCGCCAACAATTGCGCCACCACGAATATCTGTATCATGTGCTCGATCAACCGCAGCTGCCCGACGCAGAATATGATCGGCTGATGAATCGCTTAAAACAGCTCGAAGCCGACAACCCCGAACTGATTACCGCCGACTCGCCAACCCAACGGGTCGGCGCCAAACCGCTGGCAGGTTTTCGCCAAATCACTCACGAACTGGCGATGTTATCGCTGGATAACGCATTTTCCGATGACGATTTTCATGCGTTCAACCGCCGTATTCAAGAGCGGTTGGGCAACAGCGACGAACTGACCTTTTGCTGCGAACCGAAACTGGACGGCTTGGCGGTCAGTATTTTATACGTCAACGGCGTACTCACCCAAGCGGCAACCCGCGGCGACGGCACCACCGGCGAGGATATCACCGGCAATATCCGCACCATTCGCAATATTCCGCTGCAACTGTTGACCGACACACCGCCGGCTCGGTTGGAAGTGCGCGGTGAGGTGTTTATGCCGCACCACGCCTTCGAACAATTGAATCAAGACGCATTGCAACACGGACAAAAAACCTTTGCCAATCCGCGTAATGCCGCCGCCGGCTCGCTGCGCCAACTGGATCCGAAAATAACCCGCCAGCGCCATTTAAGTTTAAACGCTTACAGCATCGGCATTTCCGAAGGCATCGAACTGCCGCCCACGCATTACGAACGGCTGCAATGGCTGCAATCGATCGGCATTCCGATCAACAAAGAGATCCGCCTGTGCCAAGGCAGCGCCGAAGTGTTGGCATATTATCAACAGATTGCAAAAAAGCGCGATAGTCTGGGCTACGATATCGACGGCACGGTGTTAAAAGTCAATCAGATTGCGCTGCAAACGCAACTGGGCTTTGTTGCCAAAGCGCCGCGTTGGGCAATCGCTTATAAATTTCCGGCACAAGAGCAGTTGACCGTGTTGAACGATGTCGAGTTTCAGGTCGGGCGCACCGGTGCGATCACGCCGGTTGCCAAACTGGAGCCGGTGTTTGTCGCCGGTGTAACCGTCAGCAACGCCACCCTGCATAACGGTGATGAAATCGAACGGCTGGGCGTAGCGATCGGCGACACCGTGATTATCCGCCGTGCCGGCGATGTGATTCCGCAAATCACCGGTGTACTCTTAGAGCGCCGCCCTGCCGATGCCAAACCCATTACCTTTCCGCAGAACTGTCCGGTATGCGGTTCGGCGATTGTACGGATTGACGGTGAAGCAGTCGCGCGCTGCACCGGCGGTCTGTTCTGCGACGCCCAACGCAAAGAAGCGCTGAAACATTTTGTTTCGCGCAAAGCAATGGATATTGACGGCGTGGGCGATAAACTGATCGAGCAGTTGGTTGATCGCGAACTGCTGCACACACCGGCGGATCTGTTCCGTTTGGATCGGATCACCTTAATGCGTTTGGAACGTATGGGGGAAAAATCGGCGCAAAATGCACTGAACAGCTTGGAAAAAGCAAAGAAAACCACGCTGGCACGCTTCATTTTTTCACTCGGCATTCGTGATGTCGGCGAAGCCACCGCACAGAATCTGGCTAACCATTTTAAAACCCTCGAGGCAATCCGTGCCGCTGATCAAGAGCAGTTGAAAGCGGTGCAAGATGTCGGCGACGTGGTTGCCATGCGGGTCTATCTGTTTTGGCAGGAAGAACACAACGTCAGCGTGGTGGACGATTTACTGGCACAAGGGATTCATTGGGACGCCATCGAAGAAAAAGAGATTGGCGATAATCCGTTGAAAGGGAAAAGCGTGGTGCTGACCGGCACGCTGACCCAAATGTCACGCGATCAAGCCAAAGCCTATTTACAACAATTCGGCTGCAAAGTCAGTGGCAGCGTTTCCGCCAAAACCGATTACCTGATCGCCGGCGAAAAAGCCGGTTCCAAATTGGTAAAAGCGCAAGAATTGGGCGTGACAGTGCTGTCGGAGGACGCATTTTTGGCGTTGGTCGGCGAAGTAAAATAGCAGTAAAATAACGATCAGTTGCTAAGGTAATCTGCTTAGAGAATGCGGATTACCTAGCCGACCAAAATCTGTGCCAACGGCACGTCCCACTCTTCAATCGGCAGTTGTTCGACCTCTTGACAGCGGTGCGCCAAGCCGACCGGAAGAAAATTTTTGCGTTGCCAATGCTGCAAAGTGCGGTCATAAAAACCGCCGCCCATACCCAAGCGGTTGCCTTGCTTATCAAACGCCACCAGCGGCGTAAAAATCATATCCAGTTCGGCTTGCGGAATCAGCGTCGTGAGATCCAACGCCGGTTCAGGGATAGAAAACACATTGGCTTGCAGTACCGAATCAGGCTGGTAACGAAAGAACAGCAAATGTCCGGCGGCAAACGGGTGCAGGCGCGGCAAACACACGGTTTTGCCCGCTTGCCACAGTTTTTCAATCAAAAGTGCGGTCGAAACCTCACCGTTAAACGCTAAATACAATGCAATGGTCTGCGCTTTACGCCGTTCGATCAGCGCCAATGCCTGTTCACAAATGCGCCGTTCGGCTTGTTGCTGCTGTTCGATGCTCAACTGTTGCCGCTGCGCCTGCATTCGGCGGCGGATTTGGCGGCGTTGTGCCTGAACCGATGAAGCCATATTCGAAACGATAGTGCCAAGAGTCATAATCGCTGCTTGTGATGAGTAGAAATGAAGAAAGGAACCCGGGGTGCCGTTGCGAATAATCGGTCCTTGAACCCTACGGTTCAAGGGAGCCAGTCATACCGTCTTCAGGCTTCTCGGCCGAACCGAGCATGCACACCGACAGTGGGGGACCGACTCAATAAAATTTAAGTATCGGCTCAGGGACTTAATCCGCTGACGCACACCCCAGGAAATCTGTTAGTTAGATACTAGCTCAATTTGATAAAAAGCACCAGTGTTACAACGTGATAATGTGCTCACTCGCACATTTTTACGACTATCTGCCTAAAATTTGCATATCGCTGCCGATTTCCGCCAGCGCATTGCTTAAAGAAGTATCAAGCTGTTGAATTCGTGTCATCAGCGTGTCCTGCTGCGAGCTTTTTTGCTTTTCCTGCTGCAACTCAAACGTCAAATTCAGTGCCACAATCGACAAAATCCGATCCAATTGCAAAATACCGGTGCGCTCCTTCAGTTCACCGACCCGCTCTTCCAACTGAGAAGCGGCGGCTCGCAAGGCATCTTGCTGTTCTTCCGGACAATTTAATCGTAAAACCTGACCAAAAATATGTAATTCGATATTTTTAGACATCTGCTGACCCCGTGACTTGCTGATAACACATTTTATAAAAAAGTAGCGATTATTATGCCATAGTCTGTGATTTTCACCATAGACAAAAATTGTTTTCTTGGTCGTCATTCGCTTTGAATGCTAAAATAAGCGCAACTTATCAGGGAAACGACTATGACAAAAAACCTAGACTACCAACAATTCAACCAATTACTTCAATCTCACCAAATCGGCATGAATGCCGCCGAGCTGCACGGCTTTCTCAGCGGACTGCTGTGCGGCGGTTTACAGAACGACAACTGGAAAAGCCTGACTTATCAATTCACTAACGACGGCCATGCCTATCCAAGCGCATTAATCCCGAGTCTGGAACAGTTGCACCAAAGCATTAATGCCGAATTGTCCGACGAAGGCGATTTCGCTTTCGAACTTTGGTTAGATGAAAAAACACTGTTCAGCCGTGCCGATTCGCTGTCGGAATGGGTTAGCCACTTTTTGCTCGGCCTTGCACTGGCAAAACCCTATTTGGATCAGGAAGGCGAAGAAGTGAAGGAAGCGCTCGGCGATCTGAATGACATCGCCAACTTAGGCTACGATGAAAGCGACGATCAGGAAGAACTGGACGTTGCCTTGACCGAAATCAGCGAATATGTGCGTGCGATTGCCATGTTTTTCTATTCCGAATTTCATTCGAAAAGCGAAACGCCATCGAAAACCCTACACTAAAACGGCGCTATCACTATGGATTTAACCTATTTAGCCGCGCTGCCCAGCAGCGAATTTCAACAACGGCGCCAACGCCTGCTGGCGCAGCTGGCGGACAACAGCGCACTGATCGTGTTCTCTGCGCAGGAGAAACAACGCAACGCCGACAGCCACTACCCGTTCCGCCAAGACAGCTATTTTTGGTATTTAACCGGTTTTAACGAACCGGATTCGGCGCTGTTGCTGTTAAAACACGACGGCGAAAGCCAAAGTGCGGTTTTTCTGCGTCCGTCCGATCCGCTGCTGGAAACCTGGAACGGTCGCCGTTTGGGCGTTGACAATGCGCCGACGGCTTTAAATGTGGATCAGGCCTATTCGATTGAGCAAATCGGCAGCGAACTGCCCCGTTTATTAAGCGGCTCGACCGCACTTTATCACGCCGACGATCTGCAACGCTGGGGCGATCAAATCGTGCGTGACAGTTTGCGTTATGCGCGCGAACATCAGCGGCAAGGCTTGAATGCGCCGCCGCAACTGAACGACTGGCGACCCTTGTTGGACGAAATGCGGCTGTTCAAATCGGAATATGAAGTGGCGCTGTTGCAGCAAGCCGGACAAATCTCCGCCCTCGCCCATTTGCGCGCCATGCAGCAAGCACGGCCCAACCGTTACGAATACGAATTGGAAAGCGAAATGCTGCACGAATTCAACCGCCACGGCGCACGTTTTGCCGCTTACAACAGCATTGTCGCCGGCGGTGAAAACGCCTGCATTTTGCACTACACCGAAAATGATCAACTGCTGAAAGACGGCGAATTGGTGCTGATCGATGCCGGCTGCGAATTTGCGATGTATGCCGGTGATATCACCCGCACTTTTCCGGTCAACGGACAATTCAGTCCGGCGCAAAGAGCGGTTTATGAGGTGGTATTGAAAGCGCAAAAACGCGCAATCGAGCTGTTGGTGCCGGGCGCGAGCATTTATCAAGTCAATCGGGAAGTGCTGAAAATTAAAGTCACCGGTTTGATCGAATTGGGCATTTTGCACGGCGAGGTCGAACAGCTGATTGCCGACAAAGCCTATCTGCCGTTTTATATGCACGGCTTGGGGCATTGGCTCGGCTTGGACGTGCATGATGTCGGACATTACGGCGAAAACCGCGACCGCACTTTAGCGGTCGGCATGGTGCTGACGGTGGAACCGGGGCTGTATTTAAGCCGTAACAGCGAAATTCCTGCGCCATATCAAGGCATCGGCGTGCGGATTGAGGATAATATCCTGATTACCGAATACGGCAACAAAGTGCTGACCAGCGCCGCGCCGAAAGAGATTGACGAAATCGAAATCATTATGCAGAAGAAATAACCCGAAGGATCGCGGCAATGGAAAAACAGTATGATCTGGTCATCATCGGCGGCGCAATGAGCGGCTGCTGTCTGGCGTTGGCGATTGCCCAACAACTGCCGCAATGCAAAATTGCCGTGATCGAACAAAAAGCAGCGCAACACCACCGAAAGAGCGGTTTTGATGCGCGCAGTATCGCGCTGGCGCAAGGTTCCTGCCAAAAGCTGCACCGAATCGCCTTTAACGCCGAACAGAGCCTGTGGCAAAAAATCGCGCCGTCGGCGGAAACAATCCGTCACATTCACGTCAGCGATCAAGGCCATTCCGGCATTGTTGAACTATCAGCGCAAGCCTTGAATTTAAGCCGCTTGGGCGTGGTGGTCGAACTGGCGACGATGGGTAAAATCCTGCTTGAAGCGATTGCGCAACAGCCGAATATTGATTACTTGGCGCCGATGAGTGTCAGCGAATTACAGCGCAGCGACAACAGCGTGCAACTGCAACTCAGCGATCACTCGCGCTTGCAAACCGCACTTTTGGTCTGCGCCGACGGCAACCACTCCAGCATTGCGCAACAATGCGGCATTCGCTATCAAACCCTGAACGATTATCAACAAAGTGCGGTGATCGCCAATGTGAAAAGTGCGGTGGCGCACAACGGACAAGCCTTTGAACGCTTCACTGCGCAAGGCCCGCTGGCGCTGTTGCCGCTCAGTGACAATCTGCTGTCGCTGGTGTGGTGCGTCAAGGATCCGGCGGCACTGTTGGCGTTGGACGAAACGCATTTTTTAGCACAACTGCAACGGCAGTTCGGCTGGCGTTTGGGCAAATTCGAACAGGTCGGCAAGCGGATTGCCTATCCGCTCAAGCTGCAACAAGCCGACCGCCCGATTCACCACCGCCTTGCCTTAGTCGGCAACGCCGCGCAAACCCTGCACCCGATTGCCGGACAGGGCTTTAATTTAGGCTTGCGTGATGTGGTTTGTTTGGCAAATATTGTGGTCGACGCAGCGCGTCAACGGCAAGATCTCGGCTCAAGTGCGGTCTTGCAACGCTATCAGCAGCAGCGCCAAGCGGATCGCACACGCATGATTGAGTTGACCGACAGCCTGCTGAACACCTTTGCCAATGATCTGCTACCGTTGCAAATCGCACGCAACGCCGGCTTATTGGCGCTTTCCGCTTTCGCACCGCTGCGACAACAGTTTATTAAACCGACTTTGGGTTGGCTATAACGGGTAGGTAGAACATGAAAAATGTGGATTTAATCATTATCGGCGGCGGTATGGTCGGCTTGGCACTCGCCGCCGCCTTGCAGCACAGCACCTGCCAAATCGCGATTGTCGAAGCCTATCCGCCTGACGAAACCGACTTATCGCAGGTCGGCAATCGGGTCAGTGCGCTCAATCTTGCCAGCCAAAAAATGCTGCACCAGTTCGGTGTCTGGCAGACGTTAAAACAGGGGCGCTGCTGTGATTACCAACACATGGAGGTATGGGAAAAAGACAGCTTCGCCAAAATCGGATTTGCCGCCGCACCGTTAGGCTTGGATCAACTCGGTTATATCATCGAAAACCAGCTGATCCGTTACCAATTGTGGCAAAAAGTCGCACAGCAGCCGAATGTCACCATCATCAATGCCAAGCCGAAAAGTCTGGTCTGCAATCAGCAATGCGCGTTGCTGACGTTAGCAGACGGATCGCTGTTAATGGCGAAATTGCTGGTCGGCGCCGACGGCGCGAATTCGTGGGTGCGGCAACAGGCAGATATTCCACTCAATTTTCGTGATTACGGACATCACGCCTTAGTTTGCAATGTGGAAACGGTTGAACCGCACTTACACACTGCCCGTCAAATTTTCAGCCACGATTCGATTTTGGCTTTTCTCCCGCTGCACCAACCGCACTTGTGTTCGATTGTTTGGTCGCAGCCGCCCGAATCAGCAGAGAAACATCTGAAAATGGACGAGCATGAATTTAATAAAGCGCTGAACATCGCTTTTGATAACCGTTTGGGCTTATGCAAGGTCGTCGGTAAACGCCAAGCCATTCCTCTCACCGCCCGTTATGCACGGGATTTTGTCAAAAATCGGCTTGCGCTAATCGGCGACGCGGCGCACACCATTCACCCGTTAGCCGGTTTGGGCGTAAATCTCGGCTTTATGGACGCCATGGCATTGGCGCAAGAGATCGAGAAAAATTTACAACAACATACCGACATCGGCGAACTGCGCCACCTCCGCCACTACGAACGCTGGCGCAAAAGCGAAGCAAGCAAAATGTTAATCGCCATGCAAGGCTTTAAATCGCTGTTTAACGATGCCAATCCGCTGAAAAAACTGCTGCGCGGTATCGGCATGAACCTGACCGACAACCTGCCGCTGGTAAAAGACCAACTGATGGCGCAAGCATTAGGCT
Organism: Pasteurella testudinis DSM 23072; assembly: GCF_900176075.1. Taxonomy (GTDB): domain Bacteria; phylum Pseudomonadota; class Gammaproteobacteria; order Enterobacterales; family Pasteurellaceae; genus Chelonobacter; species Chelonobacter testudinis. The sequence goes on from NZ_FWWV01000013.1 coordinate 150,587, forward strand.
TGCAAGGCGATCTGCCGCAAAAAATTAAACAAATGCCGAATGATGAACTGATTTTTAGTTGAAGGAATATCGAATGCCTGTCATATTACGCTTTAAAGGATATAAATTTTTCTTTTACTCTAATGAAGGAAATCCAAGAGAACCTGCGCATATTCATGTCAGGAGTGCGGAATAAGAGGCTAAATTTTGGTTAGAGCCACAAATATTATTGGCTCAAAATGATGGGTTTAGTGCAAAAGAATTGAAAGAATTATCCCAATTTATTCACGAACACTCGATCGTATTAATGGAGGCATGGAATGACTATTTCTGCTAAAAATATCAAATTTGATGATGACACTATGTGGGTTGAATTGAGTGATGCCAGAACAATTGGCGTACCTTTAGTATGGTTTCCTAAATTACTGAATGCGGATAAATCGGAGCTTAAAAACTATGAACTTAGCAAACGTGGCATTCACTGGGAGCAACTTAATGAAGATATTTCAGTTGAAGGACTGCTTGCCGGACGTGGGGATTTAACCCATAACTACCACCATGTTGCCTAAACCAATTTTGTCTACTATGCCGTTATCTTCACCATCTAAAAAGTGCGGTTTTCCTCTCCGGAAAACCGCCTGTGTATTAAATCAAAACTAAATTTGAAGTTAGATAATCGCGTAAGCCAAGGTGTAACCGACGAAACACGCGGTAACTACGCCGATAATACCCGGCACCATAAAGCTGTGGTTGAAGTAATATTTCCCGATTTTGGTCGTACCGGTCACGTCGAAGTTGACGGTGGCGATATCCGACGGGTAGTTCGGGATAAAGAAGTAACCGTAGGTTGCGGGCAGCAAACCGATTAACAGCGGCGCAGGCAAGCCGATTGCCAAACCGACCGGCAACATCATTCGACCGGTTGCCGCTTGGCTGTTGATCACCACCGAAACCGCAAACAAGGCAAAGGCAAACGTCCACGGATAAGATTCCACCATTTCGGTGACGCCGGCTTTAAACGACGGCATCGCATATTGGAAGTAAGTATCACTCATCCACGCAATCCCGAAGATCGCAATCATCGCCACCATACCGGATTTAAACACCACGCCGTTCGGCACGGTTTGCGGATTGGTTTTGGTTGCAAGCAAAATAATCCCGCCGAATGCCAGCATCATCATCTGAATGATAATCCCCATGGAAATCGCTTTGCCTTCGCCAATGGTTCTGACTTCAGGGAAAATTGCGATGACCACAATGATTGCCAATGCCAAGATAAACAGCAAGACGGCATTGCGTGCCGAACTTGGCAGGGCTTCGTTCAGCGTGGTGCTGGTGGTGTTGGCAATCCGCTCTTTCCAAATCGGATCTTGCAGGCGGCGTTGATATTCCGGATCGTCTTTCAGCTCTTTGCCGCGGCGCAAGCTGTACAGCGATAACGCCAGCACACCGGCAAGGGTTGCCGGAATCGTCACCGCAACAATGCTGATCAAGGTCACATGTCCGTAACCCGGCAGCTCAATGATTTGCGTTAAATAGTAAACCACCGCCGCAGAAATCGGACTACCGGTGATCCCCAATTGGGAAGCCACCGAAGCCGCCGCCATCGGGCGCTCCGGACGGATACCGTTTTTCAAGGCAACGTCACCGATAATCGGCATGATGGTGTAAACCGCATGGCCTGTTCCCAACATCAGGGTCATGGTATAAGTGACCAGCGGCCCTAAAATCGTCACCATTTTCGGATTACGGCGTAAAATACGCTCGGCGATTTGCAGCATATATTTCAAACCGCCAGCCGCTTCCAAAATCGAGGCGCAGGTAACAACCGCAATAATAATCAGCATCACGTCAATCGGCGGCGAAGACGGCGGCATACGGAAAACAAAGACTTCGATCAACAGTCCGATACCGGAAACCACCCCTAAACCGACACCGCCGAAACGGCTGCCGATATACAACATAATTAAGAGAAACAGAAACTCTAAGTACAGCATATTAATTCCTTGTATGAAATAAATCGAAAAACGTAGTTATGATACGAAATTTATATCGGTAAACAAGTGTAAAATACGCAAGAATTGATTTATCTCACTATTAATGGGTAGCGCCTACATTTTGGTTGCATCAATGTGTAATAAACGCAACATTTATATAACTTTTCTCTATTTTCAGGCATAAAAAACGCAACGGCAGTCCACGCACGGCAACGCCGCGCGTGGTTAGATACGGTTCAACGGTTTTGCTCTTGTTTAAACACCTGCCGGCATAACGTTACGGCAAAAACGCTAGCGTTCAACCAGATCATTAAACATCTCCGTCAAACGTTCATCGGATTTTTTAAGATTGTCCTGCGTTTGGTATAACCAAGATTCATGTTGCTGCAGATCAGCCGTCACTTTCGCCAAAATCCGCTGCACTTCCGCCGGATTGGTGCCGCCTAACGCCAAATGGCTGTTAATCATATTGGCAGGTTCGAGCGAGCTGAAAAACTCGGTTTGTGATAACGGAAACGCAACTTTGCTTGGCAGGTTTTTTGCAATCACTTCGTCAAACAGGCTCACCGCCGTTTCGAAAGGCAACTGCTGCGGAGTTAATTTATGCAATTTGCCATATTTGCTCAATCTGGAAGCAAATTCATGGGCGATGTTAAACGGAATCGCCGCTTTACGTTGCAGCAAATTCGCCAGCTCGGTTGTGGTGGAGTAATCGGCGTTGACTTGTTGCAATGCGGCTTCTTTGTCCACCTGCAAACCGTCCAGCACCAGATTTACCGATTTTAACATCAAGCAGGCGCGCTCCAATGTGTCCGGCACGTCCAAGTTTTTATAATCGGTCAAACCGGAATTGACGTTATGCGCGGAAATGCTTGCCCTGAACGCATCGCCGCTCACTTGGCTGGCAAGCAGACGGGCTTTGTCCAATGACGACGGATTGCGTTTTTGCGGCATCAAGGTGCTCGGACTGTTCAATGAATCCTGTTCAAGCAATAACCATGGGCGGGTGTGGTGGAATTGAATATGCAGATCCTGAATCAGCGTGCCGATCGACAGTGCCAACAGCGAGGCGATATAAGCGCCCTCAACCCCGACATCAATCAAGGACAGCTGCGCAGCGTCAAACGCATTTTCGACATAGCCCTCGAAACCTAAGAAGTCCGCCAACGCCGCGCGATTAATCGGGAAGCTGGAGGTTGCCAGCGCCGCTGCGCCGAGCGGACATTTATTCAATCGGACGAAATACGCCGACAGCCGGTTGCCGGAACGTGCCAACGTGGCTTCGTAGCCTAAAAAGAGGTGTCCTAACGTGACGGGTTGCGCTTGTACGCCGTATGTGTAGGACGGCACAATCGTATCAAGATGATCACCGGCAATGTTGAGTAAGCGTTTTCGCGTTTCCAATGATAAATAGTATAAGTAGAAAACGCGATCACGGATTAATAAGCGCTGCAAAGTTGCCTGAATATCCTGCCAGCTGCGCCCGACATGGGTCATCGAGCCTTCCGAGCCGGTTAATTCCAGTAACATCGGCTGCACGTCATAATAATCATGCGGGCGGTGCGAACCGGCGGAGAGTTGTTGCAGCGCTGCCGCCACTTTTTGCGCCACTGCTTTGGTGACGATCCCTTCTTGAAAGGTCATCAAAGTCGACGCTTTCTCAATCTGATTAATCCAATAAAAAGAATCATGATTAAACATAGTTGGTACGCCTTATTTTTTTCCACTTTGTGAATAATAAAAACGGGCAATACAACAAAATTCGTTAAATTAGGATAAAAACAAAATAAATATTCGCTAAAACGATGATATACCTTTGTCGGAAAAACACCAACAATAACAGGGATAAATCAACAAGATTTTAAACCGCCGGACTTACGGAAAGCGGCTACCGCACTTTGCAATCTCACGCTCGACATGGAAAATAACGGGTTTTTAGGCAATAAAAAACGGAAGAACCGTTTCTTCCGTTAATTAATTTATGAAAACCTAGGGCGTCCTGACAATGCGTTTATCAGGAAGCCCTAAAGTGCGGTTTACAGAATGTCCAATAATTCCACTTCAAAAATCAAGGTGCTGAACGGTGGAATCGAAGCGCCGGCGCCACGTTCGCCGTAAGCGAGGTTGTGCGGAATGGTCAAGCGCCATTTTGAACCAACCGGCATCATGGATAACGCTTCAACCCAGCCGCTGATAACGCCGCTGACCGGAAACTCCGCCGGTTGTCCGCGCTGTACCGAGCTGTCGAATACTGTGCCGTCAATCAGGCTGCCGGTGTAATGCACCCGCACTTTGTCTTGGCGGCTTGGTACGGCACCGTTGCCTTCGACCAACACTTCATATTGCAACCCGCTTTCGGTCTCTTTTACGCCGGCGGCTTTTTTGTTTTCCGCTAAGAAGTCTTTACCTGCCTGTTCGATTTCTTGGAATTGCGCCTGTTGCAGTTCCGCCGCTTGTTGCTGCATTTGTTGCAGCGCTTCGCTGACCTGCTGCAATTCAATCGCCGGGGCGTTTTGTTGAATCGCATCGTAAATGCCTTTTGCCACCGCTGCCACGTCAACATTTAACTGGCTTTGCAATAGCTGCTGCCCCATTTGTAAACCGATGCCGTAGCTGCCGTGTTGTTCGGTGGTGTCTAATTTTACGTCTGCAAAAAATTGTGCGCTCATAAATGCGTTGTCCTTAATAATAGAAAGAATAAACCTAAACAGATGAATCTTGCGTAACGGGCGAACGGCTCATCGCCTCGCCCATTTTGACCGCACTTCCGGCGGTCAAAGCCGGTAAGAAATCGATTTTATCCGCTTGGAATAAATTGATGACCGTTGAGCCCAAGCGGAAAGCACCCATTTCTTCACCTTTTTTCAATACCACCGCCGAATGCCCCTCGCTCAGGTATTCCCAACTCTGGATTTTGCCTTTGCGCGGCGGATTAATCACCCCTGCCCAAACGGTACTGATACTGGCGGTGATAGTCGCCCCGACCAAAATCTGCACCATCGCCCCGAACGGGGTGTCGAAATAGCAGATCACCCGTTCGTTGCGCGCAAACAGATTGGGAATATGCTGCGCCAAAAACGGGTTGACCGAAAACAGATCGCCCGGCACATACACCATTTTGCGCAGCGTACCGTCGCACGGCATATGCACCCGATGATAATCACGCGGTGATAAATAGGTGGTGATGAATTTTCCGTTTTCAATGGGGTGATGGTCAAATAACGCCAGCAGCTCGCTGTCATGCGCTAATAAATCCGCCAAACTGAAGTAATGCCCTTTGGCTTGAAAGAGTTGTCCGTTGCTGATCGCGCCTAACTCGCTAATCTGCCCGTCCGCCGGAAAGCAAACCGCACTTTGGTCGGCGTCAATCGGGCGCGCATCCGCTTTCAACGGGCGGATAAAAAATTCGTTGAACGAAGCGTAGTGTTTGGCTTCGCTTTTTTGCGCTTCCTGTAGATTGATTTTATATTTGGCACTAAACGCCTTGATCACCAAATGGGTCACGCTCCCCCACTGTTTTTCGGCAAACCAGCCCGCCAAGCGGGTCAGGGCAAGTTGCGGCACTAAATATTGAAACGCCACTTTCAAATGTTGCCAATATCGGTTTTGTGAAACGTTGGTTGTCATATTTTGAACCTTTTCTCGATGGTATAATCAACAAGCGGAAGAGTATAACAAGTTTAGCCATCAAGCTAAAGCCGTCAAAATCGGCAAAGTGCGGTGCGACGCACAAAAAACTTGGCAAAAATGCATAATTCCTTTTGACTATTTTGGTCTGTACAGTTAATATGCGCACCCTATGCAAAAGGTTAAACTTCCCCTGACTGTCGATCCGGTCAAAGACGCGCAACGCCGTTTGGATTATGTAGGCTACTACTCGCCGAACCAACTCGAACGTCTGCAATCGTCGGTCAGTCGTGTGCTGAACGAAGCACAAGTTACATTGTCGTTTTCGATAGATCCGCAACGGTTAGTCGTGATGAAAGGTCACGCCAAAGTCGATGTGGAGCTGATTTGTCAACGTTGCGATAAGCCTTTTACTGTGACATTGGAGTGCAGTTTTTGCTATAGTCCGGTGTCCGACATGGATCAAGCAGATCTGTTGCCTGAAATTTACGAGCCGATTGAGTTTAACGAATTCGGCGAAATAGATTTGAGAGACGTGGTGGAAGATGAGTTAATGCTGACACTGCCGCTGGCGCCGATGCACGATCCTGAACACTGTGAAGTGTCCGTGGCTGAACAGGTTTTTGGCGAATTGCCTGCGGAAGCAGAAAAACCAAACCCGTTCGCTGTATTAGCTAATTTAAAGCGAAAATAATTTAGGAGTATAGCCAATGGCTGTTCAACAAAATAAAAAATCTCGTTCACGTCGTGATATGCGTCGTTCACATGATGCTTTGACTACCGCTGCGGTTTCCGTAGATAAAGAAAGCGGCGAAACCCATTTGCGTCACCATGTAACCGCTGACGGTTACTACCGTGGCCGTAAAGTTATCAACAAGTAATTTTTTATTACTGTTGACTCTTTAAGGTAAGCAATTGAGTCGTCTAACCCTGGCGTTAGATGTGATGGGCGGGGACTTTGGTCCCCGTATTACTATCCCGGCAAGCCTGCAAGCGTTGGAACAAGATCCAATGCTGGATATCCTTTTGTTTGGCGACAGCCAACTTATCTCGCCTTATCTCGCAAATCTTTCCCACCGCCTGCGACAGCGGATCAGCGTGTGTCACTGCGAACGCGTAATTAAAAACGAACAAGGGCTTTCCCACGCATTACGCCGCAGCAAAGGCAGCTCCATGCGCCTTGCGATTGAAGCGGTGCGCGACAAACGCGCGCAAGCCTGTATCAGCGGCGGCGATACCGCCGTATTGATGGGGCTGGCGAAAGTCTTGTTGCAACCGTTGCCCGGTATTCAGCGGCCGGCACTGGTTTCCAATATCCCGACGATAGACGGCAAACAAAGCATTATGTTGGATTTGGGGGCGAATATTGACTGTTCTGCTGAAACCTTACTGCAATTTGCCCAAATGGGGGCTATTTTTGCGGAAAACTGCTTTGATCTGGTCTATCCACGTGTTGCACTGCTGAATATCGGGATCGAGGAGTTGAAAGGCTTGAAAAATATCCGTGATGCGGCGGAGCTGATTCAACGGCAAACCCAGTTGAATTATATCGGCTATATCGAGGGCAACTATCTCTTGAACGGACATGCCGATGTTATCGTTTGCGACGGTTTCGCCGGAAATATCGCCTTGAAAACATTGGAAGGTACGGCAAAGAATCTGTTCACTTTATTGAAAAACAGTGGCAACGACCGTCCGTCATGGGGAAAAACCGCACTTAAGAAAATACTGCTGCCCTGCGCCAAATATCTGTTGAAAAAATATTTCAAGCAGTTCAGCCAGTTTAATCCGGATAAATACAACGGCGCTTCCCTGCTGGGACTGACATCGGTTGTGGTCAAAAGCCACGGCAGCGCCAATCAGGCAGCTTTTCTTTATGCGATTCAACAAGCTGCATGGCAAGTGCGGTCTGAGATTCCGAATAAAATTTCGAGCGGTTTAGAAAAAAAATAATTTACCGTGAAGCCGTTATTTATTGATAATTCACAATACGAGATGATGATGTTTAGTAAAATTTTAGCCACCGGCAGCTACTTGCCGCAACAGATCCGAACCAATGCCGATCTGGAAAAAATGGTTGATACCTCTGACGAATGGATCAGCGTGCGCACCGGCATTAAAGAGCGTCGTATCGCCAGCGCCGATGAAACCGTCGCCAGCATGGGAACCGAAGCCGCTAAAAAATGTTTTGAAATGGCGGGCGATCTCGATGTCAATGAGATTGATCTGGTGTTGGTTGCCACCACCAGCTCTTCGCACGCCTTTCCAAGCTCCGCCTGCCTGATTCAAAAAGCCTTGGGGATTGAGGACGCTATCGCCTTTGATATTGCCGCAGCGTGCTCCGGCTTTGTTTATGCCTTGAGCGTAGCGGATCAGTTTATCCGTACCGGACAGGTGAAAAAAGCCTTGGTCGTCGGTGCTGATCTGTTTTCACGCAGTTTGGACGAACAGGATCGCAGCACCGTAATTCTGTTCGGTGACGGCGCCGGTGCGGTAATTCTGGAAGCCAGTGAAGAAGCCGGTATTTTATCCACCCATTTGCATTCCGATCCGACCCAAGGTGAGGTGTTGGTGCTGGAAAATGCCAAACGCAGCCGCAATGAGGCTTCCCCGGCTTATTTGACCATGCAAGGCAACGAAACCTTTAAAATTGCGGTGCGCCAATTGGCGAATGTGGTGGAAGAAACCTTAACCGCCAATAATTTGGATAAAAAAGACATTGATTGGCTGGTGCCGCATCAAGCGAATTTGCGCATTATCAGCGCAACGGCGAAAAAACTGGATATGGATATGTCGCAAGTGGTGGTAACACTCGATCGCCACGGCAACACCTCTGCCGGCAGTATCCCGAGCGCATTGGATGAAGCGGTACGCGACGGACGAATCCAACGCAGCCAGCTGATTTTGATGGAAGCCTTCGGCGGCGGACTCACTTGGGGTTCGGTTTTGGCACGGTTTTAGTATCGACAGGCTATAAACGATTTAAGCAGTAAAATTAAGGACGTAATATGAAAAAATTTGCAATGGTGTTTCCGGGACAAGGCTCGCAAGCAATCGGCATGTTAGCCGAATTGGCCGCCCAATTCCCGATTGTGGAAGAAACCTTTAAACAAGCTTCCGACGCGCTCGGTTACGATTTATGGGATTTGGTACAAAACGGCGAAGCCGACCAACTAAACCAAACCTGGCGCACCCAACCCGCACTTTTAACCGCTTCAGTGGCCATTTACCGTGTCTGGCAACAACAATATCCGCAATTAACGCCGGAAGTGATGGCAGGACACAGTTTGGGCGAATTTTCCGCGCTAGTTTGTGCCGGTGTGCTAGATTTTGAAGAAGCGGTCAAACTGGTCGAATTACGCGGTCGCTTAATGCAAAAAGCCGTACCGGCCGGAAGCGGAGCGATGTATGCGATTATCGGGCTGGAAAACCAAGCGATTATCGATGCTTGCGCACAAGCGGCACAAGGCAAAGTAGTGTCTGCCGTCAACTTTAACTCGCCGGGGCAAGTCGTGATTGCCGGTAATAAAGACGCGGTTGAGCGCGCAGCAGTGCTGTGCAAGGAAGCCGGCGCCAAGCGTGCGTTACCGCTGGCGGTCAGCGTGCCGTCACACTGCGCCCTGATGAAACCGGCTGCCGATCAACTGGCAGTGACACTGGAGTCAGTGACTTTTAAAGAACCGACCATCGCCGTAATCAACAACGTTGATGTCAAACAAGAAAAATCCGCCGCTGAAATCCGCAATGCCTTGGTGCGCCAGCTGTACAGTCCGGTACGCTGGACGGAAAGCGTCGAGAAAATGGCTACTGCCGGCGTGCAAGTGCTGTTTGAAATCGGTCCGAATAAAGTATTAACCGGATTAACCAAACGCATCAATAAAGAACTTGATGCCCATGCAGTCAATGACAACGCCTCGCTAAGTGCGGTTGCAGAACTGATTCAAGATTAATCTAATCTGACTATTCAAAAAAGGAGAACCTATGCAAGGTAAAATCGCATTAGTAACCGGTGCCAGCCGCGGCATCGGCAAAGCCATCGCAGAAGAATTGGCCGCCAAAGGCGCAACCGTCATCGGTACGGCCACCAGTGAAACAGGGGCGCAAGCCATTTCTGCTTATTTGGGCGAAAACGGCAAGGGATTGGTGCTGAATGTTGCCGACACCGCCTCAATCGATCAAACGTTGGCGCAAATCAAAGCCGAATTCGGCGACATTGATATTTTGGTCAATAATGCCGGTATTACCCGCGACAACCTGTTAATGCGCATGAAAGAAGACGAATGGAACGATATTATCGACACCAACCTGACCTCTATTTTCCATCTGTCAAAAGCCATGCTGCGCAGCATGATGAAAAAACGCTACGGGCGTATCATCAATATCGGCTCGGTGGTCGGCTCCTCCGGCAACCCCGGGCAAACCAACTACTGTGCGGCTAAAGCAGGTGTAATCGGTTTCTCCAAAGCCTTGGCGCAAGAAGTCGCCTCGCGCGGTATTACGGTCAATGTGGTCGCCCCCGGCTTTATCGCCACCGACATGACCCACGCCCTGACCGAAGAACAGAAACAAGGCATTTTGGTTAATGTGCCGGCCGGTCGTTTGGGCGAAGCCAAAGACATCGCCAAAGCGGTGGCATTTTTGGCTTCTGAAGATGCCGGTTATGTGACCGGTACGACGTTACATGTTAACGGCGGACTTTACATGAATTGATCCGATTGGCGTGCGTATATTTCATTTTGAGCTGTAGCAAAATCGGACAAATTGAGATAAAAGCATGACAACGCCTCTCGGTTAATGGTAAAATCTGCGACGGTATACAATCTTGGTTATAGACTTTCCCAAGAAACAAGAATATAGCCAAATTTTGTCATAGTATGTGTTGTGTTAAGCAATACCTTTCCAACGGATAGGGATCTGTTGGCGGATATTGCAGCAGTTTAAACAATACATACCTTATTCACCTCTCGCTGTGGCGAAATTTAAAACATAGGAAATTTAAAAATGAGTATTGAAGAACGCGTAAAAAAAATCATTGTTGAACAATTAGGCGTTAAAGAAGACGAAGTAAAATCCGAAGCTTCATTTGTTGAAGATTTGGGTGCTGACTCTTTAGATACAGTTGAACTGGTAATGGCTTTGGAAGAAGAATTCGACATCGAAATTCCTGACGAAGAAGCTGAAAAAATCACAACTGTTCAGTCTGCAATTGATTACGTTCAAAATAATCAATAATCTTCTGGATTTAGGCGGTTATCAGACCGCCTAAATTTTGTCAGTCAGTTATACAAATTCTATTTTCAACCTCCCACTCGGAGCATATTCATGTCAAAACGTCGCGTCGTTGTAACAGGCTTAGGAATGTTATCACCGCTTGGTAATGATGTTAATTCAACCTGGCAAAACTTGTTGGCAGGCAAGAGCGGAATCAATCTGATCGAAAATTTCGATACATCAAACCACACCACCAAATTTGCCGGTCAAGTCAAAAACTTCAACAGCGAAGAATATATCTCGCGCAAAGATGCCAAAAAAATGGATTTATTTATCCAGTACGGTATCGCCGCCGGTATGCAAGCCATTCAAGATTCCGGCTTGGAAATCACCGAACAGAATTCCCAACGTATCGGAGTCGCTATCGGTTCCGGTATCGGCGGATTGGGCTTAATCGAAGAAAACCACTCGGCGTTGGTCGCCGGTGGACCGCGAAAAGTCAGTCCGTTCTTTGTGCCGTCCACCATTGTCAACATGATTGCCGGACATTTGTCGATTAACTATCAATTACACGGCCCGAATATCACCATCGCCACCGCCTGTACCACCGGCGTGCACAATATCGGCCATGCCGCAAGGATAATCGCATACGGCGATGCCGATGTGATGATCGCCGGCGGCGCGGAAAAAGCCAGCACCTCATTGGGAATTGCCGGCTTTGGTGCGGCGCGCGCGCTTTCCACCCGTAACGACAATCCGCAAGCGGCAAGCCGCCCTTGGGATATTGATCGCGACGGTTTCGTACTGGGCGACGGCGCCGGCATTATGGTGCTGGAAGAATATGAACATGCCAAAGCCCGTGGGGCGAAAATCTATGCGGAGCTGGTCGGTTTCGGCATGAGCGGCGACGGCTATCACATGACTTCCCCGCCGGAAGACGGTGCAGGTGCTGCCTTGGCGATGAGCAATGCGGTGCGCGACGCACAAATCGAACCGCAGCAAGTGGGCTATGTCAACGCACACGGCACATCGACTCCGGCCGGCGATATTGCTGAAGCCACGGCAATCAGCACCGTATTTGCCGCCAATAAAGAGCGCATTTTGGTCAGCTCAACCAAATCCATGACCGGACATTTACTCGGTGCAGCCGGTGCGGTCGAAGCGATTTTCACCGTGTTGGCATTGAGAGATCAAATCGTGCCGCCGACCATTAATGTGGACAATCAAGATCCGAAAGTCACCTTGGATTTAGTGCCGAATGTGGCGCGTAAAGCGGAATTGGAATATGCGTTATGCAACTCTTTCGGCTTCGGCGGCACCAACGGCTCGTTGATTTTTAAAAAAATCTAATATTCCGAGTTGAATTGACGACAAAGTGCGGTTTGCGAACCGCACTTTTGCTTTCTTTCCGTTAGTTTTTTGCGATTTTCCGCTTTCCCGTAAACCGTCTAAAAATAATCCAAATAGTTCTTGTACCGCACTTCGAATCTCGCTATAATTTTGCGCCTTACAGTCACATTCCATTTTCGTTCCTTGCTTCCGCAGATTGGTGACTGGTCTACCGTCGGAGGCTGATTAACCCGTAAGGAGCAGCAGTAATGCGTCACTACGAAATCGTTTTTATGGTTCATCCGGACCAAAGCGAACAAGTACCAGGCATGATCGAGCGCTATACCGGTTCTGTTAAAGAAGCCGGTGGCCAAGTTCATCGCCTAGAAGATTGGGGTCGTCGCCAATTGGCTTACCCAATCAACAAACTACATAAAGCACACTATGTGTTGATGAATGTAGAAGCACCGCAAGAAGTAATCGACGAGCTAGAAACTACTTTCCGTTACAACGACGCTGTTCTGCGTAACGCAATCATGCGTACTAAGCACGCCGTAACAGAAGCGTCCCCAATGGTTAAAGCGAAAGACGAACGTCGCGCTTCAGCTGAAGTTGAAAACAACGATTATGAGGATGCTGAAGAGTAATTTAACGATTGAGAATCGCCTCTCGATAACCGGAAACGTAGTTTCCCTTCCTCGACGCGATCAAAGCCCAAGCGGAATTGAGCATTGTCGGTTTATGTTGGAACACCGTTCTCAACAAACCGAAGCCGGATTAAACCGGCAAGCCCGGTGCAAAATTGCAGTATCGCTCAGTGGCCAACAATTAATTAAACAATCTCAAAGCATTACGGTCGGCAGTAAACTTTTAATCGTCGGTTTTATCACCGCACATAAAAGCAATAACGGACTCAGTCAGTTAGTATTACACGCCGAGCAAATCGAATTTATAGATTAGGAGACTAGCCCTATGGCACGTTATTTCCGTCGTCGTAAGTTCTGCCGTTTTACAGCGGAAAACGTAGTTGAAATCGATTACAAAGATATCGCCACGTTAAAGAACTACATTACAGAAAGCGGCAAAATTGTTCCAAGCCGTATTACCGGTACTCGTGCGAAGTACCAACGTCAGTTAGCCCGCGCAATCAAACGCGCCCGCTACTTAGCGTTGTTACCGTACACTGACAACCATCAGTAATTAAGAGAGGATACGGTAATGCAAATTATTCTTTTAGATAAAATTGTTCACTTGGGTAACGTTGGTGACCAAGTAAACGTTAAAGCCGGTTTCGCGCGTAACTTCTTAATCCCGCAAGGGAAAGCGGTTATGGCAACCAAAGCGAACATCGAACACTTCGAAGCGCGCCGCGCCGAATTGGAAGCCAAAGTGGCTGAAGTATTGGCCGCCGCACAAGCTCGCGCCGCCCAACTGGAAGCGTTAGCGTCAGTGACCATCAGCTCTAAAGCCGGTGACGAAGGTCGCTTGTTCGGTTCTATCACCACTCGCGACGTAGCAGAAGCTGTTACTGCGGCTGGCGTTCAAATCGAGAAAAGCGAAGTGCGTTTGTCCGAAGGTCCATTGCGTACCACCGGCGAACACGAAGTTCGTTTCCAATTACACGGTGAAGTGTTTGCTTCATTGAATGTGGTTGTTGTTGCCGAATAATTGATTTTATTCTAAGACAAGCCTAAAAAAACCCGATCTTGCATCGGGTTTTTTGTTGCTTACGGTTTGTCCGAACCGCACTTTACACAATCAAAAGTGCGGTATGGCTCGCTTAAACTGCCGTCGCGACTACGCGTTTTCTCACTAACAACGCACGGATATTGTCATAGCTCCAGTTATAAATAATGGTATAGATCAGAATAAAAATCGTCAGCCCCAAATCCATAATAAAGGCTTGATAGAAACTGATTTGCAGCAAATACGCCACCACCGGAATAGTACACAGCAGTAAACCGCCTTCAAATAACGTGGCGTGCAGCAACCGCACTTTTGCGCTGCGTAATACTTTTTCGCCGGTAAAAACACGATCAAAGCCCCAGTTAAAGATAAAATTCCACACCATTGCCATCAAAGAAATCACAATAATCGTGCTCGATAGTGCGCCGACCTGATGTTGGGTAAACAGCAACAGCAGCCCGACCGAAAACAACACCGCAAACACTTCAAATAAGACGGCATGAAAAAGGCGTTCGATAAAAGACATTTTAATTCCTCTGCATCAATAAAAGTAAAGTTGCCGCCAATTATGCCGATAATTTGCGACTAAACAAGTTAGCTTCTATCACTAAATGTGATAAGTTAACCCAAATACAGAGGAAATTTGCATTATGTACAGCTTAGAACAACTCAAAATTTTTGTCACCGTCTGTGAACAAGGCTCGTTTTCTGCCGCAGCCCGTCAGCTAAAACGCGCTCAATCCGGTGTCAGCCAAGCGATTGCCAATTTAGAAATTGAGATTAACCAAACCTTGTTTGACCGCGACAAGAACCGACTCAGCCTTACCGAAACCGGACAAACCCTGTTGCCGGTAGCACATGGCATTTTGCAGCAAACCCGCTATTTTGAACAAAAAATTGATGCCTTAGCGCGACAAGAAGAGCACCAACTCACACTTGCGGTTGAGGAAAGTTTGCTGAATGACGATCTGTTGGCGGCAATGGCCACTTTAGCTGCACAATTTCCTATCACGGATATTGATATCATTTCCGCCTCGACCTTTGACATCGAACCGATGGTGAAAAGCGGGCAAGCGCAACTGGGCATTGTGTATAAAAATGAATCTTTCCCCGAGGAAATGGATTTTATTCTGCTCGGACATAACCGTTTTATCACCGTCGCCTCGCCACAACACCCGTTAAGCCGATTGAGTTCAATCAGCCTGTCAGAGCTGCAACAACACCGCCAACTGGTGCTACGCAGCATCGGCAAAAAAGCGCTTTGGTTCAGTCAAGGGATCACCGGTATGCGTTGGTATGCCAACTCACACCATGTTCTAGCCCAACTCGCCTGTGAAAATATCGGCTGGACGGATTTACCGGAAAAGCTGGCGGAAAAATACCTACGCAGCGGTAGCTTAACAAGCCTAAAACTGGAGATTGAACCCGACGGTAATTTAATTCCCATTGCCGCCCTGCTCTCGCGCCGTCATCAATCCGGACCAGTATTTGACAGCCTGCTCAATTTGCTGAAACAATATTGGAAATAACCGCTTATGACCGCACTTTGCGTTTATTTGTCCGTTCGGTTTGAAATACCGCCATCAATCCCCATTTAGATTACATTGATACCGTATCACAACAAAAAGCAAGGACAAATCATGAACCCGAAATATAATCCGCTCTTTCAACCCTACACGCTTAACAACGGCGTGGAAATCAAAAACCGTTTAACCGTTGCACCGATGACCCACTACGCTTCCAATCCTGACGGCAGCACCAGCGCCGAAGAATTGGCATTTCTGCAAGGACGCGCGCAAAACTTCGGTCTGTTTATCACTGCCGCCACCTTGGTTTCGCCGGAAGGGAAAGCCTTTGTCGGCCAGCCGTATGCAATTAGCGAACGGAATTTGCCGAGCCTGAAATGCGTTGCCCAGACCATTCAGGCACAAGGCGCAAAAGCGATTTTACAAATTCATCACGGCGGCCAATTGGCAGTGCACAATCTGCTTGGCGGCGCCGATGTGGTCGCCCCTTGCGCCAATCCGCAACGCCACGCCCGTGCCTTGAACGAAGAGGAAATTCCAGCACTGATTCAGGCGTTTGCCAACGCTGCCGATCTCGCCATTCAAGCCGGTTTTGACGGCGTGGAAATTCACGGTGCGAATAACTATTTAATCCAACAATTTTTCTCGGCGGCAACCAACCGCCGCCAAGATCAATGGGGCGGTTCGTTAGAAAACCGTTTACGCTTCCCGTTAGCGGTGGTCGATGCGGTGAATGCGGTCAAAGTGCGGTCTGGACGAGACGATTTCATCATCGGCTACCGCTTCTCACCGGAAGAACCGGGCGAAAACGGCTTAACCATGCAGGATACCTTTGCCTTAATCGACGCTTTAGTGCAAAAACCGCTGCAATATCTGCACGTTTCCCTGTGGGATTTCTACAAAAATGTCCGCCGTGGCGCCGATACCGCACTTACCCGCATGCAATTGCTCCATCAACGGATTGGCGGCAAACTTCCGTTAATCGGCGTTGGCCGCCTGTTTACAGCGGATCAAATCCTCGCCGCTTACCAAACCGGTTGGGCGGAGTTTATCGCCGTCGGCAAAGCGGTGATGATGAACCCGGATTTAGCAACCCTGATCGCCGACGGACATGAAGCGGAAATCGTGAGCGAAATCGATCCGAACAGAGCCGATCGCTACCGCATTCCGAGCAATTTATGGGCGCAAAATATGCAGCATTTAGCCTATTTGCCGCCGGTGAAAGGCAATAGTGAGTGGCAGGCGGTGGATATTTAATCGGTTATCACCACACTGACAGGAGAAATATTATGCAGCAGAAAACCGCATTAGTGGTCGGCGCCAGCGGCGTTGTCGGCAGAGAGTTGGTCAAAGGGCTTTGCGCTCACCCTGATTACGCCAAGGTCATTATCTGGTTACGCCGTCCTTTGGCGTTTGAACACCCAAAATTGCAGCAGCAAATTATTGATTTTGAGCATATCGCCGAACAACCACACATTGCCGTTGATGAGGTTTTCTGCGCGCTCGGTACCACCATTAAACAGGCAGGCAATCGGGCACAGTTCTTGAAAGTCGATGTTGAATACCCGACAGCGGTGGCGGCTTGGGCTAAACACGCCGGCGCAACCGCACTTTTCCTTGTTTCCGCTCCCCACGCCAATCCCGACTCGCGCATTTTCTACCTGCGTGCCAAAGGACAAGCGGAACAGCAAATTCGAGCCTTGGACTACCCCAAACTGGCGATTTTTCACCCGCCGTTGATTATCGGCGAACGCCGCGACAAGCGGCCGGCAGAAAAAACCATGGCGGCACTCTTTAAATATCTGCCGAAAAACTGGTTTAAAGCATACCAACCGATGAGCGGCGCGGAAATCGCCGCAGCCATCATTGCCGCAGCAGAAAAACAACCGCTCGGCGTGCATATCTATCGCCTGCAAGCGGCGGGGGCAGAAAAATAGACTCGCGGTCGGGCGGTTGCTCGTTTATCTGCCGTCAAAATCACGCTTGCAACATATACTGCAACCCAAACATATACAATGCAATGGCGAGCAACAATCCGGCCAACAGTTTATTTGCCCAAACCGGCTTTAACAAACCGCGTAATTTCATCGAGAAAAAGCTCATGCACAATGCACTCGACACAGCGACCAAGACCAAGGTCACATTGATATAACCGACTTGCCAAGTATGTGCCATCTGCTGTGCCAGCGGTTTCGACAAATAACCGTACAAACTCCCCAAACCGCCGAAAACCATCAGCCAGTTGCTGTAAACCGCAATTTGTCTTGCCTGCACGCCTTTTAATTGCCCGATTAACGGCGCCATAATCGAGCCGCCGCCAATCCCGGTTAAGCCCGCAATTAATCCACCGAAACTGCAAACCATCGCGCCTAAAAAATAATGCCGAGTAGCGGGATTCGAAATATCAAGTGCGGGGTTAAATGGAGTAAACCAAGTTTTTAACGCCAGCACCGTCAGGGTTAAAATAAAAATCATGGTCATGCTAAAAGCCGAAAGATAAAAACTGATTTCAAACCCCAACTGTACTCCGATAATCATGGCTATTGACCAATAAATAACATTTCTAATATTAATTGCAATTCGTTGGCGGCGGAAATAAATTAAATTGATAATCGAGCTGCACATCACAATAGTTAGTGTGGTTGCCGACACCATTTGAATCGGGAGTTGCGGAAATAATGTGCGCAACACCGGCACCATCAATACACCGCCGCCGATACCGAATAGCGCGGAAACCAAATTCGCACTCATACCGCAAATAATCAAAATAATTAGGCTCAGGCTTGTCATATCGCCTCCTGATAAAATATTGAGGCTATTTTTGCCCAACTTCACAAATTTAATTATGATCGCTGTCATATCTGCACGGTAATTGTTATAACTATAATCCTAGCATTCATTTCTTATTGCCGATAAAAGGATTTAATATGCTGACCCGCCCTTTTCATCTGATGGCAAAATCCGCCTCCTCACTGTGTAATATTCAGTGCGATTACTGTTTTTATTTAGACAAACCGCATCATCGCGCAATGAAAATGAATGATGAAATATTGACGAACTATATCAAAAATTATATTCAACAAGCGCCGCAGCAACAGATCACCTTTATTTGGCAGGGTGGCGAGCCGACCCTATCCGGATTGGATTTTTTCCAGCGTGCGGTCACATTACAACAGCGCTATGCCGGCAATAAAACGATTCATAACAGTTTGCAGACCAACGGCATTTTATTAAATGACAATTGGTGCCGTTTTTTTAAACAGTACAATTTTTTAATCGGTATTTCTCTCGACGGTACAGAGTCTATGCATGACGGTTATCGTAAAAACAAAAGCGGAAAAGGCACTTGGCGACAGGTGATGAATGCGGTTGATTTACTGCAAAAACATGAGGTTGTTTTTAATACGCTCACCGTAATCCACCGTCAAAACGCAAAGTGCGGTCAAGCGCTCTACCAGTTTTTAAAATCGCTCGGCGTTGATTATATGCAGTTTATTCCTTTAATGGACGCACCGGAACAGCAAGCTGCGGCGCAAGATTACGGGCAGCTGCTGATCGATGTGTTCGACACTTGGCGGCGGCAGGATATCGGTGTTATCGCCGTGCAGTTTATCGAGCAGTGCTTAATGGCTTTTTTAGGCTACCAACCCTCGTTATGTATTTTTCGCCCAACCTGCGGCGACCAGATGATTATTGAACAAAACGGCGATATTTACAGCTGCGATCACTATGTTTATCCGCAATACAACCTCGGTAATATTATTGAAACGCCGCTGCGCCAGATAACATCTTGCATAAAACAGCAACAATTCGGCTTGGCAAAACAGCAGCTATCGACAAAATGCCGGCAATGTGAATTCCAGTTTGCCTGTCACGGCGGTTGCCCGAAACACCGCACTTTGCCACAGGAAATGGATTATCCGCATAATCAGCTATGCGAGGCTTATTATATGGCACTGAAACATATGGCACCGCACTTAAGCCGTTTAGCCAATCAAATCAAAAATAACGCATAACCCGATGTTTAAAATTTTAAATTTGTGACAGCTCTCACATGCCGGTAATGATCATAATCATAATACTGAATTGATAAATTTATTTAGACTGAAGCAACACTCATAAATGGAATAGGAGATCGTTATGTTTGCATTATTCACATGTTTGGCATTTATGCTCTTTGTTGCTTGGTACTCTTGGCATAAAACCAAAGGAACCGTTTCAACTTCCGACGGTTATTTTTTAGCAGGAAATAAACTCGGTGCATTATTTATTGCCGGCTCGTTATTATTGACGAATATATCCACCGAGCAATTGGTCGGGCAAAGCGGTTTAACTTATTTTGGTAATATGACGCCGCTGGCTTGGGAAATTTGGGCAATCCGCGGCATTATTTTATTGGCAATTTTATTTCTGCCGATGTATTTGGGCGGTGCATTTTCAACTATGCCCGAATTTCTCAGCTCGCACTACGGTGAAGGCACGCGCAAATTAATCGTCTATCTGTTTATGTTCGGTTATATTTTCGTTTGGTCACCGACAGTATTATATGGCGGTGCGTTAGCCTTGATGAAAATACTGGATCTGGAGGCGTGGCTCGGACTCAGCAAAATGCAGGCGTTATGGCTGACCACTATTGTGGTCGGGGTGATCGGCGCGATTTATGCGATTACCGGCGGCTTAAAAGCGGTTGCGGTATCGGATACTCTGAACGGTGTCGGCTTATTGGTTATCGGTTGTCTGATTCCGATCTTGGGCTTAATGGCGTTGGGCGATAAAATTCAAGGCAATATGCTTGATGCGCTGCATTATATTACCGTCACCAATCCGGAAAAACTGGACGCGATCGGGGTCGGCAGCAAACTGGACGCTATCCCGATTGCGGCGGTGTTCACCGGTTTGATGGTGACGGCAACCTTCTATTGGGGAACTAACCAATTCGTTATCCAAAGAGCCTTAGGCGCAGAAAGCCTGAAAGCCGGTCAAAAAGGGCTGTTAATGGCCGGTTTCTTTAAAATGCTAGTACCGTTTATCGCAATGTTTCCGGGCTTGCTGGCATATCATCTATACGGTGCCGGACTGGAACCGCGTGATTTGGCTTATCCGACATTGGTCGCCAAAATTTTGCCTGCGCCGCTGTTGGGGCTGTTTGTGGCGGTCTTGTTGGGGGCGGTATTCTCCACCTATAACTCGTTAATCAATTCGGCCTCCACCCTGTTTGCCGTAGATATTTATAAACCGTTGATTAACCAACAAGCCGATGATGCTAAAGTGATCAAGGTATCGAAAAAGTTCGGTATCTTCTGCTCGGTGTTAACCATCATCATTGCTCCGAATTTGGTCTATGCGCCGCAAGGGTTGTTTATTTTCCTGCAGCAATTCTCCGGCTTTATCGCCATTCCGATTGTCAGTCTGGTACTCATCGGACTGTTCGGCAAACGCTTGAGAGTGTCCGAAGCGGCGGCTAAGTTCATCATCATTTTCCACTTAATCACCTATTATCTGCTGGTGTTTGCGTTAAAAGAGTACATTCATATTCACTGGATGCACGTTTACGGCTTGCTCTTTATCCTTGAAATGGCGATGTTGATCATCTGGGCAAAAGCCAAACCTGCGGCGGAAAAAGAAGTTAAAGCCGTGCGTAAAGCCAAAATCAATATGCAGGCGTGGCGCTATTCCCTGCTCACCAGCGGTATCTTGCTGTCATGCGCCACGTTAATTTACGTCACCTTCTCTAAAGTCGGGCTGGCTTATGCCGAAGCCGTGGTTTCACCGGATTTCGGTTTCTATTTCGGCTTGGCCGCACTGATTTGCGCGCTGTTCTGTGCGTGGCTGCATATTAAAATTCAACCGATTTACGAACGTTATATCAACAGCCGTTATCAACAAACTTCAGCAAACGGAGGAAAATAGCAATGTCTGCCAGCAAAAAACCGAATATTTTATTTATCCTGCTCGACGATTACGGTTGGAGTGACACCGGTTGTTACGGTAGCAGCTTTTATGAAACACCGCGTTTGGATCAACTGGCACAAGAGGGCGCGCGCTTTACCGACGCTTACGCCTCTTGTCCGGTCTGTTCGCCGACCCGAGCCAGTATTTTAACCGGTAAATATCCTGCCCGTTTAGGCATGACCCAATGGCTCGGCGGACGCTCCGAAGGGAAATTAGCCGATGTGCCTTATATCGATCATCTCAGCACCGACGAATTCTCGTTAGCCAAAGCGTTAAAACAAGGCGGTTACCGCACTTGGCATGTCGGCAAGTGGCACTTAAGCCAACACAACGAGCAGCGTTTCGAGACCTATCCGGATAAACACGGCTTTGATATCAATATCGGCGGTTGCGACTGGGGACATCCGTTTAACGGCTATTTTTCGCCTTACGGCATCGAAACGCTGGAAGACGGTCCGGAGGGCGAATACCTGACTGACCGCCTCACCGACGAAGCGATCAACTTAATCAACCGACAAGACGATGATCGGCCTTGGTTTATGTATCTGTCCCACTACGCCGTGCATACGCCGATTGAATGTCACGAACACTTAGTGGAAAAATACCGTAAAAAAGCGCGTATGTTAGGAATTGATAAAATCAATCCGTTTGTGGTCGGCGAAAATTTCCCTTGCGAACATAAAAAAGACGACCACGTTATCCGCCGTACCATTCAAAGCGATCCGGTTTATGCCGCAATGGTAGAAAATATGGATTGGAATATCGGACGCGTCTTGGATTGCTTAAAAGAAAACGGCTTGGAACAAGACACCATCGTAATTTTTTATAGTGATAACGGCGGCTTGGCGACCGCCGAAGGCTCGCCGACCACCAACAAACCGCTGTGCGAAGGCAAAGGCTGGATGTATGAGGGCGGTACCAGAGAGCCGTTGATCGTGCGCTGGCCGAGCTATATCGCCGCCAACTCGATTATCGAAACCCCGATCACCTCCACCGATTTCTACCCGACGTTGTTGGAGTGCGCCGGTTTACCGCTCTTGCCACAGCAACATTGCGACGGAATCAGCATTTTGCCGACCCTGACCGGCGAAAGCCAACAAAGCGATCGTGCGCTGTACTGGCACTATCCGCACTACAGTAACCAAGGCTGCACGCCCGGTTGCTCGGTGCGGGAGGGCGAATGGAAATTACTGGAGTTTTTCGAGGACAATAAACTGGAATTGTATAATGTTTATCACGACATTGCCGAAACCAACGATGTCAGCCGCCAACATCCGGACATTACCGCCCGCCTCAAAGCCAAACTGGATCAATGGAAACAGCAGGTCGGCGCCAGAATTCCACAGCCGAACCCTAACTATCAACCCTAGGGCTTCCTGACAATTCGATTTACGGGACACCCTAAGACTTGAGCAAACAAAGTGCGGTCTGAACCGACCGCACTGCACTGCTCGATGCCAACAGAGGAACGCTATGCCGACCACTCACACTTTTTCGCCCCACCAATTGCAACATTGCCAAGTGACCTTACTACACACGCTGGAAAAGGGCACGGTTATCTACTCGCAGGGAGAAAGCGCAAAAGAGTTCTATTTTGTGCAGCAAGGCTTGATCGGACTGTATCATCTGCTGGAGAGCGGCAAAGAGAGCCTGCTGCGCATCTACCGCCACAATGATTATTTCGGCTTCCGCACCCTGTTCGGTGAAAATTGCTATCATTGCAGCGCAAAAGTACTGGCCAATGCCGAAGTGCTACATATTCAACCGGATAACATCCCAAATTTTATTTTGCACAACCCCGAAGTCAGCCATTTTCTACTCAAAAAATTGGCTAACGAACTGCAAGACGCCGAACACCGCCTCGCCAAAGCCGCCTATAACAAAAGCTTGGATCGCGTGATCGACAGCATTTATTTTCTCACCGAAAACTACCCCGATTATCCTTGGACTTATCGTGAAATCGCCGAATACGCCGGCTGCGAAACCGAAACCGCAATCCGAATCAGCAAAGAGCTGAAACGCAACGGTTTGCTCAAAAACACCCCGCACCCGTCAAAACTACAAAAATCAGCCGGTTAAAACTAGTGAAAGCCATTGCGAAATATCCCAAAACCATAAAAATTTACGAATAATAAATTAATATAACCGTGCTTTTAACTGCTACAGAAACTACTAAAAAAATAAATTTAGATAAAAATTATATTTCTATTTTAGAATAGGTGATTTGACTAGTTTTTATCAAAAATTAATCAAATAAAATCTATACCATACATCGTCTAAATTCAGTTGGCGTCATTGCATATCTTTTCTTAAATAACCTATTAAAATTTTCAATATTATTAAACCCAATAAATTGACTAATCTCTGACACTGTTATATTAGTTTCTTTTAGTAAGATCTCAGCCTTATTAAACTTTATATCTTGTACAATCTCAGTAAAGGATTTCCCAGTGTAATCTTTAATCAACTTTGAACAATATGGCATAGAATAATAAAATTGTTTTGCTACAATCGATAACGAAACCGATTGGTAATTGTCCATAATGAAATTTAATATTTTGCTTATTTCATCACTATTTTTCGATTGGTAACGAGGCAGTATAATACGATCTTCATACTTCTGTAATAACTTAGCAAATAGAATCATTAATTGGTTAGTTAATATCAATTCATAATAATTATTTTTCTGCTGAAATTCTGACAACATTTCCAACACCATTTTTTTGATTTTTTGATCTTGTGCAGTGGCAATCACTAAAAACGGGCTATATTTTTGCGCATATAAAAACTGATTAAAAAATATCGAAATAATATTATTGTCACATAACATATTAAAGAAAATATCGTTAAAAGTGCTACGGCGAATCACAATATTAATCACGATACTCTCGTCAAATACCGCAATCGCATGCTTAATATTCGGCGCAATCAGACAAAAATCCCCGGCTTCCATCACCAGCGTCTGCTGCCCTATTTTCTGTTGGCAACGCCCGGAAAGCACATAAGAAAATTGAAAGAAGATATGACTATGCCAAAACTCCGGCGTAAAGCGATTATGCTTGGTTAATACGACATTATTCTTGCTATTTTCATCAAAAAACCATTCATCATGCATATGCTGATAAGAACATTCTTTGATATCAGGGATAATCAAACGCCGCTCAAGTGCGTCTTTTAGGTTGAGCGAAGCTAAAAATGCCTTCAACTCAGCCGGTGTTTGACGAGCAAGATAGTACTGCCGGTAAAACAGTTCATCCTCGTTAAAATCCATAAGTAATTGTTCTAATTCAGTAATACCCATCTCTCATTCCATTTTGTGATCTTTATCAAGAATTCGATAAAGAATATAAAACATCAATAAACTTGATTATAAAACTCAATATACATAATTTTATGCGTGATTAAAATTCATTTGTAGATTGATGATTAACTATTTTTAAGTAGAGGTAAATATGGAAAAACGTTCTCCTGACCTCCCCAAAGTCAGCCGCAGAAATTTTTTAAAAGGCTCGACTGCAGGATTAACAACAGTTGCAACCGGTATCTCGCTGCCATTTGCTAGCAAAGCCAAACAAAAGCCGATGCAGGCGCAAGACATTGTGCCGGACAAAACCGTTTGGAGTATGTGCTCTGTCAACTGCGGTAGCCGTTGTGCCTTAAGATTACATGTCAAAAATGATGAAGTGTATTGGGTGGAAACCGATAATACCGGTGATGACTCTTACGGCAATCATCAGATCCGAGCCTGTCAGCGTGGGCGTTCCATGCGTCGAAGAATGAATCACCCTGATAGGTTAAATTATCCCATGAAACGGATCGGCAAACGTGGAGAAGGCAAGTTTGAACGAATTTCATGGGATGAAGCCTTAAATACTATTGCCGATAATCTAAAACGTATCGTTAAAGATTATGGCAATGAAGCGGTGTATATCAATATTGCATCGGGTGTGGTCGGTGGTAATATTACCCGAGCTTATTATTCTATTATGAATCGCTTTATGAATAGCTACGGTGGACATTTAGATTTTTACGGCAGTTACAGTGATGCTCAAATTTCCCGAGCGATGCCATATACTTACGGTTCAAATTTAGGTAATAGCTCTTCGGATATTGCCAACACCAAATTGGTGGTGCAGTTTGGTAATAATCCGGCAGAAACCAAAATGAGCGGTGGCGGCATTACCTATCATTTAACGCAAGCCCGAGAGCAATCTAAAGCGAAAATGATTGTGATCGATCCGCGTTATACCGATACCGCAGGTGGGCGTGAAGATGAATGGATCCCGATTCGTCCGGGCACGGATGCGGCTTTAATTGCTGCGCTGGCTTATGTGCTAATCACAGAAAATTTGGTGGATCAGCCATTCCTAGATAAATATTGCGTAGGCTATGATGAAAAAACCTTACCGCCTTCCGCACCAAAAAACAGTCATTATAAAGCCTATATTTTAGGTGATGGTGATGACGGCATTGCCAAAACCCCAAAATGGGCGGAACAAATTACCGGAATTCCAGAGGCAAAAATTATTCAATTAGCCCGTGAAATTGGCTCAACTAAACCCTGTTTTATTACACAAGGATTGGCACTACAGCGCAAGTCAAATGGAGAATTAGCTAGCCGAGCAGTCGCAATGTTGCCGATTTTGACGGGTAATGTAGGTATTCATGGGGGCAATTCCGGTGCACGTGAAAGTACATATACGCCCACACTAACTCGTTTTCCTATCTTAAAAAATCCGGTGAAAGCCAAAATTTCTTGTTTTACATGGACTGATGCCATCGAAAGAGGGGCAGAAATGACCGCACTTAAAGACGGCGTACAAGGCAAAGAAAAGTTGGATGTACCGATTAAATTCTTATGGAATTATGCCGGTAACACCATCATCAACCAGCATTCCGATATCAACCGTACCCATGAGCTGTTACAAGATGAATCAAAATGCGAAATGATCGTGGTGATCGAGAATTTTATGACCAGCTCGGCAAAATATGCGGATATTTTATTGCCGGATTTAATGACTACCGAGCAGGAAGATATAGTACCGAATAACGATGCTTGCAATATGGGTTATTTGATTTTCGGACAACCTGCCACATCGGCAAAATTTGAACGTCGTTCAATTTACGATATGTTATCCGATTTGGCTAAACGCTTAGGACAGGATACCTACCAAGCTTTTACCGAAGGACGAACACAGTCTGAATGGCTACAATTCTTATACGCAGATATGCGAGCCAAAGATCCTAATTTACCTTCTTATGAAGAATTCAAACAAATGGGGATTTTCAAACAACAAGACCCGAGAGGGCATTTTGTGGCATATAAAGATTTCCGTGAGGATCCTGAAAATAATCCATTAAAAACGCCATCAGGCAAAATTGAAATTTACTCTGAGCGTTTAGCGGAAATTGCCAATACATGGAAGCTCGATGAACAATCAGTCATTCATCCTTTACCGATTTATCATAGCGGTTTCAATGGCTGGGATGATCCGAAACGCAACACTTATCCATTCCAACTTATTGGTTTCCATCATAAAGCGAGAACTCACTCAACCTATGGCAATATTGATGTATTGCAAGCGATGACAAGGCAAGATGTGTGGATTAATTCCGTGGATGCGCAACGTTTGGGCATCAACAATGGTGATATGGTACGAGTATTTAACGAAATCGGTGAAACACGTTTAGCCGCCAAAGTCACACCGCGCATTATGCCAGGGATTGTGGCAATGGGGGAAGGGGCTTGGCATACTGCAAATGTATGGGGAGATAAGATTGATCATAATGGTTCGATCAATGTCCTCACCACCCAACGCCCTTCGCCACTGGCGAAAGGTAATCCGCAGCATTCTAATTTAGTGCAAGTTGAAAAATTATAAGGAGTAACGCATGGAACAATATGGTTTTTACTTTGATAGTCAACGTTGCACCGGCTGTAAAACTTGTTCGTTGGCATGTAAGGATTACAAAGATTTAGGTACGGATGTGAATTTCCGCCGTATTTATGAATATGTGGGTGGTGATTGGTTACAACAGCCGAACGGTTGTTGGGAGCAAAATGTGTTTGCTTATTACACCTCAATTTCTTGTAATCATTGTGATGAGCCGGCTTGTACTAAAGTCTGCCCGACCGGTGCCATGCACAAAAATGAAGATGGTTTTGTGATAGTGGATGAAGGTATTTGTATCGGCTGT
Source organism: Pasteurella testudinis DSM 23072 (assembly GCF_900176075.1). Classification (GTDB taxonomy): domain Bacteria; phylum Pseudomonadota; class Gammaproteobacteria; order Enterobacterales; family Pasteurellaceae; genus Chelonobacter; species Chelonobacter testudinis. The sequence continues at coordinate 178,092 of NZ_FWWV01000013.1, forward strand.
CGCTATTGCAATATGGCGTGTCCGTATGACGCACCGCAATATGACGCACAGAAAGGACATATGACCAAATGTGACGGCTGTTATTCACGGGTGAAAACAGGACAAAAACCAATCTGCGTCGAATCTTGTCCATTACGCGCCTTGGATTTTGCCCCGATTGCGGAATTGCACGCGAAATACGGCGATGTGGCAGGAATTGCCCCTTTACCTAATCCGAGTTATACCCAACCGAATTTGGTGATTACGCCAAACAAAAACAGCAAACCGAGTGGTGATCAAACCGGTTTCCTAGGCAATCCACGGGAGGTATAAAATGAACGGCTTGCATGAACTACCTTTAATTATTTTCACCGTGTTGGCACAGTCTGTGGTCGGTGCAACGTTGGTACTGAGTTTGTCCCAGAACGAGATTAAACAAAAGAATACAAAACTATTTATTTTATTAGTCTTAATGGCAGCCGGTTTTCTTGCCTCAATTATGCATTTAGGTTCTCCGCTGCGCGCTTTTAATTCGTTGAACCGTATCGGCGAATCGATGCTCAGCAATGAAATTGCCAGTGGCTCAGTCTTTTTCGCCGCACTCGGATTATACTGGTTGCTGACGGTATCAGGCAAAATGCCGGCAAACCTTAACAAAATTTGGCTGATTGTTACCGCACTTCTCGGCTTGGTGTTTATGTATATGATGAATCAGGTATATCATATCAGCACGGTGCCGACTTGGAATAGCAGCCTGACCAGTTATAGTTTTTACCTGACTGTTATGACAGCCGGTTTTTGTTTAGGCTATGCCCTGTTTCGACAAGCGGCATGGCTACGTACAGTGATTGTTATTGGGATCTTTGTGATTGCAATACTGATCGTTTATCAAAGCCTTGAGCTGGCGGCAATTCGCTCATCAGTACAAAATGCCCTAGATCTAGTACCTGATTATATGCTCTTAAACATGATACGCTTATGTTTACTGGCTGCCGGCGCTTATCTTCTCTTTCGCACCACCCCGTCGTTACTCTATCTTGCTGCGATCTTGATGATTGCCGCTGAAATGATCGGACGGATATTATTCTACGGCTTGCACATGACCGTCGGCACGGCGGTTGCCGGGTAGAATTACAACACACTTTATTAGGGTGTCGCCATACACCCTAATAAATTTTCCTTTCTATTATACCCCTTCAGATATTGGTTTTTAAGCTGAATAAATCTTCGCCCGCCCTGCTTTTCTTGCTTTCTCAGTCGCAGAGTGTCAAACTGAGCACATTCCCCATAACAACAATAAAAACAACGTAAAAAAGGAGACATTATGTCAAAAGATCCCAATTATCAGGCGGAAGCGGAGAAATATGAAAATCCGATTCCAAGCCGTGAGTTTATTTTACAGACCATTCGCCAACACAATGCGCCGATGAAGCGGCAGGATATTCTGACCGCACTTAACATCACTGACGAAGAACAAATCGAAGGTATGCGCCGCCGTTTGCGTGCGATGGAAAACGACGGGCAGTTGGTGTTTACCAAACGCCAATGCTACGCACTGCCGGAAAAATTATCGCTGCTGAAAGGCACGGTGATCGGGCATCGCGACGGTTACGGTTTTTTGCAGGTGGAAGGCTCGGTCGGCGGTAAAAAAGAAGACGATTGGTTTATTCCCAACGGACAGATGCAGCGCGTGATGCACGGCGATTATGTACTGGCGCAGCCGAACGGGTTTGATCGCCGTGGGCGGCAGGAAGTGCGGATCGTGCGGATCTTGGAAAGCCGTAAAAAACAGATTGTCGGGCGTTTCTTTATGGAATCCGGCATTGCCTTTGTCGTGCCGGACGACAGCCGGATCAGCCACGATATTCTGATTCCGAACGAACACCGCATGGGCGCACGCATGGGGCAGGTGGTGGTGGTCGAGCTGCAACCGCGCACCCGCAACCATAATCCGGTCGGGATTATCACCGAGATTCTGGGCGACAATATGGCACCGGGCATGGAAGTGGAAATCGCACTGCGCAACCACGATATTCCGCATATTTTCCCTGAAAATGTGTTGAAACAGGTGGACGGCTTAAAAGAAGAGGTCAGCGAAGAAGCCAAACAAGGACGGATTAATCTGTGCGATCTGCCGTTAGTCACCATTGACGGTGAAGACGCACGCGATTTTGACGATGCGGTTTATGCACGCAAAAACGGCGACAGCGGCTGGAAGCTATGGGTGGCGATTGCCGATGTGAGCTATTATGTACGCCTGAAAACCGCACTTGATGCCGAAGCACGCAATCGCGGTACGTCGGTTTACTTCCCGAACCGCGTTGTGCCGATGTTGCCGGAAGTGCTGTCGAACGGGCTGTGCTCGTTAAATCCGCAAGTGGACCGGTTGTGTATGGTCTGCGAAATGGACATTTCCAAAAAAGGCAAAATGACCGGCTACAAATTCTACGAAGCGGTGATGAATTCCCACGCCCGTTTGACCTACAGCAAAGTGTGGCGGATTTTAGAGGGCGACGAAGAATTGCGCCAACGCTACGCCCTGCTGGTACCGCACTTGGAAGAGTTGTACAGCTTGTTCAAGGTGCTGCACGACGCGCGCCAAAAACGCGGTGCGATTGATTTTGAAACCATCGAAACCCAGTTTATTTTTAATCCGCAAGGCCGAATCGAACGGATCGAACCTGTGGTGCGCAACGATGCGCATAAGATCATCGAAGAGTGTATGATCCAAGCCAATATTGCGGCGGCAACTTTTGTGGAAAAAGCGCAAGAGCCTGCGCTGTTCCGCATTCATGCCGGTCCGGGAGAAGAAAAATTGATGGGCTTCCGCAGCTTCCTCAACGAGTGCGGTTTAACCCTCGGCGGCGGTTTGAAACCGACACCGGCGGATTACGCCGAATTGATGACACAGGTGAAAGAGCGCCCCGATCATGAGCTGATTCAAACTATGTTGTTGCGCTCGCTCAGTCAAGCGGTGTATTCCGCCGACAATATCGGGCATTTCGGCTTGGCATTGGACAACTACGCCCATTTCACCTCGCCAATCCGCCGCTATCCTGACTTGAGCCTGCACCGCGCGATTAAATATCTGATCGCCAAGCAGCAAGGCAGCAACAAACGTTCCACCAGCGGCGGCGGTTTCCACTATCTGTTGGACGAAATTGATCTGCTCGGCGATCACTGCTCCACCACCGAACGCCGTGCCGACGACGCCACCCGCGAAGTCGCCGACTGGCTGAAATGCGAATATATGCAGGATCACGTCGGCGAAGAGTTCGACGGCATAATCTCCAGCGTCACCGGCTTCGGCTTGTTTGTGCGCCTGAACGACTTCTTTATCGACGGCTTGGTGCATATCTCTACCCTCGATAACGACTATTACCAATTCGACAGCGCCGGACAACGCCTAATCGGCGAAAACAGCGGCATGTATTACCGTATCGGCGACAAAGTGCGGATCAAAGTCAGCGCCGTCAGTCTGGAACAGAAGCAGATCGATTTCGCAATGGTATCCAGCGAACGCAAACCGCTGCGCGAAGGCAAAACCGCCAAAGATCGCCTTAAGAAAAATGTGCGCTATGCCGAAAGTTTGGAAAAACGCCTGCGCGACGGCAGAAGCGGCAAAGCCGATCCGGCACGCGCCGAGAAAAAGAAACCGTCGCGCAAAAGCGGCGCATTCAGCAAAAGTAAAAAACGCAAATAACCCGATATAAGGAGAACGCCTATGACTGACTTTATCAAAACACGAGCCGCCGTAGCCTGGGCGCCGAATGAACCGTTAAAAATCGAAGAATTGGATTTGATGCCGCCGCAAAAAGGCGAAGTGTTGGTGCGGATTGTCGCCACCGGTGTTTGTCATACCGACGCTTATACTTTGTCCGGCAAGGATTCGGAAGGGATTTTCCCTTGCGTGCTGGGACATGAAGGCGCCGGTATTGTCGAAGCGGTGGGCGAAGGCGTGACCAGCGTGGCGGTCGGCGATCATGTGATTCCGCTTTACACCGCCGAGTGCGGCGAATGTAAATTCTGCCGTTCGGGTAAAACCAACTTATGTTCCTCCGTGCGTGAAACCCAAGGCAGAGGCTTGATGCCGGACGGCACGGTGCGTTTTTTCAAAGACGGACAGCCGATTTATCACTATATGGGCTGTTCGACCTTTTCCGAATATACGGTGGTTGCCGAAGTCTCATTGGCAAAAGTGCAAAAAGAAGCTCCGTTGGAAGAGATCTGTCTGCTCGGCTGCGGCGTTACCACCGGCATGGGTGCGGTGATCAACACCGCTAAAGCGAAGAGCGGTGACAGCATTGCGATTTTCGGACTGGGTGGGATCGGCTTGGCGGCGATTATCGGTGCGCGCATGATCGGCGCCAGCCGGATTATCGGCATTGACGTCAATCCGGAAAAATTTGAAATGGCGAAAAAACTGGGCGCAACCGAATGTATCAACCCGAACGATTTCGACAAACCGATTCAGGAGATGATTGTCGAAATGACCGACGGCGGTGTGGATTATTCGTTCGAGTGTATCGGCAACGTTGATGTTATGCGTGCCGCGTTGGAATGCTGCCACAAAGGCTGGGGCGAATCGGTGATTATCGGCGTTGCCCCTGCCGGAGCGGAAATCCGCACCCGCCCGTTCCAACTGGTCACTGGTCGCGTGTGGCGCGGTTCGGCATTTGGCGGCGTGAAAGGGCGCACTCAATTGCCGAAAATTATTCAGCAATATTTGGACGGCGAATTTGCCTTGAGTGACTTTATCACCCATACCATGCCGCTGGAGCAGATCAACAGCGCCTTTGATTTAATGCACGAAGGCAAATCTATCCGCAGCGTGATTCATTATTAACGCTACAAAGTGCGGTCTGACCGCACTTTTTCCTTTCTGTGTGAGGAACTTATGACCACATTGACACTGATCAGCAGTAATAAAATGTTCGATGGACTACATCAACGCTACCGCCATTTTGCCAATAGTACCCAATGCGAGATGACCTTTGCCGTCTATCTGCCGCCGCAAGCACAAAACGGCGCAAAAGTGCCGCTGCTCTATTGGCTGTCGGGCTTAACCTGTAATGATGAAAATTTCTCTACCAAAGCCGGCGCACAGCGCTTGGCGGCGCAATACGGTTTTGCGCTGGTGATGCCGGACACCAGCCCGCGCGGCGACAATGTGGCAGATGACGATCACTATGATTTGGGGCAAGGCGCCGGATTTTACCTGAATGCCACTCAACAACCTTGGGCTGAACATTACCGTATGTACGATTATATCGTCGAGGAATTGCCGTCCTTACTGGCACAGCACTTTCCCCTGAATGGACAAGCGGCGATTTTCGGGCATTCGATGGGCGGACACGGTGCGTTGATGATTGCGTTGAAAAACAGCGAACGTTTCAGTTCTGTTTCCGCCTTTGCGCCCATCGTCAATCCAAGCGAAACGCCATGGGGACAAAAAGCCTTTTCTGCCTATTTAGGCGACGATCGGGCGGCATGGGCGCAATATGACAGCTTGCAACAACTGGCTCATGCCAAACGCAAACTGCCGATATTAATCGACCAAGGCGACGCCGATAATTTTTATCCTGAGCAGCTGCAACCGCAAAAATTCGTACAAAGTGCGGTTGAACACGGTTTTGCGATCGAATTTAATCTGCATTCGGGTTATGATCACAGTTACTATTTTATCGCCAGCTTTATCGAACCGCACTTTGCGTTTCATGCCAAATATTTCGGCGCATAATCCGGCGGCTTTTATGGTATCTTAACTAAAATCATTTCTGGCTAATAACACATTATGAGCGAAAATATTTACGGGATTCACGCAGTATCCTCTTTTTTAAACACTGCGCCAGAGCGGGTTATCGAAGTCTATGTGCTGAAAGGGCGAGAAGATAAACGTTTGCAACCGTTGTTAAATCAACTGCACGCTTTAGGCATTGCGGTGCAGCAGATGAATCGGCAAACGTTGGATAAAAAAGCCGACGGTGAGGTACACCAAGGCATTATTGCGCGGGTACAACCGGCGAAAGAGTTGAACGAAAACGATCTGGACGCCATTTTAAGCGGCAAAAGCGCACCGTTTTTACTGGTGTTGGACGGTGTCACCGATCCGCATAATCTGGGGGCGTGTTTGCGCACCGCCGATGCGGCAGGGGTGGACGCGGTGATTGTGCCGAAAGACAAATCGGCGCAACTGACCTCGACCGCGCGCAAAGTGGCGTGCGGTGCGGCGGAAACGATGCCACTGGTTCGGGTGACCAACCTTGCGCGCACCTTGCGTGATCTGCAACAAAATCATAATATCTGGGTGGTCGGCACGGCAGGCGAAGCCACGGAAACGCTATATCAAACCCAACTCGACGGTGCGATTGTGCTGGTGATGGGTGCCGAAGGCGAAGGCATGCGCCGCCTCACACGCGAACATTGCGATCAACTAATCAGCATTCCGATGGCAGGCAGCGTTTCTTCGTTAAATGTTTCCGTCGCCACCGGGGTGTGCTTATTTGAAATTGTGCGCCAGCGGATAAAGTAAGCCCTGTTGTATTTCCCTTCTCCCTTGATGGGAAAAGGTGTCCGAAGGGCAGATGAGGGTGAAATAAAGCAAATTTGTACCCCTCATCCTGATTTTAGCTTCTGAACGAAGCCAAAATCTGTCTTTCTCCCACAAGGGGCGAAGGAATAATCAAAATTTCGTATCTCAACCTACTGTTTTAAAAGGATAAACAATGAAATACCGTGTCGTTGCATTTGATTTAGACGGAACCTTACTCAACAGCCAAGGCGAAATCCTGCCGAGCAGCATTGAAGCGATTAATGCCGCCCGTGCTAAAGGCGCTAAAGTCATACTGGTAACCGGTCGTCACCACACCGCAGTGAAACCCTATTATCATCAGTTGCAACTGGATACGCCGATTATCTGCTGTAACGGCACTTATATTTACGATGTCGCCGGCGACAGCACCCCAGTGGCAAATCCGTTCACTTGGCAGCAGGCTCGCAAAGTGATCGATACCGCGGAACAATTAGGCATTCACCTGCTGATGTACACCCGTGATCAAATGACCTTCACCGAATTTAATCCGCATATGCGCAAATTTTCCCAATGGGTGGCGCAATGCCCGGAAAATGTACGCCCGAATTTGCAACAAATCAGCAGCTTTTACGCGCCGCTGGCTAATCGGCAGGCGATTTGGAAATTTGTGATCAGCCACCCTGACCGTGCGTTAATGGAAAGTGCGGTCGCGCAATTGCCAAGCGAACAGTTCAGCTGCGAATGGTCGTGGGTTGATCGGGTCGATGTCGCCAACAACGGCAACAGCAAAGGCGGACGCTTGCTGGAGCTGTTAAAAAGCTGGAATGTCGATCCGCAGCAGGTGATTGCCTTCGGCGACAACCATAATGACATCAGTATGCTGACCGCTGTCGGCTTGGGCGTGGCAATGGGCAATGCCGAAGCCGACGTGAAAGCACAGGCGAAATTGATCACCACCGACAACGATCAAAACGGTATCCAACAGGTTTTGGCAAAATATTTATAAAATTTTTACCGGTTAAGATTTTTTTAAGAACTCTTTGGTTTAATACACTCAACAAAGCGTTACAGACAAGCACCGAAGTGCTTACGCCTTGTCAACATTTGATGAAAATTAAACTCGGAGAGTAACTATTATGAAAAAATTAGCCCTAACTTCAGCCCTTTTATTAGCCGTCAGCGGCGGTGCATTAGCCGCTACACAAAGTGCGGACGGCACGCAACCGACCTTTGGCGGCGAGCGCGTTATGCAAAAACATGACGGTAAACGCAGCGACAAACACCAACGCGGCGGATTCGCCGGTGAGCAGGCGGCGGTAACCAAAGTGGCCGATGTTAAAAACCTGAAAGATGATGCCCGTGTGGTATTGGAAGGGTTCATCGAGCAACAGGTCGGCAAAGACGACTATGTGTTTAAAGATGACAGCGGCAGCATCGAAGTGGAAATCGAGCGTCGTGCTTGGGCAGGACAGGAAGTGACCCCGAGTGATAAAGTGAAATTATTCGGCGAAGTTGACCAATCTTGGAACAAGACCGAAGTTGAAATCCACCGCGTAGTGAAAGTAAAATAAGCCAAACGCAAACCGCACTTTATAACACAAAGTGCGGTTTTTTCTCAATATCATAAATAGCGGAAACCCTCTCCTATGCGCATACTCCTTATCGAAGACGATCCATTAATCGGCGACGGTTTGAAAATCGGGCTGACCAAATTCAATTACAGTGTGGATTGGTTTCAAGACGGCAAAACCGGCTTTGAAGCGCTAAACAGTGCGCCTTATGATGCGGTGGTGCTGGATTTAACCCTGCCGAAAATGGACGGCATGGATATTTTGCAGCAGTGGCGCAAGCAAAACCAAGATGTACCCGTGCTGATTCTGACCGCGCGCGACAGTTTGGAGCAGCGTGTTTCCGGTTTGAAACAGGGCGCGGACGATTATCTGTGCAAGCCTTTTGCCCTGAGCGAAGTGGCGGCACGGCTGGAAGCGCTGATCCGCCGCCGTCACGGCAACCTGAATCCGGTCATCACCCACGGCAACCTCAGCTTCGAACCCGATGCCAGAGTGGTTAAAATCGACGGGCAGGCGATCAACCTGACGACCCGCGAATTTAAACTGTTGGCGCTGTTTTTATCCAATAAAGAGCGGGTGCTGCCACGCTCGCTTATCGAAGAAAAACTGCATAGCTGGGACGATGAAATCAGCAGCAATGCGTTGGAAGTGCATATCCATAACCTGCGTAAAAAACTCGGCAACCACGTTATCCGCACGGTGCACGGTGTCGGCTATACTTTAGGCAAAGCCGATGAAAATTAACAGCTTACGCCTACGGTTGATTATTATCCTCTCTTTCACCTCACTGTTACTGTGGTGCGTGGCGGGTATCATCGCTTGGAGCAAGGCGAAAGACGAAACCGACAAAGTGTTTGATGCGCAACAAATTCTATTTGCCCAACGGTTGGCAACCTCCAATCTGAGACAAATTCTAATTCAACAACACAACGGCAAAATGCCCGAAGCCTTTAAACCGCCGCGCCACATACGCAAAAAAGTGTTGGACGACGATGCCTTGGCATTTGCGATTTTTACCCGTCAAGGCGAAAGGGTGCTGTCGGACGGTAATAACGGCGATCATATCACCTTTTCACCGACGCGCGGTTTTGCCAAACAAACAATTGATGATGATTCTTGGCGTATTTTCTGGCTTCCTGCTGCCGGTGGCGAATTAATGATTGCTGTCGGGCAAGAGCTGGAATACCGTGAAGACATTGTATCCGATATGGTTTTCAGCCAACTGTGGGTTTGGCTCGCCGGCTTGCCGGTGTTGCTGGCGTTAATCGCCTTTGTCGTCAGCCGTGAATTGGCGCCGCTCAAACGCTTACGCCAAGAACTGCACCACCGTTCGCCGGACGATAACAGCCCGATCGAAATTCCGTCATTGCCGTCGGAGATCCAGCCGGTGGTCAACAGCCTGAACCACTTTTTTGACCGCACTTCGTCAATGCTGCTGCGCGAGCGCCGTTTTACCTCTGATGCCGCCCATGAACTGCGCAGTCCGCTGACCGCACTTCGGGTGCAGACCGAAATAGCACAACTCGCCGGCGACGACAGCACAATGCGCGATCAGGCGTTAAACCATTTAACCCACGGCATTGACCGCGCCACCCAGCTGATCGAACAGCTGCTCACGCTTTCGCGTTTGGATTCGGTGGTCGAGCTGGACAATCAGGAAACGATAAAATGGCAGGATTTGGTCGAATCACTACTCGGCGAACGCTATTTTGCCGCCGCCAAAAAACAGATTGCCTTGGAATTTCAACAACATGCCCAACCGCCGTTACAACAAGGACAACCGCTATTGATTTCCTTGATGTTACGCAACCTGATCGACAATGCGATTCACTACTGCCCGAACGGCAGCCGGATTGTGGTGTCGTTATACCGTGATCGGATTACGGTAAGCGACAACGGCAACGGCGTTGCGCCGGATGATCTGCTGAAATTGGGGCAGCGCTTTTACCGTCCTGCCGGCCAAAATGAAAAAGGCAGCGGCTTGGGCTTGTCGATCGTGAATCGAATCGCAGAATTACACCACTATTCAGTTAAATTCAGAAATATTATTCCAAAAGGATTTGAAAGCGAGATCCGATTCGAATAATCCAAAAGTGGTATTTGACATCGTTGTTAAAAATCTGTATTAATAAAATTGAAAAGCAGTAAATCCTTGCTTCAATTCTGATTGAAACCAACTAAATGGAGGGATTATGCCTAGAAAATTGCGTAAAAACTTAGGAACGCTCGATCGTATTATTCGAATTCTACTGGGGATTACCTTGTGTATCTTAAGTGCGGTCAAAATTATCGGCCCTTGGGGATACATTGGTGTGCTGATCACCATCAGCGGCTTGCTAAGTTATTGTTTAATTTATAAATGGCTAGGCATCTCTACCTGCGTCAATAATTGCGAAATCGATTTTGATGATGAGCATACTTGATATTGATTGATACAGTTGATACACACGCTCTTATGAACCGCACTTTAATAAAAGTGCGGTTTTTATATTGAAAATCAGGCTGAGAATCGGGTTGAAAAACGATAAACCCTAACGCAAAAACGCCGGAATCTTGCTTTCATATTCGCTGATCGCGTCGGCATGCTGCAATGTCAGACCGATGTTATCCAAACCTTCCAATAAGCAGTGGCGACGGAATTCGTCCAGTTCAAAGTGATAGACTTTGTCGCCGACGGTGACGGTTTTGGCAACCAAATCGACGTGAATCTGTTTGCCTTCGTTTGCCCACACCCATTGGAAAATCTCTTCCACTTGCTGCTCGCTCAAACGGATCGGTAACATATGGTTGTTCAAGCTGTTGTTGTAGAAAATATCGGCGAAGCTCGGGGCGATCATCACTTTAAAGCCATAATCCGCCAACGCCCAAGGGGCGTGTTCCCGCGACGAACCGCAGCCTAAATTTTCGCGCGCCAATAAAATCGTTGCGCCTTGATATTGCGGATAATTCAACACAAATTCCGGATTCGGTTGCGTGCCGTCCACATCGAGATAACGCCATTCGTGAAACAGATGCTTGCCGAAGCCGACACGGGTGATCGCTTGCAAGAATTGTTTCGGGATAATCGCATCGGTATCCACATTGGCGGCGTCCAGTGGAACGACTAAACCTGAAAGTTGTTTAAAACCTGCCATTGTGAACTCCTTAATTTAATGAAACTTGACGAATATCAACGAATTTGCCGAATACTGCGGCGGCGGCGGCCATTGCCGGACTGACCAAATGGGTGCGTCCGTTGCGCCCTTGGCGACCTTCAAAGTTACGGTTGCTGGTCGAGGCGCAACGTTCCCATTCGCCCAAACGGTCATCGTTCATGCCTAAGCACATCGAGCAGCCCGGATTACGCCACTCGGCACCGGCTGCGATAAAGATTTTATCCAAACCCTCTTGTTCCGCCTGTTCTTTGACTAAACCGGAGCCAGGCACGACCAACACACGTTTGACATTATCGGCTTTTTTGCGCCCTTTCATCACCGCTGCCGCCGCGCGCAAGTCTTCAATCCGCGAGTTGGTGCAAGAGCCGATAAACACTTGATCAACCGCTACTTGAGTTAAATCGGTATTCGCTGCTAAGCCGATATAATCCAGCGCTTTTTCTGCCGAACCGCGCACCACCGGATCCGCCATTTCCGCCGGATTCGGCACTAATTGATCGATACCGATCACTTGTCCCGGATTCGTGCCCCACGTCACTTGTGGCGCAATGTCTTTGGCTTCCAGCACCACCACCGTATCAAACTCTGCACCGTCGTCGGTTTTTAAGGTTTTCCAATATGCCACGGCGTCGTCCCAATCTTTGCCTTGCGGCGCATGTGGGCGACCTTTTAAGTAGGCAAACGTGGTTTCGTCCGGCGCAATCAAACCGGCTTTCGCCCCCAACTCGATCGCCATGTTGCACACGGTCATACGTCCTTCCATCGATAAATCGCGGATTGCTTCGCCGCAGAATTCGACCACATGCCCTGTGCCGCCTGCCATTGTGGTTTTGCCGATAATCGCCAGCACAATATCTTTAGCGGTAATGCCTGCGCCGACTTTGCCACGCACTTCGATTTTCATGCTTTTGGCACGGGCTTGCTTTAAGGTTTGGGTGGCTAAAACGTGTTCCACTTCGGACGTGCCGATCCCGAACGCCAATGCGCCGAAAGCACCGTGGGTTGCGGTGTGCGAATCGCCGCAGACAATGGTCATACCCGGCAAGGTTAAACCTTGCTCCGGCCCCATAACGTGGACGATGCCCTGTTCTTTGCTGTTCATATCAAACAACGAGATGCCGGTGGCTTTGCAGTTTTTATCCAATTCCAACACCTGAATCCGTGCCTGCCCTTCCAATTTATTCACGTCACGCTCTTGGGTGGAAATGCTGTGATCCATCGTGCCGAAAGTTTTACCGACTTGGCGCACTGGACGGTTTGCCACGCGCAAGCCGTCAAAGGCCTGCGGGCTGGTCACTTCGTGGATCAAATGGCGGTTGATATACAGAATCGGGGTTTCGCCGTCCGCTTCATAAACGACGTGAGAGTCGAACAGTTTTTGGTATAAAGTCTTTTTCATTGTGTCATCCGTAAATATGTAAATTCGTGAGTTTTTAATTAAATCGCCGCCGCAATCAAATCGCCCATTTCCGTTGTGGAAACCGGTTGGCTGTCGTCGGCTAAATCGCCGGTGCGATGACCTGCGGCTAACACTTTTTGTACCGCACTTTCAATCGCTTGCGCCGCGTCTTCCAAATTGAAGCTGTAACGCAACATCATTGCCGCCGATAAAATTTGTGCAATCGGGTTAGCGATATTTTTGCCTGCGATGTCGGGAGCAGAACCGCCAGCCGGTTCATATAAACCGAAGCCTTGTTCGTTCATACTGGCGGACGGCAACATGCCCATCGAGCCGGTGATCATCGCACACTCGTCGGAAATAATATCGCCGAAAATATTCGAACACAGCAGCACATCGAAGAACGACGGCTGTTTGATCATCTGCATAGTCGCATTGTCGATATAGATATGATCCAACCACACTTCCGGGTAATCTTTTGCCACTTCATTCACCACTTCGCGCCACAACACCGAGCTGGTCAGCACGTTGGCTTTATCCACCGAGGTGACATGCTTGGTACGTTTAAGTGCGGTTTCAAACGCGATACGCGCGATACGTTCGATTTCATAGCGGTGATAGACTTCGGTGTCATAGGCTTTTTCCATTGCGCCTTCGCCTTCGCGTCCTTTCGGCTGTCCGAAGTAGATGCCGCCGGTCAATTCGCGCACCACCACCATATCAAACCCGGTTGCGGCAATGTCGGCACGCAGCGGACAGAATTTTTCCAAGCCTTTGTAGAGTGTCGCCGGACGCAAATTACAGAACAGAGAAAAGTGTTTTCTTAACGGCAACAGTGCGCCACGCTCCGGCTGTTCCGCCGGCGGCAGCTTTTCCCATTTCGGTCCGCCGACCGAACCGAACAAGATCGCATCCGCCGCTTCGCACCCCTGCAACGTCACATCTGGCAACGCCTTGCCGTGATTATCAATCCCGGCACCGCCGACATCAAAATGGCTGTAGTTCAACTTAAACTGAAATTTTTGCTGCACCGCATCTAACACTTTGATTGCTTGCGCCATAATTTCAGGGCCGATACCGTCGCCGGCTAACACTGCTACGTTGTATGTTTGCATTTTTTCTTCCTCTGTTTTCATTTTTTCGTTCCCTTCTCCCCTTGTGGGAAAAGGACAGATTTGAGCCTCGTTCAGACGCTTAAATCAGAATGAGGGGAATATTCGCTTACATCACCCTCATCCGCCCTGCGGGCACCTTCTCCCGTCAAGGGAGAAGGGAATTGTCTTATTTCTTGGCTTTTAAATCCGCCACTTTATGTGCGCGATAAATCGCATTAATCGCGTGGATTAAGGCTAACGCCGACGATTCGATAATATCCGTTGCCAAGCCGACGCCGTGGAATTTGCGTCCTTCATGTTCCACCACAATATCCACCTGCCCCAACGCTTCCGCCCCTTCGCCTTTCGCGGTCAGATTATAGTGCGACATCGTCACGTCCAAACCGGTTAATGCCAAAATGGCATTATAAGTGGCATCGACAGGTCCATTGCCGCCGGTGGATACCGTACTTAATTTTTCGCCGTCCAGCTCCAATTGCACAAACGAAGTCGCCGGAAATTCGCTGACCGAATGGGCGGAGATTTTGTCCAGTTTTAAGCGATCTGCTTCGCCTTGCTGCATATCGATAAACGCCAGCGCTTCCAAATCGTAATCGAATACCTGACCTTTTTTATCCGCCAGTTTCAAAAACGCTTCATATAATTTATCCAAATCGTAATCGCTTTCCACATAGCCCATATCCGCCATATGCCCTTTCACCGCCGCACGGCCGGAACGGGCGGTCAGGTTCAGTTTCTCTTTTTTCAGCCCGATTGATTCCGGCGACATGATTTCGTAGGTATTTTTGTTTTTCAGCATGCCGTCTTGGTGAATGCCGGACGAATGGGCAAACGCGTTCGCGCCGACAATCGCTTTGTTCGGCTGAATCGGCATATTGCACAACTGGCTGACCATTTGGCTGACACGGTGGATCTCTTGGGTGTTAATCCGCGTATCTACCTTGAACATATCCTGACGGGTCTTGATCGCCATCACCACTTCTTCAAGTGCGGTATTGCCGGCGCGTTCGCCGATGCCGTTAATGGTGCATTCAATCTGGCGTGCGCCGTTCAGCACCGCAGTCAACGAGTTGGCGGTCGCCATGCCCAAATCGTTATGGCAATGCACCGACACAATCGCTTTATCAATATTCGGCACGCGGTTCATCACCTGATGAATAATGTTACCGTATTCGGTCGGTAAACAGAAACCGACGGTATCGGGAATATTGACCGTGGTTGCACCGGCATTAATTGCGGCTTCCACAATACGACAAATATTATCGATCCCGGTACGACCGGCATCTTCGCAGGAAAATTCCACATCATCGGTGTAACGGCGCGCGCGTTTCACCGCTTGCACCGCACGCTCAACCACGTCGTCAAAGGTGCTTTTCAGTTTGGCTTCCACATGCAAGGCGGAACTGGCGATAAAGGTATGAATACGGAAACGCTCGGCTTCTTTCAAAGCTTCGTAAACCGCATCGATATCGCGATCCACCGCACGCGAAAGTCCGCAAACAATCGAGTTTTTGATATGGCGCCCGATGGTCTGCACCGATTCAAAATCGCCTGAAGACGACACCGGAAAACCCACTTCCATCACGTCCACCCCCAAACGCTCCAGCGCCAGCGCAATTTGCAACTTCTCCCGCACCGTCAAACTGGCACTCAACGCCTGCTCGCCGTCGCGCAGGGTGGTATCAAAAATAATCACGTTATCACTCATAACATTTTCCTTAGTTTCCGTTCTTCAATGATGTTTCGGTTGCCCAAAGTGCGGTTTATAAATGCAAAAAACCCGCAACGTTGTGCGGGTTTAAAATTCGTGTGAATTGCAATTTGCCAATTATCTTCCACAGTCGAGCCGCACGATCAGTTTGCGAGCAAGAGGAGGAGAGATAAGGTAACAAATTGCGTTTTCATCTGTATTCCGATTTAAGTATGCTATTCTACGAATTCAATGAGGGTCATTTTTACTTGAGAACCGCACTTTGTCAATCCATTACTTGAGATTTTTCTCTAAAAAAAGGCGGTTTATTGCTTTTTAAAAAGCATAAAAATTTATTTTTCACGAAAAAATTAGTACATAATATCAATTTCATTCGCATTATCAGATTTAATCAATTTTTAAACGTTTCCTGACAGAATAGTATACTAATTTAAGACTTTTACTATTTTGCCATAGTATGTTCAATGGTATGAAACAATAATTTAAATGGCTATATAAATTTTCATATAACGAAATTTAACGATTCTAACACATCATTTTCCTGTAAACCAAGTCAGTGAAAATTATAACCACTAGGCTTATAATTCAATTTAAAATCAAATTCTTAGATAAATAATCCGTAAAAATACCCATTATCACGCCGATTTTCACACATTATTTTCCCCATAAAAATTAATGAGATTTGATTCACATCAAACTATACCGCGCTTTTTTGATTAAGATTGACAACAATATAATCATAACGAGTTAAAACATAAGAGGTATTTTCATGTGGGGTAAAAAGAAGGGGCTATTATTCGGGATCTTTCTCTTTCTATTAGGCGGGCTGGCTTTCCGGCTCACTCAAGGTATTTTTCATAAAACCAACTCAACCGAATTTTGCGTCAGCTGCCATTCGATGAGCATTCCGCAAGAAGAATGGGAAGGCAGTGTCCACTTTGCCAACAGTAAAGGAATTCGGGCGGAGTGCGCCGATTGCCACTTGCCGCCGGACAGCTGGCACTACGTTAAGGCAAAAGTGATGGCGGTGAAAGATGTGTGGGGCGAAATCACCGGCAAAATTCCGGATCAAGAGGCTTATGAAGCCCATCGTCTGGAAATGGCGCAAGCGGTTTGGAAAAGTATGAAAGAACAGGATTCCGCCACTTGCCGCACTTGCCATAAAACCGAGGCGTGGATTCTCGGTGATCAGTCCGAACAGGCGCAAACCATGCATAAACTGGCGGCAGAAACCAATCAAACCTGTATCGATTGCCATAAAGGTCTGGTGCATTTTATACCGGACATTCCGACCGATTCCAGCGCCGCAACGGGCGAATTGAGCCGCCACGCCGGTGATTTCAGCGCGGAAAATGCTGAACTTTACGCCTTCAATATTTCCGCCGCGAAAACCGGCACCGGTGAAATCCGCTTAATGCCGTTTGCCAAGCTGAGCGACTGGCGACAAGAGGACGACACGCTGCACGCCGTTGTGAATGGCTGGCAACAAAGCGGTGCGGAAAACCTGCTGTATCAACAAATGGGCAAGCGCATTCTTGTCGGCGTGCTTGATGATAATGCCAAAACCGATGTCAGCGTAATCAGCAGCATACACGATACGGTGACAAATTCCGATTGGCAGCAGGTCAAACTCACGGTTTCCCTGCCTAAAACAGCGTTGACAGCCAATCTGGACGCGCTCAATGCTTACGGCAAAAGTTTGGATCAAACCCATTGCAGCACTTGTCACGCGACGATTCCGGCTGATCACTACACCGCCAATCAATGGGTCGGCGTGATTAATTCGATGAAAGACCGCACTTCGATGAGTGATGAAGAGGTGCGCGCAGTAACGATTTATTTGCAACACTTTGCGAAAGATATGCCAGCAGCGGCAACATCCGGAGTACACTAATTTTCCCTCTTACACTCACGATTAACAGGAGAAACAAGATGAGTCATACTAAAAAAATTAACGGCAGCCGTCGTCAGTTTCTGAAAAACACCTCATTGGGTTCGGTCGGACTCGCCGCAAGCGGCGGTATCGGCGGTAACCTATTGCTATCGAATAAAGCGGCAGCGGCAGAAAGCAGCACGGTGATGTCCGCCGCCCACTGGGGGCCGATTGGTATTGTGGTTGAAGACGGTAAAGTGGTGAAATCCGGACCGGCAATTGAACCAACCATCGCCAATGAATTGCAAAGCGTTGTTGCCGAGCAAGTCCATAGCGACGTGCGGGTGAAATACCCGATGGTACGCAAAGGCTATTTGGAAAATCCGGGCAAAAGCGACACCAGCTTGCGCGGACACGACGAATGGGTGCGCGTGTCTTGGGATAAAGCGTTGGAACTGGTGCATAACGGCTTAAAACAGGTGCGTGATAGCCAAGGCCCTTCCGGCGTCTTTGCCGGTTCTTACGGTTGGTACAGTTCCGGTGCGTTGCACGCCAGCCGCACTTTATTACACCGCTATATGAACCTGACCGGCGGATTTGTCGGCACCAAAGGGGATTATTCCACCGGTGCGGCACAGGTCATCATGCCGCATGTGATGGGAACCATCGAAGTTTACGAACAACAAACCAGTTGGGAAATGGTGCTGGAACACACCGAGATTGTGGTGCTGTGGTCGGCAAACCCGATGACCACTTTGCGTAACGCCTGGACTTCAACCGATCAGCAAGGTACGGATTATTTCAAAAAACTGAAAGAGAGCGGTAAACGGGTGATCTGTATCGATCCGGTACGCAGCGAAACCTGTGAATATTTGGGTGCCGAATGGATTCCGGTAAATACCGCAACCGATGTGCCGCTCATGCTGGGTATGGCGCACAGCTTGATTAGCGAAAACAAGCAAGACGGCGAATTCCTCAAAAAATATACCATCGGCTATGATAAATTCGAAGCCTATCTGCTCGGCAAAGCCGAAGACGGCGTCGTCAAAGATGCGGCTTGGGCAAGCCAAATCTGCGGCGTTCCGGCAGAGACGATTAAACAGCTGGCGCTGGATTTTGCCGCCAAGCGCACAATGTTAATGGGCGGTTGGGGCATGCAGCGCCAACGCCACGGCGAACAAACGCACTGGACACTGGTCACATTAGCTTCCATGTTGGGTCAAATCGGCTTGCCGGGCGGTGGGTTCGGTTTAAGCTACCACTATGCCAACGGCGGCGTTCCCACTGCGACAGGCGGGATTTTAGGGGCGATTTCGGCCAATGCTTCCGGCGAAAGCGGCGGTCAAACTTGGTTAGACGAAACCTCCAAATTAAGTTTTCCACTAGCGCGAATTTCCGATGCCCTGCTCAATCCGGGCAAAGTGATTCAATATAACGGCACTGAAATCACCTATCCCGATATCAAATTAATTTATTGGGCGGGCGGCAATCCGTTTACCCACCATCAAGATACCAACACCTTAATCAAGGCGTGGCAAAAACCGGATACGGTGATTGTAAATGAAATCTATTGGACGCCAACCGCGCGTATGGCGGATATCGTGTTGCCGGTCACCACCTCTTTCGAGCGCAATGATTTAACCATGAGCGGCGATTATTCGATGTTGAATATCTTCCCGATGAAACAAGCGGTCGAGCCGCAATTCGAAGCGAAAAGCGATTATGATATTTTCGCCGCATTAGCGAAATTATCCGGCGTAGAAGAGAAATTTACCGAAGGAAAATCCGAAATGGATTGGTTGAAAGGGTTCTACCAATCCGCCTATGACGCGGCACGCAAAAACCGCGTGGTCATGCCGCGTTTCGAACAGTTCTGGGAAGCGAATCAACCGGTCACGTTCAAAATCGGCGACAAAGCCAAACAATGGGTGCGCTATGCCGAATTCCGCGCCGATCCGTTACTCAATCCGCTCGGAACGCCGTCCGGCAAAATCGAAATCTATTCCGACACCGTTGCCAAAATGGGCTATGACGATTGCAAAGGCCACCCAAGCTGGTTAGTGCCGGAGGAATACGCCGGCAACACCACCGCCGAAGCGCCGTTAGCGCTGGTGACACCGCACCCTTACTATCGTCTGCACAGCCAGCTGTGTTTCTCAACCGCACTTCGCGAGAAATACACGGTAAACGGACGCGAACCGGTGCTGATCCACCCGGACGATGCACAAGCGCGCGGCATTGCCGACGGCGATCTGGTGCGTTTGTTCAATCAACGCGGGCAAGTGCTTGCCGGCGCAGTTGTCACCGACGGTGTTATCAAAGGCACGGTCGCACTGCATGAAGGGGCTTGGTACGATCCTGCCGATTTGGGCACCGCAGACAAACCATTGTGTAAATTCGGCAATCCGAATGTGCTGACCATGGATATCGGCACTTCAAAACTGGCGCAAGGCAACTCGCCGAACACCGCCATTTTGCAAGTGGAGAAATATCAGGGCGAAGCCCCGCCGGTCAGTGTATTCAGTGAACCGAACTATACCGACGCCTAATTTGGCTCTGCTTTGGCAAAATCCCGATCACATTTGATCGGGATTTTTTTATGCTGGCCATGCGCTTATTTGCTTAAGCAAAAACCGCACTTTGCTTCTTACAGCCAAAGTGCGGTTTGATCGGATTAAGTCATTAACCTTATTCCACTGTGACCGCTTTCGCCAAATTACGCGGTTGATCGACATCGGTGCCTTTGATTAAGGCAACGTGGTATGCCAACAATTGCATTGGAACAGTGTAGAAAATCGGTGCCACCACTTCATCGACTTCCGGCATGGTGATGATTTTCATGTCGTCGGTGGAGCTGAAACCGGCTTTTTCATCGGCAAACACATATAACTGCCCGCCGCGCGCGCGGACTTCTTCGATATTGGATTTCAGTTTTTCCAACAATTCGTTGTTCGGCGCAACCACGACAACCGGCATATCCGCATCAATTAACGCTAACGGACCGTGTTTCAATTCACCGGCAGCGTAGGCTTCGGCATGGATATAGGAAATTTCTTTCAGTTTTAACGCTGCTTCCATCGCAATCGGGTAGTATTCGCCGCGCCCTAAGAACAGGGTGTGGTGTTTCTCGGCAAAATCCTCCGACAATTTTTCAATTGCGCCGTCAAATGCCAACGCTTGTTCGATTTTCGCCGGCAGGCTTTGCAATGACTTGATGATTTCACGCTCTTTTTCAGTCGAAATATTGCCGTTTAATTTACCGATTGCCAGCACCAACAACAGCATGGTTGCCAGTTGGGTGGTGAACGCTTTGGTCGATGCTACACCGATTTCGACACCGGCGCGGGTCATAAACGCCAAATCCGATTCACGCACCAAAGAAGAACCGGAGACGTTACAGATCGTCATCGCCGACATATAGCCTTTTTCTTTCGCCAAACGCAATGCAGCCAGCGTATCGGCGGTTTCACCGGATTGGGAAAGGGTCAGCAACAGGCTGTTCGGACGGGTGACAAATTTACGGTAACGGAACTCAGAGGCGATTTCCACGTCACAGCTCACGCCTGCCAACGCTTCGAACCAATAACGCGCCGCCATACCGGAGTTGTAAGAAGTACCGCACGCGACAATTTGCACATGCTCGACTTTCTCCAAAATTTCGCGTGCGCCGTTGCCGATACTTTCGATAATCACGCTGTCATTGGCGATCCGCCCTTCCAGCGTATTAACGATGGCGGTCGGCTGTTCGAAAATTTCTTTCTGCATAAAGTGGCGGTATTTGCCTTTTTCCGCCGCATCGTTTTCTAAGTTGGATTCATGCACTTGGCGCTCAACTTTATCACCGTCACGGCTATAAATATCAATTGTACGGCGGCTGATCTCAGTAATATCGCCCTCTTCCAAGAAGATAAAACGACGGGTTACGCTTAACAGCGCCAGCTGGTCGGAAGCCAAGAAATTTTCCCCCAAACCAAGCCCGATAACCAGCGGACTGCCGGAACGCGCGGCGATTAAATGCTCCGGCTGCTCACGGTGCAACACCACCATGCCGTATGCACCGGTCAGTTGCTTCACGGTTTTTTGCACCGCTTGCAACAGCGTATCGGAAGTGCGGTATTCCCACTCGACCAAATGCGCAATCACTTCGGTATCGGTTTGCGAGGAGAACACATAGCCGCGCGCTTGTAACGTTTCGCGCAGCTCTTCATGATTCTCGATAATGCCGTTATGCACCACCGTAATATTGCCGGAAACATGCGGATGCGCATTGGCTTCCGACGGTTCGCCGTGAGTCGCCCAACGGGTGTGCGCAATGCCGGTGCCGCCGATTAGCGGCTGTTTGGCGACGGCATCGTCTAACGCCTTCACTTTGCCTAAACAACGCACCCGTTGCAGATTATGCTTGTCATCGACAACCGCCACACCGGCTGAATCATAACCCCGATATTCCAAGCGGTGTAAACCTTCGATCAAAATTTCCGCCACATCACGTTGTGCTACCGCACCAACAATTCCACACATCGTTTTTTCCTCTATTTAACAAATAAAAATAATAAAAATCAGTTTCCTGCGCTCAGTTCGCTGCAATTAGTTTGCCAGAATCACTTCAACATTATGCCGTTCAATCTGCGCAATCATCTCGCTAGCGATACCTTTATCGGTTACCAGCACATCAATTTGAGCCCAACTCAATTCTAAATTCGGCATTTTGCGCCCGATCTTTTGCGACTCGACCATCACTACCACTTCACGCGCGGTTTCCGCCATCACTCGACTCAAACCGACCAATTCGTTAAAAGTGGTCGTGCCACGCGTTAAATCAATGCCGTCGGCGCCGATAAACAGTTGGTCGAAATCATAAGAACGCAGCACCTGCTCGGCCACTTGCCCCTGAAACGATTCGGAACGGATATCCCAAGTTCCGCCGGTCATCAGCAGGGTCGGTTCGTTTTCCAGTTCGGTCAATTGGGTTGCCACCGCCAACGAATTGGTCATCACCACCAAACCCTGTTTCGGATTAAGCTGCTTAATCAGCGCAGCTGTGGTGCTGCCGGAATCAATGATAATCCGGTTATGGTCACGAATACGGTCAGCGGCGGCTTGGGCTATCGCCAGCTTACTTTGTGAAAACGGCTCATCGGATTCATCACTCAGAATCTCGCTGGGCATCAGGATCGCCCCGCCATAACGGCGCAGCAACAAACCGCTGCTTTCAAGTGCGGTCAGATCCTTACGAATCGTCACTTCCGAAGTATTAAAATGTTGCACCAGCCGCTCGACCGACACTTCCCCCTGCTGTTGTAGCAGTTGCATAATCAAATGACGGCGCTGCGTACTATTTCGTTTTGACAAAATATCTTTCCAAACGGTTGTTTTAAGTTTCGGTTCGGAATTATATAGAGATAAATACGCGAATGCAACCTTATTTGCTCATCAAACTATCAATTGGAGCAATAAGTAATGAAAAGGGGGAGAGTTAAAATTCAGATATAAAAAAACCTCTGTAAACGACAGAGGTTCTTCAATTCGGGACTATCCGTGGTTATTTGATCGCATCTTTCAATGCTTTACCGGAAACAAACGCAGGCACTTTAGCCGCTGCAATTTGGATTTCCTGTCCGGTTTGTGGGTTACGACCGGTACGGGCTTGGCGTTGGTTCACTTTAAATGTACCGAAACCGATTAATTGAACCGGATCGCCTGCCTTCAAGCTGTCAGTAATCGCAGTTAAAGTCGCTTCTAAAGCTGCTTTAGCTTGTTTTTTGTTTAACTCTGCAGCAGATGCAATTGCATCAATTAATTCTGCTTTATTCATAAGATAGTACCCCTTGTTATTGATGTTTAAGTTAAGCTTTTGTATGGATTGAATATCTGGATATTCTTGGTGCAATAGCTGTCTAAAAACAGTATGGTAAGATTAATCTAAGTTGCTTGAGATTGAAAGCCATAAATCATTAAATCTTACGAAAAATCACTCTCATTGGTCAATTTTTATACCGATATTGCTAATCGCCTCTTCCCGCAACTCATTTTTCAGGCTTAGCAGCAGTTCCACGTCCCTTTCTTCCGCTTCGTTCAGGGTGCGGTAAATCAACCACTGCACGTCCAACTCCTGTTGAATGTCGTCCGCTTGCTTCAGCTCCTGCTCATTCAAAGTGCGGTCTTGCTCGGTCTCCAGTAACGCCGCCACGGTTTGCAACGAGAGCTTGCTGACCAAAATCGCCTGCTCCAAACTGGAACCTGAAATAACGGCGTGCAGGGTGTGCGATAAACCTTCGCAGGCGTCCGCCGCCGGAAATACGCCGTAAGCGTCGTATTCGTTAACATCGGGAATAATCGCTTCCAGCTTTTCCAGCTGCGATTCAAAATTAATTTTCGCTCCTTTAACGGTCAGATATTCCCAAATTAAATTGAGAATGTTGTGATAAACTTTGCTGTCCTGCGCTTTGTCTTGCATTTGGCAGAAAAGCTGAAAATTAGGATACATTCTTTCGCACAGGCACAGCATAAAGGTTAAATGCTGCCAGCTTTCGAAATGTTCCAAACGCTTATGAATCGGGTTTCGCATGGTTTATTTTCCTGTTTGATGATAAGGCTGGGAAAAACGGTGCACCGCATCGACCAAATAAGCCGGGCTTTGCTGCGGTACGTCTTGATGAATGCCGTGTCCCAGATTGAAAACGTGGCCGCTGCCTTGCCCGAAGTCGCTCAAAATCTGCTGCACTTCCTGTTCGATCCGCACTTTATCGGCATATAGCACGCTCGGATCCATATTGCCCTGCAATGCGACTTTATGCCCGATTCGCTGCCGTGCGTCCGCCAGATTGACTGTCCAATCCAAACCGACCGCATCACAACCGGTGGCGGCGATCGCTTCCAGCCACAAACCGCCGCCTTTGGTGAATAACGTCACCGGCACGGTTCTGCCGCGATATTCGCGAATTAAACCGCTAACGATTTTGTGCATATATTGCAACGAGAAATCTCGATAATCCCGGTGCGCCAACACGCCGCCCCAAGTATCGAAAATCATCACCGCCTGCGCACCGGCTTCAATCTGCGCATTAAGATACAAAATCACGCTGTCCGCCAGTTTGTCTAACAGTTGGTGCAGCAAGTGCGGTTCGGCATACAGCATCTTTTTGATTTTGGTGAAGGCTTTACTGCTGCCGCCTTCCACCATATAGGTTGCCAGTGTCCAAGGGCTGCCGGAAAAGCCGATCAGCGGCACACTGCCGTCAAGTGCGGTATGAATGGTGCGTACCGCATTCATCACATATTGCAGCTCTTGCTCCGGATCGGGAATCGGTAAATTGGCGACATCCCGTTGGTTTTCAATCGGTTTGGCAAATTTCGGCCCTTCGCCGGCGCCGAAGCTTAAGCCCAAGCCCATCGCATCGGGAATCGTCAAAATATCGGAGAACAGAATCGCCGCGTCCAACGCATAACGTCTTAACGGTTGTAAGGTCACTTCGCACGCCAGCTCCTGATTGCGGCACAATGACATAAAATCGCCGGCTTCGGCTCGGGTCGCCTTATATTCCGGCAAATAACGTCCCGCTTGGCGCATCATCCAGATTGGCGTCATGTCGACAGGTTGGCGCAATAACGCCCGTAAATAACGATCATTTTTTAATTCGATCATGATGAAATAGCTTCCTCAGCGCAAATCGCTTGTGTTAGTTCGATTAATTTTCTGGCAATTGTGCCTTGTGGCGGTAAGGTCGGTAACGGCGAATCGTACCTGAACCAGCCGGCATCATTTAATTCTTCTTTTTGAATGCGGATTTCGCCGCTGTCATAATCGGCTAAAAATCCCAACATTAAGGAGTTTGGAAACGACCACGGTTGGCTGCCGATATAACGGATATTCTTGATTTTTAAACTGCTTTCTTCAAAAACTTCGCGCTCAACGGTCTGCTCCAGCGTTTCGCCGACCTCGACAAAACCGGCTAGGGTGGTATAGATTTTTTCTTGTGAGTGACGGGCGTGATTGGCCAATAAAATGCTATCGCCATTACGCACGGCGACAATGATCGACGGGGCAATCATCGGATAAGTGCGGTGGTGGCAGTCGGTACACTCCACCGCCCACTCTTGCGGCGTCATCGCAACGGTTTCGCCGCCGCACACGCCGCAAAAACGGTGGGTTTTCCAAAAATAATTCAAGGCGACACCACGGTTCAGCAGGTTAAAAATCCGCTCCGGCAGCACCAGTTGATCACGCAGGGAAAAATACTCGCGCGGATCGTCAAACTCCTCGACCAGCCAAAGCGGCGCGTCTTGGTATTCGCCGATCACCATACCGCTTTTCGCGGTCAGCGCCAGCTCCTCCGCCGTGCCGTAAGGCAGTTTTTCCTGTTGTAGATAAAGATGACTGCCTTTAGTCAACAGCCAATACCCAAAATCCTTCGCTTGTAAGCGCTGCATTTCCACTCCACCCTGCACAAATTCGTGCGTTATTATAATACGAAAGGCATTAAAAAACCTATAAAAAAGCCCAAAGTGCGGTGCACTTCGGGCCTTTGTTCAGCACGGTACGATTATTCGAACTCAGCCGACATATTCAACAATTCAGCCAAATTCGCGGTGGCTTCGTCGCTGTCAAACTTGCTGTCGATCTCTTCCAACGGCACGTTTTCCGCTTTAACACCTTTGCCGTGTTTACCGTTGTGGCGGTTTTGGTGATAAACATAACCGGTACCCGCCGGAATCAAACGACCCACAATCACGTTCTCTTTCAAGCCACGCAGTTCATCACGTTTGCCGGCAACCGCCGCTTCGGTCAATACGCGCGTGGTTTCTTGGAACGACGCCGCAGAGATGAAGGACTCGGTTGCCAAAGAGGCTTTGGTGATACCCAGCAATTCGCGTTCGAATTCCACCAACGGTTTGCCTTCGGCTTCGCGCTGGCGGTTGACGATTTTCACGCGCGCCACTTCCACTTGCTCCCCTTCGAGGAATTCGGAGTCATGGGCTTGGGTAATAATCGCTTTACGCAACATTTGACGTACGATGACTTCAATGTGCTTATCGTTAATTTTCACCCCTTGCAAGCGGTAAACTTCCTGCACTTCGTTGACGATATACTCGGTCACAGCACGGATACCGCGCAGACGCAGAATATCATGCGGCGTTTCCGCCCCTTCGGAGATAATATCGCCGCGGGAAACCAGCTCGCCTTCGAACACGTTCAGTTGACGCCATTTCGGAATCATCTCTTCATACACTTCGCCTTCGCTCGGTGTAATCAACAAACGGCGTTTGCCTTTGGTTTCTTTACCGAAAGACACGATACCGGAAATTTCCGCCATAATCGCCGGCTCTTTCGGTTTGCGCGCTTCGAACAAGTCGGCAACGCGCGGCAAACCACCGGTAATATCTTTGGTTCCGGCGGACTCCTGCGGAATACGCGCCAACGGTTCCCCGATATTGATTTCGGCGTTGTCGTCCAAGGTCACAATCGCTTTACCCGGTAAGAAATATTGCGCCGGCACGTCCGTACCTGCGATTAATACCGGATTGCCTTTGGCATCGACGATACGCAACGCCGGACGCAGATCTTTACCGGCAGTGGCACGTTCACCCACATCTTGCACTACAACGGAAGAAAGACCGGTCAATTCGTCGGTTTGGCGACTTACGGTTATACCATCGATAATATCCACGAATTGTACGAAACCTTCCACCTCAGAGATAACCGGCATGGTATGCGGATCCCAGTTGGCGATGATTTCGCCGGCATTCACTTCGCTGCCGTCGTTTTTACTCAGGCTGGCACCGTAAGGCACTTTATAGTTCTCTTTGGTACGACCGAACGCATCAATCACCGTTAATTCGGTATTACGCGAGGTGATCACCAACTTGCCGCTCTTGTTGGTAACAAATTTGGCGTTCGCCAAACGAATGCTACCGTTGTTTTTAATCTGAATGCTGGATTCGGACGCCGCTCTCGATGCCGCCCCCCCGATGTGGAAGGTACGCATCGTTAACTGTGTACCCGGCTCACCGATAGACTGCGCCGCGATAACCCCGACGGCTTCCCCGTTGTTGATGATATGGCCACGCGCCAAATCACGGCCGTAACATTTGGCACACACACCAAAATCGGTTTCGCAAGTTACCACAGACCGCACTTTGATACTGTCAACGGAATTGGCATCGATCACGTCGCACAATTTTTCATCGATCAAGGTGTTGCGTGCAATTAAGACTTCGTCCGTCCCCGGAATTAATACGTCTTCCGCCACCACACGCCCCAAGACGCGATCACGCAAGGCTTCTTTGACATCGCCGCCTTCGATTAACGGGGTCATTACAATGCCTTCTTCGGTGCCGCAATCATCTTCCACGATCACCAGATCTTGCGCCACGTCAACCAAACGACGGGTCAGATAACCGGAGTTCGCCGTTTTAAGTGCGGTATCCGCCAAACCTTTACGCGCCCCGTGAGTGGAGATAAAGTATTGCAGTACGTTCAAACCTTCACGGAAGTTCGCAGTGATCGGCGTTTCGATAATCGAACCGTCCGGACGTGCCATCAAACCACGCATACCCGCCAGCTGACGAATCTGTGCCGCAGAACCCCGCGCACCGGAATCCGCCATCATAAAGATACTGTTGAACGAAGCTTGTTTTTCCAGATCGCCGTCACGGTTGACCACTTCTTCGGTGGACAGATTTTCCATCATCGCTTTGGCAACACGTTCGTTCGCCGCCGCCCAGATATCGATTACCTTATTGTAACGTTCACCGGCGGTTACCAAACCGGATTGGAACTGTTCCTGAATCTCTTCAACTTCGCTTTCCGCGGCGGAAATAATCTCGTTTTTCTGATCCGGAATCACCATATCGTCGATACCGACCGAAGCACCGGAACGTGCCGCATAAGCGAAACCGGTGTACATGATTTGGTCGGCAAAAATAACGCTGGCTTTCATGCCCAAACGGCGGTAGCAGGCGTTGATTAGACGAGAGATCGCTTTTTTGCCCAACGTTTGGTTAAACAATTCGAACGGCATGCCTTTCGGTGCAATCATCCATAAAATCGCACGGCCGATTGTCGTTTCGGTCAAGGTAGTCACCGCTTCAAATTCATTACTGGAGGATTTGACATATTCGGTGATCCGCACTTTGACCCGTGCGTGCAGTTCCGCTTCGCCGGTGCGATAAGCTTTTTCCGCTTCCAACGGGTTTTGCAGATACATACCTTCGCCTTTGGCATTGATTTTTTCACGGGTCATGTAGTACAGACCCAAAACCACGTCTTGCGACGGCACAATAATCGGCTCACCGTTCGCCGGTGATAAGATATTGTTGGTGGACATCATCAACGCACGGGCTTCCAGTTGCGCTTCCAGCGTCAATGGCACATGAACCGCCATTTGGTCTCCGTCGAAGTCGGCGTTAAATGCCGCACACACCAACGGGTGCAACTGGATCGCTTTACCTTCGATCAACAACGGTTCGAACGCTTGGATACCCAAACGGTGCAAGGTCGGCGCACGGTTCAACAAGATCGGGTGTTCGCGGATTACGTCAGCTAAAATATCCCAAACAATCGCATCTTCACGCTCGACCATTTTCTTCGCCGCTTTAATCGTAGAAGCATAACCTTGGCTTTCTAATTTGGCATAGATAAACGGACGGAACAGTTCCAACGCCATTTTCTTCGGCAAGCCGCATTGGTGCAAGTGCAGGTATGGACCAACGGTAATAACCGAACGGCCGGAGTAATCCACACGTTTACCCAACAGGTTTTGACGGAAACGCCCTTGTTTCCCTTTGATCATATCGGCAAGGGATTTCAACGCACGTTTGTTCGAACCGGTGATCGCACGACCACGGCGACCGTTGTCCAACAACGCATCGACCGATTCTTGCAGCATCCGTTTTTCGTTGCGCACGATAATATCCGGTGCAACCAGATCCAATAAGCGTTTCAAACGGTTGTTACGGTTGATTACGCGACGGTACAGATCATTCAGATCAGAAGTCGCAAAACGACCGCCGTCCAACGGTACTAACGGACGCAGATCCGGCGGCAGTACCGGCAATACGGTCAGCACCATCCACTCTGGATTGTTACCGGATTGGATAAAGGCTTCCAACAGTTTCAAACGTTTGGTGATTTTTTTGCGTTTAGTTTCCGAGCTGGTTTCTTGCAACTCTTCACGCAAGGTTTCGCACTCATGTGCCAAATCCATTTGTTGCAATAAATGTTGGATCGCTTCCGCACCCATTTTGGCTTCGAATTCATCTGCCCAACGGTCTTCCGCATCCATAAACTGTTCTTCGGTCAATAATTGACCGCGTTCCAAATCGGTCATGCCCGGTTCGGTAACGATATAGCTTTCGAAATACAGCACGCGCTCAATATCACGCAGCGGCATATCCAACAATAAACCGATACGGGACGGCAGGGATTTTAAGAACCAGATGTGCGCTACCGGCGAAGCCAATTCGATATGGCCCATGCGCTCACGGCGTACTTTGGTTTGGGTGACTTCAACACCGCACTTTTCACAAATGACACCACGATGTTTCAGGCGTTTATATTTTCCGCATAAACATTCATAGTCTTTTACCGGTCCGAAAATACGCGCGCAGAATAAACCGTCACGTTCCGGTTTAAAAGTGCGGTAGTTAATGGTTTCCGGTTTTTTCACTTCACCGAATGACCATGAGCGGATCATGTCAGGCGAAGCCAGACCAATTTTAATCACATCAAAATCTTCAGAAGATTTCGTTTGCGCTTTCAAAAACTTAACTAAGTCTTTCACAGATTTGCTCCTGTCGGAGTTAAACTTAATTCAAGTGCGGTCAACCGCACTTGAGCATACTTTCTATCTTTTCGGGCTTTCCCGTGGCAATCCTATTGATCTTCGTCCAGATCAATATTGATACCCAAAGAGCGGATCTCTTTCAACAATACGTTGAAGGATTCCGGCATTCCCGGTTCCATTTGGTGAGCGCCGTCCACGATGTTTTTATACATTTTGGTACGTCCGTTCACGTCATCGGATTTCACGGTCAACATCTCTTGCAGGGTGTAAGCCGCACCGTATGCTTCCAGTGCCCAAACTTCCATCTCCCCGAAACGTTGTCCCCCGAACTGCGCTTTACCACCCAACGGTTGCTGGGTAACCAAGCTGTAAGAACCGGTGGAACGGGCGTGCATTTTGTCGTCAACCAAGTGGTTCAGTTTCAACATGTACATATAACCGACCGTTACCGGACGCTCGAATTTTTCACCGGTACGACCGTCGAACAGCGTGATCTGACCGGAGGTCGGCAGATCCGCCAACTCCAACAAGCCTTTGATTTCGCTTTCGTGCGCACCGTCAAATACCGGTGTTGCCAACGGCATACCTTTGCGCAGGTTTTGCGCCAAACGCATCACTTCATCATCGGTAAAGGTGGACAAATCCACTTTTTGGCTATCGCCGCCCAAGTCATAGGCACGCTGGATATAGCCACGCAATTTGGCAACCGACTGCTGTTGTTTAATCATGGCGTTGATCTTGTCACCGACACCTTTGGCAGCCAAGCCCAAGTGGGTTTCCAAAATCTGTCCGATGTTCATACGCGACGGTACGCCCAACGGGTTCAACACGATATCGACCGGCTGACCGTTTTCGTCATACGGCATATCTTCCACCGGATTGATTTTCGAGATAACCCCTTTGTTACCATGGCGACCCGCCATTTTATCACCCGGCTGAATTTGACGCTTAACAGCAAGATATACTTTAACAATTTTCAATACACCCGGTGCCAAATCGTCACCTTGAATGATCTTGTTACGTTTAATCTCCAGTTTGCGTTCAAACTCTTTACGCAGCTCTTCGTGTTGTTCCGCCAGTTGTTCCAATTGGTTTTGCTGGTTTTCATCGGCTAACGATTGCTCCAACCATTGGCTACGGCTTAATTTATCAAGCTGTTTCTCTTCAATACCGTTGTTTAACAACAGATTGCGTACACGGGTAAACAAGCCGGCTTCTAAGATTTCCAGTTCTTCAACCAAATCTTTTTTGGCTTGTTTCAACTGCATTTCTTCGATTTCTAATGCACGTTTGTCTTTTTCAACGCCGTCACGGGTAAACACTTGCACGTCGATTACCGTACCGGAAACACTGTTCGGTACACGCAAGGAGGAATCTTTCACGTCGGAGGCTTTTTCGCCGAAGATCGCACGCAGCAATTTTTCTTCCGGCGTTAATTGCGTTTCACCTTTCGGTGTCACTTTACCGACCAGAATATCGCCGCCTTTCACTTCAGCACCGATATATACGATACCGGACTCGTCCAGTTTGCTCAGTGCCGCTTCACCGACGTTAGGGATATCGGCGGTAATTTCTTCCGCACCTAACTTGGTGTCACGCGCCACCGCAGTCAATTCCTGAATATGAATCGTGGTGAAACGATCTTCCTGCACCACACGTTCAGAAACCAACATCGAGTCTTCGAAGTTATAACCGTTCCATGGCATAAACGCCACGCGCATATTTTGTCCCAACGCCAGCTCACCCAAGTCGGTTGACGGACCGTCCGCCAGCACTTCGCCGCGCTCGATCGGTTCGCCCAACGAAATGCAAGGCACTTGGTTGATACAGGTGTTTTGGTTGGAACGGGTGTATTTAGTCAGGTTATAAATATCAATACCCGCTTCACCCGGTACGGTTTCGTCTTCGTTGACTTTAATCACAATTCGTGACGCATCAATGTATTGCACATAACCGCCGCGTTTGGCAACCACCGTTACCCCGGAGTCCACCGCCACCGCTTTCTCGATACCGGTTCCGACTAACGGTTTATCGGCACGCAAAGTCGGCACGGCTTGACGTTGCATGTTCGCACCCATCAAGGCACGGTTGGCATCGTCGTGTTCCAAGAACGGAATCAACGCCGCCGCAACAGAAACCACTTGTTGTGTGGAGATGTCCATATAATGAATTTCATCGGCTTTATACAGACCGGACTCGCCATGTTCACCGCGACAGGTCACAAAAGTATCGGTAAAGCGTGAATTTTCATCTAAGTTGGAGTTCGCCTGCGCAATCACATATTTGCCTTCTTCAATCGCCGACAAATATTCGATCTCTTCGGTCACTTGCCCATTGACCACTTTACGGTATGGGGTTTCCAAGAAACCGTAATCGTTAGTGCGCGCATATACGGAAAGCGAGTTGATCAAACCGATGTTCGGCCCCTCAGGGGTTTCAATCGGACAGACACGACCATAGTGAGTGGCGTGAACGTCACGCACCTCAAAGCCGGCACGCTCACGGGTCAAACCGCCCGGACCTAACGCAGAAATACGGCGTTTGTGGGTCACTTCCGACAACGGGTTGTTTTGATCCATAAATTGTGACAATTGGGAAGAACCGAAGAACTCTTTCACTGCCGCCGAAATCGGCTTGGCATTGATCAGATCTTGCGGCGTTACCCCGTCCAAATCACCTAAAGAAAGACGTTCTCTAACCGCTCTTTCCACCCGCACCAAACCGATACGGAATTGGTTTTCCGCCATCTCACCGACAGAGCGGATACGACGGTTGCCCAGGTGGTCGATATCATCGACTTCGCCACGACCATTACGGATCTCGATCAGCTTTTTCATCACCATCACAATGTCGTCATTGCTCAGGATACCGCTGCCTTCCCCTTCAGGAATATTCAAAGAGCGGTTAAACTTCATGCGGCCGACCGCAGACAGATCATAACGATCGCTAGAGAAGAACAGATTGTCGAACAGGGATTCCGCCGCTTCTTTTGTCGGTGGCTCGCCCGGACGCATCATGCGGTAAATTTCAACCAAGGCGCTTAAACGGTCATTGGACGGATCAACGCGTAAGGTTTCAGAAATGTAAGGACCGTGATCCAAATCATTGGTAAACAGCACTTCGATATCTTTATAACCAGCCTGACTCAGTTTCGCCAACATTTCCAGATTGATTTCACTGTTAGCGCTACAGATAATTTCACCGCTCTCAAGATCAACATAATCTTTCGCTACAATTTTGCCGACAATATATTCAGTCGGCACGACAACTTGAGAGATATTATCCTTTTCCAACTGACGGATATGCCGTGCGGTAATCCGACGGCCGCGTTCAATATACACCGTGCCGTTGGCTTCGATATCAAAGCTGGCGGTTTCACCGCGCAGACGTTCAGGCACCAATTCCATCATCAATTTATTGTCATTGATACTAAAATTCACTTTCTCAAAGAACAGTGCCAAAATTTCTTCGGTGGTGTAATTCAGGGCGCGCAAAATGATGGTCGCTGGTAATTTACGACGACGGTCGATACGGGCAAACAAGTTATCTTTCGGATCGAATTCAAAATCCAACCATGAACCGCGGTAAGGAATAATCCGTGCGTTATACAGCACTTTACCTGAAGAGTGGGTTTTACCTTTATCGCTGTCGAAGAACACACCCGGACTACGGTGCAATTGCGATACGATAACACGCTCGGTACCGTTAATTACAAAAGTTCCGTTATCGGTCATCAATGGGATTTCGCCCATATAAACATCGTTTTCTTTGATGTCTTTCACGGTTCCCGGCGCAGCATCACGATCGTAGCTGACCAAACGCAGTTTCACTCTTAACGGCGCAGAATAAGTGGTTCCGCGAATTTGACATTCACGCACATCAAAGACAGGCTCACCCAGTTTATAGCTCACATATTGCAATTCCGTGCTACCGTTATTGCTGACAATCGGAAACACGGAGCGAAATGCAGCTTCCAGGCCTTGCTGACCTTCCGGATCTTGCTGAATAAATTTATCGAAAGAGTCGATTTGGATTGTTAATAAATAAGGTACATTTAAAACTTGTTGGCGTTTGCCAAAGTTTTTACGAATACGTTTTTTTTCGGTATAGGAGTAAACCATAGGGTTCCTCTGCTGGCTGATCGGTGACCCAAAATTCGCGCACACTTGCGATCAAGTTAACAAGGTGGCAATGCTATCGATACCGTTTGTTGGTACCGCACTTTTTTACTATTTTACTAGCAAAACTTTTGTGCAGGCTTAATAAAATTATGGTTAATTCCTATTTTATCAAGCAGTTATAGAGATGAAAAAACGGCATATTCACTTCTATTTTTTAAAGGCACAAAATGGCTAGCGGTCGAAACCGCTAGCCATCCGCCTAAAACAGGCTGTAAACCAAATAAAATTAATTATTTAAGTTCAACAGAAGCGCCTGCTTCTTCTAATGCTTTTTTCAGTTCTTCAGCTTCAGCTTTAGAGATACCTTCTTTCAGCGCTGCCGGTGCAGATTCTACCAAATCTTTAGCTTCTTTCAAGCCTAAACCGGTCGCACCGCGTACTGCTTTGATAACGGCAACTTTGTTAGCACCCGCTGCAGTCAAGACTACATCGAATTCAGTTTTCTCTTCAGCTGCTTCTGCTGGACCTGCTGCTACGGCTACTGCCGCTGCTGCTGCAGAAACACCGAATTTTTCTTCCATTGCAGAAATTAATTCTACGATTTCAGTTACAGTTTTAGAAGCAATCGCTTCAATGATTTGTTCGTTAGTTAATGACATGACAATCAATTCCTAAAGTAAATAAATTAAACGAGGTAAGAAACGCTTTAATAATTAAGCGGCTTCTTGTTGTAATTTGTCGCGTAATGCCGCAAGAGTGCGAGCAAGTTTGCCTGCTGCAGCTTCTTTCATAGTACCCATCAAACGTGCAATTGCTTCGTCGTAAGTCGGCAATGTTGCTAAGAATTCAACATCTTGGATTTTACCTTCGAAAGCGGCACCTTTAATTTCAAACTTATCGTTTGCTTTTGCAAAATCTTTGAACAAGCGTGCTGCTGCACCCGGATGTTCGTTAGAAAAAGCGATAAGTGTCGGACCTGTCATCACGTCTTTTAAACACTCGTAGTCAGTGCCTTCTACCGCACGGCGCAATAAAGTATTACGCACAACACGCATATTAACACCGGCTTCACGCGCGGTTTTACGCAATTCAGTCATTTTATCCACAGTTACACCACGGGAATCCGCGATCACTGCCGATAGGGCACCTTTGGCTGCTTCGTTTACTTCAGCAACAATTGCTTGTTTGTCTTGAAGATTTAATGCCATTGGCTTTTAGCTCCTGAATACACTCCGGTTTCCCGGATTTAAATTACCCGATATCATGGATACCAAGCGCTCTTTCGGTGCGCAGAAGCAGAAATAATCTATCATTCTGTTCACCATCTACGCAGGATAATTAAGAACTTACCAAGGTAAACTCCCCTGCGGTCTTGGATGGGGCTTGAATAAGGTCAAGCACCAACCAGAAGTTTCCGATTAAACAACAATCAGAAAATAAGGGAACGAATTATAAACACAATTCATTCCCCTGTAAAGGTTTATTAGTTCAGGCTGGTTTGATCGATAGTTACGCCTGCGCCCATAGTGGTGGACAGACTAACTTTCTTGATAAACACGCCTTTGGAAGATGCTGGTTTGGCTTTGACTAATGCAGCCAATAACGCTTCCAAGTTTTCTTTGATTTGAGCAGTTTCAAAGCTCACTTTACCGATAGTGGTATGGATAATACCATTTTTGTCGTTACGGTAACGAACCTGACCGGATTTCGCGTTTTTAACCGCTTCCGCCACGTTAGGAGTTACAGTACCCACTTTCGGGTTTGGCATTAAGCCGCGCGGGCCCAGGATTTGACCTAATTGACCGACAACACGCATTGCGTCCGGAGAAGCAATCACGACGTCGAAGTTCATTTCGCCTTTTTTGACCAGTTCAGCCAAATCGTCCATACCGACCAAATCCGCACCGGCTGCTTTTGCCGCTTCAGCGTTAGCGCCTTGGGTAAAGACGGCAACACGCACATCACGACCGGTACCGTGTGGCAATACGGTTGCGCCACGCACGTTTTGATCGGATTTACGCGCTTCGATGCCCAGATTTACGGCAACATCGACACTTTCAACGAATTTAGCGGTAGCTAATTCTTTTAACAATGCTACTGCTTCGTTGATTTCATAAGATTTGGTTGAATCTACTTTTTCTTGGATCGCTTTCATGCGTTTGGTTAGTTTAGCCATCTGATTAGTCCTCCACTACCAAGCCCATTGAACGAGCGGTACCTTCAATAGATTTCATTTTGGTTTCGATAGTCGCACCGGTCATATCCGCCGCTTTTACTTCAGCGATTTCTTGAAGTTGTTGACGAGTTACCTTGCCCACTTTTTCTTTATTTGGTTTACCTGAACCGGATTTAACGCCAGCGGCTTTTTTCAGCAATACTGCTGCCGGTGGAGTTTTAGTGATAAAGGTGAAAGAGCGGTCTGCATAAACAGTGATAACTACTGGAATCGGCAGGCCTTTTTCCAGGCTGTCTGTACGCGCGTTGAACGCTTTACAGAATTCCATGATATTCACACCTTGTTGACCCAACGCTGGACCAACCGGTGGACTTGGGTTTGCCATACCGGCTGCAACTTGCAGCTTAACGTAGGCTTGTACTTTCTTTGCCATTTTAATTTCCTCTTGACGGGTATTATCGCCTTGCGGCTCCCCTGTTTTGTAAAGGGCGGTATTCTAATCAAACACCGCCTAATTTTCAAGCATTTTACCGTAAAATACTTGAGAAATTTTTAGCCGTGGCCAGATAAACGGATCAGACCGCTTTTTCCACTTGGCGGAATTCCAATTCGACCGGCGTCGCACGCCCAAAGATAGAAACCGATACTTTCAAGCGGCTCTTGTCGTAATCGACTTCTTCCACTGTGCCGTTGAAATCCATAAACGGTCCCTCGGTAACACGCACTTCTTCGCCCGGTTGGAACAGGGTTTTCGGTCTTGGCTTGTCACCGTCTTGTTGCAGACGATTCAAAATAGTATCGGCTTCACGGTTTGAAATCGGCGCCGGTTTGTCAGGCGTACCGCCGATGAATCCCATTACACGCGGCACACTACGCACCAAATGCCAGGTATCATCATTCATTTCCATTTGCACCAGTACATAGCCCGGGAAGAATTTACGTTCGCTTTTACGGCGCTTGCCAGCAATATTTTCTACGACTTCTTCCGTTGGTACCAGCACATCACCGAACTGATCTTCCATGTTGTGTTGCTTGATATACTCGATCAGTGTTTTAGCGACACGGCTTTCAAAACCGGAAAAAGCCTGTAACACATACCAACGTTTTTTAGGTGCTGTATTCTCACTCATAAATTAAAATCTCAAGTTGGTGATAAACGATATAACGGCAATAATTAAAGAATCGAATCCCCAAAGCACTAATGAGGTGACCACGGTTACGCCAAATACAATCAATGTTGTCTGTGTTGCTTCGGAACGTTTCGGCCATACGATTTTTCTCAGTTCACCACGCGATTCTTTCAGGAATCCGATGGCTTTTTTGCCTTCATTAGTCAAAGCAGCTAATCCCAGCGCCAATGCCATCAGCACCACAATCGCGACAACACGCACGGCTAAATTAAAGTTTTCACCAAAATAGGCACTACCGACTGCGGCCAGCACGATTAATGCAACAACCAAGACCCAAAGCAAGCTGTTTGCCGATTTGCCTTTACCTTCGGGATTTTCTATAAGTGTTTGTTTTTTAGTATTTTCTGAACTCATACTTTGTTTATATCCGAATCAGTGAATAACTGTATATTTTTGAACGTGCGATTGTATCATTTTATTTCTTTATTTCATATTAAAATTATAAAGCACAATCATTTTTCTACGACTTGTTCTGACGAACTTTATCTATCAACCGCACTTTTGTTTTTCAATAAAGGCAAAAGTGCGGTTGATAAATTATCAGCGATAAAAAAGCACGCTTTACAGCGTGCTTCTTGTGTCGGCTGGTGTGCTACGATTATTTGATAATTTTAGCCACAACGCCTGCACCAACGGTACGGCCACCTTCACGAATCGCAAAGCGTAAGCCTTGGTCCATCGCGATTGGGTGAATCAGGCTAACAACCATTTTGATGTTGTCGCCAGGCATTACCATTTCCACGCCTTCCGGTAACTCGATAGTGCCGGTTACGTCTGTGGTACGGAAATAGAATTGTGGACGGTAGCCTTTGAAGAACGGAGTATGACGACCGCCTTCATCTTTCGACAATACATACACTTCTGATTCGAAGTCTGTGTGCGGCGTGATTGAAGCCGGTTTCGCCAATACTTGACCACGTTCGATTTCTTCACGTTTAGTACCACGCAACAACGCACCGATGTTCTCACCTGCACGACCTTCGTCTAACAGTTTACGGAACATTTCAACACCGGTAACGGTGGTTTTGGTGGTTTCTTTGATACCGACGATTTCAACTTCGTCACCGGTACGCACGATACCGCGCTCAACACGACCGGTAACAACGGTACCACGGCCTGAGATGGAGAATACATCTTCGATTGGTAACAGGAACGGTTGGTCAATCGCACGCTCCGGCTCAGGGATATAAGTATCCAAGTGCTCCGCCAATTCGATGATTTTCGCTTCCCACTCCGCGTCGCCTTCCAACGCTTTCAGCGCAGAACCGCGTACGATTGGGGTGTCATCGCCCGGGAAGTCGTATTGAGACAGAAGTTCACGCACTTCCATTTCAACCAGTTCCAGCAACTCTTCGTCATCAACCATGTCGCATTTGTTTAAGAATACGATGATGTAAGGTACACCTACTTGGCGACCTAACAGGATGTGCTCACGGGTTTGTGGCATCGGGCCGTCGGTTGCCGCAACAACCAAGATAGCACCGTCCATTTGCGCCGCACCGGTAATCATGTTTTTAACATAGTCGGCGTGTCCCGGGCAGTCAACGTGTGCGTAGTGACGGGTTGGGGTGTCGTATTCAACGTGTGAGGTGTTGATGGTGATACCGCGTGCTTTTTCTTCCGGCGCGTTATCGATTTGATCGAATGCACGCGCAGCTCCGCCGTANGTTTTTGCCAATACGGTGGTGATAGCAGCGGTTAAAGTTGTTTTACCATGGTCAACGTGGCCGATTGTTCCCACGTTAACGTGCGGTTTTGTACGTTCAAATTTTTCTTTAGACACGATTAAGTTTCCTTATGTGAATTCTACAAGCCTTGCGGCTTGTAGATTTGTTTAACAAAATTACTTCGCTTTGCGCGCTTCAATTACAGCATTTGCCACGCTGGTCGGTGCTTCCGCATACTTCAATGGTTCCATTGAGTAAGAAGCGCGACCTTGGGTTTGCGAACGAAGGTCCGTTGCATAACCAAACATCTCTGAAAGTGGAACTTCAGCATTGATTTTAACAACAAATTCATTACTTTCTTGACCGTTCACTAGGGCACGACGACGGCTCAAGTCACCGATGACATCACCCACATAATCCGGCGGTGTTTCCACTTCGACTTTCATGATTGGCTCAAGCAATACCGGTTTCGCTCTCATATAACCGGATTTGAACGCCAAAGAGGCAGCCAATTTAAACGCCAACTCGGAGGAGTCGACATCATGGTAAGAACCGAAGTGTAAACGCACACCCAGATCCACTACAGGATAACCTGCCAACGGACCGGATTTCAATTGTTCTTGAATACCTTTATCAACCGCAGGGATATATTCGCCAGGGATTACACCACCTTTGATTTCGTTCACGAACTCGTAACCAGGACCTTCCGGCTCTAATGGGTACAAGTCGATAACCACATGACCGTATTGACCACGACCACCGGATTGTTTAGCGTGTTTACCTTCGACATCTTTCACGGTATCACGGATTGTTTCACGGTAAGATACTTGTGGTTTACCGATGTTCGCTTCAACTTTAAATTCACGACGCATACGGTCAACCAAGATATCTAAGTGTAACTCACCCATACCGGAGATGATGGTTTCGCCTGACTCTTCATCAGTATGTACACGGAACGATGGATCTTCTTGTGCTAAACGACCTAAAGCAATACCCATTTTTTCTTGGTCGGCTTTGGTTTTCGGCTCAACGGCTACGGAAATGACCGGCTCAGGGAACTCCATACGCTCCAATACGATTGGCGCATTTTGATCGCACAGGGTGTCACCGGTACCGACATCTTTCAGACCGATTGCCGCTGCGATATCACCCGCGCGAACTTCTTTGATCTCTTCACGTTTGTTAGCGTGCATTTGTACGATACGACCGAAACGCTCGCGCTTTTGTTTCACGGAGTTCATCACGGTATCGCCGGAATTGATTACACCGGAATACACACGGAAGAAAGTCAAGTTCCCCACAAACGGGTCGGTTGCAATTTTAAATGCCAACGCAGAGAACGGCTCGTCATCAGACGGGTGACGCTCACCTTCGGTTTCATCAAGATTGATACCTTTGATCGCCGGAACATCAGTCGGCGCCGGTAAAAATTCGATTACCGCGTCCAACATCGCTTGTACACCTTTGTTTTTGAAGGCAGAACCACAAGTAACCAAGATGATTTCACTGTTCAACGCACGTTGGCGCAGACCGCTCTTGATCTCTTCTTCGGTCAGCTCTTCACCGCCCAAATATTTTTCCATCAGCTCTTCGGAAGCTTCCGCTGCTGATTCGATCAGGTTTTGTTGCCACTCTTCAGCCAAATCTTGCAACTCCGCCGGAATTTCTTCATAGTCGAAAGTCATCCCTTGATCGGCTTCATTCCAGTTGATCGCTTTCATTTTGATCAAGTCAATCACGCCTTTGAAGTTTTCTTCGGCACCGATTGGCAGTTGTAAAGGAACGGCATTACCGCCTAAGCGTGTTTTGATTTGTTCAACCACACGCAAGAAGTTTGCACCGGTACGGTCCATTTTATTGACGAATGCAATACGCGGAACCTGATATTTGTTCGCTTGACGCCATACGGTTTCAGACTGAGGCTGCACACCACCTACAGCACAGTACACCATTACCGCCCCGTCAAGTACACGCATTGAACGTTCTACTTCGATCGTAAAGTCAACGTGTCCCGGGGTGTCGATGATGTTGATACGGTGTTGAGGGAATTGGTTTGACATTCCGCTCCAGAATGCTGTTGTTGCAGCGGAAGTAATGGTAATACCACGCTCTTGCTCTTGTTCCATCCAGTCCATAGTGGCGGCACCATCATGCACCTCACCGATTTTATGACTGACACCGGTATAGAACAGAATACGCTCACTGGTAGTTGTTTTACCCGCATCGATATGAGCACTGATACCGATATTACGATAACGCTCAATTGGAGTTGTTCTAGCCACGATTATTTCCTCTCGTTAGGCGTTGAAAAAGAATTTTGTTTGCAACAGGCTTGAGAACCCCAAGCCTGTCGTACGGATGATCAATAACGTCAAATTACCAACGGTAGTGAGCAAACGCTTTGTTGGCTTCAGCCATACGGTGAACGTCTTCACGTTTCTTGACTGCTGCACCTTTGTTATCAGCCGCGTCAGACAATTCGTTGGCTAAACGTAGCGCCATTGATTTGTCACCACGCTTACGCGCAGCATCAACGATCCAACGCATGCCCAAGGCATTACGGCGAACCGGACGAACTTCAACCGGCACTTGGTAAGTAGAACCACCAACGCGACGAGATTTAACTTCGACGGTCGGACGCACGTTTTCCAGTGCGATTTCAAATGCTTCCAAATGATCCTTACCGGTGCGCTCGGCTAAGGTATCCAACGCATTGTAAACGATTTTTTCAGCGATAGACTTTTTACCGTCTACCATTAATACATTAATGAATTTTGCAAGTAATTCTGATCCGAACTTTGGATCTGGAAGGATCTTGCGTTGACCAATTACACGACGACGTGGCATGGCATTTCTCCGTTTATTTTCTTCAGGTTACCCAAAACTCTATGACTGGAGTTATGGTTTATATTATATGTTTAGCTAAAATATGAACGTTTGGCCTTACTTAACGGAGATCCATTAAGCTTTAGGTCTCTTAACGCCGTATTTTGAACGCGCTTGTTTACGATCTTTAACGCCTGCACAGTCTAATGCGCCGCGTACGGTGTGGTAACGCACACCCGGTAAGTCTTTAACACGACCACCACGGATAAGTACAACACTGTGCTCTTGAAGGTTGTGACCTTCGCCGCCGATGTATGAGGTTACTTCGTAACCATTGGTTAAACGAATACGGCATACTTTACGTAATGCGGAATTCGGTTTTTTAGGTGTAGTAGTGTATACACGAGTACACACGCCACGTTTCTGCGGACATGCTTCCAAAGCAGGAACGTTGCTTTTTACAACCTTTTTAACACGCGGTTTGCGTACTAGCTGGTTGATAGTTGCCATTAAAAAAGCTCCAGTTTATTAATATTATTCATAAAAGAATGTAAAAGATAATTCCATTCAATAATAGAATGGACGCGGAATTTTAGACCTTGAAAGGGAGAATGTCAAGAATTAGCGCACAATCGACTGATCATTTTCTGCTCAGGTTTCATTCTGCCGTCGCTAACCGCACTTACATACACTTAACGTACTGATTTAACGTGCCAATTGCGGAAAGCAGCGTTCGGTCAGGCTGACCCACTCCGACAGGCTCAAAGCAGTGACTGCCAAGTGCGGTGCAAGATGATCGAGGTTGAGGTTACGCGCCTGCAAATCCTGTTGCAGAACATAAATCCTACCGTCGCAATCCTGTAGTTCGGCTGCATATTTGATTAATGCCCACACCCCGTCCTGCCAAAACAGCAAGGCATCATCACAGCCTGCCGCCTGTGAATATTGGCGGAATGCCATGGCATCATAGCTTGGGTGTGCAAAAGTATAAAGCATCATCGCCTCTGAAGAAGTCGTCCTAGAAAGTCAGCACTTTTTCTGCCGTTGCCAGCTTTTGCATTAACTCGTCGAATGGCAAAAGCCGAGTCTTGATTAAGCTGTTTTCGTGCGCCAAAGCATATCTTTGCCATGCGTCTTGCGCCGAATAGCGTTGTTCAATTTCATACAGATCCAACAGTTTAAATGCCGCCAGAGTGTCTTTTTGCCATAGTAAGTGCGGTTGGGACTGCATGCGCAGATTCAACACGCCCTCTTCGACAAAAAAAACGCCGATTTGGTCTTCGTCAACAAATGCCGTTGCCGCCAATAGCGCATCCAACCCTTCACGGGTAGCCGATGATCCGAACGGAGATTGGGTAAACACAAAAGCCAGTTTCATACGGTGATCAATCTGTCTGCCTCCAATACCGCACGGCTGAATTCCCCCAAACCGGCAAGTTCAAAACCGTCGGCCAAATTATTCTGCGCCCCGTCAACCGCACTTTGCGGCGAAACCACGCCGCGGCGTTGTGCGGCGGCGACGCACAAGTTCAACCGCACTTGATGCTGTTGTGCGAACGCTTGCCATTGCGCCAATAAATTGGGCTCGTCATTGGCGGGATAAGTAAAAGCATTGCCGTGATACACTCCGTCACGGTAAAAAAAGATCTGCGTCAGTTGGTGACCATTTGCCAGCAGTGCTTGTGCCAGTTGCAACGCCAGTGCCGAACCTTGTCCGCCATACAGCGGTTGTGTGACTTGCAAAACGTAGCGCATTACAATTCGGTATCATCCTGTTTGATTTGACGGATATACAAATAGACCGTATGGCGTGAAATATCCAACCGCTCGGCAACTTGGTGAATCGCATCTTTAATATCAAAAATGCCTTTTTCGTATAATGAAATCACAATCTGTTTATTTTTACTGTTGTTGGCGACATTACTGTCGGCGTTAATCTCTTCGATGGTATGTTCAACAGTCTGCGATACCAAGTCTTCGACCGAATTGGCAAAATTGACCGCCGCGGATAATTCAGGCTGTGTGCCGGTCGGAACGAACGATTGCACAACTTGCGATAACGGGGCGTCCAAATTCATATTGATACACAATAAGCCGATAATCCGTTTCTCATGATTGCGGATCGCAATAGTCACCGACTTCATCAACACATTGCCTTTCGACTTGGTGAAATAGGGTTTAGACACATTATCGGTTTGCATATGGTGCAATGAGCTTAATGCCAAATCGGTGATCGGCGAACCAACTTTACGGTTGGTATTATGCCCGTTGGCAATATAAATCGCCGAACGCTGTAAATCTTCTAAAGAGTGCAAAACGATTTCACAATGATTACCAATCAATGCCGCCACACCGTCAACAACGGCAAGGTAGGATTGCAGAATGGCATGATCCTGTTCAGTAAAAGGTCGTGTATCCTGTACCATAAAATTTTATCGGTAAAAAATAAAGGTTAAAGGCTGATGATAACAAGACTACCGCACTTGAGCGGTAGTCCGTTCTATTTTAGATTGATTATTGCTTCTCTGCCGCTTTGGTCGCATCTAACAACTCAATATCGAATACCAACGTGGAGTTCGGCGGGATATTG
Source organism: Pasteurella testudinis DSM 23072 (assembly GCF_900176075.1). GTDB lineage: Bacteria > Pseudomonadota > Gammaproteobacteria > Enterobacterales > Pasteurellaceae > Chelonobacter > Chelonobacter testudinis. The sequence continues at coordinate 222,782 of NZ_FWWV01000013.1, forward strand.
CCGGTTGCATGTTCACCGTAAGCCAATTCCGGCGGAATAACCAATTCGATTTTTCCCCCTTTTTTGATTAACGGAATCCCTTCAATCCAACCGGGGATCAGCTGGTTAAGTTGGAATTCAATCGGTTCGCCGCGTTGCAGCGAGCTGTCAAACACTTCACCGTCAATCAATTTGCCCTGATAATGCACTTTCACCGTATCGGTCGGTTCAACCTGTGCGCCTTCGCCTGCTTTCTCAATACGATACAGCAGACCGGACGGCATGCTTTTCACCCCGTCCTTTTTAGCATATTCTTTACGGAATTCAGCGCCTTTGTCGGCATTTTCTTGTGCTGCCTGCGCTTCTTTCTTGGCAACGACCGCCCCCAACTCTTGATCTAACTGACGCAATTGCTGTTCCAATTGCTGATCATTCAACTTGCTTTTGCCGTCTAGGGTTTGTTGTAAACCTGCGATAATCTGCGCTTGGTCGTAAACGATCAAATCTTTTTGTGAATCAACCACTTGTTGAATGTTCTTGCCCATTAACACGCCAAGCGCGTAAGATGACTCTTCAACGAATTTAGGATCCTTTAATGTTTCGCCTGCTGCCAAGACCGACGTTGAAACCGCACTTGCGATCAATAACGCAACAACCGATAATTTCTTTTTGATTAACATTTCTGTTTTCCCCTTTATAGTTTGGAGTGGTTTAGATGAATCATCTTATACTATATATTTGATGCCGAATAGGTTAAAGTACATTTTTTATATAGGGTCAGTTTTTACAAAAATCAATATGCCATCATTTAATAACCTGCAACAACAAATCACCGAACTGGAAATGAAATTAACCTTTCAGGAAGGCACTATCGAAGATTTGAACCAGTCGTTGATCGAACAACAATTTATAATCGACCGCCTGCAACAGCAAGTGCGGTTATTGGCGAGAAAATTGGTCGATCTGCAACCGTCGAATATTGCGTCCCAAGCGGAAGAAACACCGCCGCCGCACTATTGAAATATTACGCCGAAGGCGGCTGCATTTTTTCTTCTACGATTTTCAGCGCCCCTTTGGCAATCATGCGCAATTGTAAAATCAGGCGTTGTTTTAACGCTTCCCGCTCTTTATTGTTCATATCCAACGCATGTGAGCCGGCGGTAAAAACAATGGTTACCATGCCTTCCGCCTGCACATAAGCCAAATAACGCGAATCTTTTCCCTGCACGTCAATATATTCGGTCAATTCCGCCACAAAATGCTGAATTTCACGCGCCGCCGCGGTGCGGAACTCTTGCGACGTGCCGGAACTTTCGCGCAGCAGTAAGCGAAACATATTCGGTCGCTCGGTGATAAACTCAAAAAAGGTTTCCACCGAAATCACAATCACACTGCCGCCGCGCTCAATCCGTTTGCGTGCCTGACGCATCAACTGACGCAGAATCAAACCGGCTTCATCTACCATCGTCAAGCCCAATTCGTCCATATCGCGAAAATGGCGATAAAATGACGTCGGCGCAATCCCTGCCTCACGCGCCACTTCACGCAGACTCAGATTGGAAAAACTTTTTTCCGCACTCAATTGGTTAAAAGCGGCATCAATCAACGCACGGCGTGTTTTTTCTTTTTGTTGAGCACGAACTCCGGCCATAAACTTTCCCATTACTTAACTGAAACAAGGTTTATCTGAATGCCTAAGACAACATCGGCATCACCGCCGCCTGAATAATTTTGGCAATGCGTTCATAGCGGGCGCGTAATGGTGAGCCGGGACGATAAACCAAAATGATACCGCGGTGCGGCCGTGGCTCGCTGAACGGAATATATTCGACGCCCTGACGATTGCCCTCATTGATAATTGCCAACTTCGGCATCAGGGTCACGCCGGTATTGGCTGCCACCATATTGCGCAACGTTTCCAGACTGGTTGCCTGGAAATGGCTGTTTTCGCGTGCGCCGGCGGTAAAGCAATAATCCATTGCCTGTTCGCGCAGACAATGGCCGTCGTCCAACATCAAAATCTCATGATTTTTCAACACGCTTAAGGCTAAAGACCGCTCTTTTGCCCACTCGTGTTTCGGCGACACCGCCAGCATCATCTCTTCTTTAAACATCGGCACTTCAATAAAATTCGCCGTTTCAGGCACTTGTGCCAAAATAGCACAATCCAGTTGCCCCATTTCCAGTTTTTCCAGCAGATTTTGGGTTTGCGCTTCATATAAATACAACTCCAATTCCGGAAAATCCTGTTCCAGCACCGGCAGCATACAAGGCAGCAGATACGGCCCCAAGGTCGGGATCACGCCGATATGCAGCGGCCCGCTCATCTCTTTGCCCTGATTACTCGCCATTTCGCGGAAAATTTGCACTTCCAACAAAATTTTGCGCGCCTGATCCACCAACAACATGCCTGATTGGGTAAATAAGACTTTGCGGCTGGTGCGTTCCAACAATAAAATGCCCAGCTCGTCTTCCAGTTTACGGATTTGTCCGCTAAGTGTCGGCTGGCTGACATGGCACGCATCCGCCGCTTTACGAAAATGTTTATATTCCGATAATGCAACCAAATATTCCAAATCCCGAATATTCACAACAAACCCCTATACATTATGAGTAAAAAATAACCGCGCCGAATAGATAACGGCGATTAAAAAAGAAAAAGTCAATCGGTCATAACTATAACACAGCGCTCATTATAATCTATTCCAATTATTTAACCGCACATTTTTTCCGTTCCATTCAAACCACAACCGGCATAATTTAGCGGTTTTTCGCCCGAATTTGGGCTTTCTTACGATTAAATCCGCCGGAATCAACGCTTCTGCGCTGACAACCAACGGCAACAATGGTAGGATTAGCGCATTCCAATCTGCTTTTCCATATAAAAATTATGAATAAAACCATTAGAATTGCAACCCGACAAAGTCCGCTGGCGATGTGGCAGGCCGAATTTATTAAAGCACGCCTGCAAACCCTTTACCCAGCCTTAAACATTGAACTGATCCCGATGGTCACCAAAGGCGACATCATTTTGGATACCCCGCTGGCAAAAATCGGTGGCAAAGGGCTGTTTGTCAAAGAGTTAGAGCTGGCACTGCTGGAAAACCGCGCCGATTTGGCGGTACATTCGATGAAAGACGTGCCGATGGAATTTCCACAAGGGCTGGGATTAAGCGTGATTTGCGAACGGGAAGATCCGCGCGATGCCTTTGTTTCCAACCGTTATACCGCACTTGACGATCTGCCGCAAAGTGCGGTGGTCGGCACTTCGAGTCTGCGCCGTCAAGCGCAATTAAAAGCCTTGCGCCCCGATCTGCAAATCCACTCCTTGCGTGGCAATGTCGGCACACGCTTGGCCAAATTAGATAACGGCGAGTATGACGCAATTATCCTGGCAGCGTCCGGCCTAAAACGGCTCGGCTTGCAGCAACGAATCCGTTCCACGCTTTGTGCGACCCAATCACTGCCGGCGGCAGGGCAAGGCGCTCTCGGAATCGAAACCCGCCTTGACGATCACGAAATCAACCAACTGCTACAACCGCTCTTGCACCCGCAAACTGCCTGCTGCGTCACTGCCGAACGCGCCATGAACCGTCACCTGCAAGGCGGTTGTCAAGTGCCGATTGCCGGCTATGCCGAGCTGCAAGACGGACAAATCTATTTAAAAGCGCTGGTTGCCAATACCGACGGAACGCAAATTTTGCGCGCGGAAGGACATGCCGTGCCTGAGCAAGCGGAACAGTTGGGAATCGAGGTGGCACAACAGTTGCTGGCGCAAGGTGCAGCGCAAATCCTACAAGCGATTTATCATCCGTAGCGGAGCAAAAAGCAGATGGCTATTTTGATCACACGTCCGCAACCGAACGGAGAAGCGCTTTGCCAATTGTTGAATCAACATGGTTTTGCCACCCTTTATGCGCCGTTATTCAGCATTGAAAAAGGCAGTGAATTGAATCAGCTGCCGACCTTGTTGCAAAATTTGCCGAGCGGCGCATTCGTTTTCGCCGTATCTAAAAATGCCGTCAGCTATGCCAACCAAGTGCTGAGCAATATCGGCCTGCACTGGCGTCCCGATCTGCATTATTTCAGTGTCGGCAGGCGGAGTGCCGAATATTTCACCGCATTGAGTGAAAATCCGGTGTATTATCCGCACCCCGATGAAAACAGCGAAGGATTGCTCGCGTTACCGCTTATGCAGCACTTGAACAATAAAAAAGTGCTGGTTTTGCGCGGCAACGGCGGCCGTGAGCTGTTTCGACAACAAGCCGAAGCACGAGGTGCAAGCGTCGAAGTTGTCGAATGTTATCAGCGAATTCCGAAAGAATATGATAATATTCAACAAATCAGCGTTTGGAAACGTGCCGGAATCAGCACTATTGTGGTGACCAGCCAGGAAATTTTGCGCTATTTGGTGGAATTTGTACCAAAAAATGACCATAATTGGTTGACACAGTGCCATTTAATTACAATTAGCCCGCGTATCACCCGATTAGCCAAAGAGTACGGTTGGCAACATATCAGCCAAACCGTGCGCGCTGATAATGCTGCAATATTGGATACGCTGTTATCATTGAAAAACGAATTGAATTAGCAGAGGTAGGATAGATGAACGAGAAAAACACCCCAATTTCCGGTAATCAAACGCAACCAGAGCAAAAACCGACGACTGTGCCGCCGTCCGGCAAAACAGGCACTGACACCGCAGCGGCTACAGAAAAAATGGCTAGTGGAAAATCGACTGCCAAAAGTGCGGTTGACAAAAGTGCGGTTGACAAAAAATCGACGGTGAAAGAATCTCAAGCTAAGCAATCCGCTTCCGCTGATAATCAAAAGGCGTCCGATAAAAATCAAACTACGCCAAAAGCACCGCTAAAAAACAACACTTCCGAGAAGAACAACATGTCCGAAAAAGCGTCCGTAAAAACAACAGAAACCGCAACAGACAATAGCAAAAACGAGCATAAACCGGCACCGGTCAAATCCGGCGGCAAAGGGTTATCCCTGCTGGCAATTTTAATTGCGCTGGGAATCGGCGCCGGCGGTTATTTTTGGGGCAATCAACAACTCACTGCCGTGCAGCAGCAAGTTGCCGCATTATCAGCCGAATTGGGTAACCTGAAAGGTCAGGAGCAAACGGCAAGTGCGGTTCAAGGCGCGGCTGTTGACAATAGCGAAGCGCTAAAACACGCGTTGGAAAGCCAGCTCGCCACATTGCAGCAGGCGCAGGATAATGCGCAGCAACAGACGCAGCGTGAAATCCAACAACTGACCGCCGCTCTGGATCTGCAAAAAACGGAAAACGGCGAATTGCGTAATCAATTGAATAAATTAAGTTTTAACAATAAAACCGATCCGAACGATTGGTTGATGTCGGAAGCTGATTTTCTGCTAACCAACGCACAGCGTAAATTGGTGCTGGACAATGACATTGATACGGTGGTTTCCCTATTGCAGGAGGCCAACCAGACCCTGCAACAAGTGTCCAGCTCGCAAGCGTTATCGATTCGAACCGCTATCAGCAACGATTTGACTCAGCTGCAAAACGTCAATGACGTTGACCAAGATTTGATTATGTCGCAACTCAGCCTCTTGGTTTCGCAAGTGGATAACTTAAAAGTGCTGGCATTGAACCCGACAAATAAAACCAGCAACGAAGTCAGCAGCTCAATTGACGACTGGCAAGAGAATCTGGAAAAAAGCGCCTCTTCTTTCCTGTCTCACTTTATCCAAGTGCGGAAAAAAGATCCGAACCGTCCTGAATTTTTAGCGCCGGATCAAGATATTTTTCTAAAAGAGAATATCCGCCTCAGCCTACAGGTTGCTCTGTCCGCCGTACCCCGGCAGCAAAACGAGGTTTATAAACAATCGCTCAATTCGGTCGCCAGTTGGATTCGCAGCTACTTTGACACCGATGATTATTCGGTACAACAATTCCTGCAACAAGTTGATCAGTTGAAAGATCAATCGATCTATGTCAACGCGCCACAACAACTAAGTGCCTGGCAAGCAATCGGTACGCTATTGAATCGTGATCACCGCACTTTAGAACAATTCTCCAGTTCCGAAGCGGCAAAAGCGAAAGCCGCACAAGAAAAAGAAGCAAATCAAAAAGCAGAAGAGGCTCAAAAAGCGGAAGAGGCAACAACAGCACCACAAGACAGCAATCCGCCGGCAAGCAATGCCGAGGAAAACACCGAGCAAACCGACAGCAACCTGCCTGCGCAAGTTACTGCCGAAGATACTCGCGCTGACAATACCGCCATGGTAGGCGAAACACCGGCTGCTGCGCCAGAAAACAGGGCAACCGAAGCCGTGCCCGATGCTACTGACACCGCCCCTGCCCCAACCACCGAATCTGCACAATAGGAGCTACCATTATGTTTAAAGTACTCTTTCTCATGCTGATTTTATTAGCGGGTTTGGTCGCCGGCCCTTACCTTTCCGGTAAACAAGGCTATGTATTGATTTCCACCGCCAACCATGACATTGAAATGACCATTCCGACCTTGGTTATCCTGTTTGTGCTATCCCTTGCGGTGGTGTATTTAATTCAGGCGGCCATTTCCCGTTTCTGTAGCCTGAACAAAAGCACCTACGGCTGGTTTTCCCGCCGCAAACGCCTGAAAGCGGAAAAACAAACCCTTGCCGGATTAATCAAAATGGACGAAGGCGATTATGCCAAAGCGGAAAAATTAATCGGCAAAAACGCCAAGCACGCCAGCGAGCCGGTATTAAACTTTATTAAAGCGGCCGAGGCAGCACAACAGAAAGGCGATGAATTCAGCGCCAACAAATATCTGATCGAAGCGACCAAACTGGCAGGCAATGATAATTTAATCGTCGAGCTAGCCCGCACCCGTATCTTATTGCAGCAAGGCAAATTGTCTGCGGCACGCAGCTCCATCGACAGCCTGCTGTTATTAGCGCCGTATAATCCGGAAGTGTTGCGTTTGGCCATCGAAATCTACCTACAATCCAAAGCCTATACTTCATTGGACGAACTGTTCTCTCGGGTTGAAAACAAACTGAACTATACGCCGGAAAAACTGAATCAGCTACGCCAACAAATCGAAGACGGCTTGCAAGATGAGAAACTGAATGAAGACGGCGTAGACGGGCTGTTAGCGTGGTGGGAAGAACAACCGCGCAAACGTCACAACGACATTTACGCCAAAATCGGCATGGTAAAACGCTTAATCGCCGCCAACGATCACGATTCCGCTTATCAAATCGCATTGGAAACCATCAAAAAAGTCGATAGAAAAACTGACCGTCTGGCATTACTGCAACAGCTACCGCACTTGCAATTGGAAAGTGACAGCAAGCTGATCAAAATCCTTGAAAAACAGCTGCGTAATGAAAACGACGATGAATTGAAAGTGGCTTACAACCGCGCATTGGGCTATCTGGACATTCGCCTCAACGAATTCGAATCGGCGAAAACCTATCTCAACAATGTGCTGGCAGCACCGCACTTGGTGAAATCCAGTGACTTCACTATGGCGGCTTACACCTATGAACAGCTCAATGATCCGAGCAACGCACAAAAAGTGCGGGAACAAGGTTTGCAATATGTGATGAAATCACAAAAAAATCCCCCCGCAATGGAAACGAATGTGGCGGCGGTGAATAACTGACCTTATTAGATGAAAAACCCATCGAATTCGATGGGTTTATTTTTTGTTTAATTTTCATTCCACGCTAAATAATTCAAAACAAAAGGCAATGCCGCGCCAATTGCCGAGGCGTTTTTGCGCACTGCGGCAATGCGGATAAAATGATTATCCAACGGGAACGGCGCCAGTGCTTTTATTTTATCTTTCAATAACACAAGATCCGCTGCAATTAAATATTCCGAGATCTCGCCGCCGAGAATAATATCCCGCTCCAGCAATAAATAAACATGCGTCAGTCCTTGCGCCAATTTATCCAAAAAGAGATGCCAGCGCTCAAGCGCTGTATTTTCCTGTTCTCTTAAGCGCTGGAAAAAATCGTTGATTTCATCTTCCGACCGCAACAACGCATCAAGGGAACAGTAGGTTTCCATACAACCGACTCTGCCGCAGTAACAACGTTTTCCGGTGCTGCTCAACTGCAAATGTTCCAGCGCGCCGGAATAGCCGTTTTTGCCCAAATCTATCTGGTTATGCAGAATAATCGCTCCGCCCAAATGCTCGCTGATGGAAACATAAATGGCGTTATCAATATGTTTTACCTGCCATAATTCGGCTTTTGCCGCACATTTCACATCATGATAAAGCATTAACGGATAGGTTAAATAGGGTTGCAACCGTTCGATATTAAACCGTTCGCAAGGCACGACTTTACCGTATAAAACCGCTGTGCCGTCTTTGCTCGTAATCGCCTGAATGGAGATGCCGATACCTAAAATTTGCCGCTCAGCATAGCCCAAGCCGTCAATAAATTGATTAATCAGCCGACAAAGTTTTACGGTATATTCATCGCTGTCGGCAAACGCCAACATATTTTCCTCAACCGCAATCACATTGCCTTTTAAATTTACCGCCAGTGTTTTTACTCTTTTTTGTTGAATTTCCACGCCAATCGCAATAAAAGCATCGTCAATTAATTGATAGGCTGTTGCCGGTCTGCCGCCTTGCGATTTATTAAAGCCTTGAACCCTGATTTTTCCTTCGCTTTCCAAGCCGCTAATATTATTCACCACCGTCGGCAGGCTCAAATTTAATAACTGGGCGATCTCCGGTTTGGAGAGCTTGTCATGCGTAAAAAACAGTTGATAAATTTTATGGTAATTCCCTTGCTTGATATCTAACGGGGTATTGACTTTATTCACCTCTTAAAACCTCTTTTTGTCCCAACCATACTCGAATTTATCCTCGCTTGCTTATGCGAACGCCGAACGTAAACGCCGACATGTTTTAGCACTCTACCTATTTCTTGCTTTTTTGAATAAAGCAATCTTTGACTTTGTGAACATTATCACATTTTTGGATAAAACATCGTAGTTTGCCGTGAATTTTAAAAAAGCGCTTTGACAAGATTTAAAAGGCGAAATAACATAAATCAACTTTAATAAACTAACTTTGTATAAGTTGATTTTATTAACACTTTCCAATCAATAACAAGAGGATCGGATCATGGGAATTTTAGAGCAAATGAAATTAGACGGAAAAACCGCCTTTATCACCGGAGGTGCAAGAGGGATCGGCAAAAGCGTTGCATTCGGTTTTGCCCAAGCCGGTGCGAATGTGGTAATTGCCGATTGGGATATCGAAGAAGCGCAAAAAACCGCCGAAGAAATAGCGAAAACGGAAGGCGTCAAAACCCTTGCCGTGCAAACCGATGTGACGGATCAAGCCAGCGTTAATCGTATGATTGAAGCGGTTAAACAACATTTCTCATCATTGGATATAGCCTTCTGTAATGCCGGAATCTGCCTGAATATTCCGGCGGAGGAGATGAGCGCCGAGCAGTGGTCAAAAGTGATCAACGTCAACTTAACCGGTGTTTTCCTCACCGCCCAAGCGGCAGGAAAATTGATGATTGAGCAAGGCAAGGGCGGTTCGATTATCACCACCGCTTCAATGTCCGCCCATATCGTCAACGTGCCGCAGCCGCAGTGTGCCTACAACGCCTCCAAAGCCGGCGTGATTCAGCTGAGCAAATCGTTGGCAATTGAATGGGCGAAACACAATATTCGCGTCAACAGTTTAAGTCCGGGCTACATCGGCACCGAACTGACGCTCAATTCAAAAGAGTTGCAACCGTTAATCAAAACATGGAATGACATGGCGCCGCTACACCGCCTAGGCAGACCGGAAGAGCTGCAATCTATTTGCGTCTACTTGGCAGGCGACAGCAGCAGCTTCACCACCGGCGCCGATTTTGTGGTTGACGGCGCATTCACTTGTTTCTGATAACGGATAAAAGGGGAACGGTATGAATTATTTATTAGGTACGGATATCGGCACGTCCGGCGCGAAAACCATTTTAATGGACTGCAAAGGCAATCTGATCGCACAAGATCTGCAAGAATACGGCGTATTAACGCCCAAACCGCTTTGGGCGGAACAGTGGCCCGACGTCTGGCTGGACGCGACGAAACGCTCTATCGCCAATGCCGTCAAAAAAGCCGTACAAAACGCCGGTATTGATATTCAGCAAATAAAAGGGATTGCCATCAGCGGACTGTACGGCGGTTCGGGCATTCCGTTAGACAGTGAAATGAATCCGATCCGCCCTTGTATGATCTGGATGGATCGCCGCGCTGCGCAAGAAACCCAGTGGGTCAAAGAGAATGTCGATCTGGAACGGCTGCAAGCAATCACTTATAACAGTGTCGATCCTTATTACGGCTTTACCAAAATGTTGTGGTTAAAAAACAACGAACCTGACAATTGGCAAAAAACCGCTCTTTTTCTGCCGCCGAACAATTATGTGATGTATAAACTGACCGGCAAAATTGCAATTGATTACTCTTCGGCAGGCAATATCGGTGGCATTTTCGATATGAATACCCGCACTTGGTCACAAGAAATGTCGCAAGCACTGGGCATTCCATTGGATAAAATGCCGCAGAATATCGTGGAATCCACCGATATTGTCGGCACATTAAGCCGAGAAGCCTCGCACGAATTAGGCTTACCGTTCGATTTACCGGTGATTGCCGCCGGAATCGACTGCGGCGCGGCAAGTATCGGTTTGGGGATTTACCAACCCAATATCTACTCCGCCACCGTCGGCACTTCAATGTGTGCGGCGTTGATTTCTGAAAAACCGGTGAAAAGCGACGGATTGATCGTCTGGCCTTATCTGTATAACGCCAAAAAATTAAGCTATAACTTTGCCGGTTCCAATACCGCCGGCGCAATCATCAAATGGTTTCGCGACACCTTGTGCCACTGGGAAATCGAACAGGAGAAACGGGGCGGTGACAGCGTTTATACCGTTTTGAACCGACAGGCCGAAAAAGTGCCGGTCGGCAGCGGCGGCTTAGTCGTATTGCCTTATTTTATGGGCGAACGCAGCCCGATTTGGGATTCCCACGCCAAAGGCACAATTGTCGGTTTATCGCTGACCCACAGCAAAGCCCATATCTTCCGTGCGTTTATGGAAGCGGTCGCCTACGCCCTGCGCCAAGCGATGGAAACCACCGGCGAAAATCTGGGGGAATATATCATCATCGCCGGCGGCGCGACAAAATCCAAACTGTGGAAGCAAATTTTTGCCGATGTCACCAGCTATCCGGTGGTTTGTCCGTTAAACGACACCGAAGCCAATTTAGGCGATGTGATTTTAGCCGGTGTCGGGACGGGCGTACTGACCTTTGAAGAGGTGCAAAAATGGCAGCTGTTGGACGAAAAAATCATGCCGAATCCGCAAGCCCATGCGCTGTATAGCCAATATTACCAAGTGTATAAATCCATTTATCAACATTTAAAAAATGATATGGCGACACTGTCCGCATTGGCGCAACAACAATAAAACCCGTTTTATATAAGGATCAGATTATGAAAAACAGTTGGCTTAAACGTATTGGTTATGGTTCCGGAGATTTCGGTTGTAATCTTGTATTCGGCACAATGGCGTCCTATTTGATGTTCTTTTATACCGACGTATTCGGTATCGAAGCGGCGGTGGTCGGCACAATGCTGCTTTCCACCCGACTGCTCGATGCATTTACCGATGTCATGATGGGGCTGGTCGTCGATCGTACTCGCACGCGTTGGGGGCAAGGTCGCCCCTATTTCATCATCGGCGCCTTGCCTTTTGCCATTTTCACCGCACTTACCTTCTATGTTCCCGATTTTGGCGCGGCCGGCAAAATTGCCTGGGCTTATGCCACCTATATCATGCTGTCTTTGGCATACACCGTCGTCAATATTCCGCTGAATACGATTGTACCCCGTCTGACAGCCGATGTGCATGAACGTAATATTCTGGTTTCCAGCCGCATGGTTTGTGCACTATTGGGAACCGCCGTGGTAATGAGCATTACCCAACCGCTGGTCGATTTCTTCGGGCAGGGGGATTACAAAAGCGGTTATCTGATCACGATGAGCTTATATGGCGTATTAGCTATGCTGATTTTCTTCTTCACCTTTTCACAAACCCAAGAAGTGGTGCCGCCGACGGTCGTACGCGAGAAAAACAGTTCAGTTTGGGACGATTTCAGAGGCATCACCGGTCAAACATGGATCTTGGTGTTGGTCAATTTCCTCTATTTCGGACTGTATGTGATGCGTAACACCTCGGTGATTTACTATTTCACCTATAATCTGGAACGCACCGACTGGCTCACCGTTGTCGGCTTCTTCGGGATCCTGTCCGGCTTGCCGATCTTATTCCTGCTGCCCCGTTTACAAAAAAGATTTCCGCAACGCACGCTCATCATGGCTTGCGCCGTAGTCTATATTATCGGCGATCTGTTGTTCTATATCGGTAAAGACTCCGCACTATTATTAATCCTCAGTCTCGCCATCACCGGCTTAGGCATGTACGGCATCTTTGGCGTCACCTTTGCCATTCAGCCCGATGTGATTGATTATTCCGAATATCAAAAAAACCGCAGCATTTCCGGCATGATCGCCGACTTACAAGGTTTCTTCGTCAAATTCGGCATGGGCGTTGCCGGTGCGTTGATCGGCTGGATCTTAAAATCCGGCGGCTACCAACCCAATGTACAACAATCCGAATCCGCGTTGTTAAGCATTGAAATATGCTTTATTTGGATTCCGTTGGTGATTTGCCTTTTGGTTATCGGCTTAATGTATTTCTACCGCTTGGACAGCGTGCGCGATGAAATGAGCAATGTTTTAAATCTGCGCAGGAAACAAATGGAATATGCGGCTCAACAGTAAGTTCAGAAAATAGGTTCACGGAATAAGCCCACTGAATAAATTCACTGAAATAAACACCGAATTACAGAAACAAATGAGGAGTTATCATGGAAAAGCAAGAAAAAAACTTTATCGTGCCGATGTCAGGATTATTGCTGCCGTTGGAGGACGTACCGGACAGCACATTTTCCGATAAATCACTCGGCGAAGGATTCGCCATTGAGTTAAGCGGCGATGTCGTCGTCAGTCCTTTCAGCGGCATTGTGATTGCGGCGTTCCCCAGCGGTCATGCCTTTATCATTCGCCGAGATGACGGACTGGAGGTTTTAATCCACATCGGACTCAATTCGATGAAAAATAGCGCCGCCTTCAAAGCCAATATCGATAAATACCAACGGGTTAAACAAGGCGATATTTTAACGTATGTCGATAAAAGCCGATTTCCGGCTACACAAGGCGCCTTAATCTCACCGCTGGTTTTCGCTAATCCTAATCTCAAGCTGACGCTGAACAAAGCCAAACAAAATGTCTTGGTCGGTGATGAAAGTGCGGTCAGCCTCGAACTACCAGCGTGAAGGAAAACAACCTAAATAACAATCCGCACGTGAAACGTGCGGTTTTTCGGCTGCCCTATAAGGGCCTAGTAATTCACATGCCCCTCAAGGGGCATGCGAAAAGACTGACAACTGCACAATAACTCTGTGGCTTACCCCTTAAAGGGGTCCACATATTCTTTCTTCGATAAATTATCTTGAATCATGTCTTCTTTTTCCTGATTCCTGATATATTCCTCTACCACTTTTGTATTTAAACCCACTGTACTTACATAATAACCCTTTGCCCAAAAATGTCGGTTTCCATACTTAT